>NZ_BAABBW010000004.1:0-556820 GCF_039538185.1 Gryllotalpicola koreensis
AGCGTGGGACACGAAGGCCTCCGGTAGGTGAAGCGGTGAACTAGACAGCTCCACTCCACAACCGGAGGCCTTCCCCTGTCACATCGACTCACCGCCGCACGGCGGGACAACCTCCCCGGACATCACACCTAGCCGTTGTGGATCACGGGGATCGTGCCGGTGGTCGGCGGCACGATCTCTTCGCCGGCGGGGATCTGCTCGGGCAGTGTCGAGGCGTACTCGATGAGCCAGTGGCGGAAGTCGGGGCCGAGGTCCTCGCGGTCGGCGGCGATGCGCACGATCGACTTCAGGTAGTCGAGCCGGTCGCCCGTGTCGTAGCGGCGCCCGCGGAACACGACGCCGTAGACGCCGCCCATCCACTCGGGCCCCTCGGCGATCGTCTGCAGCGCGTCGGTCAGCTGGATCTCGCCGCCCTTGCCGGGCGCCGTGTGCTCGAGGATGTTGAAGATCTCGGGCCGCAGCACGTAGCGGCCGATGATGGCGTAGTTGCTCGGCGCGTCCTCAGCCTTCGGCTTCTCGACCATGCCCGTGATCTTGACGACGTCGGGGTCGTCGGTGGTCTCGACGGCGGCTGCGCCGTAGAGGTGGATCTGGCTCGGGTCGACCTCAAGCAGGGCGACGACGGTGGTGTGCCGCTTCTCGGCGACCTCGAGCATCTTGGTGAGCAGGGTGTCACGCTGGTCGATGATGTCGTCGCCGAGCAGCACCGCGAAGGACTCGTTCCCGACGTGCGGCCGCGCACGCAGCACGGCGTGGCCGAGACCCTTCGGGTCGCCCTGGCGCACATAGTGCACATCGGCGAGCTCGGTCGAGAAGTTCACCTTCGCGAGCTTGTCGGTGTCGCCCTTCTTCTCGAGCTGCGCCTCGAGCTCGGCCGCGCGGTCGAAGTGGTTCTCGAGCGCGTTCTTGTTGCGGCCGGTCACGAGAAGGACGTCGTGCAAACCGGAATCCACCGCCTCCTGCACCACGTACTGGATGGCGGGAGTGTCGACCACAGGAAGCATCTCCTTGGGCATCGCCTTCGTCGCGGGCAAGAACCGCGTCCCGAGACCGGCGGCAGGAATAACGGCTTTCGTGATCGAAGACTTCGCCATGCACCTCAGACTACAGATCAGCACTCCCTATGATGTCGGCATGCCCGCCGACGAGATCGCGAATCAGAAGCGCGCTCTGCGTGCCGAGCTGCGCGAGCGGCGGCGCAACAAGCCTTTCGTCACGACCGAGCGCGAGACCGAGCAGCTCACGCAGCGTCTCCAGGCCCTCGTCTCCGGATTGCGGGCGACGTCGCTGTCTGCCTACCTCTCTGCGCCGACCGAGCCGAACACCCGGCCGTTCCTGAATTGGGCGAGGGATGCCGGCATCCGCACCCTCCTGCCCATCTCCCGAGTCGACGGACTGCTCGACTGGACCACCGGCGACGGCGAGAGCGAGGTCGTCAGCCACCTCGGCTGGCCGGAGGCGGCCGGCGAGCTGCTCGGACCGATGGCGATCGACGAGGTCGACGTGATCCTCGTGCCGGCGGCCTCGGTCGACCGCAGCGGCATGCGACTCGGCTGGGGCAAGGGCTATTTCGACAAGATGCTCGGCAGCATGGGAAAATGTCCCCCGGTATTTGCCGTGCTGTTCGACGACGAACTGGTTGACGAGGTACCCCGCGAACGGCACGACGAGCCGGTCGACGGGGTCGTGACCCCGAGCCGCATCGTTCCGCTGTCGAAGCGGGCGAAGGCCCTGGGTCTACCCGAGGGCCAGACTCTGCCGGAGTGATCGCAGGCGGCACGGCTCGAGAACGCGAGGAACCATGCCCACCTACTCCTACAAGTGCACCGAGTGCGGTCACGCCTTCGACATCGTGCAGTCGATCAACGACGGCGCCCTCACCGCGTGCCCCAACTGCGGCGGCACCCTGCGCAAGGTGTTCGGCCTGACCGGCGTCACCTTCAACGGCTCGGGCTTCTACCGCACCGACTCGCGCAGCGGCTCGGCCGGCGGCGCGCCGAAGCCGTCGTCGGGGTCTGGCTCGTCGAGTTCGGGCTCGGGTTCGTCGGGCTCGGGCAGCGCGTCATCTGGCGGGTCGAGCTCCTCGGGGTCCTAATATGCAGGGGAACGCCCAGGAAGGTCGTCGGGCGCAGGCTGTTCGCGAAGGGGGCAAAGTGCTCAAGGGCTTCAGAGACTTCATCATGCGCGGCAATGTCATCGACCTTGCCGTCGCGGTCGTGATCGGCGCCGCATTCACGGCCGTCGTGACCGCCATCGTCACCGGCATCATCAACCCGCTGATCAGCGCGATCTTCAACGCGAAGAGCCTGGATCATGCGCTGAGGGTCCCGATCACGGGCATCGGCGGTCAGAAATCCGAGATCCTGTTCGGCTCGGTCATCGGCGCGATCATCAGCTTCCTCGCGGTCGCCGCCGTCGTGTACTTCGTGATGGTGCTGCCGATGAACCACTTCAAGGCTCGGCTGGATGCCCGCAAGAAGGCGGGTGCGCCGGACGAGCCGCCCGCACCGACCGACATCGAGCTGCTCGCCGAGATCCGCGACCTGCTGAAGGCCCAGCAGGCCGCCGCGGGCTCGCAGAGCCAGCAACCGCCGCAGCTGTAGCGCTCAGCGCTTCACGTGCTCGGTCTACCAGTGCGGCGGCACGTCGCGTTTGAGCCGCTCGTCGTTCGAGGTGCTGCGCTCCGAACTCTCCTCTGGCTCGTCGGCGCGCGGCGGTAGCGCAGGCGTCGGGTCGGAGCCGGGAGCAGGCGGGGTCGTCACCCGACGATGCGGCCGCCGCCGCGGCATCCGTTCATCGTCCTGCTGCTCGGCCACCCGACCATCTTGCCCGCTCAGGGCAGGTCGAGCGGGGTCGTCTCGGCGTTCTGCGGCGGGGCCGCGCCGATGAGGCGCGCGACCCGGGCCGCGATCGCCTCGGGGTCCGCGAACAGCTCGAAGCTGTGCACCCGCAGGTAGTGCCAGCCGAGGCGGCGCAGCAGCTCGGGGCGCAGGCGCAGCGACTCGCGCAGCGAGCCGTGCCCGACGATCTGGTCGGTCTCGACCACGACCGCCTTGCCCGCGTACGACGCGACGAGCGGCAGCGCGCCGCGGTAGCCGAGGCGCACCGACAGCCCGCGGCGCTCGAGGCGGGCGCGCAGGTCGACCAGCAGCGGCTCGGTCGTCTCGGGGGCGTCGGGCAGTGAGGCGTCCATGTCGGCGGCCTCGCCGAGCACGTGCGAGAGCGCGACCACGCCGTGCGGCAGACGGGTGTCATCGACGTCGTCGGGACGGAAGCAGGAGACGATGTCCATCGAGCGCCGCGCGCGGGTCAGCCCCACCGCGAGCAGCCGCTCACCACCGGGGGCGGCCAGAGGCCCGAAGTTCGACAGCAGGCGGCCGTGCGGGGTGCGCCCGAAGCCGATCGAGAAGATGACCCGGTCGCTGCTGCGCGCGGTGGCCTGCTCGAGGGTCGCGACGGTGAATGGCTCGGCCCGGTCGGCGAGCACGAAATCGGCGAGCTCCTGCCGGCTCTGCGACGCGCGGATGACCGCCTGGTTCACGCGCACGGCGTGCCGACTCGACGCGGTGATCACCATGAGCGACTCGCGCGGCCGGTTGATCGCGTGGTCGAGCACGAGCTCGACGACCTTGGCGACCTCGGCGTCGACGGATTCCACGGCGCCGGTCTCCGGATCGGGAAGGCCGAAGCCCTCCTTCACGACGTGCAGGTTCAGCGAGCCGTGCCCGAGGTAGGTGCCGGCCCAGGGCAGCGTCTCGATCTTCCCGCCGTAGAAGCGGCGGTTCACGAGCTCGGCGAGGTCGTCGCCGCCCGCCCGGTAGGAACGGGTCAGGGTGAACACGGGCAGCAGTTCGGAGAGTCGGGCGAGGGTCGAGCTCGAGTGCAGCGCGTCGACATCGTGAGGCACGAGCGGGCTCGCCGCGGCATCCGCCCGTACCGCCGTCTCGAACGGCGCAGGCGTCTGCGTCACCGGGTCGCCGAATGCGACCAGCTGGCGGGCCCGGCGGATGGCGCCGATGTTCTCGGGCAGGGTGCAGGCGCCGGCGTCCACCAGGAAGACCGCGTCGAACTCGAGCGAATCGGGCAGCTTGCCGACCTCGTACGGCGAGACCAGCCAGACCGGCGCGAGAGCGCGCGCCAGGCGCGGCGCATTCGCGATCAGCGCGGCCGGCGTCGCGCGGTCGGCGCGCAGCAGCTGCTTCAGCGCGCTCGCTTCGTCGGGATTGTCGACGACGCCGATGCGCCACGTCTCGGCGAGCTGCCAGGCGAGGCCACGGCCCTGTGCACCGGCGTGCGCCTCGTCGACGAGCCGGAAATCCGCCTCGAGGCGGTCGAGCACGCTCGTGTTGCCGCCGAGCAGGGCCTTGTCGTTGCCGAGCAGGTGCTCGAGCACCGACTGCCACCAGGCGAGCTCGAGCTCTGCGGTGATCTGCGCCTCGCCGACGTGCCGGCTGGAGAGGTCGGCGAGCAGCGGGTCGAGGTTGACCTCGCGCAGCTGCGCGACGAGCTGGGTGCGCTCCTGCAGGTTGGCGAGCACCTCGCTCTCGGCGGCGAGCCCGGCGATCTGGTAGCTCAACTGCGCGAGCGGCAGCACGGTCAGCGAGGCGGGCGTGCCGGCGCGGGCGAGCGGGCCGTCGAGGCTGGCGAGATCGGATGCCACCCGCTGGTAGGCCACCTGCACATCGGCGATGCCGACCGGCACGGCCGGCGGCGCACCGGCCTCGGCGAAGCGGTTCCACAGGGTGCGCTGCTGCTGGATCTTGAGCAGGCTCTCGTGCAGGTCGGAGACGTGCACGCCGGGGCGCACGTACTCGAGCGCGAGCTTGCGCAGCCTGCGGCGGTCGCCATTGCTCATGCCGTTGTCGCGCCGGCCGGAGACCGCCGTGATGAGCTCGTTCAGCGGGCGGTCGAAGACAGCGGGAAGGAAGCGGTCGAGCGTCTCGCGCAGGTCGGCCAGCAGGCGCAGGTAGACGCCGAGCTCCGCGATGTTCTCGAACGGGCGCAGCTTCGTCGTCGCGATCAGCTTCGTGGCGCGATCGATGAGGCGGGGCAGCTCGATCGCGTTGAGCTTCTTGGCGAGCTCGTGCGCGACCTCGCCGTCGGCCGGCGTGCGGAACTGGGCGCCGTACCACGGGGAATCCCCCGGGCCGTACTTGAACTCGCCCAGCCGGGCGGCCTTGATGAGCGTCTGCGCCGCCTCCTTGCGGCTGCCCGCGATCGCGACGAGCGAGTCGTAGTCGAGGCGCGCGGTGGTCGACGGCGGCGTGGGCAGCAGCGCGAGGTTCGCGACCTCCTCGAGGGCGTCGAGAACGCTGACACCGAGCGCCGGATGCTTGCTCGTGAGCGCCCCGCGGTAGTCGAGCAGCACCTTCCGCAGCCGCACGAGCGCGTCGTCGACATCGGCGATCTTCGGCTGCTCGGCCTTCTCGTTGCGGGTGATCGCGGCGATCAGGTCGCGGCGCAGCGTCTCGGGCCGCACGGCGGCGCCGGCGAGGCCGACGTTGGCAAGGCGCGCGGCGATGCCGTCGAGGCTCGAGCGGCGAGGGCTCGCGACGAGAACGCGCTTGTTCTGCGCGATGAGCGCGCCGAGGGCGTTGACGATGGTCTGCGTGCCGCCGGTGCCCGGCAGCGTCTTCACGATGAGCGAGTTGCCCGCCGCGATCTGCGTCACGATCGCGTCCTGCTCCTCGTCGGCGTCGAGCAGGAGGGCGTCGACGGCCGGCGGCCGGGCGTCCTGCCCGACGACCTGGGCGGGGCTGTAGGCGCCCTCGATCTGATGGTGCGCCGCCTGGTTCCCGGCGAGCGCGTCAAGCATCGGGTGGCTGAGCCGCGCGGCATCGGCCGTCATCGTGCCGGCCACGTCGGCGAAGCTCGAGACGACGAGGCGCGGCTGCACCTGGAACCACGCGAGCTGCGCGGTGAGCGCGCGCAGCCGGTCGATGACGGGCTGCGGCTTGAAGGCGCCGTTCGCGAGCGCGAGGCCCACCAGTTCGTCGGGGTCGAGACGGATGCCGAACTGCTCCCCCAGCGCACGGGCGAGCTCCGGATTGAGGAACGGCTTGCCGCGCAGCTTGAGCTCGAAGTCGCGGCCGTAGCGGCGGATGGCGAGCGGGCGCAGCAGCACGGGGGCGAGGTACTCGTCCTCGCCGTTGCGCCAGGCCGCGAGGCCGATGGCGAGGTGCACGCCGTCGATGCCGCGCACGCTGCGCAGCTCGATGCCCTTCTCGGTGATGGCGCTCGCCGCGAGCCGCGCGTTGCGCAGGGCGATGTCGTCGCGGATCAGGCTCGACAGCAGCGTGCGCTCGCCCGTGATGAAGGTCGGCATGCCGCCAGGGTGCGCGGAACTGAGATCGATACGGGTGCGCGCCTCGTCGCGGAAGTGCAGCAGCGGCGAGGGTCCGCCGACGGCGGCGAGCTCCTCACGCCACTTCGACCAGGCGTGCTCCGCCACGTTTCCGACCTGCACGCTGGGGTCGCCCGTGGTGAGCTGGTGCGGCGTCGTACCCTGCGCGGGCGGGTTCATGGCATGGTCGGCCCCGGAATCGGTCATCACGCCACCCGGCGCGCTCTTCCTCTCGATGCCCCACACGCCGCCCACCCTAGGGTGCCGCGCCCGTGTTTCCGCGGAACTCGGGCCGAGTTTCGCGCGTTTCCCAGACCCGGCAGGCGTTGCCGTGGCCCAGAACTGTGCCCAGTCGGCGCGACTGTGCCCGATACGACGGACGCGGTCGCGCCGACCGGGCACGTTCGCGCGAGCCACGGGCACACGATGACGCCATACGGGCGCAAACGCGCCGGCAGCGGCTAACCTCTGACAACGCCCAGCAGGGCCTCGCCGTCGGGCACGCCGAGGCCCGTGCACGGGTCCCAGCCGGAGGCCGCCGAGTACACCCCGTTCGACCCCGAGGTGACGTCGCGGAAGCCGGCGGGCGACGTGCCCGAGGTGGCGTCGGCGTAGAGCAGCTTCTGCGCGAGCCCCAGCCGCGTGCCCGAGGCCTGCACGAGGCGCGCGACGAGCGCTGCCCACAGCGGGGCGACCGCGCTGGTGCCGCCGATGACGGCGTCCTTCCCGTCGACGCGCACCTTGTAGCCGGTCTCGGGGTCGGCGACGGCGGCCACGTCGGGCACGCCGCGGCCGGTCTTGCCGCCGGAAGCGCCGGGCACGTCGACGGGCTGCTGGTAGTCGGGCAGCGCGAAGGTGTCGCTCACGCCGCCGCCGGTCGCACCACCGCCCGAGCCGTCGTTCCACACCGTCTCTGAGGTGACCTTGCCCGAGGCATCCAGCTCGAGCCGGGTGCCGCCACAGGCGAGCGCGTGCGGGCTCGACGCCGGGAAGTCGACGTGCGCCTTGCCGTCGCTCTGCCGGTCGCTCGAGCCGTCGTCGCCGGCGGCGACGGTGACGGTGATGCCGAGCGCGACCGCATCGGAGAAGGCATCGTCCATCGACTGCCGCGCCTGCGCCGTCCACTGGTCCTCGCTCTGCCCCCAGCTGATGCTGATGGCGTCGGGCGTGGGCGTCGCGTGCGCGGCCTGGGCGACGGCGTCGACGAAACCGGCATCCGTGTTCGGCGCGAAGTAGACGACGATGTCGGCCGCGGGAGCGAGCCCGCCGATCACCTCGATGTCGAGCGCGACCTCGCCGTCGGCGCCGTTCGGGTCGCCGCCCGGCTCGTTCTGCGCGCCGTCGACGCTCACGGCGGTCACCGTGGGCGACGAGACCCCGATGCCGGAGAAATAGGTCTCGAGATCGGATGCCTCGAAGCCGCCCCCGAGCTCGATGATGGCCACGGTGCGCCCACTGCCGTCGGTTCCGGCGGGGAATCCGTATGCCGCGCCGAGCTGCACGGGCGTGTAGCTCGAGGACACCGCATTCGGCAGCACGGCACGGAAGTTCGCGCGCGCCTGCGGGCGGGTGTCGAGGCCGAGCACGGCGTTCACGACCCCGTCGAGGTCGCCGGGCACCGAGAGCTCGCCCGTGCGGTGCCAGTGGGAGACCTTCCCGCCGCCGGGAGCCTCGCTCTCTGCCCACTCGAGGCTCGTGCCGAATGCGCTCTGCAGCTGATCGACGGTTCCCGCGGCGCGCACGCGGCGGGAACCGAGGTCGGCCGAGAGCACCTGCACCCCGTGCTCCGTCAGCGCCTGCTCGACCCGTGCGACGTCGGCCGGGTCGGCGCCGTACTTCTCAGTGAACTCCTCGGGCGAGAGCGGTGCGCCGCGCAGCACCGACTCGGGCAGTTCGTTGCGGCGCCGCAGCACGAGGGTCACCTCGATGTGCTGGCCGGCGCCTTCCGGCGGGTTGACGGCGCTGACCTGGGCGGCCGGCGCGCGGCCGCTGCCGGGAATCGGGGTGCGCCCCGCGGGGGCGGCGTTCGGGGTCTGGTCGGAGGAGTTCGTCATGGAACCCTGCCTACCCGAGACCACCGACATGCACACCCCCTCGCGGGGCACACATCGGAAAACGGCAGGAACTACGGCAGCTTCACCGCCAGGTTGAGGATGCGGGTGTGCTGGGCCGCGCTGTTGTTGTCGTCGCTGATCAGCGAGACGCCGTACTTCCCGCCGGGCAGCCTCCCCGTGATCGCCATGCCCTCGAAGTTGTCGAGCAGTGGGTTCGCCTGCGTCTCGAGCGCCGTCGCGCCGAGCGTCGGGCAGTCCACGAGGTCACCGAGCAAAGTCTTCTGCACGGCGAGCCGCGGCGAGGCATCCCCCAGGTTCGCCACCCGCGACACGTCGGCGGCGCGCGACAGGCCGGTCACCGCGAACAGGTTGACCGCGTTGCCGACGTCGGCCGACCACGACGCCTCCTCGACGACGACCGCGTCGTTCGAGTAGGCCGCCACCTCGGGAATCCGCATGCCGGCATCCGTCTTGTACTCGATCTGCTTCGTCAGCCGCCACTGCCCGTGCGCGCCGGAGGTGTAGACCAGCAGGCGGTGAGCGGTGGCGTCACCTGACGACGACACATCGCCCGAGAGCGCGCCCTCCATCGCGGCGACGATCGTCTTGCCGTCGGGCGTCACCGTGAGGCCCTCGAGCGTGGCGTTGGCGGTCGCCTCGCCGGCGGCGGTCGAGCCGGTCACCGCGAAGCGGGCGGGCACGGGCAGCGAGGCCCGCTGCACCCCGTCGCGGCCGAAGATGCGGATCGACGGCTCGACCTCGGAGCTCACGAGGTACGAGCCGTCGTTCAGCACGGCGAGCCCCTCGTTGTCCGCGGCGTTCGGATCGGTGGCGATGTTGCCGCCGTCGTACGGGGTGCCGTCGGCCTTCTTCAGCACGAGCGGCGCATGGATCACGTGCGGGTCCGACAGGTCGCGGTACGACCACACGTACTCGGGCGTCGACCCGTTGTTGTCCAGAGCGGAGACCCAGGCCTGCTGCCGCCGGTCCCAGGCGATCGACGAGAGGCCGCTGACCTCGGCGCCGAAGGCGACCTTCTTGTCGAGCGCGTCGCTATAGCTCACGGCGTCGATGCGGGGCGAGCAGGCGTTCGAGTTCGCGGTGGGAGCGGGGCGCGGGCCGCCGTGCGCGGGCGACGCGACGGCCGGCTGGGCGGCGAGGAGGGCGACGGATGCCGCGAGCGCGGTTCCTGCGAGCATGAGCTTCGTGCGCATGGTCCTTCTTTCGGTCGGGCGGCTTCGAAGGCGAGCCGAATCTGACCCCCATCCTGGTCACACGAGGTGAACCTTGGGTAGACAGGGCGTGCGATCCGATCGTTGCGCGGCCGATCCGCCGATGACACGCTGAGAAAACATCATGTTCGAAGAACTGCTCGCGGAGATCACCTGGGCGGGCTCCGGCATCGCCGGCCGCGCCGAGCTGCTCGATGCGCTGATCGACGCGCTCGGCCGCCTGATCCCCTGCGACGGCGTCACCTGGAGCCGCGTCGACTTCGCAAACCGCACCGTCACAGCGCACGGCGAGCCGTTCGGCTCGCTCGCCGCGCCGCCCGGTGCGGAGCTCATCGACCTGATCGGCGACAACCCGATGATGCGCAGCTATTGGGCCGACGTCATGACCCGCCGTCAGGACCGACCCCCGCGCCGCATGAGCGACGTGACGACTCCGCGCGAGTACCACCGCACGACGACCTACACCTCTGTCCTGCACCCGCTCGGCGCCGAGAGCCAGCTGACGATCCTCACCCATCAGACCGGCCTGCTCTCGGGCACCACCTGGATCTTCTCGCGCCCAGAGGACCACGACTTCACGGCCGACGAGGTCGCGCTCGCGACCCGCCTGCAACCGGTGCTCGCGCTGATCCAGAGCACCGGCGCGCTCGACGATGAAGAGAGGGGGCTGACGGATGCCGGCATCCTGGCCTCCGTCACCGCGCTGCCCCAGCGCAGCGCCCAGCCGCATGACGACTTCGACCTGACGGGGCGCGAACTGCAGGTCCTCAGCCTGCTCGCGCACGGCCTCACGGCGGCGGCGATCGGCCGCTACCTGCGCATCAGCGACCGCACGGTGCGCAAGCACCTCGAGAACAGCTACCGCAAGCTCCACTGCAGCGACCGGCTGGTCGCCGTCGACCGCGCCCGCGCGGCCGGCCTGCTGCCCAAGCTGCCGCTCGGCTCGCCCGCTGCGGCGCTGCGCAGCTGAGCCTCGACGACGGCCGTCAGGTCCACCGACACGGTCGGCGGCAAGTTCACCGCGGCGGGGCCGACGGTCCAGGCATCCGGACTGCTCATCTCACCGCGCCCATCAGCTCGTTCTCATAGGCGAAGGCGACCACCTGCACCCGGCTCTTCAAGCCGAGCTTGGCGAGCACCTGGCGCACGTGGCTCTTCACCGTCGCCTCGGTCAGCACGGTCGCCTCGGCGATCTCGGCGTTGCTGAGCCCCCGCGCGATCAGCAGGAACACCTCGCGCTCGCGCGCGCTGAGCGCGGCGAGGGTGTCATCGGGTGTGCGCGTCTGCGCGCGGTTCGCGAACTCGCGCACGACGTCGACGGTGTCGGATGCCCCGGCCAGCCTCTCCCCCGCGACGGCCTCGCGGATCGTGCCCAGCACCTCGGCGGGCAGCGCATCCTTCGTGAGCAGTGCGCTCGCGCCCGCGCGCAGCGCGAGGTAGACGGCCTCGTCCCGCTTGATGGTCGTGAGCACGACGACTTTCGGGGGCTCGGGCTCGGCGACGACGAGCTGCGTCGCCTCAAGGCCGTTGAGGCCGGGCATCCGCAGGTCCATCAGCACGACGTCGGGCCGCACCTGCCGCACCAGCGTGACCGCCGCGTTCCCATCGTGCGCCGTGGCGACGCAGCGCATGTCGGGCTGCGCGTCGATGAGCATCGCGAGGCCGGCCGCGAACAGCGGCTGATCGTCGACGATCACGACGCGGATCGGCCCGTCAGTCATGCGCGCCCTCGATGGCGAGAGCAGCGGTTTCCGACTCGGCCTCGATCAGCTCATCGGATGCCGGCGCCTGGGGCGCTTCGTCGGGGGTGACCGCCGAGTCCGGAGGAATGAACGCCGTCACGACGAAGGTCTCGTCGTCGCTCGGCACGGCCGTCAGCCAGCCGCCGACGAGCCGTGCGCGCTCCTTCATGCCCGCGATGCCGATGCCGCGGCCGCCGCCGTTCACGAGGGGCTCGCCGCCGCCGGACTTCGACACGATCAACACGGCGAGACCCGCTCCCTGCGCGTCGAGGGTGACGGTCGCCGCGCTGCCGCGACCGCCGTGCTTGAGCGCGTTCGTCAGGCTCTCCTGCACGATGCGGAACACCGCCACCTGCTTCGAGAGGGCGAGCGGGCCGAGGTCGCCGAGCACGCGCAGCGTGGCATCGACCCCCGCCTGGCGCAGCTCGTCGACCAGAGCCGGGATGTGCTCGATACGGCTCGTGTGCTCGCTGAGATCGTCGTCGTCGGTGATGCGCTCGACCAGCCGCCGGACCTCGGCGAGCGCATGCCGCGCCACCGTCGAGATGTTCGAGAGGCTCTCGGGCGCCGCCTCCGGCCTGAGCTCGTGGATCGCCGCCGCTCCCTCGGCCTGCGCCACGATGACGGCGAGCGAATGCGCGAGGGAGTCGTGGATGTCGCGCGAGATGCGCCCGCGGTCGTGCGCGAGCCGAAGCTCGAGGTCGGCCTCGTCGAGCTTCGCGGCGGTCGTCTCGAGGTCGCCCGTCACGACCCGAACGCGCCAGATGGCGGAGAGGCCGAGGCCCAGAAGCCAGGCGAAGACGACAGTGGCGCAGAGGCTGACAAGCAGCTCTATGCAAGCTCCGAGGCCGAACTGACCCGTCCAGACCATCCAGCCGGAGGCGATCAGAAGCGCACTGTAAAGCCCAGCGCTGACGAGGCCGCCTGCGAGCGCGAGGCCGCGCACGAGGCGCGTCTCTCGCGTCAACGCGATCCACGCCACCGCGAGCGGGGCGGCGAACCATACGGGCCATGCCGTGTCGAGGTTGTACCAGTAGCTCGAGCCCCCGATCACGGTGTAGCGCTGATCACTCCAACGCGCACCGTAGATGAACTGCAGCACGATCCCACCGCTTCCCAACACGATGGGGATGACGACAGCGAGGGCGATGGACACCAGCGGCCATCTTCCGCTGAGCGCCACGACCAACGCCCATGCGGCGAAGGTGATGACCGCCGAAGCCATTGCGAGCCGTCCGGACTCCGCAACGATCCAGAGCGCGAGAAACACGGTTGCGCCGCCCACCGGCGCCCAGACGCGGACACGCCCTACCAGCCGTGGCGACCAGCCGTGGCCGGCGCCGATGCGCGCGAGGAACTCATTCATGCCGGCAAAGCTAGGCCTGGCATCCGCTCTGGGCTCGCGCCGGGCCCGAAGTTCATCCCAAGGGATGAGGCCGCAATCGAGTACGGGCTTGCTGCTGCTATCCGGCGGCTTTGCGCACAACAACCCCGTACTCGATGTGCGTGCTACTTGTGCGCGTCCTCGTAGGCCTTCATGACCGAGTCGGCCACGCGGCCGCGCGGCGAGACGTCGATGCCGTTCGCCTGCGCCCACTCGCGCACGGCGGCGTACCCGGCACTCCAGTGCGAGGCGGCGGACTTCGAGACGCGGCTGGCGGCCGCGCGAGCAGGCCCGGCGAGCGCCGACGACCGGCGGCCCGCAGCGATATACGGTGCGAGCGCGTCGCGCAGCTTCGCCGCGTTCTTCTCGCCGAGGTCGATCTCGTAAGACTTCCCGTCGATCGCGAACGACACGGTCTCGCCCGCACCCTCGGCGATCACATCGCCCGAGATGTCGTCGACGAGCTGCTCGATAACCTTCTTCATTGCGGCATCCCTTGATAGTCGCGTAACCCGATATCTGCGATACCGGTCGATAACAAGGTTATCGACCGTTTATCCGAACGCGCGGTAATTCCGTGTCGATAACGCAATCGAATCGGTATGTCGCGGCGCTCGCTATCACGACACGATGAATGACATGCGGATGCCTCGCCTCGCCGCCCCCGCCTGCGCCGTGCTGCTCGCGGCCGGCCTGAGCGCCTGCACGACCCCGCATGCCTGCACGGCGATCGGCTGGAGCAACCAGCTGCGCGTTCAGGTGACGGGGAACGTCGGCGTCGTCGATCGGGTCACCTTCTGCGCGGGGGCGAACTGCACACCCCCGGCTCATCCGACTCCGTCGCCCGACCAGCTCGAGACAACGACGCGCGACGGCGACGTCTGGACTCTGCAGCTCGGCATGATCACTCCGGATGCCGGCCACATCGGCGCCTTCGACTAGGGCGGAGCACTGCTGCACGACCGTTACGTCAGTCCGAAGTGGAAGCGCATCGGCGGCACCGCGGAATGCGGCGGCCCGGAGCGCGCCGAGGTCACGCTGCACATGCCGTGAAGTGGTACATTTATTGCGACAAAAGTGCCCCTGGAGGGACTCGAACCCTGTTCCCGGCCCCGCCATTCACGGTCACGCACGCGACTTGCGCGGAATTCCGCTGATTTCAACCGACGTGAATCGACCTGACTCGACAGAAATCTAGATCGATTGTGGGCAAGATGTGGGCAAAGTAGGTCAAGCGGTAGCTCCGAGCGCCTCATCTCGGCTGCGCTCGAGCGCGTCGGCGACCTTGTCGAGATCGTCGTCGAACAGGTCGGCGTAGACGTCGAGCGTCATCGCTGCGGACTCGTGTCCGAGCATCCGCTGCAGGGCCTTGACGTTGGCACCAGCCGCGACTGCGAAGGATGCCGCTGAGTGACGCAGGTCGTGGATCGTGAGGCTCTCGGGCAACCCCGCCCGCTTCTTCGCACCCGCGTACCACCCGTCGCGATAGTCCGGCGTCTTGAGATAGTTCTCGCCGTCACCGAATAGCAACTCGTCTGCACGCTTTCCTTTGGCCGCCGCACGGAGCCCGAACTCGAGAAAGGGAGCGAACGGCACCCAGCGCGCCTTGCCGCCCTTGGTGTCATCGACGACGGTCTTCGGTCCGACGCGCACGGCGTTCTCGTGTACGTAGAGTCGCCGGCGCCCGAAGTCGACGTCGCTGACGCGAAGCGCAGTCGCTTCGCCCCATCGGACACCGGTGTAGGCAAGCACACGCACCAGCGTTGCTTTCTCGCGCGACTCGGCGGCGAGCTGCTCGACCTGCAGATGGCTGAGGTACACGTGCTTCTTCTTCCGCTTGCGCGGGAGGACGACGCCGCGGGCCTCGTTGCGTGCGAGGCGGCGATCGCGGACCGCAGTGTCGAGGATGCCGGCGAGGATTCCGTGAGCTCGGATGACCACGGTCGCGCTGCGCTTCTCTGCGAGCTCGCTCACCCAGTCCTGCACGTCGCTGAACTCGATGTCAACGAGGCGTATGCCGCCCCATCGCTCTTCGACGTGGGTGTGCCATGCGATCTCGAGCGTGCGATAGTACGAGGCCTTCGCGCGCGCCTTTTTGGCTGAGAGCCAGGACTTTGAGCGCTCCGCGACGGTGACTCGCCCCAGGCTCGGGTCGACGTACTCGCCTCGCGCCTTCTTCACCTCGACCGTCGCGGCGAAGAGCTCAGCGTCGCGCTTGGTGCGGAATCCCCGCTTGTCGGTCTGCGACCCGTCGGGCTTGCGGTAGCGGACGCGGTAGCGCTTGCCCGCTGCCGTCTCGTAGGCCTTGATTGTGCTCATTGGTCCTTACAGGGTCCAGTGCGTGTGGAAGCGCAGGTAGGTGCGCATAACGCGCTCGGTGACTTCGAGGTCGAGTGCTGCGCGGCCGATGTCCTCGGTGATGGACATGACCTCACTCAGCTTTGAGGGGCGGATGAGGCGTTGCGCGGCGATGCGATCGGCGCGTCTCTCCTGCGACGTGGTGGTGCCGATGTCGCGGTGCTCGTAGTGCACAAGCTCGTGTGCCACGGCACAGCGCTCAACGGCGTTTGTGAGTCCCGAGCGGACGAAGATCGCGCGGTGCCGATTGGAGTAGCAGGCGACCATCTGGGCGAGCGGCAAATCGGCGCGGTAGACCAGCGGAGCCCCCAGGTCGTCAGCGTGCGCCCAAGGGTCGTAGTCCGCTGCGCACTCGCTGTCGATCATGCTGTCTCGCCCGTACATGTAGGCGGTGCTGCCCCCGCTCCCCCAGTTCAGCTCCGCAAGACTCAATGCCCCTCCTAGGCCTCGTGCTCGTCCGGATCAACGGCCGTGTCGTCGGCCGATGCCGCCAGTTCAAACGGATCTTGATCTAGATCCACGACATGCAGGTCATCCTGCCCTTGAGTTCCGACATCGATGAACTGGTCAATGAGAAACCCTTCCTGCTGCCGGACCGCCTCATAGCGCGCATAGTCTTCCGCCGAGACGACGAGATCCTTGGTCACGAAATTGAGCAGATCGACCAATTGGTCTCTGCGCTGACGGTCTTCAACGGAGAGCACTGCCCAACCGTCGCTCGATATTGCGGCTATTCGCTCCGCCACCCACGGAAGATAGGTCGACGCTGAATTGACAATGCCCCCAGACTCAGCTCTGAGGATTTCAAGCATCTCGTCCTGGTCTTCCAACATCAGCGCGATGTCGTTGAACTCGAAGACCATGGCTTGAAGGGCATAGCGGGCATCTCGCATTGCCTTATTCGCGGATTCTCGTGCCTGAGCTAGCACCTGCGTTGGGTTTTCGACCGTCTTGATCAGTTCGTTGAGGTCGATGCCGAGCTCGGCTGCGATGGTCACCGCCTCGGAGAGCCTCACCGACCGCTGACCCTTCTCGATGCGAGTGATCGCGGTCGGGTCGAGCTTTAGACCGCTGTCGGCAAGTCGATCCGCGAGCTTCTGTTGACTCCAACCAAATTCCTGACGCGCCTCGCGCACCGCGCTTCCGAAGCTCGGCTCGATTGCTCCAACATAGTCAGCATTTGCCTGCACATTCCACAAGGTACTGCTTGACACGCAGGAGCGCAATGCTCATAGTTGAACTGCGCTGATCACAGTGGTCTGCGATTGAAACAGTTTGGCGGAAGCGATGACGCAGAACCTTGAGCCGCCGAAGCCCCGGCTCCTCTCTTACGACGATGTCTCAGAACTCACCGGCCTCACCCCCGCAACCCTGCGGTGGCTTCGCCAGCAGGGCCGCGGCCCGCGGGGATTCAAACTCGGCCGCCGTGTTCGTTTCTATGAAACGGACGTCTGGGCGTGGATCGAAAAGCGCCGGAGCGAAGCGGCATGAGCGACCTGGAGATCTTCACGCACGACGGCGCGCTGGTAGTCGCCTCGGACACCATCGCGTCCGGCGCCGGTGTCGAGCACCGCGCTGTGCTCCAGCTCATCGGCAACAACATTGCCGACTTCGAGGAGTTCGGACAGGTCGCATTTGAAATGCGAGCTGGCTACAACAACGCGCGAGTCCGCGTGGCGCTTCTCAACGAGCAGCAGGCGACTCTGCTGATGACTTACCAGCGGAACACTGAGCAGGTCCGCACCTTCAAGAAGGCGCTCGTGAAGGCGTTCTTCGAGATGGCGCACAGGATCGCCGTGCCGCAGTCCCTCCCTGAGGCGCTCCGCGCCTACGCCCTCGAGGTCGAGCATCGCGAGGCGCTCGAAGCGAAGATCGCCCAGGACGCACCGAAGATCGCCTACGTCGAGATGTTCGTGGCGTGCGAAGATCTTCGCCTCTTGCGCAACGTCGCCAAATCCATCGGCGTTCAGGAGAGCGCACTCCGGGACGCTCTGATCTCGCACCGGTGGATGTACGCCGAGCACATCGAGCGGTGGTCAGCCACTAAGCGCGCCAAGGAGATCGTGACCCGCTATTCGGCGTACGCCGACAAGCGCGATTACTTCCGCCCTGTCCCGAACCATGACGCGCCCCGTTTCAAGGGCGAGGTCATGCACACGCTCAAGATCACCCCTCAGGGTGCCGCGGCGATTGCCCGCGCGGCTGCCGCATGGGGCCTCGCCGCGAAGGACGCAGCATGAGCACCCTGCACTTGTGGCGCGCAATTGCCCTTGAAGACCAGCACCTCGACTGGACTGACGAGATCTTCGTCACGGTCGGCGACACGCTCGGACGCCAGTCCGGTTACCTGTCGCGTTCAGCCGCTGTGGATGCGGGAAAGCGGTCCGGCCTCAAGTTCAAGGTCGTGAAGTCCGATCCGATCACCTTCCCCATAGACCCTGACGTCGAGGCGATCGAGCTCCGGGCGCAGGTCGCAGGGCTCAAGGAGCAGCTCGCGCAGATCAGGTCCGGTGATCGACCGTGACGACCTGGCTCAGCCCGACGCAGGTGTCTGAGATCACCGGCATCAGCGAGGTCAACCTCCAGGCCATGCGGTATCGCCGCCGCGGCATCCCCTTCTACAAGCCGGACTCGAAGACGGTCCGCTACGACGCCGACGAGGTGGAGGCGTACATGCGCTCCAAGGTCGTCAGGCCGATCGCCCGCCCCAACGCGGCATAGCCGCCCTCACCAAGCAGTAGGCCCCCGTTGCAGCGGGGGCCGACAGAGAAGAAAGGCACCACAGATGCCCAAGTTCCCCTCAGCGGACACTGTAGCGGACGATACCCGCCCTGTGTTCGAGACGGTGATCGGCCACGGCTCCCTGCTCCGGGTCGGTGACGGGTTCCTGGTTCAGCAGACGCGCCCCGTGCGGTCGCAGCTGAATCCGACGTTCGTGACCAACGTTCCGCAAACCGTGGCCCACCTGCACCTCACTCCTGAGGAGGCGCGGCAGTGGATGAGCGCCTTGGCGGACTTCGCGTACCCCCAGGACGAGCCGGTCGACGTCGATCTGCTGCTCGCTGAGGCCGCGGAAGCGGAGGTGTGACTGTGACCGACGTCGCAACGTTCATCCCTGACCCGAGCAGCGTCAACGTGTACGAGTCGGAGACGCTCGTGAAGGCCACGCCCCTCATCCCGAAGGAGGAGTTGGACGCCCGATGCGTGGCGACCGTCCGGGCGCGTAACGCGGAGGACGCGGCGGCGCAGATCCTCGCGTTGCTCGGTCTTCCACAGATGGCCTTCGGGAGGTCGGCGTGACCACGACCAGGACGCCGAGCATGGACACGGTTCCGCTCGCGGTCGCGCAGCTCGAGGAGAAGCCGGACAGCGTCCCGGTGCCCGTGGGTCAGAAGCTCCCGAAGTTGCACCGCGGCCTGACGGTGCGCGGGCAGGAGAACCTCGCGATCGCGACCGGCTCGGGGATCATCCTCATCGCCGGTGCCCTCGGCTACGTGATCGAGGCGATGACCCATGTCCACTAGCGGCGCCCAGGTCAAGGACGTGTGGATCTACGTCGAGTGCGACTGCGACCCAGCCAACGGCCGCGAGCACACGTGCGATTGGCATGGCGGCGTGGACGCGACCATCGACCCGGAAGACCCGCTCAACGGCATGGACGCCGTGTGGAAGTGCCCCGCTTGCGGGTGCGAGCACGAGGAGCCGGAGGGCACCTGGTGAAGCTCGCCGCCTTCGTTCTCCTGCTGATCGGCGCCGCAGGCGCGATCACTGCCCTCTTCGAGCCGGCCACCTGGTGGTACCTGCTCGCCTTCATCGCCGGGTTCACCGGCCTCTTCATCGCGTGCGTGCACGCATTCACGAACAAGGAATCCAAATGAGTCTCACGATCACACGCTTCTCCGCGGCCAACTTCAAGCGGCTCGTCGCCGTCGACATCACGCCCGAGTCGAACGTCGTCGTCCTGTCGGGGAAGAACCGTCAGGGCAAGACGAGCATCCTCGACGGCATCTTCGCCGTCCTGAAGGGCGCGAAGGTCTCCAAGGAGACTTCGCAGCCGATCCGCGACGGGCAGGACGCCGCGTGGGTTCGCCTCGAGATCAGTGACGAGCACGGCGACGTGAAGTACGTCGCCACCCGCAGGTGGACGAAGGACGACGCGGGGACGCTGACCATCGAGTCGGGCGACGGCGCGAAGTACGGTTCCCCGCAGCAGATCCTCGACGGCTTGTTCTCGCTCGTGTCGTTCGACCCGCAGTCGTTCCTCGAGCTCGGCTCGACCGCTCAGGTCAACGAGTTGGTGCGCGCGCTGGGCCCGTCGCTGCCGTTCGACCCGGATCAGCTCGCCGCGGAGCGCAAGGGCGTGTTCGACCGTCGCACCGAGGTGAACCGCAAGGTCAAGGAGCTTGAGGGGCAGCTCGCGGGCTTCCCTGACGTGGACCCGGAGCTTCCCGCGGAGGAGGTGTCGGCGCGTGATCTGCTCGACGAACTGAACCGGGCGCGCGAGGTCAACGACGAGATCGCGCGAGCTATGCGCCGCCTCGAGCTCGCACAGACCGCAGTGGAGGACGCTGAGCGGGCACTCGCCCGCGCACAGAGCGAGCACAAGGTCGCGTTCGCCGCGCTGCAGGATCTCCCCGAGTACGTCGACACGACGCCGCTCGCGGACAAGATCGAGAACCTCGACAAGTTGAACGCCCGGATCCGCGCGCAGAACGACCGCGCCCGCGTCGCTAGCACGCTGTCCTCGCTGAAGAACGAGGTCGCGGGCTACACGCTCAAGCTGCAGGAGATCGACCGCACGAAGGCTGAGGGCATCGCCCGGGCGAAGTTTCCGGTGCCTGAGCTGTCGTTCGACGACAACGGCGTCACGTTCAACGGGCGTGTGCTCACGCAGGCGTCGACCGAGGAGCAGTACCGGGCCGCGTTCGGTGTCGCACTCGCCTCGAACCCTGAGCTGCGGGTGTGCCGCATCGACCGGGGTGAGTCGATCGACTCCGAGTCGCTGAAGATCATCGGCGAGCTGGCTGATGAGTTCGGGGTCCAGGTGTGGATCACGCGCGTCACGGACGGTCAGCCGGTCGGCATCGTCATCGAGGCGGGCGAAGTCGCGGAGGTGGCGGAGTAGTGGCCGCGCGCACTCCGGCGCAGATTGCCGACGACCTACTGCGCCAGCACGAGATCGACAACGGAGAACCTGCGCGCATCACCGATGCGCTGAGCTCCGACGACCTCCGCCTCTGGATGATCGACGCCGCACGCGAGGCGTATCGCGAGGCCAGCCGTCTCATCCTCTCCAGCCTTGGCGACAACGCCCAGGCCCCCACCGACCCGAAGGAGCAGTAGACATGAGCACCACCGCACGCAAGGCCCGCAAGCGCATTCAGCGCGAGACCGGCACCAAGTACCAGCACACGCCGAAGACCCGCACGGTCGCGTACGAGGACCGCGCCCGCCGCATCGTGTGGCTGCCGTGGAAGAACCCCGCGGAGCAGGCCAAGCAGGCGAAGCAGGTCCAGACGCAGGCGGCCGCCGGGTTCCTCGCTCGGTTCAACCGGAGGCTGCCATGAACCACAGGGACGAGGCCACCCGACTCATCGCGCGGGAGGGATTTCAGAGCATCGGCTACGAGACCTCCGATGCCCAGCACATCATGAACATGCTGGAGGCGCATGCGCACGCGACGCTCGAGCTCGCTGAGCAGCAGCGCACCGCAAACCTCATCGCGCTCGCTGAGTTCGAGATGCCGCAGGCCGCGGAGGCTCTCCGCATGGAGGCGAAGCTCATCAGTGGCGCCGACCAGATCTCGCGAAGAGCAGCGGACCTGTGGTGAACCTTGCACCCGTCGTCAGCATCAGCCCTGGAACCGGCAAGCACGTCTCCCGGTTTCCCGCCGACCTCACCTGGCTCACGGCGCGCGTCGGACTCGACCGCTCCACCTTCGACCCGAACATCCATGCCGGCGTCACGGGCGCCCAGATCCCGCGCCGCAAGCGCCCCGCACACAGGAAGGGGAACCATGCCCGACTGGCGTGACCGGATCATCAACCCGGGCGACGACCGTCTCGCGTGGGAGGCCGCGCGCCGCGGGATCGTCGGCGCATCGGATGTGGCGCACTACGCGCGGGCGTCGTCGATCGACAAGTACGTGGCGGCGAAGCTGCGTGAGGATCACTTCGGTGGCAACGAGCGCACGGAGCTGGGCCACCGGTTCGAGCCGATGATGCTCGCCTACGCGGGCATCCCGCAGAACACGGCACTCATCGCGCACCCGGTCATCGAGGGCATCGCGGCAACACCGGACGGCATCCTCGAGGATCCGGATGGGCGTGTCGTGCTCGCTGAGTGCAAGGCCCGTGTCGGGCGGATCGCGGACGGGCCCAGCACTGCCGAGTGGCGGCAGCTCGCCACCCAGTTCGAGGTCATGCCGGAGGCGATCCGCACGCACTTCCTGTGGTGCACCCTCATCAAGCAGGACGGCGAATGGGTCATCCGCGGCAGCGATATCCACGAGCTGATCATCCCCCGCGACCACCCGCGCATCATCGCCGCGCGGGACCAGTCGTTCCCTCTCGCCATCGAAGTATCCGCGCGGCTGCAGGTCGCACTCGAGTTCAAGGAGGCGCTCACTGCATGAGCACCGAAATCACCCCCTACGGCGCGTCCTCGATGGGCGAGCGTCAGGAGTACGCGCGGACCATCGCGCAGGCCGGCGAGCTGATCCCCCGCGGCCTGTGGTCGCCCATGCGAAAGCAGGACGGCACGATGGGTCCGCCGGCGCCGAACGCCGCGAAAGTCCTCCTGGTCATGGAGTACGGCGCGATGCTCGGCTTCCACCCGATCGCCGCCCTGTCGAACATCGCTGTGATCGACGGCAAGCCCGCGATGTCTGCCCAGCTCATGGCCGCGAAGGTGCGCTCGAGCGGCGTCAAGCTGCGCGTCACCACGCAGGGTTCGTGGAAGGACGGCACGTTCGAGGCGATCGCTGAGCTGATCCGCCCCGATGACCCCGACTTCACGTTCCGTGCGGTGTGGACCCGCGAGCGCGCTGAGCGTGCCGGGCTGCTGAACAAGGACAACTGGAAGCACTACGGCGAGAACATGGCGAAGGCCCGCGCGATCAGCGAGGTCGCCCGTGAAGGCGCGCAGGACTATCTGCTCGGCGTCGTGTACACGCCTGAGGAGCTCGGCGCGGCCGTCGATGAAGGCGGCCAGGTGATTGAGGGCGAAATCGAACCGTCCGAGCCGTCGCGTGACTGGGCGCAGCTCCTCCAGAACGAGACAGATATCGAGCAGGTCAAGGTCCTGATCTCGCAGGCGCGTGAAGCGGGCGAGATGACCGACAAGCTGCAGTCGCTGGCGTTCGCGCGCATGGGCTCGCTCGCTCGCGAGCAGCAGGCGCCTGTGCGCTTCGAGCCCGCGGACGATGAGCCGATCGAGGGCGAGTCCGTCGATGAGTGACCAGCTCGTGAACCACGCCAGCGGCGAGATCATCGAGCCTCGTGCGCAGGCCGAGGTGGAAGCGCTTCTGGCCGTGCCTGAAGGCTTCTACGGGCCGACGCTCGGCCCCGGCGAGGTCGCGGACATGATCGAGGCCGCCGGTGAGCTGGGCGCGCATGTCGGCCGCGTCGTCACGTTCCTGTACGAGGAGCGGCACCGCGCCGAGGAGAAGTACCAGGCGGCATTTGCTGACCACATGGTCATGCACAGCAAGCACGGCGCGGTCCTTGCTCGGCAATTCGCCATTCAGAAGACGCAGAGCGAGCTGCACGAGCTGAACCTGGCCAAAGAGAAATTGCGCTACGCAACCGAAATGCAGCGCGCGATCAGCGAACGCGCGATTGGTCTCATGTCCATCAATAAGCGGCTTCTCGGGCCGAGGGGGTGAAAGCCATGGCCATCTTGCTCTACATCCTCGCGGCGATCGGCGCAATGACCGTCCTGTTCTGGACGGCCGTCATCGCCCTGATCGTTGCAGGCGCGCTCATCGAACCCATTCAGGGGCGTCGCGTGACCCGCGAACTGAACCAGATCATCGCGAACACGCACCTCGACTGACGAGCCGGGGGTCCGAGCCGATTCCAGCGGCGCGGACCCCCTCAATCCACCACGAACTCCCTCTGTCAAAGGAACCAAGGTGAACTCACCCATTATCGGCGCGCCCGAAGACGGCGTCACCGAGCAGATCCAGTCCCCGCCGCCAATCATCTACAGCCTCGGCATTGACCTGTCCCTCACCGGGACCGGTGTCACATCAATCGGCACGGACGGCATCAAGTCCGAGCTGATCAAGTCCAGCGGGAAGCGCGGCGACTCTCTCGCTGACCGCGACTGGCGCCTGCGGGTCCTGATGAACCGGATCCTCCTGCACGCCGACATGCTGTCCACCGAATCGGTGGTCGTCATCGAGCAGCCTGCCTACTCGCAGACCGCAGGCTCACATCACGACCGGTCCGGGCTGTGGTGGCTCATCGTCCACGAACTGATCTCCGCTGACTACCGGGTTGTTGAGGTGTCCCCATCGTCGCTCAAGAAGTACGCGACAGGTAAGGGGAACGCCGCGAAGGACGCCGTTCTCGCGGCCGTCGTGAAGCGGTATCCGCACGCCGACGTGACCGACAACAACGTCGCGGACAGTCTCGTGCTCGCCGCGATGGGCGCACGGCACCTCGAGCATCCAATCGAGGAGTCGTTGCCGGTCTCGCATGGCGAGGCGCTGACGAAGGTGCGGTGGGCGGCATGAGCGAGCGCATGACGAGCGCGCGCCTGCGCGACCAGAGCATCCATGGCCTCAGCCTTGCGGACTACGGGCGACTCTCCCGCGCCGAGATGATCGGAAAGCTGCGGGCGTACGCCGAGCACGAGCGTGCTCGCGCGCAGGCGGTTCTCGAAGCGAAGGACGAGGACATCGTCGTCGAGACGTACGTCGGCGTGATCGTCGGGCGGAAGCTGGAAGAGGTCACCCAGTGACGCCCGAGCTCGCGCCGGCCACTGAGCGGCTCGAGGCGTACAACGCATTCCTGAAGGAGAAGGTCGCATTCGACCGCAGCTTCGGCTTCGAGGTCGACCCCGACGAGATCTCCCCCATCCTGAAGCCGCACCAGAAGTCGATCGTGTGGTGGGCGGTCGCAGGTGGCCGGCGCGCGATCTTCGCGAAGTTCGGTCTCGGTAAGTCCGTCATGCAGCTGGAGATCCTCCGGCTGATCACGAAGCACCGTGGTGGGCGCGCGCTGATCATCGCGCCGCTCGGCGTGCGCGGCGAGTTCATCCGCGACGGCCGCAACCTGCTCGGCGTCAACGTGACGTTCGTGCGCCACACCGACGAGGTCGGCGGCGGCGGCATCTACGTCACCAACTACGAGAGCGTGCGCGACGGGAAGCTCGACGTCGACCTGTTCACGGCCGTGAGCCTCGACGAGGCATCCGTGCTGCGCTCGTACGGGTCGAAGACCTATCAGGAGTTCCTGACCCTGTTCGACTCGATCCCGTTCCGGTTCGTCGCGACCGCCACACCCAGCCCGAACCGGTTCAAAGAGCTGATCCACTACGCCGCGTTCCTGGGCATCATGGACTCCGGTCAGGCGCTCACACGGTTCTTTCAGCGCAACTCGCAGAAGGCCAACGACCTCACCCTGTACCCGCACAAGGAGCGCGAGTTCTGGTTGTGGCTGAACACGTGGGCGACGTTCCTGCAGCGCCCGTCCGACCTCGGATTCGACGACGACGGCTACGCGCTGCCCGTGCTCAACGTGCACTGGCACACCGTCGACGTCGACGTCGCAGCTCACACGATGGACAAGGACGGGCAGGGGCACCTGTTCCGCGGCGGCGCGATGTCGCTCGCGGACACGGCGCGCGAGAAACGCATGACCCTCGAGGATCGCATCCGCCTCGCTGAACAGCTCGTCGCCGAGCACCGCAGGAGCGCGCACGACCAGGACCAGATCATCCTGTGGTGCGACCTCAACGACGAGCAGGCCGAGCTCGAGCGCATGCTCGACCGCGCCGGCCTCAGCTACTCGTCCGTGCACGGGACGCTCTCAGATGAGGAAGCCGAGCGGCGCCTCGACGCGTGGCGCGCGAAGGAGACGTACGCGCTGATTGGCAAGCCGGTGATGCTCGGGCAGGGCATGAACCTGCAGCAGGCCAACACAGCCGTCTTCGTCGGCGTCACGTACAAGTTCAACGACACGATTCAGGCCGTCCACCGCATCCACCGGTTCGGTCAGGCGCGCGACTGCGAAGTGCACATGATCGCCGCCGAGACGGAGTCCGAGGTCGTCGAGACGCTGCAGGCGAAGTGGCGCGAGCACGATGAGCTCACCGAGCGCATGTCAGACATCATCCGCGAGTTCGGGCTGTCATCGACGGCCATCAGCGCCGAGCTGACCCGCACGATGGGTGTCGAGCGGCAGGTCGAGTCGGGTGACGAGTGGACCATCGCGCTCAACGACTGTGTGGTCGAGATGATCACGCAGATGGACGAGGCGTCTGTCGATGAGATCGTGACCTCGATCCCGTTCAGCGACCAGTACGAGTACGTCGAGTCCTACAACGACTTCGGTCACGTCGACGGCGACGACCACTTCTGGGCGCAGATGGACTTCTGGTGGCCGGAGGTCTACCGGGTGCTGAAGCCGGGCCGGATCCTCGCGATCCACGTGAAGGACCGCATCAAGTTCGGAGCGGTCACAGGCGCGGGAATCCCAACACTCGGCGGATTCGAGCACCAGACGTGGCGCGAGGGCGTGAAGCACGGCTTCGACTACGTCGGCATGATCACGATCACCACCGACGTGGTGCGCGAGAACAACCAGACCTATCGCCTCTCGTACTCCGAGATGCTCAAGGACGGCACGAAGATGGGCGTCGGCACGCCCGAATACGTGCTGCTGTTCCACAAGCCGCAGACGGACCGCTCGAAGGGCTACGCCGACGAGCGCGTGGAGCACACCCGTGACACGTTCTCGCTCGTCAAGTGGCAGATCGACGCCGCCGCAGACTGGCGCTCGAGCGGCAACCGGCTGCTGACAGCCGAGGACCTCGCCGGGCTCAAGATCGATGAGTGGTCGGCGCTGTTCAAGCGCCACTCCCGCGTGAACCTCTACGACTACGCCGCTCACGTCGCGCTCGGCGAGGACATGGAGGCGCGGAAGAACCTGCCGCGCACGTTCAAGTCCCTCGACCCGGGCAGCTGGTCGCCGTGGGTGTGGGACGACGTGAACCGAATGCTCACCCTCAATGGTGAGCAGTCGCGCCGCGACCTCGAGTTCCACGTCTGCCCG
The DNA here is from genome assembly GCF_039538185.1 of Gryllotalpicola koreensis. Lineage (NCBI taxonomy): Bacteria > Bacillati > Actinomycetota > Actinomycetes > Micrococcales > Microbacteriaceae > Gryllotalpicola > Gryllotalpicola koreensis. The sequence continues at coordinate 26,396 of NZ_BAABBW010000004.1, forward strand.
CTGCAGTTCGACATCGTCGACCGCCTCATCGAGCGGTTCTCCAACCCGGGCGAGCTGATCTTCGATCCCTTCGGCGGACTCGGCACTGTGCCGCTTCGCGCCCGGAAGCTCGGCCGGCGTGGCCGCGCGAGCGAGCTCAACCCCACCTCATTCCGAGACGCGGTCATGTACCAGCACGAGATGGATCGCGCCCACGAAACCCCGTCTCTCTTCGACCTTCTCGACACCGAAAGCGAGTCAGCAGCATGACCAAGCAGACATTCACCATGAGTGCGCACGCGCTCCGCTACCTCGCCGAGGCCTCCCTCGCGGCGATCGACAAGACCGAATGGGCCACGCCGATTCTCTTGGCGGCGCACTTCGAGGTCGAGAAGGGCCGCGTGCGCGCTCTCGCCACGGACCGGTACCGCGTGCACGAGGCATTCGCAGAGACGAAGAAGGCGGCAAAGCCTCACGAGCTGCTCATCCACCACTCGGAGCTGTCCTGGGTGGTCACGACGATGAGGCAGAACCGCAAGGCTTTCGGCGGGCACGACCCGGTTGCGACCGTCGTCACAGAATTCGCTGACGAGAAAGCGGCCACGGTGACGATCACGATCTCGGGCGGAGACCTGGCGCTGAGCCGCACTGCGAAGACTGTCGCCGGCAACTTCCCTCCGGTGTGGAAGCTCCTCGATCAGGCACGCGCCGCCGAGATCTCGTCCGAGCCGAAGCTCCTGAAGCTCGCGTTTCTGAACAAGGCGCGGGCACTCTCACTCGATGGTGCCGAGACGCCTCGTCTGACCTTCACGAAGGGCACGAATCCGAACAAGCCGGGCGTCGTCATCCTCGACTTCGAGAACGCGGGCAAGGTCTACGCCACCGCGCTCATCCAGCCGAACCTCGACGTCTTCCCGCGGAAGCCCGAGGTGTCGGAATGAGCCACGACATCACCGTCACGGACTTCTATGCGAACACGCCTGACGACACCCCAAACATCCCCGCGGTCGGAACGCGCATGCTCGCAAAGCTGGCCGCAAACCAGCCTGAGCTGCTGATCGAGACCCCAAAGACGCCGTGCCAGACGGTGTCCATGGCAGGACGGCGCCGCCTGCGCCTCAGCGACGAGTCAATGGCTCTCATCGGTGACGCACTCGATCCCTCAGGGGTGACCCGTTGAGCCTCGATATCACGGTTAGCGACTTCTTCGCGGGCGCCGGCGGCTCGTCGACGGGAATGATCCAGGTGCCTGGCGTGAAGATCCGCATCGCCGCGAACCACAACAAGACCGTCACCGAGATCCACAACTGGAACCACCCGGACACGGACCACTCAGTCGTGGACCTGCACCAGGAGCGGCCGAGCTTCTTCCCCAAGACGACGATCGGCTGGTTCTCGCCGGAGTGCACGAAGTGGAGTCAGGCGAACGGGTCGAAGCTTCCCGCGATCGAAGAGGGCCTGTTCGAGGACCCGCTCAGCGATGACGTGAAGACCCGCTCGAGGCTGCTCATGTTCGACGTGCTGAAGTTCATCGAGTACCACCGCTACCGGCTCGTGTTCGTGGAGAACGTCGTCGACATTGCGACTCAGGCGCAGTACCGCACGGCATGGACGGTGTGGCGGCAGGAATTGCGCGCGCTCGGCTACAACTTCCGGGTTGTATCGCTGAACTCCATGCACGCGCAGACGTTCGGGCTGCCCGCGCCGCAGTCCCGCGACCGGATCTACATCGTCGCCTGGCCCGAAGGCGAGCGGCCGCCCGAGCTCGACCGCATCCTGCGCCCGAAGGCGTACTGCACCCGGTGTGACGTCGTCGTGGAGTCCGTGCAGTCGTTCAAGCCGAACCGCAGCGTAGGACGGTACCGCCAGGCGTACATCTACTGCTGCTCCAGGTGCGGCCGTCAGGTCGAACCCGGGTGGCTTCCCGCGGCATCCGCGATCGACTGGTCCATCCCGGGCGAGCGCATCGGCGACCGGCTCAAGCCGAAGACCCGCGCACGCATCGCCGCCGGCATCGCCCGCTACTGGGGACCACTCATCGCCGAGGCAGCAGGGAACACGTACGACGCGGCGGACCCGAAACACCCGAACCACGGCGAGCTCGAGGCGTACTACAGGGCGTGGCCGATCGAGGACGCGCTGAAGTCGCTCACCACGACCGCGACCAAAGCGCTCGTGAATCCGCTGATCGTCAACCACGTCTCCGGCTCCGACGAGTCTCGGGCGCGCGAGATCTCCGAGGTACTGCCCGCGCTCGTCGCAGGCGGCATGCACGCCTCGCTGCTCGTGCCCGTCGAGGCGCGCGACGGGAAGCAGGCACAGTCCGTTGACCAGTACCTGCGAACGCTGACCACGCGCGCGGAGACGGCGCTCGTGTCTCCGTTCCTGGCTGAGATGTACGGCACGTCGACGTCACGATCCGTGGATGATCCGATGTCGACGGTCGCAGCGGGTGGGAATCACCACATGCTCGTCGACGCGTTAGTGTCGCAGTTCCGCGATCGCGCGGACCGCAACCTCTACCCGATGACGGACCCGCTGCGCACGATCGTCGCAGATGGTGCAGCTCACGCGCTGATCCACCGGAACAACTCCCACGGTTCGCACGGATCATCGGATGCCTCGATGAGCACACCAGTCACCGAGTACCTGCGCACGATCACGACGAGCGGCAACGTCTCGCTAATCCAGCACGGGGAGATGACCGGCAAGCCGCGCGTCTCAGCCGCCGACCTGAAGGCCGCCGAAGAGCTGGTGCCCGAGGCGCTGTTCCGCATGCTCGAGCCGCACGAGATTGCGGCGGGCATGGCGTTCCCCGCCGACTACAAGTGGCAGTCGCCTGACCGTGTGAAGCCGATCTCCAAGCGTGACCTGGTGAAGGCTGCGGGGAACGCGGTCACTCCACCGTCGGCGCGCGACCTGCTCGCGACATCGGTCGAGTCGCTGGGGGTCGCCGCGTGAAGCCTGACCTGTCAGTCGACGTTGGGCGCCGGCGACTTGCGCAGAATCAATCGAACCGCGGGCTCGAGCTCGCGAAAGAGCCGTGGCGCGCCAAGACCGACCTGGGAGGCTGGGACCGCACCTCGCTCTGTCTCGCTATACGCCGTGAGGTAGCCGATTCGCACGTCACCCTCCATGACCTCCGCTTCCGCGGACACCAGTCCGAATCGAGCACGCGACGCGCGCACGACGACTGTCCTTCCATCAACGACGAGCGTGAACGGCGTTCGCTGAATCTGGGCAATGAACTGGCTTGTCAGGGCTGTCATAGTTCAATCATCGCGCCGGTTTTGGGAGAACTCCCGTCGGGATTCCGCGCATGATCGGCCCGAAGTACGAGCAGACGCAGCGCCCGAGCGCTGCTGAAGAGCAACTGGCCTACGAGCTCGTGACGCTGCGCGATCTCGGCGTGTGCGTGAAGTGCCGCCGCGTGCATCCCGTGTTTGGTGTGAACCGGGATCACCGGAAGAACAGGTCGCAGGGTGGCCTCACGCTCGCGTCGAACTTGAATCTGCTGTGCGGATCCGGGACGGACGGGTGTCACGGCTGGGTCACTGAGCATCCGCGCGAGGCGGTCGCGGAGGGCTGGGCTGTTCCGGGATGGCCCTTGGCTGATCCGCGCGAGTGGCCTGCGCGGCGTTGGGTGAAGGTCCCGGGCCGGTTCACGCTCTCGCTCGTCTGGGTGCTCTACGACGACGTCGGCGGGTTCACGCAGATCACGGAGAAGGAGGCGCGAAAGCGCATGCACGAGATGGGTTGGGACGGCTGATGGCTGATGGACTTCCCTGGTTCCGGGCGGACACGAACTTCCCGACGCACGACAAGGTGCTCGACCTGGTCGGGCTGGGGGCGAAGGGGAAGGCTGCTGCGTTCGTGTACTTCTGCTCGCTGGCGCATGCAGTCGGGCAGGGCACGGACGGCCTGATCAAGAAGGCGACGCTGCCGTTCGTGCACGGGACGGCCGCTGATGCGCGGCTCCTGGTCGACGCCCGGTTGTGGATCGTCGTCGAGGGCGGCTGGCAGATCAAGAACTTCGGCACGAGGCAGGTCGTCGGCGCTGAGGCGCAGGCAATCCACGAGGTGAAGTCGGCGGCAGGGAAGAAGGGCGCCGAGGAGAGGTGGGGCAATGCGCGGAACGCATAGCAACCCGGATAGCAGGACGGATAGCAACGCGATGGCAGGCGCATGGCAGGAAGGCGTTGTGCCAATGGCACGAACGAACGAACGAACTAACGCACGAGCTACTCACCTTTCAGAGATCCCTCACGTTGGTAACCGCGCGAGCAACCCTGTGGATAACTCCGAGCCCAAGTGGGTGATCAGCCGGGCACGGTTCCCGTGGACGGGCGAGCTGTGCTGGCGGGTGTCGCATCCGTCGCTGCCGGCGTATTTCCGTCACCGGCTGCACCTCAACACGTTCGAGGATGCAATCGCGTACGTCGACGCGAAGATCCGGGCTCAGGCTCAGATCGACCAGGAGCCGAGCGCATGAGGGTCGCGCTGAACCTTCCGGAGAAGATCTACCAGCGGCTCGTGGCCCGCGCCGAGCGGCTCGGCACGACGGTGGCGGACATCATCAGCGGCATGATCGCCGGCGACCTGTCGGGCCTCACGCTCGAGCAGCAGGTCGGCGCCCGGGTGCTTCAGGGCATGTGCGACGCGGACATTGCCGCCGAGCTGAGCCTCACGAATGCGCAGGTGAAGGACATCCGTCTGCGGCTGAAGCTCAAGGCAAACCCGCGCCCGGCCACATGGCGGCGGCACGCATGACCGTCGACGAGTACAAGCAAACGCCCGAGTACCAGGCGTGGCGGCGCGCTCATTCGTGGGGTGCCGAAATCTGGACTGGACAAGAGCCAAATACAGGCATATCTTCTCCCGCCGCTTTTCCCGAGCAGGCGCCCGTGAAGCGCCGCAAGCACCAGAAACAGCACAAGCCAACACTGGTCATTCCGGCCGACAGACAACTTGAGATCGCGATCGCAGCTCTCGAAGAGCGCGACCGCAGGAAGGCCGCAGAAGCGGCAAAGGAGGTAGCTGCATGAGCGGCGAGACGATCATCACAGTCGTGGGGAATCTCACGTCCGATCCCGATCTCCGCTACACGCAGACGGGCCTCGCGGTGGCGAACTTCACCATCGCGAGCACCCCGAAGCAGTTCGACCGTCAGTCGAACGAGTGGAAGGACGGTGAGGCGTTGTTCCTCCGCGCGAGCGCCTGGCGCGAGTTCGCCGAGCACGTCGCGGGCTCGCTCACCAAGGGCGCGCGGGTCGTTGCGACGGGCATCCTCAAGCAGCGCAATTACCAGGACCGGGACGGCCAGAACCGCGTGAGCATCGAGCTCGACGTGCAGGAGATCGGTCCGTCGCTGCGCTACGCGACCGCGCAGGTGACGCGCGCGGCGCGCAATCAGGCAGGCACGAACCAGCAAGGTCAGCAGGCGTGGACGGGTGACCAGGGCGTGACGCCCCAGGGCGCACAGCAGGAGTGGGCTGCCACGGCCCTCGGCGCCGCCGACCCGTGGCCGACGCCTGGCGGCTACAGCGACGACACGCCCTTTTGAACAGGAGGCCAACCATGACGCACACCATCAAGCCGACTGAACTCAGCGGCGAGCACATCGGCAAGCGCGTACGAGTGCAACTCTCCACGAGCGCCGTCGTCGAGGACACGCTCGTCGCGATTATGCAGTCGACTCCCACGTCGGGCCCGTGGGGTCAGGGAACATCCGTGCGATTCGCGAACCTCGCGGCCTTCGCGCCGGACCCGGCTGGCATCGATCCGGAGTCCGATGTCGTGATCCTCGATGACGAACCGGAGGTGCTGTGATGGTGTCGACGGCGATCACCACGGGCGGCAGGCTCGAGCTGACGGCCGGGGCGCGCTCGTGAGCGCGCTGGTGGACCCCGAGCAGATCGAGGCGATCGCCGAACGTCTCCCGCAGCCGAGGATGACCGAGCGCGACATGCTCGACCTTCTGCTCGATCGTTACTCGTACCAGCGCGCGGGCACCTTCGCTGACCGCTGGGTGCGTGCCGAGCACGTGCGCAATGGCATGGGATACAACGCGACCCGCATCGTCGACTTCATCGCGGCCGACAAGTATCCGGGCGTCCCCTACGGGTCATCGCTCGCACTTCACGGTCACGAGGTGAAGGTCTCGCGCTCTGACTGGCTCGTCGAGCTCCGCGACCCGGAGAAGTCGGAGGCGTTCAAGAGGTACATGCACCACTGGTGGCTTGTCATCCCAGACGCATCGATCGTGAAAAAGGGCGAGCTGCCCGCTGGATGGGGTCTGCTGGTCGCATCGAACGGAAAGCTCCGAGCCCGCGTGCGCGCGCCACGCCTCGACCCGGAGCCGCTGCCACTCGACATGACGATCTGCCTCATGTCGGCCGCGCAGAAGACCGCGCACCACGAGCACCTGCACCGCGATGCCCCGAACGCGTTCGTCGGCACGTGGGACCCGAAGTGCGGATTTTGCGGCGTGCCGGCGCCGTGCCCCGCGCACCAGCCGCGCGCGCTCGCAGGAGGGCGCACCGATGCCTGAGCGCATCCGACTGAGCCGCAAGAAGGGCTATCGCAAGCCGGAGGGCGCGATCGTCGTCGCGCGGCCATCGAAGTGGGGCAACCCGATCCGGATCGTCCCAGTGCACCGTCGCGGGCCGTTCGATCTCGAACGAGACGGGGTCGGGTTCATCGGCCAGTGCACGGACCTCGACGGTGCGCGCGCATCCGCTGTGCGGCGGTTCCGGGACCTGGTGCTGAATCACCCGGGTCTCGCGCCCAGGGTGGACGAGATCCGTACCGAACTCGCCGGCCATGACCTCGCGTGCTGGTGCCCGCTTCCCGAACCGGGCGAGCCCGACATCTGCCACGCGGCGGTCTTGCTTGAGCTGGCGAACCGCTGATGCCGATCCGTGAAAGCGAGCGGGCGCGCTACCCCGAGGACTGGAAGCAGATCAGCGACCGGATCAAGTTCGAGCGCGCGGGAAGCCGATGCGAGTGCGACGGACGCTGCGGCCGCGGCACGCACGAGGGCCGATGTCCGAACGTGCACCGCGGCCCGGCTTACGGCACCGGCTCGACGGTGATCCTCACCACCGCGCATCTCGACCACACGCCCGAGAACTGCTCCGACGACAACCTCATGGCCATGTGTCAGGGGTGCCACCTCCACTACGACCGCGAGCACCACGCGCAGACGCGCGCGGAGACGCTCGCAGGAAGGACGATCGCATGACCGCCGCTCAGAGCATCCGCCAGTTCAAGGCGGTGACCGACGCACTCGGCATCGAAGTCAGCGAGCTGGGGTGCGTCATGCTCCCCGTCAGCTCGTTCGACGTCTTCGACGGCCGCGAGGGTCTCCTCGACCAGGCCGACCTGTACACGTCCACGAACCCCGAGCACTGGTGGGTTGACGGCGCGGTGGCGGCGAAGGGCGGACACGTCACGCTGCTCTACGGTCTGCTGCAGCGCGCCTGGCAGATCGAAGATCAGGTGCGAGCCGTGCTCGCCGACTGGGAGCCGCCGGCGCAGCTCAGCGTCTCGCACGTCGAGGTGTTCGACTCCCCAGACCCGGACGAGCCGTACGGGTGCGTCGTCGCCCGCCTCGACGTGACCCGCGAGCTCGCTGACGCGCACGCCCGCCTCTCGTTCCTCCCCCACGTGGACACGTTCCCCGAGTACAAGCCGCACGTGACCCTCGCGTACGTGAAGCGCAGGAAGGCGCACGACTGGGCCGACCTGCTCAACCTCGACACGCTCACCTTCGACGTGATCCCCGAACTCGACCTGGGGAAGCGCTCGTGAGCGAGATGCGCGTGCTGACAGTTCGCCAGCCGTGGGCGACGGCCATTCTGAGGATGGGCAAGACGGTGGAGAACCGCACGAGGGACCTCACCGGCGGATACCGCGGCCCAATCGCTATCCACGCTGGCCTCGCTCAGCCGGGCCGCCGCGGCGACCGGATCGACTACGGACACGGCATCGAGGTCGAGAAGGACCTCAGCGGCTTGCTCATGCGTAGCGAGAAGTCGTGGCCGTACCGTCTCCCGCTCGGCGCGATCATCGGCGTCGTCGACCTCATCGACGTGCACGGATCAAACGATGAGCAGTGCGAGCGCTTCTCATTCTTTGGCGGGGCTCAGGGCGCGTGTTCCGACTGGGCCGAGCTGGGCGCGTGGCATTTCGAACTCGCGAACCCGCGCCCGCTCCCCCACCCGATCCCGTTCAAGGGCGCGCTCGGCCTGCGCCGACTCCCCGATGAGGTCCACGACCAGATCGTTTTCCAGCTCGCACGCGAGCACGTAGAAGGGACCAACGCATGACCACCAAGTTCCGCAAGAAGCCGGTCGAGATCGAGGCGGTTCAGCTGCGCTGGTCGACCTGGAAGGAGGTCTGCGAGTTCGTCGGCCCGAATGTCATCAACCAGATGAATCCGGGCTACTACATCGAGGCCGTCGAGGCGAGCGACACGTGCGACGAAACCGGCCCTGACTACCTCGCGATCAACGTCACCACCACCCACGGCGAGACCGCGGTCGTCCGGCACGGCGACTGGATCATCCCCGACTCGAAGCCCGACACGTTCTACCCGTGCAAGCCCGACATCTTCGAGCAGACGTATGAGGCAATTTCCGGCGGACAATCGACCGCCGCCGGGTCATAACTGTCACGCCGCCAGAGAGATAGCGTCTCGGATGTGGAACTTGCAGACGAAAGCGCTCACCGAGCTCTCGCATACATGGCCGCAGTAACGCGCAACGACCAGGAGCTCGCGACAGCGGACTTTGATGCCTACGCGAAGGCGCCTACGCGACGGAAGCCGGTAACCCTGCCCTTGCACATGAGGACGAGCATTGCTTCAGTGGCTGATGCCCTGGGCCGACAGTTCGAAGTTGAAGAAGGCGAGACGATGTCGGCGTACTTCTCTCGCCTCGGTTGGGCTACGGTTCAGCACGGCCATGTGCGTCCGACCAAACTCGGGATGGCCGTGCTTCAAGAACTCAACCGTCCCACCGTTGACGTCTCAACAGACGAGCCAGTGACGGTAGTCATTGACCCAACAGATCCGCTGGCGTACGCGCGCGTTTTCGACGTCATCACGGGACAGTCGGCGGGGATGATCGTTGATCCGTACTTGGGAACGCCGCAATTCTTCGACCTCGCCGATGTTCCGTCGGTCACGAGGATCCTGACCGGAGATCAAGACATGAGCCGGAAGCGGCCGATCTTGGCACATGGACTTGCAGCGGTCACCCGCCCGCTTGAAGTTCGATACCTCCCAGCAAAGGAACTGCACGATCGCTTCTTCATTCCGGACCTAGGCGACGTGGTGATCTTCGGCAGCAGTCTCAACACGATCTCACGGCGGCCGGGCGTTATTACCCCACTCCCCGACAAAGCTGCTTCCGAAGCCATCCGAGGGGCTTATCAGCGGCTATGGGAGAGAGCGGTCGTCATCGAACCGACGTCTACAGCCGCAGTGTCCTCGCCTGAAACGAGTAACCGGCGCGCTCGCCCGGAGAAGAAGAAGCCGCCGACGGCTGAGATTGCGTCCGAAGGCTAGTCAGCGCCGCAAGCGTCAACGTCCAACTTGGGACAGGCAGCGCTCGGCTGGTGCGCCTGTACGGCTCGCGCCGCTTCCCAGCGAAAGCATCGACCCGCGGCCGCACAGGCGCTTTCCGCGCCTACCGGAACCCCCACCGCGAAAGGTTTGCACACCACCCACGATCGCCGGCGCTGGCGTCCGCTCACATAGATAGGCTCGCGCCATGGCTGCGCAACGATTTCGACCGTTTGGCGTCACGGACGAGGAGTACACCGATCTGCTGGTGCTTCAGGATGGGACCCCGCCGCCACTGCGCGATGCACTGATGGCTGCCCTGTATGAAGCGGTCACTTATGTCGTGGGCCCATATCGGTTCTTGAACCTGGACATGGCGCGCGAGATTAGGGCACTCGCGGGAATCGAACTGGGGGACACCCCGACGGGACACATCTCCGGAGAAGACGTCCTCCGACGCATGCGCCAGCTCACGCCGATGCTGATGCTGCGGTTCGCAGATGTGGTTGCCTACCTCTATTCAGGGACAGCCACCCCCGTCGAACTCAGGCGGATCTTTGAGATCAACAATTCGAAATACACAGTCGCCCCTGACGCAGAGGGCCACGAGCGGTTGGTTGAGCGCCTTCCAGAAGGAGAGCTTCATGCTCTCCTCGCCACCTTTGCAGACGCGGGCCCCGGACTGTTGCTCCACAGGGCGTTCACCGCGGCATACGGGATCAGCCCCAACCCCGGCGAGGCATACAAGATGTCCGTCAAAGCCGTCGAGACTGCTCTTCATCAGACAATCGAGCCCAAGAACACAGGCGCGACTCTCGGCACCATGCTCGCGGTTATGCGCAATGCCAAGATGCCATGGACGCTCCCTCTCGATGAGCGCGCTGACCACGCGGGCCGCAACGCCGAGACCCTGATTGGATTCATCCAGGCGCTTTGGGATGGCCAGGAAGATCGCCACCGAAACGGCGAGGTTGATCTTCGTGAGGCGCGAGCGGCCTTCCACGGCGCGGCCGCGATCGTCGCGTGGGCGAACGAAGGTCTCATCGCGAAGTAGCGCAGCGCGTTGTGGCGCGCGCGTCCTCGGCATTCAGGGTGTATCTTTTCCCGCCGCGCGAGCGCGCGGCGGAAAGCGAGAAGCACCGATGGCCTCCAAGCGCCCCATCGACGCGACCAAGCTCAAGCGCGAGAACGTCGTCCTCTACCGGATACGAACCCGTGTGCGCGACTGGTCCGGTCGGACGTTCCTCAACGGATTCACCGACACGTCCCTCGCCGAGCTCGACAAAATCACCGACGAGCACGTCGACCTGACCGAAACGGAGCGGGTCCTCGACCAGCATGCCGCAGACCGCATCCGTCAGCTCGCGTACCGGCTGCACATCTTCGACGACGAGAAGGACGCCGAGATCAAACGGCAGCTCGACGTGTGGGCGCACAAACTCGAGAAGGGCGAACTGTGAGCTACGAACGCATCAGCTACGAACGGTGGACCGAGAGCGCAGATGCCACACCCGAGAGCATGGTTGCTGCTCTGCGCCGCCTGCCCAACGACGTAACTATCACGAACATCGAGACTAGGCATGTCGACGTGTCGACTTACGCGCACAACAGGGTCACGACCGAGCCGGCGATCATCAAGATCACTGCCGAGCGGAGGGCATCGTGAGAACCGTCACCGCGTCGTTCGCCGACCTGGTGGACCAGCTCACCCAAGACCACCTGGTCATCGTCCACACGGACCAGGGCATCAAGACGACCACCGAGGGCCCGCTCCTCCACCAGCTGCGCGAAGCAATCTTCGGCGGCATGGAATCCGGCGGCGGGTCCGCCGCGTTCGGATCGCGGCCTCCCATCGACACCGCGGCCGTCGACCTGCTCGAGCGCATCACCGACGAAGCCGCACAGGTGCTTGCCCAGGTCAGCAAACGGCCCACCCCGTACGGGCACGCCGAGGACTACGTCACCCAGTGGGCCGTCCGCGCCCGCGAAGACGTGCTCTACGAGATCCAGACCCGCGAACCCGTCGAGAAACCAAAGCCCGGCCAGCCGACGTTCTTCTACGCCCGCCACGAATACAGCGCCCTCACCCTCGTCGAGCGATGGGCCAACGCCGTGCGCTCCTACCTGAACCCCACCGCCCGCGAGGTCCCGATCAAGGCGCCCTGCCCCGCGTGTGGCGTCGAGTACCTCGACAAGCACGACGCCGGCGAGCTCATCCAGTCCCGCGCCCTCGTGTTCATGCGTGACAAGCAGACCGAGACGACGACCGGTGCCCGCTGCAATGCTTGCGGCGCGACGTGGGACTCATCCCAGTTCCGCATGCTTGGCGAAGCGATCGCCGCGGGTGAACGGAAAGCCCGCGAGGCAGCAATGGCGTCCGCCGTAGTCGAACAGGATTCAGCGCGATGAGGGTTGAGCTGCTCGTCACGGCACTAGAGGACGAGAAGGCCGCACACCGCATCGCGGCCGACGCCGCCGATCGTTTCCGCGACGTGATCTCCGAAGTCCTTGGCTTACACGAGAACCCAGGTGATGACGAACTCGTGAGGCAGATTCGCGACCTGCACGGCAGGACGGGCCCAGAGCCGACGCGGTGGCGCGACTTCATCACCGGCGCGAAGGCGGCGGTGGAGCGAGAGGGATTCCGGTGGCGCTCGGACGCTGCCCTGGAAGGCGCTGAATTCGATGACGAGGAGCCAGCACAGTGAAGGTGCGCAACATCGCCCTCGGCGAGAACGAGATACCTGCGACCGTCACCGTGGAGATGACGATTGACGAGGCGGCATGGATCACGCGCCGCGCGGGCAGCAATGTCGCACCCGACCGTGTGGTGAGTGACGAGATCTGGGACGCGCTCACCGGCTCGCTCTTCAATCGATTCTGGGACGACGGCCTGGACGGGGTCACCGAACGACACGCCGAGACGGATGTCGTTGCGGACCCGCCGAATCTCGCACATACTTGAGGGGCTAGGCGAAGCTGTCGAAAAAATCGGCGCTTCGCCTTCTCTGTCTCCCGGCCCGGGCTTGAACACCCCAGGTCGGTCGAGAGCGGCACCCGAATGCCGCACGAGTCGGGCACAGCCAGAGCGAGCTGTCACTGACCGTCACGCGTCGCACGGAAGACCCCGCGAAGCCGACGCACGCCGAGCTCATACGCCGGCACAACAGAACACGTAGCCCGCGCCAGACAAGGGCCGCATAACTGGCACTACTCCCCCACAGGGGCAACCAGGGCGCCCGGCCCAGCTGACCGCGAACCCGGGCAGACTTCCCGCCCGATCAGCGGGCGCTCGTAGCGGCGAGCGAACAGCGGCCGGCCCGCGATAATCTCCGGCCGCTCTTGTGTCTCCGTAGCTCAGATGGAAGAGCATCGCGCTGTCGACGCGAAGGTCGCCGGGTCAGGACCGGTCAGAGACGCCAAGGCGAGTGCCACGTAACAGGCAAGCGGCATCGGGGCCAACGACGGCACTCCCGGGACGAGACCACAGCCGGCCCCACCGATCCCCCATAGCTCAACAGGCAGAGCGCACGGCCGTTAACCGTGAGGTTCCAGGTTCGACCCCTGGTGGAGGAGCCAGGACGCGTTCGACATGCCGCCGTAATCGACGGTTGGGGTCGCCCGGTCGGAGTGATGCCCGATGCGCGGCCCGCGGAACACATCACCGCAAAGGCGCGCCCACCAAACCACGGCGCTGTGACCGAACGGCCAGGTAGCGGCCTGCAACGCCGCGCAAGCCGGTTCAACTCCGGCCAGCGCCTCAATAGCTCAGACGGAGCCGCGGCGCTCCGCCATGGTGGACTTCGTTGGCTTAGGTCCGGTCGGAAGCGCTCACCTTACGCAGCAGGTTGATGAACGCAGAGCAGGAGACAAGGAAGTACACGGCGAGCGCTTCATCAACTTCGTCATCCCGGATGAGCGCATGACGGATGCCGCCGGCATCGCTCGTGTATCCGTAGAGCTTCGTCCACGCGCCTCTGAGAGCAGGGTGGATTGCGTAGCCCTTCGCTTCCAGCTGCTTCAGACCGTCCGCCAAATCGTTCTTGCCAGTCAGGAGCCGGACCTCCGACTCGACCGCACCGACGGCTTCAGATATGACCTTCGCGTAAATCGGCTCCCGCTTGTCGGCCAGCAGCGCTAGTGCTCGGTCCAAGTGCGTCCGCGAAGTCGTTCCGCTCGTCGCCTCAAGTGCTCCGGCGATCTGTTCAATCTCCTCCTTGTCGGTGACGGACACGAGTTCTGTCCCGACGAAGCGGAAACCGACCAGGTAGCGCACGAATGCCAGGTTGAACAAGTCAAGAGCCTGTGTGCGAATGGTGCGCGTCTTCGGATGGTCAAGCTGATTCACGAAACTCTCGACGACCTCGAGTACAGCAAGCCAGTCACCCGAGACCACGTCGTCCTTCATGCGAGCCACAGCCTTCGAGCTGTGCCCCAGCTCGTCAAGGCGCTCTTCGTAATGGACCATCCAAATGGCCTGGAGGATGCTCTCATCGATCTGCCAATCGATGTGCTCCCGAATGTGTTCCCGAACCATCTCAATGACGTTCCAGATCCGATTTCGCGTCGGACCGTCAAGCGAGTCCGTCTGAAGGACAGACCTCGGCTCACGCAACCCGAGCCGCTCTCCAAGACGCGCCATGCCTACCTCCCACCGAACACTAGCCAACGGTGAAGGGGCCTGCTGACACCCGGCCTGGGGCCGTGAAGCGAACGAGGTGATCCAATGGCCGCGGCTCATACGTTTGGCGATGAGAAACGCGCACGTCTGCGTGAGCTTCACGCTGCGGGGATGCCGCTTCGTCAGATCGCGGCTGAGCTGAATGCGTCGACGGAGACGGTTTCGCGGCATGCGCGGAACATGGGGCTGAGCTTCGATCGGTCTCAGACGGAGGAGGCGACCCGAGCTCGTGTTGCTGATCTCGCTGCCGGTCGGGCGGCTTTGGCTGAGCGGATGCTCGAGGAAGCGCACCTGATCCTCGACGACATGCATGGCGAGTATCGGGTGTTCAACTTCGGCGGCAAGGACAACACGTTCGCTGAGGAGACGCTCGACGAGCCGCCGGTTGAGGCGAAGCGGTCGATGATGACCACGGCTGCGATCGCGTTCGACAAGGTGACGCGTGTGGTTGAGCGTGATGGTGACGGCGGTGCGGCTGAGGGCGTGTCGATGATCGTGAAGCTGATGGCTCAGATCGGTGTTGACGACTCGGCGTCGGAGGACGACGAGCCTGTGGATAACCCGGCCTGATAATCACCAACTATGTAAAGTCGGCGTTCAGTCGCGCTCGGCGAGCACCTTCCGGATGGCGTCACGGCGAGTCTCGATCGTCTCCTGCTGGGCCGCATAGATGCCGCGCGGATCGGACTTCCGCTCAAGGCGGTCCCACTGCTGTTTGAGTTGCTCGTCTTCGGCGCGGAGTTCCTCGACGGTCATCGCGGCGATGTCGCCGTGATTGGTTGCTGCCACGTCTCGAGCCTAGACGACGAGGGGGCGAGCTTGTCTGTCGCACTCTCCCCCAAGCAGCTGTCATCAGTGCGGGACTCGAAGTGCTCGGTGAACGTCTGGGACGGCGCGATCCGCTCCGGCAAGACCATCGGCTCGCTGCTGCGCTGGCTCGGCTTCGTCGCCGTAGCCCCATCGGGCGGCGTGCTCGTCGTCGTGGCCCGCACCCGCGACTCGGCGTACCGCAACGTGTTCATGCCGCTCATGGACGCGGGTCTCTTCGGGCCGCTCGCCAAGCAGGTCAGTTACACATCCGGCGCCCCGACCGCGCGGATCCTCGGCAAGACCGTGTTCGTGCTCGGCGCGTCCGACGCGAAGGCCGAGAAGGTCGTCCGTGGCCTCACCGTCGCCGGCGCATACGTCGACGAGATCACGGTCATCCCCGAAGAGTTCTTCACCCAGCTCCTGGGCCGCATGTCCGTGACCGGCGCGAAGCTGTTCGGCACCACGAACCCCGACTCCCCGGCTCACTGGTTCAAGGTGAAGTTCCTCGACCGCTACCGCGAGCTCGGCTGGTCCTACTTCCACTTCACGATGGACGACAACCCGACGCTGAAGCGGTCGTGGATTGAGCAGAAGAACCGCGAGTTCACGGGCCTGTGGAATCGCCGCTTCATTAAGGGCGAATGGGTCGCCGCCGAGGGTGCCATCTACGACATGTGGGACCCCGACCGACACGTCGTGCCCTGGGAGACGCTCCCGCAAATGCAGGCGCTGCTCGCCATCGGCCTCGACTTCGGAACCAACCACGCGACGTCCGGCATCATCCTCGGCCTCTCACGAGAAGGAACATCGCTCAAGCCCCGATCGCGCCTGTATCTCGTCGACGAATTCCGCCGCGACCGGATCACCGACAATGTCACCCTCGCGCCGTCGCAGATGGCCGCGGAGTTCAAAGCGTGGCTGCCCGCCCAGCACCTCCCGTACGAGACCGCGCTGCGCCCTGAGACGATCTACGCCGACCCGGCCGCCAAGCACTTCCGCCAGGAGCTCAACGTCAATGGCATCGGCAACCAGCGCGCTGTGAATGACGTCGCATACGGCATCGGCATGGTCGCCTCGCTGCTCGCCGAGGGGCACCTCGCGGTGTCGGACCGGTGCCAGGGCTTCATCAAGGAAGCAGCCGGCTACTCGTGGGACCCGAAGGCCACCGCCGCGGGCAAGGACGAGCCGATCAAGGTCGCCGACGACTCCCTCGACGCCGGCCGCTACGCGATCGCCTCCACCGAGTTCCAGTGGCGCGACGAGATCACCTGGTACGACCTGGCCGCCTGACCGAAAGGACACAACGCATGCCGCTGCCTGTCCCGAATACCAGTTGGCCTCCGACCGATTTCCGTCCCGTCTTCGACCGGTTCCGTGAGCATGACGCCTGGTACCGCGGCGACATCGACACGCTGCAGGCGATCTACGCGACCGGCGCCCCGTCAGCGACCCACGCCCACAACGGTGAAGCGCGCACAGGCGGTATCTACGGCACGGTCCTCAACGGGATCTCGAACCTGTTCTGGGGCAAGCGGGTCACACCGGGAACGCGGCGCACCGCGCTGCATGTTCCCCTTGCCGCCGACGTCGCCACGATGAAGTCGGACATGCTGTGGGCCGAGCCTCCCGAGTTCACTTCGGCGACCGCCGACCCGGATGGCCTGCCGTCGCGGGCCGAGCAGATCGTGCAGGACCGCCTGGACCTGATCATGAACTCGGACGAGGCGCGCATGATGTTCGCCGAGTCCGGCGAGCTGACCTCCGCGCTCGGCGGCACGTACTTCTCCGTCGCATGGAACACAGCCACGAATGACCACGTGTACCCTCGGGCGCACGACGCGGACACGGCGATCCCCGAATGGTCCGCAGGCCGCCTCGCCGCGGTCACGTTCTGGTCTTCGCACGCCGACGGTGAGGACTTCTACCGGCACTTCGAACGGCACGAACCGGGCCGCATCCTCCACGGGCTGTACAAGGGCACAGGCGACAACGTCGGCTTCCCCGTCCCCGCGGACACGCTGCCGGAGCTTGCGTGGCTCGTCACGGCGGACCGCGGCAAGGAGATCGACCCAGAGACGCACACGGTCACCCTGTACACGGGTATCACCCGCCTCACCGCGGCGTACGAGCCGAACGTGAAGAAGGACCGCGACTTCCGCAAGCTCGGCACGCTCGCGCACCTCGGCCGCTCCGACTATGCGGGCGTCGAGTCGGAGCTGAACGCCGTCGACGAGGCCTGGTCGTCGTACATGCGCGATCTGAAGATCGGCCGCGGCCGCATCTTCATCCCGCAGAACTTCCTCAAGACCACGGGGCCCGGCCGCGGCGCGTCCTGGGATGAGGAGCAAGAGGTCTTCGCGCAGATCGACTCGATCAAGAACGTCGACGACAAGGCGCAGATCACCGCCCAGCAGTTCGAGATCCGCACGGCGGCGCACGAGCAGATGATCCTCAGCCTGTCGAAGATCGTTCTCCGCAACGCGGGCCTCGGCGCCCGCGACTACGAGGAGCGCGCCGGGAACCTCACGGCGACCGGCGAGCTGATGCGCGACAAGCGCGAAGAGACGACCTTCGACAAGCAGAAGCGGTACGCGACATCCGCGCTGACCTACATCGCGAGCGTGGCCCTCGAGCTCGACGCGATCGTGTTCCCCGGACGCGGCGGCATCGCCGGCGCGCAGGTCGCCGCATCGTGGCCGCAGGAGCTGCAGGTCGACGCGGAGAAGGAATCGCGGATCATCGCCCAGCTCAGTGCCGCCCGCGCTATCTCAACATGGACGGCGGTCAAGCGCGCGAACCCCGACTGGAACGACGACCTCGTGAAGAAGGAAGTCGACCGGATCAACGCCGAGCATCAGCCGCTACAGCTCACCGACCCGTCGACGTTCACCGGCGCCGACGACAACGAAGACCAGAGCGACGCCGAGAACGACGCCGCCTGACCGGTCCTCCCGTGGCGCGTCAACGGTCTGACTCGCCGAAGCGCCCCCACTATCCCTGCTTTCGCTCGGTCTTGCACCGAGGGGTAGGGGCGGCTGCGCGCCACGGGGACACAACATCGAGGAGCGAGCATGACAGTCGCGAGCGGCCCGGTCAGCGTCGGAACCGTCGAGGTCATCTGCCCGGTGTGCGAGCAGATCGTGCCGGTACCCGTCACTGCCGACATCGTGGGCCAGTTTGATCAGGAGCTGCGGCTCGAGTGCACGCCGGACATGGCCGACCTCTGGGCACACATGTGGGCGCACGAGGAGGCACCGAGTGAGTGCTGAGACGAAGGCGGCGCTGGACCAGGCAATCGCCGTTCATGTCGCCGACGAGCTGAACGGTGCGATGGTCAACGGCTACGCGTTGATCGCGGCCGGCGCGAACACCGAGGACTTCGACAACGAACGAGTGCAGTACCTCAGCGAGTTCGCTGACCGGCAGCCGCACTACGTCGGCCTCGGTCTCGTGCGGGCGCTGCAGCTTCAACTGGAATCCGGGGACGACTGATGTTCGCGCGGCTCGGTCGCCTCTGGCGCCGTGCTCGTCGTCAACGGTGGATGTCTGTCGCGGTCGAGAACCTCGCAACCGGAGCACGCGGCGTCGATGTCCTACCGATTGACGACCTGATCCGGCACGAGTTCGGTGAGGGCTGCCCGTGCGGCCCCAAGGTCGAGCTGCACCACGACCAAGACGGCGCCGACGTGTGGATTCACGTGCACGCCTCACTCGACGGACGCGAGGTGCGCGAACACGCCAAGGCGCACGCATGATGCCGGACACCGACCGCGACCTGATGCTGCACGAGCAGTACGAGGCCGAGTGGGATGCCGAGCACAACGTGCGGGTGATCGACGCCCGCGACATCGACGGCCACTAGCCAAACTTCAACTTCCGGCGCGATGCCGTGAAGCCGCCTGCGGGCGGTTACAGGAAGGGGCGAGATGCCCAGAGAGCAGATCAACTACATCGACCTCGACCGGAACGACCCGGTGCTGTCCGGCGACCTGCTGACACCAGTCGAAGCGTCCAGCGATGAGCCGCCAGCGCAAGGCATCGTCGGCGCAGAGTCAGCGCTGTTCGTGTCGTGGTTCGCCGGTGGCACCACTGACCAGTACCCGACCGGCCACGTTCAGGTCGGACTCGAAGTCGACATCAGCTACGCGCAGTTCGCAGTGGAGAACCCGAAGGGGCAGCGCGAGGGTCGCACGCTCATGTTCACGCCGGTCCTGACGCGAGACGAGCTCAACAAGCTCATCCGCACGCTGCGCCGCGCGCGAGACAAGGTGTACGGCGCCGACGAGTAGCTACGCGGGCGTGGGGGTGATCCATGGTCCAGTACGTTCCGGATCCGGATCTCACCCACGCCCAGCTCGTTGAGGATCTCGGCCGTGACATCGCGGACCTCTACTCGGACATCGAATTCCGGCTGCTGACCGAGTTGCGCCGCCGTGTGGCGCGCGGCCTAGAGGTGTTCCCGTCCATGACGGAGCGATTGAACACCATCCGGCAGCTCGAAGCGTTCTCCCGCGAAGCGCTGCAAGGCGTGGACGCACAGCAGCTCGCCGACCGCATCATCGACATCGCCACCGCACAGGGCACACAGGCCGCCGCGGCGATGCTCGGCGCCGCAGACCATCTGCCCCGCGCGAGTGGCTTCGGCCTGGCGCCGGCGTCCGTGAACGCGGCGATCGCTCTGCGCCTGGATCTCACGAACAAGCTTGAGGCGCTGAACCAGCGCATCCTCCGCTTCGACTCGGATGCATACCAGCGCATGGTCTCCCTCATCTCGCCTGACGTGCTGACCGGCACGTCGACGCTGCAGGTCACCCAACGCGCGATCGTGCAGCGGTTTCTCAACGAGGGAATCACCGGCTTCGTCGACAAGGCGGACCGCAACTGGCGCATCGGCTCCTACGCCGAAATGGCGACCCGCACGGCGACGCAGCGTGCCTGGCAGGATGCGGCCGTCGCGCAGATGCAGGCCTCCGGTGTTTCCCTCGTGTCGATCATCGCCTCACTGTCCGCGTGCTCACGGTGCCGACCCTGGGCCGGCCTGGTCCTGTCCTCAGATGGCACGCTCGGAGACGTCACTGTCCCGGATGCCCGCACAGGCGCACCGACCGTGATCCACATCGATGGGACGCTGCAGCAGGCACGTGACGGTGGCTGGGGCCACCCGAACGACAAGTGCTCCGTCGTCGGCTACCTTCCCGGCGTCACACAACTGCAAGACCCGTCGACGCTCGACCCGGCGATGGAGAAGGCACAAGACCGGCTCCGTGCCCTCGAGCGGCAGGTGCGGCAGTCGAAGCGCGACGCGGCGACGGCACTCGACCCGCGTGCACGTGCCGAGGCTCTCGCCGATGTGAAGGCCACACAGGCGCAGATCCGCAAGCACGTCGCGACCACCGGCGTCTCCCGGCGCTCGTACCGTGAACAGCTCGGCTTCGCAGACGGCGGCACGGAGAACCCGCGCGGCCGTGGAACGCCCAAGCCGTCGCCGAGTCAGGCGCGCAGCGTCCCCGACTCGTTCGCAGCGGGCATGTCGAAGCCGTCTACCTACGCGCGGCCCGACGTCACGAGTCTCCGCGCGGCTGGCGCCGTCGTGGAGGACGGGTCGACGTTCAGCAAGGCAGAGCGTGCGATCTCTACCTGGCTGTCGGGTGCCGGTCACCCAGTATGGGCTGTCCGCCGAAGCGACACGGAGAAGCGCCCCGACGCGATCCTCGCTCGCAGCGGGCAGACGCTCGAGATGAAGACCTCGGAGTCGGGGAACACGAAGACGATCCTCACGCAGATCCGCACGGCGCGACGCCAAGCGGGCCGCATCGTGATTGACGTGCGCGGCGCGAAGACGCCCGTCAGCGAGAAGTCAGCCAGAGACATCGCAGCCCAGGCGATGCAGCGCTACACCGACATCGACGGGCTGCTGATCATCGGTGACGGATTCGCAGTCGGTCTACCATAGGAGCGCCATGTACGAGGATGCGACAGTGCGGATCCGGCTCAAGCAGCGGTCCAACGACCCCCGAGCCGACCTTCGCCGCACCCTCAATCTGGCGACCTTGCCGAGCGACGACCTGTCCCTGCTTCCGGGTATCGTCCCGGCCACGGTGACGATCACGATCGAGGCCGACGACCAGTTTGGCGACGGCCGCAACTTCGCAATCGACCTGTGGGATCCGCAGGACCGCGCCGAGGTGTACGCCCAGCGGCTCGCCGACGACCTGAAGCGCGCCGACCCGCAGACCATCCCCGAAGTGCTCACCGCCTAGCGGCCCACTCACCCCAGCCCCGTAGCTCACCAGCCCCGGGGCTTTTTTCATGCCCGGATTCGGGCTCGCACACCCCCTGACCTCGCCTCCTTTCGCTGTGGGGGTGCCGGGCGAGGTCAGGGCTCAACCCACCACCCCCACACGCTCGCTGGCGCCTGGTGCGCCTCCGAGCTCGTCCCCGATGCCCGCCAGGTGCGGGAGAAGGAGCAACACCATGCACCGCAACGCATTCGGCCAGCTCGTGAACCGCAACCTGCGTACCCTGGCCCCCGAAGACGGCGACCTCGGCGGCGGCTCAGACCCCGTCGACGTCGCACCCGCGGCTACTGACGCCCAGGCCGACGCGACGCCCGACACCGACCAGGTGCCCGCCGACGACGACTGGAAATCGGACCCCGCCCGCGTCGACGCCGCACTCAAGCGGCTCCGCGACGAGAACGCCAAGCTCCGCACCGGCAACAAGGACGCCGCGCAGAAGGCCATCGATGACGCGGTCGCGAAGGCCCGCGCAGACGCCGCAGCCGAGCAGGCGCAGACCATCGGAAAGGCGCTCGGACTCATCAAGGACGACGAGCCCGCCGACCCCAGCAAGCTCATCGAGCAGCTCACCCAGGAGCGCGACTCGATCAAGACCGAACGCGACGCGCTCGCCAAGCAGCGAGCCGCACGCACGGAAGAGGATGCGATCCGCGCCGCCGCGAAGACGCACGGAGCCGACCTCGACCTGGTGACGCCCTACCTCAAGGGCACCGGTGCGCTCACCGCGCTCGACCAGAACGCCGACGACTACGCGGAGCAGGTCTCCGCACTGGTCAAGGCGACAGTCGACAAGAACCCGAAGCTGCGTGAAGTCCTGGTGGCCTCGCAGTCCACAGGGGATGCACCGACGACCGGCGACCAGACCCCGGAGCCGGAAGACGACATCGAGGCCCAGCGCAAGCGCTACCGCAAGGAACGCGGCTACACGTTCTAGGCCTCCCAAGCACGAAGAAAGGCCACCATCATGGCAAACACGTTCCTCACGCCGCAGGTCATCGCACAGGCGGCTCTGGCGACGCTCTACGAGACGACCGTCGCCGCCCAGCTCGTCCACCGCGACTACTCTCCCGAGTTCGTCGCGAAGGTGGGCGACACCGTCAACGTCCGCAAGCCGGCCGTGTTCGAGGCGCAGGAGTTCGCCGACGGCGGCTCCATCGACCTGCAGGACGCGACCGAGGGCAACGTCCCCGTGGTCCTCAACCACCACGCCGACGTCAGCTTCTCGGTCACGACCAAGGACCTGTCGCTGAAGATCGAGGACTTCGCCGCCCAGCTCCTGGACCCGGCGATGGAGGCGATCTCGCAGAAGATCGACCGCGACGTCCTGTCGTTCCGCAACGACATCACCGCCGAGGTCGGCTCGGGCACTGGCGACTACACGTCGCTGTACACCGCCGCCGACTCCCTCGTCGACGCGGGCACCGTCCTCGACATCGCCAACGTCCCGGTCACCGAGCGCCGCGTCATCGTCGGCCCGAAGACCAAGGGCGCGTGGCTCAAGGACCCGCTCCTGCAGCGCGCAGACCAGTCCGGCTCGACCGCGGCCCTCCGCCAGGCGAACTTCGGCGGCTTCCTGTTCGGCTTCGACCCGTACATGAGCCAGAACATCGGCCAGCCCGCCGCGAACCCCGCCGCCGGCCAGCCGACGACCGAGGTGAACGTGGGATTCCACCGCACCGCGGTCGCCCTCGTCACCCGCCAGCTCGAGCTGCCCCTCGGCGCGCAGAACGCCGCCATCGAGGGCTACAAGGGCTTCGGCATCCGCGTGGTCTACGACTACGACATCAAGAGCAAGAAGGACATCGTGTCCCTCGACGTGCTGTACGGCGTCAAGACCCTCGACCCGGCCCGCGCGGTGCTCATCAAGGGCGCCGACAAGGCCGCGTAGTCCAAGGAGGACCACAGCATGGCGTTCAAGTACCGCAACGTGAACAGCGGCCAGGAGATCGAGTCCGAGGGACTCCTCGAACACCTCGAGAATCTGGCCCGCTGGGTGCGCGAGGAGATCGAAGAGATCACCGCCCCCGCACCGTCCGCGCCGCAGGGCCCACAGGAGCCGGTCATCCCGGCCGAGCCTGTGGTGCCCGAGCCGGACACCGCCCCCGCACCGTCCGCGCCGGACGAGAGCGCCAAGTCCACCGAGACGACGGCGACTGACGACAAGGCCGGCCAGGCCAAGAGCAAGTAGCCGCCGCGCGGGCGCCCCGAGCAATTCCGGGGCGCCCGCAAGCGGGGAAGGACACATCGTGAGCAAGACCATCACGCTCCGCGACAAGCGCAGCGCGCTCATCGCCGGGACGCAGTTCACCGATGGCAAGGCCACGGTCGCCTCGATCGGGCCGAACCTTGCCGCCTACTTCGAGGCCATCGGCGCGACGATCGCAGACGACAAGCCGGCAGAGAAGGTGCCTCCCGTCGAGAAGCCTGCGGCAACCGAGGCTCCCGCGCAGGAGCCCGTCCAGCCGACCGGGCTGGCGCCCGCCGAGCAGCCGAAGGAGTGACCGATGGCTGCCCGCCAGTACGCGACCCCGGATGACTTCGACGCGTCGGACTACAGCGAGGACGACGGCGGGCAGCCGATCACGGTCACCCAGAAGGCACTGAACCGCGCCGCGGAGACCGTCGACTCGATCGCCCGCTTCGCCGTGTACCGCACGGACGCCAACGGGATGCCCGTCGACGCCGAGGTGCTCAAGACGCTGACCGCGATGACGTGCGCGCAGGCCGCGTTCAACCAGATGACTGGAGACGAGTCCGGCGCGGGCGCGGCCGCGGGCGCGATCACGCTCGGCCCGCTCAGCCTCGGCGGCGTCACGGCGCGAGACCAGGCCGGCGGCGCGGGGTTCGCACCCAAGGCTGTCGAGCTCGCCCAGCGCCTCCGATTCGAGGTGGCGAACTGGTGAGGCAGATACCTTCGGCGCTGCTCCCGCATCGCAACACCTCGTACCGGCTCCCGGCAGGCGCGACGCCGACCGGCGTCGTCTATGCCGACCCGGTGTACCCGAAGCGGGCGCAGGTCGTGCAGAAGAACAAGCTCGTCACCAACTCGCAGGGTCAGCAGGTCCTCGCGTCCGGGTGGGTGTACCTCGACGAGGTGCACGTGATCCGCGAGAACACGCTGGTCACAATCCACCGCGGCACAGCATGGCAGCAGGAGCGCCGCGTCGTCGCAGTCGAGCACTACGCGCATCCCGCCGTGCAGGGCCTGGTCGTCGCCTACCTCGAATAGGAGGGCACCATGTCCGACTTCCGCTTTGAAGCGTTCGGGCGCATGGCCCAGGAAGCCGCCGTGCGCGGCCTCAACATGGCCGCGACCGAGCTGCGCACGCGCTCCATCGACAAAGCACCGATGGATGTTGGCACGCTGCGCGGATCCGCACAGGTCACCCCGGCGACACCGGACGACCTCGAGGCGGGCGTCTCGTACGACACCCCGTACGCGGTGCGCCTGCACGAGCACCCCGAGTACCACTTCCAGACGGACCAAAACCCGAACGCCCAGGGCAAGTACCTCGAGGAGCCACTCGTCGAGGGCGCTCAGGACTACGTCGACATCATCGCCCGGCAGATGCGGGGCATCAGTTGACGCTCGCGAACCCGGACACGTACACGTCAACGCTGCTCGACGGGCTCGCGCGCATGCTCGCCGCCGCGGGCGTTGGCCGCTACGAGGGCCGGGACACGGTCTTCCAGCCCGACGACGTCGCGATCCTCTTCACAGGCGCGGCGTCCGAGCTGTTTCCGACGAAGCAGGTCATTCTCCGCGTCTACAACGACCTGCCGGGCGATCTCGCCGCGAACCAGGTTC
Source organism: Gryllotalpicola koreensis (assembly GCF_039538185.1). Lineage (NCBI taxonomy): Bacteria > Bacillati > Actinomycetota > Actinomycetes > Micrococcales > Microbacteriaceae > Gryllotalpicola > Gryllotalpicola koreensis. The sequence continues at coordinate 51,541 of NZ_BAABBW010000004.1, forward strand.
AGGTGCAGGTCCTCTCCCGCGTGTCCAGCGACCCGCTCGCCGCCGACGACGTAACCGATCTGATCCGCGGGGCGCTGCACAACAAGCGCGACCTGGTGTTCGGTGCCGACGCCGACAGCTTCGGCGTGCACATCGGATGGGTCCGCCTCACTTCGCACGCGGACCTCGGCCCGGACGGCAACGGCCTGTTCGAGCACACCCAGAACTTCCTACTGACCGGCAACCGCTACCAGTAACCGAACCCCACAGAGCCGCCCCGGCGGCGCGACCCAACCACCAGCCCTCGGCGCACGCCGGGGGCTTCTTCATTGAAGGGAAACCTCATGACGCAGCCCGCCGACATCGCGCCCACTCAGGGCGACATGGCGTTCGCGTACGAAACGATCTGGGACATCGCCCCGCTGCCCGAGGGTGGCCTCTCCGCCATCACCGAGGCGTCGTGGCAGAACGTCCCCGACATCACGGGACTGAACCCCAGCGCCCCGCCCACCACGCAGGACAACACCACCTACGCGAACAAAGGCAACCCGTCGACGGTGAAGATTGGCGAGACGTTCACCCTCGCCGTCAACGTGTCCCCCGTCCGCGACACCGCAGGCGAGTTCCAGCCCGAGCTCATCACCCTCATCGAGGCGGCCGAGTCGAAGGGCATCGAGAACGTCATCGCGTACCGGTACTACGACTACAAGTCCGCCGCGTTCGCGTTCCGGGGCACCGCCCGCGTCGAATACACGCTCGCGAACACCGGCGCCACCGACCAGAAGGTCTTCGCCTTCACGCTCACCGGCACCGGCGACCGCGAGAAGATCTCCAACCCGGCCCTCGCAGCGGCCGGCGGCGGCGCGTAAGCACCACGGAAGGGACAGGCACCCCCACCATGACTTCCAACATCACCGCGACCGAGAAGGGCCGCAACCTCGAGCTCACCGTCGGCGATCCCGGCGACCCGGAGTCCATCGTCCTCACGATCAAGCCGCTCTCGTCCGATGTCGGCGCGCGGCTCCTCGGGTTGTGGGCAGGCATCGCGCTCGCGACCACTGACACGGCCGTCGAGGACGCGAACGATCTCGCACGCACCGTCATCGGCGCCGAGTGGGAGAAGTTCGAGTCGCTCCGCGCCGCCGAGCAGACCGACGTCATCAACGCCGCGTTCTTCTGGAATGTGCAGGGCGGCGGCATCGACCTTGTGAACGAGATGCTCCGGGACGGCCTCCCAAAAGCACAGACCGCGCTCGCATCCGCGAACGGCTACGCGCAGGAGTTCTCACTGCTGACGACATTGCTCAATGGGGCGTCGGCGAACGGGACCCTCGCACCGGCCGGTACCGGCGGTACAACTTCCCAGCCTGGTACCGACGCGAGCTCCAGCACCCCGACAGTGCCGCCGACAAGCGCGAACTGAGCTTCGACACGGTTCTGCGTCATATCGCGCACCACTGGGACGACCAGGTCGCCCCGGACCTGCTGCAGACGTTCGGCATCGACACCGAACGGTCTTGGGACCGCCCCTGGTGGTGGATGCGCTCGATGATCCTCGCGCTACTGGACGCCGAAGGAACCCGACTCTCCCGGGCGCTGACGGATCCGACCGGCTAATCCGGGCTATGCGTGCACGGCGGTCGGCTGATCGGGCATAGTGCCGACCGACCGTGCCGCGCGGCGGTATCTGAGAACCGCCCACACCACGAGCGCAGCGCCAACGAGCGCAAGGACTCCAGCGACTCCGAAGTACGCGTAGTCCCACGCGACATCGTGCGCCGTATACGTGGCCGACCCACCCATCTTCCGCACCAGCGCTGCCGTGCCCCGATCGATGCCTATCTTGTGCGCGGTCAGCCCGAAGAGGAACCCGGCGCCGATCAGCGTCGAGACGCCGCCGATCAGTGCGATAACCGCTGACTCGTTGCGCGCCCCAGGAGTGCTCATGGGCGTAGTTAACCGCCTGCTCCGAAGCCGAACAAGACCCATTCAAAGGGGGGCCACGTGAGCTTCAACGCCGGCGACCTGGTCGCAACGATCCGCGTCGACGGGATGAACGCGTTCCAGTCGAACATGCGCTCGGCGCAGTCGACGGCGACTGCCACGCAGAAGGTGTTCCGGAGCGCGACGGATGCAGGCGGCAAGGCGCTGACTGCGCTGAGCGTCACCGCGATCGCCACTGCTACCGCCGCGGCGCGCGCGTACTCCGACTGGGCGTCCACGATGGCGCAGGTTCAGTCCCTGTCGCGCGCGAACGCGACGGACATGAAGAAGCTATCCGACCAGACGATGCAGTTCGCTGGTCAGTTCGGCATCACCGCGTCTCAGGCTGCTGAGGCGGAGCTCGAGCTCGTCAAGGGTGGCGTCTCGGTCACCGACATGGTGAACGGCGGCCTGAAGGGCGCGCTCACGCTCGCCGCCGCGGGTCAGCTCAACGTCGGTGACGCGACGTCAATCGCGGTGTCCGCGATGACCCAGTTCGGGCTCAAGGGCCAGGACGTCTCTCACATCGCTGACTTGCTCGCAGCGGGCGCCGACAAGGCGCTCGGTTCGGTGCAGGACCTCGGTGAGGGCCTCAAGTACGTGGGTCCTGTCGCATCCGGCCTCGGTATCTCGCTCGAACAGACCGTGGGCACGCTCGCCGAGCTTGCACAGAACGGCATCATCGGTGAGCAGGCAGGCACCAGCCTGCGCGGCATGCTGTCCTCGCTGACTAGTCCGTCGAAGCTCGCCGCGGACACGATGCATGACCTGGGCATCAAGGTCTACGACGCTCAGGGCAAGTTCATCGGCCTCAACGGTGTCGCCCAGCAGCTTCAGGACAAGACGAAGAAGCTCACCGAGGCGCAGAAGAACCAGGCACTCGGGCAGATCTTCGGCAATCAGCAGATCACCGCCGCGCAGGTGCTCCTCAAGGGTGGCGCCGCCGCGGTCGACCAGTGGACGACGGCGGTCGATGAGCAGGGCTTCGCTGCCGAGCAGGCCGCGGGCAAGCTCGACTCCCTCTCCGGCGATGTGCAGAAGTTCAGCGCGTCGCTGAAGAACGACCTCGTTCAGGCAGGCTCCGTCACTTCCCCGCTGCTGCGCCAACTCGTGCAGTCGGGCACCGAGCTTCTGAACACGCTCGGCAACGTCGAGTCGAAGGGTGTCGCGCCGGTCGCATCGATCCTCGCGACGCGCCTCAACCCAGCGTTCGCTACGTTCACCGACCTCCTCGACAAAGCCGACGTGGTCATCAGCACGTGGGACTCGTCACAGCTCGAGGAGTTCTTCGACAAGGCCGGCCAGTACGCGCCGGAGCTTTCCGCGCTCGGTGGTGCGGCAGTCGCCATGACCACCGGCTTCGCGAAGAGCATCCCGGTGCTCGGCGCGCTCGTGCCCGCCGTGAACCCCGCGCTCGCGGCGATCATCGCGCTGGCAGCAGCCTCCCCCGAGGTGCGCGCGTCCGTCGGCGACCTCGGAGGCGCGCTGAAGCCCCTGATCCCCATCGGTGAGCAGCTCGCGCAGATCCTCGCGACCAGCCTGAACTCCGCGCTCCCGATCACCGCGAACCTCATCGAAGGCGTTGTCGACGTAGCGACACCCTTGGTGCGGATCCTCGCGAGCATCCCGGCGCCCGTGCTTCTCGGCGTCGGCGCCTTCCTTGCCCTGCGCCGGGCGCTCTCCCCGCTGTCCGCGGACGGCGCTGTCGTCTCGCGAGTGATCTCGAACGTCGGCGATTCGATCAGTGCCACACGTGGCATCGTCGCCGAAAGCGGCGGCGCAATCTCGACGTTCCGCGTCGGTCTCGGTCTTGCCGGGACCGCAGCAGTCGGCCTCGGGAACTCGCTGAAGGCAGCGTTCCTCTCGAACCCGATTGGCCTCGCGCTGACGGCGATCTCGATTGGAGTGGGCCTAGTCGCCTCCGCGCTCGCGAAGGGCCAGCAGGAAGCCGCGGACTACAACAACACGGTCGCAGAGTTGAAGGGCACGCTCGACTCGAGCTCGGGTGCGATCACCGACCAGACGCGCGCCACGATCGCGAACTCGCTGGCGACCGACAAGGGTGCGAAGTCGGGAAAGACGTACACGGACCTGCTGCAGAAGCAGGGCATCGCGGCGAACTCCTTCACCGAGGCCATCACCGGTAGCAGCACCGCCTACGGCGTCATGCAGGACCAGCTCCTGAAGAGTGCGAACGCGCACCTGCAGAACACCGACGCCATGAACAAGGCCACCACCGCGGCCGTTGTGCTCGGCGTCAGCACCGACACGGTGGTGGACGCGGCGATCGGCAACGCTGCAGCGCAGAAGCAGCTCAATGCCGCCTACAAGAGGGTGGGTGACACGACCGGTGTGACCGCTCAGATCCTGGAGAGCGCGCGCAACGCGATCCGTGACCAGGTGCCCGACGTCGTCGACCTGACGACCGAGCTGAACAACCAGCGCAAGGCCACACAGGACGCGATCAAGCAGGAGAAGGCGTTCGCAGACGCCGTCTCCGCCGCCGCGGACAAGATGACCGACGCGGAGCGGTCGAACTCGCGCCTCAACGACGCGATCGCGATCGCACGCGACACGTCGAAGGACGCGACGACCCGGCTGAACGCGTTGAAGGACGCCATCGACGAGCTGTCCGGCGGCTCGCAGAGCGCCGCCGAGCGGCAGGCAGATTTGGCTCAGTCGAGCCTGAACTTGAAGGATGCGTTCAACGCGACCGACGATTCCGGCCACAAGCTGATCAACACGCTCGTGGATCAGAACGGCAAGATCGACCTGTCCACGCAGGCGGGCATCAACCTCTCGAATCAGGTGTCCGACCTGCGGGACAAGATGCTCTCCGCCATGCAGGCGGCGTCCGACAACGCGGTCGCCACCGGGCACGCGAGTGACGCGTACAAGGATGCTGTGGCCGCCGCCGCGCCGTACTCCGCGGCGCTCGCGGAGGCTGGCAAGCAGGCGGGCCTGAGCGACACGCAGATCGCCAACATGACGGCGACGATGCTCGGCATCCCCGCCGTGCAGGCGTACCTCATCACCAATAACGGCTCGGTCGACGCGAACACCCAGCAGGTCCTGTCCCTGATCCAGAACATCGAGTCCACCCCGGACGGCCACTTCACTGTGAGCGAATCCTCGATCGACCCGATCAAGGACAAGCTCTCCGACCTCGGCATCAAGATCACCACACTCCCTGGCGGGAAGGTCGAGCTGTCGATCCCGAACCTGGGCACGATTCAGGGTCAGCTCGCGGCCCTCAGCGCCCCAGTCACGAAGAAGATCACCGTGGAAGCGGTCACCGGAAGTGGTGGCGGCGGAGGTGGCGGTGTCGCGAACCTGCGCCAGGCGAACGGCGGCGTTCTGGCGTTCTTCGCCGGAGGCGGCTTCGCTCGCACGCGCCCGCTCGAGCAGCATGTGGCGCAGATCGCTCCGGCTGGGGCGTGGCGTGTGTGGGCTGAGCCTGAGACCGGCGGCGAGGCGTACATTCCGCTGTCGCCGGCGAAGCGGGAACGGTCGACCGCGATCTGGCGTGAGACCGGCAAACGGCTGGGCGTGGAGGGGGCGCAGTACTTCGCGAACGGCGGCGTATCCGACTCGCTGATGTGGCAGTTCCTCTCCGGGGACACGTCGGCGGCGTCGCTGATCAGTGCCCTGCAGCAGGCGTCCACGGACGACCTGTTCATCAAGCAGGCGCAGAAGGATCTCGCGGCTGAGGCGCAGCGCGACACCAAGGCGCTCGCGTCGCTGAACAAGTCGCTCGACTCCGCGCAGACCGCGCTCGACAAGGCCTCGAATGCCGCGTCGAAGGCAGGCGACAACCTGCAGAGCCTGAAAGACTCTGCGGCGCAGCTCAAGTCGTCTGTCGCCTCGAGCCTGACCAGCGGGATCGGCAACGGCCTCGCCGGGTCGATCAACATCGGCGGCTGGGGCGCGACGGTCGTCAGCAGTGCGAAGAGCATCCTCGGGTACCTGACGGGCAACGCGTCGAAGCTGAAGACCTTCGCGACCCTGCTGGGGCAGTTGAAGGCGAAGGGCGTCCCCGCGTCGCTCATCGAGCAGATCGCGGATCTCGGAGCCGACGACGGGACGGCTGTCGCTCAGGCGCTGCTGTCAGCGTCCGCGGCCGACCTCGCGTCGATCGGCAGCGCGTACAACTCGGTGCAGTCGTATGCGAACCAGGCCGGGCAGGTCGTGTCGGACTCGGTCTATGCGCAGCAGATCACGATCGCGCAGAAGACGTACGACCAGGCTGTCGCCGCTCAGACGGCAGCGCAGAAGCGCGTCGACTCGATCAACCAGTCGATCACGAACCTCGGCACGACGATCCGACAGGTCCTCACCCGCTACTACGGCGTGAAGGCCGAAGACGGCGCGCTCGTGCACCGGTTCGCTGACGGCGGGGTTCCGCGTGTTCCGCAGATCGCTCAAGGCGGCCGGAACATCCTCTGGGCCGAACCCGAGACCGGGTGGGAGGCCTACATCTCCGGCAAGCCAGGGATGCGGCCGCGGAACCTCGCGATCCTCGACGAGGCCGCACGGCGTCTCGGCGTCAAGGTGGTGAACCCATCGACCACGCGGGCGCTCGCTGGCGGCGGCACCGCCGGGGTGTCGGACATCGGCGCCGACCGTCAGGTCAATGTCGAGCTGCAGTTCATCAACCCCGTGGTGCGCGACCTGATGGCCGACACCCGGCAGGCGGCACAGATCGTGAGGACGAACCTGAATGTATAGCGTCAGCGGAATCCCTCTCGACAATCCGCAGTTCGGGTGGGCGCTGCTCGCACCGACGAAGCCGATCGCGGAGCTCAGCCGGTCGCTCGTCACCATCGCGACGGCCGGGATGGACGGCGTACTGCCCGACATCCCGGCCTCCGTGGATGCCCCGGTTCTGAGCTTGGTGGTGCGCACGCCGCACGACCAGTTGGCGGCGCTCCTTGCGCTGCTGATACGGCCCGGGTCGACGCTCGCGCAGACGTCCGACCCGAGCCGCCAGCTCGCCTTTGAGTTCGCGAGCTACTCGTTCGACGGGTACGGCGACGCCGACGAGCTCATCGACGTCACCGCGCAGGTGCGGGTTCCCGGCGTGTATCTGCGGGACACGGTCGACACGGCGACGGCACCGGTCTCGCTGACCAGCGGCTCCGGGGTGCTTACGCCGTGGAGCGGGCTGAGCGCGCCGGTGTTCGACGGGACGCTCACCTTCGTCGGCCCGCTGACCTCCGTACGCGTCACCGACGGCACCACCCGCACCGGGTTCACATGGGCTGGGGCGTTGGATTCCGCGCACCAGCTCGTCTACGACATGAAAACCATGTCGGCGACCACCGCCCCCGTCGCGAACCCGACGAGCACCACGGATGTCAGCGGAGGCCTCGACTTCTTCGGCGACCAGTTCTGCATCACGCCGTATTTCACCGACCCGACGGCCCGCGCCGGCCGCGTCGAGGTGACCGCAGCCGGGGCGGGGGCGACAACCACCGCGAAGGCCACCGGGAAGGGGGCGTACGTTGCCTAACTCCTTCATGGTGCGGCTTCGCCAGCACGACACCGCGACCCTCGCCCGCGGCCGTGTCGTCCCCTCCACGGGACTCACCGTCGACCAGAAGCTGTCAGATGCGACGGTCGTCACCGCGAACGTCAGCCCGCTGATCTTCGCCGGGCTCACCCTGCCGATGGTGTGCGCCGTCGAGTGGAGCACGGGCGCGGAGTGGGGAATGGCGCCCGGCGGGCGGCACATCGTCACCGACTCGGACTACGACGACACCGACAAGGGCCGCGTCTACCAGCTGCAGTTCCAGCAGTACGTCCCGTGGATGCTCGACCACGCCCGTGTGCTCGCCGGCGACAACACGACCGCAGGGCAGCGCACCCTCTCCGGAACACCTGGTGCGATCCTCACGACGCTCATCGCCGAGGCGAAGGCGCGCGGCTGGGGCGCCAACATCGCGGTCGACTTCGACGCGACGCACACCAGCGACGGGCAGCCATGGGCGCAGACCACTGGCGGCATCCAGTTCGGTGTCGGCACGAGCGTCTGGGCCGTGCTCCAGTCGCTGATCAGCTCCGGCGTGTGCGAGATCGCCGTCGACGGCACGGACGCGACAGACACGCTGCACGTGTACAACCCCGGGCACGGCACCGACCGCACCGGGGCGGGCAGCGCACCTCTCGTGGCGCTGTCGAATCCGACCGACGCGCCCGTGAAATGGTCCCTCGGGAACGTGTACACGCGCCTGGGCGTCACCATGGACGGCGGCGCAACGTTCCTGCAGGATGTCGCCGGCGCCTACTCGGCGCTCGGCCCCCTCGAGGGCTGGCTGTCGCAGGGCGGGGTGAGCGACCAGGACACCGCGCAGACCCTCGTCGGCCAGGCGGCGTCGGACGCGAAGGCTCCCGCGCTGCAGACGAACCTCAGCGACCTCGCGAGCACGGCGAAGTACCTCCCCTGGCGGGACTACACGACCGGCGACCTCACCAAGTACCGCACCCGCGGCGGGTGGCAGTCGGGACGCGTCAGCGAATTCGCGCTCACCGTCGACGACAACGGCACCGTCAGCGTGCAGAACAGCTTCGGCCCGCCGATGCTCGACACGACGGCGAAGCTCGCGCAGATCGTGAGCTCGCAGCTCGGCGGCGTCAAGGTCGGCGGCAACGGGCGCCCGGCATCCACGGATCCCACACTGGATACGCGGGTGCCGTCGACGCCGAGCGGCCTCGACGTGAACGCGTCCGCGTATTGGGGTTCCGGCGGTCAGCCGCTCGGCCGCATCGACGCGACATGGGATGCCGTGCAGACGGCAACCGACGGGTCGGCGCTCGCGGTAGACGACTACGAGGTGTGGATCCTCGACGTCGACGCCGGGGAGACGACATACAAGCGGCAGGCTGCGACCGTCGACCCGGTTTTCTCGCTCGTCGATCTTCCGATCGGCGGCACATACCGGATCTCGGTGCTCGCGGCCACGACGTACGGCGGCCGCTCCGACCGCACGGACCCCATCGAAGTCACGATCGGGCTCCCCACGGTGACTCTCGGCGCGCCGAGCACCCCGATACTCGCCACACGGCGCGGCATCGTCCTCGCGGCCTGGGACGGCAAGGATGCGAACGGCGCGACCATGCCCGCCTACTTCTGGCGGCTTGTGGCCCAGACCACGGGGGCGCTGGCCGAGCCGATCGTGGACGCCAACGGCGATCCGGTGCTCGACGAGGACGGCAACCCGACCTACGACGACTCATCGGTGGTGTGGACGCCGGACGGCGCGCAGCTCACCGACGCCGGCGTGATCACCCTCAGCGGGTACGACGTCGGCTCGACGCTGTACGTGCGATTCATGGCCTACGACCACGCCGGCCAGCCGACCGTGTTCTCGGACGTCGCGAGCATCGTCGTCGAGGGAATCGACGCGCCCGACCTGGAAGCGAACGCCGTCACGGCGAACACGATCGCCGCCGGAGCGATCACGGTCGACAAGGTCTCATCCGACTTCGGCGCGTCCCTCGACCTGTCCTCCAACGAGTCGATCAACCTCCTCGCCGGAAGCCTCGACGGCACCCAGGCGCGCTTCGCCTTCGACGACACGGGCGCCACGATCACCGCCGACGAGGACTCGCCCTACGCCGTCCACGTCGGCGAAGCCGACCTCCCTGACGGCTCCTCGACCGAGGGCGTCCAGATCGAGGTCAACGGCGTCGTCGTCTCGTGGTGGGACGCCCAAGCCATGCACGTGTCGAACTTCGTCGGCGAGCAGGTCCAACTCGGTAACCACGTCCTCCAACGCATCGACGGGGGGACAGTTGTAAAGGCGGTCTGATGGCCCAGGCAACCGGCTCGAACGGGAACGTCCAGTTCATTCTGACGATCAACGAGATCGACACGGATCCGGCCAACAACCAGTCGACCGTCCAATGGCAGCTCACCGGCCAGGACACCGCCGGGAAGTCGTGGTCGGGCACCGCCTGCTCGGGCGACGTGAGCGTGGACGGCACGTCCCACCCGTACAGCTATTCGTGGAGCTCGCCGAACACTAGCGTCCGCATCCTCAGCGCGGGAACGCAGGTCATCAACCACAATGCCGACGGCACGAAGAGCTTCACGGCGAGCTTCAGCTTCGACGGCATCCCGAACTCGTCTATTGGCTCGGCGTCCGGTTCGACGCCGGTCTACCTGACGACGCTCCCCCGCGCCTCGTCGTGGGGGACGGTCCCGTCGTTCACGGCGGGCAGCGCATCCACGATGACCGTGAGCAAGAAGGCGTCCAGCTTCACCTCGACGATCACCTACAACTTCGGCGGCACGACCGGCACCATCGTCAGCAAGTCGAGCGCGTCCTCGATCTCGTGGACGCCGCCTGTCTCGCTCCTGTCGAAGATCCCGAACGCGACGAGCGGGACCGGAACGCTGACGTTGACGACCTTCTCCGGGTCGACTCAGATCGGCTCGGCGGTCACGCACAGCTTCACGCTGAACGCGGCGGCGTCCGCCGTCCCCTCTGTGGGCTCGTGGACTATCGACGAGAACGACTCGACTGTCACGTCGATCCTCGGGGATGCCGCAGGGGCGGCGTTCGTGCAGGGCAAGTCGAAGGTGCACGTCACTGCCACGAACCCCGCTGGCTACCAAGGCTCGACCGTGAAGACCGTGGCCGTCTACGTCGGCTCGGTCTCAACGACCGTGAACGGTGCGGACGCGACGGTCGACCTCGTTCCCACGGCCTCCGGGTCCGTGACGGTCACGGTCAAGGTGACCGACTCGCGCGGCCGGACGGCGACATCGACCCAGTCGATCACCGTCCTGCCGTACGCGGCCCCCTCGGTTGGCTCTGTCTCGGCCAAGCGGGTAAACACGGATGGCTCGCCGAACGACGAAGGGACGACGCTCTCCGCCTCCGTCTCGGGCGCGAGCGTCACGTCCCTCTCAGTGGGCGGCGTGGAGAAGAACTCGCTGACCGTCGCCGTCGACGTGGCGCCAGGCGGCTCGACAACCTTCACTCAGGTTGTCGCCCAGACGCCGAGCGGCCTCAGCTTCACCGGGGCGCTCCTGACCAGCGACTCCTACGCGACCGACTCTTCTTGGGCTGTCCGCGTGCGCGTCATTGACAAGTTCGGCACCTCGGCGGCCTCGCTGAAGGTCCCGACGTCGACGATCTTCATGCACTGGGACGGCTCGGCCGGCGTCGGTATCGGCCAGTACCGCGAGCACGGCATGTTGGACGTCGCGGGCGACATCTACTCGAGCGGCGTCAACATCGCGCCCGTCGGGGCGATCACCATGTACGCCGCGGCCTCCGCGCCGACCGGGTGGCTTTCCTGCAACGGCGCCGCCGTGAGCCGCGCCGCCTACCCGGCTCTGTTCGCGCTGATCGGCACCAGCTACGGTGCCGGCGACGGGTCGACCACATTCAACGTCCCGGCCCTCGGCGGCAAGATGCCGATGGGGCGCCTCGCTGGCACCTACGACGTCGGCGGCACGGGAGGCGAGGCGACGCACGTTCTGACCGTGGCGGAGATGCCAAGCCACACGCACACGCAGAACAGCCACAACCACTCTCAGAACTCGCACTCCCACGGCCAGGTCGTCACGAACCCCGGCAGCGGCGGCACGGCAGCGCGCAACGACTACAACTCTGACGGCGGCGGTCTGTCCTATACCCAGGGCGTCAACACAGACGCAGCGACGGCCACGAACAATGCCGCAACGGCGACCAACCAAAACACGGGCGGCGGAGCAGCGCACAACAACCTGCCGCCGTACCTCGTCGTGAACTTCATCATCAAGGCCTTCTAGGAGACCGCATGGACATTACGAAGAGCACCGCCACAACCACCCTGACGACGACCACCTACGAGGCCGACGTCGACGTGAACGGCGACGGCGCCACGACGCACCTCGTGGCCGTCGTCGACGAGGTCACCGCGACAATCGAGGCCTACGGCCAGGTCAGCGCTTACGCGCAGTTCCCGGCATCCGCGCTCCCGCTCGTGAAGCAGCTCATCGACACGATCCTCGCGGCGCCCCAGCCCAGCGATAGCGGCGGTTCAGCCGACAACACGACCACGTCCTAGACGGTCACCCAGACAGGCGTACAAGCGCCACCGATCAGCCCCGCCACGCGCGGGGCTTTCTCATGCAAGGAGGCGGCCGTGGCCGGAACCATCGACGGCATCAAGACGATGCAGATCCTGCTCGCGAAGACCACAAACAAGGTTGGGTACTGCGCAGAGACGGACTGGGAGGCCGCGAAGGCGTCAGCGCCGGGCATCGTCGGAGATCGCAGCTACCCGAACGCGTACGCAGTCTGGCAGGGCGCGCAGAAGAAGCACGCTGGCGACCGGAACCCGCCCGCAGGCGTCCCCGTCTTCCTCGGGCCCTCGCCTACACGCACGGACGCGAACAAGAACGCCGGCGACCAGGCATGGTCACTCGGCGGCGGCCTCATCCGCGCCACCGACTACCCGCGCAACGGCGTGATGGGCACGTGCACCATCGCGCAGCGCGAGGCCCAAACCCAGCGCCCCTACCTCGGCTGGACCGAGGACCTGTGCGGCGTCCCGATCTCATTCCCGAGCAGCTCGCAACCCGCGGCTGCATCACCCGCAACCCAGGAGGCCGACATGAGCTTCTCGATCGTGCCATACGCCGGCACCAACGGCGGCATCTACGTGGTGTCGCACATCACCGGCAACGCGACCCACATCCAGTCCCCGTACCACGTGACGCTCCTCCAGCGCCTCAAGGCGAACAACGGCAGCGACGCGATGCTTGCCGCCGAGATCCAGATCTGCCGCTCCTACCTCTCGGCGATCAATCCCGCCCCGAGCATCCAGGCCGGCAACGTGACCGTCGACAGCTCCAAGATCACCTCCGGCGTCATCGCTGGAGTGAAGGCCCTCTTCGGAAAGGCAGCAGCATGAGCACCACCAACACCACCCAGCAGGCCACGCAGACCGCGACAGACTTCGTCGCCTCCCTCATCCGCACCTACGTGCCGATCCTCGCCGGCCTGATCCTCTCGTGGCTTGCGACCGTGCATCTCCCGATCCGCATCGAAGGCATCCCGCAGGGGGTCATGGAGTCCGCGCTCACGGCCGTGCTCGCCGGCATCTGGTACCTGATCGTGCGGGCGCTGGAGACGAGGTGGCCGAAGCTCGGCGTCTTCCTCGGCGTCCCGAAGGCCCCGGCGTACACGCCTCCGACGATCACCGCATCCCTCGGTGCCGACGGCGTGCCGACCCTCACGGTCATCCCTCCTGTTTTCACACCCGAGCAGCTCGCGGGCCCGGCCGTCGAGGAGGCGCCCGACGCGCAGGTGACGACTCCTGGCATCGTCGAACCGGCTGAGGCAGCGCCTACCCAGACGCCCGCCGCCTGACGGCATGGATGTCCCGTTCTCCGCGGTCCCGCACTGGCTTCAGTGGGTCCTCGTTGCCGCCGCCGCCCTCGCCACCATCGGCGGGGGCGTGCGCGCGGTCCCGCCCCTCTGGCAGTTCCTGCGGCGCGTCATCAGCCTGGTGGACGCGCTCGGGGAGCTCGAGCCGTTCCTGAAGAAGAACGACCCGATCCTCGACGAGCTCAACAAACAGATCGTCAACGATCACGGTCACGTGATCCTCCGCAACCAGCTCGACCGCATCGAGGACACCTCCAAGCGCCTCGACACGGCTCTCGCCGACGCTGTCGAGCGCCTGGACCGGGTCGAGACCGGCGTCGCCGGACTCTACGACGACCAGAAAGCACTCAGTGAGCGCTTCGACGACGCAGAGAACACGTGGCGCCGCGACAACCACACCCCGGATTCAGATCATAGATCGGAGTAGCCAATGACCGCGTTTCCTCCCGAGGTGATCACATGCAACCTCGTCGTCGGGAAGTGGTTCAATCTCGCTGGTCCGGTCGGGGGGAAGGTCGCGGTTCGACCGTCACGGAACCTCGTCTGGGCGGCGACGGGCGACAGCCTGCTCGACCAGACGATCAGCGTCACCGCAGACCAATTCGGTGCGGCATCCGTATCCGTCCCAGTCGTTGACCAGCCCGGCTGGGTGGACGCCGACGACCCGAGGCAGGCCGTCACGGGCTGGTACTACGTGGTGACCGCGTATCCGAGCGGCGGCACTCCCTGGGCCAAACCCGTCTCCCCCGTCACCGGACAGGAATCCATCGATGTGGAGATGCAGCCGAATGGCAGCGCGCAACCTCCCCAGATGGTCACCCCGCCGGCCGTCACGAGCGTGAACGGCAGCACCGGCGCTGTGACCGTCGAGGGCATGACCGACGCCGGCCTCACGGCGATCGCAGCCGACCCTGACAGTGCGTTCGCGGCGCAACAGAAGGCCACGTTTGTTGCGGTCCTGCCGAACGTCGGCTCGCTGTCCTACGACGGGTCGGGGAACGTGATCGAGGACCAGGACGGCACCACATACACCTACAACGGCGACGGCACGGTGGCGACGATCACCAAGGGCGGCGTGACCCGCACGCTGACCTACAACACTGACGGAACGATTGCGAGCGTGGCGTAATGGACATCGTCTCTATCGGCCAGGCTGTCGCGCAGTCCAAGAAGGCGATGGTCGACCTCAACGGACGCCGCCTTGACTCGATCCCGATCCCGGCAACATATGAGGTGGCGCAGACGTCGCTGTTCGATCGGAAGCGCACGGCGCGGCCACAGATGAACGTGATCGCGCCGCTGGTGTCCGGGCATGCATGGACGACGCCGGCGACGACGGGGACCCGGTGACGGTGAAGTTCGGCGGCTTCGCGACCTACCCTGAGGGCGTTCCCGCGTTCCCGGAAGGTGTCGTCTCCTTCACCTTCGATGACACCTGGGCGGAGCACGCCTCGTATGCCACGCCTCTGCTAGCCCAGCACGGCTACACCGGGACACTGTTCCCGATCCTCAGCAGGCTCACCAGCGGCAACCCCGAGTACTACGACACCGACGACCTCAAGAAGATGGTCAACGCGTACGGGATGGAACTCGGAGCGCATGCCACCTCCGATGACACCCACATCTCGGTCGTGGGATGGACCACCGAGGACTACGAGACCGAACTGCGCGCCCTGCGCTCCTGGGCATACGACAACGGCTTCCCGCCGATGATGTCCTACGCCTACCCGGTCGGGCCGTTCGATGAGCCCGCGTACACGAGCGTGCGCCGCTTCTTCGGCTACGGGCGCACCAACGACACCCGGCTCATGTCGCCCACCTCCGACTACCGGTACGCGGCCTCCGCACTGGTGTGCAGCAGCACCCTCACCCTCGCGCAGGCCGAAGCGGCCGTCGACGCGGCTAAGGCGGACGGCCTGTGGGTGAACTTCATCATCCACGACCTGCCCACCACCACCCCGGCCACGCAGAACGGGTGGCTGCGCTCCAACTTCGCCAGCCTCGTGAACTACTGCGTCTCATCCGGGATCGCCGTTCGCGCAGCAGGCGACGTGATCAATGCACTCTGACGGCAGCGGTTGCGCACTGCTCAGCCCTCCTTGGTTGCGATTTCGACAAGCAACCGCTCAAGTACGTCGTAGCCGCGCTCGCCGGTATGGCCGACAACGTCTTCGGATAGCCCGGCAACGATCAACATCGCCGCTCTCGTCAGAACCTGCCGCTGGTCGGCGTCCAGTGCGGGCAAGATCGCTTCGATTGAGCGCGATAGCTCCGCGTACGCAGTGGCATCATCGCTCGCAACAGCGATCTGGATTCCCACGAGAGCCCGTGCTAGCTCATGCGGTCGATGGTCGGTCACAGTCAGATCCGTCCTTGTCCTCGCGAATGGAGGTGAGGCACATGGTCACCTCTGATGATTTTGAAGCGGAGCTCCGCGAGACGCAAAGCTTCATGCGGCAGTACTGCGCCATCGAGACCTACGCCGCTAGTCCAGACGGCCGGAACAACTGACCGCTGCTGTGCCACTCACGCAACCACTCGCCCCGCCAGGGCGGTAGCCCACATCCGTAGAAAACGGGGGATACCGCACCTATGCACCTGAATAAGATGCGTGTCGTCGCCGCGATTAGACACTCGCCGCGCGAGGGTCATGGTGTGGACCTCGCCGCTTGGATTCAGACGATAGCCGGAGTGCTCGGAATCATCTTGGCGTTCGTGGGCATCGTGATCGCGCGCCGCACCTTCATTGATCAGAGGGAGGCGCGGACGTTCGAGAGCGACCTCGCATACGCGAATGAGCTCACGGAAACGATCGAAGCAATCAAGTACCCAATGGCGCAGTCCCCGACGCGAGACTTCGCCCTCGAGGGTCAATGGAACCGAGCATGGAATCGGTACGTCCGAAGTGTGCCAAGCGCTGGTATCAGGCTCTCGGCCTATTTCTCTTCAATCGACATCCACTATGCGCAACTGCATCTCGGCAAGTGCGGACCGTATTCCGCTGAAGGTCGATCATGGCGAATCGCCAGTGTTCTCACGGACGCCCAGCAAGTCGCTCGCGATTGGGTGTTTCCCGAGCGACGCGAGCGCGTGCTGCGCGAGATTGTCTATGCCGACCGCTTCCGGCCGGATGGCATGGTCCCGATGCATCTAGACGGCGAAAATCCGCGACTCATCATCCGCGGCTGGCTGATCGATGATTTCCCGTCCGACTTCAGGCTGTGGCAGCGCCTGCGGCGGTTCGAGCAATGGGCGCGTGTCCTCTTGGACGACGTCAAGCGCGGTCGAGGAAAGCGAAGATGGCGCGAGTGGCGCCAGACGCGGATGATGCACAAGAGCGAGATGCGGTTCCTTCGAGAATCCCAACGCGATCGCGTCTGATGTGTTGAAACACGCCCGGCCTAGCTCTGACTGGCCGTCGAAGGGGCCTTACCATTCCCGATTCGTCCAATGGCAGGACGGCACGCTCTGGACGTGCTGATCGTGGTTCGAGTCCACGGTCGGGAGCTGTCTCGCACGCGGGCTCGAATCCGGTGCGCAGGGCATCCCTGATGAATCAACCTAAGGAGTAGCCATGGCCGTACAGGCCCGCTTCTATGTCCGCGCTGTCGAGAAGTACGCATACCCGAACGGCGGATGGGCAGAGCCCAAGCCTGTCGTGAAGGTCCAGCTCAGCCCCGTCTCGGGCAACAAGAGCGACGCCAACAAGGCGTGGGCATCGGCAACGCCGTCTGGTGCCGTCGAGCTCACCGTCGGCAATCCCGACGCCGCCGAGTGGTTCGAGCAGATGCTCGGCAAGGACGTGGCGATCACGTTCGACGAGCGTCCGGCAGACGAGCTCCAGTAGCAGCACCTGGGCCGGTATGAATCCCGGCATGTTTTCACGCGAAAGCCCCTCCTGACCTTGGTCGGGAGGGGCTTTTCGTCGTGTCCGGGCTAGTTCTCGTCGATGAGCGTGTACGGGATGTTGGAGCGCAGCGGCTCGACGGGTGTGCTGACGACGGCGTCGATGAACGGTTCGAGGTCGTGCTCGCCGGCGGCTTCGTAGAGTGCGTCCATGACGCCGGATGCGAGCGTCTCGGCGGCGGGTGCGGCGAGCTCGTCCAGGGTGGTGTTGTCGAAGTGCTTCAGCAGTGTGGTGAAGATCGCGAGCTGCCGTCTGCCGTCGGTCTCCTGGTCCCATGCGCGCCCGTCGAGGTCGATGCTCATCGCGACCCAGTCGTTGCAGGCGGCGCGGATCTCGTTCTCGCGGTTGGTCACGCGGGTTTGCCTTCCAGGTGCACGGGCTCGATCTCGGCTTGCAGGCCGGCGGCGGCGTCGCGGATCTTGGCGACGATGGTCTTCGAGGTGCTGTGCAGCCAGTCCTGTGCGTGCTCGGGTGGGACGAGCATGACGGTGCGCTTGTGGATCCGGGCGAGCTGCTCGGGCGGGTCTTGGGTGATGATCGAGTAGCAGTCGTATTTCTCGCCGGTGGCGAGGACGCCTTTCTGGAGGGTCGCGGCCAGAAGGAGCAGGTCCTCGCCGTGCTGGTAGCGCCACCATTGCTTCCGGTCGGAGTCCTGCAGCTCGTAGAAGTACGAGACGGGCACGAGGGCGCGCCGCTCGTACCCGTTCTTCAGGAACCGTTCGGCGCGGGAGTTCGCCCCGCCGAGGGGCCAGGGTGCCGGCTTGCCGTCCTTGAGCTGGCCGAACCAGCCGTCGACGACGCCGTCCTTGGTGATGATCGGGTAGGTGCGCTTCTGCGCCGGCGTCGACGGCCACATGCTCGTCGGCTTCTCCAGGCCCGCGGTCGCCTTCTTCACCCACGCCTCGTAGAGCGTGTCGAGCGCGCGTTCGGCTGCGCGTTGCTTCGCTTCGGAGAAGAACCGTGGGTCCAGGCCGTGACTGACGCACATGAGGGCACCCTAGCTCTGTCCGCTGATGCTGCGGAGCTGCCGGTTTGTGAGGTGCCGACGGTACCTCTGCGGCGCGACGCTGAACTCGGCCACGACGCGGAACCGTTCGTCTCGATCCGCCGTGACCTCCAGCCGCACGCGCTCACCATCCAGCATCCCGGTCGCCTCGAAGAACACCACCGACGACCGTCCGATCCGCACCTGGCGGACCCAGCCGACGATCCGCCCGCCGACCATGACCTCCCACTCGGGCAGATCGAGGCGCCGCTTCGGCCACATCAGCCGAGTGGTGTAGTCGGGTGTTGCTGCGTCGTCGGCCATGTGCCTATCATCGAACCTCCGTTCGAAGAAAGGCAAGCCATGAGCCTCCATGGGATCGAAACCGCGACAGTCTGGCTGGCATCCGGGATCCCGGCCCGGCTCGTGTGGCGCGGCCGCCGCTGGCACGTCACCGACACCCCCACACCGCTCACGGAGGACGTCTACGACGAGCGCCTCACCCACGGGGCCGTACCTCAGCAGGTCGGGTGGAGGTTCCAGGCCACCGACGACGACGGGCGCACGCATGTCGTCGACGCCAGGCAGGCCGCCGGGGACTGGTCCGTGGTCGCGGTTTACGACTGACCGGCGAGCTCCTCAGGGGTCCAGTCGCGGCCGCAGCCCGGGCAACGCAGGAACACGCCGATCGCCGGCCCGTCGACGTCGACGAGCTGCTCGAGACAGTCCGGGCACCGCGGCGTCGCGTCGTCGAGGTCGCCCCCGAGCAGAATCACCGGGCCCATGCCCTCACTCCCCGATGATCGAGTACAGCAGCGACCAGCCCTCAGGCACCTGACCTGAGAGCTGCGCCCTGGCTTCGTTATAGCTCGGCGCCTCAACTGAGATCTCACGCGTCACGCGGCTGTGCGCCCTCGCCTCCAGGGTGACCGGTTGACCGCCCTTCCAGTCGATCGCGCGCACGCTCGCAAGCTCGAACCCCTCGGGGATGCGCGCCTCGAGCGCGGTGCGGGCCACGGAAGCATCGCTGTGGGTCTCGCGGTCAGTCCACTTTTCGGTCGATCGGAGAGTGGCACGCAGGATCACTCCCCAAGACTATCGGCGCAGCCGCGCGCGCAGATGTGGGCAAAATGTGGGCAGGTACCGCTAGTGATGGAGAGTGAAAGCCTCGGCTCGCCAATGTTTTCTAGGCAAATCGCCCCATTCGCAAAAGTGCCCCTGGAGGGACTCGAACCCCCAACCCTTTCCTTAGGACGGAACTGCTCTTCCATTGAGCTACAGAGGCGGGCGTCTCAATCGTAGCCGGTAGCGCGCGCCGAACAGCTCAGCGCAGATTGTGCTTCATCTCGTGGAAATGGGTGCGGCTGAGCCCGGCCGCGGCGGCAGGGTCGGAGTCGGCGATCGCCCGAAGAAGCCGCTCGTGGGTTTCGTGATCGGCGGTGCCGCCGTAGGCGCCGCCGATGCGCAGCATCTCGATCATGGCCTGCCTGCTGCGGGGTGTGAACCCGTCGAACAGCTCGGTCAGGATCGGGTTGTGGGCCGCGAGGACGATGCACCGGTGGAATGCGGTATCGGCATCCACATGCTCCTCGATCGTCGCGGTCCTCGCCCGACGGTCCGCGAGCGCCTTTCGTAGAGACCTCAGTTCCGCGGGCGTGCGGCGTTGTGCGGCGAGCGCCGCCGCCTCGGTCTCGATCGCGCTGCGCGCCTCGATGACCGAGAGGATGTCCGCACGATCCAGCACCCGATCCCAATCCTCACGGGCGTCGAGTGCAGTCACGAACACCCCGGCGCCCTGCCTGGTCGCCAGCACGCCCCTGCCGGCGAGCTGCCGGATCGCCTCGCGAACCGTTGACCGCCCGACGCCGAGCTGCGGAGCGAGAGACATCTCGCCGGGCAGCTTCTCGCCCAGCGCCCACTCGCCCGCGCGGATGCGCGCGAGGAGGAGCTCGGCGGCCTGATCGGCGAGCGGCTCGCGGCGGACCTGGGACATACAGGCATCCTCTCATCTCCCACACTCCTCTACTTGTCTGAGAAGTTGTGTTAGCCTCGCTTCGTGCCCATCACCGGACTCCTTCTTCTTCGCCGCCACGGCGGGGCCTAGCCAGACCGGCTCCCCGACGTGGAGCCGAAACGCGCCGGTCGATCACCCCGACGATCGAAGCAGGAACCAGAACATGAGCAGCACCGCCTTCCCGACCATCTCCACGCCCGCCGGCCCGATTCCCGCCGGCGCTCCGGCGTGGAATCCCCAGCGGCACTCCCAGATGCCCTCGCACCGCTATCGCGATGTGTATTCGCGTGTCGAGGTGCCGCTGACGGAGCGCAAGTGGCCGGGCAACCGCCTCACCACCGCGCCCTTGTGGGTCCCCGTCGACCTCCGGGATGGCAACCAGGCCCTCGCCGAGCCGATGGACCCGGCTCGCAAGAGGCGCTTCTTCGAGCTGATGGTCGCGATGGGCTACAAGGAGATCGAGGTCGGCTACCCCTCGGCTTCGCAGACCGACTACGACTTCGTGCGACTCATCGCCGAGAGCGACATCGCCCCGGAAGACGTCACGATCGTCGTCTTCACGCCGGCCCGCCGCGAGCTCATCGAGCGCACGGTGCAGTCCCTCCGCGGCATCCGCAACCCGGTCGTCATCCACATGTACACGGCCACCGCACCCACCTGGCGCGACGTCGTGCTCGGCCATGATCGCGCGGCGCTGACCGAGCTGATCCTCTCCGGCGGCCGCGACGTGCTCGAATTCGCCGGGCACCTGCCGAACGTGCGCTTCGAGTTCTCGCCCGAGGTGTTCAACCTCACCGAGCCCGACTACGCGCTCGAGGTCTGCGACGCGATGACAGGACTGTGGGATGCCACACCCGAGCGCCCCGTCATCCTGAACCTCCCCGCGACCGTCGAGATCGCGACACCCAACGTGTACGCCGACCAGATCGAGTACATGCACACCAATCTCGGCCGCCGCGACGCGGTGATCCTGTCCGTCCACCCGCACAACGACCGCGGCACCGGCATCGCCTGCGCCGAGCTCGCCGTGCTTGCCGGCGCCCAGCGCGTCGAGGGCTGCATCTTCGGCAACGGCGAGCGCACCGGCAACGTCGACCTCGCCACCCTCGCCCTCAACCTGCACGCGCAGGGCATCGATCCGATGATCGACTTCTCCGACATCGACGAGATCCGCCGCACGGTCGAGCACGCCAACCGCATCGAGATCCATCCCCGGCATCCGTATGTCGGCGATCTCGTCCACACCGCCTTCAGCGGCACACATCAGGATGCGATCAAGAAGGGATTCGCCGAGCACCGCGCACGCGCCTCCGCCGAGGGAAGGCCCGAGCGCGAGATCGAGTGGCGCGTGCCCTACCTGCCCATCGACCCCGCCGATCTCGGGCGCAGCTACGACGCGGTGATCCGCGTCAACTCGCAATCGGGCAAAGGCGGTATCGCCTATCTGCTCGAGAGCGAGTACGGCGTCGAGTTGCCGAGGAGACTGCAGATCGACTTCGCCCGACACGTGCAGGAGCACACGGATGCCAGCGGCGCCGAGGTCACGGCGGCAGAGGTCTGGCATCTCTTCCAAGCCGCCTATTTCGAAGCGCCCGCCACGGCGCGTGCTGTCGAGCTGCTCGGCTTCGACACCAGCGGAACGTCCACCGCAGTGACCCTGCGCATGGGCGAGGCCGAGCGCACGAGTCGGCATGACGGCGTCGGCCCGATCGAGGCGCTGACGGAGGCGCTCGACTCATTCGGCATCCGGATCGAAGTGCTCAGCCTGCACCAGTCCAGCCTCGACGCCGGCAACGACGGCGACGCACTCACCTTCATCGAATACCGCCGCGACGGCGCTGCCGCCTGGGCCGCGGCCAGGGACCGTTCGGTCCTGACCGCGAGTCTGGCCGCCGTCCTCGCCGCCGCGAACGCGACCCTCGTCGTGCCGCTGCCGTGAGTCACGGGCGTCGTCGTCTCGCACGTGCGGTCGCCGCGGCGCCGACCGTCGTCACGCCGAGGCGAGCCCGTGGGCGAGCAGGCCGTCGGCGGTCTCGGCGACGGTGACCTCGATGGGCCGCGGCTTCCACCCCAGCTCACGCTCGGCCTTCGCGCCCGTGGCGTAGAAGTTCTTGCCGAGCTGCGGGCGCAGGGCGCGCAGCCCCGGGTTGAAGCGGCTGAGCAGGCGGGCGACGGGAAGCGGCAGTTCCCGGGTCGGGGCTTTGGCAGCACGCTCGCCGAGTTGCCGGCGCAGGATGCGCGAGACCTCGACGATGCGCAGCCCACGGCCGGCGGCGGCGAGCCAGCGGCCGCCGGCTGCGGCCGGGTCGGTCATGGCGCGCACGTGCAGGTCGGCGACGTCGCGCACGTCGACCCAGCTGGTGCCGAAGGGCGGGCAGGCCGGCAGCTGGCCCTCGAGCATGCCGCGGATGATGCGCAGCGAGGGCGGGTCGTCGGGGCCGAGCACGGGGCCGATGACGGCGGCCGGATGCACGGCGGCGAGCTCCATCCCTTTGCCCTCTTCTTCGAGGAACGTCCAGGCCGCCTTCTCGGCGAGCGTCTTGGAACGCTGGTAGGGGGCGAGCTCGGCGTCGAGGTTCGTCCAGTCCTCCTCAGTGAAGGGCGCGGACTGGTTCGGATGGCCGTAGGCGATGGCGCCGAGGGCGCTGGTCAGCACGACGCGGCGCACGCCGGCGTCGCGGGCGGCGCGCAGCACCCGCAGCACGCCCTCGCGGGCGGCGTCGATCATCGCCTGCTCGCTCACGACCTCGTTGCGCAGGGTCGGGGAGGCGACGTGGAGGACGTAGTCGACGCCCGCCACGGCATCCGCCCACCCCTCATCGCTTTCAAGGTCGGCGCGCACGACGGTGAGCCGCGCGTCGTCGAACCGGACGCCCGCGTGGATGGTCTGGCGCAGCTGCGACTCGCGGGCGAGGTTGCGCACGGTGGTGCGGACGTCGTGGCCGGCGTCGAGCAGGGCGACGATGCACCAGCTGGCGATGAAGCCGGTGCCGCCAGTGACGAGTACTCGAGACATGTGATTCCCTTCTTCCCTTACAGCGCCATGCCGGGCACGCGGCGGCGGATGGCTTCCATCTCGGCCTCGTCCGAGACGCCCTGCCAGTCGTAGCGCGGGGTGTACGGCGCTTCGAGCGCACGCACCTCGTCGTCGGCGAGCTCGATGTCGAGCGAGGCGACGGCCTCGTCGATCTGCTGCGTCGAGCCCGCGCCGACGAGCGGCGCCGTCACGACGGGCTGGCGGCGCAGCCAGGCGAGCGCGATCTGGGCGCGACTCACGCCGTGCGCGGCGGCGACGCTCCCGACGGCGTCGGTGATGGCGCGGTTGGATGCCTCCTCTGACGGCGCGTACAGCAGGTCGGCATACGCCCCATCGGTCTCGGCCCGCGTCGTCGACTTCGCGTCGTCCCACGCGCGGGCGAGGCGGCCGCGCGCCAGCGGCGACCAGATGATCGTGCCGACGCCGTTATCGAGGGCGAGCGGGATCATCTCGCGCTCCTCTTCCCGGGCGAGCAGGTTGTAGTGGTCCTGCATCGAGACGAACTTCGCCCAGCCGTTGAGCTCCTGCAGCTTGAGCGCCTTCGCGAACTCCCATGCGTGCATCGATGAGGCGCCGAGGTAGCGCACCTTGCCCGCCTTCACGAGATCGTGCAGCGCCTCGAGCGTCTCCTCCCACGGAGTGGAGTGGTCGTTGCGGTGGATCTGGTACAGGTCGATGTAGTCGGTGCCGAGCCGCTCGAGCGAGTGGTCGACCTCCTGCATGATCGCCTTCCGCGAGAGGCCGCGGCCGTTCGGGCCGAGTCGCATCGGGTGGCGCAGCTTGGTCGCGATCACGACGTTGTCGCGGTCGGCGAAGTCGCGCAGCGCGCGGCCGAGGATCTCCTCGCTGGAACCGTTCGAGTACATGTTCGCGGTGTCGAAGAAGTTGATGCCGGCCTCGAGCGCGTGCTTGATGAGCGGGCGGGCCTCG
This sequence comes from Gryllotalpicola koreensis, assembly GCF_039538185.1. Classification (NCBI taxonomy): domain Bacteria; kingdom Bacillati; phylum Actinomycetota; class Actinomycetes; order Micrococcales; family Microbacteriaceae; genus Gryllotalpicola; species Gryllotalpicola koreensis. Next base: position 75,763 of record NZ_BAABBW010000004.1, read on the forward strand.
TCCTCGCCCTTTGACCACACGGGGTGGCCGTGGTCGGGCTCGCCGTAGCTCATCGCGCCGATGGCGATGGGCGAGACATCGAGGCCAGTGGTGCCGAGCTTCACATAGTGCATGACGGATGCTTCCTGCTAAAGTCAACTTGCGGAGGATGCTCCGCAGTTCGGAATCAAATTATCGGAGGATCCTCCGCATGTCAACACGAGGCAAGATCGACCCATGAGCAGCGAGACCGAGACGGGCTACGGCACACAGCGGAAGGCGGCGGCGAAGAATCGCGTCGCGATCATCGACGCCGCGCACGAGCTCTTCGCGCAGAATCCGCTCGTCCCGCTCAGCGATGTCGCCAAGAAGGCGGGCGTCGGCATCGGAACGCTGTACCGCCACTTCCCCACTCGCGACGACCTGATCCTCGCCGCATACCAGCACGACATCGACCGGTTGAGCTCGACCGCAGAAGATGCGCTGGCCCGCAACAGCTCGGCCAAGGCCGCCTTCGTCGACTGGTTCGAGATGCTCGCCGGCTACATCCGCATCAAGCACGGCCTGGGGGACGCCCTGCACTCGGCCGCGGCCCAGCAGGTCGTCGACGAATCCTGGGGTCCCACCAGCGCGGCCGTCGCGAAGCTGCTCGACGCCTGCGTGGCCGAGGGCAGCATCGCGCCGGGCCACGAGCCGGCCGACATCATCACGCTGATGAGCTTCCTGTGGCGCGTCGCGAACAACGATGAGGGCATCGCCCAGGGCCGCCGCCTGATCGCGACCGTCTTCAACGGCCTGACCTCCGAGCCGCAGCCGCTGTAGCACTGCCCGGGGCGATGTCGGTGGCCCGTGGTTCGCTTGTCACATGTGGGAAACCCCCGACGAGGTCGCCGCCCTCCAGTCCTTGCTCGACCGCAGCATCGCGGCGGCCGGCCCGCACCTGCGCGAGATCTTCACGCTCGATGTGCTGCTGCCGGCCGCCGAGATCGTGAGACGGATGCCGGGAATGCAGCTCCTCACCGTCGCCACCGTCTCCCGCGACGGGCGCCCGATCACCGGCGCCGTCGACGGCTACCTGCTGCACGGCGAGCTCTGGTTCTCGTCCGGCGCCCGGGCCGTGCGCACGACCCACCTCCGCCGCAACCCGGCGGTCAGCGCGACGTGGCTTCCCGATGAGTCGACCCAGCTGATCGTGCACGGCGACGTCGAGATCCTGCCGTTCGGCGACGCGCGCGTGGCAGAGCTGCGCCAGGCGATGATCAACCACTACGTGCCGATCGAGGGGCCCGAGTGGGCGCGGTTCATGGACGAGCTCCAAGATGACGGCGCCGTCGCCTTCCGCATCGCCGCACAGAAGGCGTTCGCATACTTCCGAGAGCCCAGCAGCCGTTGACGCGCCCCTGCCCGCCTGCCTAGATGGACCCATGACCATTCGACACGTTCAGGTCGTCTCTGTCCCGGTCTCCGACCAGGACCGCGCGAAGGAGTTCTACACCGAGGTGCTCGGCTTCGCGCTCCTCGCCGACCGACAGTTCTCACCGGACATGCGCTGGGTGATGGTCGCACCGCCCGGCGGCCAGACCGCGCTCACCCTCGTCACCTGGTTCCCGTCGATGCTGCCGGGGTCGCTGCAGGGCACGGTGCTCGAAACCGACGACCTCGAGGGCGACGTCGCGGCGCTGAGCTCGAAGGGCGTCGCCGTGAGCGAGCTTCACGAGGCGCCGTGGGGGCGGTTCGTCACGCTCTCGGACCCCGACGGCAACGGCATCGTGCTACAGGCATCCGTCGCGGGTGCGCCCGACGCGGCCGTGTCGGAATGGTCAGGTCACGCCTGAGCAGCTAATGGAACTGCGGGATGATCAGATAGATCCCGTAGAGCACGACCGCGATGTCGATGGCGAAGCAGAGATAGGCGCCGAGGGATGCCCAGGTCGGGCGCTCGTGCGACAGCGCGACCTCGCCGTCGGCGACGCGTTCCACCTCGCCGGCTGAAGCACGCGCCGCGACGGGCGCGCCCACAGCGAGCAGGCGCAGCCCGAGCGCGAAAATGGCGACCACGCCGCCCGCGGCGACAAGGCTGACGACGAACTCGAGTCCGAGCGAACCCCACGCGATCATTTCGACTCCCCTGCTCCGACGGCGACCGGCCTGCTGGCCAGCACGTCCTCATCGACGTTGACGGTCTCGTGGCTGACCGGATGCCGCCGCGACAGCAGCCAGAACGCCGCCATGCCGCCAACCGCCGCGATCACCACGATCACCGTGCCGATGACACCCGTACGCACGATCAGCGTCGCGAGGCCGGCGACCAGAGCCGCGGCGGGCACGGTCACGAGCCAAGCCAGCGCCATGCGGCCGAAGGTCCCCCACCGCACCGACGCGAGCTTCTTCCCGAGCCCCGAGCCGACGATGGCGCCGGTGGTCACCTGCGTCGTCGACAGGGGGAAGCCGAGATGGCTGGACACCAGGATCGTCGCGGCCGAGCTCGTCTCGGCCGCGAATCCCTGCGGCGGCGACACCTCGGTGATGCGCTTGCCGACGGTGCGCATGATGCGCCACCCGCCGGAGTAGGTGCCGCCCGCGATCGCGAGAGCGCACGCGAGGATCACCCAGAACTGCGGCCCGGTGCCCGCGTGCTGGTAGCCGGCTGCCACGAACGTCAGCGTGATGACGCCCATCGTCTTCTGGGCGTCGTTGGTGCCATGCGCGAGCGAGACGAGGGATGCCGAGACGGTCTGCCCGTACCGGAATCCGCGCTCCGATCCCCTGCTCGTCGCATGCCGCGTGATCATGTACGCCGCGTACGTCGCGATCATCGCGACGACACCCGCGACGAGGGGTGCGAACAGCGCAGGCAGCGCGATCTTCGACAGCACGTTGAACCAGTCGACCGCGTCGAAGCCGCTGCCGATGATGGCCGCGCCGATCAGGCCGCCGAACAGCGCATGCGTCGAGCTCGACGGCAGCCCCAGATACCAGGTCGCGAGGTTCCACATGATCGCGCCGACGAGTCCGGCGAAGATCATGACGGGCGTGATCTCGATGCCGCCGTCGCCTTCTTTGACGATGCCGCTCGACACCGTCGTGGCAACCTCTGTCGAGAGGAAGGCGCCGACCAGGTTCAGCACGGCGGAGATCAACACGGCGACGCGGGGCTTCAGAGCCCCCGTCGCGACGGAGGTCGCCATGGCATTGGCCGTGTCATGGAATCCGTTCGTGAAATCGAACACCAGACCCAGAACGACGACGAGGATGACGATCGCGAGCGCGTCCATGCCGGGCACGGTAAGCACCCGTCGTGAACTCGGGGTGAACTATGCAGCCTGCGGCTGCAGGTAGTCCTCCCACTCGGGCAGCAGGTGCTCCGAGCCGCGCACCATCCACGCCGGCTCGTGCGGCATCCGCGGCGTGAAGCGCAGCTCCCACCCCATGTCCGCGAGCGAGCGGTCGCCCTTGACGTTGTTGCAGCGCAGGCAGCACGCGACCAGGTTCTCCCATGAGTCCTGGCCGCCCTTCGAGCGTGGCACCACGTGATCGATCGTCGAGGCCGGCTTCGCGCAGTAGGCGCAGCGATGCGCGTCACGACGCAGCACCCCGCGGCGCGACACCGGCACCTGCCGGCCGTGCGGCAGCCGCACGTAGCGCGTCAGCAGGATGACGCTCGGGCGATCCCACTCCGCCGTGATGCCGAACACCGGGTGGCCTGTGTCGATCTGCACGATGGTCGCCTTGTGATTCATCACGAGGGCGAGGGCTCGCTTGAACGAGACGACAGCAAGCGGCTCGTAACCGGCATTCAGAACGAGAGTGCGCATGGGACTCCTCGGCGCGTTGGCGCGACCTGGCTGGCCACGACGACGGATGCCCGCGGGAAGAGGCGCAGGAACAAAGAAGGCGCCGCCCAGAGGGCGACGCCGAAGGTTCCTGCCTGCGGGCAGAAGTGGTGCACGTGGTGCAGATGGTGCCGGTGGTGAGACCGCCGCATGACCGCGTTGGAGCGCACGCGCGAGGCTCGCGCGGTGTTGCTGTCAACGGTGTTCACGGACGTCTCCCACCAGTGGAGCGCCGCCGGATGCGGCGCACCGACGAAGTCAGGCTAACCCGGAACGTGCACAAAACGCATGCTGAGCAGGCATTCGCACAACGTGTCGTAACACAGAATTAAGCTGCGCATGCCTTTTCAGGCATCCGCGGGCTCAGCCGCCGAAGTGCTGGATGTGGTACGCGCTCGTCCACAGCGGGCGCAGCCCGACCACGCCGCCGGGCTTGGGCGCGTCGAAGATCAGCACGTTGCCGCTGGCATCGGTGCCGGCGTAGAAGCCGTCGTGGGAGCCGTCGTTGAGCGCGATGACATCGCCCGGCTGCGCGTCCGCGAGCGAGACGGTCTGACCGATGTGCCCCTGCTGACTCGACGAGTGCGGCAGCGAGACACCGAACTGGGCGTAGACGAACATGACGAAGCCCGAGCAGTCGAAGCCGGCCGGAGTGGCGCCGCCGTACTGGTAGGGCACCCCCGCGTAGGTCTTCGCCTTGGCGAGCACCGCGGCAAGGCTGTAGCTGGTCCCGGCGGGAACGGACGTCAGGTACTGCGCGGCGGTCGGGCCGGTGTAGGCCGCGCTGTAGCTCGCGGCACGAGCGGCGGCGGCCTTGGCGGCTGCGGCGCGCGCGGCGGCCTGCTTCGCGTTGGCGATGTCATCGACCGTCGTGGCCTGGAAGCCCTCGTGGGCCGCGGCCGGCGCGGCGGCATCCGTCGCCACATCGGCGGACTGCGCGTTCGCGCGCTTCATCGTGTCGAGCACGGCCGAGCTGCTGTTCGAGTGCTCCTGCGTGCTCGGGTTGAACGCATAAGCGGGGATGGCGATCGTGCCGACGATGCCGACGGCGGCGACCAGAACGAAGAGGTTGGCGAAGCGCTTGAGCGGCGACTTGCGCTTGGCAGGAGGGGTGACGGATGCCGGTACCGCGGGCGCCTGGGCGGCAACGCGGCGCTTCGCCGGACTCGCGGTGGAGCGCACCTCGAAGGCCTCGCGTGCTTCGCGGCGCGTCATCGCGCCATTCGTCGTCCCGTTCGGTTCTGCCAAGGTGTGGACCTCCGGCGCTCCCGTGCGCATGCACGAGTCCGTCCTGTTGTCTTGGGCCCGGTGGGGGTCGGGCTTCGGCTTCACGAGGCGAGCGACGGATCAAGGAGCGTCTCGCTTCGAGGTCTAGCGGCCGGATGTCGGCCTTTCGACTCGATCGAGAATAGGGGAAGGTAACGGAATTGTCACACCGGAAAACTCCCAGGTGGGAAATCAGGCCGCGATAAAGATGTGGCTCGCGACCTCGTGCGGCAGTTCGAGCCCCTCGGCGTAGCCCTCGACCTCGGCGAGCACATACCCGCCTGCAGGTGAGACGGTCACGGTGTTGCCCGGCACGACACCCGCCTGGCGCAGCTGGGCGAGCAGTTCCGGGTCGAACTGCACCGGCTCGCCGAGGCGCCGGATCGTGGCGGTGACGGGCTCGCCCGAGGCGATCGCCTCGACGGTGCTGACGACGTCTTTGAGGAACACGGTCGAGAGGGTGCGGCCCTCGTCGTCCATCGGCGGGATCGGCGTGCCATACGGCGACTCAGTGGGGTCGCCCAGCATGCGCCGGATCTTCTCCTCCACCTGCTCGCTCATGACGTGCTCCCACCGGCAGGCCTCGTCGTGCACGAACTCCCAGTCGAGGCCGATCACGTCGGAGAGCAGGCGCTCGGCGAGGCGGTGCTTGCGCATCACATCGACGGCGCGGCGGCGGCCCTTCTCAGTCAGTTCGAGGTGGCGGTCGCCTGACACGATGACCAGGCCGTCGCGCTCCATGCGCGCCACGGTCTGCGAGACCGTCGGGCCGGAGTGCCCGAGTCGCTCCGAGATGCGCGCCCGCAGCGGCACGATCGCCTCTTCCTCGAGGTCGAGGATCGTGCGCAGGTACATCTCCGTCGTGTCGACGAGATCAGTCATCCCCGCTCCCTCACAAACTTCGGGTTCAACCGGCCGGATTGCTCTTGACATCCGTCCTTCTCCAGCCTACTTGGAAGGTGCGCCGAGCCCGGGCCAATAGGCTGGTGCCATGCCGAGCATCACCCTGCCTGACGAACTGCTCCCCGCTGACGGCCGTTTCGGCTGCGGCCCCTCGAAGATCCGGCAGGAGGCGGTGAACGCGCTCGCGACGCGCGGCGCCGAGCTGCTCGGCACCTCGCACCGGCAGGCGCCGGTGAAGGCGCTGGTCGGGCGGGTGCGCGAGGGCCTCGGTGAGCTGCTCCGCCTGCCGGAGGGCTACGAGATCATCCTCGGCAACGGCGGCTCGACCGCCTTCTGGGACGCCGCCGCGTTCGGCCTCATCGAGAAGCGCTCCCAGAACCTGACCTTCGGCGAGTTCGGCTCGAAGTTCGCGAAGGCCGCGAAGGCGCCGTGGCTCGAGGCGCCGGCCGTCATCGACGCACCTGCGGGCCAGAGCGCCGCCCCGGTCGTGACCGAGGGCGTCGACGTCTACGCGTGGCCGCACAACGAGACCTCGACCGGCGTCGCGACGCAGATCACGCGCGTGGCGGGTGATGAGGGCGCGCTGACCGTCATCGACGCGACGAGCGCGGCGGGCGGCATCGACTTCGATGTGACGCAGACGGATGCCTACTACTTCGCCCCTCAGAAGAACCTCGCCTCCGACGGCGGCCTGTGGCTCGCCGCCGTGTCGCCGGCCGCCATCGAGCGGATCGAGCGGATCGCGGCATCCGATCGCTACATCCCCGAGTTCCTGAGCCTCAAGCAGGCCGTCGACAATTCGCGCCTCAACCAGACACTGAACACCCCGGCACTGGCGACGCTGATCCTGCTCGACGAGCAGCTGAACTGGATCAACGGGAACGGCGGCCTGGCCTGGGCGTCCGCGCGCACGAAGGAGTCGAGCGACCAGCTCTACACCTGGGCAGAGGCCACCTCGTACACGACGCCCTTCGTCGCCGACCCCGCCGACCGCTCGCAGGTCGTGGTGACGATCGACTTCGACGGCATCGACGCGGCGGCGGTCGCGAAGGCGCTGCGCGAGCACGGCATCGTCGACACCGAGCCGTACCGCAAGCTCGGCCGCAACCAGCTGCGCATCGCGACCTTCACCTCGATCGAGCCGGCCGACGTGGCCCAGCTCATCCGCTCGATCGAGTACGTGGTCGAGCACCTGGGCTGAGGCTGGGCCTCGGCCGCCCCGAGGGGTGAGTTGAGGCTGCGTACTCGCGGCGGCTGAGCCCCGAACTGCCCCGAGGGGTGAGTTCGCGCGCGCGACCCGCCGGGCTAGGACTTCCCCAGCACAGGAGGCGATCGACCGAGGACTCCACCGATCGGAGTGGGCAGGCCCCGCACCGGCATCCGTTTCGAGCATTGTGAACGGATGCCACAACCGCATGCTCTTCCTCCTGAACTCGGACCAGCCTTCTCGACCGCGGCGGCGCGGAGCGCCGGCATCTCGCCCGGTCGGCTGCGGAGCCTCGACCTCACTCAGCCCTTCCGTGGCGCCAACTTCGTCGGGCGCCCGCGCACCCTGCACGAACGGGCCGCCGCCTGCGCGACTCGGATGACCGGGCTCTGGGCATTCTGCGGGGTGACGGCGGCGGCGCTGCACGGTATGCCGCTTCCACCCGCATACGACTCGCGCTACCGCTCACTGGATGTCGCCGTCGCGGCGCCTCGGACTCCGCCGCGCGCGGAAGGCATCATCGGGCACAAGCTGGTGGCCGGATCGGTCAGTGTGGTCACCGTTGCGGGCCTGCCGGTGCTGTGGACCCCTGACGTCTGGTGCCAGCTCGCCGCCGTCCTCTCACGAGAGGACCTGGTTGCGGCCGGCGACTTCCTGCTCTCCGGTGATGCGTGGGCAGGGCGGATGCGGCGGCCTCTCTGCACCATCGAGCAACTAGCAGCCGCGGTAGCGCGGTATGCAGGCAAGCGCGGCGCGAAGAATCTGCGGTGGGCGCTGGGGCGGCTCCGAGCGGATGTGGACTCCCGCACCGAGTCCCTCCTCCGCCTCCTGCTGGTGGAAGCCGGCATTCCCGAGCCCCTCGTGCATCTCGCTGTCTCCGTCGCCAATGGGCAGCTCACGCTGCACCCCGACCTCGCGCTGCCGCAGTTCGGCGTCTGCTTCGAGTACCAGGGCGACGGTCACCGAGACCGGGACCGGTTTCTCAGCGACATCGATCGGAACGAACTGCTCAGGGCGGCAGGCTGGGAGGTCATCGAAGTGACCTCGAAGGACCTCTTCCACGACCGCGAGGCCTTTCTTCAGCGAGTCTTCGCCGTCCTACGCCGCAGGGGGTTCCGCCGGAACTGACACGAAGGCGCAGTTCGAGTCCCCTGGCCGAAGGTGAAGCGACCCGGACACACCCCTCGGGTGGGTACGACGCCGCTACTCCTCCTCGTCGGAGGCGAGGGCCGCCTCCTCCGCGCCCTGCAGCTCGGCCGCCTCGTCGAAGTCGTCGTCGTCCTCGTCGAAGTCGTTCAGGTCGGACACCTCGAGGTCGTCGGCGTCATCGTCGTCGGAATCGTCATCGACGCCAGAATCGTCATCGAGCTCCTCATCATCGAGCTCCTCGCCCTCCGACCCCTCATCGTCGTCAGCCGACTCCGCGTCCGTCACGAACTCGTCCTCGGGCTCCGGCTCGCCCGCGGCCGCAGCCGCCTCGCGCTCGGCCTTCTTCTGCGCCTGGTACTCGGCGAGGCGATCGGCCCACGGCACCCAGTCGGGTGCGAGCAGCGCCGCCTCGCCCGGCATGAGCTCGGCCTCGAGCACGTTGACGTCGTCCGAGTCGGCTTCGCGCGACAGCGACACCGTCCAGAACCAGCCGGGATAGCCGGGCAGCGTGTTCTCGAACAGCAGCGACAGCACGCGCTCGCCCTCGACGAGATGCCCGGCCGGCTTGCCGATCGTGGCTGCCGGCGTGATCTCGGCGAGCGCCGCACGCGCGACGTCGACGGCCTTGAGCAGCACCTCGTCGGCAAGCGGTTCGGGGGTCACGGATGCCTGCTCAGAGGCATCCGTCTCGGTATTCACCTCGTTGCTCACGCTCACGCCTCGAGGTCGTCAGCGACCTTGCGCAGCGCCTGCGCAACCTTCGACCCGTGCGACTTCGACGGGTAGCGCCCGTGGCGCAGGTCGTTGCCGATGCCGTCGAGCACCTGGATCAAGCTCTCGACCACGGCGGCCATGTCGTCGGCCTTCGGGCGGCGCTGGCGCGAGAGGCTCACGGGTGCCTCGATCACGCGCACCGACAGGGCCTGCGCACCACGCTTGCCGTCGGCGATGCCGTACTCGAGGCGCGTGCCGCTCTTGACCTCGGCGCCTGCGGGCAGCGCAGTGGCGTGCAGGAAGACCTCTTGGCCGTCATCGCCAGCGATGAAGCCGAAGCCCTTCTCCTCGTCGTAGAACTTGACCCGTCCGGTGGGCATCGATACCTCTTTCGTCACACTCGGCCTGGGTCGGGGCTGGTCGCCCCGAGACCGAAGTCAATTATCCTTGATCTGTGCCCGACGAGTCCCGTCCCCCTGTCAGCAGATTGCAGCGCACTCTCGCGTTCTTCAGCCTGATCCTGATCGGCCTCTCGGTGGTGGCGATCATCGTGCTCTTGATCGTCGGTGGTGCCGGCATGAAGATACCCAGCACGCAGCTTCAGTACTTCGTCCAGTTCTTCCCGCTGGTGGCGCTTCCCCTTGGGGCGCTGGGCATCATCGCCCTGTTCGTGGTCGGCATGGTGGAGCGCCGGAAGTACAACCAGAGTCATACGCCGAGCGCACGGCAATCCAAGTAGGCCATGGCGACGAAGCGAGGCGGACGATGACGAGCACTCTCACACTCGCCTCCCGACTCGCGGCCCTCGACGACGAGGCACTGCGCGGCCTGATCGCCCAGCGGCTTCCGCTGCGCCCCAAGATCGACGACTTCTTCGACCTCGCCGAGGCGCTGCTCGAGCACCCGGCCGTGCAGCACGCGCTCACGGGTCTCGACCGGCCGACGCTGGCGACGTTGGCGTCCGTCGCGCAGAGCGAGGCGATCGATGAGACGGATGCCGAGACCGCGGCTCGCCTCGAGAAGCTGGCCGGTCGCGCGCTGATCGAGCAGACCGAGAGCGGCTGGGCCGCCTACGAGGCCGTGCGCGAGCGCCTGGCCGCCTGGCCGCACGAGGGCCTTCCCAGCGTGCAGCAGTTGCTCACCGAGACCCCGCCTGCCGCGCTCGCCGCGGTCACGACGGCGGATCGCCCCGCGACCGACCAGCTCGCCTCTGAACGCGCGTTCCAATCGGTCACGGCCTTCGCCGAGCTGTTCGGCGAACTCGAGCGCGAGCCCGCCCGCGAGCTGCAGAAGGGCGGCCTCAGTCTGCCGGACGGGCGCCGCCTCGCCGCGGCGATGGCCGTCCCACCCGAGGCCGTGCCGGTGGCAGTCTGGCTCTCCGAGCTCGCCGGGCTCGTGGCGCGCGACGGCTCGCTGTGGCTGACGACGGATGCCGCAGAGCAGTGGCTCGCCGGCACGACCGCCGAGCGCTGGCAGGCGCTCGCCGCGACCTGGCTCGAGGCGATTCCTCCGTCGATCAGGCAGCTGCTCGGCGGCCGCACCCATCAGCCGTGGGGCCGGGCCCTGCACGAGACGCTCACATGGTTCTACCCGGCCTCGGGCGAGCCGCTGCTGCGCACGGTGGAGCGCTTCGAGGCATCCGCAGAACTGCTCGGCATCACGGCGGGCGAACTGCCCAGCACGGCCGGCGCCGCGCTGCTGGAGTCCGGCCCGGTCGGCGCCGCTGAGGCGATGGCGAAGCTGCTGCCCGCCGAGGTCGACAAGGTGTACCTGCAGCATGATCTGACGATCGTGAGCCCCGGCCCGCTCGTGCCGAGCCTCGACGCGCACCTGCGTCGAGTGGCCGACGTCGAGAGCCGGGCGCTCGCGTCGAGCTACCGCGTGACCGCGGCGAGCCTCGAGCGGGCGATCGGAGCGGGCGAGACGGCCGAGTCGATCCGCTCCTTCCTGACGAGCGTGTCCCTCACCGGCATCCCGCAGCCCCTCGACTACTTGATCGACGAAGCCGTGAAGCGCTACGGGCTGATCCGGGTGCGCGAGAACGCGCCGGACGCGCGGACGCGCGCGACGGTGCGATCCGTCGACCCCGACCTGATCGGCGCGATCGCCGTCGATCAGGCGTTCGCATCGCTCGGCTTCGCCCGTGTCTCCGATACCGAGCTCGTCACCCGTTTTCCCCGTGACATCGTCTACTGGGCCCTCGCCGACGCGCGCTACCCGGTGGCCGCCGAAGACGCCGCGGGCCGCATCGTCGGCGTGAAGAAGCGGCACGCGCCCGTCACCGATGTGATCGCGACGGTCGACCGGGCGACGGCCCTCGTGACGCATCTCAGAGAGGCGGCTGCGAGCGAGGCAGCTCAGTCGCCCGAGGCCTGGCTGTCGCGGCAGCTCGAGACCGCCGTCAAAGCGCGCGTGCCGCTGATCGTGACCGTGGGGATGCCGGACGGCTCAGAGCTTGATCTCACGCTCGAGCCGACGGGGGTCGGCGGCGGGCGGCTGCGCGGCCGCGATCGCAAGGCCGACATCGAGCGCACCCTGCCGCTCAAGAGCATCAAGGGCGTGCGCGCACCGTAGCCACCCGATCGTTGAGCGTCCGCCGCGCAAGCTCTGCTCGCGAGATTGCGGAGCGGCGTCTCGAAGCGATCTCATGACACTCCGTTGTAGGCTCATCCCCTATGGCTGACGGACCCCTCATCGTCCAGAGCGACCGCACCGTGCTGCTCGAGGTCGCGCACCCGCTCGCCGAGGACGCCCGCCACGATCTCGCCGTCTTCGCCGAACTCGAGCGCGCCCCCGAGCACGTGCACACCTACCGCATCACCCGGCTCGGGCTGTGGAACGCGCGCGCCGCGGGCCACCAGGCCGAGGACATGCTGGCGACCCTCGACCGCTACTCCAAGTTCCCGGTGCCGCAGTCGGTCGCCGTCGACATGCGCGAGACCGTCGACCGCTACGGCAAGCTCGTCATCGCCCGTGACGCGGAGGGCGCGCTCATCTTGAAGAGCAGCGACCGCGCAGTGCTCACCGAGGTGGCCTCAGCCAAGCGCATCGCGCCGCTGCTGCCGCGCCGTGTCGACGACGAGACCTTCGCGGTCGAGGCGTGGGCGCGCGGCGCCCTCAAGCAAGAGCTCGTCAAGCTCGGCTGGCCCGCGGAGGATCTCGCGGGCTACACGCCGGGCACCCCGCATCCCATCGACCTCGCCGAGGACGGCTGGCACCTGCGCGACTACCAGAACAAGGCCGTCGAGAACTTCTTCGAGGGCGGTTCGGGCGTCGTCGTGCTGCCCTGCGGCGCCGGAAAGACGCTCGTCGGCGCGGGCGCGATGGCGACGGCGAAGACCACGACGCTCATCCTCGTGACGAACACGGTGAGCGCACGCCAGTGGCGCGACGAGCTGCTGCGCCGCACCTCCCTCACTGAGGAGGAGATCGGCGAGTACTCCGGCCAGAGCAAGGAGATCAAGCCGGTCACGATCGCGACCTACCAGATCCTCACGGCGAAGCGGAAGGGCCAGTATGCGCACCTCGCGCTGCTCGACGCACTCGACTGGGGCCTCGTGGTCTATGACGAGGTGCACCTGCTGCCCGCGCCCGTGTTCAAGCTCACGGCCGAGCTGCAGGCCCGCCGCCGCCTCGGCCTCACCGCGACGCTCGTGCGCGAGGACGGCCGCGAGGGCGACGTGTTCTCGCTGATCGGCCCGAAGCGCTTCGACGCCCCCTGGAAGGAGATCGAGGCGCAGGGCTTCATCTCCCCCGCCGCCTGCTACGAGGTGCGCGTCGACCTGCCGCCGTCTGACCGCCTCGAGTACGCGGCCTCCGCCGACGATGAGCGCTACCGCCTCGCCTCGACCGCACCGGCCAAGCTCGATGTCGTTCGCTCGCTCGTGAAGAAGCATGAGGGCGAGCGCATCCTGATCATCGGCCAGTACCTCGACCAGATCGAGATGCTGTCGGATGCCTTGGACGCGCCGTCGCTGACCGGAGCCACCCCCGTCGACGAGCGCGAGCGGCTGTTCCAGGCGTTCCGCACGGGCGAGCTCAAGGTGCTCGTCGTCTCGAAGGTCGCGAACTTCTCCGTCGACCTGCCCGAGGCGACGGTGGCGATCCAGGTCTCCGGCTCGTTCGGCTCCCGGCAGGAGGAGGCCCAGCGCCTCGGTCGCCTGCTGCGCCCCAAGGAGTCCGGCCTGTCGGCGAACTTCTACACGCTCGTCGCGCGCGACACGGTCGACCAGGACTTCGCGCAGAACCGCCAGCGCTTCCTCGCCGAGCAGGGCTACTCGTACACGATCCTCGACGCCCGCTCTCTCGACGCGATCGCCGCGTAGCCCCCGGTCGGCCCCCGGTCGGCCCGCGCACCACCGGGCCGCGCCGGTTGCGCTACTACGATCCGTTTTGCGCTGCTCGGATCCGAGTAGCGCAAAGCGGAAGCCAGTAGCGCAACCAAGGAATCAATGCGGCCGACGGCCGCTCCGGGGCGAGGATGTTCACCCGCCGGCGGCGAGCTCGCGGGTCGCGGCGGCGGCATCCGTCGCGAGGGCACGCTCGTCCGCGGTCACGAGCGCCCCCGCCTCGACCACCGTGTGGCCGCCCTCGATGACGGTGCGGGGGCTCACAGCTCGAGCTCCGCCGCCGTCTCGAGGGCGGCCTCGATGCTGCGCAGCCAGCCGGCATGCAGCGGCGCGCGCGTGTCGCCGTAGAGGCTCATGCCCGAGACCAGGTTGCTCGAGCACGAGCACACCATGCCCGCGCGCAGGCCGCGCAGCCGGGCGACGACGAAGAGCGCCGAGCTCTCCATCTCGACGTTGAGCACGCCGAGGCGGTTGAGCTGCGCGATCCACTCCGGCGTCTCGGCGTAGAACGCGTCATCGCTCGCGTTGATGCCGCGGTGCGACGCCGAGCCGGCGGCCGCCGCGAGCCGCTCGCTGTGCCGGGCGAGCGCCACGGTGAGCTCGGTGTCCGGAACCGCGGGGTAGCCGGGGTGGGCGTAGGCGGCCGTCGTGCCGTCGTTGCGCAGCGTGCCCTCGCTGACCAGCAGTTCGCCAGGCGCGATGCCGGGCTGCAGCGCCGCCGAGCTGCCGACGCGGATGAAGGAGGTGACGCCGACGCGAGCGAGCTCCTCGACGGCGATCGCCGTCGACGGGCAGCCCATGCCGGTGGAGGTCGCGGTGATGCGCCGACCCTTGTAGCTGCCCACGATCGTGCGGTGCTCGCGATTGTGCGCGACCTCGACCACGTCGTCGAGGAACGAGGCGATCAGCGGGATGCGGAACGGGTCGCCGGGCAGCAGGGCGACGGTCGACACCTCGCCGGGCGCGACGCCGATGTGGAATTGGCGGGCGTCGGCACCCACCGCGGACTTGTCGACGAGCTGCAGGGTCGGGTCGGTCATCACGTGCTCCATTTCGAGGTTCTGGTCCCCGCCCTGGAGCCGGCCGGCGCCGGCCATGGTGATAGGACACGCTGCCCCGAGCCTAGGCGCGTGCGATTACACCGGTGTTTCGGCCCGCACGTAGCGCAGCAGCAGCGTCGAGTCGGAGTTCAAGACCTGCGCGAGCCGCATACCCTGCGGATCAGAGGGCACGGCGCCGGTGAGCCGGCCCGCGTCGCCGCCCTCGAGCGTCGGCGACACCGTCAGACAGATCTCGTCGATCGCCCCGTCGGCGAGCATCAATCCCGTCAAGGTGGGGCCGCCCTCGCAGTGCACGCGCAGCAGGCCGCGGCGCTGGAACTCCTCGAGCAGGAACGACGGCTCGACCAGGTCGACGCCGGCGACCACGACGTCGGCGATCTCGCTGAGCGCCTGGAAGCGGCCGTCGGGTGCATCGGCCGTCGTGAACACGATGGGCCGCACCGGCGCCTCAGCGAAGATCGATGCGGCGGGGCCGAGCCCGAGCTCGGCCGACACGATGGCGAACACGGGCTGCGCCGTGCGACCGTGGGAGACGCGCCATGCGGCATCCGCGTCCGAGAGCCGCATCGCCCCATAACCCTCTTTGCGCACCGTTCCCGCCCCGACGAGCACGACGTCCGCGAGGCGGCGCAGCAGGTCGAAGACGCGGTGGTCGGCCTCGTCGCCGAGCGCGCCGCTCGTTCCGTTCCTGGTCACCGCGCCGTCGATCGACGCGACGAAGTTCACGCGCACCCACGGCCGCCCGTCGGGGTGCGCGGCGCCCTCGGAGTACCAGTCGAGCAGCTGCTGGTCTTCGGCGTCGCGAACGGACGTCGGCACCAGCCGGTCGATGCGCGCACTCGTCACGAGTTCTCCTCCCCCATGTTGTGCCGCAGCGTCCCCGCCGGCGCCCGCCACCCCAGGATGGCCTCGGTCATCCGCACCGCGGCGACCGACTCGCGCACGTTGTGCATGCGCACGATGCGCGCCCCCTGCATGATCGCCACCACCCCGGCGGCCAGCGAGCCCTCGACTCGCTCGCCGCGCGGGGCGTCGAGCGCCTCCCCCACGAAGTCCTTGTTCGACACAGCCGCGAGCACGGGGTGGCCGAGTTCCGCGATCTCGGCGAGCCGCCTGGTGAGCTCGAGCGACTGCAGCGTGTTCTTGTTCAGGTCGTGACCGGGATCCACGATGAGGCGATCGGATGCCACGCCGTTCGCCGTCGCATAGGCCACCCTCTCCGCCAGGAACTCCGCGACCTCGCCCACGACGTCGGCGTAGCTCGGGGCGGCGAACTGCGTGCGAGGCCCCAGGCCACGGGGTGCCGCCAAGGAGTGAGTGACAACGAGTGAGGCATCCGTCTCTGCCATCACTCGAACCATCTCCGGATCGTGCAGCCCGGTCGTGTCGTTGATCACGTCGGCGCCCGCGGCGAGCGCGGCACGGGCCACGCGCGCGTCGAAGGTGTCGACCGAGATCACGACGTCGCTCGCCGCCCGCACCGCCTCGACGACGGGGACGACGCGTGCGATCTCGTCATCGGCCGCGAGGGCCGGCCCCGGCGCGAACGGCACCCCGCCGATGTCGACCCAGTCGGCGCCGTCCCGCGCGGCTTGCAGGCATGCCTCGACGGCGGCGTCGAGCCCGAAGGTGCGGCCCTTGTCGTAGAACGAGTCGGGCGTGCGGTTCACGACCGCCATCACCGCGACCTCGCGCGAGAAGTCGAAGGTGCGCGCACCGATGCGGCGCACCGGCTCGATGAGCGGCGGCGCATAGAGCGGCGGCGCCTCGCTCATGCCTCGAGGATGGGCACGTTCGGGTCGGTCAGCTTGGCCGCGTCGACGGTGCGCCCCTCGCGGATGAGGGTCTGGATGTCATCCGACACATCCCACACGTTGACGTTCATTCCGGCGACGAGCTTGCCGCCCGCGAGCCAGAACGCGATGAACTCCCGCCCGTCGACGTCGCCGCGGAACACCGGCTGCGTGTCGGCGGCGAGGGGGACGTAGCCCGCGTACTCCATGCCGACGTCGTACTGATCGCTGTAGAAGTAGGGCACGTCGTCGTAGATCACGCCCTGGCCGAGCATCGACTTCGCGGCCGTGCGGCCGCCGCCGATGGCGTTCGCCCAGTGTTCGCTGCGCAGCCGCCGGCCGAGCACGGGGTGGATCGGGTTCGCGACGTCGCCCGCGGCATAGACCAGCGGATGCGAGGTGACGAGGGCGGCAGATGCCAGCACGCCGTCCTTCACCTCAAGGCCGGCGTCCTCGGCGATCTCGGTGTTCGGCACGGCGCCGAGGCCGACGATCACGATGTCGGCGGGGATCACCTCGCCGTCGGTGTCGGTCGCGACTCCCGTCACCGCGGGGCCGGCCGGGCCGTCCGCGACGAGGAGCTCGCGCACCTGGCGCTGCAGCTTGAACTGCACGCCGTGATCGCGGTGGATCGCCCCGTAGATCGCACCCAGCTCTGGGCCGACCCCGACGGACAGCGGCACCGCACCGCGCCCGACGACGGTCACGTCGTTCCCGTAGGTGCGCGCTGCCGCTGCAGTCTCCATGCCGATCCAGCCGGTGCCGAGCACGACGACCCTGCGGCCTCCCTCGCGCAGCGCGTCCCGCAACTCTTCGCTGTCGTCGAGGGTGCGCAGGTAGTAGACGCCGGCGGCGTCGGCACCCGGCAGGCGCGCGACGCGCGGCTTCGCCCCCGTGGCGATGAGGGCCCTGTCGAAGCCGACCGACGAGGTCTCGTCGAGAATGACCCGGTTGTCGACGAGATCGAGCTCGACGGCGAGGGTTCCCGTCAGCACATGCACGTCGTGCTCGTGATACCAATCCCACGGGTGCACGTACGTCTCCGCGGGCTCCTTCGCGGGGTCGTTCAGGTACTCCTTCGAGAGCGGTGGCCGCAGGTAGGGCAGATGGCGCTCGGCGCCGATCACCATGACGTCGCCGTCGTAGCCCTCATCACGCAGCGTCTCGGCGGCGGTCGCCGCGGCCAGACCGCCCCCGATGATCACGAAGCGCCGTGTCGTCATGCTCCGAGCCTATTCCGCGCGGGGCGCAGCGCCCACGGTCATGGCCTCCCAGCGGCCATAACTCGCGTTCAAAATTCTCTCTGGCGGAGTTCAGGAAACGTGCAGATAATAGGAGGCATGAACGCAGGACCTCGAATTCTGATCGTCGATGACGAGCCGAACATCCGCGATCTTCTGACCACCAGCCTCCGCTTCGCGGGTTTCGCCGTCCGAGCAGTCGCCAACGGCGCCCAGGCCATCTCGGCCGTGCTCGAGGAGGAGCCCGACCTCATCATCCTCGACGTCATGCTGCCCGACATGAACGGCTTCGGCGTCACCAAGCGCCTGCGCGGAGCGGGCTACACCGCCCCGATCCTCTTCCTCACCGCGAAGGACGACACCGAGGACAAGATCACGGGCCTCACCGTCGGCGGCGACGACTACGTCACCAAGCCGTTCAGCCTCGACGAGATCGTCGCGCGCATCAAGGCGATCCTGCGCCGCACCATGCAGGCCGACGACGACGCGATCATCCGCGCCGGCGAACTCACCATGGATCAGGACACGCACGAGGTCTTCGTCGGCGACACCCCGATCGAGCTCTCTCCCACCGAGTTCAAGCTCCTGCGCTACCTCATGCTCAACCCGAACCGCGTGCTGTCGAAGGCGCAGATCCTCGACCACGTGTGGGAGTACGACTTCAACGGCGACGCCGGCATCGTCGAGAGCTATATCTCTTACCTGCGTCGCAAGGTCGACGCACACTCGAGCGAGCCGCTCATCCAGACCAAGCGCGGCTTCGGCTACATGCTGAAGGCCGGCAAGGCGTAGATCAGGGCGACGGATGCCGAGGCATCCGTACAGCAAGCCGGAGTAGCTTTCGAGACCTATGCACCGGTCACTGCTCGCAGCGTGGAACTCCATCTCGCTGCGCACGAAGATCACGGGCGTGACCGTGCTGGTGCTCACTTTCGGTCTGCTGCTGACCGGGATCGGCACCACGCTGCTCTTCAAGCCGGTGCTGATCTCGCAGCTCGACCAGCAGCTCGAAGCGGCGTCGACGTCGTCGAGCATCAACGCGATGCTCGACAGCGAGTCGAGCGGCAATGACCAGGTCAGCCCCGACGGCGAGTCGAGCGCCTACTTCCTCGCGGTCTACGACTCCGACGGCAAGCTGCTCGGCTACAACTGGCGCAGCAAGTCGAGCGCCCTGCGCCCCTCGGTCGGCACCACCCTGCCCGCCGCTCTCAAGCCCGTCTGCCACGCGGGCGACAACTTCTACCTGGCGAGCAACGACGGCACGGTGCAGTACCGCGCGCGCTGCGTGACGATCAGCTACTCCGCCACCAACCAGGCCGGCTCCGCGATCGTCGCGACGTCGACCGGCTCGATCGACGTGCTCATGGCCGCCTATCTCACGATCTTCCTGGGCTTCGGCGTGATCGTCGTCGTCGTGGGAGCCGTGCTGACGCGCATGCTGGTGACGACCACCTTCGCGCCGCTGCGCCAGGTCGAGCGCACCGCGGCCGCGATCGCCGACGGCGACTTCAGCCAGCGACTCGGCGGCGCCGAGCCGAACACCGAGGTGGGCCGCCTCAACCGCTCGCTGAACACGATGCTCTCGCGCATCGACCGCGCCTTCAAAGACCGTGCGCGCACCATCGAGCAGATGCGCCGCTTCGTCGGCGATGCGAGCCACGAACTGCGCACCCCGCTCGTTTCGGTGCGCGGCTATGCCGAGCTGTATCGCATGGGCGCCCTGCAGGACGAGGCGGCCGTCGCGGGGGCGATGAGTCGCATCGAGAAGGAGGCGCTGCGCATGGGCGGCCTCGTCGAGGACCTGCTCGAGCTCGCCCGCCTCGACGAGACGCGCCCGCTGCAGCTCGCGCAGGTCGACTTGCTTCCGCTGGCCTATGACGCGACGATGGACGCCCGAGCCGCGCACCCGACGCGCCATTTCGGCGTCATCGTCGAGCTTCCCCCGGCCGCCCCGCCTGCGCCAGGACCCTCCGCCGCCGAGGACCCGACGCCGACACAGGTGATCCCGGTAGTCGGCACTGAGAAGCCTCAACCCGCGGCGACGGGCCTCACGCGCATCGGCCAGCGCAGCCTGCGCCCGAGCCAGCGCACGTCGAGCGCGCGCGGCGAGCAGCCGACCGGCCCGGTCGGTTTCACGGCGAGCGCTCTGGCCCGCCTGCGCCGGCGCGGCCAGGGGCGGCGTGCCGACATCTCGATGGCCGAGACGATGCCGCTGCAGCTCGAGGACATCCCGGAGCCGCACACCGTTCCCGCCCTCGTGATGGGCGAGGAGAACAAGCTGCGGCAGGTGCTCGGCAATCTGATCGGCAACGCGGTGCGCTACACGCCGGACGGCTCGCCGATCGAGGTGCGCGTCGCGGTCGACCTCGACACGCGCCGCGCCCGGCTCGAGATCATCGACCACGGCGAAGGCATCCCGCCGCAGATCCGCGACAAGATCTTCGAGCGGTTCTGGCGTGCGGACACGTCGCGCACGCGCGAGACCGGCGGCAGCGGCCTGGGGCTCGCGATCGTGACCTCGATCATTCGCGCCCACAAGGGCACAGTCGACGTCGTCGAGACGCCGGGCGGCGGCGCGACTTTCCGCGTCCAGCTGCCCCTCGCCGACAGCGCGCGCTGAGCGACTTCCCCAGCACAGGCCGCGGCGTGCCGCCGCTGTCCACATTCCGGGGCTTCCCCTGGGCGACGGATTCCCCGGCCGGGCTAGCGTCCAGGCATCCGTTCATTCGAACCCATCGGAGGAAGCCATGACGACGTTCCAGGTTGACAGCACCGCGGTGCTCGACGCCACCCGCTCGGCCCAGGCCACGCTCGAGCAACTGCGCGGCGACGCGGCGCACCTGACTGCCACGCTCACCGCGCTGCAGGGCTCGTGGTCGGGACAGGCCGCGAGTGCCTTCCAGCAGGTGCTCGCCAACTGGACGACCACACAGCGCACCATCGAGACCCAGATGGGTCAGCTGCAGCAGGTGCTGACCTCGGCCGCGCAGCAGTACCAGGAGAGCGAGCTACGCAACTACCAGATGTTCGCCGCGGGGCTGTAGGTCTGGCGCGTCAATCCCCACTGGGCGCGTCGCAGCTGGCTTTCGCAGTTTCCGTGTTCGGCGGCGAGCAAGTCGCCGCCTTGCAGAGCGTCTTGCGTTCCGCTGCGGCGCGCCCGCCAATGACCCGATCCATATGGAGGTTCATATAATGGGTGCGGAGGTGGTCGCCATGGCCATGACATCCCTGGATCTCGACCCGGTGAAGCTTCAGCTGCTGAAGCAGCTGAGCGGCGCGTCGTCGAACCGCGAGGCGGTCGACTGGGCCATCGACATGGCCATTGGGGTCGAGCGGCAACGCGAGGCGGTAAGGCGCATCCGCTCTCACAACTGGCAGCCGGACAGTTTTGACAACCCACCGCCGCTCAGCGAAGACCCTGCGCCATGACCGTATGGATCATCGACAACAGCATTTGGGCGCGAGACGCCCTGGACGCCGCTGTACACCGACGCGTAGACGCGCTGCTCGCCGATCCGTCGAATCTCGTCATCAGCTGCCCTCCGCAGGCCCTGGAGTACTGCTTCTCGGCGCGGGACATCGCCCACTACGAGCTATTGCGCGACGAGATGGAGCTGCTGGCGCGGCCGCGCTACACGCCCGACCTCGAAGATGTCCTCAGCATTCAGCAGGCGCTCTTCGAGCAGGGCACCGGGCGCGGCGTCGGGGTCATCGACATCCTCATCGCAGCCTGGGCGCTCGTGAACAGGGCGGCCGTGCTCACCGCCGATCGCGACTTCGACCTCATCGCGCGCGCGGTTCCGGAATTCCTGCACGAATACGTTCCCGGCGAGTAGCACTGCTGGCATCCTCGCTGCATGCCCGCGTACACCGTCGCCGCCCTGGAGGCATACCCGGTCGACGCGTCGGTGCCCGGCGCGACCCGCAACGCCTTCAGCGGCTACCTGTCGGCCTTCACGGCGGCAGGCTTCCACGAGGTGGCGCGTCGCACGCCCGCTCGCCCCATCGTGCGTCGGCCGCTCGCGCCGTAGCTGCGGGACGCATGCGCCGTCGATTCTGGCGCCAAGATCTCCCGGGTAGCGCCGAACGCGGCGACGCACTGGACTTCGCAGGCATACGAAAGGGGCGCCCCCTCGCGGGAGCGCCCCTCTTCGCTGTTACTTGCGTCAGAGACGAAGCACGGACCGTGTCTCGTCACACCGCTCGAACGCGGCGTGCTCGACCTTGAGCCATCGAACGCTTACGCGTTCTCAGGGCTCAAAAGTCCATGCCGCCGGTCGGGTCGCCGGCCGGGACGGCCGGGGCCTTCTCGGGCTTGTCGGCGACGACGGCTTCGGTGGTGAGGAACAGGCCGGCGATCGACGCGGCGTTCTGCAGGGCCGAACGGGTGACCTTCGCCGGGTCGATGATGCCCTGCTCGAGCAGGTCGCCGTACTCACCGGTCGCGGCGTTGAGGCCGTGGCCGACGGGCAGCTCGGAGACCTTCGCCGCGACGACGCCGGGCTCGAGGCCCGCGTTGGTGGCGATCTGCTTGAGCGGCGCCTGGATGGCGACCTTGACGATGTTCGCGCCGGTGGCCTCGTCACCCACGAGC
Source organism: Gryllotalpicola koreensis (assembly GCF_039538185.1). Lineage (NCBI taxonomy): Bacteria > Bacillati > Actinomycetota > Actinomycetes > Micrococcales > Microbacteriaceae > Gryllotalpicola > Gryllotalpicola koreensis. Next base: position 97,852 of record NZ_BAABBW010000004.1, read on the forward strand.
TGGAGCTTCTCGAACGCGAGCTTGCCGGCCTGGATCAGGGCGACGCCACCGCCGGCGACGACACCCTCTTCCACAGCGGCCTTCGCGTTGCGGACGGCGTCCTCGATGCGGTGCTTGCGCTCCTTGAGCTCGACCTCGGTGGCCGCGCCCGCCTTGATGACGGCCACGCCGCCGGCGAGCTTGGCGAGGCGCTCCTGCAGCTTCTCGCGGTCGTAGTCGCTGTCGGTGCTCTCGATCTCGTTGCGGATCTGCTGCACGCGGCCGGCGATCTGGTCGGCGTCGCCCGCACCCTCGACGATGGTGGTCTCGTCCTTGGTGATGACGACCTTGCGGGCCTGGCCGAGAAGGTCGAGCGTGACGTTCTCGAGCTTGAGGCCGATCTCCTCGGAGATGACCTGGCCGCCGGTCAGGATCGCGATGTCCTGCAGCTGCGCCTTGCGGCGGTCGCCGAAGCCGGGGGCCTTGACGGCGACCGACTTGAAGATGCCGCGGATCTTGTTGACGATCAGCGTGGCCAGGGCCTCGCCGTCGACGTCCTCGGCGATGATCAGCAGCTGCTTGCCGGACTGGATCACCTTGTCGACGACGGGCAGAAGGTCCTTGATGTTGGAGATCTTCTGGTTGGCGATGAGGATGTAGGGCTCCTCGAACACCGCCTCCTGGCGGTCGGGGTCGGTGACGAAGTACTGCGACAGGAAGCCCTTGTCGAAGCGCATGCCCTCGGTCAGCTCGAGCTCGGTGCCGAAGGTGTTCGACTCCTCGACGGTGACGACGCCCTCCTTGCCGACCTTGTCGATCGCCTCGGCGATGAGCTCGCCGATCTCGGGGTCAGCGGCGGAGATGGAGGCGGTCGCAGCGATCTGCTCCTTCGTCTCGACCTCCTTGGCGCCGGAGATGAGCTCGTCGGTCACGGCGGCGACGGCCTTCTCGATGCCCTTCTTCAGGCTGATCGGGTCGGCGCCGGCGGCCACGTTGCGCAGGCCCTCGCGGACGAGCGCCTGGGCGAGAACCGTCGCGGTGGTCGTGCCGTCACCCGCGACGTCGTCGGTCTTCTTCGCGACCTCCTTGACCAGCTCGGCGCCGATCTTCTCGTACGGGTCGTCGAGCTCGATCTCACGGGCGATGGAGACGCCGTCGTTCGTGATCGTGGGAGCGCCCCACTTCTTCTCGAGGACGACGTTGCGGCCGCGCGGACCCAGGGTGACCTTGACGGCGTCGGCGAGCGTGTTCAGACCGCGCTCGAGGCCACGACGCGCCTCCTCGTCGAAAGCAATGATCTTTGCCATGGTTGTTTCTCGTCCCTCCTGGACGTAGCAGCGAAAGATGTCGTTAGCACTCAAAAGACTGGAGTGCCAAAAGTGATTCTGGCACTCTCCCTACGCGAGTGCAAGAAACCCGGCGGGCATCCGTCACATCCCGAAACGGCAAAAGCCGCCCGGCGCACTGCCGGGCGGCTTTCGCGAGTTCGAGGAAGTGCGCGCTAGGCCAGGCGCACCGACTCCGCCTGCGGGCCCTTGGAACCGGTGCCGACCTCGAAGACGACCTGCTGGCCCTCTTCCAGAGTCTTGTACCCGCTCATGTCGATGGCGGAGTAGTGGACGAACACGTCCTGCCCGCCGCCGTCGACTGTGATGAATCCGTAGCCCTTTTCAGCGTTGAACCATTTGACGGTCCCGTTCGCCATCGTTTCTCCATTGCGTGTTGCCGGACGCGCGCACCGTTTCGACGCATCACTGTGCGCATGATCGTAGCCACACCCAGGGGACGGATATCCCGACGAGGGGCCATTTCCGCCAAATGGTTACGGCCCCGACCGGGCATCGTCACACGGGCGTAACACGGCCACCCGCTCAGCCCGTGTAGTCGGCCCCGAGCACCACCGTCACGGCCGCTCCGGCGAACTGCGCCGACTGTGTCACCGTCGTGAGGCCGAGCGACTGCGCGACCCCGAGCGCGACCCCGATCTGGCCCGGGTCGGAGTAGTACACCGTCGTCGTCGTCGCGCTCTGCGGCGCGTTGCCCGTCGTCACCGTGGACCAGCCGGCGGCCTTGAGCTTGGTCGCCGCCGACGCGGCGAGGCCCGCGCGGCGCGTGCTGTTCAGCACGCTGACCTGGGCACTCGGCACGATCGTCGCAGTCGGGGTGGGGGTGGGGGTGGGCGTCGCGGTCGGCGTCGGAGTCGTGGTCGGCGTCTTCGTCGGTGAAGCCGTCTCGGTGACGGTCGGCTGCGGTGAGGCCGAGCCTCCCGGCAGGCTGTTGTCGAGCACGTGCAGGTAGATCCACCCGGCCCCGACGATCACGAGGATCGCCGCGAGGCACCACACGAGCCACAGCAGCCCGCGGCCGCGATGCTGAGGCGCCCGGTGAGCGCCGACGCGCTCGAGATCGGTCGGGACCATATCGAAGCGGTCCTTCGGGAATTGCTGGGCCATGCGCTCGGGGGCGGTCCTTCCTCGGATCAGTCGATCGGCCGGGTACGGGCTGAGCGCAGCTCGCGCCGCTCGTCCCGCTGCCGCAGGAGTCGCCTCACAAGAAGGGGGTCGTAGGCGAGTGCGGCAGGGTTCTCGATCAGCCGACCGAGGATCTGATAGTAACGGGCGCCCGAAAGGCCGAACTGGGAGCGGATCGCCTGCTCCTTCGCTGCGGGCCCCTGCAGCCACTCCCGCTCGAAGTCCAGCACGGCGACCTCGAGGTCGGTGAGCGGGGCGCGCGGCATGGGCACAGGCTAGCGATCAGACCGCGCAAGCAGCGGCGGCAACGCCGAGCGCCTCCCGACTTTCGCGATACATCCCGATATGACGGATGCCCGCCTCGAGGTACACCTCGCCATACGGCTCGAAGCCGGCCTTGGCGTAGAGCGCCTGCGCGTACTCCTGCGCGTGCAGCACCAGGTCGCGACCCGGGTTGTCCGCGATCGCCGCGGCGAGCAGTCTGCTCGCGAGGCCGCGCCCCCGGGCATCCACTCTCGTCACGACCCGCCCGATGACGACGTGCGCCGCGCGGTGCTGCGGCTCGTCGTCCCAGAGCGTGCGCAGGTAGGCGAGCACCGAACCGTCTTCTGCGGCGATCCAGTAGTGCCGCGTCGCGGGTTCGAGGTCGCGGTAGTCGAGCTCGGTCTCGTCGACCTTCTGCTCGACGAAGAAGACGTCGGTGCGCAGCTTCGCGATCTCGTAGAGCTCGCGCGTTGTGAGTTCGTCGAACGGCTTCACGATCACGGAACTTTCTGACACTCGGGCGAGTTTACTGAGGTGAAGCGGCTTCACGAGAGCACGCACCAGAGCAGAGAGGTACAGGCATGGGAGAGGTCTCGTCCACCAACTACAAGGTCAGCAAGAGCGACGCCGAGTGGCGCGAGCAGCTGGACCCCGAGCAGTACGCCGTGCTGCGCCAGGCCGCGACCGAGCGCCCGTGGACCGGTGAGCTGCTCGATGAGGACCGTGCCGGCATCTACACGTGTGCGGCCTGCGGCGCCGAGCTGTTCAAGAGCGGCACCAAGTTCGACTCGGGCTGCGGCTGGCCCTCGTTCTACGAGAGCGTGCGCCCCGAGGCGGTCGAGCTCATCGAGGACCGCTCGCTCGGCATGCTGCGCACCGAGGTGCGCTGCGCCAACTGCGGCTCCCACCTGGGGCATGTCTTCCCCGACGGCTTCGGCACACCCACGGGCGACCGCTACTGCATGAACTCGATCTCGCTGGCGTTCAGCCCGGAGAACTAGTCGCGGAATTTCCGCAATTGCGTCACTAGAGTCTCTTTTGTGACGCAATTGCGGATTTCTGAGGCGGCCGCGCTCCTCGGTGTGAGCGACGACACCGTGCGGCGCCTGATCGACCGCGGCGAGCTCGAGGCGAACTCCGACGGCGACGGGCCGCAGACCGTCGACGGCGCAGCGCTCGCGAAGCTCGCCGTCGAGCGCGCGAAGGCCGCGCCGGACCCGTCGCCCGTGCTCAGCTCGGCGCGCAACCACTTCGTGGGCATCGTCACGCGCGTGCAGCTCGACGGCGTGATGGCCCAGATCGACCTCCAGGCCGGGCCCCACCGCATCGTCTCGCTGATCAGCGCCGAAGCGGCCCGCGAACTCGGGCTCGAGGTCGGCACGCTCGCGACCGCCGTCGTCAAAGCGACGAATGTCAGCGTCGAGACGGTGGGAGACGGCCGATGAGACGGATGCCCGCGCTGTTCGCGGCCGGCATCGCCGCCGCCCTGCTGCTGAGCGGGTGCGCGGGCTCGAGCCCGGCGAGTCGCACTCAGCAGGCATCCCCCGCTCCCAAGATCCAGACGATCACCGTGTTCGCGGCGACGAGCCTCACCGCGACCTTCAACACGCTGGGCACGGCATTCGAGGCGGCGAACCCTGGCGTCAGGGTGCAGTTCGACTACAACGGCACCTCGACCCTGGTCACGCAGCTGTCGCAGGGCGCGCCGGCCGATGTCCTCGCCTCGGCCGACGAGAAGAACATGCAGAACGCGGTCAGCCAGAACCTCATCTCGGGCACGCCCGTCGACTTCGCGACCAACGTGCTCGAGATCGCGGTCGCGCCAGGCAACCCCAAGAACATCACCGGCTGGTCCGACCTCGCGAAGTCCGGTCTCAAGGTCGACGTGTGTGCCGACGGCGTGCCGTGCGGCAACGCCACAGAGGCGGTCGAGAAGGCCACGGGAGTGACGCTCACGCCGATCAGCCAGGAGCAGAACGTGGGCGACGTGCTCGCCAAGGTCGAGAGCGGCGATGCGGATGCCGGGGTGGTCTACGTCACCGACGTGAAGGGCGCCGGCTCGAAGGTCGACGGGATCCCCTTCCCCGAAGCGCAGCACGCGATCAACACCTACCCGATCGCCGCAACAGCATCGTCGAAGCACGCGGCGCTCGCGAAGAAGTTCATCGCGTACGTCACGGGCGCCAAGGGCCAGAAGCTGCTCGCGGACGCGGGCTTCGGGGCGCCGCCGAAGTGAACCGGCCCGCGCGGCGCGGCTACCCGGCCTGGCTGTGGATTCCGGCCGGGCTGGGCGCGGTGTTCGTGCTGCTGCCGCTCGTCGCGATCGTCACACACGTCGACTGGCCGCACTTCGGCGAGCTCGTCACCTCGGCATCGTCGTCGGCCGCGCTGCAGCTCAGCATCCAGACGGCACTTCTGTCGACCGTCGTGTGCATCGTGCTCGGCGTGCCGATGGCGATCGTGCTCGCCCGCGGGCGCTTCCCCGGCCAGTCGATCGCGCGGGCGCTCGTGCTCGTCCCGCTCGTCATGCCGCCCGTGGTGAGCGGCCTCGCGCTGCTGTACGCGGTCGGCAGCCGCGGCCTGCTGGGGCCCGTGCTGCTGAAGCTCGGCCTGCAGGTGCCGTTCTCGACGGCGGCGGTCGTGCTCGCGCAGTCGTTCGTCTCCCTGCCGTTCATCGTGATCAGCCTCGAGGGGGCGCTCCGCACCGTCACCGAGACGCACGATGAGATCGCGTTCGCCTACGGGGCCAGCCGCACGCAGGTGCTCTTCAAGATCACGCTGCCGAGCCTCGCCCCCGCGCTCATCTCGGGCACCGTGCTGTCATTCGCGCGTGCCCTCGGAGAGTTCGGCGCGACGATCACGGTGGCCGGGTCGCTGCAGGGGGTCACGCGCACCCTGCCGCTCGAGATCTACCTGCAGAACAACCTGAATCCGGACGCAGCGGTCGCGCTGTCCCTGCTGCTGGTCGTGATCGCGCTGGCCGTCGTGCTCGTCGCGGGCCAGCCGTGGCGGCGCGCGGCTCTCGCCGAGCTGCTCGACGTGTTCAACGGCGATGCAGGCAGGAAGGCTCCGGCTCCGAGATAGGCCGGGGCGAGGAACCGCAGGCTAGTCGATGGGGTGATCGAGGGGACGATTCGCCGAGCGGCGACGCTCAGGGCGTGAACGGAGTGAGGCAGAACGGGTGTGCGCAATGACCGATTCCGCTCTCGGAGCCCGACTCACCGATACTTGCGCAGTGCGCTAGTATCGGCGCGTGAGGTTCGCGGACCGTGACACCGAGGAGTACTGGCTCAGTGGCGCGGCCCCGCGACGCGTGCCACCCGACGTCCGCAAGCGCCTGGTGCGCAGGCTCCAGCTGCTGGATGCAGCAGGGGAGCTTGAAGATCTGAGAATCCCGCCCTCGAACCACCTGGAGAAATTCCAAGGCAACCAGGCGGGCAGCTACAGCATCCGAGTCAATGACCAGTGGCGGCTGGTCTTCGGTTGGGACGGAGGAGAGGCGATCGATGTCGTATTCATCGACTATCACTGACGATCTGTCCACGCCCGGCGAGATCCTGCTCGAGGAGTTCCTCAAGCCGCTCGGCGTGACGCAGTACGAGCTCGCCAAGCGCATCGGCGTCGACCAGTCGCGCATCTCGCGGATCATCCGCGGAAAGCAGGCGATCACCGCTGACACAGCGCTGCGCCTCGGCGCGTTCTTCGGCACCACCCCGCAGTTCTGGCTGCGGCTACAGGAAGGCTACGACCTCGCCATTGCGCGCGCGGAGGCACCGATCAGCAGCATCCGCCCGCTGAGCGCCTGATTCCTCCGGGTGCTCGCCGGACGGCATAGCGTGGTCCCATGACCACCGTCGCCGAGCACAGGGCCGCCGTGCGTGGCCTCGTCGAGTCCCATTGGCACCCCGCGACGGAAGTCGTACCGCTCGGCGCCGCGCTCGGCCGCGTGCTCGCCGAGGACGCCCGCACCCCCATCGACCTGCCGCCCTTCGACAACTCGCAGATGGACGGCTACGCCGTGCGATCGGATGCCGCGGCCGGCCCGCTGCGCGTCACTGGCCACGTCGCGGCCGGAGACCCCATCACGAGCTTCGCCGGCGGCGCCGTCGCGATCATGACCGGCGCCCCGATGCCGGTCGGTGCCGACGCGGTCGTCCCCGTCGAGGCCGTCGGCACCCCGGGCGACTTCGCCGCCGTCGGCGAGACGATCGAGCTGCGGCAGCCGGTGGAGCGCGGCACGTTCGTGCGCGCCCGCGGCAGCGATCTGCCCGGAGGCTCCGTGCTGCTCGAGGCCGGGGCGACGCTGGGGCCGGCGCAGCTCGGCGCGCTCGCGGCATCCGGTCTCTCCACCGCGCCGGTGCGCGCGCGGCCGCGCGTGCTGATCGTCTCGACCGGCGCCGAGCTCGCCGAGCCCGGCGAGCCGCTGCGCACCGGCGCGATCTACGACGCGAACGCCGTCTCGCTGTCGGCGGCGATCACGCTCGCCGGGGGCATCGCGCTCGCGACGGGCGTGTACAGCGACGAGCCCGGCCACCTGCGCCTCGCCCTCGAGGCGGCCGGCCCGGTCGATCTCGTCGTCACGAGCGGCGGCGTGAGCGCGGGCGCGCACGAGGTGGTGCGCGACACGCTCGAGCCGCTCGGAGTGCGCTTCGGCTCGGTCGCCCTGCAGCCCGGCGGCCCGCAGGGACTCGGCGCGATCACCGTCGCGGGTGCGGCGACCCCCGTGCTGTGCTTCCCGGGGAACCCGGTCAGCTCGCTGGTCTCGTTCGAGCTGTTCCTGCGCCCGGTGCTGCGCGGCGACCGCCCGATGCTGAGGGTGCCGCTCGCGGCATCCGTCGACTCCCCTGGAACCAAGCACCAGGTGCGCCGCGGTCGCCTGACCGACGCGGGCACCGTCGAACTCGTCGGCGGCCCCGGCTCGCACCTGCTCGCGGCGTACGCTCGTTCTGACGTGCTGGTACACCTACCGGTCGGCCTCTCCCGCGCCGAGGCGGGCGAGACCGTCGAAGTCTGGAGGATCGATGAGTGACGCGCCCGACGCTCTCACCCATGTCCGCGCAGACGGCGCCGTGCACATGGTCGACGTGAGCGAGAAGCAGGTCACCGCGCGCAGGGCCGTGGCCGCGGCATCCGTTATCACCCGTCCCGACGTCGTCGAGCTGATCGCGCAGGGGAAACTACCCAAGGGCGAGGCCCTCGCTGTGGCGCGCATCGCGGGCATCATGGCAGCGAAGAAGACCTCAGAGCTCGTGCCGCTGTGCCACCCCCTGCCCATCTCGGGCGCCGACCTCGAGCTGCGCGCCGAGGGCGACCGGGTCGAGATCCGCGCGACCGTGAAGACCGTCGGCGTGACCGGGGTCGAGATGGAAGCGCTGACCGCCGTCTCGGTCGCGGCGCTCACCGTCTACGACATGATCAAGGCCGTCGACAAGGGAGCCGTCATCACCGACGTGCGGGTGCTCGAGAAGGACGGGGGCAAGTCCGGCGCGTGGAGGGCGGTTTGACCGCGCTCGCCCTGACCGTCTCGACCCGGGCCGCGGCCGGCGTCTACGAGGACACGGGCGGTCCGCTGATCTTCGACTGGCTCACCGAGCGCGGCTTCGACACCTCGCGGCGCGTCGTTCCCGACGGGCCGGGCGTCGAAGCGGCGCTGCGCGGCGCTGTGTCGGCCCGGTTGCGCATCGTCGTCACGACCGGCGGCACGGGCATCAGCCCGACCGATCGCACGCCCGAGCACACCCGCGCCGTGCTCGACCTCGAGCTGCCGGGATTCGCCGAGGAGTTCCGCCGCGTGGGAGCCGCCCACAGCGCGCACGCCCTGCTGACGCGCGGCGTCGCGGGCGTCGCCGGGCGCACGCTGATCGTGAATCTGCCCGGCAGCGAGGGCGGCGTGCGCGACGGGCTCGCGGTGCTCGACGGCTTCTACCGGCACGCGCTCGAGCAGATCGCGGGCGGCGACCACCGTCGCTGAGCGGCCCGGACACGCCCCTGGATGCCGTTTGGGCCCGCGGCGGCACGGCGTGATTGAGTACTCCAATGGACCTGACCCGACTGGCCTCAGTGCGTACCGCGCGCACCCGCGACGAGCTGGTCCTCGCGCCCGGCGAGGTGTTCCTGGGCGGTGGCACCTGGTTGTACAGCGAGCCGCAGCCCGCCGTGACGGGCGTGGTCGACCTCATGACGATGGGCTGGGAGCCGCTCGAGCGGCGCGGCGACGGCGGGTTGCGCATCGCCGCCACCTGCACGCTCGAGCAGCTGCACGCGATCTCGCCTGAGCTCGGCGGCACCGCCCAGCCGGTGTTCGCGCAGGCGGTGCGCTCGTTCCTCGCGGGCGCGAAGGTGTGGCGCACGGCGACGGTCGGCGGCAACCTGTGCTTCTCGGCGCCCGCGAGCCCGATCCCGGCGCTCGCCGCGGTGCTCGACGCGTCGATCAGGATCTGGGGGCCCAGCGGGAAGCGCCGAGTGCCCGCCGCCGATTTCGTGACCGGGGTCGCCCAGAACGTGCTCGCGCAGGGCGAGCTCGTCCGGGCCGTCGACGTGCCCGCCGCCGCGCTCGGGGCGCGCACGGCCTGGCGCCGGCTGGCGCTCGCGCCGTTGGGGCGCGCCGGCGTGTTCGTGGGCGGACGGCGTGAGGCATCCGATCGCACCGTCATCGTGGTTGCGGCCGCGCGCACCCGGCCCGGCGTGCTCGAATTCGAACGGATGCCGGAGCCGGGCGAGCTCGCGGACGCCGTGCGCTCCCTCGGCGAGTGGTACGCGGACCCGCACGGCACGGCGGAATGGCGGCGCGCGATGGCGCTGCGGCTCGCCGACGAGGTGCGCGCCGAGCTCGCGGATGGCGACAAGGAGGCTCGCGCATGAGGCTGACCGTCAACGGAACCCCGGAGGAGTTCGAGCCGCAGCCCGGCCAGGTGCTGCGCACGGTGCTGCGCGGGCTCGGGCACTACGACGTCAAGCGCGGCTGCGACGCCGGCGACTGCGGGGCGTGCACCGTGCTGCTCGACGGCCAGGCGGTGAACTCGTGCATCATCCCGGCGCACCGCGCCGACGGCCGTGAGGTGACGACCGTACACGGCCTCGGCTCGTCCGACGAGTTGGCCCCCGTGCAGGAGCGCTTCGTCGCGGCGGGCGGATTCCAGTGCGGGTACTGCACCGCGGGATTCGTCGTCGCCGCCTCGACCCTCGACGAGGGCGACCTCGCCGAGCTGCCGCAGGCGATCAAGGGGAATCTCTGCCGGTGCACCGGCTACCGCTCGATCGGCGACGCGATCGTCGGCAGCCGCAACATGCAGCCCGCCGGCATCAGCAACGGCGACCCCGCCTACGGGCAGGCGGTCGCGCCGCCCGCCGCGCGGCGCGTCGTGAGCGGCGAGGAGGCGTACACCCTCGACCAGGACCCGCCGGAGGGCATGCTGCACCTCGCCGTGCTCGGCAGCCCGCACGCGCACGCCCGGGTCGTGCACGTCGATGCCTCGCGCGCCCTCGCGCTGCCCGGGGTGCGCGCCGTGCTGACCGCAGAGGACTCCCCCGCCGTGCGCTTCTCGACCGCGCGGCACGAGCACCGCGAGGACGACCCCGACGACCAGCTCGTGATCGACACCGTGATGCGCTTCCGCGGGCAGCGCGTCGCCGCCGTGGTGGCCGAGTCGCAGCGCATCGCCGAGCAGGCCTGCGCGCTGATCGAGGTCGGCTACGAGCTCATCCCCGCCGTCTACGACCCCGACGAGGCGCGCCGCGACGGCGCCCCCGTGCTGCACCCCGACCGCACCCCCGCCGACCGGGTCGACGACGCGGCGCACAACCGCGTGATCGCCTTCGACGAGGGGGCGGCGGCCGACGAGGTCGCTGCGGCGCTGGCATCCGCCCCGCATCGCTACACCGGCACCTTCGAGACGCACCGCGTCACGCATGCCGCGCTCGAAACGCCGGGCGCGCGCGGCTGGATCGACGAGGGCGGGCGCTATGTGATCCGCGCGAGCACGCAGGTGCCGTTCCTCGCGCGCGCCGAGCTGGCGCGCATCTTCGGCCTCGAGACCGAGCAGCTGCGCGTGCTCACGGGCCGCGTCGGCGGCGGCTTCGGCGGCAAGCAGGAGCTGCTCGTCGAAGACCTCGTGCTGCTCGCGATGCTCAAGACGGGCGCACCGGTCGAGTACGAGCTCACGAGGACCGAAGTGATGACGGCGATGCCGGTGCGGCATCCGATGCGGCTCACCGTCTCGATCGCGGCCGACGACGACGGCCGGTTCACCGCGCTCGACCTCGACCTGCTCGCCGACGCGGGTGCCTACGGCAACCACACCCGCGGCGTGCTGCACCACGCGGTCACCGAGTCGACCGGCATCTACCGCTGGGGTATGAAGCACGTGCACGTCGAGGGCGTGTACACGAACAATCAGCCCTCAGGGGCGTTCCGGGGCTACGGCCTCGGGCAGGTGATCTTCGCGCTCGAGTCGGCCGTCGACGAGCTCGCGCTGCAGCTCGGGATCGCTCCCGCCGAGCTGCGGCGGCGCAACATGATCACCGCGGACACCGATTTCGGCGGCGGTCCGTCCGACGACCTCGCGGTCGGCAGCTACGGGCTCGACCAGTGCCTCGACTGGGTCGAGGCGCGGCTGCGCGAGAGCGCCGCGCCCGAGTGGCGGCCGCAGGCCCTTCCGCTCGCGACGATCTCGCGGCCCGTCGGCCCGGAGTGGGTCGAGGGCACCGGGCTCGCGATCGCGATGATCGCGACGATGCCGCCGCGCGGGCACTTCGCGGAAGGCTCCGTCAGCCTGCTGCGCGACGGCACCTACCTTGTCGGCGTGGGCACAAGCGAATTCGGCAACGGCACGACGACGGCGCATGTGCAGTTCGCCGCGACGGCGTTGAACACGGATGCCGCGCGGGTCGCCATCCACCAGTCGGACACCGATGCCACGGGCTACGACACCGGGGCATTCGGCTCGGCGGGCACGGTCGTCGCGGGTCGTGCCGTGCACTCGGCGGCGCTCGGGCTGCGCGATCGGCTGATCGCGGCCGGTGCGGCCGAACTGGGCGCCGATGCGGGCGAATGCACGCTCGACCGCGACGGTGTGATCGGCCCCTCGGGGGCGCGCGTGGGCCTCGACGCGCTCGTCGAGGCGCTCGCGCCGCGCACCGGCCGGGTGACGCACCGGGCGAGCAACGACGGCACGCCGCGCTCCGTCGCGTTCAATGTGCAGGGCTTCCGCGTCGCGGTGTCGCGCGGCACGGGCGAGGTGCGCATCCTGCAGTCGGTGCACGCCGCCGACGCGGGCACCGTGATCAACCCCGAGCAGCTGCGCGGCCAGCTCGAGGGCGGGGTCGCGCAGGCGATCGGCACCGTGCTGTTCGAGAACCACATCCTGAAGGACGGCGTCGTCGAGACGCCCGTGCTGCGGCAGTACCACATCCCGCAATACGCCGACCTGCCCTACACGCAGGTGTTCTTCGCGGACACCTACGACCTGCTGGGCCCGCGCGGCGCGAAGTCGATGAGCGAGGCGCCGTACAACCCGGTGGCGCCCGCGCTCACGAACGCGATCAGGGACGCGCTCGGCGTGCGCCCGCACGCCACGCAGCTCACCCGCGACGCAGTGTGGGCGCTCGCGAACGACGCCGTGTAACCGGCCCGCAACGAACGCCCGCTTAGATGGCGACATGGCTGTGTACGACACCGTGATCAGGGGGCGCATCGTGACGCCCGAGGGTGAGCGTGCGGCATCCGTCGCCATCTCCGGCGGGCTGATCGCGGGCGTCTTCGAGACGGATGCCGCGCTCGAGGCCCGCACCGAGCTGGTGCTCGCGCCCGACGAGGTGCTGCTGCCCGGCCTCATCGACACGCACGTGCACGTCGACGAACCCGGCCGCACCGAGTGGGAGGGCTTCGCGAGCGCCACCGCGGCCGCCGCGGCCGGCGGAGTCATGACGATCGTGGACATGCCGCTCAATTCGATCCCGCCGACGACCACGCTCGACGCGCTGCGCGTCAAGCAGGCGGCGGCGCGCGGGCAGGCCCGCGTCGACGTCGGGTTCTGGGGCGGAGCCGTGCCCGACAACCTCGGCACCGGCGAGCTGCGCGCCCTGCATGACGCAGGCGTGTTCGGCTTCAAGTGCTTCCTCGCCGACACCGGCGTTCCCGAGTTCGGGCACCTCTCCGCCGCGCAGCTCGAGGCCGCCCTCACCGAGCTCGCCGCCTTCGACGGACTGCTCATCGTGCACGCCGAGCACCCGGCCGAACTCGCCGCGCACCCGTACGACGGCGGCGCCGACTACGCCGGCTACCTCGCCTCGCGCCCTGACGAGGCCGAGGCGGCGGCCGTCGCGATGGTCATCGACGCCGCCCGCCGCACCGGCGCCCGCGTGCACATCGTGCACGTCTCGAGCGCCGCCGTGCTGCCGCTGCTGCGCGCGGCCCAGGCCGAGGGCGTGCGGATCACGGGCGAGACCTGCCCGCACTACCTCACCCTCGACGCCGCCCTCATCGCCGACGGCGAGACGGCGTTCAAGTGCGCTCCGCCCATCCGCGACCACGCCAACCAGGACGCCCTGTGGGCCGCGCTCGCCGACGGCACGCTCAGCATCATCGTGAGCGACCACTCCCCTGCGACGGTCGACCTCAAGACCCGCGGCCACGACTTCGGGCAGGCGTGGGGCGGCATCGCCGGGCTGCAGCTCGGGTTGCCGGCCATCTGGACGGAAGCCGGCAGGCGCGGCATCCCGCTCGCCGACGTCGTCCGCTGGATGTCGGCGAACACCGCCGCGTTCGCGGGCCTCGCCGACCGCGGCGGCATCGCCCCAGGCATCCGCGCCGATCTCGTGGTCTTCGCCCCCGATGCGGAGTTCACGGTCGATGCGGCGGCACTCAAGCACAAGAATCCGATCACGGCGTATCACGGCCGCACCCTGCGCGGTCTCGTGCGCGCGACCTGGCTGCGCGGCGTGCTCGTCGACGACGCGGCGCCGTCCGGCGAACTCATCACGCGTCCGATAGCAACGTCGAACGCAAGAAAGGACGGCTGATGTACACGCTCAGCGCTAACCAGTACGGCAAGGGCGAGATCCACCTGGTGCGGATCTACCGCGACAGCCCGCGGCACGAGATCAGGGATCTCACGGTCACGACGGCGCTGCGCGGCGATTTCGCGGATGCCTACCTGACCGGCGACCAGTCGAAGGTGCTGCCGACGGACACGCAGAAGAACACAGCGTTCGCCTTCGCGAAGACGCACGGCGAGGGTGCGGTCGAGGACTATGCGATCGCACTCGCCCGCCACTTCGTCGAGTCGGACCCGTTCGCGACCGAGGCCGACGTCGACGTGCTGGTCGACGCCTGGGACCGGGTCGTGGTCGACGGGGCTCCGCACGATTTCACGTGGGTGCGGCGCGGGCCGGAGCGGCGCACGGTGGGCGTCGTGGCTTCCGGGAGCGGTGCTGAGGCGCGCGTCGAGGTGACGGGCGGGGTCGTCGACCTCGTGATCCTCAAGTCGACGGGAAGCGAGTTCCACGGCTTCCACAAGGACGCGTACACGACGCTCGGTGAGACCGACGACCGCATCTTGGCGACGTCACTCGACGTGAAGTGGGTGTTCGGGGCTGTTCCGGCTGACTGGGATGCGGCCTTCGACGCGGCCCGCACGGCGATGGTGTCGACGTTCGCGACCTGGCACTCGCTCGCCCTGCAGCAGACGCTGTGGCAGATGGGGCAGGCGGTGCTCGACGCGGTGCCGTCGATTTCTACGGTGACGCTGAAGGCGCCGAACAAGCACCACTTCCTCTACGACTTCACCCGCTTCACGGTCGAGCCGCCGATCCCGAACGAGAACGAGGTGTTCCACGCCGACGACCGCCCGTACGGGATGATCGAGGCGACGGTGAGCCGATGAGCGAGCCGGGGGCGAGCGAGGCGGATGCCGCGGCCGAGCTGCGCCGCCAGGCCGACGTCTACTGGCTCGAGGCCGCGGTGCGCCTCGCCGAGGACAACGTGCGTGACGGCGGCGGCCCCTTCGGTGCGGTCATCGTGAAGGACGGGGCGCAGGTCGCTGTCGGTCAGAACCGGGTGACCCGCGACAACGACCCGACGGCGCATGCGGAGGTGCAGGCGATCCGCGCGGCGGGCCGCGCGCTGGGCACCTTCGTGCTGTCGGGCACGACGTTGTACACCTCGTGCGAGCCGTGCCCGCTGTGCCTGTCGGCCGCCCTGTGGGGGCGGGTCGACCGCGTCGTGTATTCGGCGAACAGGCTGGATGCCGCGGCCGCCGGCTTCGACGACCACGAGTTCTACGAGCTCATGGCGAGCCCGCGCGACGGCTGGACGCTGCCGGTCGTGCAGGAGCTGCGGACGACGGATGCCTCAGAGCCGTTCGAGCTGTGGGACCGGAGCGCGGGGCGGGTGGAGTACTAGGACGGGTCCTGGTTCTGGGCCTGGTCGTGGTCCTTGCCCTGGTCCTCGCCCCAGCGTCCGAGCGCGACGATCGCCTCGCGCAGGGCGAGCCCGCGGTCGGTCAGCGCGTAGGCCCGGGTGTTGTGCCGGAGGGGCAGCCGGCGCAGCACGCCGGCCTCTTCGAGCTCGCGCAGGCGCGTCGCGAGGATGTTCGTCGGCACGCCGAGCTCGCGCTGCAGATCGCCGTATCGCTGCGGTCCGTCGAGCAGCTGCTCCACGATGAGCAGGGCCCACCGTGCTCCGACGACGCTCAGGGCGGCGGCGAGGTCATCGCTCACGCGGTCGGATCGGCATCCGGCTTCATCCAGAACGGCGAGTAGTGGTAGCCATCAGGATCGTCGAACTGGCGCTGGTACATGAAGGGGTAGTCGTCGGTATCGCCGACGCGCCCGCCTGCGGCACCGGCACGCTCGACGAGCTCGTCGACCGCCTCGCGGCTGTCGAGATCGAACGAGACCGTGACCTTCGAGGGAGTGTCCGGGCCGCCGACCAGTTCCTCGGTGCCGCCGACGCTCGCGTACATCTCGCGGCTGCCGAGCATGACGTACTGGTTCGGCGCGATCGCGAAGCACGACACGTTGTGGTCGGACATCTCAGTGTTGAGGATCCAGCCGAGGGTCGTGTAGAAGGCGGTGGCGCGCTCGACGCTGTCCACCGGGCAGGTGATGAAGAGGCTCATGCGGCGGATACTTGCAAAAAACAAGTGCGGCGTCAAGGGTCTGGGCCGCTCGCCGTTTCTTCGACGGTGAATCGCGCCCAGGCATCTGGCGGTAGATCAGGGCGTCCTGGCACAGCGCGATGCTCAAGGGTCCAGCGCTCGTCAGCTTCGAAAGCCACCGCGGCCCAGAATCGCGCGGCAGCGGCATTGACATCCTGATAGGCGGCCGCCCACCGTCCAGGATGCAGACGGGTGATCGCCCGCGCGGCAGCTCGGCCGTGCCCCGCACGCCGAGCGCCGTGAACGAGGAAGAAACTGCTGATGATTCGCTCGTCGGCATCGAGGCCGCGGACAATCGCCAGCCCGGCCGCCGAATGACCGAGTTGGAACAGGTAGGCAGCCCAATCAGGGTCGTGCAGCGCGGTGTCGAGTCGCTCCTGCCGGAATCGTCCGCGCGCATCGGGGAGCGATCGGTTGAATGCCGACATGTCGTGACGGAACATCGCCCAGAGCTGCTCGAGCACCGGTCGATGAGCCGTCTGCGCGGCAACGACGGAAAGCGGGAGCTGTGAAGTGGTCATACTGAAAAACCTCCACCCACTGGGTGGAGGCTTCGACGAGGTAATTCTATCGACACGCAGGGATCCGCGTCCGTGTTGCTGCCACGATGACCTCGTGGCTGCTGATCTCGAACCCGCGCTGGTGCCCGAACTGCTCGTCTCCGATCTGACGCGAAGCCTGTCGTTCTGGGTGGACCTCTGCGGGTTCTCGGTGCGGTACTCCCGGCGAGAGGAAAGATTCGCATACCTCACGCTCGGTACGGCGCACGTGATGCTCGAACAGACCGGCCTCGGGCGGAATTGGATCACCGGGCCTCTCGAACCTCCGCTGGGACGCGGCGTCAACTTCCAAGTCAGTGTGCCTGCCTGCACGCCGATCACTGATGCCTTGCGTGCTGCAGGCGTCGATCTCTTCATGGAGCCGGAGACGAAGTGGTATCGCATCGACGATCATGAAGCCGGCGTCGAGCAGTTCCTCGTCACCGACCCAGATGGATATCTCATCCGCTTTCAGTCCTCGACCGGTCGACGCGACATCGCCCGCTGAGGGTTCCAGCGGGCAGCAACGTTCGAGTTTTCCACAGCGTCGAACATTCCATCGTGAATGTCAGTGGTGGTGGGTAGCGTGGGTTTCGTGAGCATCGCAGATCAGTTCGATACCGGGGAAGACTCTTCCCCGGGGTTCGGGCTGTCGGCGGGTGAGCTGGCGGCGGCGGGCCGGCCGCGGGTGCTGGAGCGGGTGCGGCAGATCGACGCCGCAATCGCGGGCCTGCAGGCCGAGCGGGTGCAGCTTTTGGGGCGTCTCGGGGAGGAGGCGGTGATGCAGGCCGAGCTCGACGTCGAGATCGACCCCACCCTGTCTCTGGATCGGCGGTTGAACGCGCACCAGCGCTCACTCGCGCTGGAGCTCGCCGCGGCATCGAATACGGGCACGGATGCCGCGCAAAGGCAGCTCGCGGAGGCGTGGGTCCTGACGCAGAAGTGCCAGGTCGCTTTGCTGGCCCTGTCGTGCGGGGAGATCTCCTTCGGGCACGCCCTCACGATCGCGCGCGAGGTCGCCGATTTGGACGTCCTTGCTGCGGGGGAGGCGCAGGAGGCGCTGCTGCCGTACGCGCGAAGGCTCTCGCCGGGCCTGTTCGCGAAGAAGGCCCGCGAGGTCCTCGACGCGAACGACACACAGAGGCTGCATGACCGGCACCGGCGCGCGTACGAGCGGCGCAATGTGAGTGTGGACGGCGCCCGGGACGGCATGGCCACGCTGAGCGCGTACCTTGACGCCGCGGATGCGGCCGTGATCCGCACGGGCCTGGCGAACGCGGCCCGGGAGGCCCGCCAGGACGGCGATTCGCGTACGCGGGGCCAGTTGGAGGCCGACTTCCTCGTCGAGCTCCTCATGGACGGAGAAGTCGTCACCTGCGACGGCGACGGCGAGCACGCGGCGCGAGCCGACGAGGCCCCCGCGGGCGACGCCGGGAGCGACGACGCCGGGCAGGCCGCCTCCGGCAGCGATGGTGCCGGGCCCGCCGCGGCGCGTCCGCGCCTGCGGCGGCAGAAGCTGGTCGACAAGGCGCCGATCAGCATCGAGGTCCTCGTGCCGGCCGCGACCGCCGCCGGAGACGATGCCGCACCGGGGAGGATCCCCGGGATCGGCATGATCGACCCGGTCGCCGCACGGCAGCTGATCACCCGTGCCCCCAGCCTGCGCCGCATCCTCACGGATCCGATCACGAGTGCGATCCTCGACTTCGACCGCACCACCTACCGGGTGCCCGCCGAGCTGAAACGCATGATCCGCATCCGCGACGAGCACTGCCGCGCCCCAGGCTGCCCGAGACCGCCGGATGATCTCGACCACACGATCGACTACGCGAAAGGCGGCACCACCAGCCGCGAGAACCTCTCCGGGCTGTGCGAGAACCACCACTACGTCAAACACGAAACCGGGTGGACGCTACGGCAATACGCCGACGGCATCCTCGACTGGAGAAGCCCATCCGGCAGGCGGTACCAAACCCGACCCGACCTCATCATGCCCGCGCCACCCCCACCCGACCCCTGGGCACAAGACTGGGACGCCTACGCCGACAACACCCCATTCGACAAACCGTCGGAAGACGACGAATGACACGTGGGCGGTTTCCATTGAACGACGTTGAACGTGGGCCATCCACAGCCCGATCTCCCGGTGCCCGGTCCCGGCGCCGCGGGCGGCGGGTGATCGCCTTATCCCTCGATACCTGGGTCTGCATTGCCGGCTTCATCGCCGTCGGCACCGGGCTGTACACCGCGTCGCGCTCCGAGTTCCGCGCTCTGCGTACGGAGATCAAGGCCGACATCGACCATCTCGACAAGCGCTTCGCGTCAGAGAGCGCCGCGCTGAAGGCAGAGCTCAAGGCCGACATCCAGCGCCTCGACGACCGGGTGTACGCCCTCGCGGCCGGGCTGAAGCCCGATATCGAGCGCGCTGCCGATCAGCGCCGCGGCGCGTGACTCAGCTGCCGCGGTACGTCGAGTACGAGAACGGGCTCAGCAGAAGCGGGATGTGGAAGTGCTCGTCGACCGACCACACCTCGAAGTCGACGGCGACCTCCGGGAAGAACGAGATCAGGTCCTGCGTGGCGAAGTACGCCGCCGTGTCGAACACGACGCGATAGCGGCCGGCCGGCACCTGCGCCGGCCCGAGCTGCGCGATGCGGCCGTCCTCGTCGGTGATCCCGCGGCCGAGCTCGTGCCATTCCCCTTCTGAGAACGCGTCGAGCCGCACGGGCACGCGCGGTGCCGGGCGACCGCGCGCCGTATCGAGCACATGCGTGGTGATCTGGGAGCGATCGGATGACGCGGGCAGCGCGACATCGCTGAAGAACGTCCGCAGCCGCAGCTCCATGATCTGGCGCAGCTGCTCGATCGCCGTCGCGAGCTCGGTCTCGGCATCCAGCGCCAGCCGGCGCCGCAGCTCGATCAGGATCTCGGCACGGGTGCGGCCGGCCGCCCTGATCAAGAACACCCGGCCGAACTTCTCCTCGTACTCGCGATTGCCCTCGGCGATGCGCACCGCGAGCTCGGCATCGTCGGCGTCCGGCGCGGCCTGCTCGGACTGCGACATCCGATCGCCCTGCTCCCCGATCCGCGGGTGCTGCGCGAGCGCCTCGTCCAGCTCCGCCTCGGTGAGCGGCGTCGCGACCGCGCGCGCATGCTCGACCAGCGCGTCGACGTCGCCGTACGGCGCGCCCGCGATCATCTCGTCGACCCATCGCGCGACGCCCAGCGCGTCTGCGAGATGGGGACGCAGCTCGTCGGCGGTGATCGGGTTTCCGGCCATGAGCGACCTCCTCGTGATGCCGCTATAACCTTATCTATGGCCATCACCTTCCCCTCCGCCGGTGTCGTGCTCGCCGCGGGTGCGGGCACGCGGTACGGGGTTCCGAAGGCTCTCGCACGCGCCGCCGACGGGACGCCATGGGTGCAGCTTGCAACCGAGAAGCTGCTCGATGGCGGCTGTTCGCAGGTGACCGTCGTGCTCGGCGCTTCCGCCGCCGAGGCGCGCGAGCTCGTGCCCCGCGATCCGCGGGTGAACATCGTCGTCGAGACGCACTGGACGGACGGCATGGGCACGTCGCTGCGCGCCGCGATGCGCCATCTCGAGGCATCCGCCCCTCCCTCTGTCTCGAGCGCCGCGATCACGCTCGTCGACCTGCCCGACCTGCCCGTCGCGGTCGTCAAACGCCTGCTCAGCGGCGTGAAAATCACAAGCCTGAGGCAGGCCGTGTTCGCCGGCCGCCCCGGGCACCCGGTCATCGTGGGCCGGCAGCACTGGGCTGACTTCATCGGCACCCTGCACGGCGACACCGGCGGCCGCGAGTACCTGCTCGCGCACGGCGTGCGCGAGATCGAGTCGGGCGACCTGTGGTCGGGTCGCGACGTCGACGTGCGATAGCCGAGTGCCGGTCAGCCCTCCCCTACCCCGGCCCGTCGCTGGCCGCGGCGAGAAGCGGCACGACGACGTCGCTGACCGGAGTGGGCACGCCGAGTGCACGGCCTTTCCGCTGGATGACACCGTTCCGGGCGCTCCACTCGAGGGGATGGCCGGCTTCGCGATCGGCGAGGATCGAGGTGCCTCGATCGGCCGGCACCTGACGGAATCCGTCGAGCACCTGCTGGATCACGGTGTCATCGAGGTTCGCGCCGTCTGCTCGTGCAACCGCCAGACCCTCCTCGAGATAGACCCGCGCGAGGCCGCCGACGTCGTCGCGCCGGAACATTCCTGACCGCCGGCCGGTCAGAGCCATGAGGCCGGCGACCGCGTTCTGCAGGAGCTTGCGCCAGGCGATCGTCCGGAAGTCGGCCGTCACGTCGACAGCACATCGTGTGCCGTGAAGCAGATCACGGATGCCTGCAGCGGTCGGCACATCGGGCAGGGTCAGTCGCGCCTCGGCGAGCAGCCGCACCGTGTCGTCTGCGCCGCGCACGGCGGGAAACCAGACGACGGCCGGCACCACCGGGCGTCCTGGTACGAGCGGTGCGACGGCATCCTCTTGCTCGATCCCGTTCTGCAGCACGCACACCACGGTCTCGGGCCCGCACAGGGCGCGCAGCCACGCGGCGGTGGCTGCGGTCTGCGTGGCCTTGACCGCGAGGAAGACCAGATCGACCGGTGAGCGGATGTCCTCCGGCTGCGTTCGCACGGGCCCCGGGACGACCACCGGCCCCTCGCTCGTGTCGAGGCGGAGTTCGGTGCGGGGCGTGCGCCCGGCGAGCAGCGGCGTCGCACCACGCTGGTGCAGCGCTGCCGCCACGGTCGTGCCGATTGCGCCCGGCCCGATCAGAGCGACACGGGGAAGATCTCGATCCGTCACGAATTAAAGGTTACTCTGTTACGAATGGATGACAGCTCGCGTAACTCAGGTTCCGAACGCGAAGAATCGCTTCGCCGCTGGCTCGGCGACCTGCACGCGCGCAGCGGCAGCCTCGCGCCGAGCGAGGCGCGGGTGATCGACCTCGTCCTCACCGACCCGCTGTTCGTCGGCTCGAGCACGACCGCGCAGGTCGCCTCCCGCGCCGGGGTGTCACCGCCGAGCGTGGTGCGCGCGGCCCGCGCGGTGGGATACGACGGTTTTGCGGAGCTCAAGCTGCAGATCGCACGCGCACGGGGTGCGGCCGACTTCTTCGCGCCGCCGCACAGCCTCGCCGCCGACGCATCGCTTGCGGAGATCATCGCCGCGTCAGTCGGCGCCGGCCAGGACGCACTGACCGCCCTTCCGGGCGCGCTTCGTCCGGAGGCGCTGGGGGGCGCCGTGCACGCCGTGCGAGACGCGGGGCAGGTGCTCGCCTTCGGGGCGGGCCCCTCCGCGACGGTCGCCGCCGATGCGGTGTTCCGGCTCCGAGCGCTCGGTGCGCGCACCGCCGGAATCCAAGACCACGAGTCCGCGCTGATCGCCGCGCGGCTGCTCGACGACGGGGACGTGCTGATCGCGGTGAGCTCGACGGGGCGCACAACGTCGACGCTGGCCATCGCCGACGCCGCCTCAGGCGCCGGCGCCACCCTGATCGCGATCACGAATCAATACGGCACGCCGCTCGCGTCGCTCGCCGACATCGCGCTCGTCGTGGGTGGCGCGCCGCTGACCACCCAGATGGCCGCCGCGGGTAGCCGGCTCGCCCAGCTGACCGTCGTCGACGCCCTCGCCGCCGCGCTCGCTCTCGCAGACCCCGAGCGCCGCAACAGGGCCGAGTACGCCGGCATCGACCTGCCTGACATCGACTGATGCCGCCGGGAACGATCGCGATCGTCCTGGTGGCCGCGGTGGCGCACGCCGTCTGGAACACCGTGTCCAAGGGCAAGCGCGGGGACACCGTCCGGTTCGTCTGGGCATACACCGCCCTGTCCGCCGTTCTGTGCCTCGCCACGGTGGCCGTGTGGTCGGCTGTCAGGCATCCACCCGATGTCGGGTACACCCTCGTTCTCGCCGTCGCCGTGTCCGGGGTGCTGCACGTCGCCTACTCGCTCACGCTCCAGATCGGCTATGACCACTCGCCCCTCGGAGTCGTGTACCCCATCGCCCGCGGCACCGGGCCGGTGCTGACGACGCTGTGCGCCGTGCTCTTCCTCGGCCAAGCGATCTCGCGCACGGAGACCCTCGGCGCCGCCCTCGTCATCGCCGGCGTGGTCGTGGTCACGGGCAACCCCTTCCGCACGAGCACGCGCGGCAGGCTGCGCGGCGTGCTGTGGGGCACTGCCACGGGGGTCATGATCGCCGCATACACGCTCTGGGACGCCCACGCTATGACGAACCTGCGGGTCGACCCGCTCACGTACTTCTCCGGGACGCTCGTCGTCGAGACCCTGCTGCTCGCGCCTCAGGCCCTCCGGCGCGGCGCCGCGCCCGTGATGGAGTCGGTGCGGCAGAACGCGCCGCTGATACCGGCCATCGCGGTGCTCTCGCCCGTCGCATACGTGCTCGTCCTCTTCGCGATGCGCTCGGCGCCGGTCGCCGTGGTCGCACCGCTGCGGGAGTCATCGATCGTGCTCGGGTCGTTCTTGGCCTGGTGGCTGTTCCACGAAGGGCTGCTCGCGCGACGACTCGTCGGCGCCGCGGTCGTGCTCGCGGGGATCGCCGCCATCAGCGCGTGATCGCAGTCGCGCCCGCGCGCACCAGATTCAGGCGCGCGCGGATGCGGGCCCGGCCGCCCAAACGCTGCCACCTGCGCCCGCGATGCCCGCGATGATGACCTGGATCGCGAAGTCCCTGCGCTCCTGCTCGGTCGGCCGGGTGAGCGCGTCGACGGATCGGACGAGGTGCGGGAATCGCTCAGGGTCCGCGCTGCGGAAGGCATCGCGGATCGCGTCGCGCTCCGGCGCGCCCAGCGGCGCCCCGCGCACGGTGCGTTCCGTCGCCGTGGCCGCGACGAACTGTGCGATCAGGTCGATGGCAAGGCCGGCCTGTGCCTCCGGGATGCCGCCGAGGCTCATGAGGCCGAGCTCGTGATCGGCGAGCCGAAGCGCGCCGGGCAGGGTCGGGATCATGCCGAGCGCGACGGCGCCCAAGCCGGGGTAGCGCCCGAGCGCATCGATCGTGTTGACGATCGTCCCCGCGAGGGCATCCCGCCAGCCGCGATCGCCGGCGCCGGCGTCGACGAGCTCGACGGTGCCGTAGACATCATCGAGCACATGCTCGAGCAGGACATCTCGACTGGCGAAGTACGCATACAGCGAAGCCGGCCCGGTCTGCACCCGCTCCGCGACGTGGCGTAGGGACACCGATTCGACCCCGCGCTCGCGGATCAGGGTCAGCGCCGCGTCGAGGATCGAGCGGCGCGACAACGCCGGTTTCGCCGGTCGTTCCCGTCGCGACACCGGCTCGTCTCGCACTGCCATGCGAAGACGCTATCACTTGACACGATCATCGTTTGTAACGAACAATGTTCGCGAACGATGTTCGTGTGAATGGAGACGGATGATGACGGTTCTTGTAGTCGGAGCAAGCGGCGCGGTCGGCGGCGCGGTGGTCGAGGGGCTTCTGGAGCGTGGAGCGCATGTGCGGGCGACGAGCAGGATGCCTGAGCGGCTGTCCCTCCCCCGCGAGGTGCGCACCTTCGCCGCAGACCTGAACGACCCCGCCTCGTTCGCTGCGGCCCTCGGAGGCGTCGAGCGGCTGTTCCTCTACGCGGATCTCGATGATCCGGTCGGACTGCTCACTGTCGTGCGGGCGGCCGGAGTGCGGCACGTAGTGCTGCTGTCATCATCGGCGGTGACGTTCCCCGGCGCGCAGGACGACTTCAACGGGTCGCGGTTCATCCGGGTAGAGCGCGCCGTCGAGGAATCCGGCCTGCAGTACACCTTCCTGCGCCCCGGCGGCTTCGCCAGCAATGCGGCGCGGTGGAGCTGGAGCATCACGAGCGACGGCGTCGTGCCGCTGCCGCACCCGGAGGCGGTGCAGGTCCCCATTCACGAGCAGGACATCGCCGACGTCGCCGTGGCCGCCTTGACCGGCGACGCCATGATGGGCCAGTCCCCCGTTCTGACCGGCCCGGAGCGACTCACCCTGCGGCAGCAGGTCGGCATCATCGGCGACGTCGTCGGCCGGCCCATCGCGGTCCTCGATCAGACAGAGGAGCAGAGCGCCGCGATGCTCTCCCGGCACCTTCCCGAGGTGTGGGTCCGTCAGATCATCAAGGACTGGCGAGAAGCGGTCGGCACCGCGCCGGCCATCTCGGACGCGTACACGCGAATCACCGGCAGGCAGCCGCGGACCTTCCGCGACTGGGTCGCGGACCACGTCGAGCTGTTCCGTGCGGAACAACGCCGAGACTCACCGACGCCCTAACCCCGGCTCTCCGCGAGCGCCCGCACGGCCGCCAGGAACGCGTCGAACGCGAGCGCGACGTCCCCGACCGCGACGATCTCGTCCGGACTGTGGCTCACCCCGTTCCGGCCGTTGCGCACGAACAGCATGCCGATCGGCGCGACGTCCGCCACGGCCATCGCGTCGTGGCCGGCGCGCGACCACAGCGTGAGCGGGTCATCGATGCCCGCGGCACGGATGCCGGTCTCGACCGCCTCCATCAGCTCGTCCGCGCAGGCGACGCCGTCCGCACGGTAGAACTCGGTCGCCGACCACTCCAGATCGCGGATCGCCGCGATCTCCTCCGCCGCCTCCTGGATCCGCGCCCACGCGTCATCGCGGTCGTCGTCGAGCTCCGCACGCAGGTCGAGGGTGAGCTCGACCTTCCCCGGGATCACGTTCACCCCGCCCGGGTACGCCTGCAGCTTCCCCACCGTCGCGATCACGTCGAGGTCCTGGCCGATCCGCTCGATCTCGACGACGAGCTCGGCCGCGCCGACCAGCGCGTCGCGGCGCAGCTCGTAGGGAGTGCCGCCCGCGTGCCCCGCGTGCCCGGTGATCTCGAGTGCGAAGCGCCGTGCCGAGGCGATCGACGAGACGACGCCGAGCGGCAGGCCTGCCCTCTCGAGATACGGGCCCTGCTCGATGTGCGCCTCGAGATAGGCGACGAGATCACGCGGCCGGCGCGCGGCGTCACCGATGTTGCGGGGGTCGAGGCCGAAGGCGACGGATGCCTCGCGCAGGGTCGTCCCGTCGCGGTCCGCGTACTCCCACCACGCCTCGTCCCACGCGCCGGCGAAAGCACGCGATCCCGAGAGGGCGTTGCCGAAGCGGGTGCCCTCCTCGTCGCTGAAGGCGACGACCTCGAGGGCGAAGGGCAGCGCACCGGCCTCGTCGGCGAACGACCGCGCCACCTCGATCGCGAGCAGCACGCCGAGCGGACCGTCGTACTTCCCGGCATCAGGCACGGTGTCGATGTGCGAGCCGAGCACCACGGCCGGAAGATCGGGCGAGGCGCCCTCCAACCGCCCGCAGACATTGCCCGCGGCATCCGTCCACACCGCGAGTCCTGCCTCGCGCAACCAGCCGGCGACGAGCTTCGCGGCGCGCCGGTGCGCCTCGCTCAGGTGCGTGCGGGTCAGGTTCTCCGCCACCTCGCTGATCGCGCCCAGCTCGTCGGCGCGCGCCATGATGCGCTCGGCGATGTCGACGCTCACAGAACACTCCCGTAGTACTCCAGCGCCCCATCGACGCCTCCGCCCGCTGGCACCGCGGCCCCCGCCCGCCGCAGCACCTGCTCGAGCGCGGCGAGGGTCGTGAGCACGGTGTCACGGCGTGCGTTGTAGCCCATGACGCCGATGCGCCAGATGCGGCCGTGCAGTGGTCCGAACGACGTGCCGATCTCGATCGCATAGTCCGCGAGCAGCGCCCCGCGTACCGCCTCGCCCTCGACCCCCTCGGGGATCACGACGCCGATCACGTTGTTCATGCGATGAGCCTGGTCGCCGAACAGCTCGAGGCCAAGGCCCGAGAGTCCCGCCGCCATCGCCCCGCCGTGCAGGGCGTGCCGCGCGACCGCCGCCTCCATCGTCTCGTCGACGAGCAGTCGGGCGCACTCGCGCGCGGCGTACAGCATCGAGGTCGCCTCGGTGTGGTGGTTGAGGCGCTTCGGACCCCAGTAGTCGAGGATCTGGCCGAGGTCGAAATAGTTCGAGCGGATCGGATGGGCGACCACTTGCGAGTCGGCGTCGCGGATGCCCGCCTCGATGCTCTTGCGCGCCTCGATGACCGCCAGCGCCCGGTCGGAGAGTGTGATCGGCGACGACCCAGAGGGGCCGGCCAGGCACTTCTGCAGCCCTGCCGTCGCGGCGTCGACGCCCCAGGCATCCGTCTCGAACTCGTTGCCGCCGAGCGAGGCCGTGACGTCCGTGTAGAACAGCACGCCGCGCTCGCGGCAGGCCGCGCCGATCTCGGCGAGCGGCTGCGCGAGCGTCGTCGAGGTGTCGCCGTGCACGAGCGCGAGCAGCGTCGGCCGCACCTCGTCGAGGGCGGCGATGACCTCCTCAGGGGGGAAGACGGTGCCCCACTCCCGCTCGATCGTGTGCACCTCGGCGCCGCACCGCTCGGCGATCTCCTGCAGCAGGAATCCGAAGCGGCCGAAGATCGGCACCAGCACCCGGTCGCCGGGCGAGACGAGCGAGACGAGCGCCGCCTCGATGCCGGCGCGCGAGGTGCCGTCGACGAGCAGCGTCGCCGCGTTGCGGGTGCGGAAGACCTCGCGGTAGAGCTCCTGTGTCTCGGCCATGTACTCCGTCATCACGGGGTCGTACTGGCCGACCAGCGCGGCCGACATCGCGCGCAGCACGCGCGGGTCGGCGGTGATGGGCCCGGGGCCCATCAGCAGGCGGTGGGGAGGGTGCACAGGTTCTGCGGTCACGCGGCGGCCTTTCCGTTGAGTGCGTCGGCGACGGATGCCGCGAGCTCGACGAGCGCGACATCGGTGTTCCTCGCCCCGATCAGCGACAGGCCGACGGGTCCGCCGTCGAGCTGCATCAGGGGGGCGGAGAGAGCGGGGCGGCCGGTGAGTCCGGCGACGCAGGTGAGGCGCATGGTCGCGGCGCGCACGGCCTCGACGTCGGTCGTCGGGGCGTCGGCGCGCGGCGCCGCGGAGGCGGCGGCCGGCAGCAGCAGCACTCGTCCCTCCGCCTGCTCATCGAGTCGGGCGCGGAAGGCGGCGACGGCGTCGCGCGCGTCGGCGGCCTCCGCCGCGGTAACGAGGGATGCCGCGTCGAAGCGCGCCTGGATGTCGGCCCCCAGCGCGCCAGGGTGGCTGCGGATCCACTCCCCGTGGCTCAGCCACGCCTCGCGCGCCTGGGTGATGCGGTAGAGCTCGGCGAGTTCGGCCAAGTCGCCGGGGTCGACGGCCTCCGCGACCTCGAACCCGGCGGCGATCATCGCGTCGACGGTGTGGCGGAAGCGCTTGTCGAGCTCGTGCGGCAGCCCGGCGGAGTGTGTGTCGAGCAGGGCGAAGCGGATGTCGCCCGCGTGCTGCGGGGCGTTCGCAAGACCGACCCGGGCGACGGCCGCGAGCGTCTCGGCGTCACGGGTCAGCCAGCCGACGGTGTCGTAGGAGGGGGCGAGCGGCAGCACGCCGTCGACGGGCACCGCGCCATGCGTCGTGCGCAGGCCCCAGATGCCCTGGTACGACGCCGGCACGCGGATGGACCCGCCCGTGTCGGTGCCGAGCCCGATGTCGGCCTGGCCGAGCGCGACCGCGGCGGCGGGCCCGCTCGACGAGCCGCCCGGCAGCGCGCCGGGCACCGCGGCGTTGGGGGCGGTGCCGTAGTGCGCGTTCCGGCCGGCGATCGAGTAGGCGAACTCGTCGGTCTGGGCGATGCCGGCGACGTCGGCACCGGCGTCGAGCAGCGCGGTGACGGCGGGGGCGGATGCCGCGGCCGGCTGCTGCTCGGCGAGATAAGCGGGCACGCCCGCCCCGACCGGGAAGCCCTCGACCTCGATCAGGTCCTTGACGGCGACGGTCCGGCCGGCGAGCGGGCCGGTTCCCGTGCCGTGCAGGACGTGCGGGCCGACGACGCGCCAGATCGAGGGGTCGAAGGGAGGGCGAGCGGATTCCACGTTCTGATCATCTCGCGAACCGCCGCCGAGTACGGGGTTATTGCGGTCATCAGGCGGTCGTGGCGACGTCGACTCCGTCTTCGCGGCACCGCGGCTCACCGCACGCCCGTGCCGAGGCCGAAGTCGGCGAGGGCGCCCGCGTACGGCTTGACGGGCGGCTTCGCGTACTCGCCGCGGCGACTCGTCGAGAGCCCCAGCGCGACGAGCGACTCGACGAGCCGGGTCGCGGCAGCGACCCCGTCGATGACGGGGACGCCGAGCTCTGCGGAGACCTCCGCACAGAAATCCGCCATCCCCGCGCAGCCGAGCACGATGACGTCGCTGCCGTCCGCGGCGAGCGCGCGCCGGCACTCGGCCGTCGTCTCGCGGCGGGCGTCGGACCCCGGCAGATCGAGCTCGAGCACCGGGATGTCGACGGCGTGGATGCCGGCACATGCCGTGCGGAATCCATAGCGCTCCGCCAGCTCCTCTGCGCGCCCGATCGTGCGCGGCAGCGTCGTGACAATGCTGAAGTGGCGGCCGAGCAGAGTGGCCACGTGCATCGCCGCCTCGGCGATGCCGACGACCGGCCCCGACGCCAGCTCGCGGGCGGCGTCGAGGCCGGGGTCGCCGAAGCACGCGAGCACGTAGCCGTCGACTCCGTCCGCCTCGCCGCGCCCGATCTCGGTGAGGAGACCGGGCACGGCGAGCGCCTCGTCGTAGTGGCTCTCGATCGAGGCGGGCCCCATCACCGGGCCCACCGCCGTCACCGTCGTCCCAGCGGAGGCCGCGGCGCGCGCGGCCCGCCCGATGGCGGCGGTCATGGACTCGGTGGTGTTGGGGTTGATCGCGCGGACGTGCACGGCGGGCGCTACTCGGCGACGAGGTCTGCGACCACGGGGATCTCGGCCGACTTCGGCCCATCCTCGAGGGTCGGCGCGACCACGGGGAACAGCTTCTCGAGCCCCCAGTAGCAGACCAGGCCGACCGCGCAGCCGATGAACCACGAGTAGTCGCCGAGCACCGAGCCGAGCGCGGGGATGAGCACGATCGGCAGGCCGACCGCGGCGCCGATGGCGGTCGCGATGACGGCGTTCGGGTTCCAGCCCTTCTTGTAGAAGTACTTGCCCCACGGGCTCATCGTGAACAGGTCGTCGGTGAAGACCCTCTGCTTGTGGATCAGGTAGAAGTCCGCGAGCAGCACGCCGAACAGCGGGCCGATGACCGCACCCAGTGTGTTCAGCGTGTAGTTGATCGTCGACGGGCTGTTGTAGAGGTTCCACGGGGTGATCAGCACCGATCCGACGGCGGCGATCATGCCGCCCATGCGCCAGCTGATGCGCTTCGGCGAGACGTTCGAGAAGTCGAACGCCGGCGACACGAAGTTCGCGACGATGTTGATGCCGATGGTCGCGACCGTGAAGGTGAGCGCCGCCAGGATGATCGCGAAGGTCGAGTCGATGCTGCCGACCGTCTCGACCGGGTCGGTGATGAGCTTGCCGAATACCGGCAGCGTCGCCGCGGTCGTGACGACCGTGATGACCGAGAAGAGCAGGAAGTTCACCGGCAGGCCCCAGAAGTTGCCGACGCGCACCGCCCGGAACGTCTTGCCGTAGCGCGAGAAGTCGCCGAAGTTCAGCAGCGGGCCCGAGAAGTAGGACACCGTGAGGGCGATCGCGCTGACGAACACCGCGAACTCCTTGCCGCCGGAGAGGTGCAGGTGCGGCGCCAGGTTCCAGTTGATGTTGCCGAAGCCGCCTGCCCGCGAGAGCAGGTAGATGGCGAGGGCGAGCATCACGACGTAGACGGCGGGGCCGGCGAAGTCGATGAAGCGGCGGATCGTGCCCATGCCGGTCCAGAACACCGCGGCCTGGGCGACCCAGAGGATGCCGAAGGTGATCCAGCCGAGCGTCGAGAGGCCCGCGAAGCCATGCTGATGCACATCGGCGAGCGGCGCGAGGTCTGGCCACAGCTTGAGCGCGACGATGATCAGCGAGGCAGAGGCGAGATAGGTCTGGATGCCGTACCAGGCCACCGCGATGAGGCCGCGGATGATGGCCGGCACATTCGCGCCCAGCACGCCGAACACCGAGCGGGCGATGACGGGGTAGGGCACCCCCGCCTTCTGGCTGGGCTTCGCGATCAGGTTCGCGAGGAAGAACACGATGACGATGCCGATGACGAGGGCGAGCAGCACCTGCCAGGCGGCGAGGCCGAGGGCGAAGAAGCTGCCCGCGGTGACGTAGCCGCCGACGGAGTGCACGTCGGACATCCAGAACGCGAAGATGTTGTACCAGGACCAGTTCTGCTTCTTCAGCGGGGCGAGGTCCTCGTTGGCGAGGCGCGGGTCGTACTCGGGCTTGACGACACCGGCGCCCTCGGGCAGGCCGGCCGCTTCGACCAGATCGTGCGGCTTGGTGGGTGGAGCTACGGACTCTGACATGGCGATGTGCCTTTCGGGAGAGCTGGAGCAGGGCGGGGATCGTGATGTGAAGCGATCACTTCACATGAACGGATGCCGAAAAGCTACGGCGGCGCCGCCGTCGCCCCGTTTCGCTTGTGTAAAAGGTGTGTAAAGCGATGACTTCACACTTTGCGCCCCGGTTTCGGGTGAGTGCGCCGGTTATGGTGAGCGTGTGGACAGCCCCGATTCCGCGAGCCCCGAGCGCCTCGGCGCACGGCTGCGCGAGCTGCGCGAGCAGTCGGGGCGGTCGCTGCGCGCGCTGGCCGCCGAGCTCGACATCTCGGCGAGCGCGCTGTCCCAGATCGAGCGGGGGGCGATGCAGCCGTCGGTGAACCGGCTGCTGGCGATCGTCGCGGCGCTCGACGTGCCACTCGCCGAGGTGTTCGAGGACCGGCCCGTGGCATCCGTCGCCCATGCTCCGCACGACCGAGTCGTCGTCACGCGCGCCGCGTCGAAGTCCGAGCCCGTCGAACTCGGCACAGGCGTCGTCTACCGTCGACTCTCCCCCGCGCACATGCAGGGCGTCGATTTCTTCGAGTCGACCTACCCGCCGCACAGCACCGGCGACGAGACGGCGGTGCTGCACGCCCACGAGGGCTACGAGGTCGGCAACGTCACGCAGGGCACCCTCACGATCACCTTCGCCGACGAGCTGGTCGAGCTCAGCGCGGGCGACTCGATCACCTACCCCAGCCGCACCCCGCACCTGATCGCCAACCCGCACGACGACACCGCGGTCGCGGTCTGGCTGATCGTGCACCCGAACTCGTAATCACCCCGCAACACGGCGCAGGAAGACTGTGCGCATGTCGATCAAGGTCGCGCTCGAGCACTACACGAGCTACGAATTCGCGAAGCCCGTGAACGTGGCCCCGCACATCGTGCGGCTGCGGCCCGCGCCGCACAGCCGCACCCCCATCGAGGCCTACTCGCTCGAGGTCAGCCCCGCGAACCACTTCATCAACTGGCAGCAGGACCCCTTCGGCAACTGGCTCGCCCGCCTTGTCTTCCCCGAGAAGGTCGACCACCTCGAGATCACCGTGGGGCTCGTCGCCGACCTCATGGTGATCAACCCGCTCGACTTCTTCATCGAGGAGTACGCGGAGCGCTTCCCGTTCCAGTACGAGCCCGCCCTGGCATCCGATCTCGCCCCCTATCTGCGCCCCGTCGAGAACAGCGAGCAGACGGATGCCTGGAAGGCCGCGCTTCCCCCGCTGACCGAGGGCGGCACGCCGACCGTGCAGTTCCTCGCCGAGCTGAACGCCGCGGTGTACCGCGACGTCGCCTACGACATCCGCATGGAGCCCGGCGTGCAGACGCCCGACGAGACGCTCGCGCGGGGCATCGGCTCGTGCCGCGACAGCGCATGGCTGCTCGTGAGCCTCTTGCGCAAGTACGGCCTGGCCGCGCGCTTCGTCTCGGGCTACCTCGTGCAGCTCGCCGCCGACCAGGAATCCCTCGACGGCCCGAGCGGCCCCGCGCAGGACTTCACCGATCTGCACGCCTGGGCCGAGGTGTTCATCCCGGGCGCGGGCTGGGTCGGCCTCGACCCGACGAGTGCGCTGTTCGCGGGCGAAGGGCACATCCCGCTCTCGGCGACGCCGCACCCCTCGAGCGCCGCGCCGATCGAGGGCGCCACCGACCCGGTCGAGGTGACCTTCGCGTTCCACAACGAGGTGCGGCGCATCCACGAGGACCCGCGCACGACGAAGCCGTACCCGGCGCAGCAGTGGCAGGGCATCGACGCGCTCGGCGAGGCCGTCGACGAGCGGCTCGCCCGCGGCGACGTGCGCCTCACGATGGGCGGCGAGCCGACCTTCGTCGCGCTCGACGACGCGACGAGCCCCGAGTGGAACACCGACGCCGACGGCCCGCACAAGCGCGCGCTCGCGAACGACCTCGCCGAGCGGCTGCGGCGCGTCTACGCGCAGGGCGGAGTCGTGCACCGCGGCCAGGGCAAGTGGTACCCGGGCGAGCCGCTGCCCCGCTGGAACATCGCGCTGCAGTGGCGCACGGACGGCGAGCCGCTGTGGGGCGACCCGGCGCTGCTCGCGGATCCGTGGGGGCCAGCTCGCCGGGAGACGACGGATGCCTCGGCCGATGCCGCCCGCCTCGGCGAGCGCGTCACCGAGCTCCTCGGCCTGCCCACCACCCAGCTGCTCGCCGCCTTCGAGGACCCGCTCGCGGTGCTGGCCGCCGAGCGCCGACTGCCCTCAGGCCCCAAGCCGAAGCCGGACGACCCGCGCACACCCGCCGAGATCGCGGCGCTCGACCTGCTCACCGAGACGCCGACGGCATGGGTGCTGCCGATCATCACTGACGGCGACTGGACGAGCCCGCGCTGGCGGTTCCGCCGCGGCCGCCTCGTGCTCTCCCCCGGCACGAGCCCCGCCGGGCTGCGCCTGCCGCTGGACGCCATCTCATGGCACGACCCCGAGTACCCCGGCGAGCCCTCGTACCTCGAGGCGGGCGAGCCGCTCGATGTGACCGTGCCCAAGGTGCGCCTCGCCGACCCGGCGGGCGCCGCGACGACGGCGGTCGCCTTCGAGGCGCGCGACGGGCACGTGCACGTCTTCCTGCCGCCGACCTCGACGCTCGAGGCGTACGCCGCTCTCCTGCGGGTGGTCGAGCACGCGGCATCCGATCTCCAGGTGAAAGTGGTGCTCGAGGGCTACGGCCCGCCGCCGGACGCGCGGCTCACCCAGCTCGTCGTGACTCCCGACCCGGGCGTCATCGAGGTGAACGTGCAGCCGACCCAGAGCTGGGCAGAGCAGCGCGCACTCACCTTCGAGCTCTACGAGCAGGCGCGGCAGGCGCGGCTGTCGACCGAGAAATTCGACCTCGACGGGCTGCACACGGGCACGGGCGGCGGCAACCACATCACCCTCGGCGGCCCGACCCCGATCGACTCGCCCCTGCTGCGCCGGCCCGATCTGCTCGTCAGTCTCGTCGCCTACTGGCAGCGGCATCCCTCGCTCTCCTATCTCTTCTCCGGCCGCTTCATCGGCCCGACCAGCCAGGCGCCGCGCTTCGACGAGGGGCGGCCAGAGGCGGTCTATGAGATGGAGATCGCGATCGCCGAGGTGCGGCGGCTGCAGGCGCAGGCGGCGGCGATCGGCGAGGAGACCCGGCCGTGGCTCGTCGATCGCGCGCTGCGGCACCTGCTCACCGACCTCACCGGCAACACGCACCGCGCCGAGTTCTGCATCGACAAGCTGTACAGCCCCGACTCGAGCCGCGGGCGGCTCGGCCTGCTCGAGCTGCGCGGCTTCGAGATGCCGCCGCACCCCGAGCTCGCGCTCGTGCAGGCGCTGCTCGTGCGCAGTCTGGTGGCGATGTTCTGGGAGAAGCCGTACGAGCAGCCGCTCGTGCGCTGGGGCACGCGGCTGCACGAGGACTTCCTGCTGCCGCAGGGCGCCGCGAACGACATTGCCGAGGTCGTCGCCGACCTGCGCGCAGCGGGCATCGACTTCCGCGGCGACTGGCTCGACCCCTTCGTCGAGTTCCGCTTCCCGCGCGTCGGGGTGACGCGGGTGCCGGCGGGGCGCGGCGACAGCAGCGACAGCAGCGACGGCAGCGACGGCAGCGACGGCAACAACGGTGCCGACATCGAGCTCGAGCTGCGTCAGGCGATCGAGCCGTGGCACGTGCTCGGCGAGGAGGCGACGAGCGGCGGCACCGCGCGCTACGTCGACTCCTCTCTCGAGCGCATGCAGGTGCGCGTGCGCGGCCTCGACCCGGCGCGCCACCTGGTCGCCTGTAACGGCGTGGCCGTGCCGCTCACGAGCACCGGCCGCCCCGGTGAGTACTATGCGGGAGTGCGTTACCGCGCCTGGCAGCCCTGGTCCGCGCTGCATCCGTCGATCGCGGTGCACGCGCCGCTGACCTTCGACGTCATCGACGTGGACGGGGCGGCATCCCTCGGCGGTGCGAGCTACCACGTCGTGCACCCGGGCGGCCGCAACTACGAGCACCCGCCGATCAACGCGAACGAGGCCGAGGCGCGGCGCGCGAGCCGCTTCGAGCCGCGCGGGCACACGAGCGGCCGCATCGACGTGGCGCGGCTGCGCGAGGCCGGCCGCCGCGCGGCGAGCGAGGACTACCCGCACACCCTCGACCTGCGGCGGGCGCCCGCCCTGTGAGCATTCTGCGCGACTACGCCGCGGCGCTCACGCAGCCGACCCTGCCCTTCGCAGGCGGGGTCGACCGCGCGACACGGTTCGACGAGGTGATCGACCCCGACGGATCGCTGCGCACGCCGTGGAAGCGCCTCGCCGACGCCGCCGCCCGGCTGACGCCGGACGCGCTCGACCGCGTCGAGGACGAGATCGCGCGCTTCATCGCCGACGACGGCGTGCTGTATGCGAGCGAGGGCACCCGCCCGCGCCCCTGGCGGCTCGACCCCGTGCCGCTCGTGATCGACGCGGCGTCGTGGGCGAAGCTCGAGGTCGGCCTCGCCCAGCGCGCCGAGCTGCTGAATGCGCTTCTGGTCGACCTGTACGGAGAGCGACGGATGCTTGCCGCGGGTCTCATCCCCCCGGCCGCCGTCTTCGGGCACGGCGGTTTCACCCGTGCCGCCGCGCTGCCGCCCGGCGCCGCGGCGCCCGCGGCCCCGCGCCCGCTCATGATCGTGGGCACCGACCTCGGCCGCGACGCGCAGGGCGAGTGGCGCGTCGTCGGCGACCGCGTGCAGGCGCCCTCCGGCCTCGGCTATGCGGTCGAGAACCGCCGTGTCATCTCGCGCGTGCTGCCCGAGCTCTACCGCGAGGCCGAGCTGCACCGGCTCGAGCCGTACTACACGGCGCTGCGCGAGACGCTGCTGAATGCCGCGCCCGAGGACGCCCGCGAGCCGCTCGTCGTCGTGCTCTCGCCGGGAACGCTCTCGGAGACCGCGTACGACCAGGCATCCCTCGCCAATCTCCTCGGCTTCCCGCTCGTGCAGGGCGACGATCTCGTGGTGCGCGACGGCGCGGTGTGGGTCAAGCCGGCCGGCTGGCCGCGCACCGCGCCGCGCGAGCGCGTCGATGTGATCCTGCGCCGCGTCGACCCCGACTGGTGCGATCCGCTCGAGCTGCGCGGCGACTCGCAGCTGGGCGTCGCGGGCCTCGTCGAAGCGGTGCGCCGCGGCAGCGTGCGGCTCGTGAACGGCCTCGGCTCCGGTGTGCTCGAGAACCCCGCGCTGCACGCCTTCATGCCGGCGGTGTGCGAGGCGCTGCTCGGCGAGCAGCTGCGCCTGCCGTCCGCACCGGCCTGGTGGGGCGGCGACGCGGCCGCCCTCGACGGCCTGCTCGCCCGCCTCAGCGACGGCGACGAGTCCCTCGACCTGCGCCGCCTTGACGGCTCGCGCGCGGGCGCGGGCAGCACGCCCCGCCAGAAGGCGGCGCTGCTCGCCGCGGACCCGCGCGGGCACGTCGCGATCGAGCGCCTGCCGCTGTCGCAGGGCCCCGTCTGGAGCGCGGGCGGCGAGGCCACCCCGCAGCCGCTCGTGCTGCGCACCTTCACGGTCGACTACCACTCGGCCTACCGCCCGCTCTTCGGCGGCATCGCGACGGTGTCCGGCCGGGCGGCCGCGAATCTCATCAGCAAGGACGTCTGGGTGCTCAAGGCCGACGCGGAGGACGCCGACCAGGGCCTCGCCGCCGCCGCGCCGCTTCCCGCCGTGGCATCCGTGCCCCTGCCCGCGCCGCGCGCGCTCGACGACATGTTCTGGGCCGGCCGCTACGCCGAGCGCACCGAGGACCTGCTGCGCATCGTGCTCGAAGCGCACGTGCGGCTCACCCCGCCGAGCCCGCTCGCCCCGGCCTTCGCGGGCGTCGGCGCCGCCGAGCTGATGAGCGCGCTGCAGCGCCTCGCGGGCCGGTGGCAGGACAACCCGGAGGACGAGCTCAGATCCGTCCTGCTCGACGACGAGCGCCCCGGCAGCGCGGCGCACTCGCTCGGCCGCATGCGCGAGGCGCTCGAGGGTGTGCGCGACCAGCTCTCCGGCGACACCTGGCGGCTGTTCGGCTCGTCGGAGCGCGCGCTGCGCGCCCTGCGTGATGAGCGCCGCAGCCGGCAGATCGCCGAGACCACGGAGCAGCTGCTCACCGGCATCCTCGCGTTCCAGGGCGTCACCGCGAGCATGATGCGCGACTCGGCCTGGCACATGATCGAGGCGGGCCGCTACCTCGAGCGCGCGCTGCAGCTGTGCGCGCTGCTCTCGGCCGCACTCGCGCCGGCGAGCGCGCGCGAACTCGACCGGCCCGTGCTCGAGGCCGTGCTCACCGCCGCCGAGAGCGCGGTCACCTATCGCCGCCGCTACCGCGGCCGCGCCCGCACCCAGGGCGTGCTCGAGCTGCTGCTCGCCGCCCCCGACAACCCGCGCTCGCTGCTGTTCGCGCTCACCCGGCTGCGCTTCCACCTCGAGAGGCTGCCGCTCTCGACCGGCTCGACGCGGCCCGAGCGCCTCGTCGATGAGCTGCGCGGGGCGGTGGAGGCCCTCGACGCCCGCGAGCTCGTCGTCGCCCAGGGCGAGGGCAGGCCGGCGCTCGACGGATTCCTCGGCGAGGCATCCGTCGCCCTGATGCAGATCTCCGATGCGATCACGGCCCTGCACCTGACCGGCGGGCCGCCGCGCCTGCCGCTCGCCGCGCGCAGCTTCGTCGAGGTGATGGGGTGAGCATGAGGTACCGCGTCTCGCACCGCACCGAGTACTCCTACGACGACGAGGTCAGCGACAGCCTCGGCATCGCGCACCTCGTGCCCCGGCAGCTGCCCTGGCAGGAGGTGCACTCCCACGCCGTCGCCGTCGACCCCCTGCCCGACGACGTCAGCGAGCAGCTCGACTACTTCGGCAACGCGCTGAGCTACTTCCACGTCACCGACGCACACGAGAAGCTCGTCGTCGAGGCGACGAGCGAGGTCACGACGATGACGCCGTGGTACGACCAGTCGGCGCTCGATCAGCCGTGGGAGCGCGCTCGCCCGCTCGCCGAGCCGGACACCCCCGGCGCGTGGGCCGCGACCGAGTTCGCGCTCGCCTCGCCGGGGGTGGCGCTCGTCACGGGGGCGCGCGACTACGCCGCGACCTCGCTCACCCCGGGCCGCCCGCTCGGCGAGGCGGTGGCCGAGCTGATGAGCCGCATCCACGCCGATTTCGACTACGACCCGACGGCGACGACCGTCACGAGCACCGTGGCCGACACGCTGAAGGAGCGCGCCGGTGTCTGCCAGGACTTCGCGCACCTCGCCCTCGCCTGCCTGCGCAGCCACGGCGTCGCCGCGCGCTATGTGAGCGGCTACCTCGCCACGGATCCCCCGCCCGGCAAGCCGCGAGTGGTGGGGGCGGATGCCTCGCACGCCTGGCTCGCCGTCTGGGTGCCCGGCTCGGGCGACTGGCTCGCGGTCGACCCGACCAACGACCAGCGCGCGGGCGAGCGCTACGTGACCGTCGCGTGGGGCCGCGACTACGGCGACGTCGCGCCGCTCAAGGGCGTCATCTTCACCGAGGCGACGAAGTCGACCCTGCGCGTCGCGGTCGATGTGGCGCCGCAGGGGTAACGAAGAGGCATGAAGTCCTTCACGTGCCGTATCTGCGGCAACGCCCTGTACTTCGAGAACTCGGTCTGCGTCTCATGCGGCACCTCGCTCGGCTACTCGCGCGCCGAGCACGAGATCGTGCCCGTCGACGACACGGGCACCTACACCGACACGAGTGGCGGTGTCTGGCACGTCTGCGCGAACCTCAACCTGTCCGGGTGCACCTGGCTCACGCCGACGCCCGGCGGCCTGTGCTTCAGCTGCAGCCTCACCCGCACCCGCCCGAACGACGCCGACGCGGCCGGCATCGCGGAGTACCCCGTCGCCGAGCGGGCGAAGCGGCAGCTCATCGCCGAGCTCGACAGGCTCGGCTTCCCGGTGATCGGCAAGGTGGACACGGATGCCGCACCGGGCGACCCCGCAGAGGGCCTCGCCTTCGACCTGCTCTCGAGCGCCGCCCAGCCGGTGGTGACCGGGCAGGAGAACGGGGTCGTCACGATCGACCTCGCCGAGAGCGACGACGCCTACCGCGAGCAGATCCGCGACAAGCTCGACGAGCCGTACCGCACGATGCTCGGCCACTTCCGGCATGAGGTCGGGCACTACTACGAGTGGCTGCTGGTGCGCGGCGACGAGCGCATGGCGCGCAGCCGCGAGCTGTTCGGCGACGAGTCGGCCGATTACCAGGCGGCGCTCGACCGGCACTACGCGTCGGGGCCGCCGGACGGCTGGCAGGACTCCTTCATCTCGGCCTACGCCACGATGCATCCGTTCGAGGACTTCGCCGAGACGTGGGCGCACTACCTGCACATCTGCGACACCGTCGAGACGGCCGCCGC
This sequence comes from Gryllotalpicola koreensis, assembly GCF_039538185.1. Classification (NCBI taxonomy): domain Bacteria; kingdom Bacillati; phylum Actinomycetota; class Actinomycetes; order Micrococcales; family Microbacteriaceae; genus Gryllotalpicola; species Gryllotalpicola koreensis. The sequence goes on from NZ_BAABBW010000004.1 coordinate 136,998, forward strand.
CTACGGGCTGATCTCGGTGGACCCGATCGATTGGCGGATGCCGTTCCGGCAGCTCGTGACGGATGTCTGGGTGCCGCTGTCGACCGCCCTCAACATGATCAACCGCTCCATGGGCAAGGACGACCTGTACCCCTTCGTGATCGCCGGCCCGGTGCTCGACAAGCTCGACTTCGTGGCGAGCCTGCGGCCGCTCCCCCTGCCCGTTGGTTGAGTAGGCCGCGAAGCGGCCGTATCGAAACCCACTCCGTCATACCCTGTCCCCATGAGCTGGCTCGACCGTTTCTTCCCGAAGGCCCCGAAATCTCTGGGGCCCGCGGTCGGCATCGGCATGCTCGTGGCCGTCGTGAGCAGCGCGGATCAGCCGGAGCCCTTCGAGGACGACCCCGTGGGTGTGGTCATCGCACCGGGCAACAAGGAGATCGCGCCGTATCCGGGCCTGCAGCTGCCCCGCTACTGGACGGTCGCGTTCGAGCACCCCAGCTACACCGGCGACGGCCGCGGCCCCTTCGAGCAGGCGACTTTCCCCGAGTGGCGCCTGCGGGTCTTGGACCCGAGCTAACTGTAGGGGCCACCCCATTGCGCCGCCGGTTTCGGGCCCAAAATCGCTGTCTTGGGCCCGAAAGCGGCGACGAGCGGGATTCAGCGAGCGGCGAGCAGTTCCAGCACCTCTGCTGTCGTGCCGAGCTCGCCGAGCTTCGGGAACTGGTGCTCGATCGACGCGTCGTGCGCGGCCTCCGAGGTGTCGGTCATCGCGTCGGTGACGAACGCGACGTGGTAGCCGAGCTCGTACGCCGAACGCGCGGTCGACTCGACTCCCGAGGTGGTCGAGACGCCCGTCAGCACGATCTGGGTCGCGCCGGCGGCCTTCAACTTCGCGTCGAGATCCGTCGACAGGAACGCCCCGAGGGTCGTCTTGGTGACGGTGATGTCGCTCGGCTGCTGGTTCAGCTCGGGAAGCAGCACGGTCGCCTCGGCGGGCAGCGAGCCCCCGGTCGGACGGCCGGACGCCTTGCTGCGCTCGGTGCGGCCGGGCGCGGCCCCGGCGACGTTCACGAGCACGACCGGCAGCCCGGCGGCGCGGAACGCCTCGGCAAGCTTCGCTGAGTTCGCCACGACGTCGTCGAACGAGTGCGCAGTGGGGAAGCCCTTCAGGCCGGTCTGCAGGTCGATGACGACGAGGGCGGGGGTCTGCTCGAGTTGGATGGTCATACGTTCTCCTTCGGGAGTTCGGTGGTCTGGGTCGGGGGAAGGGTCTTCGCGCTGTCGACCGCGACGCCGGTGCCGCGCATCGCGGAGGCGACCGCGGAGACGAGCGAGATGGCGGCCGAGACGATGAACACGACGACGAGTCCGTCGTGGAACGGGCCGGAGATCAGGTTCGGGAAGAAGGTGTGCCCGGTGAGCACGGCCTGCGCCTGCGCGGGCAGCTGGCCGAGCACGTGGTAGCTGTCGAGCAGGTACTTCACGGGGTTCGTTCCCAGCATCGCGGCGAACAGGGACGACACCGGCGGCAGCCCGCCGATCTTCTCGGCGATCGCCTGCGGTACGCCGTGCGCGGCGAGTCCCGCCGTGAGCGTGTGCGGCAGCGTCGCCGCGAGGCCCGAGATCATCAGCGAGAAGAACACGCCGATCGACAGCGAGGTGCCGGAGTTCTGGAAGGTCGCCCGCATGCCGCTCGCGACGCCGCGATAGCGCGCGGGCACCGAGCTCATGATGGCCGCTGAGTTCGGCGACGAGTACATGCCCATGCCGATGCCGTTGAGCGCGAGCAGGGCCGCGAACTGCCAGTAGGTGAAGTCGACAGGCAGGAAGATCAGCCCGATGAAGGACAGCCCGAAGACCACCATGCCGCCGGTCGCGAAGAGCCGCGCGCCGAAGCGGTCGGAGAGCGCTCCGGAGATCGGCCCGGCCACCAGGAATCCGCAGGTCAGCGGCAGCATCAGGATGCCGGCCCACAGCGGCGTCGATGCGTACGAGTACCCGTGCAGGGGCAGCCAGATGCCCTGCAGCCAGATGACGAGCATGAACTGCAGGCCGCCCTGCGCGAGCGAGCCGCCGAAGCGCGTGATGTTCCCGAACGCGAACGCCCGAATACGGAAAAGACGGAGCTCGAACATCGGGTCCGTGACCCTGAGCTCGATCCACACGAAGGCGGCGAGCAGCAGCACCCCGCCGATCAGCCCGGCGAGCACCCACGGGTTGGTCCACCCCATGGTGTGGCCGCCATACGGCTGCAGCCCGAAGGTGATCGCGACCAGCACGGCCGACAGGCCGATCGCGAACGTCCCGTTCCCCCACCAGTCCATGCGAGACGGATGCCGGTCGCCGTTGTCGCGCAGCATGAAATACGCCCACAGGGTGCCCACGATTCCGACCGGCACGTTCACCCAGAACACGCTGCGCCAGTCCCACGCGGCGAGCAGCCCGCCGGCGGTCAGCCCGATGAACATGCCGGCGAGCCCGGCGACCTGGTTGATGCCGAGGGCGAAGCCGCGCCGCTCCTTCGGGAAGGCATCCGTCAGGATCGCCTGCGAGTTGGCGGTCAGCATCGACCCGCCGAACGCCTGCAGCAGGCGCCAGCCGATCAGCCAGAGCGCGGCAGGCTCGCCCCGGAAGGGGTCGAAGGACAGCAGCACGCTCGCGATTGTGAACACGAGGAAGCCGGCGTTGTAGATGCGCACCCGGCCGAACATGTCGCCGAACTTGCCGACCGCGACGACGAGAACCGACTGCACCAGCCGGTAGCCCATGATCATCCAGAGCAGGAACGCGATGTTCGACGGGGCGAGCGGGTCGAGGTGGATGCCGGTGAAGATCGCCGGCAGCGAGATGAGCACGATCGAGCCGTCGAGGCTCGACATGAACACCGCCATGGTGGTGTTGGTGAGCGCGACCCAGCGATAGCGGTCCGGCTTCGCCGTCGGCGCGGCGACGGCGCTCACAGACCCTCCGCCAGTCGCGCGAGCAGCGGCGCGGCCGCGCGCAGGGTCTCGATCTCGGCGGCGTCGAAGCGCCGGCCGAGCTCGCGGGCGATGGCTGCGGCGCGCGCGTCACGGCGCGCGTCCATGACCTCGCGCCCGGCATCCGTCAATCGCAGCAGGATGCGACGGGCATCCCCCGTGTCCTTCTCGCGTTCGATGAGCCCGCGCGCCTCGAGCGCCGCGATCGTCGCGCCCATCGCCTGCGGGCTGATGCCGGCCAGCCGCGCGAGCGCGCCCGAGGTGGTCTCGACCGCGCGCCTGATATGGATCAGCGCCGCGATCTCGGAGGCACTCAGCTCCCCCTGCGGCCGGGCGGTGCGCGCCGCGGCGATGAAGAGACGGATGCTCTCCAGCAGCGACCCCGCGAGTTCCTCGGTGTCCTGGGCATCTGTCATATTCGTAAGCCTAGATTGATAAATCCAGGCTTACCAAATCCTGCGGATCAGCCGGTGGCGCTCATCGGCGCTTCGGAGGGCTCGGCCGCCGCTCCGATGAGCGGGAACCCGGCCGCCTGCCAATACAGGTTCGAGATCTCGGGCTTCAGGATCTGGCTGTGCGCGCCCATCAGCTTCGCGGTCCACCACGACCCCTTGCCGGTCGGCGGCGTGACCACCGCGCTCCCGTCGATGCTGTAGATCGCGCCGCGCTCGAGTTCGTAGTCCATGTCGAGCGTCCCGTGCGGAACGGCGCGCCGCTGCGCGGGGGCCCCGTTCAGCATCCCGCTCACGCCTCGAAAGCCGAGAGCGCCGTAGCGGTCCCGCCCGAAACCGCCCCACGCCGGCTCGCGGTTGCGCGTCCACCAGAACACCGAGCGGGTGGACTCGGCGAGCGGGTACCAGATCGAGAGCGCGCGGTCGTGGGAGGAGCTCGAGCCGACGACGACCCCGGTGACCCGGTCGATGGCCCTCTCGACCGCCTCGCTCGCCTTCGACTTCGCCGCCTTCGCCCCGCGCGGGCCCTGCGCGACCGGGTCGGCGAACGACCAGGTCGACATCGCGCCCTCGATGAGGAACAGTGAGTCGACCGAGACTCCCGCCTGGGCGATCGCGTTCGAGGTGACGATCGCCCCGAAGCTGTGCCCCATGACGTGGATCCGCGCGTCCGCGTACTCGGCCGTCAGCCTCCGCAGGATCGGCCCCAGTCCGTTCCTGCCGATGCGGAACGCGCGGTCCTTCATCCGGTAGAAGGAAAGGAACGGCAGCTTCTTCTCGAGCCACCAGCCGGCATAGTGCACCGCGCGCCGCACGGGGTACCCGGTGTCGCGCGGGTCGCTCGGCCAGTGCACGCACACGACCATGCCGTGGTAGTCGGCCGCGAGCCGATGACGGGCGCGCTGCCCGATCGCGAGCTCGACCCATTTGGCGTAGTCCTCGATCGCGGCATCCGTATCGGTCAGCCAGCCGTGGCTGATGACGAACACGTCGGTATACGGATGCCCGGCCGCGCGCGCCTCCGCCAGGCGGTCGAAGATCACCGCGGGAGCGTCGGAGTCGTGCGTCCGCACGCCGTTCGCGTCGACCATGCGCGGCGAGTCGATGCGATGGGTCTGCACGGAGTGGCCGCGTGAGCCGAAGGTGAGCAGGTACACCTCGGGCTTGGGCAGGCCGTCATGGGCGGGCACGGGGACGTCGATGGGAGCCATGCGGTGAAGCTAGGAGCCCGCTGCCCACTCGGGAATACGCGCATCGGCGTAGCCACTTTCGATCATTGAGGAGCCGCGTTGCGGCGTCTCGAAATGATCAACCCGGCAGGCATCCGCCCTTAACGGAATTGATCCGCCCCGCTCAACACCGGCGTTCCCGAATCGCCGGTGGAGCGGGGCGGATCTGCACTGAGGGCGCCCAACCCCTTGTCACGTACCTCAGTGGCTCGCGTGCCAGTGGTCGTAAGCCAGCTGGCAGTCGCACCCGACGCGGATCCAGTCGCCGGTGCGCTCACTCATGAAGATCTCAGCGTGCGGGCTGCGGACATACGGTTGCAGCGCAAGCGCGGAGCGGCGGCGCGGACCATGGCTGAGCCCCACACGCTGAAGCAGCTGATCCCACAGCGTGGGGCTCGGAACGACGATCGCACCGGCCATGATCCTTACCTTCCTCCGTGGTGTTGCACGACAACTGTCAGGAATGTTATCGGACACTTGTCGCGTTGTCTATAGGACAAGTGTCGCGGAAACGAATTTTTTCGAGAGTAGGGTGGGACACCATGGACGCTCGCTCTCGCCGTTCCCGGAGCGCCCTCGTCGACGCCGTCTACCGCCTCTGCGTCGAGAAGGGCATCGACCACCTGACCGTCACCGACGTGGCGGCCGAGGCGGGAGTGAGCCGCGACACCTTCTACCGACACGCGGCCGATCCGGTCGAGCTGCTGTGCTCCGCCCTGCAGGAGGAGCTCGCCGACTCGGTCTCCGCGTATCTCGCGATGCCGGTCGTCGGCGATGACGACGACAGCGTCTTCCTCGCCCCTGCCGCCGCGGTGATGGAGCACATGCGCACCCACACCGCGATCTACCGGCAGGCGCCCGGCAGCAAGAGCGGCGCCCGGCTGACCGCGATCATCGAGGCGGCCGCCCGCCAGGTCATCGAGACGCACCTCGACAACCACCCCGAGATCGTCCCCGACCAGCTCAAGCCGATGACCGATGTCGTGCGGCAGATGTCGCTCGCCTATGCCTCATCGGGGGCGACGGCGTCCTTCTTCGCGTGGATCAACGGCGACGACCTCGCCGATGTGCGCCACTACGCACAGGTCGTGCTCCTCTCCGGCCCGGAATGGTGGCTCGGCCTGCCCACCCCGGTCGCGACGCCGCGCCCCCGCGCCATCGGGGAGAACTAAGCCCCGGACTCGCGAGCATCCGCCGCGGCGCGCGCCGCGATGGCGGCCTCGCACTCGGCGATCGCCTCGGCGGCCCATTGCCGCTGCTCGGCCGTCCCGAGCTCGTCGGCCCAGCGCGCTGCCGTGCGGAAGGAGTCGAGCGCGGCATCCAGCTCGCCCGCGTCGAAGCGGCGCCAGCCGAGGTTGTTGCACAGGGAGACGAGCCACCGCCGCGTGCGGGCATCCGTCATGCGCTCCGCCGCCTCGATGCCGCGACGCGCCCACTCCTCGCCGCGCTCGGCATCGGCGATGGCGAGCATGTGCAGCGCATCGATCTCGAGGAACGCTTGGCCGGCGGCGCGGGCCAGCGCGAGCGCCCTTTCGAAGGCGACGGATGCCTGCGCGGGCGCCCCCGCGGAGTTGCGCAGTCGCCCCGTCTCGAGCGCGACGCGCGTGCGCACCACAGGGTCGGTGTTGCCACGCAGCGAGTCGAGCGCGGCGAACGCGTCGTCGAAGCGCTGCTGCAGGCCGAGGGCACGCGCGAGCTGCGTCACCAGCTCGGCGCGCTCGCCTGCCGAGAGATCCCCGTCGGCGGCAGCGTCGGCGAGGCGCCGCTCAGAGCCGGCCGGGTCGTCGAAGTCCCAGAGCTCATCGAGCAGTTGCTGCGCGATCATGAGCCCTTCATAGCGCACGGCCGCGATTCGTCGCGAAACGTGGAGCGCCCCGCACCAACCCGAATAGTGCGGGGCGCTCGAGACGGTTGCACCTCCCCAGCCGGAGGGTCCTCTGAACAGCAGTGCTGCGGCGCCGCCATGCGGTGCTCTTCGACCTCAACCGGTTTCCCACTGGGCCGTCTCAACGAGTTCTACGTTATGGCCGGGGAATCCGCGTCGCCATCCCGTTGACAGCACGGCCCCGGATCTACTACACGCCGCCCCCTACGCGATGTAAAGCTCGCTTGACATGCTGAGGGCGTCGCCACAGACTTGCAGCATGACAAGCGACCTTGACATGGATGATGAGACTCCTCGCGAGCAAGAGCTGCGGCGGCGCTATCGCCGCCACATCTTCGCGGCGACCCTCGTGTACGTCGCGGTGCTCGCTCCGGTCGCCTTCTGGGGTGGCCTCGACGGCACGTCGCCGTGGCGCTTCGTCTTCGCCCTGCTGCCGCTGCTGCCCGCCGCCTGGATGTTCACCGTCATCGTGAGGCGCTTCCGAGAGCTCGACGAATACCAGCTCCGACTCGCGTTCCCCGGCGTCGGCGCCGGTCTCGCGGCCGCGATGCTGAGCAGCGTCACCTTCGGATTCCTCTCGCTCGCGGGGCTGACGCTGCCGTTCACAGCCTGGCTCATCCTCTTCATCGGCGGGGGCACCTGGCGGGTGGTCAACCAGTTCACGGGCGCCTCGAAGCAGTTCTGATGCAGAACCGCATCCGCACAGAACGCGAGAAGCGCGGGTGGACGCAAGCAGACCTGGCCGAGCAGCTCGGAGTCTCACGGCAGACGGTGAACGCGATCGAGACCGGGAAGTACGACCCGTCTCTGCCGCTGGCGTTCCGCCTGGCATCCGTCTTCGATCAGCGCATCGACCAGCTCTTCACCCCCGACGCGTGAGCGCTCCGGGGGCGACCCTCGTGTTTGCGCACCCATGAAGAGAGCCGGCTGCGGGTCACGATCCCGCCACCTCCGATTTACAAGATCGGCGCTCTACCCGATGAGCTAAGCCGGCGTGGGCCCAAGGGCCTGAACAATCCTACGGGAGAGCCTCACGGCTCCCGGTTCGGGGTGAGCACGACCTGGCTCGCGTAGGCGAAGCCGCCGCCGAAGCCGAACAGCAGCGTCGGCGCGTTCGCCGGGATGCGGCCCTCGTGCCACCACTTCGACAGCCCGAGCGGGATCGACGCGGCCGAGGTGTTCCCCGAGACCTGCACGTCGGTGACGACCGTGCGGTCGGTGAGCCCGAGCTGCTCCGCGAGCGGCTCGATGATGCGCAGGTTCGCCTGATGGGGCACGAACACCTGGATGTCGTCCATCGTGAGCCCCGCCTGCTCGACGGCGTCGCGCGTGATGCCGGATGCCTTGGACATCGCCCAGCGCAGGATCATGCGCCCGTCCTGCGAGAACTTGTTGCCCGTCTCGTCCTCGACGATCACCGCGCGCGACATGGTCGGCTCCGAACCCCACACGGTCGGGCCCACACCGATCTCGGCATCGGTGGCAGCGGCCTCGAGCACGAAGGCACCGGCGCCGTCTGCGGTGAGCACGCAGGTGGTGCGGTCGGTCCAGTCGGTGATCGCCGACAGCTTCTCCGAGCCGATCACGACGGCCTTCTCGACCTGGCCCGCCCGGATCGCGGCATCCGCCATCGCGATGCCGTGCTCGAAGCCCGAGCACGCCGTGTTGACGTCGATGATGACGGGCGAGGTCATGCCGAGCGCCGCGGCGACGCGGCCGGCGACGTTCGGGCTGTGGTCCATGACCGAGGTCGAGGCGACGACGATGAGCCCGACCTCGTCGGGCTCGAGCCCCGCGTCGGCGATCGCGGCGCGCGCCGCCGCCGTCGCCATGTCGGCGACCGTCTCGTCGTCGCGGGCGATGTGACGCTCGACGATGCCGGTGCGGGTGCGGATCCACTCGTCGCTGGTGTCGACCATGGACGCCAGCTCGGCGTTGGTGAGCACGCGCTCTGGCTGGTAGTGACCGAGTCCGATGATGCGCGAGCCTGCGACCGCGCGCTGAGCCTTCAGCATGTATGCCATTTTCTTATGAGACGGATGCCACGGCGGGAATGTTCCCCGCACGTCGCGGAGTCACCCGGCGGGCGGCGTGCTGGCCGAGGGGGAGGCCGGGGTGGTGGGCGGGGCGGTGACGATGATCGCGGTGGGCGACGGCGAGGGCGTCGTGGTGGCGCCGGGGGTGGCCGTCGGCTGCGGCGTCGAGAACCGCTCGCCCTGGGCCTGCTGGATGAAGGCGCGGAAGTCCTCGGGCTCGGTGAGCGAGCCGGTGTAGCGCTGCCCGTCGACGAGGACGAGCGGCAGATCCTCGGCCGTGACCTTCTTGACGTCGGAGTTCGGCAGCGGCCCGGTCGACGCACGGCTCAAGGCCGCCTGGGTCCAGTCCTCGAAGGTGCGCTGGTTGATGCACCGCTTGATGGCGGACAGGCTCTGCACGTCGGCGGATCGCGCGAGCGCGACCAGTCGGGCATCCGACAGCCCTGCCGTTGTCTGGGCGGGCTCGTGGTCGAACAGCTCCCGGTTGAAGGCGAAGAACTGGTCGGGCGAGTAGTTCGCCACGCACACTGCAGCGTTCGAGGCGCGCAGCGAGTACTGGGTGCCCTGCGCCGAGCGGTTCGACAGGAACGGCAGCGGGTGGATCTCGAGGGTCGCCGCCCCCGATTTCACGAGCCTCTCGAGCTGGGTGTCGTTGGCGCGGCTGAACTGGCCGGAGTACTGGCTCAGGTAGTCGACGTAGGCGACGATGTTCACCACCTGGCCGGTCGTGTCGAGCGGATGCGGCGTCGGCTTCGCGTCGACGGAGCGCGCGGGTGAGCGGTCGGCCTTGAGCCCCGCGCCGATGAACACCCCGTCGCTCGCCATGTTCGCCGGTCCACGATGCGTCGGGCGGATCGAGGTCACCAGCACGACCGTCACGATGGCGACGATCGCGACCAGCGCCACGACGATGCTCGTGCGCAGCAGGACGCGGTTGCGCCGGTCCCTCTTGCGCTGCGTCGCGCGCAGTTCCCGCGCCTTCTGACGCGCGACACTGCGCGCGTCTCGGGGCGTGCGGTGTGCGCTCGGCGAGCCGTCTGTCATAAGCCTCTTTCGCGGGTGCGAGCCGGGTTGCTCGTGGCGGATGCCTGGTCGATGCTAGCCGAGCCATGCATGGCGTAGCATGAGAGCGCTGTCAGCGTCGTCAGGCGTTGACTGCACCCACAACATCCATTCACTACGGATCGTCCGGCACGTACCTGCCGGTGAAGGAGACATAACGTCATGTCAACTGTCACGTTCGACAACGCGTCCCGCATCTACCCGGGTTCCAACATCGCGGCTGTCGACTCCCTGAGCATCGATGTGGCCGATGGCGAGTTCCTCGTCCTCGTCGGCCCCTCCGGCTCCGGGAAGTCCACCGCCCTCCGCATGCTGGCCGGCCTCGAAGAGGTCAACAGCGGCAACATCTTCATCGGCGAGCGCAACGTCACCGACGTCCCGCCGAAGGACCGTGACATCGCCATGGTGTTCCAGAACTACGCGCTCTACCCGCACATGACCGTCGCCGAGAACATGGGCTTCGCGCTCCGCATCGCCGGCGTCGCGAAGGAGGAGCGCAACCAGCGCGTCCGCGAGGCCGCCAAGATGCTCGACCTCGAGCCCTACCTCGACCGCAAGCCGAAGGCCCTCTCGGGTGGTCAGCGTCAGCGCGTCGCGATGGGCCGCGCGATCGTCCGCAGCCCGCAGGTCTTCCTCATGGACGAGCCGCTGTCGAACCTCGACGCCAAGCTGCGCGTTCAGACGCGCACCCAGATCGCGTCGCTGACCCGCCGCCTCGGCGTCACCACCGTCTACGTCACGCACGACCAGACCGAGGCGCTGACCATGGGCGACCGCATCGCGGTCCTCAAGGACGGCGTCCTGCAGCAGGTCGGCACCCCGCGCGAGCTGTACGCAGACCCGAAGAACGTCTTCGTCGCGGGCTTCATCGGCAGCCCCGCCATGAACCTGTTCGCCACCGACGTCACCGAGGGCGGCGTCAAGTTCGGCACCGCCGTCGTGCCGGTCGACCGCGCCACGCTCGGCTCGGCGACGCAGGTCACCATCGGCGTGCGCCCCGAAGACGTCGTCGTCAACCTGGGCGAGTCGAGCGGCCTGCGCGTCGAGGTCGACCTCGTCGAGGAGCTCGGCGCCGACGGCTACCTGTACGGCCACACCGAGGTCTCCGGCAAGCGCGTCGACATCGTCGGCCGCGTCGACGGGCGCCAGCACCCCAACGCGGGCGATGTCGTCTACATCACGCCGAAGACGGGCCACGTGCACATCTTCGACACCGAGTCGGGCGAGCGTCTCGGCGGCGCCGTCACCGACTAGGTCCGCTACGGATTCCCGAAGGCCGCGGTTCCTCCCAGGGGCCGCGGCCTTCGGCATCCGTCATCACTTTCGCACTCAGGGAATCTCGTGGTCTCCTCCATCGACATCACGGCCGCGACGGCCGAGCCCGCTCTGCTCGACCTGCCGTGGAACACGCCGCTCGACGAGTGGCCCTCCGAGTACATCGCGCAGCTGCCGAAGGGCATCAGCCGGCACCTGGTGCGCTTCGCGAACCTCGGCGGCACGGTCGTCGCCGTGAAAGAGACGACCGGCGAGATGGCACGGCGCGAGTACGAGCTGCTGCGCACGCTGCAGCGCCTCGACATCCCCTCCGTCGAGCCGGTCGCGACCATCACGGGCCGCATCGACGAGCACGGCAACGAGCTGCCGCCGGTGCTCGTCACCCGGCACCTCAAGTTCTCGCTCCCCTATCGCGCGCTGTTCTCGCAAACGCTGCGCCCCGACACCGCGAAGCGCCTCGTCGACGCGCTCGCCGTGCTGCTCGTGCGCCTGCACATCACCGGCTTCTACTGGGGCGACGTGTCGCTGTCGAACACACTGTTCCGCCGCGACGCGGGCGCCTTCGCCGCCTACCTGGTGGATGCCGAGACCGGCCAGCTGCACGAGCAGGGCCTCTCGAACGGGCAGCGCGAGAACGACCTCGAGATCGCGCGCGTCAACATCGCCGGCGAGCTGATGGACATCGAGGCCGGCGGCCGAGCCGCCCCAGAGCTCGACCCCGTCGAGATCGCGAACGGCATCATCTCGACCTACCGCGAGCTGTGGAACGAGCTCACCGGCGCCGAGACCTTCGACGTCTCCGAGCGCTGGCGCATCAACCAGCGCGTCGAGCGCCTCAACGACCTCGGCTTCGACATCGGCGAGCTCACCATCAAGACCGACGAGGCCGGCACCAAGGTGCTCATCCAGCCCAAGGTCGTCGATGCCGGCCACCACCAGCGCCGCCTGCTGCGCCTCACGGGCCTCGACGCCGGCGAGAACCAGGCGCGCCGGCTGCTCAACGATCTCGATGCCTACGCGGCGAGCAACAGACGCCCCGGGGCAGATGAGGAGGCGATCGCGCACGAATGGCTGACCCGCGTGTTCGAGCCGGTCGTCGCGGCGATCCCCGCTGAGCTGCGCGGCAAACTCGAGCCGGCCGAGGTGTTCCACCAGCTGCTCGACCACCGCTGGTACATCTCACAGGAACAGCAGCGCGACGTGCCGCTCGCCGAGGCGCTGTCGAGCTACCTCGACAACGTGCTGCGCCACCGCCGCGACGAGGCGACCGTCATCGCTCCGACGACCGAGACGCTCACGCTCGGCCTGCCCACCGGCGTGATCTCGCTCGGGCAGCCCTTCGACGACGACGCTTTCTCGTGACGTGGGAGCCCTGCCGCACTAGGCGTTTCGTCGCCGATTTCGGGCCCATAATCGCGATTTTCGGCCCGAAAACGGCGACGCGCAGAGGATACGCGGCTCAGGCCTTCTTCTGCGCGCGGACCTTCGCGATCTCGTAGAGGGCGACGGATGCCGCGACCGAGGCGTTCAGGGACTCGATGCCGCTGATCGGAATCGACACGATGACGTCGCAGGTCTCGGTCACGATGCGCGAGAGCCCCTTGCCCTCAGAGCCGGCGACCACGACGACCGGCTGGTCGGCGAGCTCGAGGTCGTAGAGTTCGGTGTTCCCGCCCGCCGCGAGGCCGATGACGAAGACGCCCGCCTTCTTGAACTCCTTGAGTGTGCTCGTGAGGTTCGGGGCCATTGCGACGGGGGTGCGTGCGAGCGCCCCGGCAGAGGTCTTCCAGGCCGCCGGGTTCACGCCGGCCGAGCGGCGCTGCGGCACGATCACGCCGTGACCTCCGAAGGCAGCCGTCGAGCGGATGACGGCGCCGAGGTTGCGCGGGTCGGTGACCCCGTCGAGCGCGACGAACAGCGGCTTCTGCCCCTTGCGGATCGTGAGATCCAGCAGCTCGGCTGGGTGCGCGTACTCGTAGGGCGGCACCTTGAGCGCGAGGCCCTGGTGCACCGCGTCACGGCCGGCCATGCGGTCGAGCTCCGGGCGCATGACCTCGAGCACGGGGATGCCCCGGTGCGCGGCCGCCGCCAGCGCCTCCTTCACGCGGTCGTCCATCTCGGCGCGCGCCGCGATATACAGCGTCGTGGCAGGGATGCCGGCGCGCAGCGCCTCGACGACCGAGTTGCGCCCCGTGACGAGCTCGGTGTCGTCGCTCTTCGCGCGGCGCTGGGCCGCGCCGCCGCCGGTGTTCGAGCGGGCGCCCTGCTGGCCGCCCCGCTGTGCCCCGCGTTTCTGGGCGGCGCGCTCGGCGAGCATCTTCTTGCGGTACGCGGGGTGGTACTCGCGGTCCTCTGCCTTCGGCGTCGGGCCCTTGCCCTCGAGCGCCTGGCGCCCCTGGCCGCCCGAGCCCTTGCCCGTCGACCCCTTCTTCACCTTGCGAACAGAACCCGCGCGCGGTGCTCTAGCCATGAGAAATCATTCCCCCTCGATCGACCAGTGCGCACCGGTCTGCGTGTCTTCGATCATGACGCCCGCTGCGGCGAGCTCGTCACGGATGCGGTCGGCGACCGCGAAGTCCTTGGCGGCGCGCGCCGTCTGCCGGTCGTCGAGCAGTCGCGTCACGAGCGCGCCGAGCGCGACCCGGGCCGCCGGGTCGCGCGTCGTGCTCCATTCCGGCGCGAGCGGGTCGATGCCCAGCACCCGCGTCATCGCGACGACCTTGCCACGGGCGGATGCCGCGGTCTGCAGGTCCTCGGAGTCGAGGGCGGTGTTCCCCTCGCGCACCGTGTCGTGCAGCACGGCGAGCGCCTGCGGCACCGACAGGTCGTCGTCCATCGCAGCCGCGAAGTCGTCGGGAATCACCGGCACCTCGTCCGAGGTGAAGCGAGTGCCCTCGAGGCGCCGGGCGCTGCGGGTGAGGAATCCCTCGATCCGCTCGACGGCCGCGGCAGCCTCTGAGAGCGAGCGGTCCGTGTAGTCGATCGTCGAGCGGTAGTGCGCCTGGCCGAGCGCGTAGCGCACCACGATCGGCGGCGCAGCGGCCAGCAGCTCGGCGGCGTAGAGCGAGTTGCCGAGCGACTTCGACATCTTCTGGCCATTGATGTGCACGAGTCCGTTGTGCACCCAGTAGCCCGCGAAGCCGTCGCCGGCGGCGGTCGACTGGGCGAGCTCGTTCTCGTGGTGCGGGAAGCGCAGGTCGAGGCCGCCGCCGTGGATGTCGAAGGCCGGACCGAGGAAGCGCGACGACATCGCCGAGCACTCGATGTGCCAGCCGGGGCGGCCGGGGCCCCACGGGCTCTCCCAGCTGGCCGACTCGGGCTCGCCGTTCTTGCGCCCCTTCCAGAGCGCGAAGTCGCGCGGGTCGCGCTTGCCGCGCGGGTCTGCGTCGGCGGCGTCCTGCATGTCGTCGACCGACTGGTGGCTGAGCGCGCCGTAGTCGGCCCAGCTGCGCACGTCGAAGTAGACGTCGCCAGAGCCGTCGGCCGCGGCATACGCGTGCCCCGCGTCGATCAGGCGCTGGATGAGCGCGTGCATCTGCGGCACGTTGGCCGTCGCGCGCGGCTCGTACGTCGGCGGCAGGATGCCGATCGCGCGGTACGCCGCGGTGAACTCGAGCTCGACGCGGTAGGCGAGGGCCCACCAGGGCTCGCGCTCAGAGGCGTTCGCGAGCACCTTGTCGTCGATGTCGGTGACGTTGCGCACGAGCGTCACGTCGAAGCCGCGGTAGCTGAGCCAGCGGCGCAGGATGTCGTAGACGAGCGCGCTGCGCACGTGCCCGATGTGCGGTGACGACTGCACCGTCGGCCCGCAGACGTAGAGACCCGCCTTTCCCTCGACGAGGGGAACGAAGTCGCGCAGCGCCTGGGCGCGCGTGTCGTAGAGGCGAATGGTCACAGCTATGAGTTTACGGATGCCTCGCTGACCGTTACCGGCCCGACCGTCACCGTGCCAGCAGCGCGGTCGCGATCGCCGCGACGCCCTCGCCGCGGCCGGTGAAGCCGAGGCCGTCGGTCGTCGTCGCGGTGATCGCCACGGGGGCGCCGAGCAGGCTCGAGACGAGCTCTTCCGCCTCCGCTTTCCGCGGCGCGAAGCGCGGGCGGTTGCCGATCAGCTGCACCGACACGTTCTCGATGCGCCAGCCGGCGTGCTCGACGAGCCGCCGCGCCTCGGCGAGGAACAGCTCGCCGTGCACTCCCGCGAAGCGCGGATCGCTCGTGCCGAACACCGTGCCGATGTCGCCGACGCCGGCGGCCGACAGCAGCGCGTCGACGATCGCATGGGCGACGGGGTCGCCGTCGCTGTGCCCGGCGAGGCCGCGCTCGCCCGGCCATTCGAGGCAGGCGACCCACAGCGGGACGTCCTCGTCGGCGAAGGCGTGTGTGTCCGTTCCGACGCCGATGCGGGTGGCGGATGCCGGCCGCAGCAGCTCCTCCGCACGGCGCAGGTCCCACGCGGTCGTGACCTTGAACGCGAGCGGGTCGCCCTCGACGACGGCAACCGGGTGTCCGGCATCCGCCATTAGCTGCGCGTCGTCGGTGACCTCGCGCGCCGCGCTCGCGTAGGCCGCGATCAACTGCGCGGCGGGGAAGCCCTGCGGCGTCTGCACGGCCGACAGCTCGGAGCGGTCGACGGTCGCGACGATCGCTCCGCCGGCATCCGTTCGCTTGATCGTGTCACTGACCGGCAGACCCGGGATCGCGCCGCTGCCGGTCGCGGCCACCGCGTCGACCACCCGGTCAAAGAGCGCGGCCGGCGTGAGTGCCCGCGCGGCGTCGTGCACGAGCACCACGTCGGCATGGCCGACGAGCGCGAGACCGGCGGCGACGGATGCCTGCCGCGTCGCTCCCCCGGCGACCACGTCGCCCGAGCCGATCACCCGAGCAAGCACGCCGCGTGCCTCGTCGAGCCGGTCATCGGGGGCCACGACGATCACCTGCGGTTCATGAGACATGCCCGCAACGGAATGCAATGCGTGCTCAAGGATGGTGCGCCCGGCGAGCGGCACGAACGCCTTGGGCGCCCCGGCCGCGAGCCGGGCGCCGCTGCCCGCGGCGACGACGATGACGGCGACCTTCACGGCCGCAAGCTTATGAGGCCGACCCCTCTTACGAGGCCAGTACCTCGTCGAGCACGCTGGACGCCTGCTCCTCGTCGGTCTTCTCGGCGAGCGCGAGCTCGGAGATCAGGATCTGACGGGCCTTCGCCAGCATGCGCTTCTCGCCGGCGGAGAGGCCGCGGTCCTGGTCGCGGCGCCACAGATCGCGGACGACTTCGGAGACCTTGATGACATCGCCGGAGGCGAGCTTCTCGAGGTTCGCCTTGTAGCGGCGGCTCCAGTTGGTGGGCTCTTCGGTGAAGGGGGCACGCAGCACCTCGAACACCTTGTCGAGGCCTTCCTTGCCGATGACATCGCGGACTCCGACGAGGTCGACGTTCTCAGCAGGAACCTCGATGGTGAGATCGCCCTGGGTGACGTTCAGCTTGAGGTAGATCTTCTCTTCGCCCTTGATGATCCGTTTCTTGACCTCAGTGATAGTCGCTGCACCGTGATGGGGGTAAACGACAGTCTCGCCAACCTCGAAAAGCATAAATAATAGTCCCTTCAGCGCCTTCCAGATTATCACAGCGCGACACGCCGAAGCTGGACGGAGGCAGCCCGCGAAGCCGCTCGGGCGCTGGCTTCGCGGCCCGAGTCCGGCCGTGGGCATACGCTAAACTCGAACGGCATCGCACGGGCGCAGCAGGTCGGAAACCGGCCCGCCCTGATGCGTTCCACACACGGAGGTTCTTGGTGAAGGTGCGTGTCGCAGCATCCGTCGTCCTGGCCGTCGGAGTCGCGCTCGCGACCGCCGGCTGCGGGTTCATCACTCCCCAGGGCACTCAGCGCATCACGCAGAGCACGTCCTTCGGCGTCGAGGGCGACGTGGGCGACGTGCACATCCGCAACGCGTACCTCGTCTCGCAGGACGGCAAGGCGACTCTCATCGCCACCTTCGTCAACAAGGGCGACTCGGGCGAGACGCTGACGATCCAGCCGAACGCCTCCGCGAGCGACACGAAGAGCCTCGACGTCGCCGAGGGCGACCCGACGATCATCGGCCCCAAGCAGACCCTGCAGTGGGACGACCTCACGGCCAAGCCCGGCTCGCTGCTCCCGGTCTTCTTCACCTACGGCGACAAGACCGGCGTCACCATGGACCTACCGGTGCTGACGGGCGACTTCAAGGTCAACTCGACGCTCACGCCGACTCCCGTGCCGACCGCGACCGAGACGCCGACGGCCACCCCGACGCCGACCGAGACCGCGACGGCCGGCTAGGAAGCACAGTCCGAGAGGGGCGGATGCCACTGGCATCCGCCCCTCTTCGTTCTTATTCGCTCTCGAAGCGGTAGCCGAGCCCGCGCACCGTCACGAGCATGTGCGGCTCGGACGGGTTCGGCTCGATGCGACTGCGGATGCGCTTGATGTGCACGTCGAGGGTCTTGGTGTCGCCGAAGTAGTCGCTGCCCCAGACCCGGTCGATGAGCTGGCCGCGGGTGAGCACGCGGCCGGCGTTGCGCAGCAGCAGCTCAAGCAGCTCGAACTCCTTGAGCGGCATCGGGGTGTCGACGCCCTTCACCGCGACGGTGTGCCGGTCGACGTCCATGCGGACGTCGCCGACCTCGAGGACGCCGTCGTCGACCAGCTCGGGCTCGACGCGGCGGCGCAGCACGGCGCGGATGCGGGCGAGCAGCTCGCGACTCGAATACGGCTTGGTGACGTAGTCATCGGCGCCGAGCTCGAGGCCCACGACGATGTCGACCTCGGAGTCCTTGGCCGTCAGCATGATGATCGGCACGCTCGAGCGCGTGCGGATCTCGCGGCAGACCTCCGTGCCGGGCATCCCCGGCAGCATCAGATCGAGCAGGATGAGGTCCGCACCGTCCTTGTCGAAGGCGCTGAGGGCGTCTGGGCCGGTCTCGGCGATGTCGACCTCGTATCCCTCACGGCGCAGGAGGAAGGCGAGCGGGGCCGAGAGCGAGGGCTCGTCCTCGACGAGCAGCAGGCGGGTCACTGGTTCTGTTCTCCTTGGGATGAGGCGGCCGGCTCACCCGCGGACCGCAGCGCGGCCGCCGGCTTGTCGGCCTCTGGAAGGCGGATCGTGAAGGTCGAGCCCATTCCCGGCTGCGACCACACGCGCACGTCTCCCCCGTGATTCTGCACAGCGTGCTTGACGATGGAAAGGCCGAGTCCCGTGCCGCCCGTGGTGCGGCTGCGGGCCTGGTCGACACGGAAGAAGCGCTCGAAGATGCGCGCCTGGTCGGCCTCGGGGATGCCCTCGCCCTGGTCGGTCACGGCGATCTCGACGACGCCGTCGGCGATGCGCGCGCCGATGCCGACGCGGGAGCCGTCCGGCGAGTAGCGGATGGCGTTCGAGATGAGGTTGTCGACCGCGGTGACGAGCAGCTTCGCGTCGCCGTAGACGATCGCACCGGTCGGGCCGCCGACCACGAGCTCGATCGCGTGCGCGTCGGCCCCGACCCGGTTCTGGTCGACGGCGGCCCCGATGATGTGGTCGATCTCGACGCGCTCGGCGTTCGCGACCGCGTCGACGGCCTGCAGGCGCGAGAGCTCGATGATGTCCTGGGTGAGCCGGGCGATGCGCAGCGACTCGGCGTTCAGCCGGTCGGCGAACATGCGCACCTGCTCCGGGTCGTCGGCGGCGGTGTGCAGCGCCTCGGAGAGCAGCCCGATGGCGCCGATCGGCGTCTTGAGCTCATGGCTGATGTTCGCGACGAAGTCACGGCGCACCGCCTCGAGGCGGTAGCTCTCGGTGCGGTCCTCCACGAGCAGCAGGACGAAGCGGCTGCCGAGCAGCGACGCGCGCACATGCACCCGTATGCTCGCGTCCTTGAACCGACCGCGCTGCAGGTCGATCTCCTCGTCGACGAGGGCGCCGGTGCGGCGCACCCGCTGCACGATCTCGGTGAGCTCCGGGTAGGTCAGGCGCGCATTCGAGACGAGCGCGAGGGCGAACGCCTTGGCGGTCGCCTTGACGACGTTCAGTGAGGCATCCGTCACGATGCCCGCCGAGTCCATCGCGTCGAGGATCTGGTCGACTCCGTCGGGGACGGTGTTGCTGCTCACCTGCACGGCCTGCCGACTCCGATTGATGAAGTACATGAGAATCGCGACGAAGCCGCCGCCGATGACGAGGCCGGAGAACAGCGCCACCAGCACCCACCAGCTGGAGTAGTGCATGGTGCCAAGCGTATAGAGGCCACGACAGACGGAATCGCACGAGAGGCGTCGCAGCCCGCGGATGCGGCCGGTACTTTAGGAACTGTTCAGTATTCAGGAACCGCCCGTTCACCAGTCCACGTGAGGATGGCCACGTTGCGGCCGCCCCGGCGGCGGCCACCGTTGTGTGCTCACAGACATCACCAGGAAGCACGGACCCGATGCGCGCAGTCTTTCAGCAGGAACTCGCCGAGGTGCAGGACCGCCTCGTCGAGATCGCGGAACTCGTCCTCGACTCGATCCGCGACGCCACCACCGCGTTCAACGCGGCAGACGTCGCGCTCGCCGACAAGGTGATCGCCGCTGACCCGAACATCGATGAGCTGGCCGTCGAGCTCGACGAGCTCGCCATCGAGATCCTCTATCGGCAGAGCCCTGTCGCGCGCGACCTGCGCATCGTCGTCAGCGCGCTGCGCATGAGCGCCTCGCTCGAGCGCATGGGCGACCTCGCCCGGCACATCGCCCAGATCGCGCGCCGCCGCTACCCCGACCACGTCGCCCCCGAGTCGCTGCGCGACACCTTCACGCAGATGACCGCCCACGACATCCGCATCGCCGAGCTGCTCGCGCAGCTGCTGCGCACGCAGGACGTCGAGCTGGCCGAGCAGCTGATCAACGGCGACGACGCCGTCGACGAGCTGCACGCGAGCGTCTTCTCGACGGTGCTCAGCCCCGAGTGGGCCGGCGAGGCCGAGCAGACCGTCGACGTCACGCTCGCGTCGCGCTTCCTCGAGCGCTTCGGCGACCACGCCGCCTCGATCGCCAAGAAGGTGCAGTACCTCGCGACCGGCGACTGGGTGCCTGAGGAGGCTTAGGACCTGCATGGGAAAGGGGCCCCATTGGGGCCCCTTTCCTGCGTTCGCGCTACTCGCGCTACTTCTTGCCCTGCGCCGCCACCGCGGCCGCGCCCGCCGCCGCCGCCTCGGGGTCGAGGTACTCGCCGGGGCCGAGCGGCATGAAGTCGGCGCCGAGCCGGTAGACCAGCGGGATGCCGGTGGGGATGTTGAGCGCGGCGATGTCCTCGTCGCTGATGCCGTCGAGGTGCTTCACGAGTGCGCGCAGCGAGTTGCCGTGCGCGGTCACGAGCACCGTCTTGCCCTCGGCGAGCGACGCCGTGATGTCGCTGTGCCAGTAGGGCAGGAAGCGCTCGATGACGTTGACGAGCGCCTCGGTGCGCGGGACCTCGCCGTCGATGCCGGCGTAGCGCGGGTCGCCGACCTGCGAGTACGGGTCGTCGTCGGCCAGCGGGGGCGGAGGCACATCGAAGCTGCGGCGCCAGGTCATGAACTGCTCTTCGCCGAAGGCCTCGAGCGTCTGCGCCTTGTCCTTGCCCTGCAGGGCGCCGTAGTGGCGCTCGTTGAGGCGCCAGCTGCGCTTCACGGGGATCCAGAGCAGGTCGGCGACGTCGAGCGCGAGGTTCGCGGTCTGGATCGCGCGCGACAGCAGCGAGGTGTAGAGGATGTCGGGCGTGAGCCCCGCCTGCTTGATGAGCTCGCCGGCGTGCTTCGCCTCGGCGGCGCCCTGCTCGGTCAGGCGCACATCGACCCAGCCGGTGAACTGGTTGGTGGCGTTCCATTCGCTCTGGCCGTGGCGCAGGAGGATCAGGGTGTACGGGGCGTCGCTCATGCTCCCAGCCTATCGGCGGCCACCTGGCCGGGATACTGGGTCATGTGCCCCATAACATGACCGTCTCAAAGCCCGTGGGCTCGGTGACGCGCGGCACGACGAACACGAATCGACTGCGCCGCGTCGACCGCTGGATCGCGCACCGGCCCGAGTTCGCGAAAGCTCAGGTGCCGCTCGTCGTGGACCTCGGCTTCGGCGCGAGCGGCGTCACCAGCTTCGAGCTGTGGGCACGGCTGGCGAAGGTGAGGGCGGATGCCCGGCTCGTCGGCCTCGAGATCGAGCCGAGCCGCGTCGCCGTCGCCAAGGAGCAGCTCGCCGAGGTGCGGGCCGGGCGCACGCCCTTCGATCCCCGCACCGAGGTGTCGTTCGCGCGCGGCGGCTTCGAGGTGCCGCTGCCCGGCGGCGAGCGCCCGGCGGTCATCCGCGCCTTCAACGTGCTGCGGCAGTACGACGAGGGCGAAATGGCGGATGCCTGGGCGCGGCTGCGCGCCCGACTCGCGCCGGGCGGCCTGCTCGTCGAGGGGACGTGCGACGAGCTCGGCCGCGTGTGCTCGTGGGTCGACCTGTCGCCGGCCGGCCCCGAGCGGTTCACCGTCTCGCTGCGGCTCGCCGGGCTCGAGGCGCCGTCTGTCGTCGCCGAGCGGTTGCCGAAGGCGCTCATCCACCGGAACGTTCCTGGCGAGCGCGTGCACGAATGGCTCTCGGCGCTCGACGCGGCCTGGCGCACGGCATCCGTTCTCGCTCCATACGGCGAGCGGCAGCGCTGGATCGCGACCGTCGCGGCCCTGCGCGCCGACGGCTGGCCCGTGCTCGGCGGCGCGAGCCGCTGGCGCCTCGGCGAGGTGACGGTGCCGTGGGCGACCGTCGCACCGCGGACATAGCTCACAGCGCGGGCAGGAGCCTCTGCGCGTCGGCGAGGGGCATGCCCGTCGCGCAGAGCAGGTCGACGAGCAGCGGGTGCAGGGCGAGCACGAGGCCCTTGTCGCGCGCGGTGCTGTGCGGCATGACCTCGTCGGGGTCGAGCCGGCGCACGACACCGACGAACGCGGCACGGGCGGCCGGCAGCGTCGAGATGTCGCGGAAGCTCTCGCGCAGGAGCCCCGTGCCGGTCTCGAGCTGGGCGACCGCGTCGGCGATCGCCGGGCGCGCGCTGCCGTCGCGCAGCAGGTAGTCCGCGCGACGGGCGACGACGCGCAGATTGCGCCAGGCGAGATCCATCGAGCGGTGCAGCTCACGCTGCGACTCGAGTTCGGGAAGGTAGCGGCGCAGGAAGGGCGAGATGCGCGAAACGGACAGCGCGGTGTCGAGGCTCGCGGCCCAGGCATCCGTCGGCCCCTGCGAGGTGCGGGCGAGGTCGAGCGCCTGCGTGGAGACCGCGACGTCGCCGCGGCGCAGCGCATCGACCAGCATGCCGAGAACCTCGTCGAAGGAGTCGAGCGAGGCCACCGCCTCGCGCGCCGCCTCACGGCGCGGGTCGCGCGGCACGAGGACGGTGGCGAGCAGCGCGGCAACGCCTCCGATGACACCGTCGATGGTGCGCACGAACGGGCCGCCGACGGGTGAGGGCACGAGCACGACCAGCATCGACTGCACCAGCACGGTCGCCGCGAAGCCCGGCTCGGCCGAGAAAAAGCGGGATACCGCGAGGGAGACCAAGGTGATCAGCGCCAGCTGCCAGAAGCCCACGCCGATGAGATGGACAGCGAGCTCGGCGAGCAGGATGCCGACCGTCATGCCGACCGCGGTGCGCAGAACACGCAGCGGGCGGGCGTCGCGTTTGAAGCCGAGCGCTGCCGCCGCGACCGTGATCGTCAGCAGCGGGGTCTCGTGGTGCAGCACCCAGTGCGCGAAGGCGAACGCCGCCATGGCGGCGATGACGATCTGCGCGATCGCGGGGCCGGACGCGGCGAGACGACGCCACGAGCTGCGCGCCCACGACGCGACCCCGACGCCCCCGGCCACGTCAGCCTGCGGCGCGCGGCGGGCGGGTGACGGCGCCCAGCCGGGGCAGCCGAGGCACCTCGGCCGAGGCTCCCGCCGAGGGCGGCACGATGACCTCCTGCGCGGCGGCGACCTCTGTGCCGTCGGCGCGCACGGCGAGCTGCGCCGTCGGGTCGGCGCTGCGCTTCACGACCGCGAGCGCGATCGGCCCGAGCTCGTGATGCAGCGCACTCGACGTCACGTGGCCGACGACGGCCTCGCCCTGCACGACCTCGGTGCCCGCGCCCGGCAGCACCCCGTCGGAGCCGTCGAGGTGCAGCAGCACGAGCCGCCGCGGCGGGTGGCCCAGATTGTGCACCTTGGCGACGGTCTCCTGCCCGCGGTAGCAGCCCTTGTTCAGGTGGACCGCCGAGCGCAGCCAGTCGAGCTCGTGCGGGATCGAGCGCTCGTCGACCTCGGTCGCGAAGCGCGGGCGTCGGGCGGCGATGCGCAGCGCCTCGCTCGCGGCGACCCCGGCGACGGAGAGGAGATCGGATGCCGCGCGCCCGGCGAGCCCCGCCGCGAAGTCCCGCGTCACGATCGTCTCGTACCAGCTCCAGGCGGAGTAGTCATGGTCGTCGCCCGCGTACTGGTGGCCGCCGAGTGCGACCTGCGACCAGGGATCGTGCCAGACCACGGTCCGGAAATCTTCGATGGGCTCGGACGCCGTCTGGTCGCGCGGAGCGGCGAGCGCGAACAGCGGCTTCGTCGAGCCGAGCACGGCGTGGGCATCCGTCACGTCCTCGATCTCGACGCGCAGCATGAACCGCATCTTCTGCAGGAAGTCGAGCAGCCCGGCCGCCTCGTCATGATCCACCAGGAGCCACAGCTGCTCGCCGTCCTCGACGACGCGCACCGCGTGCTCGATGCGGCCGGAGGGGTCGAGCACGAGCGTCTCGCTCGACTCGCCTTCGGCGAGGCCGAGCAGGTTCTGGCTCGTGATCGAGTTGAGCCAGCTGAGCCGGTCGGGCCCTGCGACGGTGATGACGCCGCGGGCGAGCTCGACGACCGCGCGGCCGTCTTCGAGGGCGCGCTGCTCGCCGACGGGGTTGCCGTAGTGCCACACGGCGCCGGCGTCGGGGCCGTCGGCGGAGACGACGGCCCCGGGCAGGGAGGCGAACGGTGACGGCATCCGATCAATCCACCTTCGCGAGTCGGGCCGAGGCGTGCGTGCGCAGCTGCTGGCCGAGCGCGGCGATGTCCCACGCCCACAGCAGATGGTTCTCGACGAGGCCGTAGAGACGGGTCGCGGCCGAGTACTCCTTGGCGCCGGCCGTGCGCATCACGGCATCCGTCGCCAGGTCGATGCGGGGCCCCTTCACCTGGCCGAGATAGACCTCGGAGACGCCGCCGGGGTGCACGAGCGCGACCTCGATGTCGAAACCGCCGTCGCCGTTGCGCAGCGTCTCGACCGCCTCGGCAGTGGTGAACGGCCGGCCGCCGATGCCGGGCAGCATGCCGGGGCCCGGGTCGCCCTCCGTGAGCGGGCGCGAGAGGCGCCAGTAGCCGGACTCGGCTACGAGCGGCGTGTGCTCGTCATCGAGCACCCACGTATACGAGTTGTAGTTCAGGTAGGGCAGGCCGTCGTGGCTGAAGCTGATGCGCTGGCCGAATTCACGCTGGACATGATCTTCGCCGATCTTGTAGTCGAGCACCCCCGTGCCCTCCCACACGCCGATCAGCCACGACAGCGGGACGAGCTCGGCCGGCAGGCCGATGGGCAGCTCGATCATGGGAAGCCGGTCAGTGCCAGCCGCGGTCAGTGCTGACCGCGGAAGAGGTTGTAGACCACGAGCACAGCGGTTCCCGCGATCGCCAGCCCGGCCAGCCCCAGCAGAGCGATGAACACGAGTTCCAGCGTCACAAGCATGACGTCATGCTATCTGATGAGGTAGATCACGCCGGTTGCGACAGCCAGGATCACGAGGGCCCCGCTCACCGACGAGGCCAGCCTGGTGACGAAGCCGCGCTTCTCGCGCGTCGCGAGCTGGATGCAGAGGGCGATGATGACGGATGCCGCGAGCGAGAGGCTCAGCCAGGCCCCGTCGTGGTCCGCATGCGAGAAGACGCCGATCAGTACGGCGGCCACGAGGGCGAAGCCCCAGACCGCGGAGACGGTGCCCTTCGCAGCGCCGCGTGGGAGCGGATCGGTCGTCATAGAGGTCATTCTGCCCTTCCCTCCCTGCGATCGCGCGCGAATTCCGCACCGCCGGCGTCGGATAGGATGCGGGAATCGACGGAAAGGTCATGGAGGTCGTATGGCGCAGCTGCTGATCCTGACATCCGCCCAGGATCAGGATGTGCTGCCCGCCCTGGGCCTGCTCAACCATCGCGCCCGCGTGCTGCCCGCAGAGGCCTCGTCGCTTGTGAACGCCCCGAGCTGCGACCTCATCTTCATCGACGCCCGCCGCGACCTCGTCGGCGCGAAGGCGCTCTGCAAGATCCTCGCGACCACCGGGGTGCCGTCGCCCGTGCTGCTGATCCTCACCGAGGGCGGCCTGCCCGCGGTCAACGCCGACTGGGGCGTCGCCGACGTCGTCCTGGCCGAGGCGGGGCCTGCCGAGGTCGACGCCCGCATCCGCCTCGCCCTCGACCGGCACACCGCTGACTCGGCGTCGAGCAAGATCCAGACCTCCGGCGTCACGATCGACGAGGCCTCGTACTCGGCGAAGGTGCACGGCCGCCCGCTCGACCTCACCTTCAAGGAGTTCGAGCTGCTGCGCTTCCTCGCCACCCACCCGAGCCGGGTGTTCACCCGCGAGCAGCTGCTCAGCGAGGTGTGGGGCTACGACTACTTCGGCGGCACCCGCACGGTCGACGTGCACGTGCGGCGCCTGCGCGCGAAGCTCGGCGACAGCGAGTCGCTCATCGGCACCGTCCGCAACGTCGGCTACCGCTTCAACGTCTTCGAAGACGGGCAGTGACCCCGGCGGCTGTCGACCTGGTCGAGACGGATGCCTCGGCCGCGGGTGCTTTGCTGGACCCGTTCGACGAGCAGACTGCGCTCGATGTCGCCGCGGGGCGGCGCGCGCTCTTCGCCCTGCGCAAAACGCAGGGAGGATCGGCCGCCGGAAGCGCGGTTCTGGGGGCAGGCGCCCTCGATCTCTTCGTCGCCCCTGAGTTTCGCGCAGCCGGGCTCGGAGGAGCGGCCGCGGCGCGGTTGCTGGAGCGGGCAGGGGCGGGGCCGTTGACCGCGTGGTCGCACGAGGATCACCCGGCGGCGCGGGCGCTCGCGGCGCGGTTCGGGTTCACTGCGGTGCGGACGCTGTTGCAACTTCGGCTCGAGCTCCTGGGTCTCGATACGCCGCCTGCGGCGGCTACTCGACCATCGGGGATCTTGTTCACCTCCTTCCGTCCCGGGGTGGACGATGCCGAGTGGGTCGCGCTCAACGCGCGGGTCTTCGCATGGCATCCGGAGCAGGGCTCGACGACCGCCGCGGACCTCGCCGAGCGGCAGGCCGAGCCCTGGTTCCGCGCCGACGACTTCCTCGTCGCCCGCGATGACGACGGAGCGATGATCGGATACAACTGGCTGAAGATCGAGCCAGACGGCCCAACAATGAGCACAGGTGAGATCTACGTGATCGGCGTGGCGCCTGAAGCCGCCGGCAAGGGCCTCGGCCGCTCCCTCATGGACGCGGGCCTCGCGCGCCTGCGCGAGCTCGGCTGCACTGCAGCCGAGCTCTATGTCGAGGCCGACAACGCGAGCGCGGTCCATCTCTACAGGTCCCTCGGATTCCGCGACCACCGCGTGCACGTGCAGTATGCGCGCGTGTAACAGATGACCGCCGATTCGTGCGCAGGCGCACCGTCACGGCATCCTTGACTCCATGCCCGCACGCACCCGAATCGTCGCCGTTCTCGCCGTCGCCGCCACGGCGGCGCTCGCCCTCACCGCCTGCTCCCCGGGCACCTCGAGCTCGTCCTCCGGATCGGACGGCTACGTCGAGAAGGGCAAGCTGACGATCGCGACCTCGCAGCCGGCCTACGCGCCGTGGGTCGAGGACAACAAGCCGCAGTCCGGGAACGGCTTCGAGGCGGCGGTGGCCTACGCCGTGGCGGACAAGCTCGGCTTCTCGAAGTCCGACGTGAAGTGGGTGCGCGACGACTTCGACAAGTCGATCGCGCCGGGCCCCAAGGACTTCGACCTCAACCTGCAGCAGTTCTCGATCACCGCCGAGCGCAAGAAGGCCGTCGACTTCTCGAGCCCGTACTACACGACGAGCCAGGTCGTCATCACGACGAGTAAGAGCAAGGCGGCGGATGCCACGAGCCTCGCCGACCTCAAGGGGGATCTGATCGGCGCCGCGGCCGGCACGACGAGCTACACCGACGCCGTCGCCGACATCGCCCCGAGCCAGCAGGTGCAGGTCTTCAACAGCAACGACGACGCGGTGACCGCGCTCAAGTCCGGCCAGGTGGACGCCATCGTCGTCGACCTGCCGACCGGCTTCTACATCACGGGCGCAGAGCTCGACGACGGCAAGATCATCGGGCAGCTTCCCGCCGTGAAGGGCGACACGGGCGACCAGTTCGGCATCGTGCTGCCGAAGGGCAGCAAGCTGACGAAGAAGGTCAGCGATGCGGTCGACGCGCTGCAGAAGGACGGCACCCTCGCCCAGCTCGAGCAGAAATGGCTGAACAGCCAGGGCAACGCGCCGCTGCTCAAGTGAGCGCTCCCTCCGCCCTCGAGCTCGAGCGCCGCGCCTTCCGAGCACGGCAGTCGCGCCGCTCGATCTGGATCAGCATCGTGTCGACGCTGGTCTTCGCCGCGCTCGTGTGGGTCGGCATCGTCCGGGCCCCGGGCTGGCACACCGTGCAGCAGTCGTTCTTCGACCCCGGCCAGGCGTGGAAGGCGGTGCCGTCGATTCTGCAGGGGCTCTGGCTGAACATCCGCGTGCTGTTCGCGAGCGCCGCCTGCGTCCTCGTGCTCAGCATCGTGCTCGCGGCTCTTCGCACCCTGCGCGGGGCCGTGTTCTTCCCGATCCGCGCCGCCGTCTCGATCTACACCGACCTGTTCCGCGGCCTCCCGCTGCTGATCGTGCTGTACCTCGTGGGCTTCGGCATCCCCGCGCTCGGCTTCTTCCCGCGCATGCCCTCCGGCTTCTGGGGAACCGTCGCCCTCGTCATCACCTACACGGCCTACGTGAGCGAGGTGTTCCGCGCCGGCATCGACGCCGTGCACCCCTCGCAGCGCCTCGCGGCCCGCTCCCTCGGCCTCGGCTACTGGCAGACGCTCCGGCTCGTACTGCTGCCGCAGGCCCTGCGCAAGGTCACGCCCGCGCTCATGAACGACTTCGTCTCGCTGCAGAAGGACGTCGGCCTGATCTCGGTGCTGGGCGCCGTCGACGCGGTGCGCGCCGCGCAGATCCAGGTGTCGCTCGCCTACAACTTCACGCCGTACCTCGTCGCAGGCCTGTGCTTCGTCGTGCTCGCCGTGCCGATGATCCGGCTCACCGACTGGTACTCCGCACGCCTGCAGAGGCGCGAGCAGATGGGCAGCGTCGTATGAGCGCGCTGCTCGAGCTGACCGGCATCCGCAAGTCCTTCGGCGATCACGAGGTGCTCGCCGGCATCGACCTGGACCTCGCCGAGCACGAGGTCGTCGCCCTGGTCGGGGCGAGCGGCTCGGGCAAGTCGACGCTGCTGCGCTGCGTGAACCTGCTCGAGCGCATCGACGACGGCCGCATCGTGCTCGCTGGCGACGACATCAGCGACCCGCGCGTGGTCGCCGACCGCGTGCGCAGCCGCATCGGCGTCGTGTTCCAGCACTACAACCTGTTCCCGCACCTCAGCGTGATCGACAACGTCACCCTGGCGGCGCGCCACGTGCATCGCATGTCGAAGACGGATGCCGCGGAGAAGGGCCTC
Source organism: Gryllotalpicola koreensis (assembly GCF_039538185.1). Lineage (NCBI taxonomy): Bacteria > Bacillati > Actinomycetota > Actinomycetes > Micrococcales > Microbacteriaceae > Gryllotalpicola > Gryllotalpicola koreensis. The sequence continues at coordinate 165,656 of NZ_BAABBW010000004.1, forward strand.
GCCCTGCTCGAGCGCATCGGCCTGGGCTCGAAGGCGAAGGAGTACCCCGACCGCCTCTCGGGCGGCCAGCAGCAGCGCGTCGCGATCGTGCGCGCCCTCGTCACGGATCCCGAGCTGCTGCTGCTCGACGAGATCACGAGCGCCCTCGACCCCGAGCTCGTCGGCGAGGTGCTCGACCTGGTGCGGTCGCTCAAGGAGCAGGGCGCGACGATCCTCATGGCCACGCACGAGATGGGCTTCGCGCGCGAGGTGGCCGACCGGGTGGTGTTCCTCGACGGCGGCGCGATCGTCGAGCAGGCGGCACCCGACGCCTTCTTCGACCGCCCGCAGCAGGAGCGGACGCAGAGGTTCCTGGCCAGATTGCGCCGCTGAGGCATCCGTTCACCTCGCGTTACCGGCTGGTGTAAAGATAGGGCGCATGGATGGCGAGAGCACGCTGGTCGAGGACACGATCGGAACCGACAACCTCGACGACGACTTCGAGCCATGGAACCCCGACTCCGACCCCTCGCTGCCGCGTGACCGCTACATCGACCGCGAGCTGAGCTGGCTCGCCTTCAACCAGCGCGTGCTCGAGCTCGCCGAGGACGACAAGCTCCCCCTTCTCGAGCGGACGAACTTCCTCGCGATCTTCGCGAACAACCTCGACGAGTTCTTCATGGTGCGTGTCGCAGGCCTCAAGCGCCGCATCATGACCGGCCTCGCCGTGCCGACCAACACCGGCAAGTCGCCCGTCGACGTGCTCGCCGACATCTCGGCCAAAGCGCACGAACTGCAGCTGCGGCACGCCCGCGCCTTCCAGCAGATCGGCCTGGCCCTGCGCGAGAAGGGCATCACCCTCGCCTCGTGGGACGAGCTCACCGAAGACGAGCGCGCGCCGCTGCGCGAGCTCTACCAGAAGCAGATCTTCGCGGTGCTGATGCCGCTGGCCGTCGACCCGGCGCACCCGTTCCCCTACATCTCCGGCCTCTCGCTGAACCTCGCGGTGCGCGTGCGGAACACGAAGACGAAGAAGGAGCAGTTCGCGCGCCTCAAGGTGCCGACGGTGCTGCCGCGCTTCATCCGCATCGACGGCGGCGGCTCGGACAAGGTGCGCTACATCCTGCTCGAGGACCTCATCGCCAATCAGCTCGACGAGCTGTTCGCCGGCATGGAGGTCGTCGAGCACCACGTCTTCCGCGTGACCCGCAACGAGGACGTCGAGATCGACGAGGACGAGACCGAGAACCTCATCCAGGCGCTCGAGAAGGAGCTGCTGCGCCGTCGCTTCGGCCCGCCCATCCGCCTCGAGGTCACCGAGGACATGGACGACGTCACCCTCGATCTGCTCGTGCGCGAGCTCGACATCACCGAGCAGGAGATCTACCGGCTGCCCGCCCCGCTCGACCTGCGCGCGCTCTTCGACCTCGGCCGCATCGACCGGCCCGAGCTCAAGTACCCGCCGCACGTGCCCGTGACCGCCCTGCAGTTCCAGCCGAGCGAGCCGAATGCTAAGCCCGACATCTTCGCGGCGCTGCGGCGCAACGACGTGCTCGTGCACCACCCCTACGAGTCGTTCGCGACCAGCGTGCAGGCGTTCCTCGAGCAGGCGGCCCGCGACCCCAACGTGCTCGCGATCAAGCAGACCCTGTACCGCACGAGCGGCGACAGCCCGATCGTCGAGGCGCTCATCGACGCCGCAGAGGCGGGCAAGCAGGTGCTCGCGCTCGTCGAGATCAAGGCACGCTTCGACGAGCAGAACAACATCGAGTGGGCGCGCAAGCTCGAGAAGGCGGGCGTGCACGTCGTCTACGGTCTCGTCGGCCTCAAGACGCACTGCAAGCTCGCGCTCGTCATCCGCCAGGAGGGCGGTCAGCTCAAGCACTACAGCCACGTCGGCACGGGCAACTACAACCCGAAGACGAGCCGCATCTACGAGGACCTCGGCCTGTTCACCTCCGACGACCAGGTCGGCAAGGACCTCACCCGCCTGTTCAACGAGCTGTCGGGCTACGCCATCGAGAAGAAGTTCAAGCGGCTGCTCGTCGCGCCGCTGCACCTGCGCAAGGGGCTGCTCAAGGCGATCGCGCAGGAGACCAAGAACGCGCTGGCCGGCAAGCCCGCAGGCATCCGTATCAAGGTCAACTCGATGGTCGACGAGGCGATCATCGACGCGCTGTACCAGGCGAGCAAGGCAGGCGTGCCCATCGACATCTGGGTGCGCGGCATCTGCGGCCTCAAGGCCGGGCAAGAGGGGTACAGCGAGAACATCAGAGTGCGATCGATCCTCGGGCGCTACCTCGAGCACTCGCGCATCTTCAGCTTCGTGAACAACGGCGACCCGCTCGTCTACATCGGCAGCGCCGACATGATGCACCGCAACCTCGACCGCCGCATCGAGGCGCTCGTGCGCCTGACGAAGCCCGAACACATCCAGGAGCTCTCCGACGTCTTCGACCTCGCGATGAGCGACGAGACCTCGTCGTGGGCGCTCGAATCCGACGGGTCATGGGCGCGCCGCTCCGTCGACGAGTCCGGTGCGCCGCTCATCGACCTGCAGAACCGCCTCATGTACCAGATCTCGCACCGTCCGCGTGCGGCCGTGCGCCTGTGACGGACGGTGTCATCCTCGCCGCGGGGGCGGTGTGCTGGCGGATCGTGGACGGCGACGTCCGCGTGCTCGTCATCCACCGCCCGCGCTACGACGACCTGACGCTGCCCAAGGGGAAGGTCGAGCCGGGCGAGACGCTGCCCCAGACGGCGGTGCGCGAGGTGCGGGAGGAGACCGGGCTCGCGATCGCCCTCGGCATCCCTCTCTCGCAGACCTGCTACACCATCGCGAGCGGGCGCGAGAAGGTCGTGCACTACTGGACGGCGGAGGTGACGGATGCCCAGGTGAAGGCGTCCCGTTTCCGGCCGAACTCCGAAGTGGATGCCGTGCACTGGATGCCGCTCGAGAAGGCGAAGGTCGCCCTGAGCTACGAGCACGACATCCAGCTGCTCGAGGAGTTCGCGCGCGTGCACGAGCAGGCCGGCGGCTCGAGCTTCGGCGTGATCGTGCTGCGACATGCGAAGGCACTCGGCCGAGGCGAATGGTCAGGGGCCGACGAGAAGCGCCCGCTCGCGTCGCGGGGCGTGCTGCAGTCGCAGCGCATCGTGCCGACCGTGCGCGCCTGGCGTCCGCGTCGCATCGTCACCTCCCCGGCTGTGCGGTGCGCCGCGACGGTGGCGCCGCTCGCCCGCGCGCTGGATCGCAAGCCGCGCCTCGAGCCCGGAGTGAGCCAGGATGCCTGGGACGACGGCCTCTCCACCGTGCCCGAGGTCGTCGCGAAGCGCATCGTGTCGGGCAAGACCGCCGTGCTGTGCAGCCATCGCCCCGTGCTGCCCGACATCCTGCGCGAGTTCGCGCTGGCCACCGGTACCCCGATGAGCTGGCAGCTGCGCGAGGCGGCGGCGCTCGAGCCCGCGGCATTCACGATCGTGCACCTCTCGGTGCTGCACCCAACCGCCGGCATCCTGGCGCTCGAAACGCATAACCCGCAGAGCTGATTGGTGCGCCGGTCCCCGCCCGGCGCACCGCGGTTGGCTTTCGCAGTCCATACGCACGGCGGCGAGCAAGTCGCCGCCTCGCCAAGCGTCTTGCGATCTGCGTTTCACGCTCGTTCACCGCCCGTTCACCCTCGCGGCAGAGGCTGGTCAAACGCCCCCCTTAGCGTCGCGAACGGGTCAGCACCGGCCCATGTCCCGCGCGCGTACCCGAACACCTCTCGCCGCGGGCGAACGACACCATTCCGAAGGGAACACAGTGAAGCTCAAGAACGTGGCGGCTGCGGGCGCTCTCGCCCTTGCTACCGCTCTCGCGCTCTCGGCCTGCGGCAGCAACGGGGACACCGGCGGCTCGGGCGACGCGACGAAGACGCCGTCAGCGGCGCCCACCGTCGACTACAGCTCGCTCTCGGGCACGATCACCGCCGGCGGCTCGTCCGCCCAGGCCAACGCGCAGGCGGCATGGTCCGCTGCATTCAAGGGCCTCGGCGCGAACGTGACCATCAACTACGACAAGTCGCAGGGCTCCGGCGGCGGTCGCACCAACTGGCTCGGCGGCAGCTACGACTTCGCGGGCACCGACTCGGCTCTGTCGCCTGATGAGTTCACCAAGGCGAAGACCACCTGCGGCGCCGACGGCGGCGTGAACATCCCCGTCTACCTCTCCGGCGTCGCGGTCATCTACAACCTGCCGGGTGTCGACAAGCTCAACCTGAGCGCCGACGTCATCGCGAAGATCTTCTCGGGCGCGATCAAGACCTGGAACGACCCGGCCATCGCGGCGCTCAACTCGGGCACGACCCTGCCGAGCAGCCCGATCGCCACGGTCCACCGCTCTGACGGCTCCGGCACGACCAACAACTTCACCAGCTACCTCAACCAGGTCGCGGCGAGCACCTGGACGAACGCCCCGAGCAACGACTGGCCGTACCCGAACGTCGGCTCCGGCCAGCAGGGCGGCTCCGGTGTCGTGAACACCGTCACCGCCACCGCGAACAGCATCGGCTACGCCGACCAGAGCTCGATCGGCAAGGCCAGCCAGGCCGACATCCAGGCCGGTACCTCGGGCAGCACCTTCGTGACCTACTCGGCCGCCGGCGCCACCAAGGCGTTCGACGAGGCCGCGCAGGACGCGTCGCAGGGCGCGGGCGACCTCACCAAGAAGCTCGACTACACCAAGATCAGCGGTGCGGATGCCTACCCGATCCCGCTGCTGTCCTATGCGGTCACCTGCAAGACCTTCAAGGACGCGACCCAGGGCAAGCTGACCGCCGCCTACCTCGGCTTCATCGGCGGCAAGACCGGCCAGGACGTCGCCGAGAAGAACGCCGGCGCGGCGCCGCTCCCCGCGAGCATCCAGGCCGAGATCGCCAAGACGGTCGCGCTCATCAAGTAAGACAGCAAGACAGCACCACCTGCGGCGGTCGGGCTATCACCTGGTAGCCCGGCCGTCGCACAATGAAGCCACACCCCGCCCCACACCCGACGAGGAACGAGACGCATCCCGTGACTGAGTCCACCGCCGCAGCGCCCCCGCGTCGGATCGTCGCCAAGGCCCGGCCCAGCGACCGAATCTTCAAGTTCCTGAGCACCGGCTCGGCCACGCTGATCATCGTGATCCTGGCGGGGGTCGCGCTGTTCCTCATCATCAGGTCCGCGCCGGCGATCGGCGCGAGCTGGACCACCGGCGAGCTCGCCGCCGGCACCACCCAGGGCCACTCGAGCTTCTGGGCGTACACCGCACCGCTGGTCTGGGGCACCCTCTGGGTCTCGCTCCTCGGCCTGGTCATGGGCGCCCCGGTCGCGATCGGGATCGCGCTGTTCATCTCGCACTATGCGCCCCGCAATGTCGCCGGCGTGCTCGCGTACCTCGTGGATCTGCTCGCGGCAGTGCCGTCGATCATCTTCGGCCTCTGGGGCATCTTCACGATCCGCAAGTTCCTGCTGCCCTTCCAAGCCTGGCTGAACCACCATGTCGGCTGGTTCCCGCTGTTCGGCGGCGAGCTGAGCCAGACGGGCTCCACGATGTTCGCCGGCGGCGTCGTGCTCGCCGTGATGATCCTGCCGATCATCACCTCGATCACCCGCGAGATCTTCCTGCAGACTCCGCGCCTGCACGAGGAGGCCGCGCTCGCGCTCGGCGCCACGAAATGGGAGACCGTGCGGCTCGCGGTCTTCCCCTACGCCCGCAGCGGCATGCTGAGCGCCATCCTGCTCGGACTGGGCCGTGCGCTCGGCGAGACGATGGCCATCGCGCTCATCATGTCGCCCACCGTCGGCTTCTTCCTCACCTGGTTCACCGACAACCAGAACTCGCAGACCATCGCCGCGAACATCGCACTGAACTTCCCCGAGTCGACGACCCTGCAGCGCCAGGCGCTCATCGGCACCGGCCTCGCGCTGTTCGTCATCTCCCTGGTCGTGAACTTCGCGGCGCGCCTCGTCATCGGGCGCACCGGCAAGTCGGGCGGGGGCAAGAAGGCGAAGCGCCTGCCCCCGACGAATCCCTCGACGATGCTCGCCCTCGACGACGCCGAGAGCCCGCTCGAGGCGCTGCGCCCGCACGCGTCGTCTGCCCACCCCGAAGGCCTCAAGCCCAGCCAACCCGAAGGACCGCGTTCATGAGCGCCACCGCCGTCCCTAACGCGCCGGCCCCGAAGCGCGAAGTCGACAACGCCCTCACCTCCGGCCAGCTGCCGCGGTACTTCGAGCTCTGGTCGCTGATCGGAGCGCTCGCCGTCAGCGCGGTCCTGTTCGTGCTGGTCGGCTTCAACGTCGTGGGCTGGGTGGTCGTCGCTGCGATCCTCTACCTGCTGGCCGTCGGCATCATCTCCTCCTTCACGGAGAACCGCCGCAAAGCCGTCGACCGCATCGTGCGCGGTGTCGTCGTGATCATGTTCCTGCTGGCGCTCGCCCCCCTGGTGTCGACGCTCATCGACGTGATCGCGCGCGGCGCACACGACGCCTTCGACCCGAACTTCGTGTTCAAGACGGGCGGCACCCACTTCGACCCGACGACGCTCAAGGTGACGACCACGATCGGCGCCTGGCACTCGGTCGTCGGCACGCTCATCATCACGGGCATCGCGACGGTGATCAGCGTGCCGATCGGCATCCTCACCGCGATCTACCTGGTCGAGTACGGCCGGCCGACCGCCTGGATGAACCGCACCGTCACCTTCCTGGTCGACGTCATGACGGGCATCCCCTCGATCGTCGCCGGTCTCTTCGCGTTCTCGCTGTTCACCCTGATCGTCGGCCCCAAGGCCTTCAGCGGGCTCTCGGCCGCCATCGCGCTGTGCGTGCTGATGATCCCGATCGTGGTGAGAAGCAGCGAGGAGATGCTGAAGCTCGTCTCCATCGATCTGCGCGAGGCCTCCTACGCGCTCGGCACCACCAAGTTCGTCACGATCACCCGCATCGTGCTGCCGACCGCGATCTCGGGGCTCATCACGGGCGTGATGATCGCGATCGCCCGCGTCATCGGCGAGACGGCGCCGATCTTCATCGCGGCCTCGTTCACCAACAACTTCAACGCGAACCCCCTGCACAACGCGATGTCCACCCTGCCGGTGCAGGCGTACACGGGCTACAAGTTCCCGAGCACCGACATCCCGGCCTCGTACGACTCGGCGTGGGGTTCGGCGCTGCTGCTGGTCATCCTCGTCGTCATCCTCAACCTCATCGCCCGAATCGTCGCGCGCCTGTTCGCCCCCAAGGGCCTGCGCTAGCCACCCGAAGAAACGGATTCCTGTGTCCAAGAGCATCGAGGTCAACGACCTCAACGTCTACTACGACAAGTTCCTGGCTGTCGAGGGCGTCTCGATCAGCATCCAGCCGCGCACCGTCACCGCCTTCATCGGCCCCTCGGGCTGCGGCAAGTCGACGTTCCTGCGCACCCTCAACCGCATGCACGAGGTCATCCCCGGCGCGAGCGTCAAGGGCGAGGTGCTGATCGACGGCAACGACCTGTACGGCCCCGGCGTCGACCCGGTGCTGGTACGCCGCCAGGTGGGCATGGTGTTCCAGCGCGCGAACCCGTTCCCGACGATGTCGATCCGCGACAACGTCCTCGCCGGGGTGCGCCTCAACAACACGCGCATCTCGAAGTCCGACGCCGACGACCTGGTCGAATCGTCGCTGCGCGGCGCCAACCTCTGGGAAGAGGTCAAGGACCGCCTGAACCTGCCCGGCTCCGGGCTCTCCGGCGGTCAGCAGCAGCGTCTGTGCATCGCCCGCGCGATCGCGGTGAAGCCCGACGTGCTGCTGATGGATGAGCCGTGCTCGGCCCTCGACCCGATCTCGACGCTCGCCATCGAGGACCTCATCGAGGAGCTCAAGCAGGAGTACACGATCGTCATCGTGACCCACAACATGCAGCAGGCCACGCGTGTGAGCGACAAGACGGCGTTCTTCAACATCGCGGGCACCGGCAAGCCGGGCCACCTCATCGAGTACGACGACACCCAGACGATCTTCTCGACGCCGAAGGTGAAGGCGACCGAGGACTACGTCTCCGGCCGCTTCGGATAGGCATCCGCCTGCCCTCTGTGTTTGCTCCACGCGAACGCCCTCTGGACGACTCCGAGGGCGTTCTCCGTTACACTCGAATGGCCGGGCCGCAGTAACCCCGGGCTCCAATTTTCGCCGCTTCGAGCGGCCTTCCGCCGAGAGGCGTTCTGCGGCCCGGTTATTCTTTTGCCGCGAGGCGGGGGCGATCAGTCGATGACGGATGCCGGCGCCCGGTAGCTGCCCGCCCGCACGTCGTCGAGCAGCGAGATGCCCGTGGGCGCCCAGCCGAACGCGGCGCGCGCCTTGTCTGCACGGAGCGTGCTCGTGGTGCGCAGCACCTGCGCGAACGGGCCGAACTGCTGCTCGGCCGTCTCGAACGGGATCGACAGCGGCTGGGCGCCCGTCAGGGCGGCGATCGCTTCCGCGAGCTCGCGGAAGCTGAACGGCTGCTCCCCCACGGCGTTGTAGACGCCGGCCGCCGGGTGCGCGAGTGCGGCCAGGTAGAGCGCCGAGAGGTCGTCGACGTGGACAGGGCTCCACGTGTTGGCGCCGTCCTCGATGTAGGCGGCGGCGCCCGTCTGTGCCGCGCTGCTGATGAGCCCGGTGATGAGTCCACTGCCACCGCGCCCATAGACGAGCCCGGCGCGCATCACGATCGGCGTGATGCCGGATGCCTCGCGGACGATGCGCTCGGCCTGCGCCTTCACCGGCTGCGCGCTCACCTCGGGAAGCTCGGCGTCCTCGGTGGTGTCGCGGCCCGACCCGAAGCCGTAGACGAGGCCGGTGCTCGTGTAGATGACCGGTTTGCCGGCATCCGTCGCCCCTGCGCCCTCGACCAGCGCCGTGACGGCCGCGAGCTCCGTGGCGTTCGCCTCGTCGCTCATCGTGTAGTCGACCGCGGCATGGATCACCGCGTCTGCCGCCGCCGCGGCGGCACGGAGCACCGCGGCATCCGCCAGCTCGCCCGGCACCGGCGTCGATCCCGCAGCCGCCAGCCGCGCGCTGCTCGCCTCAGAGCGGGCGAGCGCGGTCACCTCGTGCCCCGCCTCGACCAGCTTCTCGACAAGCACCGAGCCGACATAGCCGGTACCCCCTGTGATGAAGACCTTCATTGCGTTCCCTTTCGCTCGAGCCGCCGCGCGGCCGTGGAACGACGGTAAACTCTGACATCAATGTCAAGGTCAAGTCGGCGGGAGAGCGCATGCGCATCGGCGAGCTGAGCGAGCGGACCGGCGCGAGCGCGCGATCGATCCGGTATTACGAGCAGGTCGGGCTGCTGCGGTCTTCGCGGCTCGGGAACGGCTACCGCGACTTCGACGACGACGCGCTACGCACGGTCGAGACGATCAAGACGCTGCTCGACCTCGGGTTCCCCACCGAGCTGATCGAGCGCGTGCTGCCGTGCACGGGCGATGCCGGGCCGATCGCGCAGGAGTGCGGCGTGCTGGTGCAGCGCGTCACCGAGATCCGGGACGACATGGATGCCAAGGCGCGGCGCCTCGCCGAGACCCGCGACGCGCTCACCCGGTTCCTCGATCGGGCTGTGGCCGACGCCGCGCACGCCGCGTAGGAGGAGTTAGGGGCATCATGGCCGGGCACCGCATCTTTGCAATGAGCTTCGGGACGCTCTACCCGCTGTACGTCGCGAAGGTCGAGCGGAAGGGGCACACCGTCGAGGAGCTCGACGAGGTGATCGAGTGGCTGACCGGCTACGACCCCGCTGAGCTGGAGCGCATGCGCTCAGACGGCACGGATCTGCGGACCTTCTTCGAGCGGGCTCCTGGGTGGAATCCGAACTCCGCGCTCATCACCGGGGTCATCTGCGGCGTCAGGGTCGAAGACGTCGAGGACCCGCTGATGCAGAAGATCCGCTACCTCGACAAGCTCGTCGACGAGCTCGCGCGCGGGAAGAAGATGGCGTCGATCTTGCGCTCGGGCTGAAGCCGTCGCCACCGGAGCGTCGCGCTCACCACCGGGGGTCATCTGCGTACTCCCGGGCGAACACATCGAAGGCGCGCTGCTGCAGAAGGCCCGCTATCTCAGCAACATCGTCCATGAGCTGGCGCGTGGAAAGCAGCTGCCGACGGATCTGCACTCGTGGGGCCGTCGCCTGCCGCCCATTGGGATGCATTCGCTCGAAGACACGCTGACGCCAGCTGTTTCCAGCCCGTTCGTATGTGATGCGCGCGTGGCAATTTCGGCAACGCACGTCGCACTTCGCAATCTCGGCGTCAATGCGCTCCCGCCCAAACCCGTTAGCGGCCAGTCGGGTGACCAAGGCCGTCTTCCCACTGCCCTCGCGATGGTCGAAGTCGAGCACTCGGACGTCGGCTTCGCCGCAGTCAACGCATGGGTGGGTGATCAGGTACTGGGCGAGGTATTCATGCGCCGCCTTTCGCGTCAATCTCCGGCGCGCGACGATCACACGAATGTGATGCTCCCGATTCTTGGCGTAGTACTCGCGAGCATGGCGCTTGTTGCACTCTCGGCAGATCCACTGCAGGCCGTCTTTGCGACCCGACGATTTGTTGAACTCACTCAACGGCAAATCCCGACCGCATTCCCCACAGTGCTTCATGAAGAAATCTTCCGATGAACCACTGACATTGCGGCGGACTGAGAGTGCCCCCGGTCGGGCTCGAACCGACGACCTTACCGATTAAAAGTCGGATGCTCTGCCAACTGAGCTACAGGGGCGACAGATCCAGCGTAACGTGCCCAGCGACATGAAAGCCGCCCGGCGCCCTCTCGGGCACCGGGCGGGAATCCAGGCGTGTCAGACTCGGTTGCGCCCACTGATGGCGCGCACGATCCAGACGATGATGGCGAACAGCGCAAGCACGATCCCGACCCAGAGCAGCCAGTTCACGGCCTGCACGAACCCGCCCGTGAGCAGCAGAATGACCGCAATCACAGCAACGATGATCAGCAGAATGTTCATGCTTCGACGGTGCCCGGACGGAGCTTGCGACAAAACCCCCTTGACAGAAAGCTCAGGAGTCCTGATTTGGCAGACGACTTCCACAAGCCCGTGAAGCTGCCCAGCCGCGTGTTCGAGGCCTTCCACGGCGGCCAGGACCCCGCCGTCGCGCTGCGGGTGGCCCACGAGACGGCCCACGCGCTCGTGTCGCGCGTGCACGCCGACCCCGACCCCGCGGTGATCGACCGGCTCGTCGACTACACGGACCGGCACGGCATCGACGCCATCGCAGAGCTGTGGTCGGAGGCATCCGCCCGCTCCCTGCCCGGCGCGCTGTGGCGCGTCTATCTCGTGCGCGTATTGATCAGGCAGAACCCCGAGGAGACGAGCTACCTCTACCAGCGCGGGGCAGACGTGACGCCGACCATCGACCCGATCGTCGCCGGCGCGCAGGAGCCGACCGGCCCGACGGAGATCGTCGAGCTCGCCGACCGGATTCTGCGCGGAGCGTTCGAGGGCGACTTCGCCGACGCCCTCGACCGGGCTGCGGCATTCTGCCGCGTCGAGGCCGCGGGCGCCGCCGCCCTGGCCGACTCGGTGGATGCCGTGGACTCCGAGCGAGCCACCGAGCTCACAACCCGCGCCTCGCGGTTCGTGCAGACGGGTGACGAGCTCGGCGCCTGCGCGCGGCTGTGGCGGGCGGAGTCGCTGGACTAGCGAAGCAGCTCACCGGTGAGGTAGGCGACGATGACGTTCGCCAGCAGTTCGGTGCCGTGCCTGCGGCCGTCGGCCTCGAGCGGGTCGCCGAAGAACACACCGGACTCGGTGATCGTGAACTTCGTGCCGCCGTCGACCGGCTCCAGTTCGATCGTGGCGATCGAGACGGACGAGCGGAACTCGTCCTCGTACATCTCGTAGGCGTAGACGATGCGCTCGTTCTCGACGATGTCGTAATAGTGGGCATTGAAGACGTGGGCGGGGCCGTCGGGAGTGCCGACCGAGTTGAACTCGTCGCCGCCGACGCGGAAGTCGAAGCGACGCGGGGCCTTCTCGACGAAGCCATCCGGCCCGGTGAACCAGGCCCGTTTCTCGGCGTCGTCGGCGAAACAGGCGAAGACGCGCTCTGGTGATGCGGGAACGGTACGCTCGACGGTGAACGAGCCATGCGTGGTGGTCATCTCTGGTCCTTTCTGTGATCGTTTTGAGACGCGCCTGCGGCGCTCCTCAACGATCGGGGTGGTCGATGAGGTGCTGGGTGAGGCGGTCGAGACGGCTCTCCCACTCGCGACGGCGCGCGTCGATCCACGACTGGACCGCGCCAAACGCCTCGGGGTCGACCGCGCAGGTACGCACCCGCCCCTGCTTCGCCGTCGTGACGAGACCGCTCGCCTCGAGCACGCGCAGGTGCTGCAGGACGGCAGCCATGGTCATCGCGAGCGGTGCCGCGAGTTCGCTGACGGATGCCGGACCGCGCGCCAGCCGCTCGACCATCGCACGCCTGCTGGGGTCGGCGAGGGCCTGGAAGGCCCGGTCGAGCGTGTCGGAATGGTTAAGCATGTGCTTAAGTATTGGCACATGAAGGGGTTTGTCAAGGGAGGGGTCTCGATACGCGCGGCGATGCCGCGCTACTCGACCATCGGGACGGGAGCGATGCCGCGCTACTCGACCGGCGAGAGCGACCCCTGCGCGGCGGGCGGGGTGTAGCGGACGCCCCAGGTTGCCGACCAGGTCTCGTGGGGGGCGAGGCGCTTCACGCCGAAACCGGAGTTGAAGGCATCCGTCGGCGCGCTCATCGGCTCGATCGCGATCGCGACGGAACCCGCCGGCAGCGTGGCGAACGAGCGGTGCGTGTAGACCTGCAGGAAGGTGAACGCCTCATCGCCCCACAGGGTGACCGCCGAGCCGTCCGCGGCGGCCAGGGTGGCGAGGTCGCCGGGGCCGGCATCCGCATATCCCTCGTTCAGGTCGAGATCGCCGACACGCTGCGGCGAGCGCAGGTCGAACGCGGTGCCGTCGACGGGCTTCTGCGCGATCGGGATCAGCTTCTCGTCGAGCTCGAAGTGCGTGTTCGCGTGCACGGTCAGCCGCAGCGAAGCGGTCTCGAGCTCGCCCAGCCGGAAGTACGGGTGTGCGCCGACCGCGACCGGGGCATCCGTCTCGCCCGCATTCGCGAAGATGTGCGTGACGGTCAGTCCGTCGTCCGTGAGTTCATAGCGCACCCGCGTGTCCACGAGGAACGGGTAGCCGTTCTGCGGGTAGATCGTCGCGCCGAGCTCCACGAAGTCGGCGCCCTTGTCGACGAGCTCGTAGGCGGTGAAGCGCAGCAGGCCGTGGCTCGCGTTGCCGAGCGCCGGCTCGGTGAGCGGAAGCTGCAGCGTCTGCTCGGCGCCGTCCGCCGCCCGCCAGGTCCATTTGCCGTCGCGGATGCGGTTCGGCCACGGCGCCAGCACGATGCCCGAGGCGGACTGCGGCGACGACGTCACCGGGAACGGCTCGATGAGGTCGACGCCGTCGACCTGGAACTCGCGGATGCCCGCCGCCAGCTCGGTGATCACGGCTCTCACCGTGCCGTCTGGCGTGGTCCGGATGATCTCGTACTGTTCCCCGGTAGGTGCGCGCACGTTCGCCAGCCTAGGACGGTTTGGCCGACCGAGGCGAGCACAGCTCGCCTCGGGACGCCGGCGCAGCGATGGCCCACCGGGCCATCGCTCTCAGCCAGCCGCCGTCCACGATGCCCACGCCGAAGCGACCATCTCGTCGAGCGTGTTCGTCATCGCCCAGCCGAGATCGCGGGCGGCGAGCGTCCCGTCAGCGACGGTGCGCGCCGGGTCACCCGGCCGACGAGGCGCGATCTCCGGATCGAAACGGATGCCGGTGCCGCGCACCATCGCATCCATGATCTGCCTCACCGACGACCCGTCGCCGCTGCCGAGGTTGTAGACCGGCTCGACGGGCTCGCCGGCGAGCATCCGCCTGGCCGCCGCGACGTGCGCCTCGGCGACGTCGGCGACGTGCACGTAGTCGCGCACGCAGGTGCCGTCGGGAGTCGGATAGTCGTCACCGAAGATCTTCGGCGTGCGGCCTTCGTCGAGCGCGCGGAACACGAGCGGGAACAGGTTGTGCGGGCTCGTGTCGCGCAGCTCGACGCTGCCCGACCCGACGACGTTGAAGTAGCGCAGCGAGGTGTGCACGAGGCCGGTCGCGCGGCCCTGGTCGGCGAGCAGCCACTCGCCGATGAGCTTCGTCTCGCCGTACGGCGACTCGGGCGTGGTCGCGGTCGCCTCGGTGACGAGCTCGACGGTCGGAGTGCCGTAGACCCCCGCCGACGATGAGAACACGATGCGGCTGACGCCGGCGCGCTCCATCGCGGCGAGCAGCGTCGTCGTGCCGGTGACGTTCTGCTCGTAGGTGTGCAGGGGGCGCTTCACGGACTCCCCCGCGTACTTGTAGCCCGCCAGGTGCACGACGCCGTCGATCTCGTGCCGGTCGAAGAGCGCATCGAGCGCCTTCGCGTCGAGGATCGATGCGTCGACGAACGGCACACCGTTCGGCACGAATTCGCGGTGCCCGCTCGAGAGGTCGTCGATCACGACGACATCGAGGTCGCCCGACTGCAGAGCGCGCACGACGTGGGCGCCGATGTAGCCGGCGCCGCCGGTGACGAGCCAGGACATAGGGGTCTCCTTCTGGGGAAATGGGTCTCAATACGCGCTGCGCGCTACTCGACCAGCGGGAGCGGGGGCGAGGGGCGGTCCCGAACTACGCTAGCGGGCGGTCAGCTCGATCAGCGCGAGCTCCTCGGGGTGCAGCACCGGTGGGCGCAGGCCGCTCGCGCGCAGCATCCGGCCGGTCATCTTCAGCCCGGTGCGCTCCCACGCGAGCTCGCCGCGCGCGCCCGGGAGCGGGCCGTTCCCGGCACCGGGCAGCGGCAGCAGAGCGACCTCGTAGACGCGGTCGTCGTCGAGTCCGGGGATCATGATCGGCGCGGCCGGATAGGCCGATGACGAGCCCACCTGGGTGAAGGCGAAGAGCGCACGCGACCCGTCGTCCGCGACAACGCCGCGTAGGTCGGCGGCCGGGTCGGCGAGCTCGGCATGCACCACGCGGCCGGTGTGCAACCACTCGCGGCGCTCGGTGTGCAGGGCGATCCAGCCGGCGAGCTCCTCGGCTTCGGCATCCGTCAATCCGGTCACGTCCCACTCGACGCCGAGGTGGCCGAACAGCGCGACGCCCGCGCGCAGCGCGAGGCTCGCGGTGCGGCCCGTCGAATGCGAGCGCGGCCCCGAGATGTGCATGCCCATGAGTTCGGGCGGCAGCAGCAGCCCCGTGTACTTCTGGATCGTGAGGCGCTCGATCGGGTCGATGCAATCGCTCGTCCACACCCGGTCGGTGCGCTCGAGGATGCCGAGATCGACGCGCGCACCGCCCGAGGCGCAGCTCTCGATCTCGAGCGACGGATGCCGCGCGCGCAGCTCGTCCATCAGGCGGTAGACCGCGAGGGTCTGCTCGTGCCCAGCGGAGCGGCCGGTCGCAGTGCTGCCCGCCTCGAGCAGGTCGCGGTTGTGATCCCACTTGAGGTAGGCGATCTTCGGGTTCTCGGTGAGCAGCGCGTCGAGGCGCTCGAGCAGGTAGGCGTAGGCGCCGGGCTGGGTGAGGTCGAGCACCTGCTGGTGGCGGGCGGGCAGCGGCAGACGGCCGGAGCCCGGCTGCAGCAGCCACTCAGGGCGCGCTCGGGCGAGATCGGAGTCGGGGTTCACCATCTCGGGTTCGACCCACAGACCGAACTCGAGACCGAGCGCGGTGACGTCGTCGATCAGCGGGCCGAGACCGTCTGGGAAGACGCGATCATCGACGAACCAGTCGCCGAGACCGGCGTGGTCGTCGCGCCGGCCGCGGAACCACCCGTCGTCGAGCACGAAGCGCTCGATGCCGAGACGGGCGCCTGCCCGCGCGAGCTCGAGGAGGCGCGCGTGGTCGAGGTCGAAATAGACGGCCTCCCAGGTGTTCAGGGTGACGGGACGGGGGCGAGACGGATGCCGGGGGCGGCTGCGCAGCGCGCGGTGGAAGCGTGCAGCCAGCTCGTTCAGCCCGTCGCCCCACGCGCCCACCGCCTCGGGCGTCTCATAACTCTCCCCCGGCGCGAGCACGACCTCGCCCGGCCGCAGCAGCTCCTCGGCTTGCAGGAACGTCTCGCCGGTCGGGGTGCGCTCGACGGCGAGGCGGTGGTCGCCGCTCCAGGCGAGGTGCACCGCGTGCACGAGGCCGCGCTCGAAGCCGAAGCCGACCGCACCGACCGCGAGCAACAGGGTCGCGTCAGCGCCCGGGCGGCCGCGGCGGCTCTCGCGCACGTAGCGGCCCGTGGTCAGCGCGTGCCGCTGCGGGTGGCGCTCGCGCAGATGGCGGCCTGTGGTGTCGAGCACCTCTGCGGCGGTAGCCGGCACGGGGAAGGTGAGGGCGAGCGAGGCGAGCTCGTAGGGCTCGTCGCCGCGGTTCGTGAGCCGCGCTGACTGGCGGAAGAGGCCCGCGCCGTCGAGCCCGAAGCGCAGTTCGAGGTCGAGTCGGGCGTCGTCGTCGCTGAGCTCGACGACGAGCGACGACCCATCGCTGTCGCCCCTCGCCCACCCGCTCACGCGGAAGCGCGGCGAGAAGTCCCGGCCGCCCCGCGCGCCGACGAGCCCGGGCGTGCCGGGCCAGCCCTGCGATTCGAGCGGCACGGTCGACAGGCGCACGGGAACGTCGAGGCCGCCCGAGACCGGCTGAGGCAGCTGTGCGAGCGCGAGTCCGTCGAGCGACTCGACGGGGGCCGCCGCACCCAGGTCCTCACCCCAGTAGGCGATGGCGGGAACGCCGCCGCCGCCGGGTGCCAGCACGACCGCGGCGCCGCCCGCGCGCAGGTAATCGGGCTCGCTGCGCGTCACCGCGGCTCCTCTTCTCGCATCGTCAGCTCCTCATCGAGCACGGGCACCGGGGTACGCGGCCGTCGACGAGCGCACGACCAATTCGTTGTCGACCAGCCGAAGCCCCGCCTCGACGGCCTCGCCGAGCATCGCCTCACGCAGCAGCGCGAAGGCCGTCTCACCGACGACCTTGAAGTTCTGCCGCACGGTCGTGAGCGGCGGCCAGTACTGGCTCGACTCCGCGGTGTCATCGAAGCCGACGACGCTGACGTCGTCGGGAACACGACGCCCGTGCTCGTGCATGGCGCGCAGAACGCCCAGCGCGATCTGGTCGTTGGCGCAGAACACGGCCGACACCTCGTCATTCGCCGCGAGCTCGACACCGGCCTTGTATCCGGACTCCGCACCCCAGTTGCCGCCCAGCACGGGGGGCGCGACGAGACCGCGGGACCGCAGCGTGTCACGCCAGCTCTGCTCACGCTCGGCGGCGGCGTTGGAGGTCTCGGTCGGCCCCGAGACATGCCAGACGGTCGGATGCCCCAGGTCGAGGAGGTGCTCGACCGCGAGCCGCGCGCCCTGCTTCTGGTCCGCATTGACCGAGATCCTGTCGTCGTACGACTGCGAGTCGACGAGCACGGAGGGAACACGCGCCGGGAAGGCGATCGAGTGCTCGAGCAGCTCATGCGCCTCGAGGATCAGGATGATGCCGTCGACCGCTTCCTGCTCGAGCCGCGACAGCGCCTCCGTGATATGCCCGGTGGTCGGGTCGCCCAGCGAGATGAGGTCGATGGAGTAGCCGCCCGCGGCGGCTTCGACGGCGATGGTGTCGAGGATGCGGATCGACCCTGTGTTGTGCAGCGTGAACATCAGGACGCCGACGGACTGGAACCGGCCGCTCTTGAGTGCTCGCGCGGCGCTGTTGGGCCGGTAGCCGAGCTCGGCCATCGCGGCCAAGACGCGTTCGCGCGTCTTCTCCGCCACGATTCCGCCGTTCGAGACCCGGCTCACCGTCTGGGAGGAGACCCCGGCGAGAAGCGCGACATCTGCCATCGACGCAGCGCGAAGCCGGTCGACGCCGCTGCTCTGCGACACCGTCACCCCCTCCGCTCGCCCGGGTTCCATCGACCGGGTTCCTACATGTTACGCTCGCTCCCGAACGATGTTTACGTAAACATGTTTACGCAACCATCACACGAGTCGAGAAAGCGACAAGGATGTCTCAGATCACCGCAGCACCGCCCAAACGGCGGCGCTCCGTGCTGCAGCGCAAGGTTTCTCTAGCCGGCGCCGCGTTCGTCACACCGTTCATGATCGGGCTGGCGCTGCTCGTCATCGCGCCGATCGTCTACGCGATCTATCTCAGCCTCTTCCGGACGCAGCTGATCGGCGGCACCAGCTTCGTCGGCCTCGGCAACTACCTCACCCTGTTCCAGGACCCGAAGTTCTGGTCATCGCTTGGACGCGTGGCGCTCTTCCTCGTCGTGCAGGTGCCCATCATGCTCGCCCTGTCGCTGATCGCGGCGCTCGCCCTCGACAGTGCCCGGCTGCACGGAGCGCGGTTCTTCCGCATCGCGATCTTCCTGCCGTACGCCGTGCCCGGCGTTGTGGCCGCACTGCTCTGGGGGTTCATCTACGGCGACCAGTTCGGACTCACCGCGTGGGTCAACCAGGCCCTCGGCTGGCACCTCGCGCCGCTCGCCCCGTCCTGGATCCTCGGCTCGATCGGCAACATCGTCACGTGGGAGTTCATGGGCTACAACATGCTCATCTTCTACGCGGCGCTGCGGGTGATCTCCGGCGACCTGTACGAGGCCGCAGAGCTCGACGGGGCGAGCGCCTGGCGCATCGTCTTCAGCATCAAGCTGCCCGCGATCCGCGGGGCGATCGTGATTGCGATCATCTTCTCGATCATCGGAAGCTTCCAGCTCTTCAACGAGCCCAATCTGCTGCAGGGGCTCGCACCGAACTCGATCAGCAGCTACTTCACCCCGAACATGTACGCCTACAACCTCTCGTTCGCCGGCCAGCAGTTCAACTACTCCGCCACCGTGGCGATCGTGATGGGCGTCATCACCGGCGTCATCTCGTACATCGTCCAGGTGCGCGGCACGAGAGCGGAGAACCGCTGATGCCCACTGCGCCCGCGAAGCGCCCGGCCGCCACGCCGGCCAAGCCCCGCCGCAACGCTGTTCTCACGGTCGTGATGGCGCTCTTCGTCATCTACGCGTTCGTGCCGCTGGTCTGGCTCATCATCAACGCCACGAAGACGCAGCAGGATCTGCTGTCGACGTTCGGCCTGGGCTTCGGCCACCACTTCGTGCTGTTCCAGAACATCGCCGAGACTTTCACTTACAAGGACGGCATCTTCCTGCACTGGCTCGGCAACACGCTCCTCTACGTCGTCGTCGGCGCGGGCGGCGCGACGCTGCTCGCGACACTCGGTGGGTACGGCCTCGCCAAGTTCGCCTTCCCGGGGCGCCGCGCGGTCTTCGGCGTCGTGCTCGGCGCGATCGCCGTGCCGGGGACCGCACTGGCGGTGCCGACGTTCCTGCTGTTCAGCCACCTCGGGCTGACCAATACGCCGTGGGCCGTCATTCTGCCGTCCCTGATCAGCCCCTTCGGCCTGTACCTGATCTGGACCTTCGCGATCGACGCCGTTCCGACCGAGTTGCTCGAGGCGGCCCGAGTCGACGGCTCGAGCGAGCTGCGCACCTTCTTCACGGTCTCGCTGCGGCTGCTCGCCCCCGGCATCGTCACGGTGCTGCTGTTCGCGATCGTCGCGACCTGGAACAACTACTTCCTGCCCCTGATCATGCTCAGCGACCCGAAGTGGTACCCCCTCACCGTCGGCCTGAGCCAGTGGAGCGCACAGGCGACCGGCGTCGCCGCCCAGCCGATCTACAACCTCGTCATCACGGGCAGCCTCATCACGATCATCCCGATCGTGATCGCCTTCCTGTTCCTGCAGCGCTACTGGCAGTCCGGCCTCGCGGCCGGAAGCGTCAAGGCCTGAGCCCCCAGACTCCTCCTCCCATCCCAATGAAGTGAAAGGCACCCATATGATCCACTGCACGCGATGGACGGCAACGCGCCGCATCGCCACCCTGGCGGCGGCCGGCGCGGTCGTCGCCGCGGCCCTCGTCGGCTGCTCGTCGTCGAGCGGCGATTCCTCCTCCTCGTCTTCGTCCGCCTCGGCATCCGACGTCGACGCCGCGCTCAAGAAGGGCGGCACGATCACCTACTGGACCTGGACCCCCGCCGCGAAGGCACAGGTCGCGGCCTTCGAGAAGGCCTACCCCAAGGTCAAGGTCAACCTGGTCAACGCCGGCACGAACACGACCGAGTACACGAAACTGCAGAACGCGATCAAGGCAGGCAAGGGCGCGCCGGACGTCGCACAGATCGAGTACTACGCACTGCCGCAGTTCGCGCTGGGCGGCGCGCTGGTCGACCTCGGCGACTACGGCTTCGGGTCACTCAAGAGCAACTACTCCTCGGGCCCGTGGAACAACGTCAACGTGCAGGGCAAGCTCGTCGCCCTGCCGCAGGACTCCGGCCCCATGGCGCTGTTCTACAACAAGACGGTCTTCGACAAGTACGGTCTGACCGTTCCGAAGACCTGGGACGAGTACATCGCCGACGCCAAGAAGCTGCACGCGGCGAATCCGAACGCCTACATCACCTCCGACAGCGGCGACCCCGGCTTCATCACCAGCATGATCTGGCAGGCGGGCGGCCAGCCGTTCAAGGTCGACGGCACGAAGGTGACCATCAACCTGCAGGACGAGGGCACCAAGAAGTTCACCTCGACCTGGAACCAGCTCGTCGAGGGCAAGCTGCTCTCGCAGGTCCCCGGCTGGAGCGACGACTGGTACAAGGCGCTCGGCAACGGCGATGTGGCCAGCCTGATCACGGGCGCCTGGATGCCGGGCGTGCTCGAGTCCTCGGTCGCCCAGGCCTCCGGCCAGTGGGCGGTCGCACCGATCCCGACCTACGACGGCAGCCCCGCCAACGCCGAGAACGGCGGCAGCGCCGAGGCCGTGCTCAAGCAGAGCAAGAACCCCGCCCTGGCTGCCGGCTTCCTCAAGTGGCTCAACAACAGCAAGGAGAGCGTGGGCATCTTCATCAACAGCGGCGGCGGATTCCCGTCAACGACGGCCGACCAGAACTCCTCGGCCTTCCTCGACCAGGCGCCGGCGTACTTCGGCGGCCAGAAGATCAACCAGGTGCTCGTCGGCGGCGCGAAGAACGTCGTCAGCGGCTGGCAGTACCTGCCCTACGAGGTGTACGCCAACAGCATCTTCGGCGACACCGTCGGGCAGTCGTACTCCAAGTCGACCTCGCTTGACGCGGGGCTCGGGGCCTGGCAGAAGCAGCTGGTGGAGTACGGCAACCAGCAGGGCTTCACGGTCAAGGCGGGCTGACCTCACCGCACCGCCGATGGTGTGGGCCGGCTCATCGGGCCGGCCCACACTGCTGTTCGCTTTCGACGCCTTTGAGGAGGCCATCGTGACTCGCTTCGAGATCGGAGACGACGAGTTCCTGCTCGACGGGAAGCCGTTCCGGATCATCTCCGGCGCACTGCACTATTTCCGGGTGCACCCCGCGCAGTGGCGTGACCGGATCCGCTCGGCACGGCTGATGGGGCTCAACACCATCGAGACCTACGTGCCGTGGAACGTCCACGAGCCGCGTCCGGGCGAGTTCACCGAGACCGGGCCCGACGGCCGATTCGACCTGATCGCGTTCCTGCGCATCGTCGAAGACGAGGGCATGCGCGCCATCGTCCGTCCCGGGCCGTACATCTGCGCCGAATGGGACGGCGGCGGCCTTCCCGGCTGGCTGCTGCGCGATCGCACGATCCGCCCCCGCAGCAGCGACCCGCGCTTCCTCGAGCCGGCGACGCGCTACCTGAGCTGGGTGCTCGGGCTCGTCGCGCCGCTCCAGGTCGACCGCGGCGGCCCCGTCATCCTCGTGCAGGTGGAGAACGAGTACGGCGCCTACGGCGACGACCCCCACTACCTCCAGGTGCTCACCGACACCACGCGCGGAGCCGGCATCACGGTGCCACTCACGACGGTCGACCAACCGAGCAGCACGATGATCCGCGACGGCAGTCTGCCCGGCCTGCACAAGACGGCGTCGTTCGGCTCGCAGAGTCGCGAGCGGCTCGCGCTCCTGCGCCGCGAGCAGCCCACCGGCCCGCTCATGTGCAGCGAATTCTGGTGCGGCTGGTTCGACGACTGGGGTGCGCACCACCACACCACCTCGACCGCCGCGGCGGCCGCCGAACTCGACGAGATCCTCTCGGCTGGGGCATCCGTCAACATCTACATGTTCCACGGCGGCACGAACTTCGGCTTCACGAACGGCGCGAACGACAAGGGCACCTACCACCCGATCGTGACCTCGTACGACTACGACGCCCCGCTCGACGAAGCCGGACGTCCGACCGAGAAGTTCTGGGCGTTCCGCGACGTCATCGCGAAGTACGCGGACGTGCCGGATGCCGCGAGCGACGAGCCCCGCCGGTCCCCCGCCTTCGACGCCGCGCTCCGCCCCGGCCCCGGCCTGCTCGAGTCGGCGGGGGCCGTCAGCGCCTGGGTCGAGCACGCGGAGCTGCCGAGCATGGACGACGCCGGGCGGAACGGTGGATTCCTGGCGTACCGCACGCAGCTCACCGGGCCGGATCGCCCCGGCGTGCTGTCGTTCGACGATGTGCGGGACCGCGCGGTGGTCTTCCTCGACGGTGTCCGCCTCGGCGTGCTGAGCCGCGAGCTGCACGAGCGCGCGCTGACGCTTCCCCGCTCCCACGGCGAGTTGCTGGTCCTGGTCGAAGACCAGGGCCGCGTCGACTACGGCCCTCGCATCGGCGAGCACAAGGGCCTCATCGGGCCGGCACGGCTCGACGGTGAGCCGCTGCTGCGGTGGCAGACTCTCGACGTGGATGCCGATCGCCTGGCGGCGCAGGTCGACGCGTCGCCCGCCGCGACGTCGACCAGCGCGAGCCCGCGCTTCCACCTCGCCGAGTTCACGCTGGATTCCCCGGCCGACCTCTTCCTCGACAGCGCAGGCTGGGGCAAGGGCAACGCGTGGCTCAACGGCTTCCCACTTGGCCGCTATTGGCAGGCCGGCCCGCAGCGCACACTGTACGTGCCGGCCGGCGCGACACAGGCCGGCTCCAACCGGCTCGTGGTGCTCGAGGTCGACACGCTCGTCTCGGCATCCGCCCGCTTCCTGCCCGCACCGGAGCTCGGCCAGACCGAGTTCTGACGACACCCGCACATCGAGGAGCTCCCGTGACGTCACTTTTCGACGGCTTCCGCTTCGGCGGCGACTACAACCCCGAGCAGTGGGACCAGAGCGTCTGGGACGAGGACGTCATGCTGATGCGCGGTGCCCACGTCACGACGGCGACCGTCGGGGTGTTCTCGTGGGCGAAGCTCGAGCCGGAGCCGGGCCGCTTCGAGTTCGAGTGGCTCGACACCGTGCTCGACAAGCTGCACGCCGGCGGCATCCGCGTCATCCTCGCCACCGCCACCGCGTCGCCGCCCGCGTGGCTTGCCCGGCGTCACCCCGAGTCGCTGCCCGTCACGGCCGACGGCGTGCGCCTGGGCTTCGGCTCCCGCCAGCAGTACAGCCCGAGCTCCCGGGTCTACCGCGAGTACGCGCAGCGGCTGGTGCGCGAACTGGCGGCGCGCTACGGCGCGCACCCCGCGGTCGAGGCATGGCACATCAACAATGAATACGGATGCCATGTGCACGAGTCGTTCGACGAGGAATCCGTCGCCGCGTTCCGGCTCTGGCTCGAGCAGCGCTATGGCAGCATCGACGAGCTCAACCGCGCATGGGGCACGGCCTTCTGGTCACAGGGCTACGCAAGCTTCGACGAGGTGGACGCGCCGCGCGCTGCCCCGACCTTCCGCAACCCAACCCAGCAGCTCGACTGGCGCCGGTTCAGCAACCATGCGCTGCTCGAGCTGTTCCGCATGGAGAAGCGCGTGCTCGCCGAGCTCTCCCCCGGCGTGCCCGTGACCACCAATTTCATGGGCATGTTCGCGCCGCTGGACTATTGGAAGTGGGCGCCCGAGGTCGACTTCGTGAGCGACGACTGCTACCCCGACCCGGCGGACGCCGCGTGGCCGTCGCGGGCGGCCGCCCAGCGCGACCTGATGCGCTCGCTCGGCGGCGGCAAGCCCTGGCTGCTGATGGAGCAGAGCCCCAGCGCCGTGAACTGGCGCGAGCGGAACGTGCCGAAGCCGGCCGGGATGAACCGGATGCATGCCCTGCAGTGCGTGGCGCGCGGGGCCGACGGCGTGCTGCACTTCCAATGGCGCCAGGCCGCGGCCGGTGCCGAGAAGTTCCACGCGGCGATGCTCCCTCATAGCGGTCCGGACACCCGCGTCCACCGCGAGGTGCAGGCGCTCGGCGCCGAGCTCGCGGCGCTGTCGCAGGGGGCCGCCTTCGGGGCGGAGGTGCCCGCTCGGGTCGCGATCGTGTGGGACTGGGAGTCGTGGTGGGCGCTTTCCCAGGAGGCCGTCCCCGCGTCGACCGATTACCCCGAGGTCGTGCTCGCCTGGCACGCGGCGCTGCTGCGCCGCGGCGTCGTCGCCGACTTCGTCCGCCCCGGCGCCGAGCTCGCCGCCTACGATCTCGTCATCGTTCCGGCACAGCAGCTCGCCGACCGCAGCGAGATCGACCTGCTCGGGGCGTATGCCGACGCCGGCGGCCAGCTGGTGATCGGATGCCAGACGGCCGTGCTCGACCGGGACCTCCATGCGCACCTCGGCGGCTATCTCGGCGGCGCCGGCTCAGCGCTGCAGCACGCGCTGGGCGTCAAGGTCGAGGAGTTCGCCCCGCTGCCCGGCGCCGACGACACGGTGACGGTCGTCGGCGAGTTCGAGGGGCCGGCCGTGCAATGGCAGGAGTTCACGACGGTCGACGACGCCGAGGTCCTCGCCCGCTTCGGCACGGGGCTCGCAGCAGGGCAGCCTGCGGTCACCCGCCGGGCCGCCGGCCATGACGGGGCTGCGTGGTACGTCGCCACGGTGCCGCAGCCCCAGCTGGCGGATGCCGTCATCGCCAGGCTGCTCGTCGACGCGGACATCGTCGCCCCCTTCCCGGAGGCTGTCGACGGCATCGAGACGACGGTGCGCGGAGGCATCCGTTTCGTCATCAATCAGACCGCTGCGCAGCGGCGGCTCGTCGTGGCGGGGCATCCGGTCGATCTCGATCCGTTCGGCGTCGTCACGATCTGACCGGCGGCCGACCTCAGACGGTGGTGATGTGCTTCAAGCCGTTGGCGCGCAGGCTCGCGATCACGGAGCGCGGCGCATCCTTCCCCGTGATCAGCGCGTCGACCGCGCTTGTCTCCACGACGCGGCCGATGTGCACTCGTCCCAGCTTCGAGCTGTCAGCGACGACGATGACGCGCGACGCCGCAGCCGCCATCGCGCGCTTCATCTCGGACTCGGGAAGGTTGATGTTCGTCACGCCGACCTCGCCGTCGACACCGGTGCAGCCGATGAAGGCGACGTCGGCATGCACGCGGCCGAGCAGTCCGTCGGCCAGGGGCGGGACGAGCGAGTGCTGCAGCTGGCGAAGCGTCCCGCCGGTGACCACGACGCTCACCCGGTCGAGCACCTGCTCGAGCTCGAGCGCGATGGTCAGCCCGTTGGTGACGACGGTGAGGTCGCGCAGCTCTGAGCGCGCGACCAGCTCGCGCGCGATGGCCGATGTCGTGGTCCCGACGTCGATCATGACGCTCATTCCGGAGCCGAGCTGGTCGACGGCGGCCCGGGCGATCCGGGCCTTCTGCTCGGCCGCATCGATCTGCGTCTGCTCGAAGGGCCGCTCGCGAACCCCGCGAACAGGCATCGCGCCGCCGCGGATGCGGGTGACCGCACCGTCCGCCTCGAGGGATTCCAGGTCACCCCGCACCGTCACGGTGGAGACGCCGAACCGCTCGCTGAGATCCGTGACGCGCGCGAACGACACCCCTTCGATCACGGCGAGCATGCGCGCGCGACGCGTTGCCGCGTCGAGCTGGTCTGACCCATCGGGCATGCTGACATGCTCGTGAATTCGCCGTCAGCTTGTCAAATCGAAAGCGATTTGCTTCTCATTGCGAAGGCTTCTAACGTCGTCATGTGGGTTCCATCACCAAGCGCGTGCACGCCCTCGCCGACGGCCGCGAACTGATCTACTTCGACGACGCCGACACCACCCTGCCGCCGGACCGCGCGCCCGATCTGCGCGAGCTCGACGAGCGGCCGCCGACGGCGACGATGCGGCAGGACCCGCTGACCGGCGATTGGATCTCGATCGCCGCTGCCCGGCAGAACCGCGTCGTCATGCCGCCCGCCGCGCTCGACCCGCTCGCGCCGCAGACACCGGAGAACCCGAGCGAGATCCCGGCGAACTACGACGTCGCGGTGTTCGAGAACCGCTCGCCGTCGTTCGGGCCTGCGCTGCCCGAGCCCGGCGACCCGGCCCTGGACCCCGCCCATCTTGACGGCATCGGGCTCGGCCGCGAGGCCGCGTCGTTCGGGCGCTGCGAGGTGGTCTGCTTCAGCCCGGAGCACGAGGGCGCCTTCGGATCGATCCACCGCTCGCGGGCCCGCACCGTGATCGAAGCATGGGCCGATCGCACGGCGGCGCTGTCGGCTCTGCCGGGGGTCAGGCAGGTGTTCCCGTTCGAGAACCGCGGCGCCGCGATCGGGGTGACGCTGCAGCACCCCCACGGGCAGATCTACGCGTACCCCTACGTGACACCGCGCACCCAGCAGCTGATCGCCTCGATCGACGAGTACGGGCCCCATTTGTTCGCCGACATCCTCGAGAGCGAACGGCGCGGTCCGCGCGTCGTGCTGGCCGGCGAGCACTGGACGGCCTTCGTGCCCTTCGCCGCCCGCTGGCCCGTCGAGGTGCACCTCATGCCCAACGAGCACACCGCCGACTTCGCCGAGACGAGCAGTGCGCAGCGCGACGAGCTCGCCGTGCTGTACCTGCGGCTGCTGCGCGGCGTCGACGCGCTCTACGGCGACCCGACGCCGTACATCGCGGCCTGGCACCAGGCGCCCGTCGACACCCACCGGGACAGCATCCGGCTGAATCTGCAGCTGACCAGCCCGCGGCGCGGGAAGGACAAGCTCAAGTTCCTCGCGGGAAGTGAGGCGGCGATGGGCGCGTGGATCGGCGACATCCCGCCCGAGATCCAGGCAGAGCGCCTGCGCGTCGCGATCGCGAAAGCAGATGAGGAGAACCCCGTATGAGCTCGTTGGCCGATGACGTCGAGGCCGGATTCCGGCGGCGCTTCTCTTATGCCCCCGCCGGCATATGGTCGGCGCCCGGCCGCGTCAACCTGATCGGCGAGCACACCGACTACAACGAGGGCTTCGTGCTGCCGTTCGCGATCGACCGGCGCACCTTCGCCGCCCTCGCGCTGCGCGACGACGACGTGGTGCGCGTGTCGAGCGGTGAGAGCGACGAGACGGTCGAGGTGAGGCTGGCGGATGCCGCGGAGGGGCCAGCCGTGTTGGATGGCGTCTCCGGCGACGCCCGCTGGGCCGCCTACCCGCTCGGGGTCGTGTGGGCGCTCGGGCAGCTCGGCGCGGATCTCGCGGGCCTGCCCGGCTTCGATGTGCACTTCGACTCCGATGTGCCGATCGGCGCAGGTCTGTCGTCATCGGCGGCGATCGAGGGGGCGCTCGCGGTCGCGCTCAACGAGGTCTGGCGGCTCGGATTCGACGGTTCTCGGCTCGTCGACGTGTGTCACCGGGCCGAGAACGACTTCGTGGGCGCGCCGACCGGCATCCTCGACCAATCCGCCTCGCTGCTGTCGCGGGAAGGCTCCGCGCTATTCCTCGACTGCCGAGACGGGTCCTCAGAACCCGTGGATCTCGGCTTGCAGGCATCCGATCTCGCCATCCTCGTGATCGACACGAAGGTGAAGCACGAGCATGTCTCGGGCGGCTACGCCGAGCGGCGCGCGGCGTGTGAGACCGCCGCGCGCGAGCTCGGCGTGCGTGCCCTGCGCGACGTGAGCTGGCCGCAGCTGCTCGCCGCGCGCGACACGCTCGACGGCATCGTCTACCGCCGTGCCCGGCACGTCGTCACCGAAGACCAGCGCGTGCTCGACACGGTCGCGGCACTGCGCGCCCAGGACTACGCCGCCGTCGGCGACCTGATGTTCGCCTCGCACCGCTCGATGCGCGATGACTTCGAGATCTCCACGCCAGAGCTCGATCTCGCCGTCGAGATCTCGCTCAACTACGGGGCGATCGGGGCGCGGATGACGGGCGGCGGCTTCGGCGGGTCGGTCATCGCGCTGACGCCCGTGTCGGCGATCACGCAGGTGCAGGTCGCGATCGACGGGGCGTTCGCCGAGCACGGCTACACGGGCCCCGAGATGTTCCTCGTGTGGCCGTCACAGGGGGCGCACCGCGAGCGGTGACGGACGATAGCCTCGAGGCATGACGAGGCTGTCACTCCCCATCGGCTCACCCGACGACTCCGCCGCCGCATACGTCGCCCCCGGCGTCGCGCTGATCGGCGCAGTCACGCTCGCCGAGGGGTCGAGCGTGTGGTTCAACGCGGTGCTGCGCGCCGACAACGAGCCGATCACGCTCGGTGCCGGATCGAACCTGCAGGACCTCGTGGCCTGCCACGTCGACGCGGGCAAGCCGCTCACGATCGGTTCAGGGGTGTCAGTCGGCCACAGCGCCGTGCTGCACGGCTGCACCATCGAGGACGACGTGCTCGTCGGCATGCACGCCACGATCATGAACGGCGCCGTGATCGGCGCTGGCTCGCTGATCGCGGCCGGCGCGCTCGTCACCGAGGGCACGGTGGTTCCGCCGCGCTCGCTGGTCGCCGGTGTGCCGGCCAAGGTCAGGCGGGAGCTGACGGATGCCGAAGTGGACGGCATCCGTCGCAACGCTCAGCACTACGCCGAGCGGGCGGTGCTCTACGCGAGCAGCCCGGCCTGATCCAGAGGTGCGAAACGCACGTTCAATCGCGAGCGGGCGTACTTTTCGCACCCGCGGACGCGCCGGCGAAAAGCCCCAGGCTGACAAGAAGCGCCGCGAGTTGCAGCAGCGCCGTGCCGAAGTAGAGCACGTACAGCACGGTGAACCCGCCGAGCAGCAGCACCTCGACGAAGATCCAGATCGCGAGCCCGAAGCCGCCGACCGCCGCGGCAGCGGCAGCCCAGGTGCGGCGTCGCAGCTGGGCTGCCACGGCGAGTGCCTGCGTGCCGCCGACCACGACGAACAGCACGACGCCCGGCCAGAGGAAGGACGAGAACGGCGTGCCGTCGAGCATCGACAGCGGCATGCCCATCGCCGTGCCGTCAGGGCGCGCGATCAGCGGCACCCCGCCGGCGAAGGCCGAGAGCGCATTGAAGATACCGACGACGAGCAGAACCCGGGCGGCGGCGTGCTCGAGTCGCGAGTGCCTCATGGTCCGCAGGCTAGCCGCGTGCTCGAGGCGCCGCATGAGGCTTTCAGCCTTGCGACGCGACCTCGACCTCGGTGCCGTTCGTGATGCGCACCAGCTCGGCATAGCTCAGCGGGAAGACCGTGTGCGCATGACCGGCCGCGGCCCAGAGCACCTCGTACTGCCGCAGCGCGACATCGACGAAAGTGCGGATGGGCGACGGATGCCCCACGGGCGCCACTCCGCCGATGGTCTGGCCCGTGGCATCCTTCACCGTGTCCTTCGACGCGCGCTCGATCGTGCCGCCCAGACGCTCGCCCAGCCACTCCGTGTCGACGCGGTGCGCGCCGCTCGTCATCACCAGGATCGGCTCGCCGTCGAGCGTGAACACGAGCGAGTTCGCGATCGCGCCCACGGTGGTGCCGATCGCCTCGGCCGCGGCCGCCGCCGTCGGCGTCGCCACCTCGTACCACGTGATCTCGGGCTCGAGCCCGTGCTCGGCGAGCGCCGCGCGCACACTCTCGACAGAAGGATGCTCGGTATTCACCACACCATCGACCGTAGCCGCTCAACTGCGCTGAACGATCACCACCGCACAGCGCGAGCGCGGGTAGAGCGCAACGGTGACCGTCCGGCGCAGTCGAGAGGGAAGCTAGAGCCGCTCGGCGGCCGAGACGACGTTCTCGAGCAGCATCGCCCGCGTGAGCAAGCCCACCCCGCCGGGCACGGGCGAGACCCAGCCCGCCGTGTCCCACACCTCGGGCGCGACATCGCCTGCGAGCTTCGCGCGGCCCGACTCGGTCGTTCCGACGCGCGCGATGCCCACGTCGACCACGGCGGCGCCGGGCTTCACCCAGTCGGCCTTGACGAGCCCCGGCACGCCGACGGCCGCCACGACGATGTCGGCGCGACGCACCTCCGCGGCGATGTCGGGTGTGCGCGAGTGCGTCAGGGTGACGGTCGCGTCGATGCCCTTGCGGGTGAGCAGCAGCCCGAGCGGGCGGCCGACGGTGAGCCCGCGGCCGATCACGGTGACGTGCTTCCCTGCGATCGGCACCTCATAGCGGCGCAGCAGCTCGATGACGCCGTTCGGCGTGCACGGCAACGGTGTGTCGATCTCGCCGTCGACGCCGAGCACGAGCTTTCCGAGGTTGAACGGATGCAGACCGTCGGCGTCCTTCGCGGGGTCCATCAGCTCGAGCGTGCGGTGCTCGTCGAGACCCGTGGGCAGCGGCAGCTGCACGATGTAGCCGGTCACCTCGGGCGCGCTGTTGAGGTCGGCGATCGCCGCCTCGACATCGGCCATCGAGGCGCTCTCGGGCAGCTCGACCTTGATCGACTCGACGCCGATCTCGGCCGAGTCGCGGTGCTTCCCGGTCACATACGAGACCGAGGCCGGGTCGCTGCCGACGAGCAGGGTGGCGAGGCCGGGGCGGATGCCGCACTCGCGCAGCGCGTCGACGCGGGTCTTCAGCTCGTCCTTGATGACGGCGGCCGTGGCGACGCCGTCGAGACGGATCGCGGTCATCAGTACTCCAGGCCGGGGTAGAGCGGGAAGGCATCCGTCAGCTTCTGCACGCGAGCGCGCAGCGCGAACGGGTCGTAATCGGGGCGCAGCGCCTTCGCGATGATGTCGGCCACCTCGGCGAACTCGGCGTCGCCGAAGCCGCGGGTTGCGAGGGCGGGCGTGCCGATGCGGATGCCGGAGGTGACCATCGGCGGCCGCGGGTCGAACGGCACGGAGTTCTTGTTGACGGTGATGCCGACCTCGTGCAGGCGGTTCTCGGCGTCCTGACCGGAGAGCTCGCTCTCGCGCAGATCGGCGAGCACGAGGTGCACGTCGGTGCCGCCCGTGAGCACGTTGACGCCCGCGGCGCGGGACTCGTCGGAGGTCAGCGCCTCGGCGAGCAGCTTCGCGCCGGCGACGGTGCGCACCTGGCGCTCCTTGAACTCGTCGGTCGCGGCGAGCTTG
The DNA here is from genome assembly GCF_039538185.1 of Gryllotalpicola koreensis. Lineage (NCBI taxonomy): Bacteria > Bacillati > Actinomycetota > Actinomycetes > Micrococcales > Microbacteriaceae > Gryllotalpicola > Gryllotalpicola koreensis. The sequence goes on from NZ_BAABBW010000004.1 coordinate 196,920, forward strand.
AACGCGGTCGCCTTGGCGGCGATGACGTGCATCAGCGGTCCGCCCTGCTGGCCGGGGAAGACGTTCGAGTTGAGCGCCTTCGCGAGCGCGGTGTCCCGCGAGACGATGAAGCCGGAGCGCGGGCCGCCGATCGTCTTGTGCACCGTCGACGAGACGACGTCAGCATAGGGAACGGGGCTCGGGTGCAGGCCCGCGGCCACCAGGCCGGCGAAGTGCGCCATGTCGACCCAGAGCTTCGCGCCGACCTCGTCGGCGATCTCGCGGAACGCGGCGAAGTCGAGCTGCCGCGGGTAGGCGGACCAGCCGGCGATGATGACGGTCGGCCGGTGCTCGCGCGCCTTATCGCACACGACGTCCATGTCGACGAGGCAGGTCTCGGGGTCGACGCCGTAGCTGACCGCGTTGTAGAGCTTGCCCGAGAAGTTGAGCTTCATGCCGTGGGTCAGGTGGCCGCCGTGGGCGAGCTCGAGGCCGAGGATCGTGTCGCCAGGCGTCGCGATGGCGGAGAGCACGGCGGCGTTGGCGCTCGCGCCCGAGTGCGGCTGCACGTTCGCGTACTCGGCGCCGAAGAGCTCCTTCGCGCGGGCGATCGCGAGCTGCTCGGCGATGTCGACGAACTCGCAGCCGCCGTAGTAGCGGCGGCCGGGGTAGCCCTCTGCGTACTTGTTGGTGAGCACCGAGCCGGCCGACTCGAGCACGGCGCGCGGAACGAAGTTCTCGCTCGCGATCATCTCGAGATAGTCGCGCTGGCGACCGAGCTCGAGGCGCAGCACCTCGGCGATCTCGGGATCGACCTCAGAGAGAGGGGCGTTGAAGTTGTCGGTCATAGCCGGCTGCCTTTCTGACACAACGGATGGCGTACGAGGAATCCGTATCGGCCCAGGCGTGCGGCCGATGCTGTCTGAAAGTCCGTGCCGCTCCCCGGTGGTGGCCCACCTCAACGCCAGTCGCGACAGCGCAAGTCTAGCCGTCAGAACCCGACGACGTCATGCGGTCGGTACGGCTCCTCGAGGAATCCGATCTGCTCCTCGCTCAGCTCGACGTCGAGCGAGCGCAGGGCGTCCTCGAGATGCCCTGGCTTGGTGACGCCGACGATCGGCGCCGTCACGACCGGCTGGTGGTGCAGCCAGGCGAGCGCGACCTGGGCGCGTGGCACGCCGAGATCGGAGGCGACGGATGCCACCCGCTCGACGATCTGCTGATCGCCGTCGACATACACGTTGTTCTCGTTCAGCAGCCGGTCGGTCTCAGTGCGCTTGGTCGTCTCGGCCCAGTCGCGGGTGAGCTTGCCGCGCGCGAGCGGAGACCACGGGATCACGCCGACGCCCTGATCGGCGCAGAAGGGCAGCATCTCGCGCTCCTCTTCGCGGTAGATGAGGTTGTAGTGGTCCTGCATCGAGACGAACCGGGTCCACCCGTTCAGCTCTGCCGTGTACTGCGCCTGTGCGAACTGCCACGCCCACATCGACGACGCACCGATGTAGCGCGCCTTCCCGGCCTTCACGACGTCGTGCAGGGCCTCCATGGTCTCCTCGATCGGGACCGCCGAGTCCCAGCGATGGATCTGGTAGAGGTCGACGTAGTCGGTGCCGAGGCGCCGCAGCGAGTTGTCGATCTCCATCATGATCGCGGCGCGCGACAGGCCGGCGCCGTTCGGCCCCGGGCGCATGCGCCCGTGGACCTTAGTGGCGAGGACCACCTGGTCGCGGCTCGTGAAGTCCTTGATGGCGCGGCCCACGATCTCCTCGCTGGTGCCGCCCGAGTACACGTTCGCGGTGTCGAGGAAGGTGATGCCCGCCTCGAGCGCCTGCTTGATGAGCGGGCGGGATGCCTCCTCGCCGATCGCCCACTGATGGCCGCCCGCGGCGGGCTCGCCGAAGCTCATGCACCCGAGGGCGATGGCGCTGACGTCGAGACCGGTGCTGCCGAGCTTCACGTATCGCATACGGCCACCCTACGGGCGCCGATAGCCTGGAGCGCATGAGTTCCGCGCCCACGCACTGGGTCCTCACCTTCGTCTGCATCGACCGGCCCGGCATCGTGCACGCCGTCAGCGGAGCGATCGTCGCCGCCCACGGCAACATCACCGAGAGCCAGCAGTTCGCCTCGGCCGACACCGGCCGCTTCTTCATGCGGCTTCAGGTCGAGGCATCCGTCGACCGCGCCGAATTCGAGGCGGCGCTCGCGCCCGTCATCGCGCGCTTCGAACTGGAGTGGAATCTCGACGTCGTGGGGCGGCCGACCAAGACGCTGATCCTCGCGTCGAAGGCAAGCCATGCGGTGAACGACCTGCTGTACCGCACCCGCAGCGGCCACCTCGAGATCGACGTGCCGCTCGTGCTCGCGAACCACCCCGACCTCGCGGGCCTCGCAGAGTTCTACGGTGTGCCGTTCGCATCGATGCCCGTGACGGATGCCGCGTCGAAGGCGGCCTTCGAGGCCCGCGTGCTCGAGGAGGTCGAGAAGCACGGCGTCGAGCTGGTAGTGCTGGCGCGGTACATGCAGATCCTCTCGCCCGAGCTGTGCGCGGCGCTCACCGGCCGGGCGATCAACATCCACCACTCGTTCCTGCCCGGGTTCAAGGGAGCGAATCCCTATCGCCAGGCGCACGCGCGCGGCGTGAAGCTCATCGGCGCGACGGCGCACTTCGTGACCTCGGATCTCGACGAGGGTCCGATCATCGAGCAGAACGTGGTGCGCGTCGACCACACCGCGACGCCGGCGCAGCTGATGGCGACCGGGCAGGACGAGGAGTCGCGCACGCTGCGCCAGGCGGTGAAGTGGTTCAGCGAGCACCGGGTGCTGCTCGACGGCGCGCGCACGATCATCTTCCGGTGAAGATGATCGCCATCGGCGCAGCCATCTTCCGGTAGGCAAGGCGCGGTCAGCGCGCCGCCGGCACAAACCGGACCCGAGCCCGATGGCTCGGCGCCAGCAGCTTCTTGTCACATGTGACCAGTTCGACGTCGAGCGCCTCAGCAAGCGCCACGTAGCTGGCGTCATAGCTGGTCAGCCCGTGACGCAGCGCCCAAACGCGCTCGGCATAAGGTTCGAATCCGTGCCGGTCGATCGCGAGTGACATGAAGTTGTGACGGGCGCTCGCCGCGCCGAAGTCGTCGAGCTTTCCCGCGAGTGAGAGACCCCGCAGCACTGACATCACTTCGACGTCGATCAGGTGCGGAGCGGCGAGGTCCTCGCGAATGACGTCGATCAGTTCAGATGCCGGTCGCCTGGCGACGAGTACTTCAACGATCGCCGACGCGTCGACGACGATCAACGCCGACTCTCATGAAGCGCCTTAAGGATTTCCTCCCGCGTAGGACCGTTCGTCCGGTCCATGGTCCTCAGTCGCTCGGCGACTTCGGCGTTGGTCGGACGCTTGGCCATCTTGACGATCTCACCGCCGACATAGGCCGAGAGCGACATTCCGGCTGCGGCCGCGCGCGCCTTGAGGACTTCGATCGCGGTGCTGTCGACGTCGCGAATATAGAGCGTGCCCATGATATTGATGCTAGCAGAGTGCAATCATTTGGATTCGGCGCAGATCCCGGAGACAGGCAGCAGCGGCTCAGGCATCCGTATCTCCCCAGCCTTTGCTCGATACCCTTGAACCCGTGACCGCACGAGAAGCCGCCGAGAGCCCGCAGCAGCCCCAGATCGGGGTGGTCGACGCCCTCCGCTTCCTCTGCGAGGTGTTCGCGATCGTGACGCTCGCGATCTGGGGATTCGTGACGTTCCCCTTCTGGCTGAATATCGTCGTCGGCATCGGCGCGCCCGTCATCGCGATCGTGCTCTGGGGCCTGTTCCGCGCGCCGAAGGCAGTGCTCGCCGTGGATCCGTTCGTGAAGGCGCTGGTCGAGATCGTCGTGATGGGCACCGCGGCATATGCCTGGGCGGACATGCATCAGTGGATCATCTTCGGCGTCTTCACCGTCGTCGCCCTCGCGACCGGCCTGATCGTGAACCGCCGGGAGTTCTGAGCATGCCCGCTGAGCTCGTCATCCACTCGGCCCGCAAGATCGACGCCGCTGGGGAGGCCGACGAGTTCTGGCTGGCCGCCGAGGGGGGCGAGATCATGGCCACGGGGACAGGCGACGGCTGGCACGCACATGCGTCGACTGCCACAGTCGTTCACGACGCCCACGGCCAGCACCTGGTGCCCGGATTCCTCGACCTGCACGGCCACGGAGCGGGCGGCTTCGCCTTCGACGACGGCGCCTACGCCATCTCGAAGGCGCTCGAGGTGCACCGCGCGCACGGCACGACCCGCTCGGTGATCAGCCTGGTCGCGAACCCGCTCGACGAGCTCACTGCCTCGCTCACCGCGATCGCCGACCTCGCCGCCGAGGACGAGCTCGTGCTCGGCGCGCATCTCGAGGGCCCGTTTCTCGCAACCGAGCGCAAGGGGGCGCACAACCCCGACTTCCTGATCGACCCGTCGCCCGCCGCTGTCGAGCGGCTCATCGCCGCCGCGCATGGCACGCTGCGGCAGATCACGCTCGCGATCGAGCGCGAGAACGCGCTCGAGGCGATCGACGTGTTCGTCGAGGCCGGCGTGCAGGTGGCCGTCGGGCACACCGAGGCGACATACGAGCAGGCATCCGCCGCCTTCGACCGCGGTGCGCGCCTGCTCACGCACGCCTTCAACGCCATGCCGGGCATCGGCCATCGCGCGCCGGGGCCGATCGTCGCCGCGCTGCAGGACCCGCGGGTGACGGTCGAGCTGATCCTCGACGGCGTGCACGTCGCGCCGCCGGTAGCTCGACTCGCGTTCGACGCAGCGCCCGGCAGGATCGCGCTCATCACGGATGCCATGGCGGCGACCGGCTCACCCGACGGCGCCTACAAGATCGGCTCGCTCGACGTCTCCGTCGTCGGCGGGGTGGCGCGGCTGCGCGAGGCGGACGGCTCCGCCGGCTCGATCGCCGGCTCGACCCTGACGCTCGACCAGGCGCTGCGCAACGCGATCGAGCTCGTGGGGTTGCCGCCGGTCGCGGCGGTCGCGGCGCTCACCACGGTGCCGGCCCACGCGCTCGGGCTCGGGCACCGCTTCGGGCTGCTCTCCCCCGGTTACGCCGCCGATGCGGTGCTGCTCGACCACGAATGGCGCGTGCGCGGCGTGTGGGCCGCGGGCGCGCGGCTCGGCTGAGCCCGGTCGTCGCGTTTGCACGGAAGCGGGCAGGTTTTGCGCGCGTTTCTGACGACCGGGCACACGCGCCCGACCCAGGTCGTCACTTAAGCACGCTTCGAGCGCTGCTGGCGTGCATTTGTGACGACCCGGGCAACCCGGCCTCAGCTCAGTCGGGGGCCTCGCCGACGCGGTCGAGCAGCGCGTGCAGGGTTTCGAGCTCAGCCTGCGAGAGCGCGTGGAACGACCTCGCCGTGACCTCGGCGGTGACCGCCTGGCCCTCCGCGAGCATCTTCTTGCCGGCATCCGTCAGCCGATGCTCGACGCGCCGGCCGTGACCGGGCGACCGCTCGACGAGCCCCTGGGCGATCAGCCGGCCTGCGAGCGCGCCGAACGACTGGTCGCTCTGGAAGGTCGTGACGGCGAGCGCGTGCGCCGAGGCCGACGGGAACTCGTCGATAGCGCGCAGCGCGTCCCACTGCACGAGGGTGGTACCGATCGCCGCGAGCGCGCGATCGGCGGCGCGGTGGTTGCGGTACTGCGCGCGCTTGAGGAGCCGGCCGGTGGTCTGCGGGGTCGCGGTCATGAATCCAGCATATCAGCTTGCGTATATAAATATGTTGATATAGCGTGAGCGCCATGACCGAGACCCCTCAGAACCCCACCGTCCTCGTCCTCCATGGCGGCGGCGGACCCGCCACCGTCGGCCCCATCGCCGCCCACCTCGCCGAGTCGGCCCACGTGCTCGCGCCGACCATTCCGGGCTGGAACGGCACCCCTCGCCCGGACGAGCTCGACAGCCCGGGTGCCCTCGCGCGCCATTTCCTGAGCGAGCTGACGGATGCCGGCGAGCACGACGTCGTCGTCATCGGCAACTCTCTCGGCGGCTGGATCGCCGCCGAGATGGCGCTCGCCGACACCGCAGGCCGCGTCGGCCGCATCGCCCTCATCGACGCGGTCGGCATCGAGGTTCCCGAGCACCCCGTGCGCGACATCGCAGGGTTGCCGCCTCAGGAGATCGCGAAGTTCAGCTTCCACGACCCGTCGAAGCTCGTCGTGCCGCCGCCGACGCCGGAAGGCCTCGCGATCGTACGCGGCAATCAGGCCGCCCTGGCTGCCGTCGCCGGCGACATGCGCGACCAGAGCCTCGGCGAGCGGCTCGGCGCGATCACGGTGCCGACGCTGGTGCTCTGGGGAGAGTCCGACGGCGTGGTCACGCCCGACTACGGGCGCGCGTTCGCCGCGGCGATTCCAGAGGCCCGCTTCGAGCTGATCCCTGAAGCCGGCCATCTGCCCCAGCTCGAGAACCCCGCCGCCGTCTTCGCGGCGCTCGACGCGTTCCTGACGGCGTAGCCGCGTCGATCGAGCGCGACTCGACCTGCACCGTCGCCTCATCAGGTTCACAAGCGCCCTGAGCCGCGCTTTCTCGCGCTCTCGATGTCGGGGGTGCCCCCTAGCGTCCAAGCATGGACATCGTGATCACTTTGTCGTTCTGGCTGATCTGCTCGCTTCTGGCGATGACAGCGGCTCTCGTGCTTGTCGTCGGTGGCCGCTCCTTGCAGCCGCCTCAATGGAACCAGACCATCTACATCGCAGCACAACAAGAGGTTGCACGACGGTTCGGACACGGAGGTCCGCGCTCGCAAGGCGAACTCGCTGCGGCGAACCGCCTCATTGGCGAAGCGCCCAGATCATCGGCGGGCAGCGATGCGGCAGCTGAAGAGGCGATGCTCCTCAGCGCAATCGCGGTGCTGACCGATGACGCGCACCACGCCAGAGTCGACACCGCCCTAACGGCACTGCGCGAAGACCTGGCGAGGTCCGCGCTTCAGCGCCAGCTGGGTCTCGTCGCGCATGTGTCCAGCGTTCACGTCGCGAGCCGACTGTGGGGCATCGCCCGAGTCGTCAATGTCTGCGCGTTCGCGAGCGTCGGGCTGATCCGGCTGCTGCGGATGGCTCTACCTCGCTTGGATCGGCGTATCGGCAGAGCCGTCAACCGCGTCACGGCATCCGGATTCGTCCTCGCCGTTCTCGCAACAGCGGTCATCTACGCCGTCACTCCCGACAAGCGCTCCTTCGAACTGTGGTCGACGGTAGGCGATGTCTCGACGGTCATCGCCGCCGTGGCGGTGGGGGCGGCGACGGGCAGGCTCTACTGGGCGTTCGCCGTCGTTCAGTACGGTCGGCCCCGGCACTGGTCGGTCAAGGGCATCTCCATCGGAGTGGCGCTGACGCTTTTCGTACTGACTATGGTTGCTCTTGATCTGTCCGGCCGATTCGGCATCTGGCTGGATCGGCTGTCCCGCTTCGAGGCCTCGGTCCGGATCGACGGACAGGTGAGTGCATGGCTCGGTTCCGGCTTGATGCTCACGTGCACGGTTCTATTCCTCAAACGCGCGTACGACTGGATTCGCGTCGCGAACATGCGAGCGAGCGATCGCTTGTGGATCGCAGCGCTCATGTGGATTTTGGCCGGCGTAGGGGCGGAAGTGGTCGTGCTCGGCACAAGAATGGGCCCGACCGTCACCGCCTGGGTACTGCGCGTATGCGGTTGGGGCGGCCTCGCGCTGGCCGGGCTGGCATGCGCACTCTGGTGCCTCGAGTGGTCGCTTCGGCTTCGCGCGCTACGCGCTTCGGGCTGGCGGGTGGCGCGGAAGGGGTTCCGATGGTGGGCACTCATCGCGTGGGTCGCCGTCGTGGGCGCCGCTTCATTCGCGTCGCCGCTGACCAGCCCAGTGGGCCCATTCGCGCACAATGCAACCGCCTATCAACTCTGCGGGGCGGCCGTCGGTATTCTCGAGCTCACTGCGGCCCTGGCCTTCTACCCGGGGGCGGTAATCACCGCCCTGTACGTGCGCAGGGTGGGCAAGGCCTATAGGGAGCTCGAGTTCAGTGCGGCGCCGCCCCATCCCGGCCTCGCAGCTCTGTGATCATCGAACGATGCCTCAGTACTTCTGCCATTCGGGTTTGTTGGCCCAGGTGTAGCGGTAGTAGTCCGCGTTGTGCAGGCGCGAGGCGGCGGCTTCGTCGACGATCACCGTCGCGTGCTCGTGCAGCTGCAGCACCGAGGCCGGGCAGGATGCCGACAGCGGGCCCTCGACCGCCGCTGCGACGGCCTCGGCCTTGCCCGAGCCCTGCGCGACCAGCACGAGGCGCTTCGCGTCCAGGATCGTGCCGAGCCCCTGCGTCACGCAGTGCGTCGGCACGGCCTCTGCCGAGTCGAAGAACCGGGCGTTGTCGGCCCGCGTCTTCGGCGTCAGCGTCTTGATGCGGGTCCGCGAGGACAGTGACGAGGTCGGCTCGTTGAACCCGATGTGCCCGTTCGCTCCGATGCCGAGGATCTGCACGTCGATGCCCCCGGCCGCCGCGATCGCCGCCTCGTACGCCGCGCACGCCGCCGGAATGTCGTCGGCGAGCCCGTCGGGCACCGACACCAGCGCTGGGTCCAGGCCCAAGGGCCGCGTCACGGTGCGATCGATGACCGCGTGATAGCTCTCGGGATGATCGAACGGCAGCCCCACGTACTCGTCCAGCGCGAACCCCCGCGTCCGCGAGAAGTTGAGCTCGCCGGCATCCGCCCGCCTGCTCAGCTCTTCGTAGATCGCAAGCGGCGACGACCCCGTCGCCAGCCCGATCACCCCATCCGGCTTGCGCGCGACGACGTCAGCGATGACGGATGCCGCAACCCGGCCCACCTCAGCCGCATCGGGCAGGATCACGATCTCCACGACGGCTCCTTCGTGTTCTGCCGCGGCCCACTCAGCGCCGCGCCGACGGCGGCCACGGGCTCGCCCGCGGGCACCAGCCGCACCCGAGAGGACAGCTCGAGCGAGCCGAGGAACTGCGAGCCGCGCGCGAGCTCGTCGAGGCTCGCACGCACGGGCTCGGCCAGCCGATCGCCCAGGTTGCTGATGCCGCCGCCGATCACGACGGTCTCGACATCCCCCGTCAGGATCAGGATGCGCACGCCGGCCGCCGCGCCGCCGATGAGCTCGGCGCGCAGCGCGACGGCGCGCTCGTCGCCGGCATCCGCCCGGTCGAAGACCTCGAGCACGGGAAGCGGTGCGTCGCCGCCCCACTTGTGCGCGACCCAGCCGCCGCCCGCGACGGTCTCGAGACAGCCGACCTGCCCGCACGCGCAGCGGATGCCCGCCGGATCGATCGGGATGTGCCCGATCTCTCCCGCTGTGCCGCGCGCGCCGCGCCACACGGCACCGTCGTTCACGAAGCCCGCCGCGACGCCGGTGCCGAGGTTGAGATAGGCCATCGAGCCGGCGAGTCCGAGCAGGTGGTACGCCCCGAGCGAGGCCGCGTTGACGTCGTTCTCGACGCGCACCGGCGCTCCGAGCCGCTCGGCGAGGATGCCGCCGAGAGCGAGCTCCTCGAGCCCGAGGTTGACCGCGTGCCGCACGACCCCGGCCTCGGCGTCGACCACGCCGGGGATGCCGATGCCGACCGAGCCGAGCGACGATGCGCTTCCTCCGGCTGCCTCGGCCGCCTGCAGCGCGGCCGACTGCGCGTTACGCAGGACCGCGTCGGGGCCGAAGCCGGTCGCGACGCGCACGCGCGCGAGCACTGCGGAGTCGTCATCGAGCGCGACGGCGTCGATCTTCGTGCCGCCGATGTCGAGCCCGAGCCTCATGCCCCTCCTCCGAGCAGGCGCAGCAGCGCCTGCCCTGCGAGCCGTGACGCTCCGAAGGTCGCGACGTCGGCGTAGGCGCGGTCGTCGCCTGGCCACCCCATGTCGATGACGAGAACGGATGCCCCATGCTCGGTCCTCGCCGCGTCGATGTAGTCCCGTGCGTAGGCGCGGCGGTGCAGGTCTTTGCCGATGATGGCGACCGGGCCACGAGGTCGTTTCGAGACAGGGCTGCGCGCTTCCTCAACGACCGGAGGCTCCCCGACGGTTGAGGAACCCGCTACAGCGGGTGTCTCGAAACCGTCGTCAGGCGCGACGACGACGTCGGCCACCGCGGCCGCCGCGAACACACCCCAGGGCGCCACCCCCACGGCGATGTTGCTCACGCTCTCGATGCGCACGACCTCATACTGCCCGCCCGCGGCGGCGATCCACTCGCGGGCGTGCGCGGAAACGTCGAAACCACCCGCGATCTCGTCGAGGTCGTACTCCGGCTGGGGCACGGGCGAGGCCGGCAGCGGCGCGGCGGAGGCTCGGGATCGCAGGCGCTCCGCGAGCAGGCGGACGCGGCGTGAGGCATCCGCCACCCGCTCCGCCGCCAGTGCGCCGGACGCGACCGCGGCGGCGACCGCCCCCGCGATCTCCTCCAGCTGCGCGGCCGAGTTGTCCGTTCCGATGCAGAGCAGGTCGACGCCCGCGGCGAGCGCCTGCACGGCGGCGCCCGGGATGCCGAGCGCGCCGGAGGCGCCCTTCATGTCGAGAGCGTCCGACACGATGACGCCGGTGAAGCCGAGCTCGTCGCGCAGCAGCCCGCGCAGGATCGGGGCGCTCATGGTCGCCGGCCGATCGGGGTCGAGCTGCGGGAGCAGGATGTGCGAGGTCATGATGAGCTCGGTGCCCGCCTCGATCGCGGCGCGGAAGGGCACGAGCTCGCGTTCGCGCAGCTCGCCGAGCGAGCGGCCGACCACGGGAAGCGCGAGGTGCGAGTCCTGCGCGGTGTCGCCATGGCCGGGGAAGTGCTTGGCCGCGGCGCCGACACCGGTCGCCTGCACGGCACCGACCCACGCCGCGGTGTGGTCGGCCACGAGGCCCGGGTCTGTGCCGAAGGAGCGCACACCGATGACCGGGTTGTCGGGGTTCGAATTGATGTCGGCATCGGGCGCGAAGGTGACGTTCACGCCGACCTCTCGCAACTGCCACCCCACGGAGCGGGCCGTGCGCTCGGTGAGGGCGAGCTCGCCGATGCGGCCGAGCAGCGCATTGCCCGGGTACGGCGCCCCGCGGTCGTAGTAGAGCCGGGTGACGTCGCCGCCCTCCTCGTCGATGGCGATGATCGCGTCGGGGTTCGCCGCCCGGATCGCAGCGGTGAGAGCGGCGGTCTGCTCGCGGCTCTCGATGTTGCCGCCGAACAGGCAGACGCCGCCGAGCCCCTCGCGCAGCAGAGCGGCGAGCCAGTCGGGCAGCGAGGTGCCGACGAAGCCCGGCAGCAGGGTGCCGAGGATCTCTGAGCGCGTGGGCTGAGACATGTTTGTTAGTAAAGCTTACGAATCTGGCGAGCCGCAACACCGGCCAGGATTTGCGACAAGCGACCAGCAACATGAACGAAACACCGGCGTTATTCCGATGTGACCAACCGGCGCTTGACTTCTGTTTGTAAGGCAGGTGTACTAACAAAACCGCAGCGCAACGGTGCCGACGGGAGGAGAACGGATGGCTCAGCAGCTCGATCATCGCCACGATGCGCGCCCCGCCCTGCGCCCGCGCCAACTGGCCGAGAAGGCGCTGCCCGAGCACAACCGCCGGCACAATCGGGCGCTCGTGCTGCAGCACCTCTTCCACACGGGGGCCATGAGCCGGGCCGATCTCGCCCGGGAATCCGGCCTCACCCGCGTCACCGTGGGCGACCTCGTCGGCGAGCTCCAGGGCGAAGGCGTCGTCCATGAGCTCGGCCAGCGCCCGGGCGCGCGCCCCGGCAAGCCGGCGACCCTCGTCGAGATCGACGCCGACGCCTTCCACATCGCGGCGATCGACCTCTCCCCGGGCGACGCGTTCGTCGGTGTGGTCACGAACCTGCGCGGCGAGGTGCTGCACCGCGTCGCGCAGCCGCTGACCGGCGCAACCGGCGAAGCCGCCATCGAAAAGGTGCTCGTGCTCGTCGCCGCGCTGATCGGCGCCGCCGGATCGCGCCTGCTCGGCATCGGCGTCGGAACCCCGGGCATCGTCGACGCGGCCGGCATCGTCGTGCAGGCGCCGAACCTCGGCTGGTACGACCTCGACCTCGGCGCCCGCATCCGCCGCGCCTTCGACTACCCCGTGCACGTCGCCAACGACGCGAACGCGGCCGCCCTCGGCATCCGCACCTTCGACGCCGACGCCGGTGACACGCTGCTCGTCGTGCGCGTGGAGCACGGCGTCGGCGCGGGCCTCGTCATCGGGGGCGGCCTCGTCCAGGGCGAGCAGTTCGCGGCCGGCGAGATCGGCCACGTCGTCGTCGACGAGAACGGCCCCGAGTGCGTGTGCGGTCGACGCGGCTGCCTCGAGGCGATCATCGCCGCGCCCCAGCTGAAGCAGCGCATCGCCGACGCCGGCGAGGGCGGAGCACAGCGGGTACTGACGGATGCCGGACGCGCGCTCGGCCTCGCCCTGAGCCCCGTCGTCGGCATCCTCAATCTCACCCTCGTCGTGCTGTCGGGGCCTGCCGAGCTGGTCGGCGGCGCGTTCATCGACGCCGCCCGGCAGACGATCGGCGCCCGCACGATGTCCGCCCTCAGCAGCGGGCTCGAGTTGCGCACCGCGACCGGCGACGAGGACCTCGTGCTGATGGGCGCCGCCGTGCTCGTGCTCCAGGGCGAGCTCGGCGTCTCATGACTTTCACCCGCACCACCCCGCAACACGCTCTACGAGGCGGCGACTTGCTCGCCGCCGAACCCAGCCACATCGAATAACCAACCGCGACGCGCCGGGCGAGGACCGGCGCGCAAAACAAACACAGGAGCAACATGCGCAAGCGCATCATGACGATCGGTGCCGTCGGCATCGCCGCCGCTCTCGCCCTGACCGCCTGCTCGTCGGGCGGCTCCGGTTCGAGCGACTCGAGCAAGGCATCCGGACCCGCGTTCTCGACGGACGGCAAGGGCAAGACCATCACGGTCTGGTCGATGAACGGCGACCTGCCCGACAACGTCCTCAAGGCCATCAACGACGAGTTCACGAAGGAGACGGGGGCGAAGGTGAAGGTGCAGACCCAGCAGTGGGACGGCATCGTCACCAAGGTCACCACGGCGCTCTCGAGCAACAACGTGCCCGACCTGATCGACGTCGGCAACACGCAGATCACGGGCTACGCCGCCACCGGCGGGCTGCTCGACATCTCGTCCCTCAAGGACGAGCTCGCCCAGGGTCAGACCTGGCTCGGCGGCCTCGTCGACCCGGCGACCGTCGACGGCAAGCTGTACGGGGTGCCCGAGCTCGCCGGCGCCCGCACGGTGATCTACAACAAGCAGCTCTGGGCGGCCGCCGGCATCACGACCGAGCCGAAGAGCTACGAGGAGTTCACCGCCGACCTCGACAAGATCAAGGCCGCGCACGCCTCCGACCCGAACTTCGCCGCGTTCTACCTGCCGGGCCAGTACTGGTACGACGGCCTGCAGTGGGTGTGGGATGCCGGCGGCAAGATCGTCTCCGGCAAGGAGGGCTCGTGGAAGGGCGAGCTGTCGAGCGCCGCCTCGATCCAGGGCCTGAACGATTTCAAGACGTTCCAGAACGCCTACTCGACCAAGGCATCGCAGACCCTCAACACCGACAAGCCCGACCAGGACCAGAACTTCGCCGACGGGCACGCCGCGACGATCGAGGGCAACGGCTGGGAGACCGGCGTGATCCTCGGCGACAACAAGAAGCTGACGGCCGACGACCTCGGCACCTTCGCCTTCCCGGGCAAGTCGGGCAGCACGCAGCCCGTCGACCTCGGCGGCTCCGACTGGGCGATCCCGGCGAAGTCGAAGAACCAGGGCCTCGCGCTGACCTGGGCGAAGATCGCCGCGTCGCCCGACATCCAGAAGCTGGTCGCCGCCGCGGGCATCATCCCAATCAGCAACGAGGCCGTGGACGCGGCATCCGCCAGCCTGACGCCGCTGCAGGTCGGCTCGTTCACCGCCGCGAAGAACTCGACCGCGACGCCGTCGGCCGTGAACTGGTCGACGGTCGAGAGCGACAAGACCATGGAGACGCTGTTCTCGTCCATCGCCTCCGGTTCGAAGTCCGTCGAAGACGCGGCCAAGGCCGCGGACACCGCGATCGAGTCCGACCTGAACAAGTGACCGTCGGACAGACCGAAGCGAACGCCGCCGGGGAGATCACTCCCCGGCGGCTTCGCCCCGCCGCCCCGGGACTGAGGCGCAAGGCATCCGCCGGCATGCATGTGCCCGCGATCCTGCTGACGCCCGCCGGGCTCGTGATCGCGGCGCTCACCCTGGTGCCGATCGGCTACCTCTTCTTCACGTCGTTCACCGACTACGACAAGCGCACCCTGTTCACGGGCGTCTTCAACTTCGTCGGGTTCCAGCAGTACGCCGGCATCCTGTCATCGGCGGATTTCTGGGCGGCGCTCGTGCGCACCGTGCTGTTCACCGGCGCCATGGTCGCGGGCAGCGTCGTCATCGGCATGGGCGTCTCGCAGCTGATGCTGCGCCTCGGCGTGGTCGTGCGCTATCTCGTCACGATCGTGCTCATCGTCGCCTGGGCCATGCCCAATGTCGCGACCTCGAAGGTCTGGGTGTGGCTCTTCCAACCCGGCTACGGCGTCATCCCGTGGCTGATCACCCAGTTGCGCGTCTTCGGCGACGTCACCCAGACGGACTTCACCAACGACTTCTGGGGCGCGCTCATCATCATCTGGGCGCTCGTGGTCTGGCAGGCGGTGCCGTTCATCGCGCTCACGCTCTACGCCGCGCAGACCCAGATCGACCAGTCCATGATCGAGGCGGCCCGCATCGACGGCGCGAGCGAGTGGCGGGTCTACATCAGCATCACGCTGCCGTTCCTGCGCCCGACGCTCGGCCTCATGACGATCCTCTCGATCATCTGGGACTTCAACGTCATCAACCAGATCATCCTCGTCGCGGGAGTCCAGGTGCTGAAGCCGATCGCGACGCTCGGCGTCTGGTCGTACCTCGTCGCGTTCCAGAGCTCCGACGTCGGCATGGGCGCCGCCATCGCGGTCATCACCATGATCCTGCTGCTCGGCATCACCTCGATCTACATCCGCAGCCTGCTGAAGAGCGGGGAGGAGTTCTGATGGCCGGCCCGTCCTCATCTCGGTCGAGCGGCCGCGGCATCCGTCGTCGTCGCCGTGTCAACTGGGGCTCCAACATCGTCGCGATCGTCTTCGCGATCGTGTGGGTGTTCCCCGTCTACTGGATGCTCAACACCGCGTTCAAGCCGCGCGACGAGGTGATGACCGAGACGCCGCACTTCTGGCCGAGCCACCTCGACGCAGCCAACTTCGTGGCGGCGATCGCGCAGTCGTCGTTCCTGCAGGATCTGCGCAACAGCCTCATCGCCGTGCTCTCGACGCTCGTCATCGCGCTCCTGCTCGGCATGTTCGCCTCGGCGGCGCTCACCCGGTTCCGCTTCCGCGGGCGCAAGGTGATCCTCGTCGTGATCCTCGCCGTGCAGATGCTGCCCGCGACGGCGCTGCTCATCCCCCAGTTCCTGGTCTTCAACCACCTGAACCTGACGGGCACCTACATCGGGCTGATCCTCGCCTATGTGGCATCCGTTCTGCCCTTCTCGATCTGGGTCATGCGCGGATTCTTCCTCGCGATCCCCGTCGAGCTCGAGGAGGCCGCCGCGATCGACGGCGCGGGCTCGTGGCGCATCCTGTTCTCGGTGCTGTTCCCGCTCGTCACGCCGGGCATCATCGCGTCGAGCATCTTCGCGTTCATCGCGGCGTGGAACGACTACCTGACGGCGTACGTCTTCATGTCGGATTCCTCGATGTACACGCTGCCGCTGTGGCTCGCGTCGTTCACGACGCCGACGGGCGGCACCGACTACGGGGCCCAGATGGCGGCATCCGTCGTCTTCTCGCTGCCTGTCGTGGTGTTCTTCCTGATCATCCAGCGCAACCTGGTGAGCGGCATCTCGGCCGGGGCGGTCAAGGGCTAGCGGCGGGCGCCCAGCCAGCGGGTGTCGCTCATATGCCGGATGTGACATTCCGGCGCGTCGAGTCGTGAGTTGAGGCGCGGGTCAGCCCCGGCGCGAACGCAGTGTCACGAGCTGGAACGGGCGCAGGGTGAGACGGATGCCGGAGCCGGGGTCGCCCGCCAACGCGCTCGGCTCGACCCGCTGCTCGAGCAGGTCGGTCTCGTAGACCTCTGCCGCGTCGAATCCAAGGGTGAGCGCCGTGGTCGCCCTGCCCCCGCGCGACTCGTACAGCCGCACGACGAGATCGCCCGAGCGGTCTTCCGCAAGCTTGACGGACTCGATCACGACCGCCGGGTTCTCGGTCACGACGAGGGCGGCGACCTCGCCGCTCGTCTCCCGCGCAGGCAGGTTCACCCGGTAGCCCTCGCGGATCGCATCGGCCACGCTCGCGCCCGGCGTGAAACTCGCTGTGAAGCGGTGCGCGCCCTGATCTGCTTCCGGGTCGGGGAACAGCGGCGCCCGCAGCAGCGACTGCCGCACGAGCGTGAACACCCCTCCCCCGTCGCGCGCGAGGCGGGTCACGTCGTGGCCGTAGCTCGCGTCGTTCGCGACCGCCGCGCCATAGCCGGCCTCGCCCACGTGCACCCAGCGGTGGGCGCTCGTCTCGAAGCGGGCGAAGTCCCATGAGGTGTTCTCCGCGATCGGTCGCGCCAGGTGACCGAACTGGATCTCGGATTCCGCGCGATCGGCCTGCACGTCGACCGGGAAGGCGAGCTTCAGCAGCCGCTGGCGCTCGTGCCAGTCGATGTCGAGCTCGATCTGCAGGGTCGGCGAGCCCGGCACGAGCGTGATGCGCTCCTCGATGCGGGACTCGCCGACGCGGTGGGCGACGCGCAGCTCTGGGCCGGCATCCGTGATCGTCAGCTCGACCTTCTCAGGACTGTCGAGCACGTGGCCGTCGCGCCGGTAATGGCGGTCAAGGTCCCACGCGTCCCACTGCGTCGGAGTGTCGCGGAACAGCTGCAGTTCGGCGCCGCGCTGCCCGGGCGGGACGGATTCGCGTCCGTTTTCCGCGTCGACCGCCGACACCACCCGGCCGGCCGCGTCGAACGCGAAACGGGCATGCGCGTTCTCGAGCACGAAGCCGTCGCCTGCGGCGCGGGCGGTCGGGGTATCCGGCTCACTCGTCGCCGCGATCGCGCCTGCCGCGACGCCGTCGCGCGCGAACGGGCCCGCGTTCGCGGCCGCCGCATGCCGCCCGCCATCGCCGAGCACCGCGAGCGCTCGGCCGATGATCGCCTCGAGCGCGGCCTCGACCCGCTCGTACTCCGCCTCGGCGACGCGGTAGACCCATGCGATCGCGGAGCCCGGCAGGATGTCGTGGAACTGGTTCAGCAGCACGGTCTGCCAGCACGCCTCGAGCTCGTCGTAGGGGTACTCGGCGCCCGTCCGGATCGCGGCCTGCGCCGACCACAGCTCGGCCTCGCGCAGCAGATGCTCGCTGCGCCGGTTGTGGCGCTTGGTGCGCGCCTGGCTCGTGTACGTGCCGCGGTGGAACTCGAGATAGAGCTCGCCGTTCCACACTGGCGGTGCCGGGTACTCGGCCACCGCCTCGCGGAAGAACTCGCCCGGCGTGCCGAACCGGACCGCAGGCGAGCCCTCGAGGTCGGCGGCGATGCGGCCGGCCGCGATCATGTCGCGCGTGGGTCCGCCCCCGCCGTCGCCGAAGCCGAACGGCACGAGCGAGGAGTTCGCGCGCCCCTTCTCGGCGTAGTTCGACTCTGCACGCGCCAGGTCGCCGGCCGACAGGTCGGAGTTGTAGGTGTTCACGGGCGGGAAGTGAGTGAGGATCCTGGTGCCGTCGATGCCCTCCCACAGGAAGGTGTGGTGCGGGAACACGTCGGTCTCGTTCCACGAGATCTTCTGCGTGAGGAACGTGGAGGCGCCGGCTGCGCGGGCGATCTGCGGCAGGGCGCCCGTGTAGCCGAAGGAGTCGGGCAGCCACACGGTCTCGGTGCCCACCCCGAACTCCTCGCGGAAGAAACGCGCACCCGCGACGAACTGCCGTGCCAGCGCCTCGCCGCCGGGCAGGTTGGTGTCGGATTCCACCCACATGCCGCCGACCGGCACGAAGCGCCCCTCGGCGACTCGGGCTCTGATCCGTTCGAACAGCTCGGGGTAGGAGTCCTTCATCCACCGGTACTGCACCGCCGACGACGCGGCGAACACGAAGTCGGGATCCTCGTCCATCAGCCGCAGCACGTTCGAGAACGTGCGGGCCACCTTGCGCACTGTCTCGCGCACGGGCCACAGCCACGCCGAGTCGATGTGCGCGTGGCCGACGGCCGTCACGCGGTGGGCGGATGCATTGGCCGGCTTGTCGAGGGCGGGGCGCAGCACGGCGCGGCCCGCTCGCGCGGTTCCGGGGATGTCCCTCGGGTCCATCGCGTCGATGAGGTCTTCGAGCGCCCGCAGGATCTCGGCGCCACGCGTCGTGCCCGACCCCAGCACGTCGGCGAGGCCGAGCAGCGCGATGACCTCCTGTTCAAGCTGCCACACCTCGGTGTCGCGCAGCGCGAGCTCGAGCCGCCGCAGCTTGTAGATCGGTCCGTCGCCTGCGGTCAGTTTGTCGCCCATCACGGTCGGCCGGAACAGCCAGTCGCCGCCGACGTCGGGGTTCGACGCCGCCTCGATGAAGAGCTCGACCCGGTCACCCGACGCTCCCGCCGGCACATAGCCGTTGCGGGGTTCGATGGCCTTCACGATCACACCCTCCGGCGACCACACCAGACCCTCGGCCTGGAAGCCGGGCTGGCGCTCGGTGAAGCCCAGGTCGACGAGCACTTCTGCGCGGGCGCCGCCGGCCTGGGCATCCTCCCACTCGCTCGGCACGTCGCCCGTGACATGGAACCAGGTCGTGCCCCACGGCCGCCCCCATGGGCTGCCGAGCGTGAACGGCGCATATGATGCGCCCGGCCCCGTCGCCTCGGCGAAGGGCACCGGCTCGTCGGGCACCTCCCACGCGGTGATCTCGAGCGGCGCGCTCGCGCGGTACACCGCCGGGGCGATGCGCTCGAGCAGGAAGCGCTGGATTCGGGCGCGGACAAGCGCGGAGTCGTCGTGCACAGGTGGTCTCCTTGTGGGGTGGATCGGATCGAGTCGGTCGGGTCGGGTCGGCGTCAGCCTTTGACGGCGCCCGCGAGCGCGGAGCCGCCGCCGAGGACACGTGACGTGAAGACGTACAGGGCCAACACCGGCACGGAGTAGACGAGAGAGAACGCGGCGAGCTGGCCGTACATGACCGAGCCGTACTGACCGAAGAAGGCGAAGATGCTGACCGCCGCCGGGAACTTCTCGGGGCTCAGCAGCAGGATGAACGGCACGAAGAAGTTGCCCCACGCCTGCACGAACACGAAGACGAAAACGACGGCGATGCCCGGTCGCATGAGCGGCACGACGACGTGCCAGAGCGTGCTCATCATCGACGCCCCGTCCGACCACGCCGCCTCTTCGAGCACGATCGGCACCGAGTCCATGAAGTTCTTCATCATCCAGATCGCCATCGGCAGGCTCGTCGCCGCCATGAACAGCACGACGCCCGGCTCGGAGTCGATCAGGTTCAGCCCGACGAACAGGCTGTAGACCGGCACCATCATCGCGGTGATCGGAAGACAGGTGCCGAACAGCACCCCGTAGAGGAACGGGCGGTTCAGACGCATCCGATATCTCGACAGGGGGTAGGCCGCGAGCACGGCGACCGCCACCGTGATGATCGCGCAGCCCAGCGAGATCATCATGCTGTTCCACAGTGGAACGTAGGCGAGGTTCGGCGTGAGCACCGCCTGGTAGTTGGCGAGCGACCAGTGCGCGGGCCACTTGAGCGTCAGACTGGCGTGGTCGTCGAACGAGGCGATGAGCAGCCAGAGCAGCGGCAGCGCGAAGCACACCGCGATCAGCGCCAGGATCGAGTTCGACGTCCACTTGAGGTGCCGCCCGCTCGGCGAGGTCATGGCCATGTCAGTCCACCTCCGGTTTGAGGGCGCGCAGGTAGATCACCGAGAACACGGCGCCGACCACGAGCAGGATCGTCGCGATCGCGGTGCCGAGGCCGAGTTGCGAGAACTTGAAGGCCTGCTGGTACGCGAGGATCGGCAGCGTCGAGCTGTCGGTGCCTGGACCGCCGCCGGTCATCACGAAGATGAGCGTGAAGACCGACAGCGTCTGCAGGGTGGTCAGCATCAGATTCGTCGAGATGCTGCGGCGGATGAGGGGCAACGTGATGAACACGAGCCGCTTGCCGCCGCCCGCGCCGTCCATCTCGGCGGATTCCTGCACGTCGTCGGGCACGTCGGAGAGCGCCGCCGAGTACACGAGCATCGAAAAGGCGGTGCCGCGCCAGATGTTCGCGAGGATCACGGCGAGCATGGGCAGGCTGTAAAGCCAATTGGGGCCGGGGATGCCTGCGAGCCCGAGGATCTCGTTGAGGGTGCCGTCCGAGTGGAAGAACGCGTAGGCCGCGAACGCCGCGACGATCTCGGGCAAAACCCATGACGTGACGACGAAGGTGCCGACGACGCCCCGCATCACCCGGCTGGCGCGTTCCATGAGCAGGGCGAGCCCGAGGCCGAGCCCGTTCTGCCCGATGACGGCCGACCCGATCAGGAAGATCACGGTGAGCAGCACCGACTTGAAGAAGTCGGGCGTGCGGAACAGCTGCGCGTAGTTGTCGAAACCGACGAAGTGCGTCTGCTGCGCTGCGGCGCCCGTGAGCGCCGAATTCGTGAACGAGCCGTAGAACGAGGCGATCACAGGCCCGACGAGGAAGACGGCGAGCAGGATCGTCGCGGGTAGCAGAGGGACGGTTCTGCCTGCGGTGCGCAGAGGGTGCCTGCGCGGGCGGGGGTTCCCAGGACCCCGCCCGCGCGTGCTCTTCTGCAGTGCGGTGGTCGGTAGCGCTGTCGCCATGCCCAGCCCTACTTCGTCACGACGTTCTTCGCCCCGACCGCCTGTTTCAGCGCGTCATCATAGGCCTTGGCTGCCTGCTGCGGCGACTGTTGACCGGTCATGACGGATTCCATCGCGACCTGGATCGCGTTCGACACCTTGGGGTAATCCGAGGTCGCCGGCCGGAAATGCGTCACAGGCACGAGGCTCGAGAAGAAGGCGTTGGTCGGGTTCGAGCTCGTGTACTTCGGGTCGCTCGCCACATCGGTGCGCACGGGGATCTGCGTGTCGAGGATGTCGAACTTGAGCGAGTTCTCTTTGTTGAGCGCGAGCTTGATGAAGTTCCACGCGGCTTCTTTGTTCTTCGACTTGGAGCCGAGAGCGAGCGTCCAACCGCCCGACATGCTGACTTTGCCCGGCGCCTGCCCGTTCTGGGTGGGCATGGCCGTCCAGCCCATCGTGGTCTCCCAGTCCTTCCACGGCGCGGCTCCGCTCGAGATCCAGTTCTGGCTCTGCCATGAGCCGTCGAGGTCGATCGCGAGCTTGCCCTGCGGAATCCACTGGCCCGAGATCTCGGTGCCGACATTCACGTCGAGCGCCTGCTGCGGGGTCGGGCCGAGCTTGTCCTGGTAGACGGTCTGCACGAACTGCAGCGCGTCGGTGAACCCCTTCGAGCCCGAGACCCACTTGCCGTCGGAGTCCGTCAGCTGGTCCGCCGTGCCGTAGAGCAGCATCTCGAAGCCCTGCATGGTCGACGCCTCGCCTTGCGGCTTCCCGGAGTACACGTTGAGCGGGATGACGCCCGGCTCGGCCGCTTTGATCTTCTTCGCCGCGTCGAGCACATCGGCCCAGGTCTTCGGCTGCCACGGCACGGGAATGCCTGCCTTCTGAAGCAGCGTCTTGTTGTACCAGAGCCCGCGGGTGTCGGTGCCGAGCGAGACGCCGTATATCTTGCCGTCGTCGCCCTGACCGGCCTGGCGAGCGTTGTCGGGGAACTGCTTCCAGTCGCTCCACTTGGCGACGTACGAGTCGAGCGGCTCGAGATAGCCGGCCTCGGCGTCCGCCTTGATGAGGAAGGTGTCCTCGTAGAGGACGTCGGGGGCGGTTGCCGCTGCCTTGTTCATCAGCGCGAGCTTCGTGTAGTAGTCGTTCTCGGCCGCCTGAATCGGCACGAGTTGGACCTTCACGCCCTTGTTCTGCGCCTCGAACTGCTTCGCCACGTCTTTCATCTGGGTGTCCATCTGCGTGAAGTTGCCGAACTTCTGGTACGCGATCTTGATGGTGCCGCCGCTTGAGGACGAGACGCTGCCCGGGGCGGAGCAGCCGGCGAGGACCAGCGCGGCTGCGGCGCCGGTGGCGAGTGCTAAAGCCAAGCGTTTCATGATGCTCCCTTGCGTCATGTGTGCTGCAGAGCTCGGCCCGATATTGGTCGAGCGCATTTACTAAATCATTTGGATTTAAACGGCGCAAGGGGTTTGCGCCTCATTCCGATCACGGTGACCCGGTCAGCCCCTGTGCGCGATCAGCAGCCGCGCCGGCCGCGGCGAAAGCGCATGGTCGAGCACCAGGCAGGCGGCGCCGATCGCCGCGACGTCGGCGGCGACGGCCGACTCCTCGAAGGCGATCGCGTGCGCCCCGACGAGCATCGGCGACGCGGCGAAGGCGCGACGCAGCTCGGCCAGCGCCCGCTGCGAGATCGGCGCCCAGAACGGGCCGCCGAATACGAAGCGGTCGACGTCGAGCAGATTGGCGACCGGCACGAGCGAGTTCGCCAGATCGGCGATCACCTCATCGATGATGACGGATGCCTGCGGCTCGCCGCGCTCGGCAGCGAGCGCCAGCGCCGTGAACTCGTCGAGCAGGTGGAAGCCGCCTGTGCGCTGCGCGGGCGTCGCGAGCTCGATGCCGGCGGCCAGGGCGCGCGACACGACCGAGGTCGGCGAGACGGATTCACCGAAGGCGCGAGACCGGCCCGAGGCATCCGTATACCCCACGGCGAAGCCGCCGATGTCGCCCGCGTTGCCGCTCGCTCCCCTGATGACCTCGTTCTGCAGCACGAGGCCGAAGCCGATGCCCGTGCCGTAGTAGACGAAGGCGAAGTTCTCGCGGTTTCCGTCGGCGACCCATTGCTCGGCGACGGCGGCGGCCGTCACATCCTTCTCCAGCAGCACCGGCAGCTCGACCCGGTCGGAGAGCAGGTCGCGCACGGGGATGCGCTCCCAGTTGGGCAGGAGCGGCGGGTTGAGCACGGTGCCGGATTCCTCGCGCAACGGCCCCGGGGCGGCGATGCCCGCCCCCAGCATGCGCTCGCGCAGCACGCGGCCGGCGCCGATGATCGCCCGCGTCTCGAGTGCGATCTCATCGAGGGTGTGCTGCGCCGTGGAGTCGGGGTCGACGTCGAGCACGCGGTGGTCCAGCAGTTCCCCCGCGAGGTCGAGCAGCACGATGCTCACGACCGAGGGGTCCAGGTGCACGCCGATCGCGAATCGGCCGTCCGGGCACAGCTGCAGCAGGGTGCGCGGCTTGCCGACTCCGGTGATGACCGTGCCTGCCTCGCGGATCACGCCGCCCGCGAGCAGCCTGCGGCTGACGTTCGTGACGGTCTGAGCAGACAGGCCGGTGCGCTCGGCGAGCTCGACGCGGCTGATGCCGTCCGACGCGCGTCGGATCGCGTCGAGGATCACGGCTTCGTTGTAGCCCCCGACCGCCGGAAGGTTCGCGCCGACTCGGCTGGACATGCGCACCTCCTCGATCCTCCAGAGGCTATCCCCCTCCGCGCCCCTCTCCTTCCCCAAAGAGCGAGTTCGGGCTGCCTCCTCGCGAGTTCAGCCACGCGAGGTGCGCCGAAGAGTGAGTTCGGGCGGCGGTGCCGCCACGCGCGAGGGCCCGAGCGGAGGCATCCGCTCGGGCCGCACGATCTCTAGAACGCGTCGATCGCGCTGTTCAGCGTCGCCGACGGGCGCATGGCGGCCGCGGCCTTCGCGTCGTCGGGGCGGTAGTAGCCGCCGAGGTCGACGTGCGAGCCCTGCACCGCGAGCAGCTCGGCCACGATCTCCTGCTCGTCGGTCGCGAGCCGCGCCGCGAGCGGGCCGAAGGCCGCCGCGAGGTCGGCGTCGTCCGACTGGCGCGCGAGCTCCTGCGCCCAGTACAGCGCGAGGTAGAAGTGCGAGCCCCGGTTGTCGATCGTGCCGAGCTTGCGGCCGGGCGAGCGGTCCTCGTTGAGGAAGGTGCCGGTGGCGCGGTCGAGCGTGTCCGCGAGGATCTGGGCCTTCGCGTTGCCGGTCGTCTGCGCGAGGTGCTCGAACGAGGCCGCGAGCGCGAAGAACTCGCCGAGCGAGTCCCAGCGCAGGTAGTCCTCCTCCACGAGCTGCTGCACGTGCTTCGGCGCCGAGCCGCCCGCACCGGTCTCGAACAGGCCGCCGCCCGCCATGAGCGGGACGATCGAGAGCATCTTCGCCGAGGTGCCGACCTCGAGGATCGGGAACAGGTCGGTCAGGTAGTCGCGCAGCACATTGCCCGTCACCGAGATGGTGTCGAGGCCCTCGCGGATGCGGTCGAGCGACTTCTGGGTCGCGGCCGCCGGCGCGAGGATCGAGAGGTCGAGCCCTTCGGTGTCGAGCGTCGGCAGCACCGTGTTGATCTTCGTGATGAGCTCGGCGTCGTGAGCGCGCGTCTCGTCGAGCCAGAAGATCGCCGGCATCCCGGAGAGGCGAGCGCGCTGCACCGCGAGCTCGATCCAGTTCGTGATCGGCGCGTCCTTGGTCTGGCAGGCGCGCCAGATGTCGCCGGCCTCGACCTGGTGCTCGATGAGCACTTCGCCCGCCGAGTTCACGACGCGCACGGTGCCGTCGGCCGGCACCTCGAAGGTCTTGTTGTGCGAGCCGTACTCCTCGGCGGCCTGCGCCATGAGGCCCACGTTCGGCACGGTGCCCATGGTCGCCGGGTCGAGCTTGCCCTTCGCCTTGCAGTCGTCGATGACGGTCTTGTAGACACCGGCGTACGACGAGTCGGGGATGACGGCAAGCGTGTCCGCCTCAGCGCCGTCCGGACCCCACATGTGGCCGCCGATGCGGATCATGGCGGGCATCGAGGCATCCACGATCACGTCAGACGGCACGTGCAGGTTGGTGATGCCCTTGTCGGAGTTCACCATCGCGAGCTTCGGGCCGGCCGCCAGCCCCGCGTCGAACGCCGCGCGGATCTCGGCCCCGTTCGGCAGCTTGTCGAGGCCGGCCAGGATCGCACCGAGGCCGTCGTTCGGCGACAGGCCTGCAGCGGCGAGGTCGGCGCCGTACGTCGAGAAGACCGGCTTGAAGAACGCCTTCACGACGTGGCCGAAGATGATCGGGTCAGAGACCTTCATCATGGTCGCCTTGAGGTGCACCGAGAACAGGACGCCGGATGCCTGCGCTGCGGCGATCTGCTCCGCGAGGAACGCCTCGAGCTTCGCCACCGAGAGGAAGGTGCCGTCGATGATCTCGCCCGCGAGCACGGGGAAGTCGCCCTTGAGCACCGTCACGGTGCCGTCGGTCGCGACGTGCTCGATGCGAATGCTGTCATCGGCGGGGATCGTCACCGACTTCTCGTTCGAGCGGAAGTCGTCGTGGCCCATCGTGGCGACGTCGGTCTGGGAATCCGCACTCCACGCGCCCATCGAGTGCGGGTGCGCCTTCGCATACGCCTTCACAGCGCCGGGCGCGCGGCGGTCGGAGTTGCCCTGGCGCAACACGGGATTCACGGCCGAGCCCTTGACCTTGTCGAAGCGGGCGGCGAAGTCGCGCTCCTCGTCGGTCGACGGCGCCTCGGGGTAGTCCGGGATGTCGTAGCCCAGCGCCTGCAGCTCGGCGATCGCGGCCTTGAGCTGGGGAACGGACGCCGAGATGTTCGGCAGCTTGATGATGTTGGTGCTGGGGTCGCTCGTCAGCTCGCCGAGCTCGCTCAAGGCATCCGGCACCCGCTGCTCTTCGGTAAGCCGCTCGGGGAACTGGGCGATGATGCGGCCGGCAAGCGAGATGTCGCTGGTCTCGAAGTCCACGCCCGCCTTCGCGGCATATGCCGAGATGATCGGCAGAAGCGAGTAGGTCGCCAGCAGCGGCGCCTCGTCGGTGCGGGTGTAGATGATCTTGGCCATGCGCTAAGGGCTCCCGGGGTCGAACGTGCGGGTCTTCTGAACACGATACAGGTATCTCGACGTCGAGATATTTATGGGAGACGTAGCGGATGCCTGCCAAAGGCATGCTATCCAGCGGCCAAGCCTCCCGTTAGGGTGATTTGCATGGCCGATCTGCGTCTGGAAGAACTGTCCGCGAGCAACATCGCTGCGGCCAATGCGCTCTCCCTCAAGCCCGGTCAGGAACAGTACGTGACCCCCGTCTCGTATTCGGCCGCCGCCGTGATCATCAACCCGGCGACCTCGTGGCAGCGGGTCATCGTCGACGGCGACGATGTGGTCGCGTTCATCCAGGCGGACTTCGACCCGCAGGCGGCGAGCGAGGAGTTCCGCTCGATCCTCTGGCGCATCAATGTGGATGCCGACGACCAGGGCCGCGGCGTCGGCCGCTTCGCGGTCGAGGCGCTCGCCGACGAGGCACGGAAGCGCGGGCTCGACGCGCTCTACGTGCTCTGGGAGCCCGGAGAGGACGGGCCCGAGGCGTTCTTCCTGCGCACCGGCTTCGAGCCCATCGGCGAGACGAGTTACGGCGACACCATCGGCAAGCGCGCGCTGTGAGCCGAGCGGCCGAGAACGACCGCTTCGGCCTGCGCGCCCATAAAGCAGCCGGGGATTTCGAGGCAGATGCCTTCGCCGAAGCCGTCCTCGACCTCGTGATGCAGATCCCGCCCGGGCTCGTGATGAGCTACGGCTCGATCGCCGCGGAGCTCGGCTCCCGGGCTTCCCGACAGGTGGGGAAGGTCATGGCGCACTACGGGGCCGAGGTGCCGTGGTGGCGCGTCGTGCACTCCGACGGCCGCCCCGCCGACGGCCACGAGGACGAGGCCCTCGGCCACTACCGGGCCGAGGGCACTCCCCTGCGCCACGGCGCCTCGGGCTACCGCATCGCGATGCGTGACGCCCTCTGGCGTCCGTAGTCCGCGGACCCGCGCCACCTCGCCCCGCCGCCCGCGCCCCGCGCATCGCGGCGGTTGTGCGTCCCGCACCGACGTCTGCGCCCCGGCCCGCGGCCGCAACTGTCGGCCGCGGGTGCAGAAGTGCCCATTCGGCGCTTCTGCACCCGGCGTGGCGGGAACGATTGCGCCGAATGGGCACTCTCAGGCGGCCGACGGCAGCGCGCTACACCAGCGAATCCCGCCAGGCGGCGTGCAGCTGGGCGAAGCGACCCGTTCCGCCGATGAGGTCGGACGGTGCGCCGTCTTCCACGATGCGACCGTGCTCCATCACGAGCACCCGGTCGGCGATCGCGACCGTCGAGAGGCGGTGCGCGATGATGACCGCGGTGCGGTCGGCGAGCAGGGTCTGCAGCGCCTCCTGCACGAGCCGCTCGCTCGGGATGTCGAGCGACGACGTCGCCTCGTCGAGGATCAGCACGGCCGGGTTCGCGAGGAACGCCCGCGCGAACGAGATCAGCTGCCGCTGCCCCGCCGAGACGCGGCCGCCGCGCTTGTTCACGTCGGTGTCGTAGCCGTCGGGCAGCGCCGTGATGAACTCGTGCGCGCCGACCGCTTCGGCCGCACGACGGATCTCGTCGATCGTCGCATCCGGCTTCCCGAGCGCGATGTTGTCGGCCACCGAACCGGAGAACAGGTACGCCTCCTGTGTGACCATGACGATCGCGCGGCGCAGGTCCTCCGACGAGAGCTCGCGCAGGTCGACGCCGTCGAGCGTGATCGCGCCGGACGACGGGTCGTAGAAGCGCGACACGAGCTTGGCGAGCGTCGACTTCCCGGCGCCCGTCGAGCCGACGAGGGCGATCGTCTGCCCCGCGGGGATGTCGAGGTCGAACTGGGGCAGGATGTCGCGGCCCGGCTTGTAGTGGAACGAGACATCGTCGAAGCGCACGTGCCCGTGAGCCCCGTCGAGCCTCGTGGGCTTCGCCGGCTCGGGCACGCTCGGCCGCTCCTCGAGGACGCCCGAGATCTTCTCGAGCGCCGCAGCCGCCGACTGGTAGGAGTTGTAGAACATCGCCATCTCCTCCATCGGGTCGAAGAAGCGGCGCGCGTACAGCAGCACGGCGAGCAGCGAGCCGATCGCGAGCGAGCCGGACGCCACCCGGAATCCGCCGATCAGCAGCGCGACCGCGACCGTGACGTTCCCGATCAGCACGAGGCCGGGGTCGAAGATGCCGAACAGCTGGATCGTCTTCGCGTTGACGTCGCGATAGTCCTCGACGAGCTCGCCGAACTCGCGCTCGTTCCTCTTCTCCTTGCGGAACGCCTTCACGGCGCGGATGCCGGTCATGGTCTCGACGAAGTGCACGATGAGCTTCGCGGAGGCCACGCGTTGAATGCGGAAGTAGATCTGCGAACGCTTCTGGAACCACCGGATCAAGAAGTACAGCGGCACGAGCGAGCACAGCAGCACGAGCCCCGAGACCCAGTCGACCGTGAAGATCGCGATCGCGATGAACCCCGAATAGAGCACGCCCTGCACGAGCTGGTTGATACCGGAGTCGAGCAGATCGCGGATCGAGTCGAGGTCGCTCGTCTGCCGCGAGATGATACGGCCGGACGTGTATGACTCGTGGAACTCGAGGCTGAGCCGCTGCGTGTGCAGGAAGGTGCGCGTGCGCAGCTCGATCAGGATCGCCTGGCTGATCTGCGCAGACGACACCGTGTACCAGCTGATCGAGAGCGCGCCGCCGACGCCCGCGACGAGATACGTCAGCGCGGTCACCCCGAGCGGCATCCAGTCGCCAGAGCGCAGCGCGGCGAGGCCTTGGTCGATGCCGATACCGATCAGGGCCGGACCCGCCACCTGCAGGATCGTCGAGACGACGACCACGACGAGCGTGACGATGACGCGCCCCTTCATGGGCGCGATCAGCGAGCCGAGCAGGCGCAGCGAGCGTTGACGGATGCGGCGCGACTCCTCCTTCGAGAGATCGCTGCGGTCTTCGCCGGCGACGCCGGTGACGACTGCGGTGCTCATGCGTCCACCTCCTCTTCCATGTTCTCCATGCGCGCCCGCTCATTGCGGGACACGCCCTCGGTGTCGCGCGGGGCGGCCTGCCGCTCCTCGTCTTCAAGCGACGAGATCACGAACCGGTAGTGCTCGTTGCGGGCGAGCAGCTCGCTGTGCGTGCCGACATCGGTCACCCGGCCGTCCTGCAGCAGGGCGACCCGGTCGGCGAGCGTCACGGTCGACGGCCGGTGCGCCACGATGAGCGCGGTCGTGCCGTCGAGTACCTTGTGGAGCCGCTCGGTGACGCGCGCCTCGGTGTCGACGTCGAGCGCCGACAGCGGGTCGTCGAGCACGAGCACGCTCGGCTTGGCCGCGACGGCGCGCGCGAGCGCGAGCCGCTGCCGCTGACCGCCCGAGAGCGAGAGGCCCTCTTCGCCGACCTTCGTCTCGACACCCTCCGGCAGGTCGTAGGCGAACGCCGCCTGCGCGACCTCGAGCGCCTCGGCGAGCTGCGCGTCGGCCGCCTTCTTGGTGGCGGGATCGTCGCCGAACAGCTCGGGCCGGCCGAGCAGCACGTTGTCGCGCACCGAGGTCGAGAACAGCGTCGCGTCCTCGAACGCCATGGCCACGCGGGCGCGCAGCTCCTCGAGGGTCAGCTCGCGCACGTCGACACCATCGATGCGGATCGCGCCGCCCGTCACGTCGTACAGCCGCGGCACGAGCGAGGTGAGCGTCGACTTCCCCGAGCCGGTGAGGCCCACGAGCGCCATGGTCTCGCCCGGCCGCACCGTCAGGTCGATGCCGTCGACCAGGTCGGGGAAGCGCTCGGGCGCGTCCTCGTAGCGGAAGTGCACATCGTCGAAGACGAGCTCGCCGCGCGGCTGCTCGATGTGCCGCGGCGCCGTGGGGTCGTCGATCGGGTTCGGCGTCGACATGACGTCGAAGAACCGGTCGACGGCGGTGCGGGTGTCGAAGGTCATCGACAGCAGGAATCCGATCGACTCGATGGGGAAGCGCAGCACGGTCGCCGTCGCGAAGAACGCGAGCAGCTGGCCGACCGTCAGCTGGTCCTGCGACACCAGCCAGACGCCGAGACCGAGGCAGACCGCGAACGCGACGTCCGGCACCATCAGCAGCCACAGCCACAGGCCGGCGACCGCGCGCGCCTTCTCGAGCTCGGTGCCGCGCAGCTGCTCGGCCTGGGCGCGGAAGCCCTTCAGCGCGTGCGAGCCGCGGCCGAAGGCCTTGAGCACGCGGATGCCGTGCACGGATTCCTCGACCGCGGTCGCCAGGTCGCCCTGCTGATCCTGCGAGCGACGCGCCACGACGTGGTACTTGCGCTCGAAGAAGAACCCGGCGACCCACAGCGGGATGGACAGCACGACCATGACCAGCGCGAGCAGCCAGTGGTAGTAGAACAGCACCCCGAAGCCGACCACGATCGTCACGATGTTGACGACGAACAGCACGAGCCCGAAAGACAGCCAGCGGCGGATCAGATTCAGGTCGCTGACCGCGCGCGACAGCAGCTGGCCGCTCGGCCAGCGGTCGTGGAACGCGACGGGCAGCTGCTGCAGCTTGGCGTAGAGGCCGTTGCGCAGCGTCGCCTCGACCTTGGTGCCCGGAGTGAGCACGAACCAACGGCGCAGCGAGATGAGCACCGCCTCGGCGACGCCCAGGCCGAGGATCGCGGCGGCCGCGACGACCACCTCGGAGCGGCTGCCGCCGCGATGCAGCAGCGTGCCGTCGACGAGGCGCTGCAGCACGAAGGGAATCGCGAGCGAGACGACGGAGGCCAGCAGCGCGGCGACCATGCCGAGCACGATGCGCGACAGGGCGGGGCGCAGGTAGGGGTAGAGCCGCGCGATCGAGGCGAAGGTGCTCAGACCCTCGCCGGTGTCGTGCGTGGTGTTGGTGGGACGGTCAGCAGTCTCTGACGATGGGGCAGACATGAACCAGGCAATTCTTCGTGGGAGTTGTCAGCGATGATTCCGCACACCGCTGACACCGGAAGCCGTGAGTCGGGGGGCGAAAGAGGGCTGCGCGTTTCAGCGCAAGTGAAGAGACGTGTGCCGCGAATCGAAGCGGCGGGAGTTCGTCAGTGCGGCCGACGGATGCCTGCGGCGGGACCTGCGACGCGAAGGGTGCCGAAGACACCAGCGACGACGAACTTCGTCTCGAGCGTGGTGTTGGACATTCCGGCCTCCTGGAATATGCGCGAATGAGTTCCGTGACACGCCCACGATGGCGGGTTGCGCCTGCGGAGCGAAATCTCAGCCTAGCGCCGCGGGAAAAACGCGTACAAGTCAGCCGCGGCGAAACGCGACAGAACTCATGACAAACCGCTCAGCTGCGGATCGAGAGGCAGCTCGCCGAACCCTCGAGCTTCTCGAACTCCGAGAGGTCGACCTTCACCACGGTGTACCCCAGGTCGGCGACGAGATCGGCGGTGCCCGGCGCGGAGGCGGGAACCAGCACGGTGCGCTCGTCGAGCGCGACGACGTTCGCGCTCTCGCCGGCCGGCACGCGCAGAGCGCGCCCGAAGACACCCGGCTCGAGCTCGCCCGAGATGAGCACGGTGCCGTCGGGCAGCGCGCTCGCGGAGCTCTTGAGGTGCAGCCCCGCGCTGACCGGCACCGCGACGACGGTCAGGTCGAGCCCGGCCATGGCGACCACCTCACGCAGCTGGCGGATGCCGTCGGCATCCGTTCGCCCGCTGCGCCCGACATACACCGTGTTGCCGACGACGAGCACGTCGCCGCCGTCGAGCGTGCCCGGCGCCTCGAGCTCGTACAGCGTGAAGCCGTTCTCGCGCAGACGGTCGCCGACGGCCGCCACCTCGGCGCGGCGTGCCTCGGCGCCGGGCCGCGTCAGCACGGCGACCGACGGCGACAGCACGACGGCCGCGTCCTCGACGAACACCGCGTCGGGCTGATTGTCCGCCGCCGCGACCTCGACGATCTGCCACCCCGCGCCGGTGAGCGCGGAGACGTAGTCGTCCCACTGCTTGTCTGCGGCGTCGCGGTCGACGAGGACGCGCGGCTGGTTCGTGACGATGCCATCGGCGAGCTTCGCCGAAGGAATGCGCACGAAGGCGACGCGGCCCTTCGTCGCGGGACGCCCGATCCATGCGCGCCAGACGCGTCGGCCGAGCAGCGCGCCGGTCACGGCCGCCGCGACGATGAAGAGGAAGTAGAACGCCACCACCTGGTCGAGGATCTTGACCACGTCGCCGTGGGCGATCGACAGGCCGCCCGCCGCCGCGCCGAGCAGGCCGCCGACGAGGCCTGCCAGCAGGGCGCCCCACCAGCTCGCGAAAGCGTCGATCAGCCCGGCGATGAACGCGATGATGAGCAGCACGAGCGCCGGCAGCGCGAAGTTCTCCGCGAGCGGCAGCAGGGTCTGGAGGCTCAGCGAGCTGGCCGAATCGACCAGGAAGAACGCCAGGACCGTGGCCGCGTAGGCGACGACGGTAGTGGCGAGCGCGGCGAAGAAGGAGGCGGTGAGCCGGCGGCTCCAGGGGGTGGTCATGAGTGGATGTGATCTCTCAGTGGAAGAAGTGGCGCTCGCCGGTGAAGTACATGGTGACGCCCGCGGCTTTGGCCGCGGCGATCACCTCCTCGTCGCGGATCGAGCCGCCGGGCTGCACGATCGCCGCGACACCCGCTTCGATCAGGATGCCGGGCCCGTCGGCGAACGGGAAGAACGCGTCGGAGGCGGCGACCGAGCCGCGGGCGCGCTCCTCGCCTTCGGCGAGCGAGTTGGCCCGCTCGACAGCCAGGTGGCAGGAATCCACCCGGTTCACCTGGCCCATGCCGACGCCGACGGATGCTCCGCCCGATGCCAGCAGGATCGCGTTCGACTTCGCGGCACGGCACGCGCGCCACGCGAACTCGAGATCGGCGAGCGTGGCGGCGTCGGCCGCCTCGCCCGCGACGAGCTGCCACTGGCCCGAGATGGAGCCGGAGGGGAAGGCGTCAGCCTGCTGCACGAGCACGCCGCCCGAGATCTGCTTGAACTCGTACTCGGCGCGCCGGTAGCCGGCCGGCAGGCGCAGGATGCGCAGGTTCTTCTTGCTCTGCAGCAGCTCGAGCGCGGCCGGCTCGTAGTCGGGGGCGATGATCACCTCGGTGAAGATGCCCTTCACCGTCTCGGCAAGCGCGAGGGTGACGGTGCGGTTCGCGGCGATCACGCCGCCGTATGCGCTCACAGGGTCGCACGCGTGCGCCTTGCGGTGCGCGGCGGCGATGTCTCCCGAGGCGTCGATGGCGATGCCGCACGGGTTCGCGTGCTTGATGATCGCGACCGCCGCCTCGTCGAAGTCGTACGCCGCCCGCAGCGCCGCGTCGGCATCGGTGTAGTTGTTGTACGACATCTCCTTGCCGCCGAGCAGCTCGGCCTGCGCGATGCCGGCGCCGGACTGCAGGGGGCTGTCGGCGGCGTCCGTATAGATCGCGGCGGCCTGGTGCGCGTTCTCGCCGTAGCGCAGCGTGCGCTGCAGAGTGCCGGAGACGGTGACGGATGCCGCGAAGTCGCTGCCCGCTGCAGAGGGGTACGTCTCGGCATCCGTGCTCGAGATGTTCGAGACGAACCACGCGCTCACCGCCGCGTCGTAGTCGGCGGTGTGCTGGAACGCCTTCGTGGCGAGGTCGCCGCGCAGCGCGAGGCTCGTGCCGCCGGACTGCACCGCAGCGATCACCTCGGGGTACGAGGCCGGCGAGACCACGATCGCGACGTTCGCGTAGTTCTTGGCGCTGGCGCGCACCATCGCGGGGCCGCCGATGTCGATCTGCTCGACGACATCGTTGCCCTGGGCGCCGCTCGCGACCGTCTCCTTGAAGGGGTACAGATTCACGACGACGAGCTCGAACGGCGCGATGCCGAGCTCGGCGAGCTGCTGCTCGTGGTCCTCGAGGCGCAGGTCGGCGAGCAGGCCGGCGTGCACGGCGGGGTGCAGGGTCTTGACGCGTCCGCCGAGCGACTCGGGGAAGCCGGTGAGGCTCGCCACGTCGGTCACGTCGATGCCGAGGGCACGGATGCTGGCCGCGGTCGACCCGGTGGAGACGATCTCGACCCCGGCATCCGCCAGCGCCTTCGCCAGCACGTCGAGGTCGGTCTTGTCGGAGAGCGAGATCAGCGCCCGGCGCACCGGGACGACGTCGCGATCGCGGTAGAGGCTGGGGTCGGCGGCGTGGGCGCTCATGCAAGCTCCTTATTCATCGAGTGCCGCCCCTTCGGCGGCACGGGCCTCGGGGCC
Source organism: Gryllotalpicola koreensis (assembly GCF_039538185.1). Classification (NCBI taxonomy): domain Bacteria; kingdom Bacillati; phylum Actinomycetota; class Actinomycetes; order Micrococcales; family Microbacteriaceae; genus Gryllotalpicola; species Gryllotalpicola koreensis. Next base: position 231,112 of record NZ_BAABBW010000004.1, read on the forward strand.
CTGAAGGGCCGCGAGCTCGAGGTTTCCGTTCGCGATGTCGAGCACGGCCTGGATCAGCAGGCGCCGTTCAACGGGCTTGATGCGCTCGTGCAGCGAGGTCTCGGTGTCGCCCGGCTCGATGGGGATGCGCTCGCGAGCGATGATCGGGCCGGTGTCGACGCCGTTGTCGACGACGATGAGACTCGCCCCGGTCTGGGTGGCGCCCGCGGCGAGCGCGTCGCGCACGCCGTGCGCGCCGGGGAACTCGGGCAGGTAGGCCGGGTGCGTGTTGATGAGGTTGGGGGCGAGCGCGTCGACGACGTGCGGCGGCAGCAGGCGCATGAACCCCGAGAGCACGACGAGGTCGGGATTCCACTGCCGGATCTGCTCGAGCAGCGCGTCGCCCCACGCCTCGCGGCTCTCAAAGCTCGACAGCGCGACCTCGAAAGTGGGGATGCCGAAGTCCTCGGCGTGGGCGAGGCCTTCGGCCTCAGGACGGTCGGTGCCGACCGCGACGACACGGGCCGGGTACTCGGCATCGGCGGCCGCCTCGAGCAGCGCACGCAGATTGGACCCGCCCCCGGAGATGAGCACGACGACCGAGAGCACGCCCCCAGCCTACCGGCCCGCGCCCGACCGCCTGCCTCGGCCCCGAGTCGTCGCGCGCGGGTCGTTACAAAGGCAGGCTGCGAGGCGACTTCGCGCGCTTTTCGACGACCGGGTGTCAGGGGCGCTCGTGGGTCGTCACAAAATCACGTTCCGAGGCGACTTCGCGCGCTTTCTCGACGACCTGGCTGTCGGGCTTACGCAGCGAGGTCCAGTCGAGGGACTGACCGCGCAGGTGCGCGGCCGCCAGGCCGAAGGCCATGCCGACGCCGAGCTCGAGGCCGCCGAAGACCCCCGTCTTCCAGGCGCTCGGGCCGAGGTTCGCGAGTGCGCCCGGGGCGAGCGTTCCGCCCGACCACCAGGCGAGCAGCGCGAGCATCAGCCCGCCGGCGACGGCAGAGCCGACCGCGACCAGCGCGAGGTCCACGGGAGTGTCGAACGGGGGCGTCGACCTGGTCAGGGTGCGGTGGGTGAGGAATCCGCTCACCGCCCCTGCCAGCACGGGAATCACGATCGCGACGAACGCGATCGCCGGCGAATGCGCCGGAATGATCGCGAACAGCGGCACGCCGGGCAGGCTGGTCGAGAGTCCGGAGCCGGGCGCGATCGCCGCTCCCCCGCCGAGCGCGAAACCGGGTCCGATCAGCCACGACATCGCCCAGAGCACCGCATTCGGCAGGAACGCGAGCTGCGCGAGCGTGAGGGTCACGCCGCCGAGATATCCCGCCTGCAGCGCCTCGTACAGCGACACGGCCTTGCCGAAATGAGTGAAGAGCAGCAGAGCGACGAGCACGGCGGATGCCGCGACCAGCAGCGCCACCGCGGCCGTCGCCGCACGCAAAGACGCGGCGATGGCGGCCCGCGTCTCGACGCCGAAGAGCCGGGCGAGGGCAGGAGGGACATGGTCACGCTCGGCCGCCCAGTCGAGGCCGATGCCGAGCACGACGCCTGCGCCGAACGTCGCGCCGGCGACGAGCGGCGCCTGCGCGATCACGGGTCCGAAGACCTCGGCCTGTGCGGTGAGGGCGACGACCCAGGCGGTGAGCATGAAGGCGGCGACGGCGGCGATCGCGCCTGTGAGGACGAACGAGGTCTCGGCCGCGCGCCGCCCGACGCGTGCGCCCATGAACACGGTGAACAGCGCGACGCCGAGCCCTGCGATGGTGACGGTGAACGACGGCACGGCGCCCGGGAGCCCGAGGCTCGCCGCCGTCAGCTGGTCGAGGTCGACGTGGGCGTCGACGCCGAGGCCGAGCAGCCAGGCATCCGCCGCCGCACGCCAGAACACGGCCCAGCTCGTGGCCATGTGGTACTGCACCGCCCACACGAGCGTGAGGGGTGCGAGCCCGACCCCGAGGCCGATCGCCGCCGTGATCACCGCCTCGAAGGCGGCCAGGAACGCGACGAGTGCTCGGGTCATGAGGTCACGCTATGCGGACGGGCGGCGGGGGCGCGGATGCCTCGCCGCCCGCCCCGCAGACGCGTCAGTCGACTCTCAGCCAGCGCTCGCAGCGGCAGCTGTGAGCGCGCCTGACTGCGCCGAACGGTCACTGCCGCTTCGTGCGACGCGGCGTCACGCGCAGGGGTGACCGTTCAGAGCAGTTGGCCGACGGCGGCGTCGAGGCGCGCGGCGAGGAAGGCGGCGGCGCGGTCGAGTGCGGCGTCGGCCTCGTCGAGCTGCCCGAACAGGTCGGGGAACACGTGCGGCACCCCGCCGACGACCTCGAGCGTCACGTCGACGTCCGCCTCGGCGAGCCGCCCGGCGAGCAGCACGGAATCGCTGAGCAGCACCTCGTACGACCCCGTCTGGATGAGGAAGGGCGGCAGCCCGCGCAGATCGCCGACGCGACCGGGGCTCGCGATCGGGGTGTCCGCGCCGTCCTCGCCCAGCTGCTGCGCGGCGAAGAACTCGATGTCTGCGCGGGTGAAGAGCGGGTCGATGCCCTCCTTCGTGGTGAGGCTGGCGCCGGTCATCGCCAGGTCGCTCATCGGCGAGAAGACCACGGCCGCAGCCGGCATCGGCAGCCCGGCGTCCCGGGCCAGCAGCAGCGTTCCGACCGTGAGATGGCCACCCGCCGAATCGCCGGCGATGACGATGCGCGCGGGGTCGGCACCCCGCTCGAGCAGCTCGCGATAGGCGGCGACGGAGTCCTGCGCCGCGGCGGGAATGCGGTGCTCGGGCGCCAGCCGGTAGTCGAGCGACCACGCCCGCAGGCCCGTGCGCCGCACGAGCTCGGCGGCGAGGCGCGCGCCGGTGCGGTGTGAGCCGACGACATAGCCGCCGCCGTGCAGATACAGCAGCATGCCGGCATCCCTCGTCTCATCGGCGATCTCAAGCGCCGGGCGGCCGCCCAGCGTCGTCTCGACCACGGTCAGCCCGCGGGTGTCGTCTGGCCGCGCCCGCGTCTCGAAGAGCGCCCGGCGCTCGTCGATCGTTGCGGCGACGAGGCTCTTCGCCGCCTCGCGGATGGCGGCGTTCACGGCGTCGCGCTGTGCCTTGCTCATGGTGTTCCTCTCGTGAGTTATGGTGATTTTGATTCCGTGGAATCTAAGTAACCAAACTACATTCCGTGGAATCTAATTCCCAAGAATATTTCTGAGGAGCGCCGTGTCCGCGTCGATCGATTTCTTCAACGAGCTCGTGCGCGCCGAGATCCTGGTCTATAACGGGGTCGATGCGCGCATGAAGGCCGAGCACGGCGTGACCGTGGGGACGATCGAGATCCTCTCGCTGATCGACTCGACCGAGCATGCGCGCGTCGACGACATCGTGCGCGCCCTCGACCTGCGCGTCGGCACGGCAAGCAAGATCATCGACCGCTATGCGTCGGCCGGCTGGGTCGAGCGCCTTCCCAACCCCGACGATCGGCGATCGTCGTGGATCGTGCTGACGGATGCCGGGGCGAAGGTGCTCGCCGAGGGGAGGCCGGCGTTCGAGGCATCCGTTCGCGACCTCGTCAGCGGACTCTCGCACAGCGAGCTGCGCACGCTGCGCACGCTGCTCGTGAAGCTGGCCGCATCGATCGAGGCAGGTCAGCCCTCGTAGGCGACCTGCAGCTGCGCGAGGTCGAGCTTGCCCATCGTGAGCATCGCGGCGACGGTGCGGCGCGCGCAGGCTACTCGCGCGCGATCAGCGTCGAAACGGCGGATGCCGCAGGCGCAGCGGCCCACGGCATCCGTTCTCTCTTCGTGCTTACGCGCTGACAGCGGCGAAGACCTCGCGCAGCAGCTGCGCGGTCTCGCTCGGGGTCTTGCCGACCTTGACGCCGGCGGCCTCGAGGGCCTCCTTCTTGGCCTGCGCCGTGCCCGCAGAGCCCGAGACGATGGCACCGGCGTGGCCCATCGTCTTGCCTTCTGGGGCGGTGAAGCCGGCGACGTAGCCGACGACCGGCTTCGTCACGTTCTCCTTGATGAAGGCCGCCGCGCGCTCCTCGGCGTCGCCGCCGATCTCGCCGATCATGACGATCGCCTTGGTCTCGGGGTCGGCCTCGAACGCGGCGAGCGCGTCGATGTGCGTCGTGCCGATGATCGGGTCGCCGCCGATGCCGATCGCGGTCGAGAAGCCGAGGTCGCGCAGTTCGTACATCATCTGGTAGGTCAGCGTGCCCGACTTGGAGACGAGCCCGATCGGGCCCTTGCCCGTGATGTTCGCCGGCGTGATGCCGACGAGCGACTCGCCGGGAGTGATGACGCCGGGGCAGTTGGGGCCGATGATGCGAGTCTTGTTGCCCTTCGCCTTCGCGTGCGCCCAGGCCTCGGCCGAGTCGCCCACCGGGATGCCCTCGGTGATGACGACCAGCAGCGGGATCTCGGCGTCGATGGCCTCGATGATCGCGTCCTTCGCGAAGGCCGGCGGCACGAACGCGATCGACACGTCGGCGCCCGTCTTCTCGATGGCCTCGGCGACGCTCGCGAACACCGGCAGCTCGACGGCCGAGCCGTCCGCCGCGGTGTGCGAGACCGTGGTGCCGGCCTTGCGCGCGTTCACACCGCCGACGACCTGGGTGCCGGCCTTCAGCATGAGCGCCGTGTGCTTGGTGCCCTCGCCGCCGGTGATGCCCTGGACGATGACCTTGGAATCCTTGTTGAGGAAGATCGACATTGTTCCGTCCGTCCTTACTTCGAAGCCAGCTCGGCGGCCTTGTCGGCGCCGTCGTCCATGGTGGTAGCGAGGGTGACCAGCGGGTGGGCGGCCGCGTTGAGGATCGCGCGCCCCTCCTCCACCTGGTTGCCGTCGAGGCGCACGACGAGCGGCTTGGTCGCCGCGTCGCCGAGGATGCCGAGGGCTGCGACGATGCCGTTCGCGACCGCGACGCACGAGGTGATGCCGCCGAAGACGTTGACGAACACCGACTTCACCTGCGGGTCGCCGAGGATGACGTCGAGGCCGGCCGCCATGATCTCGGCCGAGGCGCCGCCGCCGATGTCGAGGAAGTTGGCGGGCTTCACGCCGCCGTGGGCCTCGCCGGCGTAGGCGACCACGTCGAGCGTCGACATGACGAGACCCGCCCCGTTGCCGATGATGCCGACCTCTCCGTCGAGCTTGACGTAGTTGAGGTCATTGGCCTTGGCCTTCGCCTCGAGCGGGTCCTCGGAAGCGGCATCCACCAGGGCCTCATGCTCGGGGTGGCGGAAGGCGGCGTTGTCGTCGAGCGACACCTTGCCGTCGAGCGCGACGATGTCGCCCGAGCCGGTGAGCACGAGCGGGTTCACCTCGACGAGCGTGGCGTCCTCGCCCTTGTAGACCTCGAAGAGCTTCACGAAGACCGGGGCGACCTTGTCGACCAGCTGGGCCGGGAACTTCGCGGCGACCGCGATCTCCTTCGCCTTCTCGAGCGGTAGCCCGGCCGCCGGGTCGACCTCGACCCGGGCGAGCGCCTCAGGGCGCTCAACGGCGAGCTCCTCGATCTCCATGCCGCCCTCGTAGGACGCGAGCGAGAGGTACGAGCGGTTGGCCCGGTCGAGCAGCACGGAGAAGTAGAACTCCTGCGCGATGTCGGCGCCCTCGGCGACCATGACGCGCTTCACGGTGTGGCCCTTGATGTCGAGGCCGAGGATCGCCTGCGCCGCGGTGAACGCGTCATCGGGGGTCTTCGCGACCTTCACGCCGCCCGCCTTGCCGCGGCCGCCGACCTTCACCTGCGCCTTCACGACCGTGACGCCGCCCAGCGTCTCTGAGGCCGCTCGCACCTCGTCCGGAGTGTCGGCGATGATGCCCTTCAGCACGGGCACGCCGTACTTCTCGAACAGGTCTCGGGCCTGGTACTCGTACAGATCCACTGTGTTCCATCTCTCTCGACATCGAGACAATTCCGCAGGCCACTCTACCCCGCACGGGAGAATGGAAAGGTGGGCGGGACTCTCGGGCTGGCGGACCTCGCGGGCGAGGCCGTGCTGCTCGCGGGCGGCGGCCGCGCCATCCTGATGCAGATCGCCCATCCCGCCGTCGGCGCCGGCGTCGCGGCGCACTCGGGCTTCGCGCGCGACCCGCTGGCCCGGCTCAGGGGAACGCTCACTTTCAGCTACGCCGAGGTGTACGGCACGGATGCCGATCGCAGAGCGGTTCGCCGCACGGTCAACCGCGCGCACGGCCCGGTGCGCGGCCCCGGCTACAGCGCCTTCGACCCCGAGCTGCAGCTATGGGTGTTCGCGACGCTCTACGACTCGACGGTCACCGTGTGGGAACAGCTCTTCGGGCCGCTCGACGCCGCGAGCGCCGAGCGCCTCTACGCCGATTTCGGCAGCACGGTGGGCGGGTTGCAGATGCCCACGGACCTCTGGCCCGCCGATCGGGCGGCGTTCGCCGCGTACTGGGCGGATGCCTCAGCAGGCCTCGTCGTCACCGACGACACGCGTCGGGTGGCGGCTCAGCTGCTGTACCCGGCGAGTGCCCCGCGCTGGATGCGCGCTCTCATGCCGACCGCCCGGCTCGCCACCGCCGGGTTCCTTCCGGCCGAGCTGCGCTCGGCCTACGGGATGCCGTGGTCAGGCATCCGTTCTCTCCGCTTCGACGCGCTCCTCGCCGCCACCCGCGCGACGTACCCGCGCCTGCCGCGCCGCCTGCGGTTCTGGCCGCGCGACGTTCTGCTCCGCGAGCTTCGCGCTACGCGATCTCTTCCGGAATCGGGTGCTTCGGCAGCTTCTTGACCCGCGGGCGGCGCTTGGGGCGCTCGGGGATCATCGACCGCATCTCCTCGACGCGCCCCCAGCACAGCAGCCGGTCCTCGGCCTCGAGGCGCTGCCCGAACGACGGGTTGGGGATGACGCCCGTGCCGCGGTGCAGCGTGAGCACCGTGATGTCGCGCTCGCGCAGTCCCGATTCCCCGATGGACTTGCCGACGAGGTCGGCGTCGCCGTGCACCACGAGCTCGGCGACGCCGTAGCCGGTCGACACCGACAGCCGCTCGCGGACGTCGATCTGCGGGAAGGCGACCTGGTTCGCGATGTAGTCGATGATGGCGCCGGCGACGTCGAGCTTGGTCGCCGTCTCGATGCCCTCGAGGCCGGGTGAGGAGTTGACCTCCATCACCAATGGGCCGTCGTCGCTCTCGAGCATGTCGACACCGGCGACCTTGAGCCCCATGATCTGCGCGGCCCGCACCGCGGTGCGGGCGTACTCGTCGTCGAGCTCGACGCCCTCGACGCTGCCGCCACGGTGCACGTTCGACCGGAACTCGGTGCCGCTCGCGCTGCGCCGCATCGCCGCGACGACGCGGTCGCCGACGACGAGGGCGCGGATGTCGCGCCCGCGCGACTCGCGGATGAACCGCTGGATGAGCACGTTCTGCCTGGCCGACTGCAGCGTCTCGATGATCGCCTCGGCCACCTTGAGCTCGGGCGCGAGGATCACGCCGATGCCCTGCGTGCCTTCGATCAGCTTGAGCACGACCGGCGCTCCGCCGACGCGCTCGATCGCCGCCACCACGTCGGCGCGGTTGCGCACGAACGCGGTCGGCGGCATCGCGATGCCGTGCCGGGAGAGGATCTGGTTGGCGCGCAGCTTGTCGCGCGAGTTGCTGATGCCGCTCGCGGTGTTCGGCGTGTAGACGTCCATTTGCTCGAACTGGCGCACGACGGCCGTGCCGTAGTAGGTGATCGAGTTGCCGATGCGCGGGATCACGGCGTCATAGTCCGAGAGCGGGCGGCCGCGGTAGAGCAGATCCGGCTGCTCCGCCGAGAGGTCGATCGCGAACCTCAACGTGTTCAGCACCTTGGGGTCGTGCCCGCGGTCGGCTGCGGCGGCGCGCAGGCGCTGGGTGCTGTAGCTGCGCGGCGCGCGCGACAAGATCGCGATCTTCACTGTGGTTCCTGTTTGATTGACTGCATGGCCCCCCGACATCCAACACCACCTGGCCTGGTGGGGTGGCGGGAATGGGTCGGATTGCCCGGACTCGGCGTTCCCTGGATCAAGGCGAAGATCGACACCGGCGCGCAGACCTCGTCGCTGCACGCCTTCGGGCTGCGCGAGTTCACGCGCGACGGCGCCCGCTGGGTGCGCTTCGAGGTGCATCCCTGGCAGTACAGCGCGCGCGACGGCGTGCAGGTCGAGCTGCCCGTGCACGACCGGCGCCGCGTGCGCAGCTCGACGGGGCACATCCAGACCCGCGTGGTGGTCATGGTGGAGTTACGGATGCTGGAACGCACGCTGCCGGTCGAGATGACCCTCACCCGCCGTGACGCCATGGGCTTCCGCATGCTCGTCGGGCGCGAGGCGCTCTCGAACGGCTTCCTCGTCGATCCGGCAGCGTCCTACCTCGGCGGCAAGCCCCCGCACCGCGTGCGCCGAGCGAACAACGTCGTGGAATAGCGGCCCGCTTGAGCCGGGGCTCCCGCGTCGGCTTCCAACGGAAGGGATTCGGCGAGACACGCCGCTCGACGTGCCCGACACGCCGGGCATCCGCCCGATTCCCTTCCTCAAGCCTGGGCGCATGATCACCGACGTAACGCGCGTGCTGTCCATCGCACCCTGACCACGATCGTCGCCGGTTCTGGCGCCATCTCGGGATCTTTGGAGCCAGAGGCGACGATAAGCGCTGCGAAGCGGCGCTACACCTTCTCGATCGGGGCGATCTTGATCAGCAGCTTCTTGAAGCCGGCCTCGTCGAACTGCACGTGCGCGATGCGCTTGGCCCCCTCGCCCGTGACGTCCTGCACGCGGCCTTCGCCGAAGTCGGCGTGCTTCACGCGGTCGCCCGGCACGAGTTCGAGCGCGCTGTTGTCGCGCACCTGGCCCGTGACCTTGTTGGCCCACTCGGTCTTCGGACGCGACAGCGCAGCCGCGGTCGCCGCGGCCCGGTCGGAGCCGAAGCCCGGACGCTTCGCGTTGAGCGCCCGCGACATCGTGCCGTCGCGGCCGTTCGCGGCCCCCGGCGAGCGGCGCCAATCGATGAGCTCGGCCGGGATCTCCTGCAGATACCGGCTCGGCATCGCCACGTTCACATCGCCGAACTGCGCGCGGGTCATCGCGAGCGAGAGGTACAGCCGCTTGCGCGCGCGGGTGATGCCGACGTAGAACAGCCGCCGCTCCTCCGCGAGGCCGCCCGGCTCGTTCGCCGACATGCGGTGCGGGATCAGGTCCTCCTCGACGCCGGTCAGGAAGACTGCGTCGAACTCGAGGCCCTTCGCCGTGTGCAGCGTCATGAGCGAGACCGTGCCCGTTGAGTCGTCGAGCTCGTCGGCCGCAGCGACCAGCGAGACCTCGGTGAGGAAGTCGGTGAGCGTGCCGCCCGGGTTGTTGCGCGCGAACTCCTTCGTCACGGCCACGAGCTCTTCGACGTTCTCGGCGCGCGCCTCGTCCTGCGGGTCGCGCGAGTTGCGCAGCGCGTCGAGCAGCCCGGACCCGGCGAGCAGATGCGTCAGGACGTCGGAGACGGGCTTCACTCCGGCGGGGTTGTCGGGGTCGATCATCGCGGCGGACTCGTCGATGAGCTCGGACAGGCGCGTGATCGCCGCCGTCACCTTGGGGCCGAGGCCGAGATCGGATGCCGAGCGCAGCGCGTCTCGGAAGGTGATGCCGTTGTCCTCGGCGAAGGCCCGCAGCTGCGTCTCGGTCGCCGGCCCGATGCCCCGCTTGGGCGTGTTCAGGATGCGCCGCACCGCGAGCTCGTCGGCCGGGTTCGCCACCGTGATCAGGTACGCCATCGCGTCCTTGATCTCGGCCCGCTCGTAGAACTTCGTGCCGCCCATGATGCGGTACGGGATGGCGGAGCGGATGAAGATCTCCTCAAGGGCACGCGTCTGCGAGTTCGTGCGGTAGAAGACGGCCATGCTGCTGTAGGGCACGCCGCTGCGCCGCAGCGCGTCGATCTCGTCGGCGACGAACTGCGCCTCGTCGTGGCCGGAGTACCCGGTGTAGCCGACGATCTTCTCGCCGTCGCCCGAGTCGGTCCAGAGGTTCTTCGCCTTGCGGTCGAAGTTGTTGGAGATGACGGCGTTCGCCGCAGAGAGGATGTTCTGCGTCGAGCGGTAGTTCTGCTCGAGCAGCACCACCCTGGCGCCCGGGTAGTCGTTCTCGAACTCGGTGATGTTGCGGATGTCGGCGCCGCGGAACGCGTAGATCGACTGGTCGGAGTCGCCCACGACGGTGAGCGAGGCGCCGGGGATCTCGCCGGAAGGCTCCGTCAAACCATCGACGTACAGCCCGTCGAGCTTCAGGTCCGCGACGAGGTGCGGTGGCACCGGCTTCGTCAGCTCGCGGATGAGCGAGTACTGCGCATGGTTCGTGTCCTGGTACTCGTCGACCAGGATGTGCCGGAAGCGCCGCTGGTAGTTCGCGGCGACCCGCGGGAAGGCGCGGAAGAGGTACACCGTCTGCGCGATCAGGTCGTCGAAGTCGAACGCGTTGGCGGCCCGCAGCGCCCGCGAGTACTCGCGGAAGACCTGCAGGAACACCTGCTCGGCGGGGTCGTCGCGGTTCGCGCTGCGTGCGTAGGACTCGTAGTCCTCGAGCTCGTTCTTGAGCTTCGAGATCTTCGCGGCGGCACTCGCCGGCGTGAAGCCGAAGGTGTCGGCCTCGCTCTCTTTGATGATGCGCTTGAGCAGCGCTCGCGAGTCACCCGAGTCGTAGATCGTGAAGTTCTCGGTGAAGCCGAACTGCTTCGCCTCGCGGCGCAGGATGCGCACGCAGGCCGAGTGGAAGGTCGAGATCCACATGCCCTGCGAGTCGGCGCCGAGCAGCCCCTCGACGCGCTCGCGCATCTCGCTCGCCGCCTTGTTGGTGAACGTGATCGCGAGGATCTGGCTCGGCCAGGCCTCGCGCGAGCCGATGAGCCCCGCGATGCGGTGGGTCAGCACCCGGGTCTTGCCGGAGCCCGCGCCCGCGACGATGAGCAGCGCCGGGCCGCGGTAGGTGACCGCCTCGCGCTGCTGCGGGTTGAGGCCGGCGAGCAGGGTCTCGTCGCCGCCGCGAGGGCCCTGATCGCCGTCGACGATCAAAGGCAAGAATCCGTCTGTCATTGCCCTGCAAGTCTAGGTTGCGGCACTGACACAGACGGGCGCCCCCATCCCTGAGGAAGGGGGCGCCGGCCTACTTCTGTCGACTGCTAGTTGCCGATCGCATTGTCAGCAGCCTGCTGACCCTGCTTGATCTGGTCTTCGAACTTGCCGCCCGTGAGGTCGTTGGCTTTGGCGGCGGCGCCGTCGAGGACGTTGTCGCTCACCTGCTCGCCCTGGTCGGTTCCGAGGAAGTCCTTGGCCTTGTCGACCGCGTCATCAAGGAATCCCATTGGCGCCCCTTTCGTTACGTGGAGATGGACGGGCCACACATTACCCACGTCAAGCGGCGCCCGGAAGACGAATCTGTCTACTGCGACGTGACGGCGTCGCGCACGACCAGGGCGAGGTCGGGGTGGTCGGCGAAGACCCCGTCGACGCCCGAGGCCATGATGGTGCGGAACTCCTGCTGCCAGTGCCCGAACGTCGCCTTCCCGCCCTCGGTGCGGAACGGGGCCGTCAGGTACGTGTTCTCCGGTCGCAGGGTCCAGGTGAAGACGGCGAGCCCGACCGCGTGGGCACGGTCGACGAGGTCGCTCGTGCCGCCCTCGGCGGACGCGTCGAGCAGCAGGGACTTGTCGACGCTGACACCGTCGATCGCATCGAGCCCCTGGCGCGTCGCGAGCCCGTACATGCCGACCTCCCCGATCTCGTCGGCGTAGCTCGCGGCATCCGCCCCGTCCCGTGCGACCAGATCGAAGGCGGCGCCCTCTTTCTCGACCAGGTAGATCCGGGTGCCACGGATGCCGCGCTCGCGCACCTTGCGCAGCACCGACTTCTCGAAGGACTCGATGACCAGCCGGTTCGGCTCGTCCTGCCAGCCGACCTGCTGCAGCTCGTCGGCGAACAGCTCGTCGAGCGGCAGCCCGATCGACTCGAAGTAGGTGGCGTGCTTGATCTCGGCGACGACGCCGAGCTCGCGGTCGGTCGTCTCGGCGAGGTGGTCGACGAGGTCGAAGAGGTGCGTGAGCCGCATGATCGGGTACTGCCCGTCGAAGCTGGCGCTCGCCTGTCGAAGCGCTCCGAGGCGCTCGCGGCAGCGCAGAGTGGCGAGCTCGTCCCACGTGAAGTCCTCGGTGAACCACCCGGTGACGGGGACTCCGTCGACCTCTTTCGTGGTGCGGCGCTCGGCGAACTCGGGCCGACTCGCGACATCCGTCGTGGTCGAGATCTCGTTCTCGTGCCGCAGCACGAGAACGCCGTCCTTGGTCGCCACGATGTCCGGCTCGACGAAGTCGGCGCCGAGCTGGAACGCGAGCTCGTAGGCCTGCCTCGTGTGCTCTGGGCGGTAGCCGCACGCGCCCCGATGACCGATGACGAGGGGGGAGCCGTGGCCGCGCATGCGGTCGATGTTAGCCACGGCGTGTTCCGGGAATGTGACGTTCACAGTCCCCGGTCAGTCACGGGTGAAGCGGCACACGACTTCCCGATGGGTGGGCCAGCGGGCGACAGGTATGTAGCCGTGCGCGCGCAGGGTCGCCGCATCGCGCGGCTGCGTGCAGGGCGTGCCGTGCCGTGGGATCACGAGCAGGACAGAGCGGATGCCGGCGAGCCTCTCGGTCCGCTTGGAGAGTGGCACCGTGTCGTCGCTGAACTTCCCTGAGGCGGGGAAGGGAGTCTTGAGCGCGAGGTCTACCAAGCCGTCGAAGTCCTGCGGATAGGCGTAGAGCGCCTCCCGCGGTCGGCCGGGCGCAAACAGGATCGCGTCGCCGGGGCGCGAGTGATCGTGCACGGTCTGGGCGACGAGCCGGAGGTCGCTCTCGCGCGGCTTCGCGAACGGCATCCGTTGCCCGATATATGTCGGGATCGCGATCAGAACCAGCGCGACGGCGACGGCTGCGGCCACTCGGCGCGTGCGGAGTGACACCAGCGAAGCCAGCGCCGCGCTGAGCAGCATGGCGAACCCCGGCATCGCGAAGGTGAGGTAGCGCGCCGTGAACAGCGGCGTCACGATGAGGCTGAGGCCCACCGTGATGACGAACGGCACCACGACCCACGCGCCTGCGAGCAGCAGCCAGTCGGGGCAGGCACGGCGCAGCGTCTCGCGCCAGCGCACGGCGCCGACGATGAGGACGAGCCAGACGGCCAGGCCGTACGCCCACGAGGTCTCGCCCCATGGCTCGACGAGCACGGTCCAGGGGGTGAAGGCGCCGTTGGCGCCGATCCACGACACCTGCGCGCGCTGGCTCCAACCGAGGTAGAGAACGGGACTCGCGGCGGCGAGAGCTGCGAGCCATGCCGCGAGCAGGGGCAGCGCGGCGCGGCGGCGCCGCAGCAGCACATAGGCGAGTTGGGCGGCCAGCAGCGTGCTCGTCGTGAGGAAGACGGCGACGGAGAAGGTCGCGACCACGCCGAGCAGCACCCACCACCAGCCGCCGCGCTCGAGCGCGATCAGCAGGATCAGCCACACCGCGGCGGCGAGCGCGGCCGTCCAGGCATATGAGCGCGCCTCGGTGCCGGCCCAGGTCATGCGGGGCATCAGGGCGAACAAGGCCGCGGCGAGAAGAGCGAGCCGTGGCCGCCCCAGTCGCTGCCCGATGAGCGCCAGCAGCGCCGTCGCGACCCCAACCCCCACCGCCGAGAAGCCGCGGGTCGATGCCTCGCCGAAGCCGAAGACGCTCGCCCAGTAGTGCAGCGCGAGGTAGTAGACGGTGTGACCCGCGTCGACGTGGGTCGTGGTGAACCGCAGCAGCTCGGCCGGCGGCAGCATCGTCGCCCGCATCGTCGCGACCTCATCGGCCCAGTACGACGGAACCCACGAGAAGGCGAAGGAAAGGATCGCGGCGGCTCCGCCGAGGCTCCACGCGCGCCCTACCGCCCCCATGCGTCCAGCTTTGCTTCGGCTGTGCGCGATCTCAAGGGTGCTTTACAGCCACGGATGCCTGCGATGCGGCTAGCGTCGTATACATGGCAGCGTCCAACAACCCGGCCCTTAACCGCGTCCCCGCCTTCCGCGCCGCAGGTGCGCCCCGGCCGGTCGACCCGAGCACGGTCGGCGAGGCCCCCGACCTCGAAGCCCTCTTCACCGCGCGCAGCGCCGGCGCGGCCGAGACCGGTCGCATGAGCTACGAAGACACCGTCATCAAGACCGTCTCGCTCTTCGCCGTGCTGCTCGCCGCCGGCGTCGTCGGCTGGTTCGTGCCGGCCCTCGCCATCGTCGGCGCGATCGTCGGTCTCGTGCTCGGGCTCGTCAATGCCTTCAAGCGCAAGCCCTCACCCGCGCTGATCATCGTCTACGCCGCCGCGCAGGGGCTGTTCCTCGGTGGCATCTCGAGCATCTTCGAGACGGTCTTCGGCGGCGTCGTGATCCAGGCCGTGATCGCCACCCTCGGCGTGTTCGGCGTCATGCTCGCCCTGTTCGCGAGCGGCAAGGTGCGCGCCTCGAACCGCCTCACCAAGGTGTTCCTCGGCGCGATGGTCGGCTACCTCGTCTACAGCCTCGTCAACGTCGGGCTGATGATGTTCGGCGGGGTCTCCTCCAACCTCGCCTTCGGGCTCAACTCGATGACCTTCATGGGCATCCCCCTCGGGCTCATCGTCGGCATCCTCGCGGTGCTGATGGGCGCGTATTCACTCGTGCTCGACTTCGAGTTCATCAAGAACGGCGTCGAGAACCGCGCCCCGCGCGTCTACGGCTGGCAGGGCGCCTTCGGCCTGATGGTGACCCTCATCTGGCTCTACGTCGAGTTCCTGCGCCTCTTCGCGATCCTGAGCAGGAACTAGGCGCCGGGCGCAGCCCGCTCGCGGAGCCTTCTGCGCCCGTTCGGCGCACGGCGGCGCCCGTTCGGCGCGAATGTTCCCGCAGCAGCGGGCCCGGATGCGCCAAACGGGCACACCTCGCGGGGCTCGCGCGGTTCGGACGCAGCTCGCGCGGGCCGAGCGCTGGTACCGCGGCAGGTGCTCGGCGAGTGCTTCCGCGTCTCCCGCAGGGCGCTCCTCCACGAGGGCGCGCATGCGGCGCAGGCATCCGTCGGGGTCCGTCTCGTCGAACTCGGCCCAGAACGCGTCCATCCGCCGCCGCCATTCATCCGTCTCACTCGCCCAGTGCCACCTGCTCAAGCCCAACTGCGCCAGCCGGTCATCGTCGCACCGGAGGAACCCTCGCAGCATGCAGCGGTGACCGTTCAGCGCAGTCGGGCGCCGCGAGTCTCTCACGCACGCAGCGCGCGCAGCTTCTCCTCAAGCACGGCGCGCTCGCGTTCGTTCGCGGTCTGCGCGATGGCCCGGGCGAACTCTGCCCGCGCCTCGTCCGGCCGCCCGAGACGCGCGAGCAGCTCGCCGCGCACACTCGGCAGCAGTCCGTAGCCGGCGAGCGCCCCCGCTGCGACGAGCTCGTCGACGAGGCGCAATGCCGTCGCCGGCCCCTCGGCCATCGAGACGGCGACCGCGCGGTTCAGCTCGACGACCGGCGACGGTGCGACGCGGCCGAGCGCCTCGTACAGCACCACGATGCGAGCCCAGTCGGTGTCGTCGACCGATGCCGCGACATCGTGGCATTCGGCGATCGCCGCCTGCAGGCCGTACGCCCCGCGCCCGCGTCCCAGCGCATCGGCACGGGCGAGCGCGGCCCGGCCGCGCGCGATGAGCGCGCGATCCCAGCGGGTGCGGTCCTGGTCGGCGAGGAGAATCGGATGCCCGGCCCGATCGACCCGCGCCGGGAAGCGCGCCACCAGAAACTCCATGAGGGCCGCGAGCCCGTGCGCCTCCGGCTCACGCGGCACGAGGCCTGCGAGCACGCGGGCGAGTCGCAGCGCCTCGCGAGCGAGCTCGGTGCGCATCCACTCGTCGCCGGAGGCCGCCGCATAGCCCTCGTTGAAGATCAGGTACAGCACGGAGAGCACGGCCGAGAGCCGGGCCGGGTACTCCTCGCGCGGCGGCACCTCGAACGGAACCGCCGCCGCGGCCAGCGTCTTCTTCGCGCGCACGATGCGCTGCTGCACGGTGGCCACCGGCACGAGGAAGGCGCGGGCGATCTCCTCCGTCGTGAGGCCGCCGACGGTGCGCAGCGTGAGGGCGATGGAGGCCTCGCGGGAGAGCACGGGGTGGCACGCGATGAAGACGAGCCGCAGCACGTCGTCGTCGATCACGTCCGGATCCCAGGGGACGTCGGCTGCGGCATCCGTCTCGTCGAGTTCGCGCTCGCGTGCGAGCTGCGCGTACCGCTCGTCCTGCAAGGCAGTGCGCCGCCACCCGTCGATCGCGCGCCGCTTGCCCACTGCGACCAGCCAGGCGCCCGGGTTGGCCGGCACGCCGTGTGCCGGCCAACCCTCGAGCGCCTCGGCGAGCGCCTCCTGCGCGAGGTCCTCGGCGAGCGCGAAGTCGCGCGTGTAGCGCGTCAGCGTCGCGACGATGCGTGCGGATTCGATGCGCCAGATCGCCTCGACGGCGCGGCGGGCGGATGCCGGGATGTCAGGCATCCGTCTGGGGCTGCTCCCTGTACCCGTGCTCGATCCATTCCTGCTCCTTCTTGACCCACTCGTTGTCGGCCGGGAAGTCCTCGACGCCCTGGATGCGGCGGATCTCGAGCTTGTTGCCTGGAGTGAGCGGCGCGCGCTTCGCCCACTCGGCGGCTTCTTCGATGGTCGGCACGTCGAGGATCCAGAAGCCGTTGAACAGCTCCTTCGTCTCGCCGTAGGGGCCGTCGGTGACGACCGGCGGCGTCTGGTCGAAGTCGACGACGAGGCCGGCCTCGGGCGAGAGGCCCTCGCCGCCGACC
The DNA here is from genome assembly GCF_039538185.1 of Gryllotalpicola koreensis. Lineage (NCBI taxonomy): Bacteria > Bacillati > Actinomycetota > Actinomycetes > Micrococcales > Microbacteriaceae > Gryllotalpicola > Gryllotalpicola koreensis. The sequence goes on from NZ_BAABBW010000004.1 coordinate 247,904, forward strand.
ATCACGCCGGCCTTGAGCATCGACTCGTTGTACGTCCCCATCGCGGCGAGCACCTCGGTGAAGTCGACATTCTCGAAGGCCTCTTTCGCGGCATCCGTGCCCCGCATGATCAGCATGAACTTGGACATGGTCACGCCTCCGCCTTCTCCAGCTGACGGCGCAGCATCTGCTTGCGCATCTCGATCTCGCGCTGGATCCACGGATTGTCCTGCGGGAACTCGTCGATCGTCGGGATGCGGCGGATCTCGGTCTTGACGCCCGGGCCGGCCGGCACCTTGAGCGCCCACTCGACCGCCGCCTCTTTGCTCGGCACGTCGATGACCCAGAATCCGTTGAACAGCTCTTTCGTCTCGCCATAGGGCCCGTCGGTCACGACCGGCGGTGTCGCCGAGTAGTCGACGACCGCGCCGAGCGTCGCCTCTTCGAGGCCTTCCATGGCGACGAGCACGCCTGCGTTGAACAATTCCTCGTTGAACCGCCCCATGGTCTCGATCATCTTGTCGAAATCCATGCCGGCGTCGGCCATGGCCTGCTGCGCGGCGGCCTCGTCGACCGTGCGCATGATCAGCATGTAGTTGCCCATGTGAATCTCCTATGTCGGCGGGTCGCCTGTCACGACCCTCTCACCGACACGTCGAGCAGGGAAGGCTCAGATCGACAGCCGCCGGAAAAAACTCGAATCACTCGGCGAGCGCGGACGTACCCATCGTCTGAGAACCCAGCACGATCGCGAGCTCGAGCCGCTCGGCGTCCTCGCTTCCGGGCTCTGCCGAGTAGACCATGACCCGCAGGTCGTCGCCCGCCACGATGAGGGTGTCGCAGTCGAGGCCGATGCGCCCGACGGCAGGGTGCTCGAAGTATTTGTGCCGCGAGCGGTCCTCGTGCGGCCTCAGCTCGGCAGAGTCCCACAGCCGCCGAAACAGTTCGCTCTGCCTGCGCAGCTCGGCCACGAGCTTCCGAACCCGCGGGTCGTCGGGGTACTTGGCGGCCGTGAGGCGCAGGTCGGCGACGATGCCCTCCTGTTGCTCGGCGAGCTGCTCGGGCGTGTGCACCGCGGCAGGGCCGGGGCCGACCACATTCCGCCACACGCCGTTGCGCTCGATGCCGTGCCACGCCGACGCCCCCGTGAGCGCCTCGTAGCCGGCGTTCGCGACGATGAGGTTCCACATCGCGTCGTAGACGACGATCGGATTCCCCGTCAGCCGGTCGAGCAGGCGCTGCACGCTCGGCGGGATGCGCGATGAGACGAGCCCGCGACCCGGCGCCGCCTGGCCGGCGAGGCGGAACAGCAGCTCGCGCTCGGGATCGGAGAGGCGCAGTGCGCGGGCGAGCGCCTCGAGCACCTGGATCGACGGCGACGTTGCCCGGCCCTGTTCGAGCCGGGTCAGGTAGTCGACGGAGATACCGGCGAGCCCCGCGAGCTCTTCCCGCCGCAGCCCCGCGGCCCGGCGCCGCCCGCCGTGCGGCAGTCCGACCGCCTCGGGCTCGACGCGGTCCCGCCAGCGACGCACGGCCTGACCGAACTCGCGACTCTCCACCCCTCAAGTGTGCGCCGATGCGGCATCCGTTTGCCTGGCCCTGCCATTCCTACGAAAAGCCGACGACTGCCTAGAACGGATGCCTCGGCCGAAGCTCGTCTCATGACAACGACACTCATCACTGGGGCCAACAAGGGCCTCGGCAAGGAAACCGCCCGCCAACTCGTCGCGCTCGGGCACACCGTCTATGTCGGCTCGCGGGACGAGGCCCGCGGCCGCGCCGCCGCCGAGGAGCTCGGCGCCCGCTTCGTGCAGCTCGACGTGACCGACGACGCATCGGTGGCCGCCGCGCTCGCTCAGATCGAGAGGGACGGCGGGCTCGACGTGCTCGTGAACAACGCCGGCATCGCCTCGTACGAGTTCGGCGAGAACGGCGTACGCGAGAAGACCGACGGCCCGAGCGCCCTGGCGGTGTTCGACACGAACGCCGTCGGGATCATCCGCGTGACCCAAGCGGCGCTTCCGCTGCTGCGGAAGTCGGAGAACCCCGTCGTCGTGAACGTCTCGAGCGCGCTCGGCTCGTTCTGGGCCGTGCACGAGGACTCCCGGCCGGCCTCGCACTTCCCGACCCTGGTGTACGGGCCGAGCAAGGCGGCGGTATCGATGCTGACCGTGCAGTACGCGAAGGCGGTGCCCGAGGTGAAGTTCAACGCGGTCGAGCCCGGCATCACCGCGACCGAGCTGGGCGGCGGCGAGCCCGGCGACCACCCCGGCCGCCCCGCGTCGGAGAGCGCACGTATCGTCGTGAAGCTCGCGACGATCGGCGCCGATGGCCCGACGGGGACGTTCCAGGAGGACGACGGCAAGCTCGGCTGGTAGCGTCTGGCGCACGACGGCGCAGTGGGCCGAGCCACTCGACGGCCTCAGCGTGCGGTCACGGATGCCGCGGCCGCACGCAGCTCGTCGAGAGCCGCGCGGCACAGCTCAGGCAGCGATCCCGCCCGGGAGTCGGCGGCCCACCGGTCGAAGCCGGTGTAGTAGGCGCGCACCGCGAGCTCGGCGACGAGACCCGCGGCGACGGCGTCGACGCCCCGGGCGGTCAGCGCTCGCGCGACCGCCTCAGCGATCGCGGAGCGCTTGAAGACTGCTCGCTCTCGCAGTTCGTCATGCGCTGCGATGACCGCGCCGATCCGCGTGGCATCGGCCCGGCGCTCCTCCGGATGCGCGGCGGCCAGCGCATCGAGGGCGGCGGCGCCGAGGTCGAGTGGCGCGGCGCCGTGGGCCGCCCCGTCGACCGCGGCCGTCGCCCGTTCGATGAGAACGCCCTGGCCGGCGAAAAGCACCTCGCGCTTGTCACGGAAATGCCGGAAGAAGGTGGTCTTCGTGAGCCCGGCGCGCTCGGCGATCTGCGCTGTCGTCGTCGCCTCGTAGCCCTGCCGCTCGAAGAGCTCGAGCGCCGCGGCGATCAGCCGCTCCATGGCGCCCGGCTCCCAACGACCCATGCGCCCATCCTAGGTGATGTGACTCAGTCACATCACGCGCGTATAGTGACGTTACTCAGTAACATCACACACGTCAGGAGAAGACCATGCGAGTATTCGTCACAGGCTCGGGCGGCCATATCGGCAGTGCCGTCGTCGCCGAGTTGATCGAGGCGGGCCACGAGGTCGTCGGCCTCGTCCGCTCGGAAGCCTCGGCCGACGCCGTTGCCGCACTCGGCGCGGAGCCGCTGCGCGGCGACGTCAACGACGTCGCACTGCTGCGCACGACCGCTGAGGCGGTCGACGCGGTCAGCCATCTCGCCTTCGACAACGTCGCCGCGGCCACGGGCGGGGTCGGCGCCGCAGCCGACGCCGATCGGCTCGTCGTCCGCGCCTTCGCCGACGCGCTCGAAGGCTCCGACAAGGCATTCATCGGCATCGGAATGGGCCGCACCGGCGACGAGGAACTCGACCGCCGGCTCGAGCAGAACCCGCGCACCTTCGTCTCGCGTGAGGTGGCCGAGTTCGCCGCGCGCGGCATCCGCTCGATCCTCATCGCGATCCCGCCCGTGACCCACAGCGACCGCGACACCCACGGCTTCGTGCCGATGCTCATCGACATCGCGCGGCGCACGGGCGTGTCCGGCTACATCGACGAAGGTCAGAACCTCTGGCCTGCGGTGCACACCCTCGACCTCGCGCATCTCTATCGTTTGGCGCTCGAGAACGCCCCGGCCGGCGCGCAGCTCATCGGCGCCGCGGAGCCGGGCATCCCGGTGCGCGACATCGCCGAGAGCATCGCACGGCATCTCGGTGTGCCCGCGGCGAGCATTCCCGCGGACACCGCTGCCGAGCACTTCGCACCTTTCCCGTTCATGGGAATGGACGTCACGATGCCGAACGAGCAGACCCGTGCCCTGCTCGACTGGGACCCCACCCACCTGACCTTGCTCGAGGAGATCGACAGCGGTCACTACTTCGCATGACGAGGTTGTGAGCGCGTTGCGTCGCCGCGTTCGGGCCTAACCGAGCGATCTTGGGCCCGAAAGCGGCGACGCAGCGCGGGCAGACGAAAGAAGCCGCCCTCAGGCGGCTTCTCTCATTCCCACTCGATGGTGCCCGGGGGCTTCGACGTCACGTCAAGCACCACGCGGTTCACCTCGCGCACCTCGTTGGTGATGCGGTTCGAGATGCGGGCGAGCACCTCGAACGGCACGCGGGTCCAGTCGGCGGTCATCGCGTCCTCGGAGGACACGGGACGCAGAACGATCGGATGCCCGTAGGTGCGCCCGTCACCTTGAACACCCACCGACCGCACGTCGGCGAGCAGCACCACGGGGCACTGCCAGATCTCGCCGTCGAGGCCGGCCGCGGTGAGCTCGGAGCGCGCGATGGCGTCGGCCTCGCGCAGGATCTCGAGCCGCTCGCGCGTCACCTCTCCGATGATGCGGATGCCGAGCCCCGGGCCGGGGAACGGCTGGCGCGAGACGATCGCCTCGGGAATCCCCAGCTCCCGGCCGACGGCGCGCACCTCGTCCTTGAACAGCGTGCGCAGGGGCTCGACGAGCTCGAACTCGAGGTCCTCCGGCAGGCCGCCGACATTGTGGTGGCTCTTGATGTTCGCCGTGCCGGCGCCGCCGCCCGACTCGACGACGTCGGGGTAGAGCGTGCCCTGCACGAGGAACTTCACCGGCTCGCCGCCCGAGGCCTCGGCTTCGGCGACGAGCTCGCGCTGCACCTTCTCGAACACGCGGATGAACTCGCGCCCGATGATCTTGCGCTTCTGCTCGGGGTCGGTGACACCGGCCAGGTGGCCGAGGAAGGTCTCGGAGGCATCGACGGTGATCAGACGCACGCCGGTCGAGGCGACGTAGTCCTTCTCGACCTGCTCGCGCTCGCCCTTGCGCAGCAGACCGTGGTCGACGAACACGGCGGTGAGCTGGTCGCCGACGGCCTTGTGCACGAGGGCCGTCGACACCGCGGAATCCACCCCGCCCGACAGCGCCGAGATGACCCGAGCCGACCCGACCTGCTCGCGGATGCGCGCGACCTGCGTCTCGATGACGTTCTCGCTGTTCCAGTCGGCGGCGATGCCGGCCGCGCGGTGCAGGAAGTTCTCGAGCACGCTCTGGCCGTACTGGGAGTGCTTCACCTCGGGGTGCCATTGCACGCCGTAGAACTTCTTCTCATCCGAAGCGAAGGCCGCGACCGGCGTCGACAGCGTCGAGGCGAGCACCTCGAAGCCCTCGGGCGCGCGCGAAACCGAGTCGCCGTGCGACATCCACGCGATCTGCTCGGTCGGCTGACCGTCGAGCAGCGTGCTCGTCGGGGCCGTCACCGAGACGTCCGTCGCGCCGTACTCGCGGCGGCCGGTCTGCGCGACCTCGCCGCCGAGCGCCTGCGCCATCACCTGGAATCCGTAGCAGATGCCGAGCGTCGGCACGCCGAGATCGAAGACGCCGGCGTCGAACGACGGCGCCCCATCCTCATAGACCGACGACGGACCGCCCGACAGGATGATGCCGGCCGGGTTCTTGGCCGCCACCTCAGCCGCGGTGATCGTGTGCGGCACGATCTCGGAGTAAACGAATGCCTCGCGCACCCGCCGCGCGATCAGCTGCGCGTACTGCGCGCCGAAGTCGACGACGAGTACCGGCCGCCTGCCCAATTCATCAATACTGCCGTGCGTGCTGCTAATCCTGTCCTCCTGCGGTGACGGGGGCGGGCGCCGGTGCGTGCTCGGCGAGGTAGGTCTTGACCTGCTTGGTGATGATGCCCTCGACGATGAAGGACATGAACGGGATGACGCCGCCGAGCGCGATCTGCACGAACTTCGTGAACGGCATGCGCATCAGCGACCACAGCCGGAAGTCGGCGAACAGGTAGAGCACATAGAGCCAGCCGTGCGCGATCAGCACCGCGATCGAGACGTTGACGCCCTTCAGGTACGGGTCGGTCGCCGCGTTCACGAGCGGGAAGGAGATGATCGGCTCCCCCGGCTGGAACGCATACACCCAGTGCCCGAAGCCGTACTTGACGACCATCTCGGCGCACAGCAGCAGCAGCATGATGCCGGTGATCCAGGCGGTCACCTGGTAGAGCCGGAGCGCCGCGGGCACTTTGGGCAGGTCAGCCGGGCGCGGGCGGGCGCCCTTGACGCTGCGCAGCTGCTCCCACAGACGGGACAGGTACGTTCCCTCGCCGGTGGACGGGGCAACGGGCTGCGGCATGGGTATCAGTCTACTTTCTGCGTGTCGATGGGGTGATCGGATGCCTGCGCCGAAGCGGCCTCGATGTCTTCGACTTCTCTCTCCCAGGCATCCCTCGTCAGCCGGTACCAGAGGTAGACGGCGAAGCCGGCGAACACGGCCCACTCTGCGGCGTAGAAGGCGTTCAGCCAGTCGATCGACTTCTGCTGGATGGGCGCGGGCGCATAGATCGGCTTCAGCCCGCTCGGCACATGGTTCGTCGCCACGAGGTAGGCCTCGAAGAACCTCGGGCTGTCGCCGAGCCCGGTCCAGTGGTTGATGAGGATGGCGACCGCCAGGTCCTTCATCATCGGCGGATCGCCGTCCAGACTGTCCTGCGGCTGCTGAGGCGGCTCCGTCGGCTGGATGCGGCCCGCGAGGTCAAGCGTTTCAGGGGCGGATGCCTCGAGCCGATGCTGCGTCGCGATGGCGACGGCCCGGCTCGCGGTGAAGCCCCGGGCGACGGCGAGATGCGCCCCGGCATCCGGCCCATCGCTCACGACCGCGTGCGCGACGACCCACCAGCCGCGCGAGCCGCTGTTGTTGTCGCGGCCCTGGATCAGCGTGTAGTCCTCGGGCACGGTCGTCGCGCTCACGGTGACGAGCTGGCCGACGCGGTTGTTCGCGATCGCCTTGCCGGGCACCAACACCTCGTGCAGCGGGCGGGTCGTCTCGGTGATCTGCGGGCCGACCTGGCGCGCCTCAACGGCGCGGGCGAGCTGCCACTTGCCGAGGAAGGCGAAGATGCCGGCGATCGCGAGGCAGACCAGCAGAACGCCGATCCAGCGGGGTCGGCGCATGACCTGGAACAGGGTCAGGTCGCCGGGGTGTCGGACTGGGTCAGAGATCTTCGGGCTGCTTTCGTGCGTCGGGGTCTGTGTCGAGGCCGGTGTCGGCGAGCATCGCCTCTTCGACGGCGGGGTCGAGGTGATGCTCAACCTCAGTTATTTCATCGTCAAGCTGTGATTCAGCCGCAGGCGCGGCTGAATCGCTCGCCGAACGTGCAGCGCGGCGAGCCGCTCTGCGCTGCTGCCACCGCCTCCACCACGCGGTGAACCGGTCCGAGTTCGCCGCCATGAGCGGCCCCAGGATCGCCATGATGACGACGTAGAGGCCAGCGAACGGCGTGAGCCGGCTGTCGAGGCCGGCTCCCACGGCGAGCGTCGCGAGGATCAGCACGAACTCGCCGCGGTTCTGCAGGATGACGAAGGTGTTGATGCCCGCCGTGAAGTCGAAGCGGTTCATCCAGGCGATCAGCTGGCTCGCGCCGAAGTTCAGCAGCAGCGTCATCACGACGGCGACGATCACGACGCCGGTGACCTGCGGGAACTTCGCGATGTCGAGGTCGAGGCCGAAGTTCAGGAAGAAGAAGGCCGCGAAAATGTCGCGCAGGGGCACCGTGACGCGCTCGATCCGGCCGTGGTACCTGGTCGCTCCGAGCACCACGCCGATGAGGAATGCGCCGATGGCATCCGTCACTCCGATCAGCTCGCCGATGCCGCCGAAGACGACCGCGAGGCCGAAGAACAGCACCGTGAACAGCTCGTCGTCCTTCGTCTGCAGCAGCCGCGAGACGTAGCGCGCGCCCCAGCGGGCGATCGAGAACATCGCCACGATGAACACGAAGTCGATCGCGAGCCTGAGGGCGATCGGCCAGAATCCGGTCGCCCCGCTCAGCGCCGCTGAGACGATGGCGAGGTAGATCGCGATGAAGATGTCCTCGATGACGGTGACGCCGAGGATCATCGGCGTCTCATCGTTGGTCAGTCGGCGCAGCTCGATCAGCAGCTTCGTCACGATCGCACTCGACGACGTCGCCGTCATGCCGGCGATGATCAACGCCTCGCGCGTGCCCCAGCCGACCCAGAACCCGAACGCGAGGCCCACGCCCAGGTTGATGGCGACATAGGAGCCGCCCGAGATCAGCAGCCGGTTGAGGTTGCCGAAGAACTCCTCCTGATCGAACTCGAGGCCGAGGCTGAACAGCAGCAGCAGCAGGCCGAAGACGGCGATCAGCTGGACGTTGGCCGCCTGGAAGTCGAGCGGGAACACGTGCGTGTGCGGGCTCGCCAGCAGGCCCACGACCATGTACACGGGGATCGCGGGCAGCCCCACCCGCCGTGCCAGGCGCCCCAGCACGTAGGCGATGAGGAACAGGATTCCGAGGACAATGAGGTTCTCGGCGAGATCGCCGTGATCGCTCGCCTCGGCGGCGAGCAGGGCCGCGGCGCGCACGGTCAGTTCCCCGGTGGGGCGTCGGCGAGCGCGTCGCGCGCGGCCACGGTGCCGGTGCGGAAGAAGTCGAAGGCCTTGGCGACCTTCTCCGGGCTGCCGGCGACGACGAGCGTGTCACCGGGGAAGACCTTGAAGTCGGGGCCCGGGCCGGGGTTCGCGGCCTCGCCGCGCACGACCGCGACGACCGTCAGGCCGATCAGCCCGTGATCGGCGGGGGCACCGAGCGGCTGGCCCGCGATGTGGTCGTCGTAGTCGACGGCGAACCAGTCGATCGACAGGCCCGGGATCTGGTCGAGCGCCGCGAGGCTCTCGGTGATCTGCGTGCCGCCGAGCAGCTCGGCGAGCGTGTGCGCCTCGTCCTCGTTGAGGCGGATGCTGATCTTGGTGACCTCGTCGGGGCTCTCCGCGTCGCTGAAGGTGATCAGGTCGTTGGCTCCGCTGCGGTGGGCGATGACGCCGACCTTCCCGCCGTCTTCGGCGACGAAGCTGTGCAGCACGCCCACCCCGGGCAGCTTCACCCGTCGTACGTCGACCATGTCTCGTGCTCCTCACCGGCTTCAGTGCCACAAGTCTAGGCAAGGGGTCTGGAGAGCAGGTGATCGCCACATTCCACGGCTTCGCGGTGCGGGAGGCCGCGGAATGTGGCGATGATGTGAGCATGGATTCCCGCGCAGACGAGCTCATCGAGGGCCCGCGAGGGCGACGGATGCTGTACGAGCTCGCGAGCCTCGCCGATGACCACCTGAGCTCCTTCGCCTGGGACGTCGAGCGCAGCTTCGACAACTCCGGGTCCGCCGTCTTCGTCAGCTGGGGTCCCGCATCCGGCGAGCACGAGCGCCGACCCGAGCGTGCTGAGGAGGTCGGCGAGATCGCGGCGCGCATCGCCGGGCGCTCAGGCCGCGATGTGGTCGACGAGGAGAGGATCGTCGTCGCGCTGGCGGACTCCGTCGGCTGGGCCAGGGCGTGGCAGGAGCCCGACGGCACCGACATGATGCTCGAGGATCCCGCGTTCGTGAGCGCCCTGCGGCCGCTCGCCGAGCGGGTGGCCCGGATGCCCGAGGTGGAATGGTGGTGGCATCCGGTCGCCCAGCACCAGACGGTCACGCGGTTCTCGTATGCCGACCCCGAGACCCGCGTGCAGCAGCCGCCGCCCGTGCCCGAGCCGAGTGGCACCGCGGCGCAGCTCGCACGCTGGCGGCAGGAATCACGCGAGACCGAGCAGCAGTTCGTCGACCACGCGGCCAACTATCCCGGAACACCGCTGTCGGGCGATTGGTGGGCGCTGGCGCAGTACACCGGCGTGTGGTCGACGCCTTCCCTCGGCGCACGCGGGCCCGCCGCGCTGCATTTTGTGGAGGACGGCGGGGGCGAGCGCCTGGCGCGCGTCTGGGACGGCCGTCCGCACGACGGCGCGCGCGTGCTCGAGATCACCGGGCCGGATGACTGGGCCGACTTGTGCCGCAGGCATCCGTTCGACGTCACCGAGTCCCGCCGCCATGTCTGGGGCCTCGCCACAGGACGGCAGGGGCGCTGGGTGATCCCCGACTGGCCGGCCGTCGCCGCGGAATGGGACGCCGTGCACCTCACCGTCGCCGGCTATTTGCGCACCGCCGAGCGCGCCGTTCCTGTCGACGGCGAGACGGCGACGGTGCTCGCCGGCTGGGACCCTGCGGCCGCCGTCTGGTTCGGCGAGGCGATCGAGCTGGACGCGACGTTCACCGAGTGGAGGCGCGACGACGAGGCGTGGACCCGCGTCGCCGGCTGAGGCTAGTCCGCGAGGTACGGCGCGACGACGACCTCGACGCGCTGGAACTCCTTGAGGTCGGAGTAGCCGGTGGTCGCCATCGAACGGCGCAGCGCCCCGATCAGGTTCGCGGTGCCGTCGGCCACCGTCGCGGGGCCGTAGAGCACCTCCTCCAGCGAGCCGACCGTGCCGACCTGCACGCGGTGGCCGCGGGGCAGCTCGGGGTGGTGCGCCTCTGCGCCCCAGTGCCAGCCGCCGCCGGGGGCCTCAGATGCGCGCGCCAGGGTGGACCCCAGCATCACGGCATCCGCACCGCACGCGATCGCCTTGACCAGGTCGCCGGACGTGCCGAGCCCCCCGTCGGCGATGACATGCACGTACCGGCCGCCCGACTCGTCCATGTAGTCGCGGCGCGCGCCCGCCACGTCGGCGACCGCGGTCGCCATGGGCGCGTGGATGCCGGTGACGACGCGCGTCGTCGACGCCGCTCCCCCACCGAAGCCGACGAGAACGCCCGCGGCACCGGTGCGCATCAGGTGCAGGGCCGCCGTGTAGGTCGCCGCACCGCCGACGATGACCGGCACGTCGAGCTCGTAGATGAACTTCTTGAGGTTGAGGGGCTCGCGCTGCTGCGCAACGTGCTCGGCGCTGACCGTCGTGCCGCGGATGACGAACAGGTCGACGCCGGCCGCGAGGACCGTCTCGTAGAACTGCTGCGTGCGCTGCGGGCTGAGCGCCCCGGCGACCGTGACTCCTGCACTGCGGATCTCGGCAAGGCGGTCGCGGATCAGCTCGGCCTTCACCGGCTCCGCGTAGATCTGCTGCATGCGCTGCGTCGCGCTCTCGACCGGCAGCGAGCGGATCTCGGCGAGCAGCGGCTCGGGGTCCTCATAGCGGGTCCAGAGGCCCTCGAGGTCGAGCACGCCCAGGCCGCCGAGCTTGCCTATGGCGATCGCCGTCGCGGGGGACACCACTGAATCCATGGGGGCGGCGATGATCGGAGTCTCGAAGGTGAACGCGTCGATCTGCCAGGTGACGCTGACATTCTCGGGGTCGCGGGTGCGCCGGCTCGGCACGACCGCCACATCGTCGAAGGCGTACACCCGACGCCCGCGCTTGCTGACGCCGATCTCGATCTCGCTCACGCGAACAGCCTAGCGAGGGCGGCGAGAACCCCTCGTAGGCTGAGCGCATGGAGCCCACGCAAGCGGAATCCCTCGACGTCCTGCGGCAGCGCACGAGCTCGAAATGGCGGGCGTTCGGCCCGGAGATGCTGCCGATGTTCGTCGCCGAGATGGACTACCCGCTCGCACCCGTCATCAAGGCGGCCCTGCATGACGCGGTCGAGCTCGGCGACACGGGCTACGTCGACCCGCGCTCCGGCGGGCGAGCCGCGGCCCGGGCGTTGGCCGATTTCGCCGGCGACCGCTGGGACTGGCATCCGTCGCCCGAGCTCATGCAGAGCACGACCGACGTGAGCGTCGTCGTCGTCGAGTCGCTGCGCCGTCTCATCGAGCCGGGCGACGGCGTCATCATCACCCCGCCCGTCTACCCGCCGTTCTTCGAGTTCGTGCCTGAGGCCGGCGGCACGGTCGTCGAGGTGCCGCTCGTCGATGACGGCGAGACCTGGGCGCTCGACCTCGCGGGCATCGACGCCGCGCTCGCGGCCGGCGCCCGCGGCATCCTGCTCTGCAACCCGCACAACCCGCTCGGGCTCGTCCACTCGCGCGAGCAGCTCGAGGCGCTATCAGCGATCGTCGAGAGGCACGGCGGATTCGTCGTGAGCGACGAGATCCACGGCCCGCTGGTGCATACGGATGCCGCGTTCACGCCCTACCTCGACGTGTCGGAGGCCGCGCGCGAGCACGGCATCGCCGCGCACTCCGCCAGCAAGGCGTTCAACCTCGCAGGACTGAAGTGCGGACTGTTCGTGGCGGCCGGCGATCGGATGCGGGCGCTGATCCGATCCCTGCCCGAGGAGGTCGTCTACCGCACCGGCATCTTCGGAGTCATTGCGACGCGGGTGGGTTTCGCTGAGGGCCGCGACTGGCTCGACGGCACCGTCGCGGCGATCGAGGCGAACCGTCGGCTGCTCACTGCGCAGCTCGCCGAGAAGCTGCCGCTGGCCCGCTACCGCGAGCCGCACGCGAGCTACCTCGCCTGGCTCGACCTGGGCGCCTACGGCTGGGGCGAGGACCCGGCGCGGGTGCTGCGCCGCGCGTCGGGCGTGGTGCTGTCGAACGGCCCGCGCTTCGGCACGCAGGGCCGCGGCTTCGCGCGGATGAACATCGCCTGCGCCCCCGAGCTCGTGGTCGAGGCGGTCGACCGGATCGCCGCCGCGGCCGCCGATCGTTGAGGAGCCGCGTAGCGGCGTCTCGAAGCGATCCGCGCCCCGTGACGCGGTTGCGCTACTAGCATCCGGTATGCGCTGCTCGGATCCGAGGCGCGCATACCGGATCCGAGCAGCGCAACCGAGACCTGTCTACGCGAGCTGCGGAAGGACTTCCTTCTCGAAGAGCTCGATCGCATCGGTCGAGTACGCCGCGTTCGGGAAGTAGAAGATCGCGTAGCCGAGGCCGGCCTCCGCCTGCTTCTGCAAGCGCTCGACGATCTGCGCGGGCGTTCCGACCGCGAGGGCGTTCGGGCTGCGGTACTCACCGATGAAGCCGTCGGTCGCGTCGCCGAGGTACGGGCGCACGCGCGCCTCGAGCTCGTCGAGCTGGCGGTCGATGTCGGCCTGCGACTCACCCACCATCACGTTGTAGTTCGCCGAGCGCACGATCGCGTCGAAGTCGGTGCCGAGCTTCTCGCAGTGGTCCTTGAGGATCGCGCTCTTGCGCGCGAAGCCGTCGGGGTCGCCCGCGAAGTTCGTGTACTGCGCGTACTGCGCCGCGATCTTGAGGGTGACCTTCTCGCCGCCGCCGGAGATCCAGAACGGGATGCCCGGCTTCTGCAGCGGCTGCGGGTGGAACAGCGCGCCGTCGACCTGGTAGTACTTCCCGTCGAGCGTCGCGGTGCCGGTCGTCCAGGCCTGCTTCATGATCTCGACTCCCTCGCGCAGCCGGCCGAGGCGCTCGCCGATCTCGGGGAATCCGTAGCCGTACGCCCGCCACTCGTGCTCGTACCAGCCGCCGCCGATGCCCATCTCGACGCGGCCGCCCGAGATGATGTCGGCCGTCGTCGCGACCTTCGCGAGGTACGCCGGGTTCCGGTAGCCCATGCAGGTGCACATCTGGCCGAGGCGCACGCGCTTCGTCGCGGCGGCGAAGCCCGACATCAGCGACCACGCCTCGTGCACGGCCTCATCGGTGGGCTTGGGCACCGGGTGGAAGTGGTCGTAGACCCAGATCGACTCCCACTGCTCGTTCGCGTCGGCGTGTTGAGCGAGGCCGTTCATCACCGCCCAGTGCTCTGCGGGGTCGATGCCGACCAGGTCGTGACGCCAGCCTTGGGGAACGAAGAGTCCGAATCGCATGTCGCGATCGTATCGATTCGATTAGCCGGTGTGAACGACTGCGCCCGGAACGGAAAAGTTTCCATTCCGGGCTCTCAGCTCAGTTGCGGTAGTTCGGCGCCTCGACGACCATCTGGATGTCGTGCGGGTGGCTCTCTTTGAGCCCCGCCGGCGTGATGCGCACGAACTTGCCGCGCGCCTTGAGCTCGGGGACCGTGCGGGCGCCGACGTAGAACATCGTCTGGCGCAGGCCGCCGAGCAGCTGGTAGACGACCGAGTTCACGGCACCTCGGTAAGGCACCTTGCCCTCGATGCCCTCGGCGATGAGCTGGTCGTCGCTCGGCACGTCGGCCTGGAAATAGCGGTCGCGCGAGTACGAGGTCTTCTTGCCGCGGGTCTGCAGCGCACCGAGCGAGCCCATGCCGCGATAGGTCTTGAACTGCTTGCCGTTCACGAAGATCATGTCGCCCGGCGCCTCATCGGTGCCGGCGAGCAGCGAGCCGATCATGACGGTGTCGGCGCCGGCGACGAGCGCCTTGCCGATGTCGCCCGAGTACTGCAGGCCGCCGTCGGCGATGAGCGGCACACCCGCGGCGCGGGCGGCGAGGGATGCCTCATACACGGCCGTGACCTGGGGAACGCCGACACCCGCGACGACGCGCGTGGTGCAGATGGAGCCGGGGCCGACGCCCACCTTGACGGCATCCGCCCCGGCCTCGATCAGCGCCTGCGCGCCCGAACGGGTCGCGACGTTGCCGCCGATCACGTCGACGTTCGCGAACGCCGGGTCGTTCTTGATGCGCGCGATGATCTCGAGCTCACCGCGGCTCTCGCCGTTGGCGGTGTCGACGACGATGACGTCGACGCCGGCCTCCATGAGGGCGGTCGCGCGGTCCCAGGCGTCGCCGAAGAAGCCGACGGCGGCGCCGACGCGCAGGCGGCCGGCCTCGTCCTTGGTGGCGAAGGGGTACTTCTCGGACTTGTCGAAGTCCTTGACGGTGATGAGGCCCTTGAGCTTGCCGGCCTCGTCGACGAGCGGCAGCTTCTCGATCTTGTGCTGCGCGAGCAGCGCGAGGGCGTGGTCGGGGTCGATGCCGACGGGGGCCGTGACGAGCGGCATCTTCGTCATGACGTCGGCGACGCGCAGGGTCTCGGCCTCGAACGGCGAGACGAAGCGCATGTCGCGGTTGGTGATGATGCCGACGAGCGTGCCCGCCTCGTCGACGACGGGAAGGCCGGAGACGCGGAAGTCGCGGCACAGCCGGTCGACCTCGGCCACCGTGGCGGAGGGGGTCGTCGTGACCGGGTTGGTGATCATGCCCGACTCTGAGCGCTTCACCTTGTCGACGAACTCGGCCTGGTCCTGGATGGACATGTTGCGGTGGATGATGCCGATGCCGCCCGCGCGGGCCATGGCGATCGCCATGCGGCCCTCGGTGACGGTGTCCATCGCGGCGGACAGCAGAGGCGCGTTCACCGTGATGCGCTTCGTGAGCCGCGAGGCGGTCTCGGCCTCGGACGGGATGACGTCGGTGGCCCCCGGCAGGAGCATGACGTCGTCGTACGTCAAACCGACGAAACCGAACGGATCTGCCTGGTCCATGACACCTCTATTGCTCGCGCGCGTGAGAAGAAAAATCCCCGAGCACGGCACGCCATCGGGGACTTACTGAATGGTAACGGATGCCCCTGCAAGTTATTCCGCGCGCGAGAGCCGGGATGCGCAATGATGCCTCCAATCAGGCACACGGTTGAAACACGGCTGACACATCCGGACCCTAGCTTCCTGATTACGCACCATCGGCGCGCCCTCCACGGGTCGCCGTCCTGAGATCGCACCACCAGGAGGCCGAGTGCCCACGACCCGAAGGCGCCTCGTGCGCGCCGCGACGACGATCGCCGCGGCGGTCGGCGTGCTGCTGACCGTCGGACTCGCCGTGAGCCCCGCCGCCGCGGCCAGCGCCCCGATCGACCCGGCGACCGCGAAGGAGTCGATCCTCGTCGTCGCGCGCGACAACAGCACGCCGCCCGCCAAGCCGCTGCCGGGCATTCCCGTGCAGGTCAAGAACGACAGCTTCGACGTCACCGTCGCCACGGGGGCAGACGGCCGCGTCGAGGTCGGCCTTCCCGGGCCGGGCACGTACCAGGTGATCCTCGACGTGAGCAAGGTCCCCGCCGGGCTGAAACTGCCGAGCGCGCTCAAGCCCGAGCGCTCCGTCGAGGTCGACGAGGGCAACAAGCAGGTGCTCGCGAATTACCTCTTCATCTCGGCGACGGCGGCGCAGACGCACGAGACCACGACCCCGAGCCCCGGGGCGACGGCGACGCCCTCGAAGGGAGGCGGCAGCTCGGCATCCGCCGACTTCGGCCGTCGCATCTGGCCCGCCCTCGCAACCGGCCTCATCTTCGGCCTGCTGCTCGCCCTCGCCTCGATCGGCGTCTCGCTGATCTACGGCACGACGGGCCTCAACAACTTCGCGCACGGCGAGCTGGTGACCTTCGGCGGTCTGATGGCCTACACCTTCACGAGCCTCGCGCACCTGCCAGGCTGGCTCGGCATCATCATCGCCACCGTGCTCGGCGGCGCCTTCGGCTACGTGCAGGACCTCGGCCTGTGGCGGCCGCTGCGGCGCAAGAGAGTCGCGCTGATCCCGCTCATGATCGTGTCGATCGGCCTGTCGCTCGCGGTGCGCTACGTCTACCAGATCATCTACGGCCCCGGCACTCTGCTGCTCCCGCAGGACAGCTCGGCCGCGCTCTCGATCGGTCCCGTCCGGCTGACGAGTGCGAACCTCGCCGCAGCCGTCATCGCGATCGTGGTCCTGCTCGGCGTCGCCTGGCTGCTGACCAACACCCGCATCGGCAAGGCCACCCGCGCGGTCTCCGACAACCGGGCGCTCGCCGCGGCGTCCGGCATCGACGTGGAATCCGTCATCCGCATCGTCTGGACCGCGGGCGGCGCGCTCGCCGGCCTCGCCGGTGCGCTGCTCGCCTACTACCAGACGGTGCAGTGGGACTCGGGCGCGCAGATCCTGCTCGCGATCTTCGCCGCGGTCACCCTCGGCGGCCTCGGCACCGCATACGGCGCGCTGGTCGGCTCGCTCGTCATCGGGCTCTTCATCAATGTCTCGGCGATCTGGCTGCCGGCGAACCTCAAGTTCGTCGCGGCGCTGATCGCCATGATCGTCATCCTGCTGGTGAGGCCTCAGGGCATCCTCGGCAAGAAGGACCGGATCGGGTAAGGACGACGCAATGCTGGACTGGACCTTCCTCCCCCTCACGCTGAACCAGATCATCTCTCCGCAGACGATCGCCTTCGCCCTCGCCGCCCTCGGCCTGTCGGTGCACTTCGGCTTCACCGGCCTGCTCAACTTCGGCCAGGCGGGCTTCATGTCGGTCGGCGCGTACTTCTTCGCGATCACGGCGACGCGCTTCGGCTTCCCGCTCTGGGCGTCGGTGCTCGCGGCGCTCATCGGGGCGACGGCGTTCGCGTTCCTGCTCGGCATCCCGACCCTGCGGCTGCGGGCGGACTACCTGTCGATCGTGACCATCGCGGCGGCCGAGATCATCAGATACACGGTGCAGACGCCGGACTTCACCGCGTTCACCGGCGGCTCCGACGGCATCAACGGGGCGGAGGCCGCCTTCAACCGGCTGAATCCGTTCCCCGACCGGGTGTACCGCATCGGCATGGTGCCCTACACCGCCGACGACATCTGGGTGATGACCGTCGGCTGGGTGCTCGTCGCGCTCGCCGCGCTGTTCGTGTGGCAGCTCATGCGCAGCCCGTGGGGCCGCATCGTCAAGGGCATCCGCGAAGACGAGGACGCCGTGCGCTCGCTCGGCAAGAACGTCTACTCGTTCAAGCTGCAGGCGCTCATCATCGGCGGCATCCTCGGCACCCTCGGCGCGATCATCAACATCATCCCGACCTCGCTGCAGCCGAACAACTACGCGACCCAGACGACGTTCTTCCTCTGGACGATCATGCTGCTCGGCGGCGCGACGACCGTGCTCGGCCCCATCATCGGCTCGATCATCTTCTGGGTCGTGCTGAACCTCGCCGACGGCGTCATCGGCATTCTCGCGACCAGCCACATCCTGCCGCTCTCGCAGGTGCAGCAGGGCCCGGTGCGCTTCATCATCGTCGGCGTCGCGCTGATGCTGCTCGTGATCTTCAGACCACAGGGCATCTTCGGCAAGAAGAAGGAGGCGCACTTCAGTGTCTGATCAGACCACGACCCAGACCACGGCGACGGATGCCGCACCCATCGTCGCCGACCCGGCGGCCCCCATCGGGCCGGGCGTCCGCAAGGCCGACCCGATCCTCGTCGCCGACGGGGTGATGCGCCAGTTCGGCGGCAACGTGGCCGTCGACGTCGAGCACGTCGAGATCCCGCGCGGGAAGATCACCGCGCTCATCGGCCCCAACGGCGCGGGCAAGACGACGTTCTTCAATCTGCTCACGGGCTTCGACCGCCCGAACGCGGGCACCTGGACCTTCGATGGCTCCGACCTCGCGGGCGTCCCGTCGTACAAGGTCGCGCGCCGCGGAATGGTGCGCACCTTCCAGCTGACGAAGTCGCTCGGCCTGCTCTCGGTGCTCGAGAACATGCGCCTCGGGGCGACGAAGCAGCTCGGCGAGCGCTTCCTGCCCTCGCTCATGCCGTTCCTGTGGAGCAAGCGCGAGGCCGAGATCACCGAGAAGGCCATGGAGCTGCTCGCCCGCTTCAAGCTCGACACGAAGGCGCCGGACTACGCGGCATCCCTCTCGGGGGGCCAGCGCAAGCTCCTTGAGATGGCGCGCGCGCTGATGAGCGACCCGACCCTCGTGATGCTCGACGAGCCGATGGCGGGCGTGAACCCGGCTCTCACGCAGTCGCTGCTCGGGCACATCCTCGGGCTCAAGGAGAACGGCATGACCGTGCTCTTCGTCGAGCACGACATGCACATGGTGCAGACCATCGCGGACTGGGTGATCGTCATGGCGGAGGGCAAGGTCGTCGCAGAGGGCTACCCGCGCGAGGTGATGAGCGACCAGGCCGTCATCGACGCGTACCTCGGCGCGCACCACGACACCGACCTCGGAACCTTGACGGGCCAGCTGGCGATCGCCGAGGACGTCGGCGTCTCCGACGAGCTGATCGAGCAGATCGAAGAAGAGCTGGAAGAGGAAGACCAGGAGGCCGGGAAGTGACCGACGAGATCGCCCTCCAGACCACGGACCTCGTCGCCGGGTACATCCCCGGCGTCAACATCTTGAACGGGTGCTCCGTCACGGTGAAGAAGGGCGAGATGGTCGGCATCATCGGCCCGAACGGCGCCGGCAAGTCGACGCTGCTCAAAGCCGTGTTCGGCCAGGTGTCGATCCGCGAGGGGTCGGTCGTGCTGAACGGCCAGGACATCACGGGCCTCAAGGCCGAGAAGCTCGTCTCGCGCGGGGTCGGCTTCGTGCCGCAGAACGCGAACGTCTTCCCGTCGCTGACCATTCAGGAGAACCTCGAGATGGGCGCCTTCCAGCGCCCCAAGGCGTTCAAGGAGCGGCTCGACTTCGTCACGGCGCTCTTTCCCGAGCTCGGCAAGCGGCTCGCGCAGCGCGCCGGCTCGCTCTCGGGCGGCGAGCGCCAGATGGTCGCGATGAGCCGCGCGCTCATGATGGACCCGCAGGTGCTGCTGCTCGACGAGCCGTCCGCCGGCCTGTCGCCCGTGCGGCAGGACGAGACCTTCATCAACGTCGCCCAGATCAACCGCGCCGGCGTCTCCGTGCTGCTCGTCGAGCAGAACGCGCGCCGGGCGCTGCAGATCTGCCACCGCGGCTACGTGCTCGACCAGGGCAAGGACGCCTACACGGGCCCGGGCCGCGAGCTGCTGAACGACCCGAAGGTCATCGAGCTGTACCTCGGCACCCTCGCGACGGACCACACCGCCACGAGCGCCACCCCCGTCGTCGGCGGGTAGCGGCCACAGCGAACACGACGAAGAGCGGATGCCTGAGGCATCCGCTCTTCGCATATCTCCGCTCTTCGCAGAAAGAGACGGGCCCCAGCCGAAGCCGGGGCCCGTCCGCCTGGCGGCCTTACTTGGTCAGGTCGCCGAACTGCGAGCTCTCGAAGGTGTTCGAGTTGTCCGCGTTGTACTTGTAGATCGAGATGTACGCCTGGCCGGGGTCGCCGTTCTTCTGGAACGAGATGGGGCCGGACTGACCCTGGTAGTGGATCGACTTGCCGTCCTTCAGGGCGTCGGCACAGGCGGAGAACGTCTTGCAGTCGGTCGACCCGTGGGTGACCGCGCGCAGGTTGTTCTTCAGCGTCGTGCCGTCGGTCGCGCCGCCCTTGAGCGCCGCGAGGGCGAGGACGGTGACCGCGTCGTACGACTCGGGCGCGTAGGACCAGGCCTTGAGCTCGGGGGCTCCGTCCTTCTTGGCCTGGGCCTGCAGCTTCGACTTGAGGTCGTCGGAGGTCTGCACGCCGGGGTTCGTGAACTGCGCGCCCTCGATGCTCGGAACGTCGGCCGTGGTCGGGTCGATCACGCCGTAGTTGCCGTCGGTGCCGTACAGGTTCTTGAAGTCGAAGCCGGCGGTCTTCAGCAGCGGCACGATCTTCTTGATCTGGTCGAAGCTGATCAGCACGAGCGCGTCGGGCTTCGGCGCGAGCACCTTGTTGACCTCGGCCGAGAAGTCGGTCGCGGCCGGGTCGAACGCGACGTCGGTCGCGACGGTCGCGCCCTGGCTCTCGATGGACTTCTTGACGTTGTCGTTCAGGCCCTGACCGTAGGAGTCGTTCTGGTACAGGATGCTGACGTTGGTGTGGCCGTCCTTGGCGACCTTCTCGCCGAGCACCTTGCCCTGCAGGACGTCGGAGGGGGCGTCGCGCCAGAAGTAGCCGTTGTCGAGCTTCTCGTCGGAGAGGTCGGGCGAGGTGTTCGCCGGCGAGAACTCCAGCACCTTCGCGCCGGAGATCTGCTTGATGACCGTGAGCGTCACCGACGACGACTCGGCGCCGATGATCGCGTCGACGTTCTGCGCGAGCAGAGCCGTGACGGACTGCGTCGCAATGTTGGTCGTCGTGTCGCCGGAGTCCTTCTGCGTGATGGTGAGCTTGATGCCCTTGTCGGCTTTGTTGATCTCGTCGACGGCGAGGTTGGTCGCCTCGATCGCGGGCGGGCCCAGGGTCGCGAGGCTGCCGGTCTGGGGCAGGATCGTGCCGATGTTGAGCGTCAGGTCCTTCGAGCCGGAGGAAGAGGACGTTGACGGACTGGACGAGCAACCGCTGAGGACGAGGGCGACGGCCCCAGCGGTGGCGATGGCTCCGACGGCAAGACGCCGGGAGTGCGAGCTGCGCATGCTGCTCCTTCGGGGAATGTGTGCGTGACCGACGAGGCGCATAAGACGCCCCGTTGCGTGGTCACGCTATGCGCACAAATGGGCAACGGTGGTTCCATGACGTTACGGTCGTGTAACGGCACGCCGCGATCGACGCGAGGCACGGAGCAGATCGACGGTGAGCAACACGAGCGCGATCCAGATCACGGCGAAGCCCACCCAGCGGCCCGGCTCCATCTGCTCATGCTCGAAGAACACGCCCACGGCGAACTGGAGAATGGGCGCGAGGTACTGCAGCAGCCCGAGGTAGACGAGCGGCAGGCGGCGGGCGGATGCTGCGAACAGCAGCAGCGGCACAGCCGTGACGACGCCTGCGAGCACGAGCAGCACCACGTTCCCGGTGCCGGCCGTTCCGAGGACGATTCCGCCGGTCGCGCCGACGAAGATCAACTCGCCGACAGCGACCGGCACGAGCCACGCCGACTCGAGGGTGAGCCCGGACAGAGCGTCGACCTCGCCGCCCACCTGCTTCTTGACGAATCCGTAGATTCCGAACGAGAACGCGAGGGTGAGGGCGATCCACGGGACGGCGCCGTACGAGAACGTCAGCACCACCACGGCGACGACGCTGATGCCGACGGCGATCCACTGCAGGGGGCGCAGCCGCTCGCGCAGCACGAGGACGCCGAGGAAGACGGTGACGATGGGATTGATGAAGTAGCCGAGGGATGCCTGGACGACCTGCCCCGAGGTGGCGGCGTAGACATAGGTCTGCCAGTTGATGAAGATCAGCACGCCGGCGCCGGCCAGCGTGAAGAGGATGCGTGGGCGCCTCGCGAGCTCGCCGAGCCTGCGCCAGCCCCCGATGAGCGAGAGCGCGATCGCGCAGAAGCCGAGCGAGAAGACGATGCGCCAGGCGACGATCTCGAAGGGCCCGGTGGGCGCGAGCAGGATGAAGTAGAGGGGCAGCAGGCCCCAGAGCACGTAGGCGCCGATGCCGAAGAGCAGACCGCTGCGCGTCGGGGTGTGCTGCGGGTCGACCATCTCACCACGCTACGGGCTCTCGCGCGGGTGCCGTGACCGTTGCAGGAGTCCACCTGCAAAAAAATGGAGCCCGGGCGGTTGCCCGGGCTCCACGGTGTTGCTCGTCTTTAGCGGACCAACGCGGTCGCTGACTTCGTCAGCGGACCACTACAGCCAGCACGTCGCGGGCCGACAGCACGAGGTACTCCTCGTTGTCGTACTTGACCTCGGTGCCGCCATAGCGCGAGTAGATGACGCGGTCGCCGACGGCGACGTCGAGCGGAACGCGGTTGCCGTTGTCATCGATGCGACCGGGGCCGATCGCGACGACCTCGCCCTCCTGCGGCTTCTCCTTCGCGGTGTCGGGGATCACGAGACCCGACGCAGTGGTCGTCTCTGCCTCGACCTGCTTGATCACGATGCGATCCTCGAGCGGCTTGATGGAGACCGACACGGTAGACCTCTTTCTTGTACGGTGTAATCCAAGACATGGGTTAGCACTCTCATACCGAGTGTGCTAAGCCGAGTCTAGGACCCCGGCTGGCACTCCTGCAAGGCGAGTGCCAAATGTGAATCCCAGTGACTTAAGACGTGAGCAGGTGAGCAGGTGAGCGGATGCTTCGCGAAGAGCTCGTCGAACTGCTGAGCCCCGAGGGCCTCACCCTGCTCGACTCGCTGCCGCCGTATGAGTCGCAGCGCGACGTCATGAAGCTGGTGGCCTCGCTGCGCGCCGACGGCCACTCCCCCGCCCTCGTCGCGGCCGTGCTGACGCAGGCGAAGCTGCGCGCGAAGGCAGGCGGCCCCGGCGGGAAGTTCGGCGAGTTCGCGGGCCGCATGCTGTTCACCGAGGCCGGCCTCGAGCAGGCGACGCGGCTCGCCGTCGCGGCGCGGCACGCGGTGCGGTACCGCGACGCCGGCATCCACCGGGTCGCCGATCTGGGCTGCGGTATCGGCGGCGACGCGATGGCGCTCTCCGCCCTGGGGCTCGAGGTCACGGCGGTCGACCGCGACGAGGTCACGGCCGCGATCGCGTCGTACAACCTCGCGCCGTTCCCTGACGCGACCGTCGAGCAGGGCGACGCCGAGTCCTTCGACATCGCCCGCGTCGACGGCCTCTGGCTGGACCCGGCGCGCCGCACGGCTGGTCACAGCGACACCCGCCGGCTCACGGATTCCGTGGACTGGTCGCCGTCGCTCGACTGGGTCTTCAACGCCGCGAGCCGGATGCCGGTGGGCGTCAAGCTCGGCCCCGGCTTCGATCGCGAGCTGATCCCCGGCTCCGCCGAGGCGCAGTGGGTGTCGTTCGGCGGCCAGGTCGCCGAGCTCGTGCTCTGGTTCGGGTCCCTCGCTCGCCCCGGCATCACGCGCGCCGCCCTCGTCATCGGCGGTTCGGGCGCACACGAGCTGACGGCGCCGGCCGATAGCGATGACGAGCCCGTCGGCGAGCTCGGCGCATTCCTCTACGAGCCCGACGGCGCCGTCATCCGCGCCCGCCTGATCGGCGACCTCGCGCGCTCGCTCGGCGGGCGCATGGTCGGCGACGGCATCGCGTACATCACCGCCGACGAGGCGCGACCGACGCCGTTCGCACAGTGCTTCCGCATCATCGAGCGGCTGCCGTACCACGAGAAGGACCTCAAGGCCGAGCTGCGCTCGCGCGGCATCGGCACCCTTGAGATCAAGAAGCGCGGCGTCGACGTCGACCCGGCGAAGCTGCGCACCCGTCTGGCGCTCAAGGGGAAGGCATCCGCCACCCTGATCCTCACCAGGGTGGCGGGCCGTCACACCGCGCTGCTCGCCGAGCGGCTGCCTGTTCAGAAATCGGAGTTGTAGCTGTACCCGCCGCTGTGCGACGAGGCGATCACCGAGAACACGATCACGAGGATCACGCCGATGATGAACAGGGCGAGTGAGATGATGCCGATCCAGACGCCGGCGAGCGCCAGCCCCCTGCCCTTCTCACCGGTGCGCTTGATCTGGTTCAGGGCGACGAAGCCCAGGATGATGCCCACGATCTGGCCGATGAAGTAGAGGAACACCACGCCCGCGGCCGAGAAGATGATCGCGAGGATGGCGGGCACGTTCCAACGCCCCGCGGCGCTGCCCGGGGTGCCGTACGGGCTGTAGGCCTGCTGACCGGGGGCGCCGTACGGCGGAGGGGGCGGCGCGTAGCCCGTCGGCGGCGGCACGGCTCCGGCGGCCGGCTGCGGCGGCGCGTACTGCGGCTGCTCATACTGCGGCGCCGCGTACTGCGGGGCAGGCGGAGCGCCGAGATCGGATGCCGGAAGCGGCGGCGCCACCGGAGGAACCGGCGCCTGCTCGCCCGGGGTGTACGCGCCGGGAACCGGCGGCTCAGGGGTCACCGGGGCGGGCGGCGTGTACGAGGCCGGGGGCGCGGGCGGGGCCGGGGGCGCCGGCGGCTCGTAGCTCGGCGGAACCGGAGGAGCGGGTGGCTCGAACGACGGCGGAGCAGGCGGTGCGGGCGGCGCCGGTGGGTCGAACGAGGGCGCCGACGGAGGCTCTGGGGCGCTCGGCGTCTCGGGCGCTGTGGGCGGCTCCGGCGGGACGATCGAGGGCGACTCGGGCTCGAAGGGCTCCGGCGCCGGAAGGCGCTCGGGTTCGGCCGGGGCCGGGGGCTCGGACGGCACGAGGGGCGTGTCGGGCTCGGCCGGGACCGTCGGCTCGTCGGGCTCCGCGGGAACGCTGGGCTCCTCGGGCTCGGCGGGAATGGTCGGCTCCTGCGGCTCCGCGGGCACGCTCGGCTCCTCGGGCTCGCGGGGAGGAAGCTGTGGATCGGACATGACGCTCCTTCAGTGCGGGCTGAATGCCCGCTGTACGCCCCATGGTCCCAGCGCCTTAAGCGGGTGTCAACGAACCTGGATGTCCGTCACAGGCAGAGTGGAATCCGCGCCGAAGTCGAGCGTCGACGGCTCGTGCCCGGCCATGATCAGCTGCGCCGCCAGTGCTGCGATCATCGCGCCGTTGTCGGTGCACAGCGACAGTGCAGGGATGCGCAGGGCGATGCCCGCAGCCGCGCACCGCTCCGCGGCGACCTCGCGCAGGCGGGCGTTCGCGATGACGCCGCCGCCGAGCAGCAGGCGGGGCACGCCACGATCGAGACAGGCGTTGACCGCCTTTGTGACGAGCACGTCGACGACCGCCTCACGGAAAGAAGCAGCCACGTCAGCCGTGGGGACCGGCTCCCCGGCATCCGTTCGTTGCTCCACCCAGCGCGCCACGGCGGTCTTGAGCCCAGAGAAGGAGAAGTCGTAGCGGTGCTTCGCGAGGTCCTTCGGCAGCGACAGCCCGCGCGGGAAGCGGATGGCGTTCGGGTCGCCGCCCGCCGCCGCGCGGTCGATCTGCGGACCCCCGGGGTACGGCAGCCCGAGGATGCGCGCGACCTTGTCGAACGCCTCGCCCGCCGCGTCGTCGATCGTCTCACCGAGCAGCTCGACGTCGCTCGTCAGGTCGCGTACGTGCAGCAGACTCGTGTGGCCCCCGCTCACGAGCAGGGCGATGGTCGGCACCTCGACCGGGTGACCGGGGCCGCCCGTCGCGTCGAGCACGTCGGCGCCCACGTGCCCGACGAGGTGGTTGACGGCGTAGAGGGGCTTGCCGAGCGCGACGGCGAACGCCTTCGCCGCGCCGACGCCGACCATGAGCGCGCCGGCGAGTCCCGGACCGCTGGTGACGGCGATCGCGTCCAGCTCAGCGGGAGTGACGGATGCCTCGGCCAGCGCCGCCTCGATCGCCGGACCCATCGCCTCGAGGTGTGCGCGCGCAGCGACCTCGGGCACGACGCCGCCGTAGCGGGCGTGCTCGTCCATGCTGCTCGCGATCGTGTTGCTGAGCAGGCGGGTGCCGCGCACGATGCCGACGCCGGTCTCGTCGCAGCTCGTCTCGATGCCGAGCACGAGGGGTTCGGTGCGGTTCATAGTGTTGCTTTCATCACGAGCGCGTCCACATCATCCGGCTGGTAGTACCCCTTGCGCACGCCGATCTCCTCATACCCGAAGGAGCGGTAGAGCGACTGCGCGACGGGGTTGTCGACGCGCACGTCGAGGAACATCTCGCGCACGCCGCGGCGCTGCGCCTCTTCGTGCAACTGCCGCATGAGCTCGCGGCCGAGGCCGCGGCCGCGAGCGCCCTCGGCGAGTCCGATGGTCTGCACGTCGCCGTCGTGGCCGCCGGGCAGCGAGAGCAGGCCGACATAGCCGACGACCTCGGCCGGGGCATCCGATCTCTCCACCACGAGATAGAAGGTGTGGGGGCTTTCGAGCTCGGAGCGCCACAGGGCCTCTGGCCAGGCGTCGTTCTCGAAGATCACGGACTCGAGTGCCGCCAGCCGGTCGAGGTCGGCGACAGTGGCGCGGCGGATGCGGAAGGAATCCGTCATCCCGTCACCCGCTTCGGGCTGGCCGAAGGCGTGACGTCGGGCGAGCGCAGGTAGAGCGCCTCTCCGCTCGCGAAGGGCCGCTTGTTCTTCCAGGTGTGCTCGGCGAGCAGGCCGAGGGCGGCGGCCGAGACGGATGCCGCATCGAGGCGCGCCGCGTCGGCGTGCGGCAGCGCGTCGGGCTTCGCGAGCCCGGGGCCGTCGGCGCGCACGGGCAGTCCGGCGTCGTCCGTGCCCTCGTAGAACGACCAGTAGAGCTCGCGGCGGCGCGCGTCGGTGACGACCAGCAGCGGGCCGGAACGGCCATCGCGGTAGACGCCGAACGCGATCGCGTCATGGCTGACGAGGTTGACGACGGGCTTCCCAGCGGCGAGCGCGAAGGCCCGCGCGGCGACGATGCCGACGCGCAGCCCCGTGAACGGCCCGGGGCCCATGCCCGCGGCGACGGCGCTCAGCTCGGCAGGGGCGACGCCCGACTCGGCGAGCGCATCGGAGATCAGGCGGCCGATGCGCTCGGCGTGACCGCGGGTGCCTGCATCGGATGCCTCGGCCAGCACGCCCCCGTCGTAGTCGACCACCGCGACCGAGGTGCCGGCCGAGGTGTCGATCGCGAGCAGCATCCTTCAAGGGTATCGGCGCGTGCCCGCGCGCGCCGCGTCGCGAGCACCGACTCCAACGGAAGGGATCGGGGCGCACCCGCGGCGTGTCGCGGCCACTGCGTCGGCGTGTCGCCCGAATCCCTTCCGCACGGGGAAGGATCCGCCCAGGCGGGCCACCGCGCGAGGCGCGCAACTATGGTGAGTCCATGACGACCATCGACCTCAACTGCGACCTCGGCGAAGGGTTCGGCGCGTGGTCGATGGGCGAGGACGACCGGCTGCTCGAGGTGGTCACCAGCGCGAACGTGGCCTGCGGATTCCACGCCGGCGACCCGCAGATCATGCTCGCGACCTGCCGCAGGGCCGCGGAGCTCGGCGTCGCGATCGGCGCGCACGTCGCCTACCCCGATCTGCGCGGCTTCGGTCGCCGCCCGGTTCCGACGACGCCCGACGAGCTCTTCGCCGACGTGGTCTACCAGCTCGGCGCCCTGCGGGCGGCCGCGACCGCGGCCGGCACTCGCGTCGGCTACGTCAAGCCGCACGGCGCGCTCTACAACGTGGCGGTCCGCGATGCCGCGCAGGCGGATGCCGTCGCAGGCGCCGTCGCCGCCGTCGACCCGAACCTCGCCGTGCTGGCGCTGCCGGGCTCCGAGCTCCTGCGCGCGGCATCCGATCACGACCTCCTGCCCGTCGCCGAGACGTACGCCGACCGCGCGTTCCAGCCCGACGGCACCCTGGTGCCCCGCGCGCAGCCAGGCAGCGTGCTGCATGACGTGGACGAGATCGCGGAGCGCGTCGTGCGCATCGCGACTGAGGGCCGCGTGACCGCGATCGACGGCAGCGAGATCGAGCTCGAGGCGCGCTCGGTGTGCGTGCACGGCGACACCCCGGGTGCTGTCATGATCGCCGCGCAGGTGCGCCACGCGCTTGCCGCCGCGGGCGTCGAGCTGAAGCCGTTCGCGTGACGGCGCCGCGCGTGCTGCGGGCGGGCGAGCGCGACGTGCTGGTCGAGTTCGCGACGCTCGCCGAGGCGGTCGGGACGCGCGCGGCGCTGGAGCGCGCGCCGATCACGGGAGTGACGGATGCCGCAAGCGGCGCCCGCACCCTGATGCTGCACTTCGATCCCGGCGTCACGAGCATCGCCGCGATCGAGACCGCGATCGCCGCGCTCGAACCGGCGCCGGCGCTCGGCTCGAGCGCCTCGGCCCCGGTCGAGATCCCCGTCGTCTACGACGGCGAGGACCTCGCCGACACGGCCGCGCTGCTCGGCCTCACGGCCGACGAGCTGATCGCCGCGCACACGGGCCGCGCCTGGGTGTGCGCCTTCGGCGGCTTCGCGCCGGGCTTCGGCTACCTCGTGAGCGACGGCTCTTCGTGGGACGTGCCGCGCCTCGCGACCCCGCGCACGCGCGTACCGGCGGGCGCCGTCGGCCTCGCCGGCGAGTTCAGCGGCGTCTACCCGCGCGCATCGCCCGGCGGCTGGCGCTTGATCGGCCGCACCGAGCTGCCCATGTGGGATCTCGCCCGCACACCGCCCGGCCTGCTCACGGCGGGGACGCCCGTCCGCTTCGTGCAGGTGGGGCCGTGAGCGGGCTCGAGGTCACCGCTGTCGGCCTGCTCGCGACCGTGCAGGACAGGGGACGACACGGATTCCTGGATCAGGGCGTCGGCACCGCGGGCGCCGCTGATCGGGCCTCGGCCGCGCTCGGCACCCGCCTCGTCGCCAACGACGCCGGCGCCGCGGTGATCGAGGCGCTCTTCGGCGGGCTCGGCGTGCGCGCGCGGGGTGCGGTCGAGGTCGCCGTCACCGGCGCGTACTGCCCCCTCACGGTGACGACGGCGAACGGCCGGACCCGCCATGCCGCGATGTACGAGCTCATCGACCTCG
This sequence comes from Gryllotalpicola koreensis, assembly GCF_039538185.1. NCBI lineage: Bacteria > Bacillati > Actinomycetota > Actinomycetes > Micrococcales > Microbacteriaceae > Gryllotalpicola > Gryllotalpicola koreensis. The sequence goes on from NZ_BAABBW010000004.1 coordinate 276,768, forward strand.
CCGATGGCGACGAGCTGCGGCTCGGGGCGCCGACTGCCGGGCTGCGCGCCTACCTCGCGGTGCGCGGCGGCGTCGACGTGCCGCCGGTGCTCGGCAGCCGCTCGTACGACACCCTCGCAGGCGTGGGCCCCGCGCCGCTCGCGGTCGGCGAGGTGCTTCCGGTCGGCGACGAGCCCGCAGGCGACCCCGTGATCGACGCCGTCGCCCCGCCCTGGGGCGAGTCGGGCAACGCCGCGGGCGTGGTGCTCGACGCGCTGCGCGGCCCCCGCGACGGCTGGTTCGCGCCCGACGCGCTGATTGCCCTGCGCACAGAGGTCTTCACCGTCACCCCGGCATCCGACCGCGTCGGCGTGCGGCTCGAGGGCCCGGCGCCGCTCGTGCGCGCCGTCGCGGATGAGCTGCCGAGCGAGCCGATGGCGCTCGGCTCCCTCCAGGTGCCGGCGAGCGGGCATCCGATCATCTTCCTGGCCGATCATCCGGTCACGGGCGGGTACCCGGTGATCGCCGTGCTGACGGATGCCTCGATCGACCGCGCCGCGCAGCTCGCTCCCGGCCGGAAGGTGCGCTTCCGCCTGCGCTGACCCCGGTTGCGCTCAGCCGGGCAGCGCGTCGAGCGCGTCCCACGCGAAGGTCGCGAGCCAGTGCGACGACATGAACTCGTCGGACACCGCGGCATCGAGCCCCGCGGGCAGCAGCCGTGGCGCCGCCGCTTCAAGCAGTTCGATCAGCTCGGCGACCCGGCCCTTGTTGCCGAGCCCCAGCTCGCCGCCGATGCCGTTCGAGCGCAGAGTGACGGCCACGCGCGAGGCGGCGGCCGAGGTCGAGAGCCCGAGTCCGAACAGGTGCACCTGCTGGCCGTCATGCACGTCGAGGACGGAGGCGGGGGCGAGCACGGCCGACGCATCCGTCAGCTCGCTGAAGAACCCGGTCGCCCAGCTCGTGAACTCGTCGGCGCCGAGCACGACCGCCATCAGCTCGGCCTCGGCGAAGCCGGGCGAGAGGAAGTCCTGCCCACTGCGCTCCCACGTGAACGGCCACCCGGTGTCGCGCAGGAACCAGCGGCGCGCGGCATCCGTCACCGCGTCCGCGACGTCGTCGCGGCCCAGCACGTGCGCGGCCTGCAGCGCATGCCGCAAGCCGAATGCGGAGTTGCTGTGCACGCCGTGCCGCACCGGCTCGGGCGTGCGAGCGACCCAGGCGAGCACGTGCTCGAACAGCACCGCGGTGAACGGTTCGAAACCGGGCGCGAGCGTTGCGATCACGGGAACACGCGAGCGCGCGACCGATGCGGCGAGCGCGAGCGCCCAGCCCCAGCCGTACGGGCGTTCGTAGAGCGGATGCCGGCGCAGATAGGCGGCTTCGACCGCGAGGTTCGGCGCGCTCAGGTTCGCGGCGACCGCCGCCCCCAGCCGGTCGGCCAGCGGGAACGACACCCCGAACTCGAGCAGCCGGGTGGCGAGCCAGTGCATGTGCACGCTCGAGTGCCAGTCGTAGGACGAGGCGAAGGCCGGGTGCAGTTCCCCCGGCAGGGCGCGGTCCTCAGCGTCGGCCGTCGTATGGTGCGCGGCGTAGGGGTACGCCTGCGCGAAGTTGTCGAGCACGACGGCCGCGAAGCGGTCGGCGTAGGCGGCTCGAGCCGCTGCGGCATCCGTCACCACTGCATTCCCTCCCAGCGGGGGCCGTAGCCCGTGATCGTCACGGTGCGCGGCTCCTCAGGGGCGTCCTCCGGGTCGAAAGCGTCGCCCGCGCCTTCCGGCCGAGCGATCACCACCTCGAGCCATGACCCCGACGCCGATTCGGACTCGATCAGCCCGCGCCCCCACTCGGCCACCACCACCGACGACTCGTAGTCGATGTCGAGGTCGTCGAGTTCCATCGCATTCCCCAGACGGTATGCGTCGACGTGCACAAGGTCAGGCCCGTCGCCGAGGGCGGGGTGCGTGCGCGCGAGCACGAAGGTCGGCGAGGTGATCGGGCCGCGCACGTTCAGCGCCGCGCCGATGCCGCGCGTGAGCGTCGTCTTGCCCGCGCCGAGCGGCCCGGTGAGCACGACCAGGTCGCCCGCGCGCAGCCGCGCCCCGAGCTCGCGCCCGAGCGCCTCCATGGCCTCGGTGCCCGCCACGGACCTGCTAGACATGCCGCAGCTTCGTCCTGCCGCCGATGCGGGTCACGATCTCCCAGTTGATGGTGTCGGATGCCGTCGCCCAGTCCTCCGCTGTGGGGAACCCGTGCGCCCCGTCGCCGAACAGCACGACGGGGTCGCCGACGGCCACCTCGGTGTCGCCCACATCGACGACGAACTGGTCCATCGCGACCCGGCCTGCGATGCGGTGCACGCCGCCGCCGATCCACACGTGCCCGCGGTTCGACGCCGCCCGCGGAATCCCGTCGCCGTAGCCGAACGGCACGAGCGCGAGCGTCGTCTCGCGCTCGGTGCGATAGGTGTAGTCGTAGGACACCGAGGTGCCGGCCGGCACGCGCTTGACGTGCGCGACGCGGCCGCGCAGCGTCATCGCGGGAGTGAGACCCAGCTCGCGGGCACGCGCCGGGTCCTGCGTCGGCGCAAGTCCGTAGAGCGCGAGCCCGATGCGCACGCAGTCGTATCTGGCGTGCGGCTGGCGCAGCGCAGCGGCCGAGGCGGCCGCGTGCACGAGCTCGGGCCTGAGGCCCGCCGCGCGCGCTGCCGCGACGCCCTCGTCGAACAGGTCGAGGCAGTCGACGTCGTCCTGCAGCGTCGCATTGGAGAGGTGCGTGAACACGCCCGCGACGTGCAGGGCGCCCGTGCGCTCCAGCTCATCCGCGAGCGTGAACGCCTCCTGCCAGTCGGCGTGCGGCAGCCCATTGCGCGACAGCCCCGTGTCGAGCTTGAACTGAACGGATGCCTGCACCGCGCGCCGCCCCGCCGCAGCGGCCATCGCGCGCAGCTGCCCCATGGTCGAGACGCCGATCGACACCCCGGCGGCGACGGCCTCGTCGAAGGCCTCGTCGGGATCGTGCAGCCAGGCGAGGACGGGCGCGTCGATGCCGCCGGCCCGCAGCTCGAGCGCCTCGTCCACCGAGGCGACGCCGAGCCAGTCGGCGCCCCCGGCGAGCGCTGCGCGCGCCACCGGCACCGCGCCGTGCCCGTACGCGTTCGCCTTCACGACGGCGATGAAGTGCTCCGTGCCGAACAGCTCGCGCAGCGCGCGCACGTTCGAGGTGATCGCACCGAGATCGACGACCGCCTCGCGGAAGCCGACGTCGGCGAGCGTGCCCGGCTCAGGCATCCGTCGTCCCTGCGATCGATCCGGCACCCGTGACCGGTCCGTCGCCCTCGGCCACCACGAACGCCGCCGCGACCCCGCCGTCGTGCGTCAGCGACAGGTGCAGCCGGCTCACGCCGTGCGACGCGACGACCTCGGCGACGCCCCCGTGCAACCGGAATCCGGGGTCGCCGTGCTCGTCGGGAACCACCTCGATGTCGGTCCAGACGAGGCCGTCAGAGCGGCCGAGGGCCTTGATCAGCGCCTCCTTCGCGGCGAACCGCGCGGCCAGCGAGTGAACAGGCAGGGCGCGTTCGCTCACGGCGAACAGCCGCTCGAGCAGCCGGGGCGTCGCCGCGAGCTTCTCCGCGAAGCGGTCGAGCCCGACGACGTCCACCCCGATCCCCGTGATCATCGCCGCATCCCCGCTATTCGACCGTGACCGACTTCGCGAGGTTGCGCGGCTGGTCGACGTCGAGGCCCTTGGCGGTCGCCAGCTCGAGCGCGAACAGCTGCAGGGGCACGACGGCGATCAGCGGCTCGAAGAACTTGCCGGCGAGCGGCAGCGCGATCACCTCGTCGGCGAAGGGCAGCACCGCGGCATCCGCCTGCTCGGCGATGGCGATGACCCGCGCGCCGCGCGCCCGGATCTCCTGGATGTTCGAGATCACCTTGCGGTGCATCTCCTCGGAATGGCGCGGGCTCGGCACGAGCACGAACACCGGCAGGCCCGGCTCGATCAGGGCGATCGGGCCGTGCTTGAGCTCGCCGGCGGCGAAGCCCTCCGCATGGATGTAGGCGAGCTCCTTGAGCTTGAGCGCCCCCTCGAGCGCGATCGGGTAGCCGACGTGGCGCCCGAGGAACAGCACGGCGGAGGCGCTGCCCATCCAGTGCGCGAGCTCGGCGACGCGCTCGTGCTCGCCGATCGCGAAGCGGATCTTCTCGGGCACCGCGAGCAGCTCGTCGAGCATCTCGCGCCGCTCGCCGAGGCTGAGCGTGCCCTTGACCCTGGCGAGGTGCAGGCCGAGCAGGTACAGGGCGGTGATCTGCGCGACGAACGCCTTCGTCGACGCGACGGCGACCTCGGGCCCGGCGTGGGTGTAGAGCGCGGCATCCGACTCGCGCGGAATCGTCGCACCCTGCGTGTTGCAGATCGAGATGGTGCGGGCGCCGAGCTCGCGCGCGTGTTTGACGGCCATCAGCGTGTCCATCGTCTCGCCCGACTGGCTGATCGAGACGACGAGCGTGTTCGGCCCGACGACCGGGTCGCGGTAGCGGAACTCGTGGGCGAGCTGCACGTCGACGGGCACGCGGGCCCACGTCTCGATCGCGTAGGTGCCGACCTGGCCGGCATAGGAGGCGGTGCCCGCCGCGACCACGATGATGCGGTCGACGTCGCGCAGCGCCTCCTCGCCGAGCGCCGCGAGCTCGGGCACGAGCACGTCGCCGTCGTGGATGCGCTCGCGCAGGGTGTCGGCGACCGCCTCGGGCTCCTCGGTGATCTCCTTCAGCATGAAGCTCGACCAGCCGCCCTTCTCCGCCGCCGAGGCGTCCCACTGCACCTCGAAGGGCTCGAAGGCGACCGGGGTGCCGTCGAAGTCGGTGACCGTCACGGAGTCCGGCGTGATCACGACCATCTCGTCCTGCCCGATGGCGACCGCGCGGCGGGTGAACTCGATGAACGCGGCGACATCGCTGCCGAGGAAGTTCTCGCCCTCGCCCAGGCCGATCACGAGCGGGGAGTTCCGGCGGGCGGCGACCACGACGCCCGGCTCGTCCCGGTGCACGGCGAGCAGGGTGAAGGCGCCGTGCAGGCGCTTCAGCACGGTGCGGAAGGACGCGCGCAGGTCGTGCGTGCGGGCGTACTCCACCCCGAGCAGCTTGGCGGCGACCTCGGTGTCGGTCTCGGAGTCGAATGCGACGCCCTGCGCCAGCAGCTCGGCCTTGAGGTCGGCGAAGTTCTCGATGATCCCGTTGTGGATGAGCGCGAGCTTCCCGTCGTCGCCCAGGTGCGGGTGCGCGTTCACGTCGGTCGGGCCGCCGTGCGTCGCCCAGCGGGTGTGCCCGATGCCGGTGACGCCTGCGGCGAGCGGATGCTGCGCCAGCTCGTCCTGCAGCATGCCGAGCTTGCCCGCCTTCTTCGCGGTGTGCAGCTCGCCGTCACCGCCGATCACGGCGACCCCCGCCGAGTCGTAGCCGCGGTACTCGAGCCGCTTGAGGCCGCCGAGAAGGACACCGACCGTGTCACGCGAGCCGACGTATCCGACGATTCCACACATGGGCCTCAGTCTAGAAGGGCGCGCCTGAGCGGCCGGGGCATCCGTGCCCCGACTCATCTCCATGCTCCTGACTAAGCTGGGCGATCGTGACAGACAACGGCGGCTCCCCGGCGCTGACGCCGTTCGTCGAGCTCTCCCGCGCGGACTGGTCCGAGCTCGCCCGCAGCACCCCGCAGCCCCTCTCCGAGACGGAGGTCGTGCAGCTGCGCGGCCTCGGCGACGTGCTCGACATGCACGAGGTGGCCGAGGTCTACCTGCCGCTGTCGCGCCTGCTGAACCTCTACGCCGCCGGCACCCAGCACCTGCACCGCGCGACCAGCGACTTCCTCGGCGAGCGCGCCGCGCGCACCCCGTTCGTCATCGGCGTCGCCGGATCGGTGGCGGTCGGCAAGTCGACGGTGTCGCGCCTGCTGCGCGAGCTGCTCTCCCGGTGGGAGAACACACCCCGGGTCGAGCTGATCACGACCGACGGATTCCTGTACCCGAACGCCGAGCTCGAGCGCCGCGGCCTCATGGGCCGCAAGGGCTTCCCCGAGTCGTACGACCGCCGCGCGCTGATGCGTTTCGTCACCGATGTGAAGTCCGGGGTGCCCGAGGTGCGCGCACCGTTCTACTCGCACCTCAGCTACGACATCGTGCCGGATGCCCAGATCATCGTGCGCCAGCCCGACATCCTCATCGTCGAGGGCCTCAACGTGCTGCAGTCGCCGGCAGCCGGCAGCCTCGCGGTCAGCGACCTGTTCGATTTCTCCATCTACGTCGACGCGGCGACGAAATCGATCGAGCACTGGTACGTCGAGCGCTTCCTGCGCCTGCAGCAGGGCGCGTTCGCGAACCCGCAGTCGTACTTCCACCGCTATTCGAGCCTCACCGAGGACCAGGCGGTCGCGGTCGCGCACGAGATCTGGAAGGGCATCAACGAGCCGAACCTCATCCAGAATGTGCGGCCCACCCGCAGCCGCGCCAAGCTCGTGCTGCGCAAGGGCCCGGAGCACAAGGTGTCTTCAGTGCTCCTGCGCAAACTGTGATGCCAGAGTTGTACTCGTGACTGATTTGAGCCCCCTCCGCGAGCGCGTCGAAGCGCCGCACCGGCTGGCGGCGCCGATCCACCCCGACGTCGCGCTCTGGCGCCCGCTCACGCACGACGACGTGCCGGCGCTCGCCAGGCTGCACCGGCTCGCCGACGCGATCGACCACCCGGAATGGACCGTCCCCGAAGAGGACCTGCGCGACGAGCTCGGCCGTGCGAACCTCGATCTCGCACACGACACGATCGCCGCGGTGACGGATGCCGGCGACATCGTCGCCTATGGCATGAACCTGCTCGACGAGCACCCCGTGACGCTGCTGCGCGTCCTGCTGAACGGCGCCATCCACCCCGACGTCCGTGGGCGCGGCATCGGGCGGGAGCTCCTGCAGTGGCAGCGCGGCCGGGCGCAGCAGCAGCTCGCGGCATCCGATCTCCCCCTGCCCGGCTGGATCATCAGCTGGCAGTCCGCAGGCAACGGCAGCGGCGTCCGCCTCGGCGAGCTCCTCGGCTTCCGCCCCGCCCGGTACACCGCGACACTGGTGCGCGACCTCGCGGCGCCGATCGAGAGGCGCGAGACGGATGCCTCGGCCCTGCTCGTCCCGTGGAGCGATGCGCTCTCGGCCGCGGCCCTGGAGGCGCACCGCGCCGCGTTCCGGGACCACTGGGGCTCGCAGCCCATCTCGGACGACGCCTGGGGCAACCTCACCTCGCCGCCGTACTTCCGCCCCGATCTGAGCTTCCTCGCCGTCGCGGCCGATGCCCCAGAGACCGTCGTGGGTTACACGGTGACCTCGGTGTTCGAGCACGATTTCGCCCTGCAGGGCTATTCGAGCTCGTACATCGGGCTGGTCGGCGCGCGCCGCGAGTGGCGCGGCAAGGGCATCGCCTCCGGCCTGCTCGCCCGGGTGCTTGCCGCGTCGCGCGACGCAGGGCTCCAGAAGGCGGTGCTCGACGTCGACACCGAGAACCCGACAGGCGCGCTCGGCCTCTACGAATCTCAGGGCTTCCGCCCCACGGGAAGCCGTCAGGTCGCGCTGGTGCTCACGTACTGACTCGCGCGGCATCGCCGCGTCTCAGCGCGGCACTCCCGGAAGTGTGCGCGCCCCCGGCATCTGCGCCCGCGAGCGGGAGCACACGTGTCGGGCGGAGGCGCAGAACGCGAGGCTAACCGGCGGTGGACGCGAGTTCTTTCTTCACCACATCCGCCAGACGCTGCGCGTAGCCGAGTGCGGCGTCGTCGTCGGCCGCCTCGACCATGACGCGGATCATCGGCTCGGTACCGCTCGGGCGCAGCAGCACGCGGCCCGCATCGCCGAGCTCGGCCTCGACGGCGGCGACGGCCGCGGCGACGACCTCATTGCCGGCGAGCCCGTCGCGGTCGACGCCGCGCACGTTGATGAGCTCCTGCGGGAACACCCGCATGACGGAGGCCAGCTCGGCGAGCGATTTCCCCGTGCGGGCCATCTCGGACAGCAGGGTGAGCCCCGTCAGCGCGCCATCGCCGGTGGTCGCGAACTCGGAGAGGATGACGTGACCCGACTGCTCACCGCCGATCGCGTAGCCCTCTTCGTTGATCTTCTCGAGCACGTAGCGGTCGCCGACGGCGGTCGTCACGACCTCGATGCCGTGCTCGGCCATGCAGCGATGCAGCCCCAGGTTGCTCATCACTGTGGCGACGAGCGTGTCCTTCCTGAGCTTGCCGCGATCCTTCAACGACAGCGCGAGGATCGCCATGATCTGGTCGCCGGAGACCTCGTTGCCGTCGGCATCGACGGCGAGGCAGCGGTCGGCGTCGCCGTCGTGGGCGATGCCGACGTCGGCGCCCGCCTCGAGAACGGCACGCTTCAGGTTGTCGATGTGCGTCGAGCCGACGCCGTCGTTGATGTTGAGCCCGTCGGGGTCGGCCCCGATCAGGGTGACTTTGGCGCCGGCGAGCGTGAACGCCTCCGGCGAGGTTGCTGCCGCCGCGCCGTTGGCGGTGTCGAGGACGACGTGGATGCCGTCGAGGCGATGCGGCAGCGACTCGATGAGGTGGACGATGTAGCGGTCCTCGGCATCCGCGAAGCGGCGGATGCGACCGACGTCGCCGCCGGTGGGCGTCCACTTGCGCTGCGTGATCGCCGCCTCGATGCGGTCCTCGACGACGTCGGGCAGCTTGGTGCCGCCGCGGGCGAAGATCTTGATGCCGTTGTCGGGCGCGGGGTTGTGCGACGCCGAGATCATCACGCCGAAGTCGGCGGCGATGTCGGAGATGAGAAAGGCCGTCGCGGGGGTCGGGATCACCCCGGCGTCGAGGACGTCGACGCCGGAGGATGCCAACCCGGCCGCGACGGCCGAGACGAGGAATTCGCCGGAGATGCGGGGGTCGCGTGCGACCACCGCAGTGGGGCGCTTGCCTGCGGCGCGCCGGGCATCGGCCTCTCGGCCGGTGCCCAGCACGATCGCCGCCGCCTGTGCGACGTTCAGGGCCAGCTCGGCCGTGAGCACGTCGCCGTTCGCAAGACCGCGAACGCCGTCTGTTCCGAAGAGGCGGGGCATTGCAGGGCGCCTGCGTCTCGGGCGCTTAGCGCTTCGAGAACTGCGAGGCCTTGCGGGCCTTCTTGAGACCGGCCTTCTTGCGCTCGGTGACGCGCGCGTCGCGCGTCAGGAAGCCGGCCTTCTTCAGGGCGGCACGGTTGTTCTCGCGGTCGATCTCGTTCAGCGCACGGGCGATGGCGAGGCGCAGCGCGCCGGCCTGGCCCGAGGGGCCGCCGCCGGTGATGCGGGCGACGACGTCGTACGAGCCGACGAGCTCGAGCACCTTGAACGGGTCGGTGATCAGCTGCTGGTGCAGCTTGTTGGGGAAGTAGTCCGCGAACTCACGGCCGTTGACCGTGATGGTGCCTGCACCGGGGATGAGGCGGACGCGGGCGATGGCCTCCTTGCGGCGACCCACGGCGGCACCGGGGACGCTCAGCACGGGGCGGGGGGCGACGGCGGCCTCTTCGGCCGGGGTCTCGGTCGTGAAGCTCTCGGGAGCCTCGTCGATCTGGTCAGCGATCTTTGCCACTTGATTCAGTCCTTAAAGTCTGTGAGGTCCGGCGCTTACTGAGCGACCTGCGGGAAGGTGTACGGCTTCGGCTGCTGGGCCGCGTGCGGGTGGACGTCACCCGTGTAGACCTTGAGCTTGCCCAGCTGCTGGCGGCCGAGCGAGTTCTTCGGCAGCATGCCGCGGATCGCCTTCTCGACGGCGCGGACCGGGTTCTTCTCGAGGAGCTCGGCGTAGCCGACGGCCTTGAGGCCGCCCGGGTAGCCGGAGTGGCGGTACGCCTTCTTCTGCAGGGCCTTCTGGCCGGTCAGGGCGACCTTGTCGGCGTTGATGATGATGACGAAGTCGCCCGTGTCGATGTGCGGGGCGAACGTCGGCTTGTTCTTGCCGCGAAGGATCGCGGCGGCGTGGCTGGCCAGGCGGCCGAGCACCACGTCGGTGGCGTCGATGACGACCCAGTCGCGCTGGATCTCGCCGGCCTTGGGGGTGTAGGTGCGCGTCACAGGAGTAACTGCTTTCTGTCGGAGTTGGATGGTCGTGAATCCCGCTCGGTTCGGGTGTTGTGTTCGGATCGAACAGAACGCCGCGGTTGGAGGGCTCAACTTCGGGTGCGTGCGCAGGCACACGGCACCAAAGGTCAAGCTTACCGGAGCCGCAGGCGACCGGCAAACCGACGGCAGCCGAACAGCGACCCAACTGTTCACCGCCCGGCCACCCGGGGGTGCGGTGGCCGTTCACCGAGACCGTCGGAGGCCGACCTAGCTTGGCCGCATGCCTCGCCAGACCGTCGTCGCCGTGATCCCGGCGCGCGCAGGCTCACGCGGCGTCCCCGACAAGAACGTGCAGCTCGTCGGCGGCGTTCCGCTCATCGCCCGCGCCGTCGCCTCCGCCCGGGCCGCAGAGCTCATCGATGTCGTCACCGTCTCCACCGACGGTGCCATGATCGCCGCGGCCGCCCGCGACGCCGGCGCCGAGATCGTCGACCGCCCCGCGCGACTCGCCGATGACACGGCAACGAGTGAATCCGCACTGCTGCACGCCCTCGATGTGCTCGATGCGCGCGGCATCCGCGCCGACGTCCTCGTCTTCATCCAGGCCACGAGCCCGTTCATCGACCCGGCCGACCTCGACTTCGCCATCACGCGCATCCTCACCGACGAGAGCGACGTCGTGCTCGCGGCCGCAGAGTCGCACGCCTTCCTGTGGCGCATGACGGACGCCGGGGCGGTGGCGATCAACCACGATGCGTCCTTCCGACCGCGCCGTCAGGACCGCGAGCCGCAGTACGTCGAGACGGGCGCCTTCTACGTCATGCGCGCGTCCGGCTTCCGCGCCGCCGGTTTCCGCTTCTTCGGCCGCATCGGCATCGCCGTCACCGACGAGCGCCATTCGCTCGAGATCGACACCCCCGACCAGCTCGCCCTCGCGGACGCGCTGGCGGCACAAGCCCTCACCACGAAAGGCCACTCATGACCGTTCACATCGGCGAACACCCCATCGGCGCGGGGCACCCCGTCTACGTCATCGGCGAGATCGGGCTGAACCACAACGGCGACGTCGAGATCGCGAAGCAGCTCATCGACGTCGCGGCGGATGCCGGAGCCCAGGCCGTCAAGTTCCAAAAGCGCACGCCCGAGATCTCGACGCCGGAGCACATGAAGAACACCCCGCGCTCGACGCCATGGGGCGACATGACCTACCTCGAATACCGCTATCGCGTCGAGTTCTCGCGCGAGCAGTACATCGAGATCGGCGACCACGCCACGATGCGCGGCCTCGACTGGTTCGCCTCTCCGTGGGACGTGCCGTCCGTCGCCTTCCTCGAAGACCTCAACGTGTGCGCGTACAAGGTGGCCTCGGCATCCGTCACCGACCTCGAACTGCTCGACGCCATGGCGGCGACCGGCAAGCCCGTCATCCTCTCGACGGGCATGTCGACGCTCGCCGAGATCGACGCGGCCGTCGCCCGCTTCGACCGCGACCGGCTCGTGCTGCTGCACGCGACCTCGACGTACCCGCTGCCCGCCGACGAGGCGAACCTGCGCATGATCGACACGCTCGCCGCCCGTTACGCCGGCGTCCCGGTCGGCTACTCGGGGCACGAGCCCGGGCTGCAGATCTCGATCGCGGCCGTCGCGCTGGGAGCTGTCGCGGTCGAGCGCCACATCACGCTCGACCGCACCATGTGGGGTTCGGACCACGCCGCGTCGCTCGAGCCGCACGGCCTGCAGAACCTGGTGCGTGACATCCGCATCATCGAGCAGGCGATGGGCGACGGCGTGAAGCGCGTGTTCCCCGGCGAGGAAGCCCCCAAGGCCAAGCTGCGGCGGGTCGGGGCCTAGCTTGGCGCCCACTTCCGCGAGCAGGCGGATTCTCGGAATCATCGACTCCGACTCCTATGCGAAGTGGGGCGCGTCGCTGCTCGCGCAGCTCGGCCTCGGCTGGTCCGTCGAGCTCGTGCGGGTCGTGTCCCGGTTGGCCGCGAGCGACGCGCAGCTCGCGTTCGCGCTCGCCGGCACCGGATTCCGACCGGATGCCGCGCCGAGCGCCTCCCTGGGCGAGATCATCGACAGGCTGAACGCCGGAGGTCACGACGCCGTCTTCGTCTCCACGAGCGGCGCCGTCGCCGAGGCGGTCATCACCGAGATCACGCAGCGGGTGAGGCCGCGCCCCGTCATCATGACGGGTCTGCCCGGCATCTCGACCCCCGCGAAGTACAAGGGGCTGTTCCGGCGCGCCCAGGCCGACCTGTTCGTGCTGCACAGCCACCGCGAGATCCGCGAGTACCGAGACCTGGCTCAGAAGCGCGGGGTGCCGCACGAGTTCGTGCTCGCGACGCTGCCGTTCCTTGAGCACCACGAGCCGGTTCCCGAGTGGTCGGGCGAGCGTGACAGCATCGTCTTCGCGGCGCAGCCGGGCGTGCCGCAGACACTCGCTGAGCGCCGCACGCTCGTCGACCGGCTCGTGCAGACCGCGGTCGCACACCCCGGGCTGCGCGTCGTCATCAAGGTCCGCGCCCAGGCCGGCGAGCGCCAGACGCATCGCGAGCGGCATCCGTACGCCGAGCTGGTGCCGCAGAACGCCCCGCGCAATCTGGTCGTCGAAGGCGGATCGATGGTGTCCCACCTCGCACGCGCCGTCGGCTTCGTCACGGTCAGCTCGACCGCGGCGATCGAGGCGATCGCGGCCGGCGTGCCGAGCCTCGTGCTTACGGATTTCGGCGTCAGCGGCGAGCTCATCAACGAGGTGTTCGTCGGCAGCGGGCTGCTCGGGCCGTCCCGCGATCTCATCGCCGGCCGCTTCCACGAGGTCGACCCGCGTTGGAGGAGCGACAACTACTTCCACCCCGCGGGCGAGAACACGTGGCAGACGCGGCTCGAGGCGCTGGCCGCCCTGCGCGACGCCGAGCCGCTGCCTCACCGACCCGCGAAGCGCCGCAGCCGCGGTGGTCCGCTGCGCCGCGCATGGGACCGCAAGCGCGCCTTCGGCTCCTACGACCACTCGCCGCTCGGCTATGCCGCCGCGGCCATCGGCTACCCCGTGCTCGCCCTGCGGCACCGGCTCGTTGCGCTGCGCGACGGAATGGCGGCGTCCTCCGCCGCGCCGGCGGAGGACGAGCAGCCGGTGGAATCCGCCGAGCCGATCAGAGCTCCCGCCGCGCGCGGGTAGCCTCTGCACGCGCCGCGAGCTGGTCATCGGCCGGGTAGCCGACCTCGGTGAGCGTCAGCCCCTTGGCCGGCATCACCTTGAACGCACTGGTGCGTTCGCCGACGTCGAGGATCAGCGCGAGATCGGATGCCGCGAGCCGCCCCTCCCCCACGGCGACGCAGCCCCCCACGAGCGCGCGGACCATGCTGTGGCAGAACGCGTCCGCCTGCAGCGCGGCCACGAGCACCCCCGCCTCGTCGCGGCGCCAGTCGAAGCGCTGCAGCGTGCGGATCGTCGTCGCCCCCTCACGCGGCTTGCAGTAGGCGGCGAAGTCGTGCAGCCCGATGAGGCTCTGCGCCGCACGGTCCATGGCGTCCACGTCGAGGGCGGCCGGCCACCACACGGTGCGGTGCCGCTGCGACGGATCACGCGTCTCCTGACGGTCCGCGACACGGTATTCGTAGCGCCGCCACACCGCCGAGAAGCGCGCGTCGAAGCCGGCGGGGGCGAGGCCGCCGCGCTTCACCACGACGTCGGTGCTCGAGCCGAGGATGCCGTTCAGCCGGTAGGCGAGCGCCGTACCGGCATCGGCGGCCTCGCCGCCCGGGACACGCACGTGCCGCAGGGCGTTCAGCTGCTCGTGGTCGAGATCGAGGTGCACCACCTGGTCGGCGGCGTGCACGCCGGCATCCGTTCGCCCCGCCACGACCAGCGTGGGAGCGGGTGGGGTGCGGCGGAACAGCTTCGCGAGCGCGTCTTCGAGCACGCCCTGCACCGTGCGCAGGCCAGGTTGCCGCGCCCAACCGCTGAAGTCCGTGCCGTCGTAGGCGACGTCGAGCCGGACGCGGGTGAGATTCTCGGCGGCGCTCATCGCCCCCAGCGTATCGGCGCACCACGCCACGCCGGTCGTCGCAAAAGCGCGCTTCACTCGAGCTTTCCGCGCCTTTCTGCCGACCTGGCTCACCCCGGAAGGAGCTCGCCGGCGACGTAGAGCCACGCACCATCGACGCGCTCGAAGCGGCTGCGCTCGTGCAGCACGCCGCGCTCGGCACCCTGCCGCCAGACGGCGCGGAACTCGACCGCGCCGGCGGTGTCGAACGGCCCGCCGCCCGCCGTCTTGAGAATGTCGAGGCGGCGCCAGACGACGTCGGGCTCGGCTTCGATCGACGCCGGCCGGGTGGACGGATGCCAGGACGCGAGCACGTACGCCGTGTCGCCCAGCGCGAAGGCGCAATAGCGGCTGCGCATCAGCTGCTCGGCGGTCGCCGCGCGGCGCTCGCCGGCGTGGATGGGGCCGCAGCATTCCCCGTAGCTCAATCCGCTGCCGCACGGACAGCGGTCTCCGGCATCCGTCACGCCTTCATCATCGCCCCGCGGACGGTGCGTGCGCCAGATATGCAGAACGCCCCCACCTGTTCGGTGCGGGGCGTTCTGGCGAGCGCGGCGAAGGAAGCCGGAGTTACTCGGCCTTCTCCTCAGCGGCGGGCGCCTCGTCGGCAGCGGCCTCGGTCTCCTCAGCAGCAGCCTCGGTCTCCTCGGCGGGAGCCTCAGCGGCCTCGGCCTCGTCGGCGACCTCAGTCTCCTCAGCGGCCTCGGTCTCGACGACCTCGGCCTCCTCCTCGGCGGCGGGCTCCTCAGCGGAAGCCTCAGCCGGCGCGGCAGCGGCCGGCTTGGCCTTCTTCGCTTTCGGGGTGACGGGCTCGAGGACGAGCTCGATCACGGCGAGAGGCGCGTTGTCGCCCTTGCGGAAGCCGGTCTTGACGATGCGGGTGTAACCGCCCTCGCGGTCGGCGACGAGCGGGGCGATCTGCGTGAACAGCTCGTGCACCACCGACTTGTCCTTGATGACGGCGAGCACGCGACGGCGGGCGTGCAGGTCGCCGCGCTTCGCGAAGGTGATCAGGCGCTCAGCGATCGGGCGCAGGCGCTTGGCCTTGGCCTCGGTCGTCTGGATCGACTTGTGCGTGAACAGGCTGGCGGCCAGGTTCGCGAGGAGCAGGCGCTCGTGGGCGGGACCGCCTCCGAGGCGGGGGCCCTTCGTGGGCTTGGGCATGGTGTTTCTCCGTTAGTAAAGGTGGTTGGTCGAGACGCGAGAACTCAGTTCTCGTCCTCGAAGCCGCTGTAGAAGTGGGCACCGTCGAACCCGGGAACCGAGTCCTTGAGGGACAGGCCCATCTCCGTCAGCTTCTCCTTGACCTCATCCACCGACTTCTGGCCGAAGTTGCGGATGTTCATGAGCTGCGTCTCCGAGAGGGAGACCAGCTCGCTGACGGTGTTGATGCCCTCGCGCTTGAGGCAGTTGTAGGAGCGCACAGAGAGGTCGAGGTCCTCGATCGGCATCGACAGCTCGGAGCTGAGCACGGCGTCGACCGGAGCCGGGCCGATCTCGATGCCCTCTGCCTGATTGTTCAGCTCGCGGGCGAGGCCGAACAGCTCGACCAGCGTGCGACCGGCCGAGGCGATCGCGTCGCGCGGGCTGATCGCGGGCTTGGTCTCGACGTCGACCACGAGGCGGTCGAAGTCGGTGCGCTCGCCGGCACGGGTGGCCTCGACACGGTAGGTGACCTTGAGCACCGGCGAGTAGATCGAGTCGACCGGGATCTGGCCGGCCTCGCTGAACTCGCTGCGGTTCTGCTGCGCCGAGACGTAACCGCGGCCGCGCTCGATGGTCAGCTCGATCTCGAGCTTCGCCTTGTCGTTGAGCGTCGCGATGACGAGCTCGGGGTTGTGGATCTCGACACCGGCCGGAGCGGAGATGTCGGCGGCCGTGACCTCACCCGCACCCTGCTTGCGCAGGTACGCGGTGATGGGCTCGTCGTGCTCGCTCGAGACGACCAGGCCCTTGATGTTCAGGATGATCTCGGTGACATCCTCCTTGACGCCCGGCACCGTGCTGAACTCGTGCAGAACGCCGTCGATGCGGATGCTCGTGACCGCGGCGCCCGGGATGGACGAGAGCAGCGTGCGGCGAAGCGAGTTGCCGAGGGTGTAGCCGAAGCCCGGCTCAAGCGGCTCGATGACGAACCGCGAGCGGAACTCCGAGATCGACTCCTCGGTCAGAGTAGGACGCTGTGCAATGAGCACTGTTGATTCCTTTCGGCTAAGGGTCCGCTATATGACCCTTGCGTGAGTGGAGTTATGGAGTTTTTGAAAAGCTTGTGCGGGTACGGATGCCTCGGCTGAGGCATCCGTACCGCGACAGTGTCCTAGTTAGACGCGACGGCGCTTCGGCGGGCGGGCGCCGTTGTGCGCCTGCGGCGTCACGTCGGTGATGCTGCCCACCTCGAGGCCGGCGGCCTGAAGCGAGCGGATGGCGGTCTCGCGGCCCGAGCCAGGGCCCTTCACGAAGACGTCGACCTTCTTCATGCCGTGCTCCTGCGCCTGGCGGGCGGCCGACTCTGCGGCGGTCTGCGCGGCGTAGGGGGTCGACTTGCGCGAGCCCTTGAAGCCGACGTGGCCGGCGGAGGCCCAGCTGATCACAGCACCGGTCGTGTCGGTGATCGACACGATCGTGTTGTTGAACGTGCTCTTGATGTGGGCCTGGCCCACAGCGATGTTCTTCTTCTCCTTGCGGCGCGGCTTGCGCGCCGCCGTCTTGGGTGCAGCCATGTGTGTCTATCTCTCCTGAATCCGTGGGCCCGCGATTACTTGCGGCCGGCCTTCTTCTTGCCGGCGACGGTGCGCTTCGGGCCCTTACGGGTACGAGCGTTCGTCTTGGTGCGCTGACCGCGCACCGGGAGGCCACGGCGGTGGCGCAGACCCTCGTAGGAGCCGATCTCGACCTTGCGCCGGATGTCGGCCTGGACCTCGCGGCGGAGGTCACCCTCGACCTTGAAGGTTCCCTCGATGTAGTCACGGAGGGCGACGAGCTGGTCGTCGGTCAGATCCTTGACGCGGATCTCCCCCGAGATGCCGGTGGCGGCGAGGGTCTGAAGCGACCGGGTGCGACCGACACCGTAGATGTACGTCAGTGCGATCTCCACGCGCTTCTCGCGCGGGATGTCAACGCCTGCAAGACGTGCCATGTTGGCTTTCTCCTGTAGATGAGTGGAGGTGTGGAGCAGTGCCGGTGCCCGGGCCTCCAACCCGAGGTGTCCCCGCCGAAGCGGTTCTGGCGCTGCCTGTTCTGTGTGAAGTTATGAAGTTTGAGGGGCCTGCGGCGACTAACCCTGGCGCTGCTTGTGCCTGGGGTTCGACGAGCAGATGACCATGACCCGGCCGTTGCGGCGGATGATCTTGCAGTGCTCGCAGATGCGCTTGACTGAGGGCTTGACCTTCATGGAGTTGTTTCCTTCGCTGTCATCGTGCGCCTGCCTGGAAGGCAGGGCCGTTACTTGTGCAGCGAATCCTTACTTGTAGCGGTAGACGATGCGGCCGCGGGTCAGGTCGTAGGGGCTCAGCTCGACGATCACGCGGTCCTCGGGGAGGATGCGGATGTAGTGCTGACGCATCTTGCCGCTGATGTGGGCAAGAACCTTGTGACCGTTGGTCAGCTCGACGCGGAACATCGCGTTGGGCAGAGCCTCGACCACAGATCCTTCGATCTCGATGACGCCGTCTTTTTTGGCCATAGCCTCACTGTCGCTAAGAAGTCGGAATTCGCTGTTCGTGCGGGGGATGTGATGCCTCGAACGTTGCACGACGCGCGCCACAAAACGGGCGCAAGACACCAAAGATCAATCGTACCCGAAGTGTTCCCATAACGCGAGTTCAGGCGTAAGCTCGCTTGCCCCTTCGGCGTGTTGCTACTCCCGACGGGCGAGCAGGGCCGCGTTCAGCCGCTCGGTGAGCTCGCGGTCGACCGCGATCGGCTTCCCGTCGACCTCGGTGATCGGCGTCGCGAGCTTCACGCTCGACAGCAGCCAGACGCCGTCCGAGTCGAGGAGATCGGATGCCTGGACGAGCCGGTCCTCCGTCGCGAGCCCCCACTGCGACGCGAGCGCGAACACGCTCAGCTGGGTGGTTCCGGGCAGGATGCCGATGTCGGTCTTCGGCGTCACGAGCGTGTCACCGCGGCGCAGCAGCACGCTCGACTGCGGCGCCTCCATGACGTAGCCGTCTGACGACAGGTAGACCGCGTTGTCGGCGCCGCGCCGGGCGGCCTCGCGCAGCGTCGCCATGTTCACCGCGTACGACAGCGTCTTCGCGCCGGGCAGCAGCCACGGCGCTCGCTCGGAGAGGTCATGGCGGTAGCCGCGATCGAGCGTGACGACCTTCCACCCCTCGGTGCGATTCGCGAAGTCGTCGTCGGAGGCCGTCGCGATCAGCCAGCCGGTCGAGCGCTCCTCCCCCTCGACGCCGCGCGACAGCACGAGCTTGATGCCGCCCTGGCGATCCGTGGGCAGGGCGCTTCCCGCGATCCTCATGGCGACCCGCCACTGCTCGAGGTTCGGTGCGGGCAGCTCGAGCAGCTCGGCCGAGTTCGCGAGCCGCCAGAAGTGCGCGTCGACGGCCTGCGGGCAGCCGTCGAGCACGCCGAGGGTCTCGAACACGCCGTCACCGCGCGTCGCGGCAAGGTCGGTGCCCCGCACGATGGGCTCGCCTGAGGCGGCACGGCGCACCGTCGACTCCCACCCGCCCGCGGGCGGCGACGCATCGGCGGGGGCGACATCGACGACGAAGACGATCGGCTCAGGCATCCGTGGATATCTCCCTGCTACGCGATGGGGGTCGGCGTGATGCCGTACGGGGCGAGGCCGGCCGCGCCGCCGTCTGCCGCGGTCAGCACCCAGATGCCGTCCTTGTGGACGGCGACGCTGTGCTCCCAGTGCGCGGCGGCGGAGCCGTCCTCGGTGACGACGGTCCAGCCGTCGTCGCGCACGTAGGTGTCGGCACCGCCGAGCGTGACCATCGGCTCGATCGCGACGACGAGGCCGGGGCGCACCTCGGGACCTCGCTGACGCACCGCGTAGTTGAAGACCGGCGGGTCCTCGTGCATCGAGCGGCCGATGCCGTGGCCGATGTAGTCGGTGAGGATGCCGTAGTCCCCCTGCGACTCGATGTACTCCTCGATGGCGGCGCCGACCTCGTTGAGGTGCTGCGCCGAGTACAGCGCCGCGATACCGCGCCACAGCGACTGCTCGGTCACGCGGTTCAGCTCGCGCCGGGCCGCGACCTCGTCGGGCCGACTCGGATCGTCGACCACGAAGCTGCGCGCGGCGTCGCCGTTCCAGCCCTGCGACGAGATCGCGCCGGAGTCGATGGACACGATGTCGCCCGCCCCCACGACGGCGGAGCCGGGGATGCCGTGCACGACCTCGTCGTTGATCGACGCGCAGATCGTGTGGAAGTAGCCGTGCTCGAGCTTGAAGTTCGACTTCAGGCCGCGCCCCTCGATCGCCGCCTCTGCGGCTGCGTCGAGTTCGAGCGTCGTGACGCCCGGCGCGAGAAGGGCCTCGACCGCGTCGAGGCTCGCCGCCGTCGCGAGCCCCGGCTCGATCATGAGCCGGAGCTGCGCGGGCGACTTGTAGATGGACTTGCGGAGCGAGCGCATGCGGTCGCGGGCTAGGCGGCGTCCGGGCGACGGATGCCGCGGGCCTCGAGCCCCTCGTGGATCCGCTCCGCCACCTCTTCGACCGTGCCGAGGCCGTCGACCGTGATCAGCAGCCCGCGGTCGGCGAACACGTCGATGAGCGGCGCGGTCTGCTCCGCATAGACGTCGAGGCGGTGCCGGATGACCTCTTCCGTGTCATCCGCTCGCCCCTGCTCGGCGGCGCGCTTGAGCAGGCGCTCGACGATGTGGTCGGTGTCGGCCGTCAGCTGCACGGCCGCGTCGATCTGCAGACCGCGACCCGCGAGCCACTCGTCGAGGTAGGCGACCTGGCCGGTCGTGCGCGGGTACCCGTCGAGCAGGAATCCGTTCGCCGCATCGGGCTGGCTCAGACGATCGGTGATCAGCTCGTTGGTGAGCTCGTCGGGAACGAGCGCGCCGGTGGAGGTGATCTCCTTCACCTTGAGCCCCAGAGGGGTCTCGTTCTTGATGTTGTCGCGGAAGATGTCACCGGTCGACACGGCAGGGATTCCGAGGGATTCGGCGATGAAGACCGCCTGCGTGCCCTTGCCGGCCCCTGGCGGACCGACGATGAGCAGGCGGGCGACCCCCTGCGTGGTCTGCGTGATGGCTTCCGTCATCGAAGCAACCCTTCGTAATGCCGCTGCTGCAGTTGCGAGTCGATCTGCTTCACCGTCTCGAGGCCGACGCCCACGATGATGAGGATCGACGTCCCGCCGAATGTGAAGTTGTTGCTGGCGCCCAGCAGCGCGAAGGCGACGAGCGGGATGAGTGCGACCACGGCCAGGTAGAACGAACCCGGCAGCGTGATGCGCGTGAGGACGTAGTCGAGGTACTCGGCGGTCGGGCGGCCGGCGCGGATGCCGGGGATGAAGCCGCCGTACTTCTTCATGTTGTCGGCGACCTCTTCCGGATTGAAGGTGATCGCGACGTAGAAGTAGGTGAAGCCGATGATGAGCAGGCCGTACAGCAGCATGTACAGCGGGTGGTCGCCGCGGGTCAGGGTGTTCGTGACCCAGGTGACCCACGCCGCAGGCGCCTTGCCCGCGGCAGGCTGGTTGAACTGCGCGACGAGCGCCGGCAGGTAGAGCAGCGACGAGGCGAAGATGACGGGCACGACGCCGGCCATGTTCACCTTGATCGGGATGTAGGTGTTGTTGCCGCCGTAGGTGCGTCTGCCGATCATGCGCTTGGCGTACTGTACGGGGATGCGGCGCTGCGACTGCTCGACGAAGACGACCGCGCCGACGACGACGACGCTGACGAGCAGCACCAGCAGGAAGGTGCCGATGCCGTTGCTCTGCTCGATCGCCCAGAACGAGGTGGGGAACTGCGCCGCGATCGAGGTGAAGATCAGCAGCGACATGCCGTTGCCGATGCCGCGCTCAGTGACCAGCTCGCCGAGCCACATGATGAGGCCGGTGCCGGCGGTCATCGTGATGACCATGAGCAGGATCGCGTACCAGCTGGTGTCGGTGATGATGTTCGAGCACTCGGTGGCGCTCGTGGTGCCGAACAGGGCGCCGCTGCGGGCGACGGTGATCAGGGTGGTCGACTGCAGCACACCCAGGGCGATCGTGAGGTAGCGCGTGTACTGCGTCAGGCGCGCCTGACCGGCCTGGCCCTCTTTGTACAGCGTCTCGAAGTGCGGGATCACGACGCGCAGCAGCTGCACGATGATCGATGACGTGATGTACGGCATGATGCCGAGCGCGAAGATCGAGAGCTTGAGCAGCGCCCCGCCGGAGAACAGGTTGACCAGCTCGTAGAGGCCCGTGGTGCCCTGGTTGGCGTTCAGACAGGCCTGCACGTTGCTGAAGTTCACGTACGGCGAGGGGATGAACGACCCGAGTCGGAAGATCGCGATGATCGCAAGAGTGAACAGGAGCTTCTTGCGAAGGTCGGGCGTGCGGAACACCCGCACGATGGCGCTGAACAAGGGTTCGTCCTGCTTTCAGGTAATGAGAGAGGGCCGGTGGCTGCAGGCCACCGACCCTCTACTTTACGTCAGTTGCGGATGCCGCTCGCGCGGTGCCCTCAGACGCGTACTACTTGATGGAGCCGCCGGCCGCGACGATCTTCTGCTCGGCCGAGCCGGAGACCTTGTCGACGGACACGTTGAGCTTCACGGCGATGTCGCCGGTGCCCAGAACCTTGACCTTCTCGTTCTTGCGAACGGCGCCCTTGGCCACCAGGTCGGCGACGGTCACGTCGCCACCCGACGGGTAGAGCTCGGCGAGCTTCTCCAGGTTCACCACCTGGTACTCGACGCGGAACGGGTTCTTGAAGCCGCGCAGCTTCGGCGCACGCATGACCGAGTTCAGCTGGCCGCCCTCGAAGCCCGGGCGCACCTGGTAGCGCGCCTTCGTGCCCTTGGTGCCGCGGCCCGCGGTCTTACCCTTCGAACCCTCACCGCGGCCCACGCGGGTGCGGTCCTTCTTGGCACCTGCGGCGGGGCGCAGGTGGTGCACCTTCAGAACGCTGACGCGCTCGGCGGGGGCATCCGTCTTCGCAGCCTTGGCCGGCGCCTTCTTGGCTGCAGGCTTCGCAGTGCTCTTGGACTGCGTGGCGGTCTCTTCCGCCTTCTTCTCGTCAGCCATTAGTCGATCTCCTCAACCTTCACCAGGTGAGCGACGGTACGCACGTAGCCGCGGTTCTGCTGGTTGTCCTCGCGGACGACCACATCGCCGATGCGCTTCAGCCCGAGGCTGCGCAGCGTGTCGCGCTGGTTCTGCTTCTCACTAACCTTGCCCTTGATCTGGGTGACCTTGAGCCGCGCCATTAGGCACCTGCCTTCGCTGCAGCGGCAGCCTCGGCTGCCTGAGCCTCGGCACGCAGAATGCGGGCCGGAACGACCTCGTCGTAGTCGAGACCACGACGGGCGGCGACGGCGCGCGGCTCCTCGAGGCTCTTCAGAGCCGCGACGGTGGCGTGCACGATGTTGATGGTGTTCGACGAACCGAGCGACTTGCTCAGGACGTCGTGGATGCCGGCGCACTCGAGCACGGCACGGGCCGGACCACCGGCGATGACACCGGTACCGGGGGCGGCGGGGCGCAGCAGCACCACACCGGCGGCGGCCTCACCCTGGACAGGGTGCGGCACGGTCGAGCCGACGCGCGGGACGCGGAAGAAGTTCTTCTTCGCCTCCTCGACGCCCTTCGAGATCGCCAGCGGCACCTCGCGGGCCTTGCCGTAGCCGACGCCCACCAGGCCGTTGCCGTCGCCGACGACGACCAGGGCGGTGAAGCTGAAGCGACGACCACCCTTCACGACCTTGGAGACGCGGTTGATGGTCACGACGCGCTCCAGGAACTGGCTGCGGTCGTCGTTACGCGAACCGCGGTCGCCACGGCCACCACGGTCGCCGCGGCCACCGCGGTCGCCACGGCCACCACGGCTGTCGCGCGTGTCTCGAGCGGTCGTGTCGCTGCCCGCGGCAGTCTCGACCGGCTTCTCGGAAATCGTCGAGGCCGTGTCAGTCACGTCCTGCTCCTTCTTGATGTTTTCGTCGCTCACAGGTCCAGACCGCCTTCGCGTGCACCTTCAGCGATGGCCGCGACGCGGCCCGCGTACTTGTTGCCACCGCGGTCGAACACGACGGCCGCGATGCCGGCGGCCTTGGCGCGCTCGGCGACCAGCTCGCCGACGCGGCGGGCCTTTGCGGTCTTGTCGCCCTCGAACGCGCGCAGATCGGCTTCGAGGGTCGACGCGGACGCGAGCGTGTGGCCGACGGCGTCGTCCACGACCTGCACGAAGACGTGGCGGGCCGAGCGGGTGACGACGAGACGGGGACGCAGCGCCGTGCCGACGACCTTCTTGCGGAGGCGGAGGTGGCGGCGGCCGCGGGCAGCAGACTTGCTGTTGTTAGCCATGGTTACTTACCAGCCTTTCCGGCCTTGCGACGCACGACCTCGCCGGCGTAGCGGATGCCCTTGCCCTTGTAGGGCTCCGGCTTCTTGATCTTGCGGACGTTCGCGGCGGTCTCGCCGACGAGCTGCTTGTCGATGCCGGTGACGGTCACCTTGTTGTTGCCCTCGACGGCGAAGGTGATGCCGGCTGGCGCCTCGACGGTGACGGGGTGCGAGAAGCCGAGGGCAAACTCGATGGCCGCGCCCTTCTGGGCCACGCGGTAACCGGTGCCGACGATCTCGAGCGACTTCGAGTAGCCCTGCGTCACGCCGACGATGTTGTTGTTGATGAGCGACCGGGTCAGGCCGTGCAGCGCGCGCGAGTTGCGCTCGTCGTCCGGACGGGTGACGAGAACCTGGTTCTCCTCGATCTTGACCTCGATCGGGCTCGCCACGGTGAGCGACAGCTCACCCTTGGGGCCCTTGACGGTGACGGCTGCGCCGTCGATCTTCACATCGACCCCGGCGGGGATGTCGATGGGCAGTCTTCCAATACGCGACATCTTCGATTACCACACGTAGGCGAGGACTTCCCCGCCGACGCCCTTCTTCTCAGCCTGGCGGTCGGTGAGCAGACCGGAGGAGGTGGACAGGATGGCGACACCGAGGCCACCGAGAACGGTGGGGATCTCGGTCGACTTGGCGTAGACGCGCAGGCCGGGCTTCGAGACGCGCTTGATGCCGGCGATGGAGCGCTCGCGGTTCGGGCCGAACTTGAGCTCGAGCGTGAGGGTCTTCCCCACGCGAGCGTCGGCGACCGACCAGCCCGAGATGTAGCCCTCTGCCTTGAGGATGTCGGCGATGTGCGCCTTCAGCTTCGAGTGGGGCATCGACACGGTGTCGTGGTACGCGGAGTTCGCGTTGCGCAGACGCGTGAGCATGTCTGCGACGGGATCAGTCATGGTCATGACGAGTGATTCCTTTGTTCACCAGGTTTCGCCGGCCGTTACACGAACGACGACCTGTGGTGGTGGGGCGGGGCGGATGCCTCGCCCACTCTGCCCGCCGGAGGGCGGGGTCTGCGCCGTGGCACAAACCCCGCCATCTTAGCGGGCGTTCCTGAGCGCGAGGCCCAGGCGGGGCTTACGCAGCCTGGTCGTCCGACTTGAACGGGAAGCCGAGCGCGCGCAGCAGGGCGCGACCCTCGTCGTCCGTCTTCGCCGTGGTGACCACGGTGATGTCGAAGCCGCGGACACGGTCGATCTTGT
Source organism: Gryllotalpicola koreensis (assembly GCF_039538185.1). Lineage (NCBI taxonomy): Bacteria > Bacillati > Actinomycetota > Actinomycetes > Micrococcales > Microbacteriaceae > Gryllotalpicola > Gryllotalpicola koreensis. The sequence goes on from NZ_BAABBW010000004.1 coordinate 301,625, forward strand.
CCTGGTTGATCTCGTGGAAGATCGACTGCTCCTGCACACCGAAGGTGTAGTTGCCGTGGCCGTCGAACTGACGGTCCGAGAGGCCGCGGAAGTCGCGGATGCGCGGCAGCGCGAGCGACAGCAGGCGGTCCAGGAACTCCCAGGCGCGGTCGCCGCGCAGGGTGACGTGAGCGCCGATGGCCTGGCCCTCGCGCAGCTTGAACTGCGCGATGGACTTGCGCGACTTCGTGACCTGCGGCTTCTGGCCGGTGATCAGGGTGAGGTCGGCGATCGCACCGTCGATGATCTTGCCGTCGCGGGCCGCCTCGCCGACACCGGTGTTCACGACGACCTTGACGAGGCCGGGGATCTGGTGCGGGTTGGTGAAGCCGAACTGCTCCTTGAGAGCCGGCGCGATCTCGCTCTGGTACTTCTGCTTGAGGCGGGGCTGGATCTTGCCAGCCACCGCAGCAGTGGTGTCGGTCATTACAGGTCCTTACCTGACTTCTTGGCGTAGCGCACGCGGACGTTCTTGGTGATGCCGTCCTTGGTGACCGCCTCGACCCGGTGGCCGACGCGGGTCGGCTTCTTGGTCTCGGGGTCGACGAGCGCGACGTTGGAGATGTGGATCGGAGCCTCGACGGTCTCGAGACCACCGGTCTTCGAGCCGCGCTGGGTCTGGCCGACCTTCACGTGCTTCGTGACGAAGTTGATGCCCTCGACGACGACGCGGTTCTCCTCGGTGATGACGCGCAGGACCTTGCCCTGCTTGCCACGGTCGCCGCCGCGCGCCTGCGTGGCACCGGCGATGACCTCGACGAGGTCGCCCTTCTTGATCTTGGCCATGGGGACTAAATCACCTCCGGGGCGAGCGAGACGATCTTCATGAACTTCTTGTCGCGAAGCTCACGGCCGACCGGCCCGAAGATACGGGTGCCGCGCGGCTCGCCGTTGTTGTTGAGCACAACCGCGGCGTTCTCGTCGAACTTGATGTAGGAGCCGTCGGCACGACGGGTCTCCTTGACGGTGCGGACGATGACCGCCTTGACGACGTCGCCCTTCTTGACGTTGCCGCCGGGGATTGCATCCTTGACGGTGGCGACGATGACGTCGCCCAGCCCCGCGTAGCGGCGGTTCGAGCCGCCCAGCACGCGAATGGTCAGCAGCTCCTTGGCGCCGGTGTTGTCGGCGACCTTGAGACGGGACTCTGTCTGGATCATTACTTCGCCTTCTCGAGGATCTCGACCAGACGCCAGCGCTTGGAGGCGCTCAGCGGGCGGGTCTCGTTGATGATGACGAGGTCGCCGATGCCCGCAGTGTTCTGCTCGTCGTGCGCCTTGACCTTCTTGGTGGTGCGCAGGACCTTGCCGTACAGCGGGTGCTTCTTGCGGTCCTCGACCTCGACGACGATGGTCTTGTCCATCTTGTCGCTGACGACGTAGCCGCGCGCGGTCTTGCGGTAGTTGCGCGCCTCGGCGGCCTGCTCGGCGACCTCGGCCTCAGCCTTCTTGGTAGCCATGCTTATGCCTCCTCGGACTCGGTCTCGGCAGCCGGGGCCTCAGCGGCCTCTTCTGCCTTCTTGCTCTTCTTGGCGGCAGCCTTCTTCGCCGGGGCCTCGACCGGGGCCGGGGTGGCGCGGATGCCGAGCTCGCGCTCACGGATGACCGTGTAGATGCGAGCGATGTCGCGCTTCACGGCGCGCAGGCGGCCGTGGCTCTCGAGCTGGCCGGTGGCCGACTGGAAGCGCAGGTTGAACAGCTCTTCCTTGGCCTTCTTGAGCTCGTCGGTGAGACGAGCGTCGTCGAACGTGTCGAGCTCGGCGGGTGCGAGCTCCTTGGAACCGATCGCCATTACGCGTCGCCCTCCTCGCGCTTGATGATTCGTGCCTTGAGGGGCAGCTTGTGGATGGCACGGGTCAGGGCCTCACGAGCGAGTTCCTCGTTGACGCCGGCGACCTCGAAGAGGACGCGACCCGGCTTGACGTTCGCGACCCACCACTCGGGCGAGCCCTTACCGGAACCCATGCGGGTCTCAGCAGGCTTCTTGGTCAGCGGACGGTCAGGGTAGATGTTGATCCACACCTTGCCGCCACGCTTGATGTGACGCGTCATGGCGATACGAGCGGACTCGATCTGACGGTTGGTCACATAAGCGGGGGTCAGGGCCTGGATGCCGAACTCGCCGAAGCTGACCTTCGTGCCGCCGGTCGCCTGGCCGGAACGGCCCGGGTGGTGCTGCTTGCGGTGTGCAACCTTACGGGGGATCAGCATTATGCCGTTGCTCCTTCCGCGACCGGGGCCTCAGCCTGGCGCGGGGCGCGGCGGGGACGGTCGTTGCGGTCGTTACGGTCGCGGCCGGGGCGGGATGCCTGCTCGCGAGCGAGTTCCTTGTTGGTGATGTCGCCCTTGTAGATCCAGACCTTCACGCCGATGCGGCCGAAGGTGGTCTTCGCCTCGTAGAAGCCGTAGTCGATGTTCGCGCGGAGGGTGTGCAGCGGCACGCGGCCCTCGCGGTAGAACTCCGAGCGGCTCATCTCGGCGCCGCCGAGGCGGCCGGAGACCTGGATGCGGACGCCCTTGGCGCCGGCGCGCTGCGCGCCCTGCAGGCCCTTGCGCATCGCGCGGCGGAAGGCCACGCGGGCGGAGAGCTGCTCGGCGATGCCCTGCGCGACGAGCTGCGCGTCTGCCTCGGGGTTCTTCACCTCGAGGATGTTGAGCTGGATCTGCTTGCCGGTGAGCTTCTCGAGGTCGGCGCGGATGCGCTCGGCCTCGGCGCCGCGGCGGCCGATGACGATACCCGGGCGGGCGGTGTGGATGTCCACACGCACGCGGTCACGGGTGCGCTCGATCTCGATACGGGCGACGCCCGCGCGGTCGAGGGTGGTCGTCAGCAGCTTGCGGATCTTGATGTCCTCGCCGACGTAGTCGGCGTAACGCTGCCCAGGCTTGGTCGAGTCCGAGAACCAACGCGACACATGGTCCGTGGTGATGCCCAGACGGAAGCCGTAGGGGTTGACTTTCTGACCCATTACTTCGTCCCTTCGTCCGGAGTGGCCAGGACCACGGTGATGTGGCTGGTGCGCTTGTTGATGCGGAAGGCACGACCCTGCGCTCGCGGCTGGAAGCGCTTGAGGGTGGTGCCCTCGTCGACGAATGCGCGCGAGATGTAGAGGTCCTGCTCGTCCAGGTACTGGTTCGAGGCATCCGCCTTGACGCGAGCGTTCGCGATGGCCGACGCGACCAGCTTGTAGATCGGCTCGCTCGCGCTCTGAGGCGCGAACTTCAGGATGGCCAGTGCCTCCTGCGCCTGCTTGCCGCGGATCAGGTTGACGACGCGACGAGCCTTCTGAGGCGTGATGCGGATGTGTCGCACGCGTGCGATCGACTCCACCATTTCTTCTCCTCCTCACGTCGCCGCTTAGCGGCGACGACCCTTCTTGTCGTCCTTCTCGTGTCCACGGAAGGTGCGGGTCGGAGCGAACTCGCCGAGCTTGTGACCGACCATGGTCTCGGTGACGAACACCGGGATGTGCTTGCGACCGTCGTGCACCGCGATGGTGTGGCCGAGCATGGCCGGGACGATCATCGAACGACGCGACCAGGTCTTGATCACGTTCTTCGAGTTGGCCTCGTTCTGACGAACCACCTTCTGAAGCAGGTGCTCGTCGACGAAGGGGCCCTTCTTGAGACTGCGGGGCATCTTCTAGTTCTCCTACTTCCGCTTCTTGCCGGTGGGACGGCGACGAACGATGAGGCCGTCGCTCTCCTTGTTCGCGTGACGGGTGCGGCCCTCGGGCTGACCCCACGGGCTGACCGGGTGGCGACCACCGGAGGTCTTGCCCTCACCACCACCATGCGGGTGGTCGATCGGGTTCATCGCGACACCGCGGACGGTCGGGCGGATGCCCTTCCAGCGGTTGCGGCCGGCCTTGCCCCAGTTGATGTTCGACTGCTCGGCGTTGCCGACCTCGCCGATGGTGGCGCGGCAGCGGGCGTCGACATTGCGGACCTCACCGGAAGGCAGGCGCAGCTGGGCGTACGGGCCGTCCTTCGCGACGAGGCGAACGGATGCCCCGGCCGAGCGGGCCAGCTTGGCGCCGCCACCCGGCTTGAGCTCGATGGCGTGCACGACGGTACCGGTGGGGATGTTGCGCAGCGGCAGGTTGTTGCCCGGCTTGATGTCGGCGCTCGCGCCCGACTCGATGACATCGCCCTGCTTCAGGCCGTTCGGCGCCAGGATGTAGCGCTTGGTGCCGTCGACGAAGTGCAGCAGCGCGATGCGCGCGGTGCGGTTCGGGTCGTACTCGATGTGGGCGACCTTGGCGTTGACGCCGTCCTTGTCGTTGCGACGGAAGTCGATGACGCGGTACTGGCGCTTGTGGCCACCGCCGATGTGGCGGGTGGTGATGCGGCCCTGGTTGTTGCGGCCGCCGGTCTTCGCCAGCGGGCGGAGCAGCGACTTCTCGGGCGTCGACCGGGTGATCTCAGCGAAGTCGGCAACGGACGAGCCGCGACGACCGGGGGTCGTGGGCTTGTAGTTACGAATAGCCATAGTTCTTCCTTCGCTCCTAGCCGACAGCCGTGAAGATGTCGATGGAACCGGACTTGAGCGTCACGATGGCGCGCTTGGTGTCCTTGCGCTTGCCCGTGCCGAAGCGGGTGCGGCGGGTCTTGCCCTGACGGTTCAGGGTGTTCACCGACGCGACCTCGACCTTGAAGATCGACTCGATCGCGAGCTTGATCTCGGTCTTGTTGGAGCGCGGGTCGACGACGAAGGTGTACTTGCCCTCGTCGATCAGGCCGTAGCTCTTCTCGCTGACGACCGGGGCGATGATGACGTCGCGCGGGTCCTTGTTGGCGGCCATTACTTGGTCACCTCCTGCTTCTTGGTCTTGGCGGCGACGAAGGCGTCGTACGCGACCTGCGTGAACACGACGTCGTCGCTGCGGAGCACGTCGTAGGCGTTCAGCTGGTCGGCGGCGAGCACGTGGACGTTCGGCAGGTTGCGGACAGAGAGCCAGCCGGCCTCGTCAGCGGAGTCGAGCACCACGAGCACGTTCTTGCCGACGCCGAGACCGGCGAGCAGCGCCTTGGCGGTCTTGGTCGACGGGGTGTCGACCGCGATGGCCTGGACGATGTGCAGGCGGCCGGCGCGAGCGCGGTCGGAGATCGAGCCGAGCAGAGCAGCGGCGATCATCTTCTTCGGGGTGCGCTGGTCGTACTTGCGCGGCACGGGGCCGTGCACGACGCCACCGCCGGTGTGCTCGGGCGCACGCACCGAGCCCTGACGGCTGCGGCCGGTGCCCTTCTGCTTGAACGGCTTGCGGCCGGCACCGGAGACCTCGCCGCGGTTCTTCGTCTTGTGCGTGCCCTGACGAGCAGCGGCGAGCTGAGCGACGACGACCTGGTGGATCAGCGGGACGTTGGTCTGGACGTCGAAGACCTCGGAAGGCAGCTCGACGGAGCCGGCCTTCTTACCCTTCACGTCGAGGACGTCGAGAGTAGCCATGGTCTTAGGCTCCCTTCACTGCGTTGCGGACGAAGACGATGCGGCCGCGAGCGCCGGGAACGGCGCCCTTGACGAGCAGCAGGCCCTTCTCGGCATCCACCGAGTGCACCGTCAGGTTCAGCACGGTCACGCGCTCGCCGCCCATGCGGCCGGCCATGCGCATGCCCTTGAAGACGCGGCTCGGGGTCGACGAGGCGCCGATCGAGCCGGGCTTGCGGTGGTTGCGGTGCGAACCGTGCGAGGCCGAGACGCCCTTGAAGTTGTGGCGCTTCATGACACCCGCGGTGCCCTTGCCCTTGCTGGTGCCGACAACGTCGACGAGCTGGCCGGCCTCGAAGGTCTCACCGACGGTGAGCTCCTGGCCGAGCGAGTACTCGGAGGCGTCAGCGGTGCGCACCTCGGTGAGGTGGCGGCGCGGAGTGACACCGGCCTTCTCGAAGTGGCCGGCGGTCGGCTGGTTGACCTTGCGCGGGTCGATCTGGCCGTAGGCGATCTGAACGGCGTCGTAGCCGTCGACCTCGGGGGTGCGGACCTGGGTGACCACGTTCGGAGTGATCTCAACGACGGTGACGGGGATGAGCTTGTTGTTCTCGTCCCACACCTGGGTCATCCCCAGCTTGGTGCCCAGCAGGCCCTTGACGTTCTTGGTCTTTGCAGACATGTGTGCCGGGCCCCCTTACAGCTTGATCTCGATGTTGACGTCGGCCGGCAGGTCGAGACGCATGAGCGAGTCGACGGCCTTCGGCGTCGGGTCGATGATGTCGATCAGCCGCTTGTGCGTGCGCTTCTCGAAGTGCTCGCGGCTGTCCTTGTACTTGTGGGGCGAACGGATCACGACGACCACGTTCTTCTCGGTCGGAAGCGGCACCGGGCCGACGACGGTCGCACCCGCGCGGGTGACCGTGTCGACGATCTTGCGTGCCGAGGTGTCGATGACCTCGTGGTCATACGACTTCAGTCGAATGCGGATCTTCTGTCCCGCCATCACTGACTCGCTCTCGTGTAAGGCGTCTTACGAGCTTCCGGCTCGCATTGGACGCGACGTGCTCCGAACGGTCTGCCGTTCGAAGCTCGTGGTGCAGCACCACTGTTCGGTTTTCAACGCCCGGCCCCGACATGGAGCGACCCGGGCACAGAAGTGTCCGGGATTTCCGTTGTCGGATTTTGGCGAGGTGTTCTGCTGCCTGCGGCCTAACCTGAACCGAGCGAGTCGGCGGTTATGCACTGCCTGGCAGTGATTCGGTGAGAGCTGGGCCCGTCTGCCGAAATGTTGAACTATACAAGTTTGCCAGATGAATACGGATGCTGCAACCCGGGCGTGTCGTGCCTATTGCCGCGCCGGTCCTCGCCCGGCGCGGGTCGCTGCGCGACGCGCCGGACGCGACCGCCGCGTCGCTGTGGCCGGGTTTTCGAGACGCGACACGCCCCGCGCGCCCTTGGGCGCCGCGGCGCCGGAACCCAGCCATCGGCATCCGTCTCACCCGGTGCGCTACTCAAATCCGCTGTGCGCTACCGGGATCCGAGTAGCGCAATGCGGATTTGAGTAGCGCAACCACGAGCGGAGCCGGCTGCGCGCACGAAAGAGGGGCTGAACCCCGACCGGTTCAGCCCCCGTATTGCCGCGGAACTACTTCCGCGATTCCACCCGCGCAGCCTGCTGCTTGCGCTGCCCCGCAACCCGCGCGATCGCGATGCCGCCGGCGCCCAGCGTCAGAGCGGACGCGAGGAAAATGCTCAGACCCAGCGGACGCGTCAGCGTCTCGACGACCTCAGAGATCGGCTCGATCGCAGCCTCCTCGGAGATCGGCATGATCGTGTCATCCGTCACCGGGCCGAGCTCAGGCTCGATGGTCTCGCTGATCGCTACCGGAGTCACGGGCTCAGCAGCCGCGGCGACGGCCGGCCCGGCCATCAGCACGCCGACGAGCAGCAACCCGGCAGCAGCGGTCAACGCACCCGCTCGGCGCACTCCGCGGCGCAGCCCGCCGGATCGCGTCGATGTCTCAGTCATTGATGTTCCCTTTCTTCTACGTCCTGGGAACATCCTAACACATGTTGTATCTATGTTGCATCTGATGTCGGAGCAAAGAGAAAGGGGCCGGGCCTAAGGCCCGACCCCCTCTCAGGAGATCGCAGTAACCGGAATTACTTGATGATCTTGGTGACGGTACCGGCGCCGACGGTGCGGCCACCCTCGCGGATGGCGAAGCCGAGGCCCTCCTCCATGGCGATGGGCTGGATCAGCTCAACGTGGAGGTCGGTGGTGTCACCCGGCATGACCATCTCGGTGCCCTCGGGGAGGGTGATGACGCCGGTCACGTCGGTGGTGCGGAAGTAGAACTGCGGACGGTAGTTCGCGTAGAACGGGTTGTGGCGGCCACCCTCGTCCTTGGACAGGATGTACGCGGTGCCCTCGAACTCGGTGTGCGGCGTGACCGAACCCGGCTTCACGACGACCTGACCGCGCTCGACGTCCTCGCGCTTGGTACCGCGGAGGAGCAGACCACAGTTCTCGCCGGCCCAGGCCTCGTCGAGCTGCTTGTGGAACATCTCGATACCCGTGACCGTGGTCTTCTGCGTCGGGCGGATGCCGACGATCTCGACCTCGGAGTTGATGGCGAGCGTGCCACGCTCGGCGCGGCCCGTCACGACGGTGCCACGGCCGGTGATGGTGAACACGTCCTCGATGGGCATGAGGAACGGCTTGTCACGGTCACGCACCGGGTCGGGGATCGACTCGTCGACGGCGTCCATGAGGTCGAGGATGGACTGAGTCCACTTCTCGTCGCCCTCGAGGGCCTTGAGGCCCGAGACGCGCACGACGGGGGCGTCGTCGCCCGGGAAGCCCTGCGAGGACAGCAGCTCGCGAACCTCGAGCTCGACGAGCTCCAGGATCTCCTCGTCGTCGACCATGTCGGCCTTGTTCAGAGCGACCAGCAGGTAGGGGACGCCGACCTGCTTGGCGAGCAGAACGTGCTCACGGGTCTGAGCCATCGGGCCGTCGGTGGCGGCCACGACCAGGATCGCGCCGTCCATCTGGGCAGCACCGGTGATCATGTTCTTGATGTAGTCCGCGTGCCCAGGGGCATCGACGTGAGCGTAGTGACGCTTCGGGGTCTCGTACTCGACGTGTGAGATGTTGATCGTGATACCGCGCTGACGCTCTTCCGGCGCCGAGTCGATCGAAGCGAAGTCACGCTTCACGTTGACGGCCGACGGATACTTCTCCGCCAGAACCTTCGAGATCGCCGCGGTCAGAGTGGTCTTGCCGTGGTCGACGTGACCGATCGTACCGATGTTGACGTGCGGCTTGGTCCGCTCGAACTTGGCCTTAGCCACTGTGGGTCCTCCTCAGGACTCTCATGTAGAAGCTGCGGGCGGCGTGCGCCGACCGGACATTCTACGGGGATCTTTTCTATGTTACGGGATTTTGGATGCCGGCTTCGAGACGGCCTTACGGCTTCCTCAACCAGCGGTACGACTACTCGCCCTTGGCCTTCTGGACGATCTCGTCGGAGACGTTCCGCGGAACCTCGCCGTAGGTCTCGAACTGCATCGAGTAGACGGCGCGGCCGGCGGTGCGCGAACGCAGGTCGCCGATGTAGCCGAACATCTCGGACAGCGGCACGATCGCGCGGATGACCTTGACGCCCGAGGCGTCGTCCATCGACTGGATCTGGCCGCGGCGGGAGTTCAGGTCGCCGATCACGTCGCCCATGTACTCCTCGGGGGTGCGGACCTCGACGGCCATCAGCGGCTCGAGCAGGACCGGGTTGGCCTTGCGCGCAGCCTCCTTGAAGCCCATCGAGCCGGCGATCTTGAACGCCATCTCGGACGAGTCGACCTCGTGGTAGCCGCCGTCGGTGAGAGTCGCCTTGACGCCCACCATCGGGAAGCCGGCGAGGATGCCGCCCTGCATGGCCTCCTGGAAGCCGGCGTCGACCGAGGGGATGTACTCGCGCGGGATGCGACCACCGGTGACGGCGTTCACGAACTCGTAGGTCGTCTCAGCGGTGACCTCGAGCGGCTCCAGCTTGAACTGGATCTTCGCGAACTGCCCGGAACCACCGGTCTGCTTCTTGTGCGTGTAGTCGTGGCGCTCGACCGTCTTCTTGATGGTCTCGCGGTACGCGACCTGCGGCTTGCCGACGTTGGCCTCGACCTTGAACTCGCGGCGCATGCGGTCCACGAGGATGTCGAGGTGCAGCTCGCCCATGCCCTTGATGACGGTCTGGCCGGTCTCGGGGTTGAGCTCGGTGCGGAACGTCGGGTCCTCTTCGGCGAGCTTCTGGATCGCGGTGCCCAGCTTCTCCTGGTCGGCCTTGGTCTTCGGCTCGATGGCGACCTCGATGACGGGCTCGGGGAACGTCATCGACTCGAGGACGACCGGGCTCTGCGGGTCGGCGAGGGTGTCACCGGTGGTGGTGTCCTTCAGACCGATGACGGCGTAGATGTTGCCCGCCGTCAGCGACTCGACCGGGTTCTCCTTGTTGGCGTGCATCTGGAAGATCTTCCCGATGCGCTCCTTCTTGTCCTTGGTCGCGTTGATGACCTGAGCGCCCGACTCGAGGTGGCCCGAGTACACGCGGACGTAGGTGAGGCGGCCGAAGAACGGGTGCGAGACCACCTTGAACGCGAGGGCCGAGAACGGCTCGCTGGCGTCGGCGTGGCGCTCGATGACCTTCTCCTCGTCGCGGACGTCGTGGCCCTCAATGGACGGGACGTCGAGCGGCGACGGCAGGTAGTCGACGACCGCGTCGAGCATCGGCTGCACACCGCGGTTCTTGAACGCCGAGCCGCACAGCACGGGGTAGATCTCGGAGGCGATCGTGAGCTTGCGGATCGCGCCCTTGATCTCGGCCTCGGTGAGCTCCTCGCCGCCGAAGTACTTCTCGAGCAGCGCGTCGTCGGTCTCGGCAACGGTCTCGAGCAGCTTCTGGCGGTACTCCGCAGCCTTGTCGGCGAGGTCGGCAGGAATCTCCTGCACCTCGTACTTGGCGCCCATGGTCACATCGCCCTTGGCGTCGCCCGGCCACACCAGGGCCTTCATGGTGACGAGGTCGATGACGCCGATGAAGTCGTTCTCGGCGCCGATCGGCAGCTGCATCACGAGCGGCTTCGCGCCGAGGCGGTTGATGATCGTGTCGACGGTGAAGTAGAAGTCGGCGCCCAGCTTGTCCATCTTGTTGACGAAGCAGATGCGGGGGACGTCGTACTTGTCGGCCTGGCGCCACACGGTCTCGGACTGGGGCTCGACGCCCTCCTTGCCGTCGAAGACCGCGACCGCGCCGTCGAGGACGCGCAGCGAGCGCTCGACCTCGACGGTGAAGTCGACGTGGCCGGGGGTGTCGATGATGTTGATCTGGTTCCGGTTCGCGTCGGTGTTCGCCGCGTAGGTCGGTGCCCAGAAGCAGGTCACGGCGGCAGACGTGATCGTGATGCCGCGCTCCTTCTCCTGCTCCATCCAGTCGGTCGTCGAGGCGCCGTCGTGGGTCTCGCCGATCTTGTGGTTCACGCCCGTGTAGAACAGGATGCGCTCGGTGGTGGTGGTCTTACCGGCATCGATGTGCGCCATGATGCCGATGTTGCGGACCTTGTGCAGGTCCGAGAGCACGTCTTGTGCCACGGGGTTCCTCCGGATGGATGGTGAAGGGGAAGTTCTGGCCCGGGTGGGTGACGGATGCTTCTGGCATCCGTCACCCACCCGGAATCGCTGTTACCAGCGGTAGTGCGCGAAGGCCTTGTTCGACTCGGCCATCTTGTGCGTGTCCTCGCGGCGCTTCACCGCGGCACCGAGGCCGTTCGACGCGTCGAGGATCTCGTTGGTGAGACGGTCGGTCATGGTCTTCTCACGACGGGCCTTGGCGTAGCCGGTGAGCCAGCGCAGCGCCAGGGTGTTCGCGCGGTGGGGCTTGACCTCGACCGGGACCTGGTAGGTCGAGCCGCCGACGCGGCGGGACTTGACCTCGAGGGTCGGGCGGACGTTGTCGAGCGCCTTCTTGAGCGTGGCGACCGGGTCGTTGCCGGTCTTGGCCTCGACGCCGGCGAGGGCACCGTAGACGATGCGCTCGGCGAGGCCCTTCTTGCCGTCGAGCAGGATCTTGTTGACCAGCTGCGAGACGACGGGCGAACCGTAAACCGGGTCGGCGACGACCGGGCGCTTAGGAGCGGGACCCTTGCGAGGCATTACTTCTTCTCCATCTTCGCGCCGTAGCGGCTGCGAGCCTGCTTGCGGTTCTTGACGGCCTGGGTGTCCAGAGCGCCGCGGATGATCTTGTAGCGGACACCCGGGAGGTCCTTCACACGACCGCCGCGGACGAGCACCATCGAGTGCTCCTGCAGGTTGTGGCCCTCACCGGGGATGTAGGCGGTGACCTCGGTGCCGTTGGAGAGCTTCACGCGGGCGACCTTGCGAAGGGCCGAGTTCGGCTTCTTCGGGGTGGTGGTGTACACACGCGTGCACACGCCGCGCTGCTGGGGGTTGGCCTTCAGGGCGGGGGCCTTGGTCTTGACGACCTTGGGGCTGCGACCCTTGCGGACCAACTGCTGAATAGTTGGCACAAATGCTCCTAGTTAGTGCTGCACGGTGACAGCGATGTGATGGTTTGTTCTTTCCATCGGGACCCACCGCCGACATCGAATGACGTCGGAATTGCGTGGTGAGTATGCCGTGGGAGACCCTGGTTCGAACCAGACCTGTCTCAGCTCGGACACGCCGAGCGCGCACGCCAAAGCGCACACCCGATCAATGGTATCAGGTGAGTGACCCTGCCGTGCTCGGCGATGAGTAGTTCGCTGAGGGCACGAAACGCAGCCCGCCACTGCTGTCCGGCAGGATCATGCCCGCGACGCCAAAGGGATTCGAGCCGGTCGTCGCGGTGCCCACCAGGCCGCCCTGACGGGCGCGCGCCGTGAAGGTGACGTAGCCGGGGGCACTGGTGGTGACCGGCCAGCCGCCGAGCCGGTCGCTCCACTCCCCCACGTCGAACACGGGCTGCGTGTCGATGGTCCACCTGCCGTCCGAATAGATGACGGACGCCTCGGGAACGGCCTCGAACGGGCAGTTGGCCGGATGCAGCTCGCTCGAGGCCGCGCAGTTGGCAAGCCAGGTCTGCACCTGCCTGTCTGCCGTGGACTTGCCCGAATCCGCCAGACCGATGGGCACGGTCACCGGGTCCGTGCGCGTCGCCTCGAAGGTGGCTTTCGCCGTGGCATACCCGACGTCGACCTGACCCGTCGTGCGCGGGCTCGTCTCATAGCTGCCGGGAAAGACACGCTGCGTGAGCGCGCCGCGAGATGCCGTGAAGTCGACACCGCCGATTCTGACCGCAAGATCCAGCGGCGCCTCGAGCTTCAGCGTGATCTCGGGCAGCTGCTGCTTCGCGAGCCGCCACGGATCGAACGGGTTCGTACTCGCGCGGGCGACGTCGAACGCGGCGACGTAGCTGCGGTCGCCCTGGGTGATGCGGGTGCGCACCGTGCCGGTCCTGTCGCGGACGCTCGCGTCGAGCACGGTGAAGGCGGTGATGCGATCGGATGCCTGACCGTATGCGGCATCCGTCAGCAGCTTGTCGCCCGCCGCCGGCTCGATGCCGCCGATCTTCATCGCCGTGCCGATCTCGCCCTTCTCGATGGCCTGCAGGTAGGCGCGTACCGGGAGGTCGGGGTTCGCGGCGCGCGCCGCGGGCGGCACGACCGCCAGCGCCGCGATGATCACACCGACGACGGCGAGGACCGCGACGATCACGGTGGCGAGCTGGCCGCGGGTCAGGACGGGCGCGGAGGATGGCACCTACTCATCTTCGTACTTCTCCCACGGCCAGCGGGGCCGGCCTTTGTCTGCCACGCGCGAGGCGAGGGCCACCGTGAAGAGCAGCGCGATGACGAAGGCGATGACGCCCGCGGAGATCGCGAAGGGGCCGAGCAGGATGCCGCCGAAGAAGATCAGCGCCCCGACCGGGTCGCCCCGGCCGAAGAGGAACGCGAGCGCCGCGAACAGCGACCACGCCAGGTAGGCGCCGACGCCGATGCCGAAGGACGCGAGCGGGGCGACCCGCTGGCGCGACTCGGGGATGCGCAGGGCGATCAGCAGCAGGCATCCGATCACCAGCAGCGTCGCCGCGGCCGTCGCGACGGGCCCTGCCAACTCGCCCGCGCGCGGGTCGGCGATGACCTCGATGCCGGCGAGCAGCGAGATCACGCCGAAGACGGCGATCAGGAGGGCGAGGAACAGCCCGCTCGCGAAGACCGCGACCGTTGCGGCGTACTTGCGGAAGCCCGGCAACTCAGTACGTCGACACCTGCTGATCGAGGTCGGCCTCGTAGGCGGCGCGCGCTTCGGCGTTCTTGCGCTTGGCGACCTGGCCGTGGAAGGCGATCCAGGCTCCGAACCAGGTCACGAGCTCGAGCGCGATGAAGGTGACCACGGCCGCGACCCAGAGATACGTGATGTTCGACTGGAAGTAGTCGCGCGTGAAGTCTGTGAACTCGCCCGGCGTGAAGTTCCAGGCCTGGCTGGTGAGCAGGGCGGCGCCGTAGTAGCTCGCGAAGACGAGGAGCGCGACGAAGACGCTGCCGAGCACGTAGCCCCACCAGCGGCCGCGGTTGACGATCGCGACCAGCGCGATGAAGGCGGCGGTGAAGACGGCGAGGGGGATCCAGAAATCCCAGCCTTTCGCGTAGCTCTCGAGATAGTTGAGCGCGCGGTCGTTGCCGTAGCGGACGAGGAGGATGCCGTAGGTCGCGGCCAGATCGGCCGCGGCGAAGACGACGGCGGCGAGCACGGCGATCAGGATGCCGAGCCCGCGGTTGCTGCGCTTCTTGGGCTCAGTCGGCGACTGCAGGTAGGTGGGGCCGCCGTAGGGGGCGGGCTCTGGGGCCTGCACCGGGGTGGGTGCCGGGGTCGGGACGGGTGCCGGGGTCGGCTCGGCTGCGGGGGCCGGCGCGGGTGCCGATGTCGTCTCGTCGACGGCGGTGGGCTCGACGGGGGCGCCGACGACGGGGGCTGCCGGGGCTGCGGCATCCGTTTCTGCGCCCTCGGCCGCTGCGCCCTCGGCCGCCGCGTCGAAGCGCGGGGCCGCGCCGGGCTCGTCGCCCGCGATCGGGGGCGGCTCGGGGGCGACGTGGTCGGAGGCGGAGACGGGCTCGTAGTCGGGCGGCAGGGTCGGCGCGACGCCGGTGTCGGTGTGGTCGGCGGGGTCCGAGCTGGTCGTCAGAGGCTGCTCGATGGGCTGCTCGCCGGTGGCGTGCTCGCGTGCCGTCTCATCGGCGAGAGGGGTGGGCTCGTCGTCGGAACGCGGCGTCGGCGTCGTGTCGCTCATGGGGGTCACAGTAGCAACGGGGCGGCGTGACGCCAGGGATTGACGGGCCTCAGCTCAAGGGTTCGGCGAGGACCAACAGGTCCATGCGGCCCTGCTGCACGACCGCGCCGGTCTGCTTGCTGAGGGTGAGCTGCCGTTCGAGCACGCCGTACTCCCCCGAGCTCGTCGGCCGCGCCGACAGGATCTCGACCGTGCAGGTCAGCGTGTCGCCGATGAAGACCGGAGCCGT
This sequence comes from Gryllotalpicola koreensis, assembly GCF_039538185.1. Taxonomy (NCBI): domain Bacteria; kingdom Bacillati; phylum Actinomycetota; class Actinomycetes; order Micrococcales; family Microbacteriaceae; genus Gryllotalpicola; species Gryllotalpicola koreensis. The sequence goes on from NZ_BAABBW010000004.1 coordinate 316,661, forward strand.
GAACTTCCACTGGTCGATGCCGAGCAGGGCGACGGCGCTGCCCTCGAAGACTCCGGTGCGGGCGATCAGGCCGAGGCACAGCGACGCGCCGAACATGCCGTGCACGATGCGCTGGCCGTAGCGGGTGTTCTTCGCGAACTCGGCGTTGGTGTGCACCTCGTTGTTGTCGTTCGTCAGGTTGGCGAACTGGTACACCTCGGACTCGGTGACGGTGTGGCCGGGGGTGGTGAAGGTCTGGCCCGCGCGGAAGTCGGGGAGGTAGAGGGGCATGAGGCTACGGTAGCGAGCGCCCGCGTGATCAGTTGCCGATCAGCACATAGATGAATCCGGAGAGTGTCGCGGATTCATCGGATGCCGCGCCCGATTGCGAATCGGCGGCACCAGCGCCCTGCTTCAGATCGATCTTGTTCACCAGGAACAGTCGCGGGCCCTGATTCTGCACCGAGCTCGTGAACGACATCAGTCCGGCCTGCTCGCCGCTGATGGAGAGGGTCACTGGGAGCATGACGAAGTTCGCGCTGGTCACGAGCGGATCGGTGCTGACAGGCGGCGCAACCGCAGCCGCGGTCGCGTTCGGCGTGGGGCCCGTGCTCGGCGCGGCGGTCGCGCTCGGCGTGGGGGCAGACGGCGACGGGGCCGGGCTCGCTGCGGGAGCGCTGCCCGATGCCGCCGGCGCATAGGCCGTGGGCTCGCCGACGGTGATCGACGAGACCGCGACGCCCGCCGCGGCTGACTGCTGTGCGAGCTGGCGGACGAAATCGGTGACCTGCGACGTGCCGGGAAGCGACTGCTGCAATGTGGACAGCTGTGCCTTCAGCTGGCCGATCGACGCGTAGTCCTTCTTCAGCTGGGTGAGCTGCAGCTCGGTCTGCTGCAGCTGCGACTGTGCGGACACCTTCTGGTCATCGGCGGCACTCGCCTGCTGCAATTGCGGGGAGATGCCGACGATCCACCCCAGCACCACGATCGCGACGGCAGCGACGGCCCCCCCGAGCATCCAGAGTCTGTTGGCGTTCATAGCAACCCCTACTGGTTCTTCTGATCGAAGCGGTTTGCGAAAGCGCCGTCGTTGAGAGAGACGACGATTGTGGTGCTCCACGCGGAACCGCCCGGCGTATCCGCAGACCCGGCAGCACTCGCCCCCTGGGTGATGCTGCCCGGCACCGCCGCGGTGTACCCGGGGAGCTTCTGCAGAGCGTCGAGCGCATCCGCGATGGTCAGCTCGTTGGGCGCATCGATCGCCAGGGTGACGGTCGCTGCCCGGCTCGGCGACAACGGAGCGCTGTCTTGCGCAATGGCAGCGGTGGGGCTCGCCGTCTCTCCGGAGATCGCCGTGATCGACACTCCGGCGGGCATCACCCCCTGGACCTTCGCGAAGTAGGCGCTCCAGTCGATCTCGCTCGCCGCGCCCACCCGCTGCGCCGCCTGCGCGAGCTTGACCTGGTTCTGCACGCTGCGCACCGGAGCGTATTGCGCTTGCTGCGCAAGCACGGTCGTGTTCTGGGTCTGGATCGCCTCCAGCTCGGCCTGCGAGCGCTGGGCGAGCAAATAGGCCGCTCCCGTCGCCACCCCGGCCAGGACCAGGACTCCCAGAATGATGAGGACCATGAGATTGCGCGTCGCGCGAGCCTTGCCCGCTTCGACGACCTCGGGCGGCAGCAGCCGAGCAATGGGCGCACCGCCGAGGACCAGATCGTCGGCGCGCGACTGCTTGGCCGGCTTCGAGGCACGAGGGCTGCCCGTCGCGGCATCCGATCTCTCACCGCCGCGTCGGCCGTGGCGCTTCGACTTCTGCTCCGTGAGCGTCTCGATCGGCGGCGCAAGAAGCTCTGTGAGAGGCGCGGGGAGCTCTGAGGTGCTCATGCGGCGCTCCCGAGGGCCAGGCCAACGGCGACGGAAAGGGTGGGTCGTGCGGCGGCGAACTGACTCGGGTCGAGTCCCTTGCCGAGGACGACGTTCGCAAGCGGGTCGCCGAGCGAGACGGGCAGCTGCACGACGTCGGCCAGCGCCTTCATGAAACCCGGCATGACGGCCGCCCCGCCGGTGACGACGAGGCCGCGCACGGGCATGTCGGGGTGCACGTTGCTGAAGTAGCTCACCGTGTTGCGCAGGCTCGCCAGTATCTCGTTCGTCACCTCGTAGATGACCTGCACCGCCTTGTGCTCATCCAGGTCGGCGACGGTCGTCGCGAGACCGAGGCGCTGCTTGACGCGATCAGCCTCCTCCTCTGAGACCTCGAGGCGCTGAGCAAGCGCCCGGGTGAGGTCGTCGCTGCCCGACGGAATGATGCGGATGAACTGGGGAACGCCGCTCGAGGCGATGACGACCGTGGTCGAGGTCGCGCCGAGATCGACGATCGCGACCACACCGCTGTCGGCTTCGCGGCTCAGCAGAGCCCTGACCAACGCGAAGGGAACGAGATCGACGTTAAAGGGATGCAGACCGGCGGACTGGACGGCCTTGACGTTTCCGAGGACCGCGTCCTTGATCGCGGCGAGCAGGAGGCCGTTGACGGTCGGGCCCGCTTCGCCCTCCGACTCGCTGAGCGGGTAGAAGTCGAGCAACGCATCGGACACGGGGACCGGGAGCAGGTCCTGAACCTGGAAGGGCAGCGCGGCGCGGATCTGCTTGAGCGATGCCTTCGGAACCGCGAGATCGCGGGCGAGCACGCGCTGATTTCCGACCCCGATCACCACGGTCTTGCTCTTGAACCCGCCGCGCGCCCAGAGCTGCTTGAGCGCCGTGGCGACGGTGTGCGGCTGCTCCACCTCACCGCGGGTCACAGCGCCCGCCGGCAAGTCGAGCTCGTGATAGCGGTGCAGTACGGGCCGGCCTTTGCCGGGTTCGCTGAGCTCGACGGCGCGAACCGTCTCGCTGCCGATGTCGATTCCGACGATGGTGCTGGGCATTGGTCTTCTCCTTGATGCCTAGGCGGTCAGCCCGAAGAGGGAGAGGTAGAGAGCGGCGGCTGGGGCGCCTGCGACAGCGCCGAACCATGCGCCGGCAAGCATCCAGGGCCCGAAGGGGATGCCGGAGCCACGGCGGGCTCGCCCGGTGATCAGCAGCACCACCGCGAACAGGCCACCGAGCAGGAACGCCGCGAAGGCGCCGACCATGAGCTGGGCGATACCGAGGTGGGCGAGGAAGAGGCCGAGCACGCCCGCGAGCTTGACATCACCGAAGCCCATGCCGCGCGGCGAGATCAGCGCGACGACGAAGTACAGGGCGAACAGCGCGGCCCCGCCGATGAGCATGATGACCAGCTGGGACCAGTCGCGCGTGATGACGGATGCCGCACCGAGGAGCACCCCGCCGATCAGGTAGCTCGGCAGAACGATCGCATTCGGCAGCCTGTTGGTGTCGAGGTCGATCAGCGCGAGCGCGATGGAGATCGCGGCGAGGTAGAGGAACGCGACGAGCTCCAGGATCGAGGCCGTCAGCTGCGCGGCATCCGCCGCATGCCAGCGCGCCAGCGCGAACCAGACCGCCACCGCCGCGAACGCGACACCCGTACCCAACTCGACCAGCGGGTAGCGGGCGCTGATCGGCTCGCCGCAGTGGCGGCACTTGGCGCGCAGCATGAGCCATGACAGTAGCGGGATGTTGTCGTAGCCCTTGATCGGTTCTCCACAGCGCGGGCACGCACTCGGCGGGCTCACGATGCTGAGGCCGGCGGGGACGCGATATACGACGACGTTGAGGAAGGAGCCGATGAGGCTGCCGAAGATTCCGAGGGCGAGGGCGGGCATGAGCATCACCCAGCGATGTTTCGGATGGACTGGCGTGAAGTGATGACGCTCGGCGAGCTCGTTACGGTCGGCGGCAGTGCCGTCCCGGTGTCGAGGTTGTAGCCCGGCAGACCGACGGAAACGAAGTGAAGATTGGCCGAACCATTGACCTGGACCTCTCCGGCGAACACTTGGCCGTACCAGTCGATGCCCGACGTGATGTTCACGAAACAGGGGCTGTAGATCATCACGCTGATGTGCGGGTCGAGCGTCGCGCCGCCTTCGACCGTGAAAGTCCCCGCGCCGTTGGAGCCAGGGCAGTCAGGCTGACCGTTCATGGTGGTGTCGGGGGTGATCAGCCACAGGCGATGCGCCGACGTTGCGGTGAACCCGAAACTGGCCCCGAGGTCGAAGCTCTTGCCGAGGATCACCAGGTCGTTGTTGACCGGCAGCTTGTCACGGGCCGTCGAGATCGTGATGGTGCCCGTACAGTTGCGCGCGTCGATGATGCCCTTCGAACCGCCGAGGCTGATGTCCGCGTTATAGAAGGTGGTCCAGTCACAGCTGCCTGCGGGCAGGGTCACGACCGTGAACCCGGGCCAGTCGGAAGCGCTATAGGCGTAGTCGATCCAGTTCGGCACGGTTGGTGTCGCCGGCGCCGAAGGGCCAGGCCCGGGACCAGCAGCGACGATCTTGGTCCCCTTCGCCGCACTGCTGGTCGAGTTAGTCGACTGCGCGACGAGATTGCCACCGATCGTGGCCCCGCCGGCGTACGTCGCCGACGTCTGTGACCATGCGGTGCCCAGCACGTTGCCACCTGACAGATTCAGAATCTTCGCCGTCGCGTTTTGATCGACCTGGGTGCCCCACTGCAGCGTCATGTCGTTGCTCGTCCACGCATTGCCAGAGACATGAGTGCCAGCGAGGTTCATGGACTTCGCGGTCGCGTCGCCACCCACCTTCAGACTTCCGGTGATAGTCAGAGTCTGGGGCGTCCAAACACTCCCGCCGACATTGCAGGAGCCGCCGACCGTCAGATTTCCGGTCGCAGCGATGAGGTCGCCCTGAACGTTGCTACCGCCCGTGCAGTTCACGTCGCCGTTCCTGATTCTGACGCTCGGCACGGAGCCACTGACCGGCGAGAGCGTGCCCGAACCGCTGAATCCGGTTGCCGAGTACGCATAGATGGCAGGGCCGCTGGGCGTGAGAGATGAGTTCGGCGCCGTTGTCGTGGTGCTGTGGGCGGCATAGATCGCTTCGACAATCCGCTTGCTGCTCATGCCGGGTCCGGCGAGACCCGTTGAAGTCAGTTTCACACGGAGAGCCGCCGCAGTGGGGCAACCCGAGGTCCACGCACTGTCGCCGGTCGCCGCTGGGCTCCACGCGATCGCAACCGAATAACTCGCTCCCGCGAGGTAGTTGGGGTCGCTCGCCGATGTCGGCTGGGTGAACGTGGCGCTCGTGCACGTGCCCTGCGTGAGGAGCGACGCCGCGACGTCGATCCCCGTCTCGGCCGATGCTTGAGCTTGGACGGAGTTCTTCGTGGACCCCGTGAAACGCAGCGACTGCACTGTGACAGCACCGATCAGCGCGACCACCACCATGATGACGGCCATGACACTGAGCACAGCCACCATGGCGCTGCCGCGTTCTCGGCGCCGGATCTTGCGTAAAAGTGTCAGAAGCACGGCGCGCTCACCAGCTCGCTCGGGTCGGTGCGCATGTAGGCCGTCATCTCGATGTGCACGGGCTGCGACTTCGTCACGGGCAGATCGATGTCGAGACTCGCCGAGTATGACGTGCCATGCAGCGCCAGCGGGCCGGTTCCGTCTGTGACGGGGACGATGCCGTCGCCGAGCAGGGACCATGAGCCCTTTGGGCCACCTGTGGGAAGCGTGATTGCGACGGCGGGGTGCGTGGTCGTGGTGTACACGGCCTTATCTGCGGCGCTATAATACCAGGCTTCGCATTGCCAGTCGAGCGTCGCGCCGCGGGTAGCGACACGCGCCATGACCAGTGCGCTTCCGTCGGGGTAATCCGTGCCGGTGACCGCCGTCGCGTTCTCGATGCCGGCTTGGAGCGAGCTCGCGATCAGCTGGCCCTCGGTAGACGCCTGCGACGTCGTACGGATCGTGTTCGACGACGAGATCGAGTTGAACATGAATCCTCCGACGATGACGAGGACGATGGCCAGAAGCATCGTGTAGATGAGCAGCTCCACGAGCGTGAAGCCGTCTTCGGTCGCGACGTGGTGGTCGGGTGCGGCACGCATCAGGGTTGAGTGAGCAAGACGCGGGCCGACGCCGTCGCGTAGCTCTTGCCGCGTGAGTCGATCACTTTGACCATGACGGGCACGGTGACGGGGTAGCTCGGAATGGCGGAACAGCTCAGAACCGGTGAAACGGTCGCGGTCAGAACGGTGCCCCTGCTGACTGACGTCGCCGGGCTGCTGCTGATGAAGGCAGCCAGGTCCGCGCATTTCGGCGCTCGAGACCGGGCGTTTTCGATGGTAGAGGAAGCGAGCTGGCCCGCCGTGGCTTGAGACGCGTTCGCTTCGGACGTGCGCAGCCCCGTAACGAGAACCGGGAGCACGGCCAGGGTGAGAAGCGCGAGAACGAACATGGAGACGACGATCTCGATGAGTCCGAGACCGGCTTGACGCTCGCTCTCAACGCTCCCTCGCCTCATAGCAGCAGCCTCTTGAGTGTTCGATTCCGATCGGACGGGCGAGCCGCCTGCAGCTCGAGCTCTCGGGCTGCAGGCGGCTCTTTCGAAGCTACGCCGGGCAGGTGTAGCCGCTAGGCGCCGCGTCGGAAACGCCGCTCTGGTCTGTGGCATAGAATGTTTTTCCGCCGGATGACGCACCCTTGATGCAGAAGCCAGAACCGCTGAGTGTATATGCAAGCGCGGTGGTGTACTTGCTAAGCGTGGCGCCAGCAGAACTCCAGCTTGTTGTGTCGTCCGAGGCAACCGCGTCGCCGCTGATGGTCGGGGCGGTTGTCGAAGTGGTCGCCACAAGCGTTGAAGGAGCCGGAACCGAGCCGGTGCTGGTCTGGAGCGCGACAATGGCCGTCTTGAGGTTGCCAACGTCGGTTTGAGTCGCACTGTTCTTTGCGTTGTTCTGCACGGAGAGGTACACGGGGATCGCGATCGCGGCGAGGATGCCGATGATGATCACGACGACGAGGAGTTCGATCAGGGTGAAGCCCTTCTCGTCCTCGGCGAGGAGGCCCTTGCGGCGAGCGTTCAGCTTGCCCATGAGACGGAAATACATGTCGGAGTATTCCTTTGGTCGGATTGGTCGGAATTGATGCAGACGGACAAACTCTCAAGCTCCGTCTGACGTTGAGATTATGTGCCGCGACAAAAGCCGGAAATCCCTTGTCCGGGGGTGAAATTCCGGCGCTAATCCCCCGATCAGGGGCATATTTCACCCCTTCATTGGGGGTGGATCAGCCGGCGTTCTGAACGGCGCTCGTGATGCTGAAGATCGGGAGGTACAGACACACGATCATGCCGCCGACCACGACGCCCAGGAAGGCGATCAGCAGCGGCTCGATGAGGCTCGTGAGCGCCTCCGTCGTGGCCTGCACCTCGGCGTCGTAGAACTCGGCGATCTTGCGCAGCATGAGCTCCATCGAGCCGGAATCCTCACCCACTGCGACCATCTGGGTCACCATCGGCGGGAAGACGTCTTCATCGGCCATCGGCCCCGCGAACGACTTCCCCTGACGCACGGACTTGGCGATGCGCTCGAGGGCGGTTTCGATGACCCAGTTCCCCGAGGTCTCGCCGACGATGCGGATCGCGTTGAGGATCGGCACGCCGGCGGCGAGCATGCTCGCCATGTTGCGTGAGAACCGGGCGATGGCGATCTTCTTCATGAGCATGCCGAAGACGGGCAGCTTGAGCTTGATCGGGTCGATCTTGGCGCGCACCGCCGGCTCATTCTTGTTCCGGCGCCACCAGATGCTGCCCGCAATGGACACCACCGCCAGCAGCGGCACTATCCACACCATCTGATGCGAGATGACGACGAGGATCTGCGTCGGCAGCGGCAGCTTCGAACCGAGGCTCGCGAACATCTTCGCGAAGATCGGAACGATGAACGTCAGCATGACGATGACCGCGACCAGCGACATGCCGAGCACCATCATGGGGTACGCCATCGCCGACTTGATCGTCGCGCGCAGCGCGGCCTCTTTCTCGAAGGTGGTCGCCACCGAGTCGAGCGCCCCGTCGAGGAATCCGCCCGTCTCGCCTGCCCTGACCATGTTGATCATGAGCGGCGGGAAGACGTCGTCGTGCCTGCTCATGCTCTCGGATAGCGCGGAGCCGGTCTCGACATCCTTGGAGACCGCCTGCAGCGTCTGCCTGAGCACCTCGTTCTCGCTCTGATCGGCGAGGATCACGAGGGTGCGCAAGAGCGACAGGCCTGCGCCCGTCATGGTCGACATCTGGCGGCTCATGACGGCGAGATCCTTGAGGCCCACCCCCTTCTTCATGAAGGAGAGGTTGATCTCGCGATTGAGCCCGGTGCCCGTAGCTGCGACAGTGATGGGCGTGAGTCCCATGCCGATGAGCCGCGCGGTAGCTGCACCCTCGTTGGGAGCCTCGAGACGGCCCTTTGTGACTTTCCCGTCGGAGCCGCGCCCCTTGTAGACGAATGTCGTGGGGGAAACCGTGGACATCACTGCACCACCCTGCTGAAACTGTCGCCGAAGTCGGGTCCCGCGGATTGGAGAGCCCGACTCGTGGCATCCGTCGCCGTCTCCACCCGATGGATCAGACGGTCGAACGCCGCGGGGTCGTGGGACTTCTCCAGCGCGGCCTCGCGCGTGATCTTGCCCGAGTTGACCAGCTCGGCCAGGTTCTGGTCCATGGTGTGCATGCCCAGATCGCGGCCCGCCTGCATCGCCGACGCGATCTGATAGGTCTTGCCCTCGCGAATCAGGTTGCCGACCGCCGGGGTGGTGACGAGCACCTCGGTCGCGACCACGCGGCCCTCGCCGTTCGCCTTCTTGATCAGCGTCTGACACACGACGCCCTGGAGCGTCGCCGCGAGCTGCACGCGCACCTGGTCCTGCTGGTGCGGCGGGAACACGTCGATGACGCGGTCGATGGTCTGAGCGGCGTCCTGCGTGTGCAGGGTGGCGAACACCAGGTGGCCCGTCTCGGCGGCGGTCAGCGCGACCGAGATCGTCTCAAGGTCGCGCAGCTCGCCCACCAGGATCACGTCGGGGTCTTGGCGCAGCACGTGCTTCAGCGCGTTCGCGAAGCTGTGGGTGTCGTGGCCGACCTCACGCTGGTTGATGATCGACTTCTTGTGGTTGTGCAGGAACTCGATCGGGTCCTCGACTGTGACGATGTGGTCGGTGCGGGTCTCGTTCACCAGGTCGATGAGGGCGGCGAGGGTCGTCGACTTGCCCGATCCCGTCGGCCCCGTGACGAGGACCAGCCCGCGAGGCAGACCCGCGAAGCGGCCGATGTGCTCGGGCACGCCCAGCGCCTTGAGCGTCTTGATCTCGGTCGGGATGAGGCGGAAGGCGGCGCCGATCGAATCGCGCTGCTGGTAGAAGTTCACGCGAAACCGCGCGTTCGCGCTCACGGTGTAGGCGAAGTCCAGCTCGAGTTCCTGTTCGAACTGCTCCCGCTGCTCGTCGGTGAGCAGCGAGTAGAGCGCATTCTTGACCCGGTCGCGGTCCCACACCATGGTGCCCGGGGCGGCGCGCAGGCCGCCGTCGACGCGCAGCATCGGCGCGGCGTTCGCGGTGACGTGGAGATCGGATGCCTTGCAGGCCACGACCTCTTGGAGGGCGGCGAGCAGTTGCGGGTCTGCGGCGGAGCGTGCCGGTGAGGGCGTCGAGCTGGGGCGACCTGCCACCCACTCCTCCACGATCGCACGGTCATCGATCTCAGGAAGCGGGTTCTGCTCTCGCAGCGCACGGCGCGACAGCGGGGCGACCCCCTGTGGTTCCACGGGCTCCGGCGATGCTGCGTTCACGACCGGGGCCGGGGTGGTCGAAATCACCGCCGGCGCGTCGGGAACAGCCGGCGGCGTCGGCACCGCCAACGGGCGCGGCGCCCAGCCGAGCACATCTTCGGCGCCAGACATGTCCGGAATCTCGTAAACAGGCTTGTCCATAATCCGTCTCTCCCCCACTGACTAGGCCACGACGCGCAGGACCTCTTCGACAGAGGTCCAGCCCTCCAGGCATTTGGCCCAGCCGTCTTCCCGCAGCGTCAGCATCCCCTGCTCCCGCGCGACCCGCCCGATCTCAGCGCTCGATGCGCGCTCGACGGTGAGTCTCTCGATCTGCTCGGTCACCGGCATGATCTCGTGCAGCGCCATGCGGCCGCGATACCCCGTTTGGGAACACGCCTGGCAGCCCACCGGGCCGTAGAGCAGCCCGCCAACGGCATCGAGCATGCCCAGTGGGAATCCGACGCGCTCGAGGAACGCCCGATCGGGCTCTGCGGGCGCCTTGCAGCGCTCGCAGAGTCGGCGCGCGAGCCGCTGGGCGACGACACAGTCGAGGGCGGACCCCACGAGGAACGGCTCGATGTCCATCTCGGTGAGGCGCGTGACGGCGCTCGGCGCGTCGTTCGTGTGCAGCGTGCTCAGCACGAGGTGGCCGGTAAGCGCCGCCTCGATCGCGATCTGGGCGGTCTCGTGGTCGCGGATCTCACCGAGCAGCACCACATCAGGGTCAGAGCGCAGGATGCTGCGCAGCGCGCTCGCGAACGTCAGTCCGGCCTTGGGATTCACCTGGACCTGGTTGATGCCCGGCATCCGATATTCGACCGGGTCCTCGACCGTGATCACGTTGATCTCGGGCTTCGAGACCGTGTTCAGCGTCGTGTAGAGCGTCGTCGACTTGCCGGAGCCGGTGGGACCCGTGACGAGGATCATGCCGTACGGCTTCGTGTACGACCGCCGGTAGACCTCGAAGTTGCGCGGCAGGAGATTGAGACTGTCGAGCGACATCGTCGTCGACGTGTTGTCGAGGATGCGCATGACGATCTTCTCGCCCCACACCGTGGGAAGGGTCGCGACGCGCAGATCGATCTTGCGACCGCCGTGACTCACCGACATACGGCCGTCCTGTGGCTTGCGCCGCTCGGCGATGTCGATGTCGCTCATGATCTTGAGACGGCTGATGACGCCGTTCTGGATCGCCTTGGGCGCGCTCTGCATCTCGTGCAGCACACCGTCGATGCGATACCGCACCCGCACCTCGTGCTCGGCGGGCTCAATGTGGATGTCGCTCGCGCGGTCCTGGATCGCCTGGCTCACGAGGAGGTTGACGAAGCGCACGATGGGCGCCTCGTCCTCGAGGTCATCAGTGTCGAAGGCGCTCTGGGCCGCCTCCTCCTTTGACTGCTCTTCCTCGAACGTCGCCGTGAGGTCGGAGAGCTCGTCGTCGGCGCGCAGGTAGCGGTTGAGCGCGGCTTCGAGATCGGCGGACTCCGCCACCACGAGCGTCAGAGCGCGACCGGATGCCGTGCGCACGTCGTCGATCGCGGGAAGGTTCTCGGGGTCGTCCGTGGCGACGATGAGATGGTCGCCCGAGAACCCGATCGGCAGCACGCGATTGCGGCGCAACACCGTGGGGCTCACGAGCGCGACCGCCTGGCGGTCGACAGGGAGATCGGTCAGGTCCACAAACTGCACACCCGCCCGCGCGGCCCGCGCGCGGGCGACCTGTGTCGCCGAGAGCACACCGTCGTCGACGAGTGCGCCGATCGCCTGCGCCTCGGCGGCTGGGGTCGCCGAGATCAGGTCGAGGTGCTCGATGGGAAGGGCGCCGTGGAGGATCAGGATCTCCGTGAGGGACGCCATGGACGTACCTCCTTACGGAATGCACGCCTGGGTCGGGGCCCAGGGGGGTCGGTGGTCCGGGGGTCGGCCCGGACCTGTGAAGGTTATCCAGATGCCCAGATCGCGGGCCATATCCCCGTGCTGGGGACAGAACATCTGTATGGCCCCTATTGCGGGCGGGGGCGGGGACTGTGCCCGATCAGTACGGCGCGGTCAAGCCGCTGAACATCGGGAAATGTTTGACGTTCCGCGTCAAGAGCTGCGCACCGACCAGTGCCGTGGTCGCGGCGATCGCGAGATCGGCAGAGTCGATGCCTCGATTGCCGGGGAGCCAACGGCGCCCGAGCTCCCCTGCCGCCTCGGCGACGCGGTCATCGAGAGGGTGCCACGTCAGGATTCCGAGAAGCGTCTGGGTGGCTGCTTCCTCAGTCGCGCGCATACCGGCCAGCACCTCGAGCCGCGTGACCTCGCTCGCGTGCAGCGGGCCGTCGGCACGCGCTTCACGGAGCACCTGTGCGGCCGCGCTCTCACCGCGCAGCACGTCGATGAGCACCGAGGTGTCGACGAGAAAGGTCATCGCCCGGCGGCATGACGCAGGCGGGTGCCGGAGCGGAGCTGCTCGACGTAGGCCTCGCCGTCGACATCTCGGCTGTGCCACGCGCCGAAGGCGGCGTCGATCGCCTGAAGATCTGCGCCCGCATCCGCCTGAGCACCGTAGGTTCGCGCGACGGCGTCGCGGATCAGCGCGGAGATCGACCGGCCGGTGCGCGCAGCCTCGGCGTCGAGGAGCTTGCGATCCGCCTCGGTCAAGGAGATCTGCGTGCGCAGCATGATGTAAGGATACATCACGCGAGGTGAGCGCTTTGAGCGAGATGGGAGCGGATCTCGGCCCATGTCGTCGGCCAGTTCGCGACGACATCGTCGTAGCTGTAGCGAAGAACCGTGTAGCCCATGCGGCGCAGTCGTCGATCCTGCCAGCGATCGCGTTCCAGCTGCTCGGGGTCTTCGAGGTGCTGCTTGCCGTCAAGTTGGATGATCAGCCGGTCGCCGATGAGGAGGTCGACGGGATGCCCGTCGATGACCACCTGCTCGCGGCACGCGACACCCTCCCACAGCAGCCTCACTCGAGTGAGAGACTCGAGTCCGGAATCCGCGTGATCGCTGACGAGCGCGACGACCCGCGCGAAGCGGCCGCGGCGAACGGATGCCAGCCGCTGCAGCTCTTCGACACTGACGAGGCCCTTGCGAACCGCGGAGTCGAAGGTCGCGACGGCGGCGGCGATCGGCTGGCAGTCCGCGATGTGGGCGAGCGCGTTGCGACCGGACTCCACGACGAGACGGCTCCGGTCGGGTTCGATCGGCGACGACGACCAATGCACCCTGGCGCGAGGGAGCCGGCCGTCGGGGTGGACGTGGGAGTTACTCGCAGGGGGCACGACGTGGAAGGCATCCGTCTCGAGCGTCCATAAGCCCATCGACTTCGCCGCGGTGATGCATGCCAGGCGAGCGCGCATCGTGGCGGCTCGCCGGAACGCAGGCGACACCGTGGGGCGGCCGACCAGCAGCTTCCCGTAGGCGACGATGCGGCCGGCGCTGAGCTCTTCTTGGATGCGGCGTTTGGAGAAGCCAGCCGAATAGAGGGCGGCTCGGGTGGTGAAGCCCTGATTGAGATCGAGGATGCGGTCGAGGTCCATGGTGGCAGGGTGGACCAGCTGCGCTGGGATGCGTTCTGAGCAGAGGCCGAAATGGGGAGAACTCGCGTGGGGCCGGAACTGTGCGCGGGGAGAACGGCGGAGATGGGTCGCAAAGGCGGGGCGTCAGGCGGGATTCGCACGCGGTTGCGACCCATCTCCGCGTTTGCGGCCGGGTGACGCCGCGGCGAAGCCGCTACAGCTGCTGCAGAGCCCAGATGCCCGCGCCGGCGAGGATCAGCACCGCGAGGCTGATCACCCCGACCGTGATGACCGCGCGGCGGCGCCAGGCGCGGCGGCCGTCCTGCTGGTGCGCGACGACCTCGGTCGCCGAGAGCTCGCGCGGGGCGCGCTGGCGCACCTTCCACTCCGCGTCGAAGTCGGGCACCTGCGTGACCTCGAGATCGGAGCGGACCCGGTAGCGCACCACGCCGCCCGCCGGCACCTCGGGCGGGCGGAATTCGAGCAGGTGGATGTCGGTCACCGGCGGGCCCTGCGGCGGAAGGGCACGGCCCACCGTGAACTTCGCGTCGACCGACTCGGTCTGCGCGACGCGACGCGCGACGATCGGCGCCGTGTCCTCGATCGTGCCATGGCCTTCCGTGAGGACGGTGTCGTCGGTGTCAGGCATCCGTGTTGTCCTCGGTCGGGCTGCTCGTTTCGAGACGCGCGGCTTCGTCGTGCTCCTCAGCACTCGGGTTTTCCGCGACGTCGACCAGGACGACCGTGATGTTGTCGTGGCCGCCATGGTCGAGGGCGCGCTGCACGAGGTCGTCGACCGCCTCGCCGGGGTCGGCATGATGCGCGAGCACGTCGTACAGCTCCGCCTCGCTGAGCTCGCCGTGCAGGCCGTCGGAGCAGATCAGGATGCGCTCCCCCGCCTCGACCGGGTGCACCCAGTAGTCCGCGGGGCTGTCGGGGGCGCCGACCGCGCGCGTGATGACGTTCTTGTGCTCGAAGGTCTCGACCTCGTCGGGGGCGAGGTTGCCGGCATCCAGCTGCTCCTGCATGTAGGAATGGTCGATCGTCATGCGCTCGAAGCGCGCGCCCACCACGCGGTACACCCGCGAGTCGCCCACGTTCAGCACGAGCCAGTACGGCAGGCCGTCGTGCCGCACCTGTACGACCCCGGTGAGCGTCGAGCCCGCGCCGCGGCGGGTGCGGTCGCTGAGAGCGGCCACGGTCTGGTGCGCGCGGCGGATCGCATCGGCCACCTCGTCGGGGCGCACGTCGTCGCGGCCGACGAGTCCGGAGAAGGCGCGCACGACCGAGGCGCTCGCCACCGCGCCCGCGTCGTGGCCGCCCATGCCGTCCGCGACGATGTAGACGGGGAATTCGGCGAGGTGGCTGTCCTCATTGCCGCGGCGCTGGCGGCCGGCATCCGTGCTCGCCGCAACGCGCAGCTGCGGGGATGCCTCGCTCACCTCGACGGTCACACTGCGGCTAGGCACCCTGCACCACCTCGACGCCGAGCTCGCCCAGCATGATCTTGCCGGCGATGCGGGCGCGGTTGCGCGCCCCCAGCTCGGTCTCCTCGCCGCTCTGCGGGTCGATGAGCCAGACTCCGTTCGTCGAGTCGAGGTCGGTGACGTGCCAGTTGCCGCCGACGAACTCGAGCACCGCGTGGGTCGCCGACACCGAGAGCGCGTCGTCGGTCACCGCGATGAGCTGCGCTCCCGAGTAGAGCGGGTGTGCCGCGGGGCGGCGACCCAGGATCGCCGAGGCGCCCGTCAGCTCGACGCGCGCACCCATCGAGGTCTGCACCCACCAGCGCTGGCGGCGACGCGGGGAGATGACGGTTTCGTCGACGCGGGGGCTCGAGATGATCGTCGCGTCGTCCAGCACGGGGCGGATGATCGTCGCATCCTCGTCGGGGGCGGGGGCAGAGACCGGAGCCGGGACCGGGACCGGGGCAGGGGCGAGGACGGGCGGGGCGGATGCCTCGGGCGCGGGGTCCTGCACGGGTTCTGGCTCGGGCTGCAGAACGGGCTGCGGAGCGCGGATGATGGTGTCCGGGGAAAGCGCAGGGGGCGCATCGGGGACCGTTTCGAGACGCGGCGCTTCGCGCTGCTCCGGGGCGATCGGAAGAACCGCCGCCGGGGGCTCTTCGAAGATCGGCTGGGGGGCGCGGGTGGGCTCAGACCGGGAATCCGCCGCATTCACGTGCAATCTGCCCGGCATGGGGGCGATGAATCCGGCTGCGCTGATCGGTGTCTCATCGATCGGCTGCGCGGAGTCGTCGCCGTCGGGGATCGTGAGGGGGGACTGCGGCGGCCGCTGCGCCGACCAGATGAGCGGCTCGGACGCCTCGGTGAGATCGATGCGGCGCTGCAGGCCGAGAACGAGGGTCCACGCCCACCAGAGCACGACGGCGAGCACCGTGTACCAGCCGCTGCGGCCGAGGCGGCGGTTGATGCGATGGCTCGCGATGAACAGCATGATCGCGCCCAGCCAGCTCGAGACCGGGATCACGAGGGCGATGAGCCAGAACTCGCTCAGACCGCCGAGGCGGTAGACGGTGGCGAGGTTGACGAACGGGATCCATGCGCGCGAGCGCTCGGCGCCGAGCGCGTCGAAGATGCCGCGCAGGCCGAGCGGCACGACGACGAGATAGATGGCGAGTGCGACGACGAGCGGCACGAGCAGCGCCACGGCGGCAGCGTCACCGCCCACTGCGAGCGAGAGCGACTGCTCGTCGGTCGGGCTCATCTTTCTCCTCCCCCGATGCGGGAACCCGTACGGAACGACCGCAGCGACACCAGCGCGAGCAGCCGCTTCCACCGCGGGAAGGCCGCGGCGAGCCGCGAGCGCTGCTCGTCGAGTTGCGCCCAGAAGCGGTCGGCTTCGTCGGGTGTCGGGTCGAAGGCGCCGAAGACGGCATCGTCGGCGCCGTGAGCCAGTGTACGCAAGGTCGTGGAATCGGCGGCGCGGGACGCGGCCGAGTACAGCGCCGCCGCCTCGACACGCGTGCGCACGCCGGGGGCGGGCAGCCCGAGGTCGACGGCGGTGTCGACGAGCTCGTCCCACCCCGAGGCGATGCGCCCCGCAGAGGACGGCGTCGCGCGCCGCTCACGGCGGCGGGCCGCCTTCACGATGACGAGCGACGCGAGCGGCGCCGCGAGGATCAGCAGCACCAGCAGGATCGTGCCGCCGATGCGCAGCGCGGGCAGCCAGGCGGCCGGGCCCGCCGCGTCCTTCGGGGTGCGGTCGTTGTTCTGCCGGTTCCCGCCGGTCGGATTCGCCTCAGGCGGCGGCTGCACGGTGGCGACATGCTGCTGCACCTGCGTCGGCAGCTTCGGCACACTCGTGGTCACCGGCTGCTTGGCGAGCGGCAGCTTGCTCTGCGGGGTGGTGGTGAACGGCACCCACTTCTGGTCGGCGCCCTGCACCTCGACCCACGCGGTGAGGTTCTTGCCGCGGCACACGCCGCCGTCGCAGGCGGGGATGGCTCCGGCATCCGTCTCGCTGCCCGCCAGCGTGAAGCCGAGAACGACGCGCGCGGGGAAACCGAGCGATTCGGCGATGAGAGCGGATGCCACGGCGAACTGCTCGTCGTCGCCGACGCCGGCCACGAGTGAGGCCGCCGGCGCGTCGGCGCCGACCTTCTGCTGCTGGCGCAGCAGGTCACTGAACAGCTCGCCGATGCGGTCCATCGACTCGCCCGCGAGGCTCTGCTGGAATTTGCCGCCCGTCTCGCGAAGCCAGGTGGGGTCGCTCGCCGTGCCGGTGCCCGGCGAGACGAGCGAATGGCTCAGGAATCCGCGATCGCGCAGGCGCTGGATCAACCCGGCGAGCGCCTGGCCGCCCGTGCCGAGGTTCTGCGACTGCACCCACTGGGTGAGGCTGTCGGGGATGTCGGCCGTCGCGGGCACCGCCCCCTGCGGCGGGGTGAGCGAGCCGAGCGGCGCCGTGGCCGCCTGCGGCGTGGCGAGCAGCGTGTAGCTGTCGCCCGGGCTGAGCTTGTGCAGCTCGGCCCCCGCCTGCAGCGTCGTGTTGTAGTAGAAGCCGTCGGTCAGCGCATTGACGTCGGCCCCGCCGAAGCCCACCGCCTTCAGCCCGTCGACCGTCGGCATCCAGACGCCGGAGCCGAGCGCCGCGTCGAAGCCCTTCCCGATCGTGACGTCGAGGCTCGCGAGCCCGGACCCGTGCGACGCGCTGGTCAGCTGCGGCAGATGCGCGAAGGCGCTGCTGCGGTCGGAGTCGCTCGGCAGCACCGTGTACTGCTGCCCGTTGTAGAAGCTCATCGTCGCGACGCGCAGGCGGCCGAGCTGCCGCGCATCGCCCGAGTAGCTCAGCACGGCGGCGTTGTAGGTGTCGGGGTCTGCCGAGAACGCGGCGCGATAGGTGGTCAGCGGACTCGTGTACTGGCTGAGCTGCGCCGTCGGGTCGACCGCCGAGCGCAGCACGTGCCGCTGACTCGGCTCGAGCGCCGTCGACGACAGCGGCACCGCGACCGCCAGTCCGACGAGGGCGACGGCGACCGCGCCGGCGATGCGGCGTGCAGAGCCGACCGATGCGCCGGCCGGGCGACGGATGCCTGAGGCGGCGGCCGCCTCGCGCAGCGCGAGGGTGCGCGCGTGCTGGCCGCGCCAGACGAGGAATCCGCCGGCCGCGCCGAGCGCCAGCACGCCGACCACCGTGTGCGTCGGCGCCGCGACCTGGAAGCCGCCGATCTCGAGCGGATGTCCGTTCGACGTGGTGCCGAACACGATCGCGAAGGCCGTCGGGAGGAGCATGATCGGCACGAGGACGCCGTAGCTGCGCGCGCGGCCGAAGACGATCGAGAAGGCCGCCGTCGTGCACACGAGCATCGTGACGAGCAGCGGGACGAGCAGCGTCTGGAAGTGCCCGACGGGGGCATCGACGGTGACGAGCTTCTTCCAGTCGCCGACGGTCGCCACGACGAGGTCGCGGTAGCCGAGCACCAGGTCGGCGCGCGACGCGAACGCGCTCGGGATCGCGAGCGGCACGCCGAAGGCGAGATAGGCGGCGGCCGTGCACACCGAGATCAGCCCCCACGACCAGCGACGCAGCCGGCCGAGCAGCACGACGCCCGCCGCGATCACGACGGCGCCGGCGACCGTGACGACGAGGTACCAGGTCTGGTAGATCGGCCACGCCGCGAACGCGCCGACGGCGACGAGCGCCAGCACGAAGCCCAGGTCGACGAACAGCGCGGTGTCGGGGCGGGCGGCCCTGCCGCGGCGGCGCGCGGCCATCAGGCGGCCCTGCGCAGCATCATGCGGAAGTCCTCGAGCAGCGGGATCGTGAGCACGCCGACGTCGCCGAGGCGCCGGAAGCCGGGGCGCGACTCCGGGTCGGCGACGACCGCGACGATCTGCACACCGGGGTCGAAGCGCAGCGGCAGCTGCGCGAGCCGTGCGCGCTCGGTCGACGAGCCGCACACGACGAACACGATCGACAGGTCGGTCATGGCCCGGGTGGCGAGCGTGCAGACCTCTTCGAACTCCATGGCCGCGCTCGAGCGCTCGACGGTCGACAGGTCGTCGAGCAGCGCCGTCGGGGTCATGACGGAGAGCGAGCGGATGGCGCGCACCGAGCGCTTCGCGACGTCGAGGATCTGGTCGCTCGCCACGACCGCGATCTGGCGGCCGTCGCGCACCGCGCGCACGCCGAGCGAGCCGGCGATGCTGACCGCGAGCTCGTACTCGTCGTCGTTCGCGAACTCGTCCTCGCGCATGCCGAGCACGATCGCGAGCCGCGCGCGCCGGGTCTCCTCGAACTGGCGCACCATCAGGCGGCCGGTCTTGGCCGTCGACTTCCAGTGCACGTGCCGACGACCGTCGCCGGGCTGGTACTCGCGGATCTGGTGGAACGAGATGTCCTCGGCGACCACATCGCGGCTCGGCGTCCCCTCGAGGTCCCGCACGAAGCCCGAGCTCGTCGACGGCACCGCCACGGTCTTCGGGTGCACGAACAGGCGGTGCACCTCTGCCCACGCGGCCTCGCGCTTCAGCGTGCCGAGCGGGTCGGTGCGCACGGTCGTGACCGGGCCGATGTCGATGATGCCCCGGCGGTAGGCCGGCACGATGAGGTCCTCGCCGTGGGTGTGCCCCGGTCGCAGCAGCGGCACCCAGACATCCGTCAACCCGCTGCCGATCGGCACGTCGATGCGGCTCGGCAGCTCGATGCGCCGCGAGCTGTTGGTCACGGTCAGCGTCCCGATCACCTCTGAGCCCGCCACGACGCGCTCGACCGGCAGTGTGAAGCCGACCTGGTAGGCGAGCGAGCCCGCGAGGAACGGGATCGCGATCAGCAGCACCGTCAGGGCGATGAGCCCGGCGACGATGAACTCCATCCAGCCGAGCACGAGCCCGAGGGGCAGGAAGACGAGCGCGCCGACGATGGCGAGCCAGCCGACGGGCGTCACCGTGTCGGAGACGCGCGACCAGACGGTGTTCGCCACCGCCTGGATCTCGCGCCCCGACCGCACCGCCCACACGGCGAAGCGGGTCCTCGCGCTCCACGTCTCCGAGACGAAGTGCGTGGTGGTCGAGGTGCCCGTGCCGGTGACGGTGGCGCCGCTGTTGCCCGTCGAGTCGAAGGTCACGCCACGGTGCTCCTCACCGGCGGGACGACGTCGAGCAGGATCTGGCCGATGACGGCCTCTGCCGTGACGCCGTCGAACTCGGCCTCAGGGTCGAGCACGAGGCGGTGTGAGAGCGCGGGCACGGCGAGCGACTTCACGTCGTCGACGTTGACGTAGCCGCGGCCCTGCGAGGCCGCCCAGGTCTTGGCGGCCTTGGTCAGGGCGCGGGCGCCGCGCACCGAGACGCCGACGCGGGTCTGCGCCGCCGTGCGGGTCGCCTCGACGATGCGGCCGATGTAGTCGAAGATCACGGGGTCGGCGTGCACCGCGCGCGCGATCGTCGACATGCCGACGAGCGCCTGCGGGGTGATCACCGGGTTGAGCTCGTGCGGCACTTCGCTGGTCGCCTCGAGGATGCGCACCGTCGCGGCGAGATCGGGGTAGCCGAGGCTCGTCTTGATCATGAAACGGTCCAGCTGTGCCTCGGGCAGTGGGTAGGTGCCCGCCTGCTCGATGGGGTTCTGGGTCGCGATCACCAGGAAGGGCGCGCCCGTCGAGCGGGTGACGCCGTCGACCGTGACCTTGCCCTCCTCCATCGCCTCGAGCAGCGCCGACTGGGTCTTCGGGCTCGCGCGGTTGATCTCGTCGGCGAGCACGACGTTCGCGAAGATCGGGCCGGCATGGAACTCGAACTCGCCGTTCTTCTGGTCGTAGACGGTGATGCCGGTGACGTCGCCCGGCAGCAGGTCAGGGGTGAACTGGATGCGCGTCGACGAGCCGTGCACCGTCTGCGACATGGCGCGGGCGAGGCTCGTCTTGCCGGTTCCCGGCAGATCCTCGAGCAGCAGATGGCCCTCGCTGACCATCGCCGTGAACGCGAGCTCGACGACGTGACGCTTGCCGAGCACCACCTGCTCGACGTTGTCCGCCAGCGCCTGGAACGTCGATTGGAACCAGGTCGCTTGCTCAGAGCTGATCGCCATGTGCAGTCCTTTGTGATTTGTGATGCGTCAGTTGGTGGTGCAGGTCAGGGGTTGCTCGCCCCGGTTGGTATTCGCTGCAGTGCTGCTGTAGCTGTCGAATCCACTCACCATCCACCCCAGGGTGTACCGGATGTTGCGGACCGCGGTCGTCCCAGCCGGGATGGTCGTGCCGTCGCCGGTCATCGTCGTCCAATTCGCGCCGTCGGTGGTGTAGTCGAACTGCGTCACGGTGAACCTCGGTCCGGCTTGTGGCACGCCGTTGTCGTCGTTGGTCGCGAGCGTTATCGAACTAGGCCCAGACGACGAGACGGTGCACTGCTGCGCGCTCACGCTCGTCACCTGCATCTGGAACGGCACCGAGCCGTCCACCGCGGCGACAGGCACGGATGCCCCGCAGAAGGTTTGACCGACGGCGCAGTAACGCGCCGAGATACTCGGCGTCGAGCCAAAGGTGTTCTGGCTTTCGCCGTTCGCATAGTTGATATAGAGCGAGTACGCACCCTTTTGCGAGCCGCTTTTGCAGTTCGGGGCACCGCTGCCGTACTCGTAGTCGGGTAGGACGCCACTCTGCCGAGTGATCGAGTAGCTGCAGTCTCTCGGGGTCGGGGCGCTCGACTGATCCCACACGATAGCGTGCCCAAGATCCTTCTCGACGGCGCCGTACTCGTTCGTATAGCAAGCGAAGACCTCGTATGTGGCGAACTGGGTGAGATTGCTGATGGTGGTCGAGTTGACCGCTGACGCGCCCGCGGTCGGGGAACTCGCGATCGAGTAGTTGATAGCCGCGTTCCCACCGGAGTTTGAGCATTGCGGGTCAGAGCCCACCGGCACTGCGAAGTACTGATAGGCATCCGCCTTGGTACTGCCGTTTGCGTTCCCGCCCGCCGCCGGATTAACCGTGATGGAGTTGTCGGTAGTCTGCAGATTGCCCGACCAGTCTCCAATGATCGGCGACCCGGCCGGCGTCACGGACTTTGTGTACGGAGCCGCCCCGACCTTGTCCCCGGGCGGCTGCGTAAACGCGCTAACCGCGGTGACAGTCACGGTCGTCGACTGTCCAGCCTGCGCGGGGAGATTCGGCACCTTCGTGGCGGTTCCTGCCTGCACCTGCACCGTCTGGGAGTTCCCGGCCCACTGCACGGTGTATGCGCTCGCCGTACTGTCACTGTTCGGAATGCTCACGTCGAACACACCAACGGTCTGGCTCGTGACCCCTGCTTCGTAGGTAGGCGTCACGTCGAAGCCGCTGACGACGGGCTGCGCGAACGCCCAGCCGACCGTCTGCACGCCGCTGACCGACTCCCCGACGGAGTTCACCGACTTCACCTGGAAGGTGTGCTTGTCGCCGTTCTTCAGGCCCGTGACCGGCGGGCAGGCGCCGTTCGCGTTACAGGTCACGGACGGTTGGCCGTCGACGTAGACCTTGAACCCCGTCAGCGCGGGGTAGGAGCTCGCCGCGTTCCCGGGCGAGACGGCGAGCGTGACGCTGTCGCCCGAGTACGCGACCTGGGCGACGGATGCCGGCGCAGCGGGGAAGCCCTTCAGCTCGAAGGAGAGCTTGCCGGCGCCCGCGCCCGAGTCGCTGCGCTTGCCCTGCGCGTCCTGCACGACGAACGGCACGGTGCACGTGCCCCCTGGGGTGTTCGGGCTCCAGCGCGCCGAGACCGTGCGGTCGTTCGCGACGCTGAACGCGACCCCGGTGCAGCCGTCGACCGCGCCCGCGACCGAGACCACCTTGAGCGGCGTGCTCGAGTAGGCGTTGACCTCGTCGTGCAGCCCGACGACGGTCGTGCTGCAACTGGTGCCCTGCGCCTCCGAGCAGCTCAGCGACGTCGTGCCGCCGACGGGGCGCGTGTTCGGCGCCGGCCCGACCTTGAGCGTGATGTCGGCGGCCGTGCCGACCCCGCTGTAGCCCGTGATCGTGACGTGGGCGACCTGCTCGAGACCCGGCTGTGCGGTGTCGCTCGCGCGCACCGAGATCGTCTGACCGTGCTGGGTCACGCTGAACAGCTGCCCGCTGTAGGAGACCTGGTAGCGCAGACCGCTGAGCTGCGCGTGGCCGAGCCACGTCGTCATCTGCGTGAGATCGAAGGTGACGGGCGCCTGGCCTGGGCTCGCCGTGAGGGACGCGGGTCGCAGCTGCGGCTGCGGCTGCTTCGGGATGATCTGGATCGGCACGGCGATCATCGTGTACTCGGACTGCCCGATCAGGCGCACGGGTGCCAGGCACGCGTCCGTCCAGGGCGCGCCGTCGCCCGCGTCGTACGTCAGGACGTTGTGCTCGAGCGAGCACGTCGCGTCCTTGCGGGCGCCCGTCGCGTCGATCTTGCCGTCCTGTGTGCTGAGCGGCTCGCCCGGCGGTGTGCTCACGATGTCGGAGAGGTCGACGTTCGCCGTGCCGCCCTCGTTCACCTTCAGGGGCTTCGCGTTGGTCTTCAGCGCGAGGATCACGTCGGCGAGGGCCGGCACTTTGAGGAATCCGTAGGTCGTCGCCTGCTGCCCCGTGAAATCCGCACCCGTCAGCTTGAAGGGCACCAGCAGCCCCGACTCCGGCACATGCGAGACCTTGATCGTGTCGCCCGAGACCGAGACGCCTGCGGTCTTCTTGTAGAGCGAGAGCTTGAGCCCGCCGATGTCGCCTGAGCCCCACGAGACCTTGCCGTGCACCACGTCGATGCCCTGCGCGAGCCTGCCGCGGTTCTGCGCGTCGACGACCGTGTCGACCGCGACGGGGTAGTCGGGCACGTGCCCGATCACGACGTCGACGACGATCAGGCCCGCACTCACATCACCCTGCGCGTTCTTCACCGAGTACGTGTAGGTGAGGGTGCGCGGGTTCGGCGTCGAGGTGATCACCACCTGCGACGAGGTGCGCGACTTGATGTTCTGCTGCAGCAAGCCGTAGAGCGAGCTGTCCTTCGGGGCGTCCGGGGTGACGCTCATGAGCGAGAGAGCGCCGCCCGTCGGGTCGACGTCGTTCGCAGTCGGCTGCACGACGACCTGGTTGCCGTCGCCCGCCTGCACCTGCACATAGTCGCTGAAGGTCACCGGCGCCGGGTCGGTCTGCGCGTTGAGCACCCCGATCATGACGGTCGCCTGGCCCGTCTCCCCCGCCGAGTCGCGCACCCGGTAGGTGAACTGCTGCTGCCCCTGGCTGTCGGCGAGGGCGGTGAACACGATCGCCGTGCCGTCCGCCGAGATCTGCGCGGTGCCGCTCTCGGGCTGCGAGACGATGCGGTCGAGCGCGACCATATCGCCGTCCGGGTCGACGCCGTAGGGGTCGAAGGGGATGCGAACGGATGCCCCGGCCGTGACCCGCCCCGTCAGCATCTGCGGCTGCGGCGGCCGGTCGCCGCCCTGCGCCAGCACGTTGACGGTGACCGTCGCCTCGGACTTCGCCGACGGATTGCCTGCCGAGTACGCCGAGTAGCGCAGCGTGATCGGCGCCCCCGGCGAGGTGCTCGGGGCGAGGAAGCGCAGCACGTTGCCCGAGGCGAAGGCGAGACCCTGGCGGGAGGGGTCCTGGATGCTGGAGGGGTCCAGCTCGACGAGGTCCCCGTTCGGAGCGACGTCGTTGGCGAGCACCGGGATGTCGACCTGCGCCCCGGCGCGCACCGTCACCGAGTCGTTGATCGCGACCGGGCGGCTGGGTGGCTGATCGGGCAGCAGGTACACGGTGGCCACGCCCTGCACGCGCATGTCCGGCGAGTTGGTGCCGTCGCTCACCAGGTAGTCGACCGTGCCGAGCAACCCGGGGCCGCCGGAGCCCGTCGTACCGCGCACGCGCAGCTGGGCCTGACCCACGACGTCGACGTCGAGCGAGGCGCCCTCCGCGGGCTGCGGCTTCGGCTCGCTGAGCAGCAGCACGCGCCCGGTCGGGTTCTGCACGGCGGAGAACACGTCGACCGAGGTGTCGGTCTGCGGGCGCACGAAGACCGTCACCGGCGAGGTCGACAGCAGCGGCTGGTCTGCGGGGACGACCGTGATGCGCACGGTCGCGGTGACGGTCGCCTTCGTCGCCGAGTCGGAGATCGTCATCGTCACGGGGAAGCTGCCCGCATCGCTCGCGACGAAGTCGAAGGTCGATCCTGAGCTGTCGACGGTGACGGTCGCGTCGGCGGGGGCGACGGAGGTCCCGGCATCCGTGCTGGCGGAGTTCGAGGTCGCGAGCGTGGCGCTCGCGATCACCGGCGTGCCCTTCGCGCCGCGGATGTGCGAGGCCGGGTTCACCGTGAGCGGCACGCCCTTGGCGGTCATCAGGCCGAAGTTCTCCACCTGCAGCTGCGGCTGCTCGGTGATCGTGACGTGCAGGTCCTTCTCGGTCGTCGCTCCGTTGATGTCGGAGATCGTCACGGGAACGGTGACCGAGCCCGCCGGGGCGTTGGCCGCTGCCTGGAAGACGACCGTGCCGTCGGGCGAGACGCTCACGGTGAAGTCCGGCCCGGTCGCCGTGGACTCGGCGAACATCGCGTCGCCGTCGGGGTCGACCCAGCCGCGCAGCACGGGGATCTCGACGGAGCCGCCCGGGGCGACGGTGGTGCCGTCCGGCCAGGAGTACAGGCACGGCGAGTAGCCGTTGCACCACAGCGGCGGGGAGTTCGCGGAGGTCGGGTGCACGGTGAGGGTCACGGTCGCCGGCTGCGACTTGAGACCGCCGCCGCTCGCCGTGCCGTCGGTCAGCGTGTACTGGAAGGTCGCCGTGCCGCTCGCCGTCGGGGCGACCTGCACGGACACCGTCTGCCCGTTGTTGGCGATCGATGCCGTGCCGAAGCCCGCGTTGAGACCGGTGAGCGACCCCGTCACGATCGACAGCACATCGCCGTTCGGGTCGTAGTCGTTGAGCATGACCGGCAGGGAGACGAGCGAGCCGGCGCGCACCCCGAAGGCGTCATCGACCGCGACCGGCGGCTCGGGATTGGTCTCGCGGGTGGTCGGGTTGTTCGAGTCGGTCGGCTGGGTCTGCGTGTTGTCGTTCAGGTCCCAGTCCTGCGAGCCCTGCACGATCTCGCCGGAGGGCACCGACCACACCCAGCCGCTCGTGACGTCATTGAGGATCTCGCTGCGGCCGTTGCTGCGGAACACCGGGGTCGCCGTCTGCTGCAGGGAGTTCGGCTTCGCCGAGGTGCCGCCGTAGGCGAGTTGCGTCAGCGAGCCTGTGACCGTGCCGCCCAGCTCGGCCCTGCCGACCCACAAAGATCCGGCGGTCTGCTGCACCCACGCCGCGTAGACGTTCGACCCCTGCCACGCGGGCGCAGCCGGGGTGCCCGCGCGCCCACTGGTGAGCGTCGTGCGACGACCGTCCTTGAGGTCGAAGGACCGCAGCGTGGTCTGGCCGGCGACCAGCACGACGCCCTTCCCTGCGGAGGGCTGCTGCAGCACCGCCTTGCCGTCGAGGCCGGTCGCCAGCTTCGCCTTCAGACCTCGGATCCAGAGGCTGCTGCTGCCGGGGCCGAGCAGCGCCCAGGTGCTGCCGACCACGGTGAGGGTCGCCCCCGGCCTGTCGGGGCCGCCGGCCACGGCATCCGTGCCCGCCGTCCTGCCCGTGCGGATGTCGTAGCGCAGCACCGTGTGCGTCGTGTGCGAGTAGGCGTACAGCACGCCGTCGGCGCCGATCGCGATCGTGTCGGCGCTGAACGGACGGTTTCCGCCGCCCGGTGCGGTGACCGGCCGCGACGTCTTCGTGCCGTCTTCGACGCGCGAGCCGTAGACCGCACCCGTGCTCGTGAGATAGCCGACGTAGTCCCCCGTGTGCACCATCTGCACGGTGCCGTCCGGCGTGTTGCTGAAGCCCGTCGAGGCGGCCGTGTAGGCGGCGGGCTGCGCCGGGTCGACGGATGCCACCTTCGCGAAGTTCTGGGAGTAGAGCAGCACGTGCCCGTCGGCCTGCACGAGGTCGCTCGGGCTCGTGACGTTCTTGACCGTGTCGAGCTGGCCGAGGGCGGTGTCCACGCGCGCATAGCGCTCGCCCTGCACGGTCTGCAGCGCCCACACCGAGCTGTCGTCGACCTTCGTCTGCGCGACGTCGTAGCCGCCCGCGGCGAACGCGCCCGCGACGAGCGCGCCCGTCGCCGTGACTGCCGCACCGACCTTGAACCATGTGCTGCGCAGCACGACCCCCCATCGCGCGCGCCGCCCCCCCGGGGCTGCCATCTAGAAGACCCCCGCGTACACCAGCCACACCGCCGTCACCGCGAGTCCGATGGCGATGACCCCGCCCACGATGCCGGCGACAGTGGCCGCACTCGGCCGCACCCGCTCTGAATCCGTCTCGCCGCGGCTCGCGACGATCGTGTTGCCGCCTGTCTCCATGCGGCCGACGTGCGCCTGCTTGCGCGTGCGGCTGCTCTCGACCGGAACCGTCGAGACGACGGCGCCGCGCACGCCCGTGTTGCCGAAGTCCTCCGGCCGGGACTGCGGAGCCCATTCGTCGACGGCGAGCTCGAGCGGCGTGATCGGAAGCCCGAGGTCGGTCTGCGCCTGCTGCAGCTCGCGCGCGAGGGCGAGCATGCTCTGCTGGCGCGCATCGGGGGACTTCGACATCGCCCGCATCAGGATGCGCTGCACCTGGTCGGGCACGTCGTTCGGCAGGGTGCGGGGGCGCTCGCGGATGATGCGCATGCGCTGCTTCTGGCGGGAGTTCTCGCTCTTGTCGGGCTTCTCGAAGGGCGCGTGGCCGGCCAGCAGCGTGTAGACGGTGGCGGCGAGCGACCACACCTCGCTCTGCACGGTGCCCGTCGTGGTCTCGCCCAGCACCTCGGGGGCGCTCCACGGCACGCTCATCGCGAAGACCTCTTCGTGGTGGCTGCTGGCGAGGCTCGTGGCGATGCCGAAGTCGCCGAGCACCGGCGCGCCGAAGGCCGTGAGCAGGATGTTCGACGGCTTGATGTCGCGGTGCAGCACGCCCGCGCGGTGCGCCGTCTCGAGCGCGCTCGCCATCTTGATCGCCACGTGCAGCGCACGGTCGACGGCGACGCGCTCGCTGATGCCGTTCTCGTCGCGGCGGATGAGCGGCGACGGGCAGTACTCCATGACGAGGTAGGGGCGGCCGTCGGCCGAGATGCTCGCCGCGTGCACCGTCAGGATCGACGGGTGCGGGCTGAGCTTCGCCATCACGTCGGCCTCGGCGTTGAACATGCGCAGCACGTCGGAATCGACGAGGTTCGCGAGCAGCACCTTGACCGCGACAGAGCGCCGCGGCATGTCCTGCTCGTAGAGGAACACGTCGGCGAAGCCGCCCGTTCCGAGCGGGAATCGGTAATCGTAGCCCGAGAGCACGGGGGGCTGCGACGGCGGCCGATGAGCCATCCGGAATCCCCCTCCTCTCTGGCGCGTGCCTCAACGATAACCGAGCGCAGATGTGTGTCAGGCCTGGCCGCCCCCTAACGGGTCACAGACTCGCGCGAGTCCGTGCGCGTCACCACAGCTCAGGAGGCAGCGGATGCTTCATCGCCTCGGCGTCTGCGCGACCGGTCGCCACATAGACGGCGTCGGCGAGCATGCCGCGCAGACCGGAGATGCCCGCGCCGTGACGGCTCGGATGAACGCGGTTCGTCAGCAGGGCGATGCTGATTCCCGCGTCGCGGTCGGTCTGCATCGAGGTGCCGGTGAAGCCGGTGTGCCCGCGCACGTTCCAGCCGCTGCGACCCATCATGTTGAGCTGGCCGATGCGCGGGCCGAGGCTGTGGTCGTAGCCGGAGGGAGTGTCGCGCTCACGACCGGGCCCCAGCATGCGCCCGAGCTGCGGCGCCCACATCCAGTCGCCGAGGATCTCGCCCGTGCCCGCGCGCAGCGCCTCGGCCAGCTTGAGCAGGCCGGCTGCGGTGCCGAACAGCCCGGCGCTGGCGCCGCGGCCGCCGAGCACCCAGGCCGTCTCGTCGTGTACGGCGCCGCGCAGCAGGCCGCGGCCGAAGCGGGTGTCGTATTCGGTGGCGACGGATGCCTCGGCCGGGGCGCCGAAGGAGATGTCCGCGTCGAGCCCCAGCGGCCGCAGGGTGTGCTCTGCCACCAGCTGCTCCCACGGCTCGCCGGTGACCGTCTCGGCGAGGGCCATCGTCGTGTTGTAGCCGGCGTCGGAGTAGCGGAAGTGCTCGCCGGGGCCGGACACGAGCTCTGTCGCGAGCAGGTCGGCGAGCAGCGCCTCGCGGTCCTCGAAAGGGGTTTCCGCGAGGGGCGGCGCGCCCGCCGTGCGTGCGGCGAGGTGCTCGAGCAGGGGCATCTCCCAGCCGTGCCAGCTGGCGGGCAGGCCGCTCGTGTGCGTCAGCAGGTGCCGCAGGGTGACCTGCTTCTTGGCGCCGTTCTGGTAGGCGCGCAGCTTCGCGGCGATCGGCTCGTCGAGGTCGAGCACGCCCGCCTGCACGAGCGCAAGCAGCGTGTGCGCGCTGGCCAGTTTGGTGACGGATGCCAGGTCGAACCTCGTGTCGCGAGTGACCGGCTCGCCGGCATCCGTCTCGACCCTGTCGCCGTTGACGTCGACGGATGCCTTCACGCCGACCTCCAGCTCGAGGACCGTGTCGCCGTCGACGCTCACCGCGACGGCCGCGCCCGAGAAGCCGCCCAGCGTGAGCCGCTCGTCGAGCAGCGCGCGCACGCTGCCCTCGAGGTCACTCACCCCGCCAGCCTAAAGCGGGCCCGAGGCGCGCCCCAAGTGCGTCCCATATGCGCCGGACGGTCACCGGCGCACTCTGCGGATGCGCGCATCACGCAGCGGTGCCCGTTCGACGCAGTTGAGCTGCCGCCCGACACGACGCGAGAAGGCCCCGCCGAAGCGGGGCCTTCTGTAGTGCTACTTCCCTGCGGGACCTCAGTTGTAGGTGCCGGGGGTGTAGTCGTCGCTCGAGAACGAGTCGAAGTCCACGAAGGACAGCGAGTTCTCGTCGAACACCGAATCGTCGGAGAAGATGCGGTTCGGGTAGCGCTCCGCCTTCGCCTCCTCCGTCGCGTCGACCGTCACGTTGCGGTAGCGGCCGAGGCCGGTGCCCGCCGGGATCAGCTTTCCGATGATCACGTTCTCCTTGAGACCGATCAGCGGGTCGCTCTTGCCCTCCATCGCCGCCTGCGTGAGCACGCGGGTGGTCTCCTGGAAGGAGGCCGCCGACAGCCACGACTCGGTCGCGAGCGAGGCCTTGGTGATACCCATGACCTCCTGGCGGGCGGCCGCGGGCTTCTTGCCCTCGGCCACCGCGGCGCGGTTGACCTCGACGAAGCGGGAGCGGTCGACGAGCTCACCGGGCAGCAGCTCGGTGTCGCCGTGCTCGACGACGGTCACCTTGCGCAGCATCTGCCGCACGATGACCTCGATGTGCTTGTCGTGGATCGGCACACCCTGCGAGCGGTAGACGCCCTGCACACCGCCGACGAGGTGCTCCTGCACGGCACGGACGCCCATGACGCGCAGCACCTCCTTCGGGTCGACCGAGCCGATGATGATCTGCTCGCCGAGCTCGACGTGCTGACCGTCCTCGACGCGGAGCGTCGAGCGCTTCAGCACCGGGTAGACGTGCTCCTCGTCGCCGTTGTCCGGCGTCAGGATCACACGGCGGGCCTTCTCGGTCTCCTCGATCTTGATCGTGCCCGCGGCCTCCGCGATGGGCGACGAACCCTTGGGGGTAC
Organism: Gryllotalpicola koreensis; assembly: GCF_039538185.1. Lineage (NCBI taxonomy): Bacteria > Bacillati > Actinomycetota > Actinomycetes > Micrococcales > Microbacteriaceae > Gryllotalpicola > Gryllotalpicola koreensis. The sequence goes on from NZ_BAABBW010000004.1 coordinate 347,044, forward strand.
GCGCCTCGAAGAGCTCCTGGACACGGGGCAGACCCTGGGTGATGTCGTCAGCACCGGTCGTGCCGCCCTGGTGGAAGGTACGCATCGTCAGCTGGGTGCCGGGCTCGCCGATGGACTGCGCCGCGATGATGCCGACGGCCTCGCCGATGTCGACGAGCTTGCCGGTGGCCAGCGAGCGGCCGTAGCACTTCGCGCAGACGCCGACCGACGACTCGCAGGTCAGCACCGAGCGCACCTTGATGCGCTCGACACCGGCCTCGACGAGCTTGTCGATGAGCACGTCGCCCACGTCGGAGCCCGCCTCGGCGACGACGGTGCCGTCGGCACCGACCGCGTCGACGGCCAGGGTGCGGCCGAACACCGAGTTCTCGACGTTCGGGTCGCGGGTGAGCACGCCCTCGGCGTTGTTCGCCGCGATCGCGAGGTCGAGGCCCTTGTTCGTGCCGCAGTCGTCCTCGCGGATGATGACGTCCTGCGAGACGTCCACCAGACGACGGGTCAGGTAACCCGAGTCGGCGGTGCGCAGCGCGGTGTCGGACAGACCCTTGCGGGCACCGTGGGTGTTGATGAAGTACTCCGCCACGGTCAGACCCTCGCGGTAGCTCGAGAGGATCGGGCGCGCGATGGTCTCACCCTTCGGGTTCGTCACCAGGCCCAGCAGACCCGCGATGTTACGGATCTGCAGCCAGTTACCACGGGCGCCGGACGACACCATGCGGTAGATGGTGTTGTCCTTCTCGAAGTTGTCGCGCATGGCCGCCGCGACCTCTTCTGTGGCCTTGGTCCAGATGTTGACGAGCTCGAGACGGCGCTCGTTGTCGGTCGTGAGACCGCGGTCGTACTCGCCCTGGACCTTCGCGGCCTGCTTCTCGTACTTCGCGATGATCTCCTTCTTCTGAGGAGGAGTCGTCACGTCGGACATGGCCACCGTGACGCCCGAGCGGGTCGCCCAGAAGAAGCCGGCGTCCTTGATGCGGTCCAGCGTGGCCGCGACCTCGACCTTGGGGTACCGCTCCGCGAGGTCGTTGACCAGCTGCGAGATGCGGCCCTTGTCGGCGACGGCCTCGACGAACGGGTAGTCCGCCGGCAGCGCCTCGTTGAACAGCGCACGGCCGAGCGTGGTCTCGACGATCGCGGTCGAGCCCTGCACGAAGCCCTCGGGGGCGGTGTCCTCATCGAGGTAGAGGTCCGTGAGACGGATCTTCACCTTGGCGTTGAGGTCGAGCGTGCCCTGGTCCTTCGCGAGGATCGCCTCGGCGACGGATGAGAACGCGCGGCCCTCGCCGAGCGCACCCTCCTTGACGGTGGTCAGGTGGTGCAGGCCGATGATCATGTCCTGCGCGGGCAGGGTGACCGGGCGGCCGTCGGACGGCTTCAGGATGTTGTTCGAGGCGAGCATCAGGATGCGGGCCTCGGCCTGGGCCTCGACCGACAGCGGCAGGTGGACGGCCATCTGGTCGCCGTCGAAGTCCGCGTTGAACGCGGCGCAGACGAGCGGGTGCAGCTGGATCGCCTTGCCCTCGACGAGCAGCGGCTCGAAGGCCTGGATGCCGAGACGGTGCAGCGTGGGCGCACGGTTCAGCAGCACGGGGCGCTCGCGGATGATCTCCTCGAGGACGTCCCACACCTGCGGGCGCGAACGCTCGACCATGCGCTTGGCCGCCTTGATGTTCTGGGCGTGGCCCAGGTCGATCAGGCGCTTGATCACGAACGGCTTGAACAGCTCGAGCGCCATCTGCTTGGGCAGACCGCACTGGTGCAGCTTGAGCGTCGGGCCGACGATGATGACCGAACGGCCCGAGTAGTCGACGCGCTTGCCGAGCAGGTTCTGGCGGAAGCGGCCCTGCTTTCCCTTCAGCATGTCGCTGAGGGACTTGAGGGCGCGGTTGCCGGTGCCGGTGACGGGGCGACCGCGGCGGCCGTTGTCGAACAGCGCGTCGACGGCCTCCTGCAGCATCCGCTTCTCGTTGTTCACGATGATCTCGGGGGCACCGAGGTCGAGCAGGCGGCGCAGGCGGTTGTTGCGGTTGATCACGCGGCGGTACAGGTCGTTCAGGTCGGAGGTCGCGAAGCGGCCGCCGTCGAGCTGGACCATGGGGCGCAGCTCCGGCGGGATCACCGGAACGACGTCGAGCACCATCGCGGCCGGCGAGTTGCCGGTGGCGAGGAACGAGTTGACGACCCGCAGGCGCTTGATCGCGCGGATCTTCTTCTGGCCCTTGCCCGTGGCGATCTGCTCGCGCAGCGTCTCGGCCTCGGCCTCCAGGTCGAAGTCCTGCAGGCGGCGCTTGATGGCCTCGGCGCCCATGTGCGCCTCGAAGTACAGGCCGAAGCGGTCGACGAGCTCGTTGAAGTCGGCGTCCTCGGGCTTGAGGTCGCCGACCTTCAGCGTGCGGAAGGACTCCCACACGCGCTCGAGACGGGCGATGTCGTCGTCGAAGGACTTGCGCAGCTGCGCCATCTCCTTCTCGGCGCCGTCCTTGACCTTCTTCTTCTGGTCGGCCTTCGCCCCCTCCGCCTCCAGGGCGGCGAGGTCGGCCTCGAGACGGCTGAGGCGGTCGGCCACAGCGGCGTCGCGCTGGTCGCCCAGCGTCTTCAGCTCGAGCCGGAGCTCGTTCTCGAGGCCGGGGAGGTCGGCGTGACGGCCGTCCTCGTCGACGAAGATGACCATGTATGCGGCGAAGTAGATGACCTTCTCGAGGTCCTTCGGCGCCATGTCGAGCAGGTAGCCGAGGCGGCTCGGCACACCCTTGAAGTACCAGATGTGCGTGACGGGCGCGGCCAGCTCGATGTGGCCCATGCGCTCGCGGCGCACGGACGACTTGGTGACCTCGACACCGCAGCGCTCACAGACGATGCCCTTGAAGCGGACCCGCTTGTACTTGCCGCAAGCGCACTCCCAGTCGCGAGACGGGCCGAAGATCTGCTCACCGAACAGACCGTCCTTCTCGGGCTTGAGGGTGCGGTAGTTGATGGTCTCGGGCTTCTTGACCTCACCGTACGACCACTTGCGGATGTCCTCTGCGGTGGCCAGGCCGATGCGAAGCTCGTCAAAAGTAGTTGCGTCGAGCAATTTTTCTCCTACTAGGAAAGTTCTCAGTTATCGCTTGCCTGGCTTCAGATCTCTTCGATCGAAGAGGACTCGAAGCGGGCGGAGATGTTGATGCCGAGCTCTTCCGCAGCACGGAAGGCCTCGTCGTCGGTGTCGCGCAGGCTGACCGCCGTGCCGTCCGCAGACAGCACCTCGACGTTCAGGCAGAGCGACTGCATCTCCTTGATGAGGACCTTGAAGGACTCGGGGATGCCGGGCTCCTGGATGTTCTCGCCCTTGACGATCGCCTCGTACACCTTGACGCGGCCGAGGATGTCGTCGGACTTGATCGTGAGCAGCTCCTGCAGGGCGTAGGCCGCACCGTATGCCTCGAGCGCCCACACCTCCATCTCGCCGAAGCGCTGACCGCCGAACTGCGCCTTTCCACCCAGCGGCTGCTGCGTGATCATCGAGTACGGGCCGGTCGAGCGGGCGTGGATCTTGTCGTCGACCAGGTGGTGCAGCTTCAGGATGTACATGTAGCCGACCGACACCGGGTCAGGGAACGGCTCGCCGGAGCGGCCGTCGAACAGGACCGTCTTGCCGGAGGACCCGATCAGGCGGTCGCCGTCGCGGGTGACCAGGGTCGAGTCGAGCAGGCCCGAGATCTCCTCCTCGGAGGCGCCGTCGAAGACGGGCGTCGCGAGCTTGGTGTTCGGAGCGACCTCGCGCGCCTCGGCGGGCAGGTTCTTCGCCCACTCCGGGTCGCCCTCGATCTTCCAACCGGTCTTCGCGACCCAGCCGAGGTGCGTCTCGAGCACCTGGCCGAAGTTCATGCGACCGGGGATGCCGAGCGGGTTGAGCACCACGTCGACCGGCGTGCCGTCCGCGAGGAACGGCATGTCCTCGACGGGCAGGATCGTCGAGATGACGCCCTTGTTGCCGTGACGGCCGGCGAGCTTGTCGCCCGCGGTGATCTTGCGCTTCTGGGCGATGTAGACGACCACGCGCTGGTTGACGCCCGAGCCGAGCTCGTCGTCGCCGTCCTGCGCGTCGAACACCTTGACGCCGATGATCGTGCCCTCTTCGCCGTGAGGAACCTTCAGCGAGGTGTCGCGCACCTCGCGGCTCTTCTCGTTGAAGATGGCGCGCAGCAGGCGCTCCTCGGCCGAGAGCTCGGTCTCGCCCTTCGGCGTGACCTTGCCGACGAGGATGTCGCCGGGGCGGACCTCGGCGCCGATGCGGATGATGCCGCGCTCGTCGAGGTCGGCCAGCAGCTCCTGGCTGACGTTCGGCAGGTCGCGGGTGATCTCCTCCTTGCCGAGCTTCGTGTCACGGGCATCCACCTCGTACTCCTCGATGTGGATCGAGGAGAGGGTGTCGTCCTTCACGAGGTTCTGGCTGAGGATGATCGCGTCCTCGTAGTTGTAGCCCTCCCACGGCATGAACGCGACGAGCAGGTTCTTGCCGAGCGCGAGCTCGCCGTTCTCGGTCGCGGGACCGTCGGCGATGACCTCGCCGACCTCGACCCGGTCGCCCGTGTTGACGATCACGCGGTGGTTGTAGCTCGTGCCCTGGTTCGAGCGGTCGAACTTGCGCAGGTAGTAGTCCTGCGTGCCGCCCTCGTCGAGCTGCACGGTGACGACGTCGGCCGACACCTCAGTGACAACGCCGGCCTTCTCGGCAGTGACGACGTCGCCCGCGTCGATCGCGGCGAAGCCCTCCATACCGGTGCCGACGACCGGGCTCTCGGAGCGCAGCAGCGGCACGGCCTGGCGCTGCATGTTCGCGCCCATGAGGGCGCGGTTCGCGGCGTCGTGCTCGAGGAACGGGATCAGCGAGGTCGCGACCGACACCATCTGGCGCGGGGAGACGTCCATGTAGCCGATCTGCTCGGCGGGGATCAGGTCGACCTCGCCGCCCTTCTCACGGGCGAGCACGCGCTCCTCGGAGAAGTGGCCGTCCGCCTTCAGCGGCGCATTGGCCTGGGCGATGATGAACTCGTCCTCCTCCGCAGCCGTCAGGTAGTCGATCTGGTCGGTGACCTTGCCGTTCACGACCTTGCGGTACGGCGTCTCGATGAAGCCGAAGGAGTTGATGCGGGCGAACGACGCCAGCGAGCCGATGAGGCCGATGTTCGGGCCCTCAGGCGTCTCGATCGGGCACATGCGGCCGTAGTGCGAGGGGTGCACGTCACGGACCTCGACGCCCGCACGCTCGCGCGAGAGGCCGCCGGGGCCGAGCGCCGACAGGCGGCGCTTGTGGGTCAGACCCGCGAGCGGGTTGTTCTGGTCCATGAACTGCGAGAGCTGCGAGGTGCCGAAGAACTCCTTGATCGCGGCCACGACGGGGCGCACGTTGATGAGGGTCTGCGGGGTGATCGCCTCGATGTCCTGCGTGGTCATGCGCTCGCGCACGACGCGCTCCATGCGGGACAGGCCCGTGCGGACCTGGTTCTGGATCAGCTCGCCCACGGCGCGGATGCGACGGTTGCCGAAGTGGTCGATGTCGTCGACGTCGAGGCGGATGGTGACCGGCTTGCCGTCACGGACGCCCGGCAGCTCGGTCTCGCCCGAGTGCAGCGCGACGAGGTACTTGATGGTCGTGACGACGTCTTCGACCGTCAGCACCGAGTCGGTGAGCGGCTTGTCGAGGCCCAGCTTGCGGTTGATCTTGTAGCGACCCACCTTGGCGAGGTCGTAGCGCTTCGGGTTGAAGTAGAAGTTGTCGAGGAGCGCGCGGGCGGCCTCAGCGGCGACCTGCTCGCCCGGACGGAGCTTCCGGTAGATGTCCTTGAGCGCCTCCTCCTTGGTGAGAATGGCGTCCTTCTCGAGGGTCGCGGCGATCGACTCGAAGCCCTTGAACTCCTCGAGGATCTCCTCGCTGGTCATGCCGAGCGCCTTGAGGAACACGGTGACGGACTGCTTGCGCTTGCGGTCGATGCGAACGCCGACCTGGTCGCGCTTGTCGATCTCGAACTCGAGCCACGCACCGCGGCTCGGGATGACGCGGGCGCTGTAGATGTCCTTGTCGGAGGTCTTCTCGGGCGTGCGCTCGAAGTAGACGCCCGGCGAGCGGACCAGCTGCGAGACGACGACGCGCTCGGTGCCGTTGATGATGAAGGTGCCCTTGTCGGTCATGAGCGGGAAGTCGCCCATGAAGACCGTCTGGGTCTTGATCTCACCGGTCTGGTGGTTCATGAACTCGGCCTCGACGTAGAGGGGGGCCGAGTAGGTCTTGCCCTTCTCCTTGCACTCGTCGATCGAGTACTTCCGCTCCTCGAGGAACGGGTTCGTGAAGGAGAGCTGCATGGTCTCGCCCAGGTCCTCGATGGGAGAGATCTCCTCGAAGATCTCCTCGAGGCCGGTACGAGTGGGGAGATCCTGACGACCCTGCGCGAGGCCTTCGGCCACACGCGCCTTCCACGCGTCGTTTCCGACCAGCCAATCGAAGCTCTCCGTCTGGAGGGCGAGCAGGTCGGGAACGGTGAGGGTGTCGGTGATCTTTGCGAACGAAAGACGAGTGTGGTCTCGTCCGTTCTTAGGGTTGGTGGTCGATGCGTTGCGAGCAGCAGCCAAGGAAATAACCTCCGAAGGCCCATCGCGAATTGGGCCTCAAGTTACTGACGGTCTGGACGAGGACTCCCGCGTTCGACGTGACGTGGTCACGCTGTGCCGACCGCAATATGAAGGCATGACGTTAGAGGGAGCGCAAAGGTCAAGTATATGCGGCGGCGCGTCGCGCTGTCCACCCGAATCTTGACTCTGATTGCGACAAGGGGTATAACCTCAGGTTTCTCCCTCTATTCCCGCGGATTCTCGCGGCTGATCGCGAGTGTCTGGATGCGCGCCGGAACGATCGGGGCGAGCACGATGCGCACACGCACCGGCCCGCCCGTCGCGGCGCGCAGCCACGAGACCGACGCGGGAGAGACGGATGCCTCGAGCACGCTCTCTTCTCTCAGAGGCGTGACCCCGAGGGCGCCGATCACCTCGCGGCGCTCGGCGATCGGCTGGTCCGCTGCCACGTTCGGGGAGAGCACCTCCGCCTCGAGGTCGTCTGATCCGGCATCCGTCGCCCACGCGTCGATCAGGCGATCGGCGGCGCGTGCCAGCGCGACCGTCTCCGCCCAGGGCTCCGGACGCTGCGCTCCGCCGCCTGCGCGCTCGATCAGCGCGTCGACGAGCGCCGTGGTCGGCTCGCTCACGCCGGCGTAGGTGGCGTTCTCGAACGCGACGACGCCGAAACCGCCTGGCGCGTTCCAGCGCAGGTGCGCGCTGAAGCCCGGGTAGCCACCCGAATGCGCCGCCGTGTGACCGAGGCGTTCCCCTTTCTCCACCATGAGCCCGAAGCCGTAGCCGTGCTCCTCCACGCCGGGTCGCGCCGTCGGGATCGTGCGGTGCACCTGCTGCAGCTCACGCCGGCTCGCCGCGCTCAGGGGGCCGGGCTGCGGGGTGTCGGTCAGCGCGCTCGCGAGCCAGGCGCCCCAGCGGGCGAGATCGCGCGCGGTGGTGACGATGCCACCGATCGGCGAGAACGCTCCGGGACTCGAGAAGGGCAGCGGATGCCACACCCCGTCGACGTCGCGCCGATGGCCGACCGCGGTGCGGCCGGGGCGGCCCTCTGCGTGGAATCCGGTCGCCGTCAAAGCGAGGGGCTCGAGCAGCTCAGCCGTGACGACGTCGATGAACGGCATGCCGGCCGCCCGCGCGATCGCCTGCCCGACGAGGGCGTAGCCGAGGTTCGAATAGCGGAACGTCGTGCCAGGGGTGCTGTCGCGCGGGGTTCCCGCGGCGAGCACGGCGCGGAACTCGTCGTCGGTGAGGCCTTCCTGCCGATCCGCCCACGGGTCGTCGGTCGACAGGCCGCCCGACATGGACAGCAGCTGGCGCAGGGTGGGGGCATCTGGGTGCCTGTCGGCCCAGTGGAACTCGGGCACGAAATCGGTGATCGGCTGGTCGAGCACGAGTGCTCCGCGGTCGCGCAGCAGCAGCGCGGCCGACGCCGTGAAGCTCTTCGTGCAGCTCGCGATGCGGAAGGCGGTGTCCGCGTCGGGGGTGGCACCGCCTTCGTCGAGGGCGTCGACGCCGAAACCCTGGCTGTGGGCGAGCTCGCCGTCGGCGCCGAACACCGCGACGACGGAGCCGGGCGCGATCCCGTTCGCGATCCGCGGCGCGTAGAGCGCCTCGACGAGTTGCTGCAGCAGTTCCGCCTCGAGCTCCATCCCTTAAGCATGGCCGTGAGCTCGGACGGTGCGAAATGTCCGCTCGATCACGCGCGAACGTCCCTTTCGCACCGCTTCAGGGCTTGAGCCCCGGGGGCGCACTTCCCACCGCGAGGGCGATCGCCTGCGCGCGGGTCTGCACGCCGAGCTTCGCGAACAGTGAGTTCACGTGCGTCTTCACCGTGGCGACGGAGACGTAGAACTGCTGCGCGATCTCGGGGTTGCTGCGGCCGCGCGCCATCTCGGCGAGCACCTCGGCCTCGCGCGGGGTGAGCGCGGGGAAGCGGCCTGCCAGGTCCGACCCTTCGACACGCGCTGCGCGCTCCTCAAGGACCGGGGGCTGCCCCGATGGCCCCGGAGCGCCCGAAGGACGCGTCTCGAAACCATCGGCCCGAGTGAACGACCCGATGAGCTTCGCCCCGACCTCCGGCGCCAGCGTGGTCTGCCCGCTCGCCACGGCGCGCACGGCGGCGGCGAGCTCGGCGCGGCCCGCGTCCTTCGTGAGATACCCCCGCGCTCCCGCCTTGAGCGCCGAGACGATCGAGGCGTCGTCGGCGAAGGTCGTGAGCACCAGCACGGCCACGTGCGGGTTCTGGGCGAGGACGCGCTCGGTCGCCGCGGCGCCGTCGAGCTCAGGCATCCTCAAGTCCATCAGCACGACGTCGGGCGCGAGCTCGCCTGCGAGCCGTACCGCCTCGACGCCGTCGCGCGCCTCGCCGACGACCTCGATGTCGGGCAGCAGCTCGAGCACCGTGACCAGCCCGTCGCGCACGATCGCCTGATCGTCGGCGACGAGGACACGGATCACAGTGGGCGCCACACCGCTAGCTTTCCGCAACCCGCGCCGTGGCTTCCACCACGAATCGGCCGTCGCGCTCGTCCGCCGCCGCCCGGCCGCCGTCGAGTGCGGCGAAGCGCTCGACCATTCCGGTCAGGCCGTGCCCGCCACCGGCGGTGCTGTGCCCACGGCCGGGCGCGAGGCGGTTCGAGACGATCAGCGCGAGGCGGCCGTCCGCCGTTGTCAGCTCGACAGAGACCGGTTCGCCCGGCGCGTGCCGGCGCGCGTTGCTCAGCGATTCCTGCAGGGCGCGCTCGAACGCGGTGGCGACGGATGCCGCGAGCCGCGGCGCCCCGTCCAACTCGATGCGCGCCTCGACCGCGCCGCCGAGCTCGCGGTGCGCGCGCAGCAGGCGCTCGGCCGCGCCGGCGAGGTCGGCCTCGGTCTGCTCGCTCGCGCGGGAGTCGTCGGGCGAGCGCAGCGCGGCGACCGCGCGGCGGGCATCCGCCAGTCCGTCCGCGGCGAGCGCCCGCGCCTGCTCGACCTTCGCCTGCGCGTCGGCCGTGCGGCCGGACTCGAGCAGGGCCTCGGCCGCATCGAGCTGGATCACGAGGCCGCCCAGGCTGTGCGCGAGGACGTCGTGGATGTCGCGGGCGGCCGCCTGCCGTGCGGCGAGGGCGCTCGCCCGGGCCTCCTGCTCGTGGGCCGCTCGCTGCTGCTCGAGCAGCTCGCGGTTGCGGCGGGTCGCCGTCCTGGCCTGGCGCCGCGAGACGCCGATCAGCAGCCAGACGGCGTTCGCGGCGAGGTAGCCGAGCACCGCCGTGCCGTTCAGCTCGGCGATGACCGCGCCGACAGGGGTGAGGGCGAACGCGAGCGCTGAGACTCCGGCACCGAACCAGATCGACTCGTCCTCGTCGGAGACGGCGATGATGACGAGAATCGCGAGCGGCGCCAGGTGGATGCCGTCCGTCGGCCCGACCCCGAGGGACGCCGCCGCGACGCCGACGACCGTCGCGACGCGGCGCACCCAGCGCAGCATCGTGCTGCGCCGCTGCGAGGCGATGAAGCCCCACTGCAGAACCTCGACGGTTCCCCAGGTGAGCAGGGCCAGCACCGTGGCGACGGTGAGCCAGCCGGTCCGGTCGATGAAGCCGCCCCCGAAGAACGCGTACGCGACCGCCGCGATGCCGAGGGCGTTGAGCACCAGGGGCAGCAGGCGGCGGTCGCGTGCGTTCATACAGGTCATCGTGCCAGTGCGGCCACGCTCTGACGGTGTTGCTCGAGGCGCCAGGCCAGCACGCCCGTGCGAGCGGCGCGGTTCGCGGCGAGCACGAGCAGGATGACGCCGGTGGACGCCGTCGCCTCCGCTCCGAGGTGCCGGGCGAAGATCTCGATGCCGACGCGTACCGCGATCAGGACGATCCAGAGCGCGACGCCCACCCAGCTCGTGCGGCTCTCGTACTCGAGGGCGGGGAGCGCCTCGCCGTTGCGGCCGGGGCGGCGCTTCGCCTCGTAGGCGGCGGCGCGCTCGGGACTCAGCAGACGGAAGTGCGCGATCGCGCCCATCGTCGCGCCGACGCCGAGGGAGACCACGAGCTCGAGCGCCAGCAGGGCGATGTCGGTCGCCCCGAGCGTGATCGTCTTCGAGCCGGTGACGATGATTCCAGCGCCGATGATGGCGAAGATCAGCGGGCCGCGCCACATGCGGGCGGGGTCGACGACGCGCCAGGTCATCTGGCGGTAGCAGATCCAGGCGATGACGGCCACGCCGAGCACCGCGTCGAGGATGTACTGGAGGTTCAGGGTCATGACATCCATGCTCCCGAGCGGCAGGTGCGCGGCCCACCACCCCAGGGTGGATGCGCGGTGGATGCCGGGTGGAGATCGCATTCCCACGCCAGATGCATCTATCATGTGTGTATGCCTGAGAAGAACCCCGTCGCCGCGGGCGACCGCGCCTATGAGGACGTCAAGTCCCGAATCCTGAGCAGCGAGCTCGCCGGCGGCGACCTCATCAGCGAGGGAGAGGTCGCCGACCGCCTGAACATCAGCCGCACCCCCGTGCGCGAGGCGTTCCTGCGCCTGCAGGCGGAGGGCTTCATGAAGCTCTACCCGAAGCGCGGCGCCATGATCACCCCCATCGCCCGCAGCGAGGCGCGCGATGTCATCGACGCCCGCAACGTGCTCGAGACGCACGCCGTGCGGCAGGCCACCTCGACCCCTGAGCGCACGGAGCGGCTCGTCGCCGAGCTGCGCGAGAACCTGCAGCTGCAGGACGACCGCATCGCAGAGCGCGACCTGGCGGGCTACGCCCTGGCCGACGCTGAGTTCCACTCGGCAATCATCCGTGCGGGCGAGAACGCGCTGATCGCCCAGTTCTACGCGACGCTCTACGACCGGCAGGTGCGCATGGCGCGCTCCTCGGTCTCTTCCGACAACGCCGTCGCCGACGACGTCGTGGGCGCTCACGCCGCACTGCTCGATGCCATCGAGGCGCGCGACGCCGAGCGATTCGAAGAGCTGCTGGCCGAGCACCTCAAGAGCATCCACGAGGTGCTGATCCGGTAGCCGACCACTCAAGGCGGCATCCGCTCGCCTAGGTTTGAGTCATGAGCGACGACCACTCGGTGATCCTGAAGCACTCCGGGTATCGCGCGGTGATCGAGCCCGACCGCTTCGTTCCGGGCGCCTATGAGCTCGTCGTCGACGGCACGCCGCAGTCGCACGTCAACCTCGAGGACCCGACGCAGCTGTTCTTCGAGTACATCCAGCGCATGGGCAATGTGATCGACCTGATCGGCGACCCCGGCGAGCCGATCACCGCCGTGCATCTCGGCGCCGGCGCGATGACGCTGCCGCGCTACATCGGGGCGACCCGGCCGGGCAGCCGCCAGCAGGTCATCGAGCTCGAGCCGGGGCTCGTCGAGCTCGTGCGCTCGGTGCTGCCGCTGCCCCGCGGCACCGACGTGCGCGTGCGCTACGGCGACGCGCGCGAGACGCTGGGCCGCCTGCCCGCGGGCCTCGTCGGCACCGCCGATCTCGTCGTCGTCGACATCTTCAGCGGCGCCCGCACGCCTGCACACGTCACCAGCCAGGAGTTCTACACCGAGGCCGCCCGCCTGCTCTCCCCGACGGGCATCATGCTCGTCAATGTGGCCGACGGGCCGCCGCTGCGCTTCGCGAAGTCGCAGGCCGCGACCCTCGCCCAGGTGCTACCGCACGCCGGGGTGCTGGCCGAGACACAGGTGGTCAAGGGCCGCCGCTTCGGCAACTTCGTGCTCGTCGCCTCGGCGGCGCCGCTGCCCGAGAAGTGGCTGCCGCGGCTGATGGCGGCAGGGCCGTACCCGGCCGTCGCCGTGCTCGGCTCGGAGTTCGAGGAGTTCGCGCGCGCGGGCCTGATCGTGACGGATGCCACGGCGACACCCTCTCCCCCGCCGATGCGCAGCATCTTCCAGGTGAAGCCGGGCAAGTGAGACATCCGTTTCACCCTCGAACTGGCGTGGCATGCCTCGCGGATGCCACGGCCGTGGTTAGCCTGCCCGCGTGAGCAGCATCATCCTCGGCTACGACCCTGAGACCCTTCGCGAGCGCGTGGACCTGGTCGAGGTCGGCCATCGGCTCGCCGAGCTCGGCGAGCTGCGCAGCCGGGACGCACTGTGCGAGAAGGCGTGGCTGCTCAAGGTCGGCGGCTCGCTCGACGACGCGCTGGACGTCGCGAACGAGGCGTACCGCCTCGCCCGATTCACCGGCGACCGGCGCTCGCTGCAGCGGCCGCGGATGATCCGGTCACAGGTGCTGCAGTACCAGGGCCGCTACGAGGAGGCGATCTCGGAGCTGACCGCCTGTATCGAGGAGGCACGCACGCACGAATGGCACGAGCTCGAGGCGTTCGGCCTGCAGCACCGCGGGAAGGTGCTCTTCGAACAGGGCTCCGACGACCTCGCGGTCGCGGACTTCACCGAGGCACTGCGCCTGCGCACCGAGAACGGCGCGCCCGCCGACCAGATCGAGTCGGCCGAGTTCGCGCTGGAGACGGTGAAGCGTCGGCTCGAATCCAATGTCGTACCTTTGTTCTAGCCTTTCCGCATGGCTGAACTGGCTCGTGTGAGCGTCTGGGCGAACGCGCTCATCGCCCTGCATCTCGACCCCTCGTGGTCCTTCGCGTTCGACAACGCGAAGAAGCGCGCGGGGCTGTGCGACTACACGCACAAACGGATTTCGGTGTCGCGGTACCTGGCCGCGAGCTGGCCCGACGACGACGTGCACCAGACGCTGCTGCACGAGGTCGCGCACGCCCTCGCCGGCCCGGCCGCCGGGCACGGCCCGGTTTGGCGGCGCACCGCGAAGTCGCTCGGCTACGTCGGCGGCCGCACCCACGACGGCCCGACCCCGACCGAGCTCGCCCCCTGGGTCGGCACCTGCCCGAACGGGCACGTGCACTACCGGCACCGGAAGCCCACGAGAGCACTGTCGTGCGCGAAATGCTCGCGCTCGTTCTCGCGGGCGTTCCTGATCAGCTGGACTCGGCGCGAGATCTCGGCTGCGGTGCGGAAAGCGGCTGCGGCGCGCACTTAGGGGCGAGAACCCAGTGGGTTCTCGCGTGCGCGCCGCTGGCCAGGCTGCGCCTGGCCAGGCGAAGTAGCTCGGCCGAGCATCCTCCATCTCCCCTGGCTCGCCACGATGCCCGCGATCACGACGAGTCCGCCGACGGGCTCGTACCAGTGCACCGTCTCGCCGAGCACGAGAACACCGAGCACCACTCCGACGACAGGGGCGAGATACGTGACTGTCGAAGCACGGGCAGCACCCCACTCGCCGAGCACGCGGTAGTACCAGATGTAGGCGAGACCCGTCCCGAGCACGCCGAGAGCCGCGATGGACAGCACGACGGGAACGCTGACCTGGATCGGCTGCAGGCCGCCGAAGGGAAGGAGGATCAGGGCGAGCGGCGCGGCCAGACAGATCTCCATGGCCGAGAGCGTGAGTGAGTCGACTCCCCTGCCGAAGACGAAGCGGCGCAGGTACAGCCCCGAGAAGCCATAGCAGAGCGTTGCGCCGAGGCAGGCGAGCTGGCCCGGAAGGCTGCCCGCGAGGTCGGCCGAGCCGATCAGCTGCCACGGGGCGCTCAGCACCAGCACGCCGACGATGCCGATGACCACGCCGCCGGCCTGGGCCCGGCTGAGGCGCTCCGAGCGCAGCAGAAGGGGCGTCAGCAGCAGGGTCATGATCGGGGTCGTCGCGTTGTAGATGCTCGCGAGCCCGCTCGGCACGGTCTGCTCCGCCCAGGCGAACAGCGCGTACGGCGCGACGCCGAAGGTGACGGCGACCACGACCATGTGACCCCAGAGCCGCGGGTTGCGCGGCCAGTGGCGCCGGGTGGCCAGCATCACGGCGGCGAGCGTCACGGCGCCGAACCAGACACGCCCGATGACGACCTGGCCGGGGGCGAGACCCTCGAGTCCGAGCTTCATGAAGAGGAAGCTCGCGCCCCAGACGAGCGAGAGGGCGAGGAAGGCCACAAGGGTGCCGCGGGTGTTGCCGGATGCCTGCATGCGGCCTATCGTCGAGGCATCCGTCGCCATGAAGCAAATGAATCTGCTTCATCGCCAGATGAGGAGTATGTATGGGCGTCACGCTGCCGCAGTTGCGCGCGCTGGTCACGGTCGCAGACCGCGCGTCGTTCACGGATGCCGCGGCGCAGCTCGGCGTCAGCCAGTCCGCCGTCTCGCACGCGGTCTCCGGGCTCGAGAAGGAGGTCGGCGGCCGCGTACTGCAGCGCGACGGCGGAGTCACGCTCACGGTGCTCGGCCACCGGGTTCTCGAGCACGCGCGTGCGGCGCTGGCATCCGTCTCGGCGCTCGAAAGCGCGGTCAGGCAGGACGGCACGCTCGCCGGCACCGTGCGGCTCGGCGCGGTCGCCACCGTCTGCCAGGGTCTGCTGCCCGAGCTCATGCCGCTGTGGGCCGCGAAGCTGCCCAACGTCGACGTGCAGATCTACGAGGGCGACGACGACGAGATGCCCGAGTGGCTCGAGGCGGGAGTGGTCGAGGCGGCGATCCTCGTGGAGCCGTCGCCCGACCCTGCGGGAAGCAAGCTCGTCGCCACGGACGAGTTCGCGGCGGTCGTGCGCTGCGACCATCCGCTCGCGGGGCTCGACGGCATTCCCCTCGCCGAGCTCGCCGTCGACGGTCTCATCGTCTCGACGGGCGGCTGTGAGGGCCACGTCAAAAAGATGCACGACGACGAGGGGCTCGACTACGCGTTCTCACACCGCGTGCGCGAAATGAGCACGCTGTTCCGCATGGTCGAGCAGGGCATGGGCGTCGCGATCGTGCCGTCGCTCGGGCGCGGCATGCTGCCGGACGACCTCGTCATGAAGCCGCTCGCCGCACCGCGGCCGCGGCGGCTCGTGCTGTCAGGTCCGCCGTCGCGCCCGTGGCATCCGCTCGCCCAGGCGCTCGTGGATGCCGCGTGAACTTGTTCCCGTTCCGGACGTCTGCACCCGGGGCCGCGGGCGCATGTGTCCGGAACGGGAACGTGTTGCCACCGGTCAGTCGGTGACCGTGACGTCCTTCCAGAACGCGACGTAGTTCGAGAAGTCCTTGCCGACGCGATCGAACGCGGTGGGATAGGGCGTCGGGTAGCTCCAGGCGCGGTCCGGGTACTGCTGGCCGTCGACGGTGACGGTGAAGTACTGGCACTCGCCCTTCCAGGGGCAGGTGTAGGGCGTCGGGCTGGTGGTCAGGTACTGCTGGTCGACGGATGCCGGCGGGAAGTACCAGTTCCCCTCGATGCGAATGAGGTCCTCTTCAGGGGCCTCGGCGATGACGGTCTCTCCGAGTACTGCCTTCATGCTGGGGCGAACCGCGGGGGCGGGTGCGCTATTCCGCGCGCGGCATCCGGTGCGCGGGGACCGCGCTGATCATTCCGAGGGCGACGCTGATGCGATCGGCGACCTCGATCAGATCCTCGGCGAGCGAGTCCATCGTGCGCTGGCGCAGGAAGGTGAGCCTGCCCGAGATCGAGATGGCGGCGACGACACGACCCGTCGCGCCGCGGATCGGCGCGGCGACGCAGAACCGCCCGAGGGCGAGTTCCTGATTCTCGATCGCCCAGCCGCGCTCCCGAGCTTCGTCGAGGTCCGTCGTCAACGCGTGGTGGTCGGTGATCGTGTGAGTCGTGAACCGCGGCAGCTTCTCCCCGAGAAGCCGCACGCGCTCCTCCTCGCCGAGATCGAGCAGGAGGCACTTGCCGAGGCCGGAGGCGTGCAACGGCTGGCGCAGGCCCACCATCGTGTGGTTCTTCGGCGCGAGCTCGCCTTCGAAGTGGCACAGGTACACGCACTCGGCGCCGTCGCGCACGCCGACGTTCGCCGTGAGGCCGACACGGTGCGCGAGCTCCTGCGCGAGGGCGCGCGACTCGCGGTGCACCGGGTTGTGGTTGAGGCCCTGGCTCGCGAGCTCGAGAACGGCGGTTCCGATGACGTATCCCTGTGTCTCCGAATCGCGGCGGACGTACTCGAGCTTCTCGAGCGTCGCGAGAAGACGGCCGGTCGTGGAGGCGCCGAGCCCGATCGCGCGCCCGATGTCGGAGGCGCGCATCGCGCCGTTCTCGCTGGCACCCAGTGCGGCCAGAACCGCGGCAGCCCGCTCGATGCTCTGATTGGGTGCGGCCGTCGGCATGAGCTAATTCTGGCCTACGGCCGGCCAGCTCGGCCGCGAGCTCCTGCCACTGCGTTCGGCGAACACCTTGAATGCCGAGACAGTGATGTACGGCGAGCCGTTCGTCGCCGTCGCGACCAGCCGCAGGCGTCGCGCCGTGATCGGCTCGATGTCGTGGACGCGATGCCGGTGCCGATTTCCCGCGACCTCGACGATCGTGCGCCATTCCCCGCCGTCGCTCGCCTCGATCCGGTAGTCGCGCACGAGCGTGGGCGACGCCGACCACGCGGTGCGGTGGTGATGCAGATTGATGAGGTCGGCGTCGACGTCGTCATTGAAGACGACCCGGATCGACGAGATCTCCTGCGGCTCCTGCCATTCGAGCGCGAGCCATGCGCGCTGCGCGTCGAAGGGCGCCGACCAGAGCTGCGGGCCCCCGTAGGGGCGCTGGTACGGGCCGACGACCTTCTCCGGTGCGAACGCGTTCGATGCGGGCGCCACGGTCAGGGCGAACGCCCGGCCGCGCATCGCCCGCGCCTGCCAGTCGGTGACGGGCTGGTCCTGCTCCTCCGGGATGAGCTTGTCGGCGGGCTGGTCGGACGCCTTCGACACCAGCGCAAGAAGCCCGTAGGGGTGCCCGTTCGTGAGTCGGAGCCGCACCCCGGCGGCCCGGCGCACGACGACGATCGCGTTGCACGGCCGCGCGGGCGCGAAGTCGAACCGCACCCTGGTGATGCCGCTGCCGGCCGGCACGCGCGCCGTATGGGCGCTGATGCGGTCGATCGGCACATAGTTCTGCGGCTTGCCGGTGCCCCACAGCTCGATGGCGAGCTCGCTCGCGGCATCCGCGTCGGTGACGAGCTCGACCTGGTCGAGCCGCGGGTCGACGGGCACGACGATCGCGACGTCGCGGTCGAGCTCGAACATCTCGTCGAGCAGGTGCGGAGTCGTATCGATGACCTCCAGCGCACCGGACGCCGAGACGGATGCCCGCTGAGCGAGGTCGTCCGGATCGGGAGCGACGACGCCGATGACCGGCGCGTCCTCACGCACCAGCGTTCGCTGCAGCAGCTCGACGCCTTCGCTCGCCAGCTCACGCGGGGCGAGCCCGAACCGCGCGGCCAGATGGGCAGCCGTGCCGGCGGCCTGCCCCTCGGTCGCGCAGGTCGCCATGACGCGCGTGGAGCCGAAGGCGATGTGCGACGCCGAGATGTCGCGCCCGGCGAACAGCAGATTCCTGATGTTGCGCGAGTACAGGGAGCGGAACGGGATGTCATAGGTGCCGTGGGTGAAGCGCTGCCGCGCACCGGGCTTCTCTGCGTACACGCCTTCGACGGGGTGCAGGTCGATGGACCAGCCGCCGAAGGCGACGGCGTCCGGGAAGCTGCGCTGCTCGAGGAGGTCCTGCTGGGTGAGGACATGGTCGCCGACGAAGCGCCGGTACTCGCGCTTCCCGGGCAGGGCGCCGACCCAGTCGAGGGTGAGGTTCTCGGCCTCGAACTCGCCCGAGTTCTTGATGTAGTCCCAGATCCCGTAGACCACCCCCCAGAGCTCGTCCCGGATGCGCTCGTTGTCGGCGACCGTGTCGAGCTCGCCGCCCCATTCGATCCACCAGTAGTTGCAGCCGTCGTCACCCGTGCTGATGACGCGGGTGGTGAGGATGGGAGTGCTCGAGATGTCCCGCGCGATGGACGGCGCGACGAAGGGCTCCGGCTTCCCGGTGTCGTGGCTCGAGAAGAAGATCGAGCTGCCGAGCAGCTCGCGATCGGGCTCGTCGGGCGCCCACGACTCGCCGAACTCGGAACGGGCCTCACGGCCGATGCGGTGCTCGGCGCCGGCAAGTGCGCCGATCAGCCCGTCCCCGGTGCAGTCGAGGAACACGGGCGCCTCGAACCGAGTCGTGAGCTCGCTTCCCATCGTCCAGCCCGAGACGGCACGGATGTGCTCGGCATCCGCCATCTCCACCTCGCGCACATCGGTGTTGAGGTGGACCGCGATGTTCGGCTCGGCCCGAACGAGGTCGAGCACCACCTGGTCCCAGTAGACCGGGTTCCCCTGCGGGTTGCGGTACTGGTTCTCGAGGAAGAGCTCACCCATGATGCCGGTCTCGCGTGCGAAGCGCTGCACGCCATGGGCGGTGCCCCCGACGACCCAGACCCTGATCTCGCTCGACGAGTTGCCGCCGAGCACCGGCCGGTTGGTGACGAGCGCCACGCGCGACCCCAGCCGCGCCGCCGCGACAGCTGCGCACACCCCCGCGAGACCGCCGCCGACCACGACGACGTCATGCTGTTCGACTCTGGACTGCATGCGCCGAGGTTATCACCAAGCGACATTGTTTTCCCACTATGTGGCGACCTGCACCCGTTTAGTGGTAACGTCGCCGTCGCCTTGACAACGGAGTGAAAGGTCATGCACATGAGCGACGCCGCCCAGATCGCCGACTCCCGCCCCGGCGCGCCCCCTGTCCTCGACGACGAGGAGCGCCGCCGCCGGATGCGGAGCGTCATCACCGCAGCCGGCATCGGCCATTTCGTCGAGTGGTTCGACTTCGGCCTCTACGGCACCCTGGCCACGGTCATCAGCCTGCATTTCTTCAAGCAGGGTGCCCCGCAGGTCGCGCTGCTCTCAGCGTTCGCCGTGTTCGGCGCGGGCTTCGTGATGCGGCCCCTCGGCGGCCTCTTCTTCGGGTCGATGGGCGATCGCATCGGCCGCCGCACGACGCTCGCCTTCGTCATCATGATGACCAGCGCGGCGACCTTCCTCATGGGCGTGCTGCCGACCTATCAGCTGGTCGGCCTCTGGGCCCCGGTCCTGCTCGTGATCGTCCGCCTCGTCCAGGGGTTCGCGGCGGGCGGCGAGAGCTCGGGGGCGACGACCCTGCTCGCCGAGTACGCGCCGTCGAACCGCCGCGGCTTCGTGTCGAGCTTCGTCGACGTCTTCGGCTTCGCGGCGTTCGTCGTGGGTGGCGGGCTGGTGCTGATCGTCGCGGGCGGGTTCGGCGACGCCGCGCTGAACTCCTGGGGCTGGCGCGTGCTGTTCATGATCGCCCTTCCGCTCGGCCTCGCCGGCCTCTACCTCCGGGTCAGGCTCGAGGACACCCCCGAGTTCCGCGCGGTCAAAGCGCGCCAGCGCATCGCGAAGAGCCCGCTGCTGCAGTCCGTCCGCACCTCGTGGGGCGCTCTGCTCTTCTGCGTGGGCTTCGTCGTCATCAAGGCCGTCGGCCACTGGGTGCTGCAGACCTTCATGCCGTCGTATCTGCAAGCGGATCTCGGCTACTCGTCGGTGCTCAGCTACGCGGCGACGCTGATCGGCATGATCGTGATCGCGGCACTGGTTCCGGTGTTCGGCCTGCTCAGCGACCACATCGGCCGCAGGCCCGTCATGATCGCCGGATGCGCAGGATTCGTCGTCCTGACGTATCCGACCCTGATGCTGATGAGCGCCGGCAACTTCATCGCGGCGACGGCCGCCATGGTGATCCTCGGGATCTTCATGGCCGCGTTCGACGGCGCGATGAGCGCGGCCATGGCCGAGCTCTTCCCGACGAACATCCGCTACGGCAGCATGGCCATCGCCTACAACGTGTGCGTCGCGATCTTCGGCGGCATCACCCCATACTTCGCCACCTACCTGATCACCGCGACGGGGAACAGGTTCGCACCCGCGTTCTACATCATGGCGGCCGCGCTGGTCTCGCTCATCGTGGTCTGGCGCGCGCGGGAGACCTTCCGCGATCGGCTGCGCGCCGAATGAGCACCGGGATGCGCATCGCCGTCACCGGCGCCTCGGGGCGCGTCGGCCGCGCCGTCGCCGCGGAGCTCGTCTCGCGCGGGCACGAGGTGCTGGGTCTCGATCGGGTCGCGCCTGCCGAACCGGTCGACGGCGTGGAATACATCGTCGCCGACCTCTCCGGCCTCCCCGCCCGCGACCCACGCCTTGCGTCCGTCGACGCGGTGGCGCACCTCGGCGCCTACATGTCGTGGGACGACGAGCAGGCGGATGCCGTGTTCGAGGCCAACGCGACGGGCACTCAGCGCCTCGTCCGCGCACTCGAGGGCTCGCGCGTGCGCCGCCTCATCCTTGCGAGCACGGGCGAGGTCTACCCCGAGAACGCGCCGCAGTACCAGCCGCTCGACGAGGACCACCCGCGGCTGCCGACCACGTGGTACGGCTTGAGCAAGGTGGTGGCGGAGGAGACCGTCGCGTTCGCGGGGCGCCGCAACGGCTGGAGCACCGTCGTGCTGCGCTTCGCGCACACCCAAGACCCGGCTGAGATCCTCGACCCGGACTCCTTCTTCTCGGGGCCGCGGTTCTTCGCCTCGCGCCGGATCGACCGTGAGCGGGCCGCGGGTCATGACTCCGTGGTCGCCGCCCTCGAGCCGTACGCCGACCGCGACGACACCCTGCTCGTGGCCCGCCGCGAAGACGGCGCGCCCGTGCAGATGGGGATCCTGGCGGCATCCGATCTCGCGCACGGCGTCGTCCTCGCGCTCGAGGCGCCGACGAGCGGGCATGAGGTGATCGGCCTCGGTCCGGATTCGTCGATCGACCTCGGCGATTTCGCACGCGATCTGGCGCGGGCCGCGGGGCTCAGCACCGTCGAGGTGCGGCTGCCCGTGTCGGCGCCGAGCTACACGACGTCGAACGCGCGAGCGCGTCGGCTGCTCGGCTTCGCACCGCGCATCGACCGCGACGAGCTCATTCGGCTGGCCGTCGCCGCGCATCAGAGCCGGCGTGGATGATCGGCACTTCGTCGGAGGCATCGAGTTGCGCGGCGTTGCGGACGTCGTCGAGCCGGCCGGCTTCCGTGAGTTCGCGAGCGGTGACGGATGCCGTGAGCAGATGCCGCACCGCAGGGCGCAGCGCCTCGAACGCGGCTGAGGCGACGGCCGCCTCTGGCGAGCACGCGTCGATGCCGAGCGCGGCGAGCGCGGCGATGACCGCGCCGGCGGCCAGCTGGTCCTCGACGGCGGGGCGCAGCGTGCCGTCGGGCCGGCGCTCCCCTGCGGCGACGACGGCGACGTTCGCGCGGCGGCCGAGCTGCTGCTGGCGGGCCAGCACCCAGCGGGCGACCGCCGAAAAGTTCCGCAGATCGGCGGCCACGACGGGGACGCCGTAGCCCGCGGAATCCGCCGTCAACCGCAGGTCGCTCGCGCCCAGAACGTCGACGATCACGATCACGCCGGCCCCGGGCGCGATGCTGCGCAGCCCCTCGGCGCCCCAGTCGAAGCGGGCTTCGTAGCTCTGCTGTTGGGGCACCCGTCCACCCTATGTCGGCGCCCGGGGTCAGACTGTGGCTATGACGGATGATCTCGACAGGCTCGATCCGGCGGCCACCCGCACGGCCCTCGACACCCTCGACTGGCGCCGGCGGACCTTCGAGCTGTACGACACCGTGCGCGCGATCGCCGAGGTCGACGACCCCGGTGCGGCGCACGCCTACTGGGTGCTCGCGCGGAACCAGCTGCTGGCGACGCACCCCGCCACCGCGATCCTGCCGGAGGAGCGCGCCGCGTTCCGCGGTGTCCCCGTCTCGCCATATGACCCCGACTGGCGTTTCGAGGTCGAGATCAAGCCGGCTGCGGACCCCCGGAGCTGGGATGTCGAGACCGGCACCGACGGGGTCGTGCCGTTCGCGCTGCTCGGAACAGCCGAGCTGCCCGGAGTCGGGTCGCTCGACGTGTGGCGGTTGACGTCGTACGGCGGTGGGCTGTTCATTCCTGTGAAGGACGCTTTGGCGGGGAAGCCCGGCGGCACCTACGGCGGCGGGAGGTACCTCGTCGACACGATCAAGGGGGCATGGCTCGGGGAGGGATCTGTCGGCGGGAGGGGTCTCGATACGCCCGCTGCGCGGGCTACTCGACCAACGGTGGTGCTCGACCTGAACTTCGCGTACAACCCCTCATGCGCGTACGACCCGGCATGGGCGTGCCCGCTCGCGCTTCCGGGCAACACGCTGCCGGTCGAGGTGCCGGTCGGCGAACGGATGCCGTGAGCGGCGTTCGCCCGGCATCCATCGTCTAGACTGAAGAGGTTGCACGAGTCACACGGCTGTGCACCCGCGTCGTGAATCGACTTCCGAATCTTTTCTGACGGCGCACCGCGCTGGCATCCGCCCGCGTGCGACCGAACTCCCCGCGCATCGTTGCCTGCCTGATGCAGGCATGCGCGGCTTCATGCCCCGAAAGGCATACATCTTCATGACTTCTTTCGCCGAACTCGGCGTTCCCGCCCCCATCGTCGCCGCGCTCGCTGCGATGGATCGCACCGAGGCGTTCCCGATCCAGGTCGCGACGCTTCCCGACTCGTTGAAGGGCCGCGATGTGCTCGGCCGCGGCAAGACCGGCTCCGGCAAGACCATCGCGTTCGCGGTTCCCCTTGCGGCACGACTGGGTCAGGCATCCGATCACCGTCCCGCCCGCGGCCGCCGCGCCCGTGGCCTCGTGCTCGCCCCGACCCGCGAGCTCGCCACGCAGATCGACAACACCCTTGCCCCGCTCGCCCAGAGCGTGGGGCTCACCACGACCGTCATCTTCGGCGGCGTCAGCCAGAAGCGCCAGGAGGACGCGCTGCGCGCCGGCGTCGACATCATCGTCGCCACCCCCGGCCGCCTCGACGACCTGATGAAGCAGGGCGTGCTGTCGCTCGACGCCATCCAGATCACCGTGCTCGACGAGGCCGACCACATGGCCGACCTCGGCTTCCTGCCGGTCGTCACCCGCATCCTCGACAAGACGCCCAAGGTCGGGCAGCGCATGCTGTTCTCCGCCACGCTCGACAACGGGGTGGACCGTCTCGTGAAGCGCTACCTGCGCGACGAGATCCTGCACTCGGTCGACGAGGCCACCTCGCACGTCTCGGCGATGACGCACCATGTGTTCTCGGTCGAGTCGACCGCCAGCAAGGACGCGCTCGTGCGCATCCTGGCGCGGGGCGCGGGGCGGCGCATCCTCTTCATGCGCACCAAGCACCAGGCGAAGAAGCTCGCCAAGAAGCTCACCGAGGGCGGCATCCCCGCCGTCGACCTGCACGGCAACCTCTCGCAGAACGCCCGAGACCGGAACCTCGCGGCCTTCCACGAGGGCGCCGTGCGCGTGCTCGTCGCCACCGACGTCGCGGCGCGCGGCGTGCACATCGACGACGTCGAGCTCGTCGTGCACGTCGACCCGCCCGTCGAGCACAAGGCCTACCTGCACCGCTCCGGCCGCACCGCCCGCGCCGGATCGGCCGGCGACGTGGTGACGATCGCCCTGCCCGAGCAGCACCGCGACCTGCGCGATCTGCTGCGCAAGGCCGCGATCCGCGTGGACTTCGAGCAGGTGACGGATGCCTCGCCGCAGGTGCTGTCCCTCGTGGGCTCACCCGTCGAGTTGGTGCCATATGTGAAGCCCGAGGCGCCCGCACGCGGCCAGTCGCAGGGCGGCACCTCGACCGGCGCGAACGCGCAGCGCAAGCGCGCGCGGCGCGGCAGTGGTGCTGGTGCTGGTGCTGGTACCCAGCAGGGTGAGCGTCAGGGCGGTTCTCGCCGGGGCGGCTCTCGCCAGGGTGGTCAGCCGCAGGGCGCTCGGGACGAGTCGCGCCAGGGCCAGCCACGCGGCGGCCGTCAGGGCGCGGCGCGGTCCGGACAGGCGCAGGGCGCGGGTGTTTCCTCGCGAGGCGGGCGTGGTCAGGCATCCGCTCGCCGCGACGGCGCCACGCGCGGCGGCTCGACGACGAGCTACTCGACGTCGA
This sequence comes from Gryllotalpicola koreensis, assembly GCF_039538185.1. NCBI lineage: Bacteria > Bacillati > Actinomycetota > Actinomycetes > Micrococcales > Microbacteriaceae > Gryllotalpicola > Gryllotalpicola koreensis. The sequence goes on from NZ_BAABBW010000004.1 coordinate 371,472, forward strand.
CCGGCGGCCAGGGCGGCTACGTGGGCGGCTCCGGCTCGGCCTCGGGTCGAGGCCGCGGCCCGCGCCGCGCTTCGCGTCCCTAAGCCCTCCGCGGCCGGCGTCCCCTCCGGACCGCTCGACCTCATAGGGCCACCGAGAAGTGCCGCGATGCTGTCCAGATTCGACCCAGACGACATCGCGGCGCTTCTCGTGTAGCACGGCCGCATCAGGGCGAGGATCACTGCGGAATCCGTTTTGTACAAAACGCGGTGGTTCGGACAATCCGGGATCGAGGCGATTCGTCGCCCCGCTATGGTCGACCCGTGAGCGAGATCGTGGTGCGGGCTGCAACGCCGGCGGATGCCGCCGGCATGGCCCGCGTGCACGTGCGAGCGTGGCAGCAGACCTATCGCGGGCAGATGCCTGACGAGGTCCTCGACGCGCCCGATTTCGTGGAGCGGCGCGAGCGGTTCTGGACCCGCGCCCTGACCGACGCCGAGCCCGGGCTGCGGCCCGCCGTCGCCGAGCTCGACGGCGAGATCGTCGGGATCGCGCTGGCAGGCCCCGCCCAGGGCGAAGCCACTCCCCACGACTGGCAGCTGTACAACCTGTATATGCTCGCCGAGCACCACGGCTCCGGCGCCGGGCAGCGGCTCATCGACGCGGTACTCGAAGATCGGGCATCCGTTCTCTGGGTCGCCGATCCGAACCCGCGCGCGCAGGCCTTCTACCGCCGCAACGGATTCGTGCCGGACGGCGCTTCGCAGGGCGACGCGCCCCGCGAGATCAGGATGGTGCGCGCTTAGGGCAGCGCGCCGACCGAGGCGAGGGCTGCGCGCACGAGGGCTCCGCGACCGCCTTCGAGCTCGGAGCAGACCGCGTCGGCCGCGGCTTCGGCAGGGGTCAGCCAGGTGAGCTCGAGCGCGTCCTGACGCGGCTCGGTCGTGCCCGTCACGGGAACGACATAGGCGAGCGACACCGCGTGCTGGCGCTCATCGATGAAAGGAGTCTCGCTCGGCGGCGGGAAGTACTCGGCGACCATGAACGGCACCGGCGAGGCCGGCAGCTGCGGGAAGGCCATCGGGCCGAGATCCTTCTCGAGGTGGCGGAACAGCGCGTCCCGCAGGGTCTCGCCGTAGAGCACGCGGCCGGAGACAATCGTGCGCGTGATCTCGCCGAGCGGAGTGCCGCGCAGCAGCAGCCCGATGTCGATCACGCGGCCCATACCGTCGACGTGCACGGGCACCGCCTCGACGTAGAGGATCGGGATGCGGTGGCGGATCTGCTCGAGCTCGATGTCGGAGAGCCAGGCGGGGCCGAAGCTCGGCGGCTCCTCGTCATCAGGGCGGCCGTCGGGGTACGGGTCCGGGGTGCGCACTGCCATAACCAGACAATACGGCCCGCGCCCGGCCGGACGCGATGTCAGAGGCCTATGGTCGAATGACTGGCGATGTCCGACACCCTTGAGCGCTTCTCCGCACCGACCCGCGAATGGTTCGCGGGAGCGTTCAACGCGCCCACCGCGGCCCAGCTCGGCGCATGGGAGGCGATCTCGTCGGGCCGCAACACCCTCGTCATCGCGCCGACCGGCTCGGGCAAGACGCTTGCGGCGTTCCTGTGGGCGATCGACAGGCTGATAACCGAGCATCCGCAGGTTGAGGAGCCGACGAAGTCGGCGTCTCGAAATCCGCCGAGAGCCACGAAGGTCCTCTACATCTCTCCCCTGAAGGCGCTCGGCGTCGATGTCGAGCGGAACCTGCGCAGCCCCCTGGTGGGCATTGCGCAGACCGCCAAGCGACTCGGCGTCGACCCGCCCGAGGTGAGCGTCGGGGTGCGTTCGGGCGACACACCCTCCAGCGAGCGGCAGCGCCTGCTCAGGCATCCGCCCGAGATCCTCATCACCACCCCGGAATCGCTCTATCTCATGCTCACGTCGGGAGCGCGCGAGACGCTGCGCGAGGTCGAGACGGTGATCGTCGACGAGGTGCACGCCGTCGCCTCGACGAAGCGCGGGGCGCATCTCGCGGTCTCGCTCGAACGGCTCGACGAGCTGCTGGCGCGGCCCGCTCAGCGGATCGGGCTGTCGGCGACGGTGCGTCCTCCTGAAGAGGTGGCGCGGTTCCTCTCGGGGTCCACGCCGACGACGATCGTGGCGCCCGAGTCGCAGAAGAAGTTCGACCTGCGCGTGATCGTGCCCGTCGAGGACATGCGCGAGCTCCAGACGGCCCCCGGCGGCGACAAGGTCGGGGGAACGATCTGGACGCACGTCGACGAGGCCGTGCTCGACGAGGTGTTGGCGCATCGTTCGACGATCGTGTTCGCGAACGGGCGGCGCACGACCGAGCGGCTGACAGCGCGGCTCAACGAACTCTACGCGGAGCGGCTCGGATTCGACGTTGCATCGTTCCCCGCCGAGATGGTCGGGGCGTCGGGGGTCACCGGCGGTCGAGCAGCGCGCAGCGCGTATCGAGACCCTTCTTCGGCGGTGAGGGGCCTCGATACGCCGCCTTCGGCGGCTACTCGACCACCGGAAGCAGAGGCCGGGGAGTTCCCGACCATCGCGCGGGCGCACCACGGCTCGGTGTCGAAGGAACAGCGCGCGACGATCGAGGACGACCTCAAAACGGGCCGCCTGAGGTGCGTGGTCGCGACGAGCTCGCTCGAGCTCGGAATCGATATGGGCGAGGTCGACCTCGTCGTGCAGGTCGCCGCTCCCCCGTCGATCGCGAGCGGGCTGCAGCGCATCGGGCGCGCGGGCCACCAGGTCGGCGAGGTGTCGAAGGGCATCCTGTTCCCCAATCACCGCGCCGATCTCGTGCAGTCCGCACTCGCGACCGAGCGCATGCGGGCGGGGCTCATCGAGAAGATCGGCGTGCCGCAGAATCCGCTCGACATCCTCGCGCAGCAGACGATCGCCGCCGTCTCGGTCGGGCCCCTCGACGTCGACGGGTGGTTCGACACGGTGCGGCGCTCTGCGCCGTTCGCGACACTGCCGCGCGGCGCGTACGAGGCGGTGCTCGACCTGCTCTCGGGCCGCTACCCCAGCGAAGAGTTCGGCGAGCTGCGGCCGCGGCTCGTCTGGGACCGCGAGCGCGGGGTGCTGACCTCGCGGCCCGGGGCGGGCCGGCTCGCGGTGACGAGCGGCGGAACGATTCCCGACCGCGGGCTCTTCGGGGTGTTCATGGTCGCGGGCGACGACTCGAAGCAGCCGCGGCGCGTCGGCGAGCTCGACGAGGAGATGGTCTACGAGTCGCGCGTCGGCGACGTCTTCGCGCTCGGCACCACGAGTTGGAAGATCGCGGAGATCACGCATGATCGGGTCATGGTGACGCCCGCCTACGGCGAGCCTGGGCGGGTGCCGTTCTGGCACGGCGACGGCATCGGGCGCCCGGCCGAGCTGGGCGAGGCGCTCGGCGGCTTCGTGCGCGAGCTCGGGTCGGTGGATGCGGCGGATGCCGCGCAGCGGCTCCTGGCAGACGGGCTCGACGAGCGGGCATCCCGCAATCTCCTCACCTATCTCGACGATCAGAAGACGGCGACCGGGCATCTGCCGACCGATCGCACGCTCGTCGTCGAGCGGTTCCGCGACGAGCTGGGCGACTGGCGCATCGTGCTGCACTCCCCCTACGGGCAGATGGTGCACGCGCCGTGGGCGCTCGCGGTCGGGCGGCGGGTGCGCGAGAGCCTGGGGCTCGAGGGTGCGGTACTGGCGGCCGACGACGGCATCATCGTGCGGCTGCCGGATTCCGACGCAGAGCCGCCGGGCGCCGAGCTGTTCGTGTTCGCCCCAGGCGAGCTCGAGACTCTCGTGACGGAGGAGGTCGGCGGGTCGGCACTGTTCGCGGCGCGGTTCCGCGAAGCGGCGCAGCGGGCGCTGCTGTTCCCGCGCTACGACCCGGGGCGGCGGAATCCCCTGTGGCAGCAGCGCATGCGCTCGGCGCAGCTGCTCGAGGTGGCGCACAAGTACCCGCAGTTCCCGATCATCCTCGAGACGATGCGCGAGTGTCTGCAGGACGTATACGACCTGCCGGCGCTGCGCGAGCTGGCGAAGAAGATCGAGCAGCGGAAGATCCGGATCGTCGAGACGACGAGCGAGAAACCGTCACCGTATGCCTCGAACCTGCTGTTCGGCTACATCGCCGCCTTCATGTACGAGGGCGACTCGCCGCTCGCCGAGCGCCGCGCCGCTGCGCTGACCGTCGACACCGAGCTGCTCGGGCAGCTGCTCGGGCGGTCCGAGCTGCGCGAGCTGCTCGACCCCGACGTGATCTCACGGGTCGAGCGCGAGCTGCAGCGGCTGCCTGAGGAGCGGCACGCGCGCGGGCTCGAGGGGGTCGCCGATCTGCTGCGGGTGCTGGGACCGCTGTCAGCCTTGGAGCTGGGGGCGCGATTCGCGGGGTCCGAGGCCGATCTCGGCGCCGCCGTCGACGAGCTCGTCGCGTCGAAGCGCGCGCTGCGGGTGACAATCGCAGGCGTCGCGCAGATCGGCGCCATCGAGGATGCCCCACGGCTGCGCGACGCCCTCGGAGTGCCGCTGCCGATCGGAGTCCCGACCGCGTTCGTCGAGCCGGTCGTCGACCCGCTGGGCGACCTCGTCGGGCGGTACGCGCGCACGCACGGCCCGTTCGCCGCCGAGGAAGTGGCCGCGCGCTTCGGGCTCGGCACGGCTGTCGTGACGGACACGCTGCGCCGGCTGTCGCACGAGCGCCGTGTCGTCGAGGGCGAGTTCCGGCCGCATGCCACCGGCGCCGAGTGGTGCGATGCCGATGTGCTGAGGCGGCTGCGCCGGCTCTCGCTCGCCGCGCTGCGGCATGAAGTCGAGCCGGTCGAGCCGGCCGCGTTCGCGCGCTTCCTGCCCGAGTGGCAGCACGTGGGAACCCGCAGATTCGGCGGCGTGCACGGCGAATCTGCGGGTGCGCCGGGCGGGGACCGGCGCACTGGGGGCACCGGGGCGTTGAAGGGGACCGACGGCGTGGCATCCGTCATCGAGCAGCTTGCCGGTGTGCGTGCGCCGGCATCCGCCTGGGAATCCCTGATCCTGCCGTCGCGGGTCTCCGACTTCGCGCCCGTCATGCTCGACGAGCTCACGGCGAGCGGCGAGGTGATCTGGGCCGGTGCCGGCACGATTCCCGGGCGCGACGGCTGGTTGAGCTTCCACCTGGCCGAGAACGCGCCGCTCACCCTCGCCGCCCCGATGGATTTCGAGACCGACGAGCTGCAGCGCGAGATCCTGACGACGCTCGGTGTGGGCGGCGGCTTCTTCTTCCGGCAGCTGTCGGACGCGGTCGGCTCGCAGGACGACGCCGTGCTCGAGACCGCCTTGTGGGACCTCGTGTGGGCGGGGCTGGTCACGAACGACACGCTCGCGCCGGTGCGCGCGCTGACAGGGAGCCGCGCCGCGCACAAGCGGCCCGCGCGAGCGCCGCGCACACGCATGTTCCGGGGTGGGCGCATGCCGCTCGCGGGTGCTGCGCTGAGCGGCGTCTCGCGACCGAATGTGCCGACGCGCACGGGACCGCCGACGGTCGCAGGCCGCTGGTCGCTGCTGCCGCTCGGCACCGCCGAACCCACACTGCGCGCGCACGCCGCGGCCGAGAACCTGCTCGACCGCTACGGCGTGGTGACCCGGGGAGCCGTGCAGAACGAGGGACTGCCCGGCGGCTTCGCGCTCGCCTACCGCGTGCTCGCCGAGTTCGAGCAGGCCGGGCACGTGCGGCGCGGGTACTTCATCGAGACGCTCGGCGCGGCGCAGTTCGCGAGCTCGCCGACGGTCGACCGGCTGCGGGGATTCGTGAAGGATGCCACGACCACGCCTCCTCTCGCAGCCGTCGCGCTGGCCGCGACCGACCCCGCCAACCCCTATGGGGCGGCACTGCCGTGGCCGGAGCCGCCGGTGACCGCCGAGGGCGTCTCCGGCCATCGTGCCGGCCGCAAGGCGGGAGCGCTCGTCGCGCTCGTCGACGGAGCGCTCGTGCTGTACATCGAGCGGGGCGGCAAGACGGTGCTCGCGTTCAGCTCCGACCCGGCGGTGCTGGGAGCGGCGGCTATGTCGGTCGCCCAGCTCGTGCGGCGCGGCGGAACGGACCGACTCGCGATCGAGTCGGCGAACGGGGCGTTCGTGCTGGGCACTCCGCTCGGTGAGGCACTCGCGGCGGCCGGTTTCAGTGAGACGCCACGGGGCTTGCGGCTGCGGTATTGAGTGGGCTGTGGGTAACTCTGCGTGTGAGCAGAGTTCTGAACAAGTCTACGAAACTCATGCTTACAATATGATGGGGTTGGGGTAGGCTCGGGGGTATGTCGAGAGTCGGTTCCGCAGCTTGTGAGGCGCTGTCGCGTCTGGGTGCGGTGCTGCCGGTGGATCCGTCGGCGTTGACGGATGGGGAGCTTCTCGATTTCGTCTCCCGGGTGGAGGCGGCTTCCCGGCAGGTGGAGGCGTTGAAGCTCGCGGCCGCGCGGGCGGTGAGCGAACGCTCGGAGCGGGATGACCCGGACTCGCTGGCCAGGAGATTGGGGTTCAGGACCGCGGCCGGGGTGCTGGCCGGGATCACGAAGTCCTCGGGCAGGGAGGCCGCGAAGCTCGTGAAAGACGCCGCCGACCTGAAAGCGCTGCCCCAGGTGGAGCAGGCGGTGCTGGACGGGCGGATCGGCAGGGAGGCCGCTTCCGCGATCACGGGGGAGTTGAAGAAAGCCGCCGGCGGGAAGCTCGACAACCTTGTAGCGGCACCCGGAACGCCCGAGGCGCGTGAGCTCGAGACCGTGCAGGCGGAGCTTGTCGAGCTGGCCGTCTCGGTCGGTGCGGATGAGGTGAAGACCGCTGCGGCGGAGAAGGCCGCGGGTCTGAATGTCCAGGCGGTGGAGGATCAGGCGAAGACGGCCATGGACGGGCGGTTCTTCTGGATCGGGCCCACCCTCGACGGCGCCGCCCGGGTGTCCGGGCTGCTGCCGGCGGGGCATGCTGCCGTGGTGCGGGGTGTGTTGGACGGGCTCTCGAACCCGAAGGGGAAGAAGACGGTGAGCTTCGCCCCGGACCCGGATGCTGCGCCGGCGGATGTGCGTACCCGGGGGCAGAAGGCCGCGGATCACCTCAGGGACGTGTTCGCCACCGCCGCGAGGTCGGCGGAAATGCCGGATATGGGCGGGGATCACCCCACCGTGTGGATCAGCACCACCGTGGCCGAGCTGGAGTCCGGGAAAGGGCTCGCGTTCTACGCCGGCACCCCCGAACCCGTCCCCGTCTCGAAGGCGGTGCAGGCGGCGTGTGCGGGCGGGATCCAGACCGTGATCTTCGGCAAAGACGGCGACGTCCACAACCTCGGCCTCGAGATCCGCGGGTTCACCAAAAGACAGCGCCGCGCGATCGCCCTCCGCGACGGCGGCACCTGCATCATCCCGGGATGCGACGTGCCCGCCCAGTGGTGCGAAGTCCACCACGTCACCCCGTACCAGGACGGCGGACCCACCGACGTCTGCAACGGCGTCCTCGTCTGCTGGTTTCATCACCACGAGATCGACACCGGCCCCTGGCACCTCAGAATGACCCACGGCACCCCGGAAGTGCGGTACACCCACGGCAGCACCGACACCGGATGGAAGACCGCCGGCAACGGCGCCGCCTCGAGACTCAGAGCACAAGCACCACCCGGAGCACCACCCGGCAGCTGAGCCGGGGGCACCACCCCTGAGGCGTGGGCCGAGGCGTTTCTCGGCACATGACGGGGTACAAGAGCCCGGGGTACATGAGCCCGAGGTACACGAGCCCGAGGACACTGCTCAGCGATTGCGCCCCGGGACCGCCCGGAGAGAATCCGCAGCGGCCCCGGGTATCGCCGGGAGAGCAGGAACGGCCGGTCAGTTCGTGAGCGGCACGTCCAGATCGGCCAGGTCGAGCACGAAGCGGTAGCGCACATCATTGCGCTCGAGGCGGTCGAGCGCCGTCGCGACCTGCGACGACGGCAGTACCTCCACCTCCGCCACGATGCCGTGCTCCGCCGCGAACGCGAGCATCTCGGCTGTGCCGCGGCGCCCGCCCGTGCCCGACGAGCTCAGCTTGCGACGGCCGCGCGTCAGCAGCATGAGCGGCACCTCCGTCGGCAGCGGAGCCCCGACGACGCTCAGCGTGCCGTCCAGGGCGAGCATCGTGATGTAGGGCGCAAGGTCGTGCGGCGCCGAGATCGTGTCGAGGACCAGATCGAAGCGACCGGATGCCTGGGCCAGCTGCTCCTCATCGGTGGTGACCAGCAGCTCGTGAGCGCCGAGAGCAAGCGCATCGTCGGCCTTATCGGGAGTGCGGCTCAGCACCGTCACCTCGGCGCCGAGCGCAACAGCGAACTTCACCCCCATGTGGCCGACCCCGCCGAGCCCGGCGACGGCGACCTTGCTGCCCGGACCGACGCCGGCCGCACGCAGCGGCTCCCACACCGTGATGCCCGCGCACATGAGAGGTGCTGCCGCAGCTGCATCGAGCGCCTCGGGCAGCGGGTAGGCGAACCCAGCACGGACGATGTACTCGCGGCTGTAGCCGCCCTTCGTCACCGTGCCGTCGACGCGATCCGTGCCGCCGTAGGTCGTGACGACGCCGTTCAGGCAGTAGTTCTCCTGCCCGACGCGGCACATCGCGCACTCGCCGCACGAGTCGACGATCGTGCCGACGGCCACGCGGTCGCCCACGGCGAACCCGGTGACGGCCGGGCCGATCTCGGTGACGGTGCCCGTGAACTCGTGCCCCGGCACCAGCCCATCGACAGGCTTGCCGACCAAGCCGTGAATGGCGTGCAGGTCACTGTGGCAGACGCCGCAATAGTCGATGCGGACGGCGAGGTCGTCATCGCGCAGCTCCCGGCGCTCGATCGTCACCCGCTCGAGGTCGGTCGTGCCCTTGTTGCTCTGCCAGGCGGTTGTGGTTCGCATGTGTCGTCTCCAAAAAACAAACTGTTCGGTCTGTTTTGAAGATAGCCTCACTCGCCACCCGAAAGCAAACCGTTCGGTCTGTTAACATCGAGGGATGCCCGAGCCCGCCACAAAAAAGGGGGCCGCGACCCGTCGGCGGATCCTGGACGCCGCGACCGCGGAGTTCGCCGAGCACGGCATCGCTGGTGCGCGCGTCGAGCGCATCACCGCCGCGGCGCAGACGAACAAGGCCCAGTTGTACGGATATTTCGGCAGCAAGGACGGCCTGTTCGACGCGGTCGTCGCCGACCGGGTGACCAGCACGACCGAGGCGCTCCCCTTCGACGTGGACGACATTCCGGCGTGGGCGGTGCGCGTCTATGACGAGAACCTGCGCCGCCCCGAGCTCACACGGCTGATCGCCTGGGTGCGACTGGAGCGCCGACCCCGGGGAACGTGGTTCGACGGCAGCGACTACGAGCCGAAGCTCACGGCGATCACGGCGGCGCAAGCCGATGGCCGGATCCGCCGCGGCGATCCGGCCACGCTCCTGATGCTCGTCATCTCGATGGCCTCGACGTGGTCTGCGGCGAGCGAGGTGTACACGGCGACGCCCGACGAGCCCGACGCCGTCCACGAAACCCGCCGGGCGCTGCTGCGCGAGAGCGTCGCGCGACTGCTCGCCCCCTGACGCGCCGCGAGCCGGCTAGGCCGCAGGCCCCTGGGTGAGCGTGACCGACGCGGTGTGCGAGGCCCCGGAGGAATCCGTCCAGGTGACCGTCACCTGGTCGCCGGGGTTGTACGACTTCAGCGCCGTCTGCAGAACATCAGCCGAGGTGATCGCCGTACTGTCGAGCGCCGTGATCACATCACCCTCCGCGAGACCGGCCTCCTCGGCGGGGCCGTTCGCGACGACGCCGGCGATCTCAGCGCCCTGCGAGACCGCCTGCTGTCCCAAGTCGCCCTGGCCTGCGGCATCCGTCTCACCCAATTCGATACCGAGGAATGCCGGGTAACCGAGCTGGATGTTGCCGCCCTCGTGACCTGCCTCGATCTCCTTCGCAATATCGAGGGCGGTCGCGATCGGGATCGCGTAGCCGTCCGGCGTGCCGCCGCTTGAGGCCGCGGTGTCGATGCCGACCACCTTGTCGGCCGAGTCGAAGAGCGGGCCGCCCGAGTCGCCGGGCTCGATCGCCGCGTTCGTCTCGATCAGGCCATGCAGGCTCTCGGATGCCGCGGACGACTCGGCCTCGGTCGTGATGCTCTGGTCGAGGCCTGTGACCTCGCCGGCTGCCGCGACGAGGGATCCCCCGCCCTCTGCGTTGCCGACGCCCGTGACCGACTCGCCTGAGGTGACCTTGTGCGAAGTGTCGAGCGACGCGGTCGTGAGCCCCTTCGCGCCCTGCAGCTGAAGGACGGCGATGTCGTCCGTGGGGTCATCGCCCACGACGGTCGCGGTGTAGGTCTTCCCCGTCGACACGACGTCGACGCTGATCGAGGTGGCGCCCTCGATGACATGGTTGTTGGTGAGGATCTCGCCGCTCGAAGTGAGCACCAGCCCGGTGCCCGCCGCCTCTGCGCTCTGGTAGCCGAGCTGCGTGTCGATCAGGACGATGCCCTTCGACTCGGCTGCGGTCGCGGTCGTCGTGCCACCGGATGTCTGACCGTAGGCACTGCCATCGAAGGGGTTGGTGCCGCTTGAGCCGGACTGGCCGGTCTGACCCTGCTGACTGCCCTGGCCGCTCTGACCGGATCCGTAACCGTACCCGCCGAAGCCGCCGCGCTGCCCGAGCGCTGGCTGGCCCGAGTACTGCTGCTGCGCGCTCGCGGCGCTGTGACCTGTGAGAGCGCCGAAGGCGTCCTGCACGCCGAAGACGCAGCCGACGCCGAGGGCGGCGGCGGCGACCGTGCTCGCCGCGACGAGCAGCGTCTGCCGCTTCGTGAAGTACTCCTTCTTCACGTACTCCTTCTTCGGGGAATCCTGCGTCGGCTCGCTACCGTTGATCTCGCTCATGCCCTCCATGAGAAGCCCGCTTCCCGGCACCGGGCCATGGCAGGCTCAAGAGTTTCCTATGGAGAATCCGTGGACATTCCGCACGCCGACCTGACCGTCGATAAAGACCTCGCCGAGCGCCTCGTCCGCGCGCAGTTCCCGGCGCTCGCCGGGCCGGTCGCGCTGGTCGCGCAGGGCTGGGACAACGCCCTGTTCCGACTCGGCGATGCCTGGGCGATACGGATGCCGCGGCGCGAGGTCGCCGCACACCTGGTCGAGCACGAGCAGCAGTGGCTGCCGGTGCTGCAGCAGCTGGTCGATCTGCCCCTGCCAGTGCCGGTCGGCGTGGGGCGGCCGGGGCCCGAGTACCCCTTCGCGTGGAGCATCATCCCGTGGGCAGACGGCGTCGGCGGGGCGGAGCTCGCGCCCACGGAGCGCGATCGTTACGCGCGGCAGTTCGCCGAGTTCTTCGCGGCGCTGCACGTGCCGGCGCCGGCGGACGCGCCGCACAACCCGGTGCGCGGGGTGCGACTGGCGACCCGGTCGGTCGCGGTGCACGCCCGGCTCGACGGGCTGGTGGGGCGGCTCGACACGGACGAGCTCGCGCAGCTGCGCACGATCTGGGACACGGGCGCCGCCGCCGCAGCGTACGACGGGCCCGCAGTCTGGCTGCACGGCGACCCGCACCCGGGCAATGTCGTGATCGGTGCGTCGGGGCTGCTGGCCACGGTGGTCGACTTCGGCGACGTCACCTCGGGTGACCCGGCGACCGACCTCTCGGCGGCGTGGCTGCATTTCACGCCGGCCGGGCGGGCCGAGTTCCGCGCGCGCTACACAGAACACCGCCAGACGGATGCCGCGAGCTGGGCGCGCGCCCGGGCGTGGGCCGTCTCGATCGGAACCGCGGCCTTCGCCGCCTCCGACGGCACCGGCCTCATGGCGCGCATGGGCCGCGAGGCGATCGAGCAGGTGCTCAGCGGCTGAAGACAGGCGCCGCTGCGGCGCGCGCCTCGCGCGGGCCCGGTGCCGCAGCCGCCGCAGCGCCCGCCGCGACGCACTGCTCGAACGACACCGCCCTGAGGGCCGCCGCCACCTCGTCGAGCGCCCGCGGCGCCATCGACAGCGAGGTCACCCCGAGCCCGACCAGCACCGGCGCGAGCGCCGGATCGCCTGCCGCCTCGCCGCACAGGCCGACCGGCTTGCCGGCGGCCGCTCCCGCCTCGCCCACGAGGCGGATCAGCCGCAGGACCGCGGGCTGCCAGGCATCCGTCAACTCCGCCAGCGGCGCGAGCTGCCGGTCGGCCGCCATCGCGTACTGCGCGAGGTCGTTGGTGCCGAGGCTCACGAAATCCACCTCGCGCACGAGTTCGGCGGCACACAGCGCGGCCGACGGCGTCTCGATCATGACGCCGACGGCCGCGAAGCCGTGCGGGCGGCAGGCCGCGGCGAACTCTCGCGCCTCCGCGGCCGTCGCAACCATGGGGGCCATGACCCAGGCATCCGTCTGCTCGGCCTGCGCCGCCGCCGCGATCGCCGCGAGCTGGGTGTCGAGCACCTCGCGGTGCGCGCGGGCTGTGCGATAGCCGCGGACCCCCAGCGCCGGGTTCTGCTCGCGCGGGCCGGCGAGGAAGGCGAGCGGCTTGTCGGAGCCCGCGTCGAGTGTGCGCACGACCACACGGCGCCCGCGGAACGCCGCGAACACCTCGCGGTAGGCGGCGGTCTGATCGGCGATGCTCGGCGCCTCATGCCGGTCGAGGAAGACGAACTCGGTGCGGAAGAGGCCGACGCCCTCGGCGCGGGTCGCGGCCGCGGCATCGCCGCCGGAGACGTTGGCGAGCAGCTCGACGCGGCGTCCGTCGGCCGTGCGGCCGGTGCCGTCGAACGGCGCGACCTCGGGATGAGCGGATGCCTGGGCGATGCGCTCCGGCGACGGGGCTGCGATGACGTCACCGCGGGTCCCGTCGACGAGCACCGTGTCGCCGTCGCGCAGCTCGCGCGCGTCCGGCCAGACGACCGCGGGCAGTCCGAGCGAGCGCGCCAGGATCGCCGTGTGCGAGGTGGGCGCGCCCGACGCCGTGACGAGCGCGACGCACGGCGTCGTGCCGAGCAGCGCCGCGTCGGCGGGGGCGAGCTCGTCGACGACGAGCACGAAGGGCTCGGCCCGGTCGGGCAGGCCCGGCTCGGATTCGCCGCGCAGGCGCGCGACGACCCGGCAGCGCAGGTCGCGCACGTCGGCGGCGCGCTCGGCCATGGCGCCGCCCTGCGTGGCGAGCAGCTCGGCGAGCGCGCCCAGCACCAGCCACGCGGCGCGATCGGGCGGGGCGCCGAGTCGGGTCACGAGCTCGGACGCCTCGGCCACGAGCGCAGGATCCTCGGCCAGCACCGCCGTCGCCGCGAGCACCGCGCGGGCATCGCGGAAGCGCTCGTCGACGAGCCGCGCAGCGCGGCGCGTCAGGCTCTCGTGCACGGCGGCGAAGGCGGGAGCGAGGGATGCCGCGGCCGCCGCGCGCTCGGATTCGGGAAGCGTCGTCTCGGCCGGGGGCTCTGCGGAGGGTTCCGGCATGCGGACCACGGGGCCAACGGCGGTGCCGGGGCTGATGGGAAGGCCGATCGCGCCGGCCGGCGCGGGTTCGGGCTCTGCTCGACGCCTCGCGGGCACAGCCCGCTCGGGGTCGGGCGCGCGATAGCCCACTGGGCCGTCGCCGTTGAGCGCCGACCCGAGTTCGCCGAAGCCGTCGGCGACGAGGGATTCGAGGCGGGCCAGTGCAGCCGCGGCATCCGTGCCCTCAGCACTCGCCTCGATCTCATCGCCCTGACGCGCACCCAGCGTGAGCAGAGAGCTCATGCTCGACGCGTCGGCGACGACGGCGCCCGTGCGGCGGTTCGTCAGGCGGACGGTCGCGTCGAACCCCGCCAGCTCGGCCGCCAGCGTGGCCGCCGGGCGTGCGTGCAGGCCGGCGGGGTTGGGGAGGGTGAGGAGGCGTGCTGTCGTTTCGAGACGCCCCGCGGGCTCCTCAATGACCGGATCCTGCTCGAGGTGGGACTCCTTGGACGCGAGCGACGCACGTGCCTCCGCCGCGACCGCCTCGAGCGGGGCGCCGCCGGCCGCCGCGACCAGCGCCGCGATCAGCCCCTCGACGAGCGGGGCGCTCGTGACGTGCACCGGCGTATCGGACTCCCGCAGCTCGAGCCCCAGCTCCGCGCTCATGACCGCCGACCCCAGGTCGACGAACACCAGCACGCCGTCGGGCGAGGCGACCTCGTCGACGGCGGCGGCCACACGGGTGGCATCCGTGCCCAATCCGCCGTCGGCCGTGCCCGCGGCGAGCGCGACACGCGGACCGTCGCCATGCACCATCTGCTTGGCGAGCTCGAGAGCCGCCGCGGCGAGCGGCGCGCTGTGCGAGACGATGACGATTCCGATCATCGGGGCTTACTCCGCCAGCGCGTCCGCGAGCGCGGCGAAGAGCAGAGCCGTCGACGCCGCCCCCGGGTCGATGTGGCCGACCGAGCGCTCGCCCAGATAGCTGGCGCGCCCCTTGCGCGCCACGAGCGGTGCGGTCGCGTCGCGGGCGGCCGCCGCGGCCCTCGCGGCGGCCGCGCTACAGCTGCGGGACAGCGCGCTCGCGGCAGAAGGCGCGCCGTTCCGTAGCTGTGGCGCGGAGTCGGGCACGTCGAGCGCCGCGTCCCACGCGTCGAGCGCGGGGACGAGCACGTCGAGCATCGTCTTGTCGCCGAGCTCGGCCTTGCCGCGCACTTCGACGCCGGAGACCCCGGCATGCAGGGCAGCGCCGAGCTCCATCGCCGACACGGTCGTCGCGGCGCCGAGGGCGGCGCCGATGCGCAGGAAGAAGGTGCCGAACAGGGGCCCGCTCGCGCCGCCGACATTCGAGACGAGCGCCATGCCCGTACGTGCGAAGAGGTCGGCGGCGTCAGCGGCGGGCCGCGCGTCGAGCGCCGTGACGACCGCCGCCATGCCGCGGTCGAGGTTCGCGCCGTGGTCGGCATCGCCGATCGCCGAGTCGAGCGCAGTCAGCTGGTCGCGGTTCGCCGCGACGGCCGCCGCGAAGCCCCGCAGCCACGCGCCGAGCACCTCGAGGGAGACGTCAGCCATCAGGCACCCCACCGCAGCCCGGGCGTGGCCACCGGAGCGTCCCACAGCCGCAGCAGCTCGTCGTCCGCACGCAGCAGCGTCAGCGAGCAGCCGGCCATGTCGAGCGCGGTGATGTAGTTGCCGACGATGCGGCGCTCGACACGCACTCCGGCCGCGTCGAGCAGCGCGGCGACCTCGCCGTACATGAGGTGCAGCTCCATCAGCGGCGTCGCGCCGAGACCGTTGAGCAGCGCGATCACGGGCGCCTGGGTGAAGTCGAGATCGGCGAGCACCGGTTCGACCAGCAGCTTCGCGAGATCGGATGCCGGCGCGGTCGCCTGCCGCTTCCGGCCCGGCTCCCCGTGGATGCCGACACCCACCTCGATCTCATCCTCCGGCAGCTCGAAGGTCGGCTTGCCCGCTGCGGGCACGGTCGAACTCGTGAGGGCGAGCCCCATCGAGCGCCCGCTCTCCGCGACGCGGCGAGCGAGGGCGGTGACGGATGCCAGATCCTGGCCTTCCTCGGCCGCGGCGCCGACGATCTTCTCGAGCAGCACCGTGGTGCCGACGCCGCGGCGCCCGGCCGTGAAGGTGGAGTCCTCGACGGCCACATCGTCGGCGACGATCACGGTCTCGACCGCGGTGCCGGGTCCGGCCGTCGCGAGCTCGGCCGCCATCTCGAAGTTCATGACGTCGCCCGTGTAGTTCTTGACGATCTGCAGCACGCCGGCGCCGGTGTCGACGGCGGCGAGCGCGGCCGCGACCTGATCCGGAGTGGGTGAGGTGAACACCTCGCCGGCGACGGCGGCGTCCAGCATCCCCGGCCCCACATAGCCCGCGTGCAGCGGCTCGTGACCCGACCCGCCGCCCGAGACGATGCCGACCTTCCCTGCCGCCTTCGGCGTCGCGCGGTACACGACACGGTGCTCGAGATCGACGCGCAGCTCGGGGTGGGCGGCGGCGAGCCCGCGCAGCGAGTCGGCGAGAACGGATGCGGGGTCGTTGATGAGCTTCTTCATCAACGCCAGATTATCCGGCGCTACTCCACCCAGTCGAAGGTGCGGGTGACCGCCTTCTTCCATTGCCGCAGCAGGGCCTCGCGCGACGCCTCGTCCAGGTGAGGCTCCCAACGGCGGCCCTCCTGCCAGTTGGCGCGCAGCTCATCGAGCCCCGACCAGAAGCCGACCGCCAGACCCGCTGCGTAGGCCGCGCCGAGCGCCGTCGTCTCGGCGACGACCGGGCGCACGACCGGCACACCCAGGATGTCGGCCTGGAACTGCATCAGCAGCTCGTTCGCGGTCATGCCGCCGTCGACCTTGAGCTCGGAGAGCTCGGCGCCGGCATCGGCACACACCGCATCGAGCACCTCGCGGGTCTGGAACGCCGTCGCCTCGAGAGCCGCGCGCGCGAGGTGCGCCTTGGTGACGAACCTCGTCAGGCCGACGACCGCGCCGCGGGCATCCGATCGCCAATACGGCGCGAAGAGACCGGAGAAGGCCGGCACGAAGTACGCGCCGCCGTTGTCGTCGACGGATGCCGCGAGCTGCTCGATCTCTGAGGCGGAGCCGATGATCCCCAGATTGTCGCGCAGCCACTGCACGAGCGATCCGGTGACGGCGATCGAACCCTCGAGCGCGTAGTGCGGCGCGGCGTCGCCGAGCTTGTAGCCGACCGTCGTGAGCAGCCCGTGGCCCGAGCGCACGATGCGCTCCCCCGTGTTGAAGATCAGGAAGTTGCCCGTGCCATACGTGCTCTTCGACTCGCCGTCGTCGAACGCCGCCTGCCCGAAGGTCGCCGCCTGCTGATCGCCCAGGATGCCCGCGATGGGCACCTCGCGCAGCAGGCTGTTGGACTCCGCGATGCCGTACACCTCGGACGACGAGCGGATCTCGGGCAGCATCGACCGCGGCACCCCGAACGCCTCGAGGATGTCGTCGCGCCACTCGAGCGTCTCCACGTCCATGAACAGCGTGCGCGAGGCGTTCGTCACGTCAGTCGCGTGCACTCCGCCATGAGCGCCGCCCGTGAGGTTCCACAGCAGCCACGTGTCGGTCGTGCCGAAGAGCAGCTCGCCGGCATCCGCCCGCTGCCTGGCGCCCTCGACGTTGTCGAGGATCCAACGGATCTTCGTGCCCGAGAAATAGGTCGCCAAAGGCAGCCCGACCGCGTCCTTGAATCGGTCCGTACCGCTGTCGCGCGCGAGCTCGTCGATGAGCGGCTGGGTGCGGGTGTCCTGCCAGACGATCGCGTTGTAGACCGGCCGCCCGGTCAAGCGGTCCCACACGACGGTGGTCTCGCGCTGGTTCGTGATGCCGACGGCGACGATGTCGTGCCGGGTGATGTCGGCGCGCGCGAGGGCCTGACCGATCACCTCGCGGGTGTTGCGCCAGATCTCCATCGGGTCGTGCTCGACCCAGCCCGGCTTCGGCAGCAGCTGCCGGTGCTCGAGCTGCCCGACCGAGACGACCGAACCGGCGTGGTCGAAGACGATCGCCCGGGTCGAGGTGGTGCCCTGATCGATCGCGATCACGAATTGGCTCACGGATGCCTCACCTCGACGTTCTCGAGCACGACGCCGTGCTTCTCGGCCAGTCTGGCAGCGGCATCCGCCAACTCGGCTTCGCGGCGCGCGTCATCCCACCCGAGCGCGTCGCCGATCGCCTCGGTCAGCTCGCGCGCGACCTCGGCGGTGAGCAGCCCGCGGAACGCGATGCTCGTGCGGCGCGTCAGCACGTCGATGAGGTGCACCACCTGCTCGGTGCGCGCGAGGTGGGCGATCTCGTCTCGGCTGTATTCGGGCACGGATGCCAGGGGCCGATCGTCCTCGCCGAGCGCCTGAATCACGAGTGCGGCCTTCGTGCCGTAGCGCTCCAGCAGCTGAGCGGCGCGCTCAGCACCTACGGTATCGGCGTATCCCTCGGCCCAGGCGCGCGCTGAGGCATCCGTCGTCGGGAAATCGCGGCCGCCGCCGATCGGGATGCCGGCCGTGCTGCTCACCCGCTCGCGCCCGAGCTTCGCGAGCACCTCGTTCGCGAGATGCTCGCCAAGCGCACGGAAGGTCGTCCATTTGCCCCCCACGAGGCTGAGCACGGGGGTGTTCGGCAGGCCGGCGAGCGGCGACTCGACGATGCGGTAGTCGCGTGAGACGAAGCCCGGCTGGGTGTCGTCGTGCCGCGGCAGGGGGCGCACGCCGACGAAGCGGAACACGATCTGCTCCCGCCCGACGTGGATCGTCGGGAACACGTCGCCGATGAGGTCGAAGAAGTAGTCGATCTCGGCATCCGTCACCTCGATCGGCTCCGTCATGCTCTGCTCGAGATCAGTCGTGCCCACGATCACCTTGCCGTGCAGCGGGTACACGAGCACGATGCGGCCGTCGCGGTGCTCGAAGAACAGCTCGCGGCCGGCGCACGCCTCGTACAGCTCGGGGTTGTCGAGGACCACGTGCGAGCCCTTCGTGCCGCCCATGAAGCGGGTCTCGGTGCCGAGCAGGCCGCTGGTCAGGTCGGTCCAGGGACCCGTGGCGTTGACGACGACGTCGGCGGTGAGCTCGAACTCCTCGCCGGTGAGCTGGTTGCGCACCGTGACGCGGTCGTCGTGCGCGGCGACGGCGGACAGATAATTAGCTGCCCTGCCTCCAGCAGCGACCCCGTCGAGCAGCACATCGAGCGCGAGCCGCTCGGGGTTCACGAGCGAGCCGTCGTAGTAGGTGGCCGTGTACTTCACGGCCGGGTTCAGCTTCGGCAGCGCTCGCAGCGACTCGACATGTCCGTGGAAGCGGTGCGGCGGCACGACGCCGCCGCCGCTGGAGAAGCTGTCGTAGATCGCGAGCCCGATCTTGATGAGCGCCGCACCGCGCTCCTTCGGTTTCCCCGCGCCGTGCCGCAGGAACCGCAGCGGGGCGCTGGCGATGCCTGAGAAGGTCGAGAAGATCGGGATCGTCGTCGGCAGCGGCTTCACGTAGTGCGGCGCGATGCGCAGCAGCCCGTTGCGCTCGGTGACGGATTCCTTCACGAGCCGGAACTCGCCGTTCTCGAGGTACCGGATGCCCCCGTGGATCATGTGCGAGCTCGCCGCCGACGCCCCGCTCGCCCAGTCGTCCCGCTCGATCAGCACGACGTCGACACCCTGCAGCGCGAGGTCGCGGAAGGTGCCGATGCCGTTGATCCCCCCGCCGATGATCAGCACCTGGGCATGCGGGCGGGCGGCAATGGCGGCGATGTCGGGGCGGGTGGTGTCGGTCACAAGATCTCCTCTTATGACTACTCTCCGACGTTCGCGGCATTCCTGCGGACGCGTCGGGCAGGTGTTGCGCATCTGTGCAGACAACGTTGGGGCGGCACCCACGGGATTGATACGGATGCATGTTTGTGCGACATTCGTCGCAATACCCCCTTTTCTGGGGGCATTCAGTCCCGTACTCTGTAGGTGCCGTGTCGGATGGCTCGTCGACTCCATGTGGGGAGGCAAGCGGCGACGCGTTCCCGATGCAGGCGTGCGAGGGCCTGGTGGAAGGTGTTCGGGTCACCTTCCCCCAGGCTCTTCTTCATGCGAGCATCGCCTCAGGAGGGGCATGCAGCGAGCAACACGGGGGATCGTGAGCCTGGCGGCGGCAGCGGCGCTGCTGGCATCCGTCTCGGCGTCCCTTGTCGGCTGTGCGGGCAGCGAGCCGCGAGCGCAACCGACGGAACGCGCCACCGTCCGGCCGACCCCGACGACGGGCACCGAGCCGAAGCTGTCGCCGGTCACAGGCTCGGCCACGCCGGTTCTGGTCGTGCCGCCGGGCACTCCGACGATGGTGCCCCAGCCGTTCGTCGCGCCCGGCGGCAGCCCGCCGAAGGACGACGCGGCCATGGCCCGCGCGAAGGAGTGGATCACCCAGGTCGGGCCGCCGCCCTCCGGCGTGCGAGTGCTGGACTCCGCCCCGCCAGGCGCGCCGACGCAGCCGGCCACCTCGGCCGCGTGCGACTGGCTCGTGCAGGCGACGAAGTGGTGGTCGACCTACGTGTCGAACATCAACCCGGTGAAGCAGTGGGCCGAAGAGCATCCCGTCGACGGACTGGCCTTCACCGAGTCCATGAACGGGCCGGGAGACCTCACCGGGATGACCGCGCGTTCGGCGGAGCATCCGAGCGACTCGCTCCAGTTCGAGTTCGCACCGCTGCCCGACGGCACGGTCGCGATCAGGATCGACGTCGTGATCGTGCCGAAGGGGGCGAGCTGCGCCCGCAGCGGCTCCGCTAGTTCTGGGGGAAGCCGAGGTTGATGCCGCCGTGGCTCGGGTCGAGCCAGCGGCTCGTGACGGCCTTCAGCTGGGTGAAGAACTTGACACCCTCGGCGCCGTGGGCTTTCGTGTCACCGAACAGCGAGTCCTTCCACCCGCCGAAGCTGAACGTCGCGACCGGCACCGGGATCGGCACGTTGATGCCGATCATGCCGACCTGCACCTCGCGCTGGAAGCGGCGGGCCGCACCCCCGTCGTTCGTGAAGATCGCCGTGCCGTTCCCGAACGCGCCCGAGTTGATCAGCTCGACCCCGGCCTCGTAGCTGGGGACCCGCACGACCGACAGCACCGGCCCGAAGATCTCCTCCGTGTAGACGCGCGAGCCGGTCGGCAGCCGGTCGATCAGGGTCGGCCCGAGCCAGAATCCGTTCTCGTCCCCATCGACGTTCACGCCGCGCCCGTCCACGACCACCGTCGCCCCGTCGGCGGCGGCGACGTCGATGTACGAGGCCACCTTGTCGCGGTGCTCCCGCGTCACCAGCGGGCCCATGTCGCAGCCGCGCCGCCCGTCGCCGATCTTCAGGGTCGTGATGCGCTCGGCGATCTTCTCCACCAGCGCATCCGCCACCGGCTCGACCGCGACGACCACCGAGATCGCCATGCACCGCTCCCCCGCCGAGCCGAAGCCCGCGTTGACCGCGCTGTCGGCCGTGAGATCCAGGTCCGCGTCGGGCAGCACCAGCATGTGGTTCTTCGCGCCGCCGAGCGCCTGCACCCGCTTGCCATTCCTGGTGCCGTTCTCGTACACGTAGCGGGCGATCGGGGTCGAGCCGACGAAGGAGATCGAGCGGACGTCCGGATGCTCCAGCAGCCCGTCCACCGCGACCTTGTCGCCGTTCAACACGTTGAACACGCCGTCAGGCAGGCCCGCCTCCTTCCACAGCTGCGCGAGCCAGAGCGCGGCCGACGGGTCCTTCTCGGACGGCTTCAACACCACCGTGTTCCCCGCCGCGATCGCGATCGGGAAGAACCACGCCGGCACCATCGCCGGGAAATTGAACGGCGAGATGATCCCCACCACACCCAGCGGCTGCCGGATCGAATACACATCGATCCCCGTGGATGCCTGCTCACTGAACTCGCCCTTGAGATGATGCGCGAGACCGCAAGCGAACTCCACCACCTCCTGCCCGCGGCTGATCTCACCCAGCGCGTCGGAGAGCACCTTCCCGTGCTCGCTCGTGATGATCGCCGCGAGCTCCTCCTTCCGGGCATCCAGCAGCTCACGGAACCGGAACACCACCGCCTGCCGCCGCGCCAACGAGGTCTCCGCCCAGGCGGGGAACGCAGCCTTCGCGCTCGCCACCGCGGCGCCGACCTCAGCCTGATCCGCCAGCGCCACCCGCTTCGTCACCACCCCCAACGCCGGGTCATACACCGGCGCCGTGCGCCCGCTCGACGACGGCGACTCCGCACCGCCGATCCAATGCGGCACGACCGGCAGTTCCGCCGTGGCCTCGGCGACGACGGGTGCTTCGGTGATCTCGGTCATGGGGTGCTCCTCGGACGTGTGTGACGACGACGCCTCCTCGCGTCGCTGACGGAAGGTTACGTCCGCACGATGACGGATGCGTTTCCTGGGTGATGATCGGAAGGCATCCGTCTCAGCTCATCGACATCGAAAGGGAGAAACCGTGACCGGCTACCTCGACAGCGAAGACCGCAAGTACACCAAGGTCTACAAGGAGCAGACCCCCGACATCCTGAAGGCGTTCGCCGACTTCGACAACGCGGTGTTCGCCACGGAAGGGCGGGAGATCCCGCTCAAGTACCGGGAGCTGATCGCGCTCGGCGTCGCGCTCACGACCCAGTGCACCTACTGCATCGACGCACACTCGAACAACGCGGTGAAGGCGGGCGCGAGCGAAGCCGAGCTCGCCGAGGCCGCGTGGGTCGCGGCCGCGCTGCGCGCCGGGGCGTCCTACGCGCACGGCCGCCTCGCGTTCAAGCTGACCGAGGGCGCGCACCAGCACTGACCATGCTCTGCTCCTGAGCAGTGCGACGGCGGCGGCGGGACATCGACATAGACGACACACGGTCGTTACACAACGGCGACCGGGAATCCACTAGCGTCTCAATCATTCTGCGCCTCGCCCCTAAAAGGGGTGGGGCGCAGGCCCGTCGCACTCGAATCAGGAGCAGTGTATGAACCCTCGGTCCGCACGCCGATGGAGGACACTCACGACCGCGGTGGCCGCCACCGCCGTCGCCGCGTCCCTCGGCCTGTCAGCACCCGGCTTCGCCGCCAGCGGCGACGCAGGAGCCGCACCCACGATCACGCCAGGCAGCGCCTCCGCGAAGCTCAAGCTCGCGCCCGAGCTGCAGCAAGCGCCCGGCACGGCGAGCAGCACGGTGTTCGTGCAGCTCTCGGGCACCGGCGCCGTCGACTCCAGCAGCGCAAGCGCCGCGAAGACGCGGCGCAGCGACGTCGCGAAGTCGGCGAACGCCGCCTTCGCCGCCGTGAAGGCCAAGGACGCGAAGGCGACCCAGCTGTACACCGTCAGCAACGCGGTCCCCGGTTTCGCGGTCACCACGGACCCCGCCGGCCTCGACGCGCTCGCCGCGCGCAGCGACGTCGTCAAGATCACCCCGCTGACCCCGAAGACCCTCGAGAACGCCAACACGGCGCAGCTGACCAAGGCGGTGGGCGAGTGGCAGGCCGGCAACCTCGGCAAAGACGTCAAGGTCGGCATCATCGACACCGGCACCGACTACACGCACGCCGACTTCGGCGGAGCGGGCACCCCCGCGGCGTACGACGCGGCACTCGCGGCGGATGCCGGGCCATGGACCCCGAACGCGAAGGTCGTCGGCGGCTACGACTTCGTGGGCGACGACTACGACGCCGACCCGAAGAATGCGACCTACCAGCCGATTCCCCACCCCGACACCAACCCGCTGGACTGCAACAGCCACGGAACGCACGTCGCGGGAATCGTCGGCGGCTACGGCGTGAACGCCGACGGCTCCACCTTCACCGGCGACTACGCCTCGCTCACGAGCGACGACCTGTTCGCGATGAAGGTCGGCCCCGGCATGGCGCCGCTCGCGAAGATCTACTCGCTGAAGGTGTTCGGCTGCACGGGCTCGACGAACGAGGTCATCCCGGCACTCGACTGGGCGCTCGACCCGAACGGCGACGGCAACTTCTCGGACCACCTCGACATCGTGAACATGTCGCTCGGCTCGGACTACGCCCCCGCCGATGACCCCGAGAACGCGGTCATCGACACGCTCGCCGCGCACGGCGTGCTGCCCGTCATCGCGATGGGCAACGCGGGCGACATCACGGATGCCGGCGGATCGCCCGGCAACGCGGTGCGCTCCCTCGCCGTGGCCTCGACCGTCGACTCGTACCAGCTGCGCGACGGCATCACGGTGAACGCGCCCGCCGACCTCGCAGGCACGGCCGACGGCCAGTTCTCCATCGCGTACCCGTGGCTCGGCTCGACGCCGGTGACCGCGCAGGTGGTCGCGAGCCCGGCCGACAACCCGGACGGCTGCGCCGCCTACAGCGCGGCGGATGCCGCGACGATCGCGGGCAAGATCGTCTGGCAGTACTGGGACGACAACGACGCGACCCGCGCCTGCGGCTCGGCCGCGCGCGGTGCGAACGCCGCAGCCGCGGGGGCCGTCGGCGCGATCTTCACCTCGCAGCTCGACGTGTTCGCGGCGGGCATCACGGGTGACCCGACGATCCCGATCATCCAGCTGCCGAAGACGCAGACCGACCGGCTGCAGCCGGCCGTCGACGCGGGCACGCTCAACGTGACGTTCGACCCGTCGCTCGCGGCATCCGTCAAGTCCGTCAGCCCGGGCATCAGCGACACGCTCAGCTCGTTCAGCTCGCGTGGCACGCACGGATCCATCGGCGTCGTGAAGCCCGACATCGCCGCCCCCGGCGACACCATCGCCTCGGCGGGCATGGGCTCGGGCAGCGGCGTGCTCGTCGACTCGGGCACCTCGATGGCCACGCCGAACGTCGCGGGCATCGCGGCGCTCGTCAAGGTCGCGCACCCGACGTGGACGACCGAGCAGCTCAAGGCCGACCTGATGAACACGGCGGGCCACGACGTGTACTCGGGCGACGACCAGAGCGGCCCGATCTACGGCCCCGCCCGCGTGGGCGCCGGCCGGGTGGACGCCCAGGCCGCGGTCGACAACGACCTGCTCGTCTACGACAAGGACACCGCCGGTGCGGTCTCCGCATCGTTCGGCGTCGTCGCGGCCCCCATCACGAGCAAGTCGGTGACGCAGAAGCGCACGCTGACGGTGCAGAACACGGGCAAGAAGGTGAAGACCGTGTCGCTGTCCTACCAGGCGATCACGGCCGAGCCCGGTGTCAGGTACACCGTCTCGCCGTCGCGCCTGACCGTCGCGCCCGGGCGCACGGCGACCGCCACCGTCACGCTCACCGTCACGCCGAGCGCGCTGAAGAAGACGATCGACCCCACGCAGGACCCGCTCTCGGGCGTCGGCGTGCCGCGGTCGTTCCTCTCCGACGCGTCCGGTCGCGTGCTCGTGGCCGAGCCGGGCAAGACGGCGCTGCGCGTGCCGGTCTACGCGGCGGCGAAGCCCACCTCGGCGACGTCGACGAAGCTCGTCACCTCGAAGAGCGGCTCGTCGCTCGCAATCTCGGGCAAGGGCTTCGATCAGGGCACGGGCACCGAGAAGTTCCAGTCGCTGACATCCGTTCTCACGCTCGGCGCGTCGAGCCCGAAGGAGAAGGCCTGCACGGACACGCAGACGAGCGGATGCCTCTCGGTGCCCTCCGACGCGGCCGGCGACCTGCGCTATGTGGGCGCCGGGTCGGTGCCGTCGTCGTCGGGCTCCTACGCCGACGGGTGGCTGTACTTCGGCGTGAACATGTGGGGCCAGGGCGCGACCATCGGCCACGACGTCGTCCCCTACGTCGACATCGACACGACCGGTGACGGCAACCCCGACTTCGAGGTGGCCGCGACCTACTACACGTCGAGCGATCTGCCCGTGGCCGAGCTGTTCGACTACAACACGGGCGAGCTGCTCGACGTCGAGCCGATCAACCTGAACTGGGGCGACGTCGACACGAACGTGTACGACACCGACACCCTGCTCATCCCGGTGTGGCCCGCGGCGATCGGCGTGACGGACGGCGCGAAGTCGTTCCCGATCACCTACGCGGTGGGCACCTCTGGCAGCTACGCGGCGACCACGATCGACCGCTCGGCCGCTGTCACGTACGACGTGCTCGACCCGGCGATCTCGGTGGGCTCGGCGCTGTACGCCGACAAGGCGGGCACGTCGATCCCAATCCAGCTCGGCTCGGATGCGACGCGCGACACCAAGGCGCTGGTGCTGCACCTGCAGGGTGCCGCCGGCCAGCGTGCGGAGACGGTGGGCGTCACCGGCACGCACCGGCCGACGCCGCCCGGGAAGAAGCACGGCAAGGGCTCGCTGCCCCCGCACAGCAAGTGGCACCCCCGCTTCGGCGGCGGCCACGAGAGGTGGTAGCGCGCAGCGCTGACTAGATGGGGCGGGTCCCGGGCCGAGAGGTTCGGGACCCGTCTTCGTGTTCGGCCCCGCTTCGAGGGCCGCCCGGAAGCCCGTTTCTGCGCAGCAGCCAGTCGAAGGTTCCGCGTGCGGTCTCGTGCAGGGTGCGCCCATTGCGCCACTCGCGCCAGGTCAGCCAGATGATCAGCAGGTCGAGCGCCGTGAGGATCACGATGCCCACCGTCGGCGCGGTGACCAGCTGGTAGACCTGGAAGACGAGGAACCCGAGCAGCACGACGAGCGCCCACGGGTAGACGCGCCGCGAGCCGAGGAACAGCGCAACGACGACGGCCAGTTTCACGAGTCCGTGGATGAGCAGATAGGCGGCGAGGAACGCGCTCGCACCGGCGTCGAGATGCGCGAGGCCGTGCAGCACCGCGTTGGCGAGCAGGTCGTCGGGGTCCTCGGCGAGCTCGCCCGAGAAAACGGCGTGGGTCATGCCGAGGATCTGCGCGGGCGAGACGAACAGAAGGATCGCGCCGCCGATCAGCTCGATGAGGCCGTCGATGCCCTTGATCACGACCCCGATCAGGAAGATCAGGTCGAGCACGCGCTCTCTCATCAGGCATCCCTCGATCCGTCCGTCACCTCATTGTGCGGCGGGTGGGACTGAGAATGCTCACATGCGCAGAGCGCCCTCAGCGCAGCCCGAGCTGCGCGACGGCGTCGGCCACGGTCGCATCTCGGAACCGGAATCCGCTCTCCAGCAGCGCCTGCGGCACCTGCAGCTGGTCGGCGAGCAGCAGCTCGCGCGCCGCCTCGCCGAGCGCGAGCGTGAGCAGCGGCGCGGGCGCGGGCAGCCAGTAGGGCCGGTTCAGGCTGCGCGCCACGGCGCGGATGAGATCGGATGCCGCAGCCGGGCTCGGCCCCGACAGATTCACCGGTCCGCTGAGCTCGTGATCGATGAGGTGGACGAGCGCGGCCGCCTCGTCGCGCAGGCTGATCCACGGCCAGTGCTGCCGCCCGCTGCCGAGCGGGCCCGCCGCGCCGAACTTCGCGAGCAGCCGCAGCGGCGCGATCGCTCCCCCGTTCCCGACGACGACTCCGGTGCGGGCGAGCACGACGCGGGTCGCGGGTGGTGCGGCGAGCGCAGCCGCCTCCCAGCTCTGGACGACCTCGGCGAGGAATCCGTCGCCCGCACTCGCCGACTCGGTGAGCCGCTCGCCCGGCCGCGAGCCGTAGAACCCGACGGCCGAGCCGTTCACGAGCACCCCGACGGGCGCTTCGGCGAGGGCGTGCACGATCGTCGTGGTGGCGTCGACGCGCGAGCGCAGGATCGCGGCCTTGCGGGCGCGCGTCCACGGCAGGCTGCTGATCGGCGCGCCGGCGAGATTCACGACGGCATCCGTGTTCGCCAACACAGCAGGGTCGAGGCGATCGGATGCCGGATCCCAGCTCGCTTCGCCCGGCCCGGCGGTCTGCCCGCGCACGAGCCGCACGACCTCGTCGCCGCGGGCGGTCAGCTGCCGCGTGAGCTCGGTGCCGATGAGGCCGGAGGCGCCGGCGATGACGATGCGCATGGCCTCATGCTCGCATGCGGCGCCGCCGCCCTACTCATGCGGCGGGGGCCGGGGGCATGCAGCGGATGCCGGCCAGCTCGCCCGCGAGGCGGAGACCGCCTGCTCCGTGCGGAACCAGAACGGTGTCGCCGGCTGCCGCGCCGAGGCTGCCGCCCGCCCATTCGAGCGAGCCCTCACCGTCCGTCACGACCAGCACTGCGAACTGCGGTCGCAGTTCGGTGGGGGTACCGGGCTCGACGGCGAACGCCTCGGCCCGGAAGAAGGGCTCGGCGTCGGCTCCGAAGAGCGCGCCGCTGCGCGCCGCAGGAAGGGCGCCGATCGCCGCGCCCATGCGCTCACCCGAGAACGCCGTGCGGTCGATGCTGCTGAGTGCCGTCGCGGCATCCAAGCCGAGCAATCCGTCTTCGCGCGAGAGGCGCGGGAATGGCGCGTACTCCACGATCACCGACAGATCGGCCGGCTCTTGAAGCTCGAGCAGCAGCACCCCCGCGCCGATCGCATGCGGCACTCCTGCGGGCACGAACAAGGTGTCGCCTCGCCGCAGCTCGACCCGGTTCATCGCGGCGAGCATCGCTGCAGAATCCTGCGTCTCGAACCAGCCCGCGAGCCGCTCAGCACTGACGTCCTCCGCGAAGCCGAGCCAGGCCGCTCCTGCCTCGGTTTCATCCACGTCCAGGATGATCCACGCCTCCGTCTTCCCGGTCGGAGCGCCGAGCTCGCGGCGCGCGAACTCCGCATCGGGGTGCGCGTGGACGAACAGACGCTCGCCCGTGTGCAGGAGCTTGCACAGCAGCTTCGGGTCCGGGCCGAACCACGCCACGTGCTCCGCGCCGAGGAACCCGATCGGGTCGTTCTGGATGAGCTCGCGCAGGAACGTCCCGTCGATTCTCGTGAGCCCCTCTTCCGCACTGCCGAAGGTGGTGACGGTCGACGCCAGGAAGTCCTCAGGCGCCCATTCCTCTCCGCTTGGGGGCTGCCGCCGGAATCGCTCGATCCCCGCGCCGCCGCGATATGGGCGCGGAACCGGGCGGTTCATCGGCAGGCGGATCGGTGTGGGCGAGTGCGTCAACTGAGGGCCCCTTCTGCGCGGCGAGCGGACACGAGCCCGGCCGCGAGCCCGCCGACGAAGCTGTCCCCCAACCCGATGGTCGTCGGTTTCGACGTGGGAACCGCGTAGGCCGGGATGCAGCGCAGGACGTTCGGATCTGTGGCGGTGAGAGCGTCAGCGACGATGCGGTGTTCAGGCGGCACGCTCAGACCGTCGACCGCCGCGATGTCCGCCGCTGTCGCGGCGTCGCCGTGCATGTAGCGCGCTGTCGCCGCGCGGATGCCGCCCGCCAGCGCCCCTTCGAGCAGGGGCGCCCGCGCGCCGGAGGCCAGCGCCCAGTGCCTCGTGTGCACGACCAGCGTCGGCCCGGGAAACATGCGATGCATGGCGCCCAGCGCGTCGCAGATCGCCGTGGGGTCGAGCAGGTCGATCTCGTGCCCGAGGTGCTCCTGCAGCTCGTCTTCGTTCATGCTGAACACGTCGGCGAGGGTGACGATGCCGCGCCTGGCGACGGCGCTCACCTCGGCGGAGTGGTAGCCCGCGTCCTCGTAGATCACGAGCGCCTCGGCGGGCAGCGCACGCATGGCCGCCCGCAGACCGTGGATGCGCCGACGGGCCAGCGCGGCATCCGTCATCGCGTTGAACCCCGAGATCAGGAACACCTCGGCGCCGGCGAGCGTGTCGCCGAGGTCCGGGCTGAGCTCCATCGAGCTCTGAGCCGGGTCGTTCACGAAGATGAGGCGATTGGGACGGTCGATGACGATCTCGCCGTCTGCCACGGGAATGCTGCCCGCCTCGGGCAGCTGCACGATCAGATGAGGAATGAGCACGGCCGCATCGTCGCTGACGAGATAGTCGCAGTCGGGCGGGAATCGCTCGAGGAAGGTGTCGTCGACGGCGACCAGAAGCGCGGTCGAGCGCACCCCGAGCGCGCGCATGACGAGGCCAGCCCGCACGCACGTCCCCCCGATCGTGACCGACTTCCGGTGCCGCGCCGCGAACTGCTCGAGCGCCGCGGGGCTCTCGACGAATCGCTCGCCGCCGCGGCGGAGGCGTGCGTGCCCGAGGATCACCGCGAGCAGCGACCGCTCATCGACGATAGGCGCGTCCGGGTCGCAGTCCGTCAGGCGGATGCGGTACTCCTCAGCGAGCCGGGCGACCAGCGCGGCATCCCACTCGATCTCGTGGTCCACCGTCCCGCCGAACCCCAGAACGGCTCTTCCGGGGCCGGCGGGTGCGTCAGCGTCAGTAGAGAGCCGCTTTGCCGACGGCATTGAACAGCTCGATCTTCTGCGCGGCCGTGACCTTCATCGCCTTGATCGGCTCCGGCTGGATCACGTTGGGCTCCCGCAGCCGCTCGTCCGTGCCCAGCACCTCGCGCATGCGGCTGTGGTACGCGACCTTGATGTCGCTGGAGATGTTGATCTTGTTGATTCCGAGCCCGACCGCGCGGCGCAGTTCCTGATCAGGGTTGGCCGAGCCGCCGTGAAGCACGAGCGGGATGCCGGTGGCGGCCTTGATCTCCTGCAGCAGATCGTGCCTCAGCTCGGGGTTCTTGTCGGCCGGGTAGAGGCCGTGCGAGGTCCCGATGGCGATCGCAAGACTGTCCACACCCGTCTCCTCGATGAAGCGCACGGCGTCCTCTTTGTTGGTGTAGATGATCTCGGCCGCCCCCGATTCTCCGTAGCTGTCGTTGGCGCCGATCGTACCGAGTTCGCCCTCGACCTGGATGCCGACGGCGTGCGCCGCCTCCACGACCTTGCGGGTGAGCGCGACGTTGTCGGCGAACGGAAGCAGCGACGCGTCGATCATGACCGAGGTGAAGCCCGCCTTGATCGCGGTGATCATCTGCTCGTAGGTGCCGCCGTGATCCCAGTGGATGGCGACGGGCACGCTCGAGCGGTGTGCACGGGAGTGCATTGCGGGGATCAGGTCGGTGGTGATGTGGGCGACTTCATCGGGGTGGATCGCGATGATCACCGGAGCGGCCAGCTCCTCGCTGATGTCCATGATCCCGTTGAACATCGCCCAGTCGCTGATGTTGAAGGCGGGGATCGCGAAGTTGTTCTCGTTCGCGACGTCGAGGATGGACTTTCCTGTGTACAGCACGTTCATCTGCTTTCTGTTGGGTGGTCGGATCCGGCGGTCAGGACTTCACCGCGCCGGCCGCGAGGCCGCCGATGAAGTACCGCTGGAAGATGAGGAAGAGGACCAGCACCGGGATGGAGCCGAGGATGCTCATGGCCATCACCTGGTTCCACTGGTAGTTGTTCTGGCCCATGAGGAGTTGGATCCCGACGGGCACCGTGCGCCGGTTGTCGGTCTGGGTGAGGGTGAGCGCGAAGAGGTACTCGTTCCACGAGATCATGAACGTGTACAGGCCCACGGAGACCATGCCAGGCACCGAGACCGGCACGAGCACCCGCCAGAGGACCGCCATGGAACCGGCTCCGTCGACGCGCGCCGCCTCGTCGAGTTCGCGCGGCAGGCTGTCCAGGTACGCGGTCATCATGATGATCGCGTACGGCAGGGTGAAGACGACGTACGTGAGAATCAAGCCCTGATAGGTGTTGTAGAGCCCGAGCCCCACCATGATGCCGAAGAACGGGATCAGCAGCGTGATGGGCGGCACCGCCTGAACCCCGATGATGACGACGCGGATGACGGACTTGAACCTGAACTCGAACCTGCTGAACACGTATGCCGCCAGCAGCGCGATCACCATCGTGACGATCACCACGCTGATCGCGACGATGTAGCTGTTGACGAAGTAGCCGATCTTGACCGAATCGGTCAGGACGGAGAGATAAGCGCCGAGTGAGAAGGTGCCGTCGATCAGCTTGGGCGGGAACGCGAAGATGCTCGCGTTGGACTTGAACGAGCTCGACAGCATCCAGAGAACCGGGAAGCCGGCGAAGACCGCACCGACGCTGAGCCCGATGTAGAGCAGGACGCGCCCGATGCTGCGGCTGGTGCGGGCCTTCATTGCGATGCTCACGATTGACTCGCCTTCTTCTGCTGGCGCACATAGAAGATCGCGACGAACAGCGATGCGACGAGGATCACCACGGCGCTCGTGGACGCCATCGAGAACTGGTAGCTGTTGAACGCGAGCTTGTAGGTGAAGGTGCTGACGACCTCCGTGTGGTTGATCGGGCCCCCGCCGGTCGTCGCCCAGATCAGCGTGAATTGCTGCGTGGTCCACAGCAGGTCCAGCAGCGCCATGCTGTAGACGATCGGTCTGAGGGCCGGGAGCGTGACGCTGAAGAACTGGCGGACGAGCCCGGCACCGTCGACCCGCGCCGCCTCGTAGAGGTCGGACGGCACGCCCTGCAGCCCGGCGAGCAGGCTGATCATGAAGAACGGGTATCCGGACCAGATGTTGATGACGGTGACCGAGATCAGCGCGGTCGCGGGCGTCGCGAGCCAGGGCACGGCCTGGTGCAGAACGCCGATGGTCGTGAGCACGTAGTTGATCACGCCCGACGGGTCCAGCAGCAGCCGCCACAGCACGGCGACGACCGAGGCCGTGAAGATCCACGGAAGGATGTAGATGGCCCGGAAGATCGTGCGCGGGAGCCCGTGCACCAGCTTCGAGTTGAGCATCAGAGCGAAACCGATGCCGATGAGCAGGTGGATGACGACGCTGATCACCGTGAAGATCAGGGTGTTGCCGACGGCGTTCCAGAAAGCGGGGTTGCCGAGGATCGCGACGTAGTTCGCGACCCCGACGAACTGCGGGTTCTGGTTGGTGACGACGTTGTCGAACAGCGAGTAGCCGATGACGATGACGATCGGCACCACCATCAGCCCCAGCACGAGCAGCACGGTCGGGGCGATCAGCAGGTAGGGCTCGAAGCGGCCGCGGCGACTGCGACGCTGCGGCTGCGTGGCCGTGGCGATCGCCGCGGCCGGTGAAGACGAAGTCATGGAATTCCTTCTCAGGGTGCCGGCCGCATCCGGCGAGGATGCGGCCGGCGGTCGGACCGCGGTCAGAACTGCTTCTTCCACTGGGCCTGGACGTTCTTCAGCATCGTCGGGGTCGATTCCTGGCCCGCGACCGCCTTCTGGAACTCGGTCAGGAAGGAGGTCATCAGCTGGTCCGCCGCGGGCAGGCCGGTGAACTCGTTGACCGGCCTGCTCTTCTGATAGATGCCGAATGCCGTCTTGAAGTGCGGGTCGGCCCCGGTGAAGTCCGGCGTCGAGGTCTTGTTGCCGGGGAAGCCGTTCGCCAAGGTCGAGAGTTTGGAGTTGGTGTCCTTGCTCATGAGGTATTGGATGAACTGCCACGCCTGAGTCGCGTGCTTGGTCTTGGCGGAGATCCCAATGCCCCACGACGCGGTCAGCATGCCCTTCGTCCCGGTGTAGCCGTCCTTGGTCGGCTGTGCCGAGACGGTGAACTTCAGGTTCGGATCGCCCTGGGTGATCGTGGTCACGTGCGCGAGCGAGTCGATCATCATTCCGACGCGCCCGTTGACGAAGTTGGTGACCTTGTCCGTCTCCTGCAGGCCGTTCGCGCCGGGAAGGACGGCCTTCGAGTTGACGAGGTCCTTGACCATGTTCACCGCGCCGCTGACGTCGGCGTTGCCGGTGAGGTCCGGCTTGCCGTTCGAGAGCATGGTTCCTCCCGAGGCCCACGCCCACGAGAGGATGTCGTTCTGCACGCCGTTGGGGTTGGTGGTTCCCAGGGGAACGACCCAGCCGGAGACGCCGCTCTCTGACTGGCTGATCTTCTTCGCGTCCGCGGAGAACTCGCTCCACGTCGTCGGCGGTGCGGAGATGCCCGCCTTCGCGAGGATCTGATCGTTGGTGAAGAGCGGGTACACGAAGTTGACCACCGGGATCATGTACGTGTCGCCGCTGAAGCCGACCTGGCTTGCCAACTCGCTGTCGTCGTACTTGGCCGCCTTCATGGCGTCGCTCAGGTTGTAGAGCGCGCCCTGCTTGTAGAGCGGATTCACCCAGGAGCCGTCGAGGCCGACGATGTCCGGAAGGGTTCCGGACGCGGCTTGCGAGATCGTCTGCGACTGCAGCGACGCGAACGGCGCGCTGATCAGCTTGACGGTGATGTTCGGGTGTTCCTTCTCGAACGAATTGACGATGTCCTGCAGTGCTCCCTTGGGCATCTCGGGAGCCCACCACTGCGAGAAAGTCAGGGTGACCTTCTGGTCGGCGCTGCTCGCACCGCCGCCGCTGCAGCCGGTCAGGGTCAGGGCCGCGGATGCGGCGACGGCGATGGCGCTGAACACCCAGCGACCGCGACGCCTCGAAATCCGAGCTTCCTTGCTCATGATTCTTCTCCTCATTGGAAGAGTTGCTGTTCTTGTCTGCTTTATGCAGTTCTCTGCATGTTATTCACGCAAGAACGACGCTTGCAAGCATGAATCAGCATGATGTTGCCGTTCTGTGACCGCCTTTCGCCGCGATAGTGTGCCGTTCTATGCTGTTTTGCGTTCGGTAAGCCGAAGGAGCACGCCATGGGGGAAACACTCCGCGCCCGCGCAGACGTCGAGATCGATGACTCTGCGCCGGAAAGACGTCTGCCGGCCGGCCGGAAAGCCGAGCTCTCGGCATACGTGTCAGAGATGGGGCAGGTGACCGTCGCCAAGCTTGCGTCGCACTTCGGCGTCTCGACCGACACCATCCGCCGAGACCTGGATCAGCTCGACGCCGACGGGCTCCTCATCCGCACCCACGGCGGTGCGGTGAGCCTTGCGGCCAGCAACCGGCCGGACACCGAGCTGGAAGTGCGCCTGCACGTGCAGCCGGCCGCGAAGGAGACCATCGGGCGCCTGGCCGCCTCCCTGGTGGAAGACGGGTCGGTCATCATGCTCAACGGCGGCACGACCACGCTGGCGCTGGCGCGGCACCTCCACAAGCTCCGCAACCTCACCATCGCGACCAACAATCTGCGCATCCCGGCCGAGATCTCCTCGGCCGTCATCCGCGACCTCTACCTGTTCGGCGGCTCGGTGAGCACGGTCACCCAGACCACGACGGGGCCGGTCTCGCTGCGGCTGGCGCCGGGCGGTCACGACATCGAGGTTCAGGCGGACATCGCGTTCATTGGCGTCGGCGCGGTGTCAGCGGATGCCGGCTACGCGACCAGCAACCTGGGCGACGCCGCGATGATGCAGGCGATGATGGACAGGTCCGCGCGCGTGGCGGTGCTCGCAGACTCGGCCAAGTTCGACCGGCATCTGTTCGCCAAGATCGCCGCACTGTCCGCCGCCGACTACCTCATCTGCGAGACGACGCCGGGCGACGAGCTTCTGGCAGCTCTGCGCGAGAACGAGGTCGAGGTCATCTGCCCGGAGACGGTCACATGATCCCTCCGGACGGCGAAGCGAGTGTCTCCGCACGATCCTGCCCGGTCGTCGCCTGCCATCACACCTGCGCGACGATGTAAGAGTGTCCCTGTTGACCACGCGGCTCGAAGCCGCCACCACCGACCGCGCTCTCGCCGCACTCGGCTTCCGGCGGGACGATCGCCCCGATGCGAAGGCCGCGATCGCCGCCGCCCTGGCCGATCGGGAGCGCCTCGCCGAGGTCGAGGTGCTCGCCGAGCGCGTGCGCGCGACGATCGGCGCCATCGGCGAGCGCGTCGCGCCGTTCGATCACCCCCTCGCGGCGAGCAACTGGGGCGGTATCGGCGTGCTGCCGCTGCTCGCGCTCCTCGCCGTCGCCGACGATGTGCGGGCGTTCCACCGCTCGCGCGGCATCCCCGCGTTCGTCTCGGACCGCTCGCTGTCCGACCTCGGCCAGCAGGTCTGGGTGCACCGGCGCACATACGGCGCATTCGGGCTGCACACCTACGGGTGGCTCGCGGCGGCGTTCTGCGGGAATCTCTACTCGCTCGGCCGACTGCAGTTCAACCTCCTGCGGCGCGCGGACGAGTGGATGCTCTCGACGCACATTCCCGAGACAGGGCCTCTCACGCCGGAGTCGGTGGACGACTCCTTCGCACAGGCCGCAGCCTTCTTCGGCGAACACTTCCCCGACTACCCGGCCACGGCCTTCCACTGCGAGTCCTGGCTGCTCGACCCGCAGCTCGCACGCGCGCTCGCCCCCGCGTCGAACATCGTGCGGTTCCAGCAGCGCTGGCGGCTCGAAGAGAAGGTCGGCCCCGCCGACGGAGACGCGCTCTTCTTCGTCTTCCGCCGGCGCGGCGACGTCGACCTCTCGACACTGCCGCGCACGACATCGCTGCAGCGCGCGGTGGTCGAGAAGCTCGAGAGCGGCGGGCACTGGGGGCTGTGGAGCGGGACGTGCACTGCGACGTGATGCCCGTCTGCGTGACGCCATCGGTTTACGGCACGGCCCGGTGCACATCACGTCGCTCGATGACCGTCGTCAACACGCCCCCAGCGGCTGCCGCCGGAAGGCCGTAGGTCAACCGGGTGAGACGCTCACCCCACACCGCGACGAGTTCCGGGTCATCCAGCACCCAGACCTCGGCTGTTGGCACGATGCCCTCTCGCGTCGTGATCCCGATGCTGCGATCCTCCTCATGCACGAGGACTTCTGCTCCACGGAGCTCGACGTCGCCGGCGACGATCAGATGGGTCTCGCTGGGCGCCCCCGTATCGAGCTGCCAGCAGTCGACGATCTCTACGCGATCCGCAGAGACGAGGCGGAATTCGCGGCTCCAGCGCTCCCCCGCCGTAAGCGGGTAGGCGGACGAGAGATCCAGTCTCAGCTCGAGGGGAAGCACGAGCCCCGCCGCGCCGGTGACTTCTGCGGCCTCCCTGCCCGAGGCGGGCGCCTGCAGCACGGTCGTGCGGAACTCGGCGCCGAGGCCCTGCTCGACGCCGTGCGGAGCAGGGGCATTGTGCCATCCGCTCTGCATCGCCCGGATGCCGTAGCGCGCGTCGCTGAAGGTCTGCGCGGTGTAGGTGGGCTTGCCGACGTCGATGAGCATCGGGCGACCGTCGACGGCGACGATGAACGACCCCAGGTCCTTGTGGTTATGGCTCTCGTCGTTGGTGCCGCCCTTCGCCGCCAGGGCGAGGCCCGCGCTCGTGTCCGCACGAGCGCGGCAGACGAGAACCTGCACCGAGGGCAGCCACACCATGGCGGGAAGCGGGGCCGGAACAGCCGTCGCCTGACGCCACGCGGCATCGCCGAGTGCGCGCATCAGACGCGGGAGCCCGCCGCTGATGGGGGCGATCGATTTTCCGGCAGCACGGCCCTGCGAAGCCCACGCAACAACGCGGTCATCGCCGAGCCGACGCCCCCACGCGAACGGCACCTGCCACGCCTCGTGCCCCCGGCTTCGAGCCCAGCCGTCGGCGACGTTCACGTACCAGTCGGAGCCGAATTGCATGCGCAACGGGAACCGGAGCACCTCGGCGACGACAGGCAGCGCGCTCGCGTCGAGAGCCCCGTCCGTCACTCGAGAGACGAGGTCGAAGCACTCCAGCATCCGAGCCGCGCCGTTCCACCAGTATGCGACACCCTCGTCGATCGCGCCGTCTGCGGGAAGCGTCGCGACGTAGCGGTCGAGGCTGTCGACGACCCGGGCGGCGATGCCGGCGAGCCGATCGACGTCGTCGATCAGGAGAGTTGCGGCGAGCAATACATTGCCGAGGATCCAGGGATTCCAGTTGTTCACCGTCCGCGTCGAGTAGCCCAGCCACCAGAAGTCGTCGCGTGCCTGGAACGGAGTGAACACGCGCGTCTCTGCCTCATGGCGGATGCGCTCCCGAATGCCCGGCAGCACGGCATCCCAGCGTTCTCCGAGCACATGGTCCGCGACGGCCAGCTGCGCGACGACCTCACCTGCGTAGAGGTCCACATATGGTGATGCGGCATCGGGCAGCACGAACTTTCGCCGATCGTGCGCGTCATCATGGGCCGGCAGGCACCATGTGCTCTGCTCGCAGAGCAGCCACGCGTCGTCCGCGGCCTGGTCGAGCCAGTCGTCCGTCTCCGAGACGGCGGCCATGATCACCGCGGTCGTGAGACGCTCCCGTCGCGCACCGAAAGCGTCTTCGTACTGCCGGCGATCGCCGTCCCGCTGATACCGTGCGAAGACGGATGCCGTCAGGCAGGCCCCCTGCTCCTCGCTCCGTCGTCGCACCGATTCGGCGAACGCAGCTCGCGTCGCCGGATCCACATCGTTCCAGACGGCCCGGTCCGCGATGGTCGGGATGCCCAGCGCCTCACGGATCTGCGACGTCGGCCGACGGGCGAGATCGGCTGCGATCGAGGCCGATGCCGTCCGATCACCCCACATGGCATGCAGCGGGCCGTCGGACCGGTCGATCTGTGGCACGAAACCTCATTTCCTCGTTCTGGAAAAGTGGCGAGTCTCACCCGGCCTGGAGCCGGTACCACTTCCCTGCCGTGTCGGGAGCGAGCGGTTGCTTGTGCCGCGCGGCCCAGTCCGCGGCGAGACCCTCCATCGCCGACATGGCAAGCTGGTAGCCGCCGACGGGCTCACACAGCGGCCAGTCGGAGCCGAGCATGATGCGCTGGGGGCCGAAGAGGTCGAGCGCCGCGTCGACGTAGGGGCGAAGATCCTCCACCCCCTGGAGCTCCGGGTCGATCTGGGTGAGCAATCCGGACAGCTTGACCGCGACGGCGTCATGGCGGGCCAGCTCGACGAGGCCTGCGCGCACGGCTCCGAGGTCGTTTCCCACGATGTCGGGTTTCGCGAGGTGGTCGATCACGAAGCGGAGCCCGGGAACCGCGGCGACGATCGCCGCCGCGTCCGGCAGGCGGTTCGGGGTGAGCAGAAGGTCGAGTGCGAGGTCGCGGTCGGCGATCGCGCGCATGCCTCGGGCTATGGGCGAGTCGGCGAAGTCGTCCGCGATCGGCGGGACCATGAACCGGATGCCCGCAAGATAGCCACCGCCGACGCAGGAGAGCAGACGATCGAGGCGCTCCGGGAGGTCTTCGGCCGCGAGATCCGCCCACCCGACAACGCCGACGACGAGCGGGTCGATCGCCGCGAGTCCGAGAAGTTGCTCGGTCTCGAGCTCGCTGCCGATGGTCTGGACGAGCACGACTCCGTCGACCCCGGCCGCCGCAGCGAACGGCCGGAGCCGGTCCAGGGTGTCCGTTCTCGCGACCGCCGGAGCGCCGATGCGCCGGCCGGGATCAGCCAGCGCATCGGTCCACACGTGGACATGTGTGTCGATTCTCATAGCGCTAGTGCGCGGCTCCCGCCGTCCAGACCGGGGCACCGTACTGATAGGCGCCGAGGCTCGGTATCGGATCCGTCGACCCGTCGTTGACCCCGGGCAGGGGAATCGCCGCGTTACGCGCCGGCGAATCCGCCTGCAGTGTGTAGATGTTGTTCGCCGGGTCGGTGAACTTCGGATCGACGGTGGTGGAGTCCAGGTTGTCGGTGAGGACCATGCCGCCCTGCGTAGCATCGGTGGTTCCGACCATCGGCCCGATGTTGTTCTCCACCACGGTTCCCGTCGACTGGTTCGCCGCCTTGACGTACATCATGTAGACGCCGCCGGTGTTGTTCGCCACCAGGTTGTTGTAGGAGCCGCTGCCGAGTCCGTTGAGCATCACCGTCTGCGTGGGGTTGTTCCAGCCCACGTTGTCGATGATCCGCAGATCGCTCTGACCGTTGTCGGCATAGACGCCCGCCATGGCGAAGGTGTTCGTCGTGCCGATCGCCGGCGTCGCATCGTGCAGCACATTGTGGTCGACCGAGGTCCCCTGCATCGCCGAGCCGCAGCACGCGTAGATCGCCGCCACGTCCAGGTTCAGATTGCCGTACTGGGAGATGTCGTTGTATGCGATGTGATCGGGGGCCTGCGTTCCGGCCGGCGGAGTGATCCACTGCAGGTTGATGCCGCTGCGGCCCACTTTCGAGATGGTGTTGTGCAGGACCGTCTCGCCGTAGCCCTGCACGGCGATGCCCGCGGCATACGTGCCCGCATAGTCCACGTCGCTGATCACGTTCTGCGTCGCCGTGTTCCCGTTCCCGAGCAACG
The DNA here is from genome assembly GCF_039538185.1 of Gryllotalpicola koreensis. Lineage (NCBI taxonomy): Bacteria > Bacillati > Actinomycetota > Actinomycetes > Micrococcales > Microbacteriaceae > Gryllotalpicola > Gryllotalpicola koreensis. The sequence continues at coordinate 410,765 of NZ_BAABBW010000004.1, forward strand.
CGATCCCGTTGCCGGCGCTGTAGGACAGGGTGCTGTTCGTCACGGTGTTGCCCGTTCCCTTGATAACGATGCCGCTATCGGCGACACCGCGATTCACGGTGGTTCCGCAGTCCGTCGATCCCTGTGACACGTCGGTGTAGTGCGACAGGTACTTTCCGACGACGCCGTCGAGTACGACGCCCGTGCTGCTGCTCCCCGTGGTCACCGACGTGCCGAACAGGTGGATCCCCCGTAGCGTCGTGTTGCTGGTGTTGGTGAGATCGAAGCCGAGCTGACGCTGCTTGACCTCGATCTGCTCGCTGGCCGGCGGCCGCTGGCTCACCAGATAAAGCTGCTTCGCGGCGGCGTCGTAATACCACTCGCCATCGTGGGACAGTTCCGCGATCTGGCCGGCGAGCGAATATCGAGTCTGGCCCGGCTCAATGGTGTGGACACACGCGGGAGCGACATCAAGGGTCAGTGACCCGGGTGATGAGTCGATCACCGTGCCGGTCTCTGTGGCGTACCAATAGCTGGTCAGAACTCGGGCGCCTGTCCAATATCCCGCCGGCTGGGTCAGAGCCGGGTCCACGATCGTCGCACCGGTGCTGCCCGCCTGCGCCCGTTCGACGGTCAGCGGATGGATCGGGTCTGCACCCGGATACGGCCACTGGGCCTCGACGTCCATCGCGCCGTTCGTGAAAACCTGGACCGGACTGGAATCGTCGCCGAGATCGATCGGCACCCGGTAGACGTCGCCGGCCGACACCGCCTGGCTGAACGCGGAGCCGACGACGTACGGATCCGACGTTGCGAGCGCGGAGACATCTGCAGCGCCGACATGCCGCCAATGGGTGACGGGGTCAGCGCCCGATACGGTGACGGTCGCGCCGGGAGCGGCCCGGTAGGTGATGGGGGCCTGGGACGTACCCGAGGCCGTCGGAGTGATCGTCTCGCGATAGGTGCCGCCGGCGATCTCACAGGTGTCTCCGGCGACCATGACATCCGCACAGCGCTGGATGGTGGCGAAGGCGTGCTGAGGCGAACGCCCGTCCGTGCTGTCGTTGCCGTGCACGGAGACGAAATAGGTGGTTCCGGATGCCGGATCTGCTGATGCGACCGCGGGAACGGTGACCGCCGCTCCGGCGATAGCTGCGATGGACGCAGCGGCTAATGCGAGACGCGGAAGCCGACCGTCGGCTCGGCGGCGTTGACTACGAAGCATCTTTGCTCCTATCGATCAGATTTAATCGATAACGTTAGTGAGCCGGGAAATCGGCGTCAATGCTGAATCGTTGAATTATCGATAGATAGACTCGCAGCATGGCCACCACACCCGATGCCGACCTGCTGCGCCGCACCCTGGAGGCAGAGCGCGGCGATTTCGGCCGCAGCCTGCTCTCCGATCAGGTGTACGACCTGATTCGCCGGCTCATCATCGAGCAGGCGCTCAAGCCCGGCGATCGGGTGGTCGAGCTGGAGCTCTCGAAGCGGCTCGGCATCAGCCAGGCCCCCGTGCGCGACGCCGTCAAGCGGCTCGCCTACGAGGGGATCCTCACGCACGCCCCGCGTCGCGGCCACTTCGTGACGGTCGTGATGGAGAAGGACCTCGATCACGCCATTGCCGCACGCACCATGATCGAGCGCGAATCCGCCCGGTTCGCTTCGTCGGAGATCTCCGACGAAGCTCGCACCGGCTTGGAATCCGTCGTCGAGCAGATGCGCGATGCCGCCGGCCGCGGAGACGTCGCTGCGTTCCGCACCCTTGACTTCACGTTCCATCGCGATGTCTGCGTCGCGAGCGGCAATCCCCTGATCGTCAAATGCTGGGACGCCATCGAGCCGGCTCTGCGCTCCTCGCGCGCAGTCGGAGACCCCCTGTTCCACGGAGACTGGTCGGCGATCGCCGAGGACCACGCGCATCTCCTCAGCCTGTTGCGCCCCGACACCGCCGACGAGGCCGCCGAAGCGTTCGCACGTCACGCGTCGTTGCTGCAGCCGTAGCAGGCGGGCCCCCCTATGGCGGGCGCCGCTCCGCTTCAGGCCAGCCGCGGCACCCCGCCGTGCAGCGTGAGCTTCATCGTCACTCTGATCTGCTCGCCCGCCTCGATGCGCACCGTCAGGCGTGACGCGTTCTCGGGGCGCAGTTCGCTCTCGATCCCACTGGCGAGCGCAGTCGTTCGAGCGCGCTCGATGATGTGTTCGCCGAATCCCCCCGCCTGAAGCACCAGCTCGACCGCCTCGGCGTCGAGGTTCACCAGCTGCACGATCGCCCGCTCTGGATCGATCGACTCGACGAGGGCAGCGACGCGTGGAGGAAGTCCCGGCCTTCCGGAAAGGGGGTCGAGATAGCGCACGAGGCTGTGCTGAAGGCCGCCGTTATAGAGCGCCTGCGGCGCGCCGAGCGCCGTCATCACGAGCGCTTCGGTCACCACCGGGTTGGCATGCTGCCAACGGTCCTGATCGAATCCGGACGTGATGTCGTCTGCGCGCATCGCCGCGAGCCGCTCGTCGACCTGGCGATGCGCGACCTGCAGCAGTCGGCCCGCGAACTGCTCGACGCTCCCGTCCGCGAGCGCAGCGAACCAGGCATCCTCATGTCCCGCCTCTTCTTTCGAGCGGAACTGACGAACGCGCCGCCAGTCCCAGCCGCCGGTGTTCCTCAACGCGGCGAGCCGCTCGTAATCCTCCTGCCCGCGCGCGTGCCACCACAGCCATACCGGGAAAGCGGCCTGCGGCGGCTGGTAGTCGAACCAGCCCTCGGGGGCGAGACGCGTGGGCCAGAGCTCGAGTTCGTGCTCGAACTCGTCCCCGAAGTGCGTGCTCCAGCGTCTCTTCATGGTCATCTCGCGCGCGGCGGGGACCTCGCGGATCGCCTGTTCCGCGACAGCGTCGAGAATGCCCCGCACCAGAGCGAATCCGGATTCACCGCCGCCGACCGTCCGCAGCCCTGCTGCCGCATTGAGCGCAGACGGCAGGAGGCTGTGGATGCCGTGCGGCCAGGTCCACCCGTACAGGCCGCCGAACCACGAGCCGACCGGTTCCCCGCCCACGACGCCGTCGCTGCCGACGTTGTCGGGCAGGAGGCCGCCGTTGTCCTCGGCGCGTTGCATCCAGCCGGCGACATAGTGCTCGACCCAGTCGCGCCAGCGCCGCTCCCCCGTCAGGAGCCATGCCAGCGTGACGAGCGAGACGGCGCTGAGGTTGACGGCGACGTCGCCCGAGCCGAACCTCCGCTGCATCGCCTCCGCCATGCGCTCGGCATTGCCGGGCGCGTCGAGGTCGTCCCACATGCGAATGCCGGGAAGGCCGTGAACGGGCAGGCCGTAGGTCCTCATCTCGACGCGTTCCGTGCCGAAGCGCGTCAGACCGTCCTGGATTCCGGGCCGGGGCCCGCCGGCGCCGTTGTGTGGGGCGCGGATGATGTTGAGCCGCTCGTCATAGTTGCCCACAGGCGAATCGGGCAGGTAGAGACCCGCGAAACGCGTGACCGCCTCTACCAGCTCGGGATTCGTCGGATCCGCGAGGCAGAGGCCGTAGAACAATTCGAGCCCCTCGCCGATGTGGAACCAGTCGTACCCGATCTCGAAGCCGTCGCTGAAGAGGCCGAGCTCCTCGAGCTGTCCGCCGACGCCCCGCCAGATGCGCAGGCAGCGTTCCAGCAGCTCCGGGCTGCCGCCGAGTGCGTACAGCGTCGGCCAGTTGAAGATCGCCTCGAGGAAGTCGTCGGCGCCGTCACGGCCGATCGGGCGCCCCGAGGGAACGAGCCTGCCGTCGGAGTCGGTGTACTTCGCGGCGAATTCGCGCCACGCCTCTTCGAGGCGCTCACGCAGGCTCACCTGCAGAAGCGCCCATTCCGGGTGTTGCACCGGGCTATCCCTTCGTCGCGCCGACCGTGAGGCCGCTCACGATGTGACGTTGCATGTAGATGAAGAACACGATCACCGGCGCGACGGCGAGCAGCAGGTTGGGGAAGACCTTGGTCAGATCCGTCGTGTACTGGCTGATGCCGGTGTAGATCGCCGTCGTCACGGTGTACTGGCCCGACGACGGGCCGAGCAGGATCTGGGGGCTCACGAAGTCGTTCCAGATGCCGATCGAATTGAGGATCAGCACCGTCACGACCGCCGGCCTTAGCAGCGGGAAGATCAGCGTCCAGAAGGTGCGGAAGCGGCCCGCCCCGTCGATCTGCGCGGCCTCGTCGATCTCGCGGGGCAGCGTCGAGATGAAGCCCACCAGCAGGAAGATGCTCACCGGCAGGGTCGTCGCCGACAGATACAGCACGAGCCCCGCGAAGCTGTTCACCAGCCCGATGGCGCGCAGCACGTAGATGGCGGGGATCACCATGGCGGCCCCGGGGATGAACGTGCCCGCCAGGAAGTACAGCATGAGCAGGCGCGTCTTCCGGCTCACGCTGCGCGCGATCACGTAGGCCGCGGGGCCCGCGAGTGCGACGCAGATGACGTCGACCAGGACCACGAGCGAGGCCGTGAAGCCGTACGAGGCGATCACGTTGTACTCGGGGCTCGTGATCGCCGCGAGCATCGGCTGCAGCGTGAGATGGCCGAAGGGGATGCCGAACGGCTGGTCCTGGATCTGCTGCTGCGTCTTGAACGCGTTGACCACCAGGATGTAGGCCGGGCCGGCCATCACCGGCACGAGCAGCGCCAGCATGATGACGCGCACCACGTTGACCCGCCCTCGCCGACGGCGGGGCACGGCGGTGTCCGCGATCTGGCCGCCGCTCATCCTTCACCTCCAGCGGCTCTGTCGCTGCGGTTCCGCAGCGCGGTGACGAGCAGCGCGAGCGCCGCGGAGACGATCATGAGGAACACCGCCTGGGCATTGGCATAGCCGATCTTCGTGCCGCCGAAGGATTGCATGAGGATGACGAACGCATAGGTCTGAGTGGCGCCTCCTGGGCCGCCGCCGGTGAGGCTGACGACGATGTCGTAGACGCGCAGCAGCCCGATCAGGTTGAGGATGAGCGCCACGGTCACGACCGGCGAGATCATCGGGATGACGATGTGCCGGTTGATCTGCCAGCGGCTGGCCCCGTCGATCTCTGCAGCCTCGATGAGCTCGAGCGGCACGGTCTGCAGCGCGGCGACGAACAGGACCACGTTGAATCCGAATCCCGCCCAGACGATGACGGCGATCAAGGAGATCAGCGCGAGGTTCTGCTCGAACAGGAAGCCGACCGGTTTGATGCCGAACGAGGCGAGCAGCGAGTTGAACGCGCCGTTCGTGCCGAGGATCGCGTTCCAGAGGAATCCGAGGATCAAGGCGCTGATCACGTGGGGGTAGTACGCCAGGGCGCGGAACACCGAGTTGGTGCGGGACTTCTGCCGAAGGGCGAGCGCGTATGCCAGGCCCAGGCCGATCTCGAAGGCGGAGCCGAAGACGACCACGATCAGCGTCACCCACATCGAGTGCGTGGTGTTCGTGTCCGTGAAGAGATGCAGGTAGTTGCGGATGCCGATGAAGTCCGCGGCTGAGAAGCCGTCCCAGTCCGTGAGGCTCAGATAGATCGCGACGAGCACCGGCACGACCATGAGCAGGCTGTAGAGCGCTACCGCGGGGCCGGCCATTCCGAGCGAGACCGCGGTCTCCTTCAGCCGCCTGATGCGCTTGCGCCGCGCGGCGTTCTCCCCGGGCTGGACCCGGGGAGAACGCGCGTCGGCGATCACTGTGTCTGTGAGTCCCACCACTTGTCCAAGTTCTGAGCCACCTGCTTGGCACTCGTTCCGGAGATGAGCGACTGGATCTGGCTGGTGAGCTCCGTCGAGAAGCCCGTCAGAGGCTGCTCATCTGCGGCCTCCACGAAGCCGCCGGGTGACGCGTTCACGATCTTCTGGACTCCGTCGCCCAGGCTCGACATCTTGTAGGAATAGCCGGCGCGGAAGTTCCCGTCGGCCGCCAGCTCGGCGGTGACAGCCGTCTTGTCGGTGGTCAGCCACTTCACGAAGTCGATCGCCGCCTTCTGGTTCTTCGACTGCTTCACCACGACATAGGAGTCGGCGATGTTGCTGAACTGCTTCGTCGGGTACTTCCCCGTGGTCGGCATCGAGAACACCCCGAACTGATCGCTCTTCTTGGCCTGATCGGCCGCCGGCACGAAGAACGAGCCCATCATGTACATCGCCGATTTGCCGTTGAGGAAGTTCGTCTGCCCGTCGGCGTAGGCGAGCCCGAGGTCGCTCTTCTGGAGGTATCCGTCTTCGACCCAGGACTGATAGGTCTTGAGCGAGTCCAGGTACTGGCCTTCTGAGAACTTCACCTTTCCTTCGGTGCGCTGCTTGATCCAGTTCGGCGTCTGGGTCATGGTTGTGGAGTCGTTGAACAGCGTGAACTGCGCTCCGGTGACCCACTGGCCCGCCGTCTGGAGCGGCACATAACCGGCGGCCTTGAGCTTGCCCATCGCGTCGGTGAGGTCGGCCACCGAGGTGATCGCGGAGGCGTCGAGCCCGGCCTTTTGGAACGCCTCCTTGTTATAGAAGACCAGAGACTGCACCTGCTGCCCGGCGCCGACCAGGTAGGTCTTCCCGTTGATCTTGTAGTTGTCGACCAGCGGGGTGTCCTTGGTCCACGACTGATCGGAGAGATCGGTGAACAGCTTGACCGTCTGAGCAGTGGGCGTGACCTGCTGCACGATGTCCGGCGGATCGCCGGCGGCGAGGTCCTGGTTCAGCTTGTCGCTGGCCTGGATGGTGCCGGTGCGCTCGAGGCTGATGGTCACACCGGGATGGGCCTTCTCGTATTTGGAGAACAGGTCGTTCCAGAACGCCACGGTGAGGTTGGGCGTGACGTTCATGATGACGCGAAGGTGCGCCGACCCCGACCCCGACGTCGACGCCGGGGTCTTCGCGGCGCAGCCGGCCAGCACCATCGATGCTGCGCCAGCTAGGACCGCCGCGGCGCCCACGCGCCGCCAAATGCCTGTGCCTTTCATTCCGACTCCACTCTGATGTTCGGGTTTGAGGCGTGAGAAGGGTCTCGAGCCTCGTTGCAGGATCGCCAGTCCGCTCCGCCGCCCGCTGCTGAAACCCGGCTGCACTGCCAGATCGATCGGGTTGCATCACTCACCATTGAACCGGTGGAGCGACTATCGATAGTCGAAAGAATGGCACATCGGATGTTTGCGCGTCAACCCGGGCAGCGGCCCTACTTCAGGCGCTCGCCGCCATCGACCGGAAGTGAGACACCGGTGATCATGGCGGCGTGCCGAGAGGCGAGGAACACCGCCGCCTCGGCCACGTCCTCGGGCGTCACCCACCGTCTCAGCGGCTTCCGTTCGGTCTCGGCCTCAAGCCGCTTCTCGATCTCGTCGGCGGGGCCGCGCATCGTCGCGCGCAGCATCGCCGTGTCGACGCCGCTCGGGCACACGGAATTCACTCGGATGCCCTGTGCCGCGAGATCGAGGGCGAGGGTGCGGGTCATCCCCACCAATCCGGACTTCGCCGTCGCGTACCACGGAGCGCCGGGATGCGCCCGCAGCCCCGACATCGACCCCGTGAACGTCAGGGTCGGGGCATCCGAATGGCGCAGGTGCGGCACCATCGCCTCGACGCAGTTCGCCGGTCCTTGCAGATAGAGCTCGAGCATCGCACCGAGATCCGATTCGGCTCTGCCGGCGCTGACGAAGACCGCGTCCATCCGGCCGAAGGTCTCGACGGTGCGGTGCGCGAGCTCTGCAAGGTCGCCAGGGGCACGGATGTCGGCCAGCGTGAAAATCGCCTCAGCACCACCCGCGGCCAGTTCCTCCGCGACCGCACGCCCACGATCGGCATCCAGATCGGAGAGACTGACCCGCGCACCGCGCGCGGCGAAGAGCCGAGCAGTCGCCTTCCCGATTCCCGACGCACCGCCGATCACCACCGCGACGCGCCCTTCGAAATCTCTCACGCGCGGCCCTGAGCCCTGCTCTTCATCACCCATTGCTGCCCCTCACATCCCTCTCGTCACGCCAATGCTCGTACTCTGCCCGGCTGTTCGGGCTCAGCGGGTAGTAGTCCGACAGGCGTGCGCCCTGGTCGAGGCGCATGCGGCTGAACGACTCCCAGTCCTCGTGGTCTTCGGCGTCTTCGACGAGCGCTCGCGCCTTGCCGGCGGGAACGACCACCGCTCCATCGTCATCGGCGACGACGATGTCCCCCGGGAGGCACAGAACACCGCCCGCGGCGATCGGCACGTCATAGGCCCACGGGAAGAGCTCGCTCTGCGACGCGTAGTGCGGAGTCGTGCCGGTGCACCAGATGGGCACCCCGAGCTCGCGCACCCGAGCGGCATCCCGAATCCGCCCGTCCACCACGATGCCCGCACCGCCGCGGCGCCGGAAATACCTGACGAGCATGTCCCCGAAGCAGCCGGTGAATGCGCTGCCCCACGCCTGAACGACGAGCACATCCCCTGGCTGGACGGTCTCGAGCACCGCCCAGAGCGCGGTGTCACGTTCGACGTATTCCTGACCGGTCCCGCTCGCGACGTCCTCGCGCTGCGGCATGAACTGCAGTGTGAGCGCGGAACCGGTGATCCTATGCCCGCGCTCCAACGCCGCCGGCCCTTGCACGGCAGTGCGGGTGATCCCCATGGCGTGCAGTTTGGCGCAGGCGGTCGCGGCGCTCACGGCATCCATCCGGCGAACGATGTCGGCATCGGCCCGCTCGAACGGCTCGCCACGCACCGGAAGCGGCCACACGACCGGCATCCGTTCATCGATGTCATCCCTTGCCCGCATGTGAATCCTTTCGACTTCACGAATGCTATCGTTCATCGATAATCGTCTCAGCACATCGTGATGCTGTGATCGGATGCCTCCCGCCGTCGCGCGAGACGCACCGAGTCAATTCAGAAAGGACACGCGCACCGATGCCCGTGCTCGACCTGCCGCTCGACAAGCTCCGCGACTATCGCCCGGCGACGACCGCCCGCCCCGATTTCGACGCGTTCTGGGCGGCCACGCTGACGGATCACGCGGGATCGGCCAGCGCCCCGCGCTTCGACTCGGTCGCGACGCCGCTCGCCACGATCGAGACCTTCGACGTCACCTTCGCCGGATTCGACGATCAGCCGATCAAGGCCTGGCTCCATCTGCCTCGGCACCGCCGCGGCGCACTGCCCTGCGTCGTGCAGTACATGGGCTACGGCACCGGTCGCGGAACGCCCGTCACGCTGACGAATCTGCTCTACAGCTCAGCCGGGTACGCGAATCTCATCGTGGACAATCGCGGGCAGCTCGGCAGTGACACCGCAGACGGGGACGCATCCCGGCGGACGCAGGCGTCCGGCTTCCTGACGCAGGGCGTGCTCAGCGCTGAGACGTTCTACTATCGCCGGCTCATCGTCGACGCGGTGCAAGCAGTCCGCGCGGCCGCCAGGCATCCGGAGATCGACGCGACGCGCATCGCCGTCGCCGGCGGAAGCCAAGGGGCAGCCCTCGCTCTTGCGGCGGCGGCGCTGGACGACACCCCGATCGCCGTGCTCGCCGACCTGCCGTTCCTGAGCGACCTCAAGCGAGCGGCAGACGTGGCCTCGTCGGGCCCGTACCTCGAGCTCGCCGAGCTCGGTAAAAGCCGCCCCGAGCTCGTCGAGCGCGCTTTCAGCACCCTGAGCTACTTCGACGCCATGAACTTCGCGTCGCGGGCGACGGCGCCCGCCCGGTTCTCGGCGGCGCTGATGGACGGCGTCGCGCCGGCCTCGACGGTGTTCGCGGCCTACAACCACTACGCCGGGGCCAAGTCCATCGACGTCTACCCGTTCAACGGGCACGAGGGCGGCGGGCAACTCGCGGCCGAGCGACGGCTGAGCTTCTTGACCGACGCGTTCGGCGCTCCGCAGGCCGACGCGTCGAGCCGACTCGGCACGGTGCGCGCGCTCAGCGCACGAGGTGCCAGTGCCGCGGCAGAGCATCCGGCCGAGGCTCAAGACGCTCGCCCCGCATGACCCGGCCCCTTTCCGCGAAGGAGACCCGAATGACCTCTGGCATGCTCTCAACCACCACGCCGCCGACGCCCACCGCCGACACGCGCTCCGCCTGGTTCCGGCACGATCGATTCGGCCTGTTCGTGCACTGGGGCCTCTACGCGATGGGGGCGCGGCACGAGTGGCTGATGAGTCGCGAGCAGATGACTGCTCAGCAGTACGAGCGGTTCGCGGCGCGCTTCGATCCCGATCTGTTCGACGCGTCAGAGTGGGCGGCGGCCGCGAAAGCGGCGGGAGCGCAGTACGTCGTGCTGACCGCGAAACACCACGACGGATTCTGTTTGTGGGATTCCGCGCTCACCGACTACACGGTGATGCATACGCCGTTCGGCAGAGATGTCGTCGCCGCGTTCGTCGACGCCGTGCGCGCAGCCGGTCTGAAGGTCGGGCTCTATTACTCGCTTCTCGACTGGCACCACCCGGATTTCCTCATCGACGGGTTCCACCCGCAGCGGGATGCGCCGAACGTCACGGAGCTGAACCAGTCGCGCGACATGGCTCGCTACCGGGAGTATCTGCACGGGCAGGTGCGGGAACTGCTCACCCACTACGGCACCATCGACTACCTCTTCTTCGACTTCTCGTACGCATCAGGCCACAATCCACCGGTGTGGGGCGGGAAAGGGGCCGAAGAGTGGGGATCCGCGGAGTTGCTGACGATGGTGCGTGAGCTTCAGCCCGGCATCCTCGTCAACGATCGGCTCGGTGTTCCCGGCGATTTCGTCACCCCCGAGCAATATCAGCCGGACCGCCCCATGGAGCGCTCCGGCATGCAGGTGCCGTGGGAGGCCTGCCAGACGCTCAACGGGAGCTGGGGCTACGACCGCGACAACACCGACTACAAGAGCGTCGACCTGCTGGTGAGGATGCTCATCGACGGTGTGGCCAAGAACGGCAATCTCCTGCTCAATGTCGGGCCGAACGGCCGCGGTGCCTTCGATCCGAACGCCGAGCATGCCCTGGCAGGCATCGGCGAATGGATGCGACTGCACGCCCGTTCGATCCGCGGAGCGGGTGCCAGCGGCTTCGTGCCGCCGAGCGACGTCCGATACACCCAGCGCGGCGACAGGCTGTACGTCCACGTGTTCGCCTGGCCATTCGGCAGCCTCCATCTTCTGGGTCTCGCCGACCGGGTCGAGTACGCGCAGTTGCTGAACGACGGCTCCGAGGTGCGGTTCAGGGTCATCGACCCCGACACTGCGGCGCAGAACCTGACCCAGGGCGGGCAGCCCGCCGGAACGTTGACCCTGGAGCTCCCCGTCAGACGCCCGGACGTCGCCGTTCCGGTGATCGAGATCTTCCTTCGCGATGCGAATCCGGCTGAGTGAGAGGGACTGCGTTTCCTATGGTTGAGCGTCAGGTGCCGAGGCCGGCGGAGATCTTCGAGTTGATGAAGTTCAAGAAGCCCGAGCTCGACGGACGGAAACGGCGGCTGGAGTCGGCGCTCACGATCTACGACCTGCGGAACATCGCCAAGCGGCGCACCCCGGCCGCAGCCTTCGACTACACCGACGGCGCCGCCGAAGGCGAACTCTCCCTCGCCCGCGCCCGGCAGGCGTTCGAAGACGTCGAGTTCCACCCCTCGATCCTCCACGACGTCTCCCACACCGACCCATCCACAACGATTCTCGGCGGGCCGTCGGCCCTGCCCTTCGGGATCGCCCCCACCGGGTTCACCCGGCTCATGCACACCGAAGGCGAGACCGCCGGGGCCTCCGCCGCAGGAGCGGCCGGCATCCCGTTCATCCTCTCCACCCTCGGCACCACCAGCATCGAAGACGTCAAGAAGGCGAACCCCACCGGGCGCAACTGGTTCCAGCTCTACGTCATGCGCGACCGCCAGATCTCCTACGGGCTCGTCGAACGCGCCGCCCAAGCCGGGTTCGACACCCTCTTCTTCACCGTCGACACCCCGGTCGCCGGCGCCCGGCTGCGCGACAAGCGCAACGGCTTCTCCATCCCGCCGCAGCTCACCCCGAAGACAGTCATCAACGCCCTCCCCCGGCCCTGGTGGTGGTGGGACTTCCTCACCACCCCCAAACTCGAGTTCGCCTCGCTGTCCTCCACCGGCGGAACCGTCGGCGAACTCCTCGACGCCGCGATGGACCCGACCATCAGCTGGGACGACCTCACCGAGATCCGCGCCCTGTGGCCGGGCAAGATCGCCGTCAAAGGCGTCCAGAACGTCGAGGACGCCAAGAAACTCGCCTCCCTCGGCATCGACGGCATCGTGCTCTCCAACCACGGCGGCCGACAGCTCGACCGCGCCCCCATCCCCTTCCGCCTCCTCCCCGACGTCGTCCGCGAGGTCGGCAAAGACGTCGAGATCATCCTCGACACCGGCATCATGAACGGCGCCGACATCATCGCCTCCCTCGCCCTCGGCGCGAAGTTCACCCTCACCGGCCGCGCCTACCTCTACGGCCTCATGGCCGGCGGCCGACAAGGCGTCGACCGCGCCATCCAGATCCTCTCGGACCAGCTCATCCGCACCATGAAGCTCCTCCAAGTCGCATCCCTCGACGAACTCACCCCCGCCCACGTCACCCAACTACGGAGGCTCGAACCCCGCCAACTGTGACGACGCGGAACGGCCCTCGCCGCCACAAAAGCGACGGAGGGGGGCATCCGCCTCGCGCGCATCCCGAGCGTCTATGCAGCTCGACCAAGCAGGTGCGTCACCGCCGCGCGCACGATCTGACGCGTGGCGTCGGTGACGAGCCAGGGCGCAAAACCATCGCTGCCGAGGAAGAAGGTGAGTCGGGCGGCCGGGGCCGGACGCCCGTCGACGAGGGGCATGCCCGCGTCGTAGAGAACGAGGACCGGATGCCGGTCTTGCGGCGTCGACGCGATCACGCGGCCACCGCTTGCCGGCACACCCCAGGTGAGCCGCGAGGGCCCACGATAGGCGCGCACGGCACCGGCAAGACCGGCGGCGATCGGGTGGTCGCCATCGCTGAGCTCGATAGTGTCGAGCGCGAGCGGCATCTCGGACGCGCTCGCCAGACGAAGCGCCACGAGATGGCCCCACGCGATCACCGGGATCGCGATGTCGGCAAGCTCGAGTGCCGCCCGTTCGGATGCCGCGCGCGCGATGATGACGAGGTCGAAGTCCGGGGCGATGTCGGAGGCCGCGCTCTCGGACCGGATGGTCACGGCGTGTCCGTCGGCGTGCAGGAATTCCGCGAGTTCACGGTCGCCCGGCGACGGGTTCGCGCCGGTCAGTAGCAGCACGCGGCCGCCCTGCGGAGCCGTCACTGGCAAGCGTGGCGCGCCGGCGCGTTCGAGTGCCGCGGCCACGAGCAGCTCGACGCTCGAGCGCAGCACGTTCGGATAGTGCGCCTCTGCCGCAGTCCATGCCGCGCGCAACGCGGAGACCGTCGCGGCGGCATCCGATCTGCCGTCGTTCGCGAGCAGCCGACAGGCGAGCACGCCCGCCGCTCCGACCGCCTGGGCCGCCCGCACCCACGGCAACAGCGCGCTGCGCAGATCGGCCGGCGCGCCGGCCGACGACGTCGCGGCGAGCGCCTCCATGCGCCCGCGCACCTCGGCGAGCGCGGCCACGTCGCCCCTGCGGGCACGTTCGATGAGGGCGTCGAGGGCCGGATCTGGCGCGGCCGACGGTGGCCACGACGAGCACGCGTCGAGTAGCGGCGCCAGGCCCTCGGCGGCGGGGCCTGCGACGAGCCGGCGTGCACGTGCGGCGGCGGCGTCCGGATCGTAGCGGGCCGGATACGCCGCCCACTCAGCGCACGCCGCGATCGCGAAACGCGACGGCGCGGCCTCGACCATCGGGTTCACCGCGATGCCGACGAGCCGGCTGCCCACGACGTCGCCGGCACGTCCAGTGAGCGGTCCGAGGAACAGCCGCGAGCGGTCGAAGTCATTGACGGGGAAGTTGTCCCACAGGACGAGGTCGCGCCGATAGGAGGCGGCCGCCGCGTCCACCGCCGCCCGCGTCACCTCGCCCACCACGATGTCGGAGCCGGTCCAGAACAGCAGTGCGTCGGTCGGCAGGGTCTCAGCCAGCCCCTCGCGATACGGCGACGGCGCGATTCCCGCGTAGTCGGTCGGGCATACGAGCAGCGGCTCGGTGATGCCGAGCTCGGTGCGTAGGAAGCCGGCGAACTCGGATGCGGCCGCGCCGTGCGCGCGGCCGACGGCAGCATCATCGTCGCCGAACCGCGCGAGGTCCGCTGCGTCGGTGAGCGTCGGCGGCACGTCGTCAAAGAGCACGCAGAAGTGCCGGATGCCCGCGTCGAACAGCTGCCGCGCCTTCGCGGCCAGCGCGGCGGCGTCAGCGGGGTCGGCGAAACGCATCGAGAGGCCAGGAGAGATGGCATAACCGAATCGGATGCCGACCGCCTTAGCGTCGGCGGCGAGCGCGGCCAGCTCGGCAAGCTGTGCCTCGGGGTACGGCTCGCGCCAGCGCTCGCGGTGATAGGGGTCGGACTTCGGGGCATAGACGTAGCGGTCCAGGCCGAGCGGTGCCGCGAAGGCGAAATACGCGCGGCGTTCGGCACCCGACCACGGTGTCCCGTAGAAGCCCTCGACGAGGCCGCGCCATGGCAGCGCGGTTGGTGCACGGTGCGGGTCGACGGCGTCGGTCACAGCGGGTCGCGGTGGGGTCATGGGAGATCTTCGGGACGCAGAGGCGTTGATCGATGAGAGGTCGGGGTGAGGGTGCCGAGTACGGCCAAGCCGCGGCTCGCGGCGCGAGCGAGCGTCTGCTCGCAAGCAAGTAGCAGAGCCCCGGCGCTCCACGCGTGCGAGAGCGTCAGCAGCATGCCCTTCGGCTGGAAGCACGCCGTCTGGTAGTAGCGCTCGGTCACCATGCCGCGATATGCGTTGAAGTCGCCGTCGGTGCGTGCGATGAACTGCCGGAAGCAGGCGAGGGATTCCTCGGCCCTGGCCCCGTAATACGCATCGCCGGTCCATTCGCTCAGCTCAGCGAACTCGCGCGTGCACACGAGGCCGTAGGCATGCAGGTGCTGGTTCGACGGGGACGCCTGGTCGGCGCCGCGCGACGCGAAGCCGTAGACGCCGAGCATGGTGCGCGGGTCGAAGGTGACGTTGTAGCTGTAGCGGAAGGTGAGCGTCCAGTCGGCAGCGCGCGCGGCGAGGCGCAGCCAGCGCTCCTCGCCCGTGCGGCGGTACAGCGCGGCGTACGACATCACGGCGAGATACCCGTCCTCGGAGGTCGGCGCCAGGTCGACATCCTCTGGCGCCCCATGCAGGTACTCGCGCTCGACGAACGAGGCGTAGTACTCGCCGGCCCGCATGGCGGCGGCGAGATACGCGGGATCGCGGTCGGCCGCCTCGACGAGTGCGGCGACCCAGGTGAGACCGGCTGAGCCCTGCCAGCTCAGCACCTCGCCGGTCACGGCATGGTGGAGCGTGCCGAGGTTGCCGTCCGCCCGTTGCCGAGCGACGACCGCGTCGAGATTCGAGCGCAGCGCCGCCTCCCACTGCGGATGCCCGGGCTCCTGCGCGAGCGCGCGGCACAGGAACAGGCTCGCCTCGCCGAGGGTGCGCGCGTGCAGGGCGCCCCTGACATGGGACCAGCTCTGGCTCCAGCCGTGATCGCGATACCACACGCCCCAGAACGTGCCGCACGGCGCGAGCGCACCGGTGATCGTGTCGATCACCGCGCGACCGGCATCCCTCACTCCGTCGTCCCCCGTGCGCAGGCCGTGCGCGAGCAACGCGTAGGCCCAGGGGATGCCACTCACCCAGCCGACGTGCATCGCCTGTCGATCGACGGTGAATCCGTCGCGGCCGGTCACCTCGCGGTCGAAGCCGACCGTCTCGAGCAACACGCCGGGGTCGGAGTCGAAGTGCCAGCGAGTGAGCCCCTCGGCGGCAAGCGCGGCCGCCTCGGCGACATCCACCCACGGCTCGATGGGCGCGGCAGGGACGGATTCCGCGTGCAGCGCGCGCAGCACGGGGTCGTAGCCGTGCCGATCGGGCCCGATCGCGAAGACCGAGAAGCGCAGGGTGCGCACTTCGCCGGGCTGCCAGCGATAGGCCTCTTCCTGAGGCGGCCGCGGCTCGGAGTCTCCGTAGTACGTGATCGGGTACTCGCGGAACGGGAAGCTCAGCCGCAGCTGCGCATCATCGGCCTCGGCGTCGTGCGCGAAGCCGACACCGCTCAGCCCCAGCTCGGTCGTCTCGGCGACGGCGAGTGCGAACCCGCCACGGCCCTCACCAGGCCAGAGGAAGACCGCGGGCGTCGCACAGCGATCGGCGCGGAAGCCCCACGAGGAGCTCGTCATCTCGCGCGCCGCCTCAGGCGCCGCACCGATCTCGAAGCGTGGGAACAGGCGATCGTTGCCCCTCGGGCGGTTCTCTGCGTAGAAGAGTCCCGGGATCAGCCAGTGCGGCGCATCGGCTTCCGGCACCACGAGCGCGACGGCGATGCGTGCCTCAACGGGCTGCCGGCCCGTGAAGCGCACCTCGACGGCGGCATCCCATCGGTCCTCAGCGCGCTCGGTGAGACCGAGCTCGAATTCAAACGGCGTGGCAGCTGCCGCCTCGGCGGCGACCTGCAGCAAGACACCCGGGCTGCCGGGCAGCGGCTGGCGCAGCATGCGCGCTAATCGCCCGTGGCGAGGGGGCGCTCGAGGAGGTCGACCTCGACGATCTCCTCCGCCGGGTCGGTCGGCACGAGGAAGGTGCGCAGCTGGCTCGGCCCGAAATCCGCCTCGATCTCGCGCCCGGCGACGGGCAGTGCGATCCGGGCTCGCCCGTGGCGGCCGTCGGTCTCGACTGCGCGCACGATGAGCCTGGTTCCACCGTCGGGCGCCGGGTCCTCGCTGCCCTTGACGGCGGTCACCATGACGGTGCCCGCGCCATCGTCGGCGAATGAGTAGGTGTGGGGCAGCTCGCCCGGGTGGAAGGACTCGAGCATCGCGCGGACCGGGGAGGCCAGCAGCGCGGCCCGGCGGGCGGGCTGTGCCTCGCGCCAGTCGCCGCTGTGAGGGACGAGCTCGTACGAGAAGCGCTGGATGCCCTGGTCGTGGTACTCGTAGATGCCGTTCGGATCGAGCGTCTTGGGGTCGTGCCAGGCGTAGACCGGAGATCGCACGGCCGTGATGCCGATGCTCGGTTCGTCGCCGGGCAACACGTCGTAACCGTGCTTGCCCGCAACGATCACGGTCAGGCCCGCCGCCGTGCCCTCGACCGTGCCGCTCACGTCGACCCACGACTGCGCGGGCTCCTCGGCCCCGTCGACCGGGCGCTCGAGGTGCCCGAAGGGGATCTCGTAGGTGGCTGCCGGATCGACGACTCTCGTCGGGAAGCGGAGCTTGAGCAGTCGCAGCGGCTCATGCCAGTCGAGCCTGACGTCGACGCGGAGGACGCTCGAGTCGTGGTCGAGCACGAGCTCTTCGACGAGCTGCGACGACCCCCACGAGCGTTCGACGCGCACGCGGGTGCGCAGCGGGCCGCTCTCGCGGGTGAGGATGCGGTCGACCGCCATCGGCGCACCCGGCCACGCGTACGAGACCACCGCGTGGCCCCAGGTGTCGGTCAGGTCCTCGGACACCTGGGTGTGCTGCGTGCCGTCGACGCCGGCCATGACGTCGATGCCCGTCGCCTTGTCGAGGTAGGACGAGATCCAGCCGGTCTTCGGGTCGAGCTCGATGCGCACGAGGTCGTTTTCGAGCGTCGTCGCGTCCTGCGCCGCGACGGCCGCAGCCGGCTGGGAGGCGCCCGCGCCGCCCCAGCCCGGGGCGAGACGGTAGAGCCGGTAGCCGAGCCCGGGCACCTCTGCACGGAAAGCGACAGCGCCGCGGCCCGCGTCCTCGAGCGTTGGGGTCGCCTGGATGAGCTGTGACGGGGTCGGCACGCCGTTGCCGTCGACGATGTGGACTCCCCCGGCGAATCCGTTGTAGTTGATCGTGACGTCGGTCTCGACCGGCCACGGGTGCGGGTTGAAGACGAGAACGGGCTGCGTGGGCTCGTCGAACGGGATGTCCACGCGGCGCGCGATGACATTGTGGGCGCGCACGATCTGCCGCTTCGCGATCGCGATGGCCTCGCCGAGCTGGTCGCGGGCATCGTCATAGGCGGGTTCGATCGCCGAGCCGGGCAGCACGTCGTGGAACTGGTTGAAGAGCACCTGCTTCCACGCGCGCTCCAGGTCCGCGCGCGGGTAGGCGTCGCCGAACGCCGCCGTCACGACGGCCGACCATCGCTCGGCCGACAGCACGGCGGACTGCGCCCGGCGCTGCCACAGCTTGATGCCCGAGTGGGAGGAGTAGCAGCCCGGCGCGTGGTGCTGCAGGTCGTCGCGGCGCACCGCGAGCCCGTCGAGGAACTCGCCGCCCCGGGCGAGGATCTCATCGAAGTACGCGCGCGGGGTCGACATGGTCATCCTCCCGAAGGAACCCATCCGGTCGAAGCGGTGGATCGAGTCGATGTTCGCCTTCGTCGGGCCGCCGCCGTGGTTGCCGACGCCGTAGAACACCATCATCGACCCGAGCGAGCGGTCGAGCTGCCCGAGCGACTTCTCGGTCTGGTACTGGACCGAGCCCGGCGCGCTGCCGTACTCGTTCGGGATGCGGTAGCCGAGCACGCGGGAGCCGTCGGGCGACTCCCACCAGAACAGCGTGTCGCCGGCATCCCCCTCGTGCGGCCCGGGGCGCAGGAAGCAGTACGAGTCCATGCCCTGACCGCGCAGGATCTGCGGGATCATCGCGTTGTGCCCGAACGGGTCGACGTTCATGCCGACCGTCGCCGCTTTTCCGAAGCGGGACATCAGGAACCGCTGCCCGTAGAGTCCCTGGCGCACGAAGGACTCCCCCATCGGCATATTGCAATCGGGCTCGACCCACCAGCCGCCGGCGTTGACCCAGCGCCCCTCGGCGACCCGCTGCCGGATGCGCTCGAACAGCTCGGGGTCGGATTCCTCGACCCAGCTGAGCAGCACGATCTGGTCGCAGGTGAAGAAGAAGTCGGGGTACTCGTCCATGCGATCGAGCACGGAGCGGAACGTCGCCCGCGCCTCCTGATAGCCCTCCTGCCACGGCCAGAGCCAGACAGGGTCGAGGTGCGTCGCGCCGATCATGTGCAGGGTGCGATCGGATGCCGCGATGGGTCGCACGCCGTCATCCGCGAAGTCGCGGCCCGGCGGAACGTTCGAGGAGGGTGCGGTCGTCACAGGGCGGCTCCGTTTCCATGCTGCAGGGCCTCGGCCCAATCGTCCACGAGCTTGCTGATGATGTGCAGCAGCAGCGTGTGCACCTCCTGGATCCGCGGCGTCTCGCGCGATGGGACGATCAACGCATGGTCCGCGAGCGCGAGGGCGGGGCCGCCGTCGCCGCCCGCGAACAGCACGGTGGTCGCGCCGTTCGCCTTCGCTGCCTCAAGCGCACGGATGACGTTGAGAGAGCGCCCGCTCGTCGTGAACGCCACCACGATGTCCCCTTCATGCGCGAGCGCCTCGACCTGACGGGAGAACACGGAGTCGAACTCGTAGTCGTTCGCGATGCAGGTCGACACGGTCGCGTCGGTGGTCAGGGTCACGGCGGGCAGCGGTCGCCGGTCGTGGCGGTAGTGCCCGATCAGCTCGCCGGTCAGGTGCTGCGCGTCGGCCGCGCTGCCGCCGTTGCCGATCGTGTAGAGGATGCCACGCGAGGCGAAGCGCTCGCACAGCAGCTCTCCGACTACGCGGGCTTCGGCGATGAGGCTCTTACTCGCACCGACGACCTCCAGGTGGTCGTGCAGCTGCTGCGCCATCCAGTCGGCATCTGACATTGCTTCCCTGCTCTCAGACATGGGCCGCCTCGCTCAGCGCGTCGAACGCGAGAGCGGCCGCGCCGACGACGCACACCGTGTCGCCGAGCTCGGCGAGCACGATGTCGACCTTCGCGGCTGCGGGGCGCATCGCGCTGTACAGGGCCGAGCTGCGCACCGGGTCGAGCAGCGCCGCGCCCGAGCGGGTCACGCCCCCACCCAAGATCACGACGTCCGGCTCGAAGACGTTGATGAGGTCGGTGACGGCGCTTGCCAGCACGTCAGCGGTCTCGGTCCACAGCTCGCTGGCGAGGGCGTCACCGCTCTCGAAGCCATGCGCGACGTCCGCTGCCGTCGGGCGCTCGATGTCGCGCAGCACTGACGCGCGGTCGTCGACCGCGAGCGCCTCGACCGCACGGGTGGCGATCGACGTTCCCGAGGCGTAAGCCTCGAGACAGCCGAGGCGACCGCACAGGCAGGTGCGGCCGCCGGGCCGCACCATGATGTGTCCGAACTCGCCTCCGTTGCCCGCCGCGCCGCGGTGCAGCCGTCCGTCGACGATCGCACCGCCGCCGATGCCCGTTGAGACCGTCAGATACAGCTCGGTCGACGCACCGCGGCCCGCGCCGAAGCGGTACTCGGCCAGGGCGCCGGCCGTGGCATCGTTCTCGAGCACGGCGGGGATTCCGAACGCCTCTGCCGCCATCCGGACGATCGGGATGTCGATCCAGCCCGGCAGGTGAAGGGGGTTCACGAGCACCCCGGCCGCCGCGTCGAGCGGGCCGCCGCACGAGATGCCGACAGCCCCGACCGGCCCGATGCCCTCATCGGCCGCGGATGCGATCGCCGCGCGCCCCATCGCGAAGAGACGAGGGATGATGACCCCCGGCCCCTCCTCGCGGCGCGTCGGCTCGATCCGGTAGCCGTGCAGTACGCCATCGGGGGTCACCACGGCGACCGCCAGCTTCGTTCCACCGATGTCGAGAGCAAGGACGGGCTTCGCGCCGTCTCCCATGCGGTCCTCCCCAGTCATGCGTCGATGCACGCTCGGGCCGCTGTGCCCAGTGCGATATGACATCGTTCCCACAAAATCCTATGCCGGTAGTTTAGATGGCGTCAACTGAGCCGAAGATGAGCCGGTCCCTTGATATGGGATCGTTGTCAGTCATTCACCACGTCGATCAGCGCCTCGGCCTGCTGGCCGAACGGCCGCCCATTGAAGGCCACATCCGCCGCAAGTCGCTGGCGGCGTGCGGGCCGCTCCCCCGCGACCACGTCGAAGCTGCACTCGGTCCACGCATCGCCACCGCCACCGGGGGCGTCGATCGCGGCAACGGCGGGCTCGACGAGCCAGCCGTCAGGCGCCTCGAGCGTCACGTGGGCGACGGACGCCTCGCGCAGCGGGCTCCGCACCCGCACGGTGTAGCGCAGCCGCTCGCCGGGCCGCGCCTGCGTGAAGAACGGCTCCAAGGAGGCGATGCCGCCGTCGGGCGACGCGCCTTCCAGGGGCAGCAGGTCACGATGCAGCTCCGCGAGCTCGCGCCCTTCCTCCTCGAGCATGGTGAGATAGGCGTCATCGACCCAGCGTCCCCGCCAGTGCCCGCTGATCATCAGACCCGGCGCCACTCGGCGGTACAGCGCCGCGCTCGCGATGTAGTCGTCGCGGCGGAACCGGTTGCGGTACTGGTAGTTGAGGATCTCGCGCTCGACACCGGGAACGCCGAGGCCGGTCTGCTGATCCCCCGTGGCGAGCACGCGCACTCCGTCGACCTCGAATTCGAAGGCTGCGGCGTAGAGCGTGTGGCCCGGTAGGTCGTGCGTGGTGATCGCGATGCCGCGCCATTCGACGGTGCCGCCCAGCTCGAGACGGCGATCGGCGGGGATCGGGTCGAACCACTGGCAGGGCAGGTCCGTCCGCATCGGAGACTCCATGATGTCGGCGACATGGTCAGGCAGCCAGACCTCGGTGCCCTCGACGTCGCGCAGCAGGTTGAAGCCGGCCACGTGGTCGTCGTGATAGTGCGTGCCGAGCACCACCTCGATGCGCGTGACGCCGTACCGCCGCCGCAGTGCGGGCAACGAAGCGAGCCATGGCCGGCGCGAGGCGCGATCGGTGCCGGCCGGCCACCCCGTCGACATGTCGTAGCCGTAGTCGATCAGCAGCGCCTCGCCCGTCCTCGACAGCAGCACATAGCTGCACGAATTCGCGGTCCAGTTGAGCAGCAAATGCTCGGTGATCGGCACGAACGGGTCGTCGAGCATCTCCGCGAGGTCCCACGGCGAGGGGCGGCGCGAGTCCACGTAGGCCTGCATGCGCTCTCCCAGCAGGGTGAGCGCGCTCGCGGCATCCGCCATCGGCTCGCCATGCGATGGCAGCAGCAACTGCGGATTCTCCGCGCCCAGCAGCAGGCAGCTCAGCACCGTCATGGCGGGGCCCTCGTTCTCGGTATACGACCACTGCGTCGCCGCGAGGCTCCAGACCTTTCCCGGCGCGAAGATCAAATCCCCCGTGAAAGCGACCCGGGTTCCCGCGCAGTCGACGAGGTACGTGACCGAGCCCATGGTGTGGCCCGGGGTCGGGACCGTCGTGACGGCGACGCCGCCGAAGTCCTGCGTGCGGTACTCGGGCGCCGTTCCCGCGATGGGGATCGGGTCGAGGATCGAGAACCGGTCCTGGCGCAGGTTGTAGTCGTTCACGAGCGTGCGCGTCGCCCACATCTCGTCGACGTGGGCGAACAGGTCCTGCTCGACCGGCGGCACCCACACGGGGATGCCTGCGGCCACCGCGCGCGGCAGGCCCTGCCCCTGGTCGCGGTGATGGTGCGTCATGAGGACGTCGGTGATGCGCGTGATGCCGAGTTCGTCGAGAATCTCGAGCGCGAGGCCCGAGCCGAAGTCGATCGCGATCGCCGTGCGCTCGGGACCCGTGCCGTTCTCGATCAGATACACATTGCAGGTGTCCTGAACACGGTGGACGCCGGGCGCCACCTCGTCATGGATGACCATCACGTCGCCTTTTCTCCCCGACCTTGCCGCGGTGCTCGCTTCAGCGCGCGCGGGCACGGTACTCCCGCCAGGATCGTGCCACCTGCTCAAGGTCACCGGCCGTGATCGACTCGCCGGAGTTGTCGATCGAATCGACGTAGTAGAGCGCTGGGATTCCGAGCTCGGGCTGGACGTCGACATAGGCCGCCCATTCGGCGTGGTTCGGCATGGGCCACTGATCAGTGTCGATCGGATGCCGCGGCAGCGCCGCTCGCGCGATCGCGGCGCGCACCGTCGCCTGCAGCGCGATCGGCACAAGGCGGCCGCTCTCGTCGCGCTCCTGCATGTCGTTGAGCCGCAGGACGTCTTCGACGTCGCCGAACGCGGGATGCATGGCATGGGCGATGATCATCGCGTCGGGCTTCGCCTCCTTCGCCGCGGCGCGCAGCGTGCCGAGCAGCGTGTGGAGCGCGGCGATGCCCCAGTGGCCCTCCCCCGTCGCGGGCGAGCCCTGCAGCGAGACGCCGGACGGTCCCCGCTGCGTGAAGTCGACCTTGAAGCCGTCGGCGCCGAGACCGTCCGGGCCGAGCATCCACCGCACCTGCTCGGCGAGCAGCGCGCGGTACTCGGGGTTGCCGGGGTCCGCGCAGACCGGCTCGCCCGCCGCCGTGCGGATGCACAGCTCGGCCGGCAGACCGTCCGGAGCCCACGCCTTGAACCAGAGCAGCACGCGGCGACCGCGCGCGTGCTGCTGCGCGATCCATCCCTTGAGGTCGGGCCACTGGCTCTCGTCGACGTCGTTCAGGCCGTAGCTCTTCTGCCACCGGTCGTCGATCACGACGGTGCCCGGCTCGAGCCCGTTCCGCTCCAGCAGCTCGAGCCAGTCGTCGTAGCGGGCCCTGCTCGAGAGCGCGGAGGTCGGCAGCTTCGGCGGCCGCACCGGATTCAGCCACGGGTCCCAGCCGCGCGCAGCCGCCGCCTCGGCCGGGTCGGGCCAGTCGGCGATCGCCGCCGCGCACTGAGCGCCCCAGCCGCAGAACAGCGGCTCCTGCCACCATGCGGGGGCGGCATCCGCGCCATCGCGTGTCGCCGACCGCGCCCAGCCGCGCGCGACGAGGTCGTCGCGCAGCCCCGTGACCGTATCGAGGGGCGCGTCCACGGGGTGCAGGACGATCTCGGGCGAGACCCAACGGTCTCGTGCCGTGGTGTGCCCCTCGTAGCGCAGCCGGAACAGGTAGCCGCCGTCGAGGGGCTCGTAGCCGAGCGTCGTGAAGCCGCACTCCTCGACGGGTGCCGCGAGGTGCGCGGCGAGCCACTGCTCGGGTTCGCCGGCTGTGACGGATGCCTCGGCAAGCACCGCCTCAGTCGCCAGCTCGTCCGCGCGGCCGAACCCGAAGCACAGCGGCGGCGGCGAGAAGATCGCGTTCAGGCGACCGGGGTCGGCATCGCCCACGACGCCGAGCTGCGCCGGGGCGGACGACGGCCGCAGGAACGCGACGGGCCGGGTGGGTGTCGGCACGAAGACAGTGCGGAATCCGATCGAGGAGCGGAACACACCCGCTGCGCCGGACGGCAGGATCGCCCGGCCACCGAGCAGCGTCACGTCGGAGACGCGGCCGGATCCCTCGACTTCGACGCGCACGCGCACGTCGCCGGGCCTGCATTCGAGCACCGTCCGCTCCGCTCGCCAGGCGCTCGACGCCTGGGTGACGATGAGCTCGAAGAAGTGGCCGGCGTCGCGGATTGCGATGTCGGCACGGCCGTAGCGCTCGTCGACGGCGTCGGCGCGGTCGACGGATGTCGTGAGCATCAGTCGCGTCCACACCGTGCCCTCCGCGTCCGCGAGGTATGCGTCGGCCGAGCCCGCCGGCATCGTCAGGCGGTACCGGTCGCCGGTGATGACCGTCGCCGCAGCATCCGTCGCGATCGAAAGTCGCCCGCCGCTCACCGTGCGACGCCGAACTGCGGAAGATAGTCGGCGCTCGTCTGCATGATCGCCGCCTCGAGCTCCTCGACCTGTTGCCACTGCCCGACGAGCGGATGCGCCAGGAGCGCCTTGCGCACCAGCCCGCGGTCACCTTCGACGGCCGCGCGGACGGCGAGTCGCTCGTACGCACTGACGTGCTGGATCAGACCGAGCAGCTCCGGGGCGACCGGCGCCTGCGGCAGCGGCTCCGGGCCGCCCGCGCCGACCCGGCACAGCGTCTCGATCACGTCGTCGTCCGCGAGCCCCGCGACGGTGCCGTTGTTGCGCACGTTGACGACCTGGGCGTCGCCCGTGTCATCGACGAGAGATGCGACCAGCGCCGCGGCCGCCTCGCTGTAGAAGGCGCCGCCCCGCTGCTCGAGCAGAGCGGGCTTCGTGTCGACGGCGTGGTCGCGGTAGAGGCGCAGCAGCTCCTCCTCGACGCCGGCCACGAGGGCGGCGCGCGGTTGCTCGTGCCGCATGCTCTCGACGACGCGATCGTGCTCGTAGTAGTAGTGCAGGTAGTAGGACGGCAGGACGCCGAGCTCGCGTACCAGCGCGCCGGAGGTGCCGGAACGGCTGCCGAGGTCGTCGGCGTCGCGCGCGATCATGCCCGGCAGCACATCGACGCCGTCGACCCTGAGGTGCCGGAACCAGGAGAGGTGATTGAGACCGACGGGGTCGACCTCGACGCGCGATGGGTCGACGCCGTTGTCCTTGGCGATCCAGCGCTGCACCCCGATCGAGACGTTGCACAGGCCGACGGCACGATGCCCGTGGTCGAGCAGGGCGCGCGTGACGATCCCGACGGGGTTGGTGAAGTCGACGATCCAGGCGCCGGGGGCGGCGAGGCGGCGCACGTCGTCGGCGATGTCGAGCACGACGGGCACGGTCCGCAGGGCTTTCGCGAGACCGCCGGCCCCCGTCGTCTCCTGCCCGATGCAGCCGCACGCGAGGGGGAAGGTCTCATCCTTGAGGCGAGCGGCCTGGCCTCCGACGCGCAGCTGGATCAGGACGATGTCGGCGCCGGCGATCGCCGCGGCCCGGTCGGTCGTGGCGGTCACCGCGATACGGGCGCCCTGCTTGGCCAGCATCCGCTTCACCATGCCCGAGACGGTCTCCAGTCGTTCCAGATTGGGATCCATGAGCCACAGCTCGTCGACGGCGAGCCGATCCCGCTCGTTCCACAGGCCGGAGGCGAGCTCCGGCGTGTAGGTCGATCCTGCTCCGATCACGGCGATCTTCATTCGGTTGCCGTCCTTTCTGTGCGTGCGCTGTCCAATGCGCCGAGCACCCGCTCGGCAAGCTCTTCCGCCTCGCGCGGGTCCGCGAGGTGCTCGCGGCATGCCAGGCGCACCGCGCCGGTCACCGGGCGGCCGTGCGCGTGCTCGACGATCCAGCCCTGCGACACGACCGCCGATTCGACGCGGCTGCGGAAGCCTTCATCGCGGAACATCCCGCCGGCGACCTCGACCTCGACGCGGCCGTCGATGACCTCGCCGCGACGACGGCCGGCCGCTTCGGCGACGACCGTGCACAGCAGCCCGACGGCCTCGTCGGCGGCCTCCGCGATGAGCTGCGCGGCGACCGGATCGCCTTCCTCGGCGCAGCGCGCCACGACGGAGCTGAGCGAGGCGAAGACCTCGCCGGGCAGCAGGTCCCGGCGGATCAGCCGGGCGAGACTGCGATGGTCGGGCGCCCCCGTCACGTCGAGAACGACCCGCTCGAGCGCGGTCGAGGGCCCGCGCCCGTCCGCGGAGCGGTAGGCCGCGGCGATCGCGCGGCGCGCCACCTCGTCGCCGCCGCCGAAGTCGCCGGATGGCCAGCCGATCGCGGGCACCGTCGCGAGACCCATCGGGCCGCGGGCGACGGCATTCAGACCGGCGCCGCTCACGACGACGGCGACGACGCTCGCGTCGGGGTGCTCGCGCAGGTCGAGCAGTGCGGCGGCGTCGTTCTCGACGACGACGCGCGCCGCCGGCAGTAGCGCGGATACGGCCGCAGTGAAGGCCTCCTCGTCATCGGGGAAGTCGACACCGGCCAGGGCGAGGGCCGCACCCGCAATGCCACTCCGCAGGCTCTCGTCGAGGAGCGAGGCGAGGACCGAGCAGACGTGCTCAGGGCCGCCGCCCGAGCCCTCGCCGCGCAGTTCGGCGACCACCCGACCCGCCTCCGTGAACACGACGGCTTCGGTCTTCGAATTGCCGCCGTCGACGGCCAGGAGCAGAGACATTATGTGAGAACGTACCCACATCGTCGCGCTGGGTCAACGCCGACGACCGAATGGGGGGCGTCGCAACAGCATCCCGCCCGTCAGCGGCGCAGCGAGAGCGGCGCGAGCGTCGAACCGCGCGGCAGCATCTCGGCGGGCAGGACGAGTGTCTGCGGGGCTGCTTCCGGCTCGCGGATGCGCTCGAGCATGCGGTCCATCGCGGCCGCGCCGAGCGCGACGGTGTCCTGAGCCACCGCGGTGACGCCGGGCGTCACCATGCTCATCCACGGCGCGTCATCGAAGGCCACGAGCGAGACGTCGTCCGGCACCCGCAGACCGAGATCCTGGATGCCGCGCCACACGCCTTCCGCGATAACGTTGTTGGCCGCGAAGATCGCAGTCGGCCGATCCCGTCGCGACAGAGCGTCGACCGCCGCCCGGCGGGAGCCGCCCGCGTCCCAGCCTGACGGGATGATGAGGGATTCATCGACCTCGAGCGCAGACTGGGCAAGGGATTCCTGGTAGCCGCGGAACCGGTCGGCACCGGTCGTCCAGTCCGTCTCGTCGATGAACAGGGCGATCCGGCGGTGCCCCAACGAGATCAGATGGTCGGCCATGCGCCTCGATGCCTCGACATTGTCGATGACGACCGCATCAGATGCGCCTCCCGAGAAGGTGCGGTCCGCCTCGACGAACGGCGTGCGCTGGCGTGTGAGGTAGTCGACGGCCGCTGCCGACAGCGGAGTCAGGATGACGCCCGCGACTCGCATTGCGACGAAGACCGCAAGCGCCTCACGCTCTTCATCGACCGAGCCCCGGTCATCGACGAGCACCATCGTGTAGCCGTGCTCGCGGGCCCGACGGCCGACGCCCGCCGCCAGATCGGCGTAGAAGGCGTTCCGCAGATCCGAGACCAAGACGCCGATCGAGCGGCTCGACTGCCTGCGCAGGCTGCTCGCCATGGCATGACGCACGTAGCCGAGATCGTCCGCCGCGGCGCGCACACGCTGCTGCACCGCCTCGGCGACGTAGCCTTCGCCGCTCAGCGCGCGCGCCGCGGTGGATTGCGAGACGCCGGCCGCGCGAGCGACATCCTTGATGGTGGCGCGTCGCAGCTGCAGACTCTGCCGCTTCGGCTTGCCGTCTTCCTCGTCCGCGACGGTCACCTCGATAAATCCTCTCCGGTTCGCGAATTCGGCACGATCCCCAGGCGCTCGTTGCGCTCGCATTCAGTATCCGACCACCGTGAAGCATGGGGCGCGCAGCGGACGCAAGCGATTGCGAAATCCGTCCGGACTGACCTAATGTTCTCCGCAAGGTGTGGTAACGATGTCACATCGCGCTGTTCAGCAGTCAGAGTCGTCGCTGAAGGGAACCCGATGGGACTAGTCAACCAGGCACCGCCGCCTACCGCGGCGCGCCGGATGTTCGGGCGTGTTCGTCCGAACCGCGCACGGATGACCAAGATGCAACGGCGCGAGGCGCTCGCCGGCTACCTGTTCATCTCGCCATGGATCGTGGGATTCCTCGTCTTCACGCTCGGCGCGATGATCTATAGCCTCGTGATCTCGTTCACGAACTACGACCTCTCGACCAACACGGCTTCGCCTGTGGGCCTCGCCAACTACCAGCAGCTTTTCTCGGACCCCAAGGTCATGATGTCCCTGGGCAACACGCTGTATTACGCGGTCATGGCCGTGCCGCTGACGGTGTGCTTCGCGCTCTTCCTCGCGATGCTCCTCAACCGTCTGCAGCGCAGCGCCGGAGTTTTCCGTGTCATCTTCTACCTGCCCGTCATGACACCCTCAGTCGCCGCGGCGTCGGTCTTCCTCTTGCTGCTCAACGGCAACGAGGGCGCCATCGACAAGTTCCTCGGCTTCTTCGGCATCCCAGGCCCTCAGTGGCTCATCGACCCGAACTGGGTCAAGCCGTCCATCGTGCTGATGGCGATGTGGGCTGTCAGCGGCACGATGCTGATCTTCCTCGCCGCGCTCAAGAACGTCCCGACGGACCTCTACGAGGCCGCCGAGATCGACGGCGCCGGCCCCTTCCGACGATTCTTCCGCGTCACGCTGCCGATGATCTCGAATGCGATGTTCTTCTGCGTCATCACAGCCACGATCGCGGCGCTGCAGATCTTCGACCAGGTCTACCTGCTGTTCTACAACTCACCGAGCAGTTCGATCCCCGCACCCGACGCGGCACTCTTCATCGCGGTCTACCTCTTCCAGCAGGCCTTCCAGCAGTTCAACCTCGGCTTCGCCGCAGCGATGGGCTGGCTCATGTTCGTCATCATCATGATCATCACGGTCATCCAGGTGAAATACGGCAACCGCTTCGTCTACTACGAAGGAGACGCCAACTGATGGCCATCACCTCTGTGCCGCAACAGATCGCGGAGTCCCGCGCGGACATGCGCCCCGTGGGCGCTCTCACACCGCGCCGCAAGCGACGGGGACCGGGCTGGCTGATCGGGAAGATCGTCCTCTGGCTGACCCTGATCGCATTCTCGATCGCGTTCCTGTACCCGCTCGTCTGGCTTCTGGCAGCATCATTCAAGACGCGCGGAACCGTCTTCGACAATCGCCTGATCCCGCAGACCTTCAACTTCTCGAATTACGTCACCGTGTGGCAGCACCTGCCGCTGCTGCATTGGCTCGGCAACAGCGTCTATATCGCGCTGCTTGCCGCCGGGCTCGTGACGATCTCGAGTTCTCTCGTCGCCTTCGGCTTCGCGTACTTCCGGTTCCCGTTCCGCAACGCACTGTTCGGCCTCGTCCTCGGCACGATGATGCTCCCGGGAGCCGTCACGATGATCCCGACCTACTTGATCTGGAAAGACCTGCACCTGCTCGGAACGACGGTGCCGCTGTGGGGCGCGAACCTCTTCGGCTCGGCCTTCTACATCTTCCTGCAGCGCCAGTTCTTCCTGGGCTTGCCGCGTGAGCTGTTCGAGGCGGCCCGTATCGATGGGGCGTCATATTGGGGCCTGTTCCGGCGTATCGCGATGCCCCTGTCGATCCCCTCATTCATCATCGTGTTCATCTTCGAGTTCCAGGCCAGTTGGAACAACCTGCAGAATCCGCTTATTTACTTGAATTTTGGCGACTCGAAGCAGTACACCGTGCCCCTTGGCATCTCGTACGCGATGAGCCTCTACAACCCGCAGACGGGTGGGGAGGGCGACTATCAGTATGTGATGACCGCCGCTCTCATCGTGACGTTGCCGATGCTGATCATCTTTGCGTTCGGTCAGCGGTACTTCATCCAGGGGATCGCAACACAGGGGCGAAAGGGCTGAGCCGAGCCACGGACCCGGAGAGCGGAACACGATCCGGTGGCGCAGCCGCTGTCGCTGTCCCGTATGAGCCGCACTCGCTCGGCTTGTTTATCGGCCGCTTTGAATGAATTGTTGAGCCGGCCCTGCGAACCAAAGTCGCGCGCACACCCACTGGGCGGTTGGCGTGGCACGGGCGCCTCGCTCGAACTCCGCAAGCCTGCAACCAGGTGATCGCCCCCAGGTTCGTTTCGTTTGTCGGCATCCCCAGGTTTACAGATAAAGAAGACCCCCCGGGTATATAGATAAAGAAGGTGGGGAAGCGCCACTCGGTGGCAACCCGAGCCTAGCGACCGGCCAATCAGAAAGGAGGCGGCCCTCAGCAAGGACCGCCTCCCAACAAGGTCGCTCGCTATTTCTTGCTCGCCTGGCTGTACTCCCTGAGCGCGGCGGTCTGCGCGTCGTCCAACGCTTGCTTCACGGACTTGGCACCCGTCATCGCCGGCACAACCGCGTTCGTCAGTTCCGTGGTCACCTGCTGTCCCACCGGCGACGAACCCCAGGAGATGCCGTTGGTCAGAGTCTGGTTGAATGCCTGCTCGACCTGCTGGAACCCTGCGATTCCGCCTGACGTCTGCTTTGCATTGATCGCCTTGTCCGCCTCAGGCGAACCGGTGAACAACCCGGTGAAAATATTCGGATTCTGCTTGGCGTCCGTGGCCAGGCGGGCGGCCGCAGCCTTGTTCCAGGCCGTTGCCGATGTCATGTCGAGCGCCCACTGGCATGCGGCCTGCGGGTTCTTGGACGCGGCCGGGATCGCATACGCGTTGCCGTCCGCCAACCCGATCGGCTGGCCGGACGTGTTGGTGAGCGGTACCGCAGAGATGTCGATCTTCGACGCGACAGCGGTGAGCACGGCCGGATACCACTGCTGCACGAGCTCGGCACCCACCTGATCCTTCACATATTGATTGTCGTCGCCGAAGTAATCGAAGGTGTTGACGTAGCTGGCCGCCTTTGCGTAGCCGCCTTGCTCGTCGTAAAGCTGCTTGAGCCAGGTGAACGCCTTGATGTTGGCGTCCGAGTTCAGTGTCGGCTTGCCCTTTGAGTCCACGAGCCCGCCACCGAAGGCGAAGAGCCACACATTGGCGTTGCCGCCCGAGACTGCCGGGTCGAAGCCGATCACGCTCGGCTTGCCTCCGCTGGCCTGGTAGACCTTCTTGGCAGCGGCGAGCACGGCATCGGGGTTCTTCATATTGAAGTCGTCCGCGGTCACTCCGGCCTTCTGGAGCACGCGCTGATTCAGCATGATCGCGTTGGTCTGCCAAAACTCCGGAATGGCATAGGTATCACCCTGGTACTTCACCGCGTCAAGGATCGCCGGGTAGTAGGCCTTCGTCGCACTGACGTTGTTGTCCTTGAAGCACTGATCCAGGGGGACCACGAGGCCTTTGGACGCGAACGTCGCCACCTGGGCGCGATCCATGTAGATCAAGTCGGGAACCTTGCCGCTCGCGATCTGCGCGGTGAACTTCTGCGGGTCGAACGTCGCCTTGTTGAGGGTGACCGACACCCCTTCCGCCTTGAGCTTCGAGTCTGCGTAGTCGACGCGCGACGTCGCGACTTCGTCCGTCGGGTTGACACCCTCGACCGTCAACGTCTTCGCCGGCTTCGCCGTAAAGTCCGGCACCTTGACGCCGTTGCTTCCCGTCGACGATGCATTCGTTCCCGACGAGCTGCATCCCGCGACAGTCAGAGCGAGCGCAGCAGACACCGCTGCGGCCGCCACTAGCTTTCTCATGCGCATTGCCTTCGTACCTTCCTAATGGTGACGTCATCCTCGCCGTTGAGGGGCATGGGCTTGCTGTCGCCCACAAGCGAGCTTTATGTGGGAACCTTCCCACAAAGAACGCTAGCCGCGCAATCCTCGCTTTCCAACGGCTTGCAACGAAACGGGTATTTCGAAGTGATAACGGACGAAGCGGGCTTTGGAACCCATATGGCAACGTTTTCAGAGCGATCTTCCGCCGCTTACCTCTGACGTCGACGTACGACCTCACGGTTCCCGTGTAGGGCACTGACAATGCGCCCGGAGAGGAGGCGCGCGGGAGGCCCTCTGTCAAGTGCCTGGCCAGACGTCTCTTCATTGCTCTTAATGAACAGGTCGCGGCTATCGCGACCGTAAAGGTGGGTGACAGAGTGCAATCAATGAACGGTCCGCTGGGGACAGACGGTGACGCGTGGGCGCTGGGACCGCATGCAGTGCGGGCGAGCGGAGTAGCTGTTCTGACGGAGGCGGACGGGTATGCCGAGACGGCGGTTCTCTTGTTCACTCGAGTCGCGCCCGATTCCATTGTGATGAACTGGAAGGACCGCGGCCCGCGGGGCTACCGTCGGCTCCGTCGCGGCGCCCTCGCCCACGGAATGCCGGAGTCATACGCGGACGATCAACGCGCCTCGCGGGACCCCGAGGCATTCGACATAAGCAACCATCGCGCCCTCTCAGTGACGGGCGGCCGGCCGACCTTCGCGACAAGCGACGTGATCGTGCTTGTGCCAGGCGACATCGGTCGCGTACGCGAGATTCGTGTACCGGTTTCGTCGGCCGAAGAGCCACTCGAGGCCATCTACGTGGCCGAGTCAGACGACGGGGCCTTCCGGTACGACCGCACGGCACGCATAAACGGTGCCGAAACCTGCCCCGTGTGCGGAATGTTGATGCGCGCGGGTGGGGTGCACAACGCGTCGCACGGCGTGCCCGGTCACCGGCTCGCAGGAGCTCGCCCCGGCGACGACCTTGCGGGCCGCGCCGAATACGAAGCGCATCAGCCACGGCTTGACGACCCCAGCGCTTTCCGCCACACGCTCTGACGCCGATTTCCCAGGCTGCGACGCTTCCAGCCCACCCCCGAATCGTCGCGGCGTGCACCTCTTTGTGGCCGCCCGCTGTCGAATGCGCAACGTTCGGTCGTTTCGCGCTAACGCTTCGTCGGCAAGGCGCAATGTGCCTGCGCTTCCCACGACGTTCTAGCGGCGCTCGCGGGTGCGCTCAGTCGCGGAATGCGTACGTGAGCGCGCCGACGAGCCGCGGGAGTGCCGTCGGGTCGGCACTGGCATGGGCCGGGTTCAGTTGGCCGAGCGAGAGGCCGAGGCAGTGCGGGGCCTGTGCCAGCTCGCGCAGGGCCAAGCCGAGCTGATCGAGGGTCGGACCGCTGTTCGCTCCATTGGAGTCCTCAGCGAGCGGAGCGTCGAGGAAGTCGAGCACGTCGACATCGACATGCGTGACGAAGGGGCCCGCAGGCAGGTGACTCAGCGCCCGCCGAGCGGCGGCCGCCGGGTCGGCGACCAGATCGGATTGCGGCACGAGTGAGACCCCCAGAGCCTCTCGCTGCCGCCGTTCCCACTCGGTCGTCTGCGCCTCGCTCACGCCGAGGTAGACCAGCTCCTCAGGTGCAAGCAGCGGGCGCGGGCCGAACGCCTCGGCGAGCTCGACGACGGAGCCTTCGATGTCGAGGGCGTGGGCCATTCCCATCCAGCTCAGCGACCCTTGTTCAGTGCTGGCGGGGGTGTTCAGATCAAGGTGCCGGTCGATGTAAACGAGCCTGGGGCGTCCGCTGTGTCGCGCGACCGCGGCGCTCACCCCGAGGGCCACTAGGCAGCTGCCGCCGAGCACGAGGAGTCGCGCGCCGTCTTCAAGAAGCACGGATGCCGCATCCGCCAGCTCTCGTGCGGCATCGACCTCGTCAGGCAGGTTCTGCGCGCGCGGGTGGGCCCGATCCGGCTTCCACCGTCGCATCATGAGATCGCCCGCGTCGCGCACGTCGTGGCCAGCGCCAGCCAGGGCGTCCAGGAGCCCGGCCTCACGTAGTGCGGCGGGCGCGTCCTCGACCCCAACGCAATAGGCGCCGGCGCTGTCCGGAACGCCGAGCACGGTGACCTTCACAACCAGCTCCTCACAGCTTCCTCACGACCAGAATCACACAAGCGGCTGGCGCTTCGCGAGGCCTGGGCGGAGCCGCACGGCGGCGGTGATCTCAGCTGGTGTGGCGACCACGGGCGCCTATGCGATGATCCGCATCGGGGCCTCAAGAAGGGATGTCAGAGTCGCAAGGAACTGGGCAGCAAGAGCGCCGTCGACGATGCGGTGATCTGCTGTGATGGTGTACTTCAGCCGCGCGCGCGACGTGAGCTCCCCGTTGACCAAGGCCAGCTCGTCGCGAGCCGCGCCGATTGCAAGGATCGCCCCTTGAGGTGGGTTGATGATGGCGGAGAACTGTTCGACGCCGTACATGCCGAGGTTGCTCACGGTGAAAGTGCCGTTGCTCATGTCTCTGGGCGTCAGCTTGCGGTCGGCCGCCCGCGAGATGAGGTCGCGCGACGTGGCTGCGATCGTCGCCACGGACATGCGATCTGCATCCCGGACGACGGGGACCACGAGGCCCGCGGGCGACGCGACCGCGACGCCGATGTAAACGCGACCATGCAGAAGTGTGGCGCCGCGGCCCTCCGCCGAATAGGAGGCGTTGACTTCGGGGTGCGCGCGCAGCGCGAGTGCGCTTGCGCGAATGAGGAAGTCGTTCAAGCTGAGCTTGACGCCGTCCTCGGCCTTTGCCTCATTGATCTGTGCGCGCAATGCGAGCAACTCGGTGATGTCCGCGGAGGCGGTCGCGGCGAACGTAGGAATGGTGGTGCTGCTTTCGGTCAGCCGAGAAGCGATCGACTGCCGGACTGCGTCGAACGGAACAGAACGTGATTCTCGTTCGTCCTGATCGATAGGTGTGGAGTCGGTTGGCAGCACCGACGGCTTATGTGGGACATCGGCCTCAGCTTGGGCGCTTTCAGCTGCTAGGGCGTCGAGATCGGCGCGCACGATCCGACCGCCCGGGCCGCTCCCCGTGACGGTGCCGAGGTCGATGCCGCGCTCTTTCGCGATGCGGCGGACCAATGGCGTCGCACGCCTGCGTTCGAGTCGGCTGGGCGGTGTAGCCACGCCAGCCACTGGCGCTTCCGCGTCAGCGTTCTTGGACGCGAGCGATGCCGCGGCAGCCGTTGGCGTGGACGGTTCAGCAGCTTCGACTTCCACATCGTCAGCAGTCGTCGGGGCGGCCCGCCCGGCATCCATGCCATTGTCCAAGCGGGCGATGGGGGTGCCGATCGCCACGTTCTCGCCCTCGGCGACGAGAATCTCGGCCAGGATGCCGGCATCGTAGGCCTCTTGCTCCATGAGCGCCTTGTCGGTCTCGATCTCGACGAGGATGTCGCCAGGGCTGACGGCGTCGCCTGGCTTCTTGAGCCATGCGGAGATGGCGCCTTCTGTCATGGTGTCGGACAGCCGAGGCATGAGGATGTCGATCATGGTGTCTCTTCCCTAGTTCACGGGGCGCTCAGCAGCGCCGTGCGACGGCGGCGAGGGTCTCGCGGATGGCGGTGATCGCGTCGTCCGCGGACGGCAGCGCCGCGCTCTCCAGGGACTTCGCGTAGGGCAACGGAACCTCGGCCATGGCGACGCGGCGCACGGGTGCGTCGAGCCAGTCGAAGGCGCCGTCGCTGACGGTGGCGGCGACCTCGGCACCGATTCCGTAGGTGAGCCAGTCATCTTCGAGAATGACGGCGCAGTTGGTCTTCTTCACCGATGCGATGACCGTCTCCCTGTCCAGCGGGCGGAGGCTTCGCAGATCGACGACCTCGACGTCGATCCCTTCGCCGGCGAGGCGCTCGGCGACTTGGAGGGCGACAAGAGCCATGCGCGAGTAGGCCACGACGGTGATATCAGTGCCTGCACGAGTGATGGCGGCTTTGCCGATCTCGGCAGCACCGAGCTCGTCGGGCACCTCTCCCGTTGTGTTGTAAAGGGCGAGGTTCTCCAGTACGAGTACGGGATCGTCGTCCCGGATCGCTGCCAGCATGAGGGCCTTCGCGTCCGCGGGACTCGAGGGCGCGACGACCTTCATGCCGGGGACGAAGGCGTAGTACAGCTCGATGTTCTGCGAGTGCGTGGCGCCGAGCTGCTGTCCGCCGCCGCCGGGTGTGCGGATCACGATCGGCACCCGCGCTTGGCCGCCGAACATGCCGTAGATCTTCGCGGCGTGGTTGACGATCTGGTCCAGGGCAAGGAGCGAGAAGTTGATCGTCATGATCTCCACGACCGGCCGCAACCCCAGCATGGCGGCACCGATCGCGGCCCCCGTGAAGCCCTCCTCGGCGATCGGGGTGTCCCGGACGCGCTTGGAGCCGAATTCGTCAAGCATCCCGGCCGTGATCTTGTAGGAGCCCTCGAACCGGCCGATCTCCTCGCCGATCAGGAACACGCTCTCGTCCCGCAGCATCTCCGCGCGAAGCGCATCGTGGAGAGCCTGGCGGTAGCTGATCACGCTCATGCCGGCATCCGCTCCGTCGGGGTCGGGTACAAGGCGTCGCCGGGCAAGCGCCGAGAGTCGTTCGGCACCGGCGTGGCGTAGGTGAAGTCGAACAAGGTCGAGACGTTCGGGTGCGGGCTCGCGTCGGCGAAGTTTGCCGCCGCCGCGACCGCCGCTGCCGCATCGGCATCGATCTCGGCCATGAGATCGTCGGTCAGCAGCTTCTCCTGGTGCAGGCGCACGGCGTATGCGGCGACCGGGTCGGCCGCCTTCAGCGCCTCCGCCTCCTCGCGGCTGCGGTAGCGAGCGGGGTCGACCACAGAGTGCCCTTTGAGGCGGCCTGAGATGGTCTCCAGCAGGTAGGGCTTGCCCGCGCGAGCGCTGCCCAGGGCGAGCTCGGCAGCCTGGAATACCGCGACAGGGTCGTTGCCGTCCACGCGAGCCGACGCCATCCGATAGGACGCCGCGCGCTTGTACAGCTCGGGCTCGGCGGATGCCTGCTCGACGGTGGTCCCCATGCCGAGCCCGTTGTTGACGACGACGTAGACGATCGGCAGGCCCCACAGCGCGGCGATGTTCAGCGACTCGTGGAAGGCGCCGATGTTCGTCGTTCCGTCGCCCATCAGGCAGACCACGGCCTCCGTGCCGCCGCGGTAGTCGATCGCCAGGGCGGCACCGGTGGCAAGCGGCACCTGCCCGCCGACGATTCCGTAGCCGCCCATGAACCGGGAGGCGATGTCGAACATGTGCATTGACCCGCCCCATCCGCGGGAGACGCCGTCTGAGCGTCCGTACAACTCGGCCATGATCCGCTCCGGCGCGATGCCCCGCGCCAACGCGTAGCCGTGCTCCCGGTAGTTGGTGAAGACATAGTCCTCTGTGCGCACCGCCGCCATCAGCCCGGCGACGGTGGCCTCCTCGCCGAGGTTCAGATGGCAGTAGCCACCCACTTTCGCCTCGGTGTACGCGCGAGCCGCGCGCTCCTCGAAGCGACGCACCAGCACCATCTGCCGATAGAACCGAAGCCTCTGATCGGGTGACACCGGGGCGGTACCAGTGCCCGGCTTCCGGCGCTGCGCCGTCCGGCCTCCGCCTGCTGCGGGGCGTGTCGAGCTTGTGCTCCGGCCCTGTGGTGGCCTGGGAGTCGGGGGCATGTGGGATCTCCTTCTCGCCCGGGTGAACCGCGCCCGCAGCATCGATCCTGTCGGCCGTGGCTGGGGTACGGCGGTTGGGGCCTGCGGGTTAGGGCGGCTCCACTCATAATGACACGAATTACGTTTCATTCTATGGTGAATCCATGCCAGGCTGATCGGTGAGGAGGCGGAATGCGTGACGAAGCGGCCTCGATGCCGACCGCCCGCAAGCGCGGGCGCCCGACCGACGCTGAGCGCTCCCAACGGCGGGACGACATCCTCGACGCCGCAGTGCGCTTGTTCCTCGCCGGCGGATTCGAGCAGGTCACTCTCGATGACATCGCGCCCGAGGCCCATGTGACCAAGCGCACCATCTACGCCTACTTCGGAGACCGGACGGAGATATTCCTGGCCGCCGTCGAGCGTCTTCGCGACCGCACGCTGAGGCCACCGGCTCGGGGAAAGGACCTCAACGACCTTGCGGCGGAGATCGTCTTCACGCTCCACTCAGACGAGGCGGTCGGCCTGCACCGGCTGATGATCGCTGAATCCCGCCGGTTCCCCGAACTCGCGCGCCGCTTCTACGAGGACGGCCCTCGCGGCTATATCGCCGCGCTCAGCGAGCACCTCGGCACTCCTGATGCCGCGCAAGCCGAGGCCCTGTTCGCCCTCCTTCTCGGCGAACGGCACCGGCAGCGGCTCCTCGGACTGCTGCCTGCGCCGACACGGCCTGCGGCAGCCGCTCACGCGCGGGACGCGATCGAACGCCTGGTGGGCCAAGCGGAAGGGAATGACGAATGAACGGCAGACATCTCGGATTCATCGGCCTCGGCATCATGGGAGTGCCGATGGCGAAGAATCTCATCGCCGCAGGCTTCGACCTTGCTGTCTGGGCTCGTTCCGCAGCGCCGGTCGAGGAGCTCGTCGCCCTCGGCGCTCACGCCGCCGCCGACGTCGCGGGCGTGTTCTCGCACGCGGAGACCGTGGTCCTGATGCTCCGCGACGAGGCAGCGGTCGACGCCGTCCTGGCGCGCGATACGCCCGAATTCGGGCGCCTGGTCGGCAGCCACACCATCGTTCAGATGGGCACGTTCACCACGGCCTACTCGCAGGCGCTGGCCGCAGACGTCCACGCACACGGCGGCCGATATGTCGAGGCACCTGTCTCAGGCTCCCGCGGCCCGGCTACCGAGGGGACACTGGTGGCGATGCTTGCCGGCTCCGAAGACGCCATCGCCGACATCGAGCCGATCATCGACGCCATGTGCGCGCAGCGCTTTCGCTGCGGGCCGGTGCCATCGGCGCTCGCAACGAAGCTCGCCGTCAACACCTTCTTGATCACCATGGTCACGGGTCTGGCCGAGACGTTCCATTTCGCAGCCAGGACCGGTGTGGACGCAGAGGTGCTCCGAGCGGTTCTCGACGCCGGGCCCATGTCATCCGTGGCCTCCCGAGGGAAAGCGCTGAAGTTGACTCAAAGCGATTTCGCGCCACAGGCGGCGATCGCGGATGTGCTCAAGAACGCACGCCTCGTCGAAGACGCTGCGATAGACGCGCAGGCAGCTCATCCGCTCACCCGGGCAAGCCGTGAGCTGTACGAGGCAGCGGTGCGGGCAGGCGACGGTGCTCTCGACATGATCGGCGTGATCGCGGCGTTCGATTCGCACCCGCTAACCTGACTCACAGAACGTGACACGGGGTGCCCGACTTGGGCTGAGATCACACCCGTCGAACCTGATCTAGTTCGTACTAGCGAAGGGATGTCGCGCATGTTGCGCACGCCAGAAAACCTGATCGAATCAACCTGTGCCGACCTCGCGTCCGTGCGGGCACAGATGCCGCTCGTCCAGTGCATCATCAACCGTGTCGTGGCTGGCCACACCGCCAACGTGCTGCTGGCGCTCGGCGCATCGGCCGCGATGGTGGACATCCCCGGGGAGGCCGGCATGTTCGCCGACATGGCCTCGGGATTGCTGGTCAACCTCGGGACGCCCACCGCTGAGCAACGCGAGGCCATGTTCGAAGCCGTCGACGGCGCGAGCAAGAGCGGAACGCCGTGGGTGCTCGACCCCGTCGCCGTCGGTTCCCTTCCGGTGCGCACGCCGCTCGCGTCTCGGCTACGCGCGCTGGCCCCCGCCATCGTGCGCGGCAACGCGTCGGAGATCGTCGCGCTGGCCGATGCCGGGCCGGGCGGACGCGGTGTGGACTCCTCGCTCGTCGTGGAGGCGGCTGTCCCGTCCGCACGCTCCCTCGCCGAGTCGATCGGCGCGGTCGTCGCGGTCTCCGGCCCCGAGGACCTCGTCGTCGATCGCCGAGGCTCGGCTCGCATCCGCAACGGGCATCCGTCGCTGACGCAGATCACCGGGGGCGGATGCGCGCTCGGCGCGGTGATGGCGGCATTCGCCGCAATCGACGACAATCCCTTCGCCGCTACCGTCGCTGCGACGACCGTTTACACGGTGGCGGCCGAGCTCGCGGCGCAACGAGCATCCGGGCCGGGCACTTTCCTCGCGGCCCACCTCGACGCACTTGCGACCGTGACCGCCGACGACATTCGCGAGAGGGCGGCCATCCGTGTTTAACCTCTCTGTCTATCTCGTGACCGACTCCAGGCTCGCCGCGGCAGCCGGTCATGACCTCGTGGATCTGGTGCGGTCCGCCGCCGAGGCCGGAGTGACAGCGGTGCAGCTGCGCGAGAAGGATGCCTCGGCGCGGGAGTTCCTCGACACGGTGCTGCGGGTCGCCGCGGTGCTGCCGGAAGGAGTGGCGCTGATC
The DNA here is from genome assembly GCF_039538185.1 of Gryllotalpicola koreensis. NCBI lineage: Bacteria > Bacillati > Actinomycetota > Actinomycetes > Micrococcales > Microbacteriaceae > Gryllotalpicola > Gryllotalpicola koreensis. Next base: position 451,167 of record NZ_BAABBW010000004.1, read on the forward strand.
GTCAACGATCGGGTCGACGTCTTCCTCGCGGCGCGCCTCGCAGGCGCGAGGGTCTCCGGCGTGCACATCGGCCAGTCGGATCTTCCGGTCGAGGCGGTGCGCGAGCTCATCGGTGCGGACGCCACCCTCGGTCTCAGCGCTGCGACCGACGACGAGGTGCATCGTGCGGAGATGAGCGCCGCCCGCGTGGACTATCTCGGCATCGGAGCGCTCCACGCGACGCCGACGAAGTCGGACGCGCCCCCGCCGCTCGGGCATGACGGCCTTGCTCGGCTCCTGGCCGCCACCGCGTTGCCCGCGGTCGCGATCGGCGGCGTGAAGCGCGCCGACCTGCCGGCGCTGCGTTCCGCCGGGGCGGTCGGCGCCGCGGTCGTCTCGGCGATCTGCTCAGCGGCGGACCCCGCCGCTGCCGCTCGGGAACTGCGCGCAGCGTGGGAGGCAGCAGCATGAGGGACGAGGCCCGGCCGGTCCCGCGCGTCCTGAGCATCGCGGGCACCGACCCCAGTGGCGGTGCGGGGATTCAGGCGGATCTGAAGAGCATCGCCGCGAACGGCGGCTACGGCATGGCCGCGGTCACAGCGCTCGTCGCTCAGAACACGCGCGGGGTTCGTTCCGTCCATGTCCCGCCCGTGCCGTTCCTCGTCGAACAGCTCGACGCCGTCTCCGACGACGTCGAGATCGACGCGGTCAAGATCGGGATGCTCGCCACCGCGGACATCGTCCGCGCTGTCCGGGAGTGGCTCGAGCGGGTGAACCCGCCGGTCGTCGTGCTCGACCCGGTCATGGTCGCCACCAGCGGCGATCGACTGCTCGACCCGGATGCCGAAGATGAGTTGCGCGCGCTGGCGCCGCTCGCGGATCTGGTCACCCCGAACATCCCTGAGCTTGCGATCCTCGCCGAAGCGCCGGCCGCAACAACCTGGTCCGGTGCCGTGACACAGGCCCGCGAGGTCGCGGCCCGCTATGGGACGCGGCTCCTCGTCAAGGGCGGTCATCTTGCCGGCGCGAGCCTGCCGGACGCACTTGTAGAAGCCGTCGACGGCACGATCGAGGTCACTGAGTTTCCGGGCATCCGCGTCGAGACGACCAACACGCATGGCACAGGATGCTCCCTCTCCTCGGCACTCGCCACCAGGTTCGCGCGCTCGGGCGACTGGGCGCGGGCCGCTGCGGAGTCGAAGGAGTGGCTCGTCGAGAGCATCCGTCACGGAGCCGAGCTGGCAGTGGGCGCGGGGCACGGCCCCGTCAGTCACTTCGCCGGCCTCTGGGAGCGCGGAGGCATCGCAACGCGGCCGGAGCCGGAGGCGGTCGAGTCCGGATGGTGGGCGCACATCGAGGACATCAGGGCCGACATCGATGAGCTGGCCTTCGTCCGCCAGCTCGCCGAGGGCACCCTCGACAGGACAGCATTCGTCTGGTATCTGGCTCAGGACGCGCTCTACCTGCGGGACTACGCCCGCGTGCTCGCGCGGGCAAGCAGCCTCGCGCCGACCGCCGAGGAGCAGGCGTTCTGGGCCGCGGGCGCTCGCGACGCAATCGCGGTCGAACTGCAGTTGCACGAACGCTGGGTTCCCTCGGCGACGATGGACGACATCACGCCGAGCGCGGCCACCACGGCGTACCTCAACCACCTGCTCGCCGTCTCCGCCAGGGGCGACTACCGCATCCTGACGGCGGCCGTCCTGCCGTGCTACTGGATCTACGCGGACGTGGGCGCGCGGCTGCGGCAGTTCTCGCACCCTGAGCATCCCTACCGCGACTGGCTCGACAGCTACGCGGACGAATCGTTCGCAGCCGCAACGAGGCGAGCGATCCAAATCGCCACACGGGCGGCAGCCACCGCAGAGGAGAGAACACGTCGCGCGATGCGTGATGCGCTGCGCGCATCCGCCGCACACGAGCACGCCTTCTTCGCCGCGCCCCTCGCGGAGCGGTGACGTCAACGACGGCCCATCCATAGATGGGCCCGCTGCGAATCATCAGGCTCTGGGAACGCGGAGGCCGTCAAAGATGCGCTGACACCGGCGAGGTCGTCCTGCATCAGGCCGTCATCGGAAGCCGCGCCGCGTCAGGCAGCGTCGACTCCGCAGTAGCGCCGCGGCGGCGGTGACCGCTGCGGCGGATCCCAACGTGAGTGAGAATCCCGCGGAGGAAGCTGCAACCGTGCCGAACAAAGCGATTCCGATGCCGGAGCCCAGCGCGAACGTCATCTCCTGCAGAACTCCGGCTTGCGAGGCGCGAACGTGCGCGGCGATCGCGAACAGTGTCGTGGTCGCGACCGTTCCGACGATGCCGTAGCCGATTCCGGCGACAGCAAGGGCAACGGCGAGCTGAAGCGGAGTTCCCGCGACGCCTGCACCCGCAGCTCCGACTCCTTGGAGGACCAACGCGGCCCTCACGATGGCGCCTGATGAAAGCCGCGACCGGGCGAAGGGGGCGGCGACGCCCCCTGCTGTAGTCCCGATGGCGAGGGGCAACAGTACGAGCCCTGCTGCTGTCGCCGTGTACCCCCGGCTTTGCTGCACATGAAGGCTGACGAGATACATGCATCCGCTCGCCGATGCGGCTGAGACCAGGATCTGTACCGCGGCGACGGCAAATCGCCGGTCGCGGAACAGCGAGACGTCGATCATCGGGTGAGTGGAGCGCCGCTGCCGCCGGAACAGCGCGACGCAAGCGGAAGCGCAGACGAGAAGAAGCACAGCACCCTCGATCGGTGACCCGGGCGCCACATTCACCCCCTCGATCAGGGTGCCGGCGGCGACGCCCGCAAGCACCATGCTCAAGGGATCCATACGCGGCCGGTCTGGGGCCGATGAGTTCGGCAGAAAGCGGATCGACAGCGCAATCGAGACGAGCGCGGCAAGAGCCGGGAAGGCGAAGAGCCAGCGCCAGCCGGCCATGTCCGTGATGACGCCTCCGACGACGGGGCCAAGCGCGTTACCCGCGCCGACGGCGGCGACCCACGCGCCGTTCGCGACGGCCAGATCGGCGCCCGCAAACCGTGACCCGATCGTGCCGACGACGCTCGCCAGCACTCCGGCACCCGCGACGCCGTGGGCGCAGCGCCAGGCGATCAACGTGGCAGCGCCGGGCGAGAGGGCGGCGCCGACGGACGCGACGACGATCAGCGTCGAACTCGTCAGCAGCACTGGTCGTCGCCCGTATCTGTCTCCGAGCCTGGCCGCGGCCGCGAGCACCGCGGCCAGGCAGAGGGGGTAAGCGTCGAGGAGCCACGCCCGGCTCACGGTGGGCAACCCGATGTCGGCGCCTATGCGCGGCGCGGAGACCGTGAGGAGGCCCGTTGAGAGGCTGGCTCCGAAGACGCTGATGAGCAGCGGAGACAGCACGAGCCACCGTCTGCCCAGAGCACGGTCGTTCGGTTGGCTCGTATCACCCATACGGCGATCTTCTGAGGTATCTACATTGTGAGCAAGTACTGTCATTTTTGACAGTGTCAGCATTTATCCTTAGCGGCATGCGACCACAGACGCAGAAAGCGGTGCAGCTCTGGCGCGACCGGTGCGCTGCGGAGATCGCGGCGACGGTGCTCGCTGGCGCGTGGAAGCCGTTCATCATGCATGAGCTGCGCCGAGAGAGCGTTCTTCGTTTCGGCGAGTTGGCGCGGCGTACTCCAGGGCTCACTGACCGAGGTCTGACGCGGCAGCTCAGAGAGCTCGAGGCCGATGGCTTGGTCTCCCGCACGGTCTACCCGGAGGTGCCCCCTAAGGTCGAATACCGCCTCACCGATTTGGGAGTAGAGGCGCAGGGGGTCTTGGATGCGATGGCGCGGTGGGGTCTGGCTTACGCCCAACGGTCAGAGGCCGAGACCGCGCCGAATTGACGCATAGCGCGCTCGCGAGCATCCGAAGCCCCCGAAAAAGACAACTCCCCGCCCGGGTCAGACGCCGGTGACGGGCGCCTTGGCGAACGCGCGTACCGGGGAGGTGCCGAAGCGCTCGATCTTGAGCGGGACGGCGGTGAAGCTGGCGCCGGTGGCAGGTAGGGCTGCCAGTCCCGTGAGGTGCTCGACGATATGGATGCCGGCGGCGAGGAAGACGGTGTGCGCCGGCCGCTCGCCGTGCGCCTCAGCTGAGGTGTCGTCGATGTTGATCGAGTCGATTCCGACCAGCCTGACTCCCTGGCTTGCGAGGTAGTCCACGCCGTCTTCGCGAAGGAACGGGGCGCGCTCCTGGTACGCGGGGGTGCCGAAGTAGCGGTCCCATCCGGTGTGCAGCAGGACGGCTTTGCCCCGCACGTCGCGATCGTAGAAGACCGACGCAGGGATGCCTCGCGCGGTCGCGTCGGCGAGATGGAAGACCTCGGCGGGCAGATCCACGACGCTGTCGAGCTCGACCGAGGAGAGGTCGGAGCCGTCTTCGTAGCGGTGGAACGGCGTGTCGAAGTAGGTGCCGGTGTTCCCCGGCAACGAGATCACGTCCATGGCGAACGTCGTCCCTGGCGCGTACCGCTGGGCGGAATCCTCGCGGCTCAGGTGGGGCGTGATGACCGGAGACGGCACTCCCGGCAGCGTGACGAGCCCTTCGCGGATGGTGTGGCCGAGATCGACAAGGCGGTAGTCGGTGCCTCCGGGCAGCGGCGAGGACTCGCTCATGCCACGGCTGCCCTTGTGCTGCTCGGCCACGATCTCGAACCGGTCGAAGCGGACTTCGCCGACGAGAGCCAGCCCGAGGTGCTGAACCAGCAGGCGCGCCACTTCCTCTTGGGAGACATGTTGCCCCGGGATGTCGAGCCGGAACCCGTCCGCCGAGAGACCTCCGCCGTTCACGAAAGAGACTCGGACGTCGAAGACGGCGCGATAGTCATTCATCGTGTCTCGATCCTTCCAGGACGGCGTTCCCGCCAACCGGTCGTCCCGTCATAGCGCCGCCATCGCCGAGATCTCGATCAGCAACTCGGGGTCGGCGAGGCGGCTCACTTCGACATGGGTGCGTGCGGGGCGGTGCTCTCCGAAGAACTCCGAGCAGACCGCGTTCACGACGTCCTGTTCGGCGAGCCGGGTGTTGTAGATCGTGACTGCGGCGATGTCTGTTCGCTGACCACCGGCGGCCGTGATAATCCGGTCGATGTTGGCGAGGCAGGCGCGGGTCTGCTCGGCGAGCGTCGCCTCGCTGGCGAGAGTGTCTGACCAGCGCGCATCCAGTCCGGCATCGATGAAGTCTGTGCTCATGGCGTCTTTCGCTTAGAAGGTGATGACGGTGGCGCGTTCGAGGGTGAAGCGGATGAACGCGTCTCGGGCGACGGAGAGCGTCAGGCCGCGCTGTGCGAGGGCGGTTTCGGCGCCCGCTTCGCGAGCGGCGTTGACGCACGCTCCGACCGGGATGCCGGAGGCGATCAGCGCGTCGATCTGCGTGTTGAACAGGCGGTCCGTCTCGGTGTCCGCGTGGGTGAGCCGGCGTTGCGCGGGGCCGAAGACGAACACCTCGACCGCGATGTCGTCGTGGGCTGCGATCTCGGCGACGCGCGCCGGGAGCCGGCTGCCGATGGTCAGCGAGTCTGCGTCGTCGTGGAAGATGTGCGCGACGGTCTTCATGATGTGTTCCTTGGCGTGATGGGGCGTTATGGGGGAAGGGCATCCGAGAGAGAGCGGACGCCGGCCGTTCAGGTGGTGGCGACGGTGACGGTGGCTCCACCGGTGAGCGCGATGAGCTGTTCGAAGCTCAGCGGCACGACGGTGTGGGGCGTGCCTGCGGCCGTCCAGACGGTGTCGTAGTCCGCAAGCGCACGGTCGATGACGGTGCGCACGGGGGCGGGGTGCCCGACCGGCGCGACGCCTCCGATGGCCTGTCCGGTGACGGCGCGTACCTGCTTGGCGCTGGCCATCTCGATCGTCGTTGCACCGACTTCAACAGCGAGGAGCGCGGTGTCGACGCGGTGCCGGCCGCTGGTCATCACGAGCAGGGGCGCGCCGTCGGCGAGAAAGAGCAGGCTGCTGGCGATCGCGCCGACCTCGCAGCCGAGGGCGGCAGCCGCCTCGGCCGCCGTGCGGGTGGAGGCGGGCAGCTCGCGCACTCGCGCGGTGAGCCCGGCGTCGATCAGATGCTGCTGGACGATCCGGCTGCGCTCCGGCAGCTCCTGTTCCTCGGTCATGGAGTCCTTCCTTGTCTTTACTCTCGAATGGTGGCACTGCGTGGCCCGGAGCGCGGCGTCACCGCCCCGCCGCTGCAGCACCGCGGAGGGTCATCACCGCGCTCGTCACCGTAGCGATCGTGGTGCCGTCCTCGCGCCGGATGTCGCAGTGGTAGTGGCTGATGGTGCGTCCGGAGTGGGTGCAGTGCGCGGCGGCAATGAGGGCCCCGGTCCAGGCAGGCCTCACGAACCGCGCGTCGAGGTCGAGGCTCGTGAAGGACTCGCCCGGCTCGATGACCGTCGAATGCGCGGTTCCGATCGCCGCATCCGCCAGCTCGCACAGAAGTCCGCCGTGGATCGTGCCCTGCTGGTTTCCGTGCAACTCCACGTCGGCCGCGATCCGCACCGTGGCCTCCCGCTCGGCGACAGCGATGATCTCGATGCCCAGCAGGCGCGAGATCGCCGTCGGGTAACGCGCATGGGTCGTGTCGCCGGGCTGCAGGCTGCCGGTGAGCTGTCGTTGCAGATATTCGAGAACGGGGAGGGACGTCTGCGTCATGCGTGGGCGCCTTTCGAGAGAGACGGACGCGAGGTTATGGGTCGTCGTGCCGGAGCCGGAAGAGCCAGGCGGGTGCGCCCTTATTAGGCCAGGAAGTGAGCGAGGTTGGGTGCAGCGAGAGGACGTCGACGCGGATGCCGTGTTCGGCGAGCAGCCTGGTGGCCGCCTCGACCGGGCCGACGCCTGGCAAGACACAGACCCGGACGACCGTGCACGTCTCTTGGTGGCCGTTGCGGAGCGCGCCGATCGAGCGGCGCCTGGTCTCAGCCGAGCTCAACTTCTCGCCATGAAGGAAGCGACGAGCTGATGCGTTAGGCGGATTCCTGCACGCGCGAGCGGCGTTCGCCGTCCACGTGATCCGAGGTGCGTGATCTGACAGCCCACCCGTTCGTCACCCAGTGCAGCGCAGGAAGCAAGACCCAGTTGAGTGCCGCCACGAGGATCGCCGCGTCGATGGCGACGATTGCGAGGTGCGGAAGGAGGCCCGCGAGGAGCGGGGCGAGGGCAAGGTTGAGTACGAGGCTGACGGGCAGGACTCCGGCGAAGGTGAGGAGCCCCTGGCGCCAGGTTCCGATGCGCAAAGGCTGTCTGCTGTCCGTCATAGAGTGCGGAATCCGTCGCGCCAGCTCGGATGGCGGAGAGTCAGGCCTTGGGCGCGTGCCCGGGCATTGCTGACCGGGCGGCCGATGTCGCCGGCCCGCGTGACCGTCGGGGCAGGCGCGCCGACGGCGTCTGCGAACACGGGCACCCACTCGGTTCCTGCGGCCGGCTCGTCGTCCACGATGTTCCATACTCCAGTCGGCCAGTCCAGGGCAGCCAGTGTCGCGGCCGCCGCGTCATCGATGTGGAGGAAGGAGGTGACCGTCTCGGTGGCGGCCAGCTCGCCTGCCCGAGCGGCGTCGGCGAAGCGGCCGTCGCGGGCGTACCACGTGCCCTCGCCGTACAGTTGCCCGAACCTCAGCACGGCACTGTGCGGGACCTCGCGGACCGCGGCCTCCAGCGCGGTGATGCCGCGGATGGTGGTGAGCCGGGGCTCGACGGCCTCCGCATCAAGGCCCTCGTTCTCGTCAGCAGGGTCGGTGCCGGGTGCGTACACCCACGAGATGCTCTCCGCCACGATCTGGGAGACCCCGGCCTGATGTGCCGCGTCGACCAGGTTCCTGGTGCCCTCGGTGCGCAGGCGCGCATTGCTTCCGGAGTCGCCGGTGGCGAGGTCGGTGAGGAGATCGACGACGACGTCGGGTCGCGCCGCGGCGAGCGCACGGCCGAGCTGCTTGCGGTCCAGCGCGTCGGCCAACGCCGGCACCGCACCCAGCGATTCGACGGTGCGCGCGCCGACAGACGAGCGGGTCATGCCGATCACCTCGTAGCCACGCTCCACCGCCAACGGTAGGAACGCCCGGCCCAGGACGCCGGATGCTCCGGCAACGAATATTCTCATGCGCGATCCCTCTTTCGTCACGGCATGAGACTACGAGAACCCTGGATCAGAAAAGAGAGCCACCTGGTACCGGATAATCTGGGCCAGTGGATGTGCTGTTCTCCCTGGACCCAGCGCTGCCCAAGCGCCGCGGTGTGGAGGAGGCGATCCGCCGCGCGGCCCTCCTCGGCCTCTTGCCGGAGGGCAGCCGCGTGCCGGCAGCGCGCGAACTGGCGGCCGAGCTCGGAGTCGCCCGTGGCACCGTCGTCGCCGCGATCGACGATCTCGTGGCCGACGGCCTACTCGTCACCCGCCCCCGTACCGGGACCTTCGTGGCTCGCACACCGACCGCAATGGACGAGCCTGCAACCGCCTCGATGCCGCACGCGCCCCGGCTGGATCTGAGGCCGGGACGCCCGGAGACCGGGTCGTTCCCGATCGCCCGGTGGACCTCGGCAGCGCGGAAGGCCGCAGTCGCCGCGTTCGCGACGGCTCCAACAGACGACGACGGGGCCGGCAGCCTGGAACTCCGGACCCAACTCGCCGCCTACCTTGCTCGTGCCCGCGGGGTGGAGACAAGTCCGGCGTCCATCGTCGTGAGTGCCGGCTACCGCTCCGCCTCCACGGTCCTCGCGGCGGCCCTGCGCTCGCTCGGTGCTACTCAGGCGGCCATCGAAGACCCGGCGCTTCCCGGGCTGGACCGCCTCTGGAGTTCCGCCGGGCTGCACGTGATCGACCTGCCCGTCGACAACTCGGGCGCGCAGACCAGCCTGCTCCACGGCGACACAGACATCGCCGTGCTCACGCCCGCCCACCAGTTCCCGCTCGGCGGCGCGCTGGACGCGCAGCGGCGACGCGAGGTGGTGACATGGGCTGACCGAACCGACGGCTTCGTTGTCGAGGACGACTACGACGGCGAGTTCCGCTTCGACCGGCGGCCGATCGCCGCGCTCCAGCGATCCGCCCCGCAGCGCGTGATCTACGCCGGCAGTGTCAGCAAGACGCTCGACACCCGGCTCCGGCTGGGATGGTTGGCGCTGCCCCACGATCTGGTGGAGCCCGTACGCGCTGCGACCCTCACACTGACCGGCGGTGTCTCCCTACTCGACCAGCTCACAGTGGCCGAACTGATCCGCAGCGGCGAATACGAACGCCACGTTCGCAGACAGCGCCGCGAGTACGCCCGCCGGCACGACGTTCTGCACACCGCGGCGACACAGGCCGGAATCCCCCTGACCGGCATCCCCGCCGGCCTGCAAGCCCTCGTACCTCTCCCGGCGACACTGGAGTCGCTCGCGGACACCAACGGGGTCATCCAAGTTGGCGATCTCATCACCCACTCCTTGGGCCGATACGCCCGACAGCCCGGAAACGCCCCCGCCGCGGTGATCGGCTTCGCGACACCCTCGCGCGGAGCATTTCCCTCGGCTATCGCGGCACTGGTCCGATGGCTCCGATAGGACGGTCGCACGGGAGCCCGACAGCCCCTGGGTGGTGAGCACGAGCAAACCGGCGACCAGCACTGGACGAGGTCAGCCCGGCGTGGCCGCTGCTTGGCGCGAAACAGAAGAACGGCTCCCCGCCCGCCCACAGGCCCAGGACAAGTTCGAACGCTTCCACCAGAACCCGCAGAAATACCTCGCCGCCCTGCTGCTCGCCGCGGACGCCCGGCAGCTACAGGCTCGGCTCGACGCGTTCCGCGAGTGCGACGACGGGAGACGCCCACACCGCGCCCACCATCGGCCGCTCCCACCGGGGCATACGCATCACCGTCGTCATGAACGGCTCGAGACCATCGTCACCAGCCGCCACACCGCCGAGCACACCATCGACGCCGCCAAGGACTACCAACCCCAGAAACGACCGAAGCCCCTCCACACGGAGGGGCTCCAGTAAACGATGACCTGACACATCACAACGCGGTACCGGTGGGATTTGAACCCACGGATGGCTTGCACCATCACATGTTTTCGAGACATGCTCCTTCGGCCGCTCGGACACGGTACCGGGATCGATCTTACGGGAGCGCAACCCCGGAAGCGAATCGAGCACCCCGGCCCACGATGCCCGCAATTGCCACGCTCCGAACACGTAACGTTTAGATAACGCCCAGGCCGGGCACGTTGGGTGGGCGAGATGACGACGGCGATCCCAACCCAGGACACGACCCAGGACAAGGGCCGTGAGACGACACGGATGCCGGGGCCGGCAGCCGCCCCGCACCCGCGGCCTCGCCTGTCCTCGCGCGCCCGCGCCGGGCTCGACGCCGCCCGCGCCTGCAGCGCTGTCTATGTCGTCCTCCACCACACCTCGACCGCACTGCCGATGCCGCCGCTCCTCACGCACGCGCTGTCGTTGGGCCAGGAAGCCGTCATGGTCTTCTTCCTGCTGAGCGGCTTCGTGATCTTCGCCAACGAGGCCGACCGGGTGCGCGACCTGCGTTCCTTCTATCTCCGCCGCCTGCGCCGCATCTACCCGCTCGTGCTCATCGCGATGGGCGTCTCGACGATCGTGTGGGCGCTCGGCATCATCCAGAGCGGGCCGAGTTGGCGCAGCACCCTCGCGACGCTGTTCAGCGTCGACGATCTCACCTCGAAGCCCGGGGTCGTGAGCGGCGCGTACCTCAACAATGTGCCGCTCTGGTCCCTGTCCTACGAGGTCTTCTTCTACGCGGTGTTCCCGCTCGTGATGATGCTGTGGCGCAAGCGGCCGAACGCGACCCGCCACTTCGTCGGCGCGATGGCCGTCGCCGCGTATCTCGGCTTCCTCTGGCACCCGAACCACTTCCTGCTCGTCACCGCGTATTTCGCGCTCTGGTGGGCCGGCGCCATCGCCGCGAAGGCACACCTCGAGGGCGGCATCCGTCTGCGCGCCGTCGCCGTCGAGGCAGGCTGGCAGGCCGCGCTCACCCTGACCGCGGCGGGCGGCGTTCTGCTCGCGGGATTCCACGGCACGAGCTCGTACCCGTTCCTGATGGTGCGCCACTTCGGCGTCTGCCTGCTGCTGCTCGTGCTGCTCGCAACGCCGGCGCGCACCGCGCTCGGGCGACTCGCCGCCGGCTGGGCGCCGATCTGGGCATGGGTGGCATCCATCTCGTACGGCCTGTACCTCTTGCACTACCCGGTGCTCATCCAGCCTGCCGAGGATTTCGGCTGGCGGGTGTGGTTGCCCCTGCTCGGCGTCACGGTGGGGTGCGCCTGGCTCGTCGAGTGCCGGCTGATGCCGCTGATTCCCCGCCCGCGAGCGGGGCGCCCCCTCAATGTCAGTGCCCCCGCATAACGTGAGGGCATGCCGAAGACCGCGACGACTTTCGCCTGTACCGAGTGCGGGTGGTCCACCTCGAAATGGGCGGGGCGCTGCGCCGAGTGCGGCGAGTGGAACACCGTGGTCGAGGCCGCATCGCCGACGGGCGTCCTGCGCGCCCTGAATCCGGTCGCGATCGGCGGTGAGCGGCGCGCGCGGCCGATCAACGAGATCGAGACGGATGCCGCGAGCCATTGGCCCACCGGAATCGTCGAGTTCGATCGTGTGCTGGGCGGCGGTATCGTTCCGGGCGCCGCGATCCTGCTCTCCGGCGAGCCGGGGGTCGGCAAGTCGACGCTGCTGCTCGAGGTCGCCTCGAAGGCAGCGGCCGCGTACGACCGCGTCCTCTATATCAGCGCGGAAGAGAGCGCGGGCCAGGTGCGGCTGCGCGCCGCGCGCACGGGCGCACTGCACGACAACCTCTATCTCGCTGCGGAGACCGAGCTGGGCCGTGTGGTCGGGCAGATCGACGCCGTGAAACCGGGGCTCGTCATCGTCGACTCCGTGCAGACCGTGTCGAGCGAGAACATCGGCGGGCTCGCGGGCGGCCCCGCCCAGGTGCGCGAGGTCGCGGTGACGCTGATCCGCGTCGCGAAAGAGAGAAACATCCCGGTGCTGCTCGTCGGGCACGTCACGAAGGACGGCAATGTCGCGGGGCCGCGGCTGCTCGAGCACCTCGTCGACGTGGTGTGCCAGTTCGAGGGCGACCGGCAGACCCCCCTGCGCTTCGTGCGCGCGCTCAAGAACCGCTTCGGCCCGACCGACGAGGTCGGCTGCTTCGAGATGACCGGCGACGGCATCGCCGAGGTGCCCGACCCGAGCGGGCTGTTCCTCTCCCGCTCCGTCATCCCCGTCTCGGGCACCTGTGTCACGATCGCGATGGAGGGCAGGCGGCCGCTGCCCGTCGAGGTGCAGGCGCTGGTCGTGCCGACCGAGGCGTCCAACCCGCGGCGCATCACGAGCGGCGTCGACCCGGCACGCGTGGCGATGCTGATCGCGGTGCTCGACCGCCGCGTCGGCTTCGAAGTGCTGCGCAAGAGCGATGTGTACGTCTCGACGGTGGGCGGCGTGCGGGTCACCGAGCCCGCCGCCGACCTCGCCATCGCCCTGGCGATCGCCAGCGCGACCTCGGGCGGCACCGTCGCCAACGAGACAGCGGCCTTCGGCGAGATCAGCCTCGCGGGCGACATCCGCCCCGCCCCCGCCGCGCGACAGCGCACCAGCGAGGCCGGCCGACTCGGCTTCACGACCCTCATCGACGCCGACGCACTGCACGTCAGCTTCGCGATCCCCAAGGCGGTGAAGGCACCCGCAGGCTGACCGCGCAGGTCATGGGGAGCACTCCCCACGACGCCGCCACCCCCGTTCACGTTACGATTCGTAGAACCACCGGAGGGGGACGGATGCCGCACACCATCGACGTCAGCGCACACAGCGCAACCGGTCGAGTGCGCTCCCTCAACGAGGATTCCTACCTCGCCAGCGATCCGCTGTTCTTCGTTGCCGACGGCATGGGCGGCCACGCCTTCGGCGATCGCGCGAGCCAGGCGGCCGTCGCAGCGCTCACCGAGCGCGTGCCTGCCGGGTCGGAGCCGTCGCCCGACGACGTGCTCGAAGCCGTCGTCGACGCCAACCTCGCAGTGCGGGCGCTCTCCACCCACGGTGAGACCGGGCTCGCGGTCGCCGGCACCACGCTCGCCGGCGTCGCCCGCATCGTCACCGAGACCGGACCGCACTGGATGGTCGTCAATGTCGGCGACTCCCGCGTGTACAGCTGGGACGGCCGGGTGCTGACGCAGCTGACCGTTGACCACTCCGCCGTGCAGGAACTCGTCGACCGCGGCGTCATCACCGATGAGCAGGCCGCCCACCACCCCGAGCGCAACGTCATCACCCGCGCGCTCGGCGCCGACGACGAGGTCGAGCCCGACGTCTGGGTGCTGCCCTACGACCAGGTCCGCACCTTCCTGATCTGCACCGACGGGCTCACCAAGCTGCTCACGCTCGAGATGATCAGCGGCATCCTCGCGGGCGACGTCGTCTTCGGCGCCGAACCCGAGGGCACCATCGCGCAGCAGCTCGTCGAAGCGGCCGATGTTGCTGGTGGATATGACAACATCACCGCGATAGTGGTTGAATCGCACGCGAGCGAGACGGCCGGCGATGCCGACCAGACGCACGAGCGGGGGCTCGGCGTGCTCGAAGAGACCAGGCCGAGGGGGTAAGGCGCGTGTTGAGAGTCCACGCGACCGCATCCGGGGGTTGGTTGACGGTCGCGATTCCCGGCACTCTGCTGCTGGTCGAGTCCACCCCTTCGCGCGTACCCGACGCCGACGAGCTGCTCGCCGCGCTGCACTCCAGCGATCCGGTGCCTGCTGCACTCGACATCCTCACCTCAGGCGGATTCAGCGCGATGCCCGCTTTCGCCCTGGTCGAGTACCGCGGCCAGAGCGCCCACTACTTCGTGCGCGGCGGCGTCGAGATCGCGTTCACCGGCTCGGGCGGCGAGCGCACCGCCTCGGGCGCCGGCATCACCACCTGGACCGAGCAGCTCATCTCGGGGGTGGACGCGTTCAGCGTCGCGGCGGCCGGTGCTGCCGGCGGCGAGGGGCTTCCGCTCGTCGATGGGGCGGTTTGGGGGGAGCGCATCGAATATCGGGGCACGGATGCCTCGGCGGAACTACCCTTCGCGAGCACAGCTGGTTTCGAGACGCCTGCTTCGCAGGCTCCTCAACCAGCCAAAACGGCGGTCCCTGCTGAGGAGACTCTCCTTCCCGAATCGATCGACGAAGAGACCGTCATCACGCCCCTTCCGGTGCTCACGCAGCAGCCCGAGACGCCCATCGTCCCCGAGGACTCCATCCCGCTGCCCGAGGGAACGACCGGCTACGACCACCTCTTCGGCGTCACACAGATGAAGAGCGTCGAGGCGGCCGCGGTTCGCCCGAAGGGCGAGGAGGAGGACGAAGCGCAGGCATCCGTCGCTCCCGCGGCCGCGCCCGCGACCGACGTGGAGGACGCGGGCGACCACGACGGCCTCACCATGATGTCGGGGGATATCGCCGAGCTACGGAAGAGAGCGGCGTCTGCCGCTCAGGGCGGCGTCCCGGTGGGTCGCCGCGCGGCAGACGCCGACCCCGAGTTCCGCATCGAGTTTCCCGACGGCCGCACGGAGCTGCTCGACCGTCCGATCATCGTCGGCCGCAGCCCCAGCGCGAACAAGGTCAGCGGCAGCGAGCTGCCCCGGCTGATCAAGGTCGGCGACTCCGACCCCGACATCTCGCGCAACCACGTGCGCTTCACCGTCGAGGGCGGCACGGTGGTGATCACCGATCTGCATTCCCGGAACGGCACGCTGATGTCCCTGCCCGGCCGCCCGCCGCTGAAGCTGCGCGAAGGCGAGCCGACAAGTGCCCTCGTGGGCACCGTCGTGGACCTCGGCGGGGGCATCCGTATCACCGTCACCGGCACGACCGAGAAGGCGGCGCGCTGATGCGCCGAGCGGTCTCCACCCCGCCGCAGCTGCCGGGGTTCGAGTACGAGAAGCTGCTCGGCTCGGGTGGCTTCGCCGACGTCTTCCTCTACAAGCAGCAGCTGCCGCGCCGTGATGTGGCCGTGAAGGTGCTGCTCGCCGACGGCCTCGAGGGTGAAGCGCGCAAGCGCTTCGTGGCTGAGGCGAACGTCATGGCGCAGCTCTCGACGCACCCCTACATCGTCACGATCTACCACGCCGACCTCGCCGACGGCGCCCGCCCGTACTTCGTCATGGAGTACTGCCCGGGCCCGAGCCTCGCCGACCGCTACAAGGTGCGGCCGCTCGATGTCGCGGACGCGCTGCGCACCGGCATCCGCGTCGGCAGCGCCGTCGCCGCGGCGCACGCACAGGGCATCCTGCATCGCGATATCAAGCCGGCGAACGTCCTGACCAACGGCTTCGGCTGGCCCGCGCTCACCGACTTCGGCATCGCGTCGACGCTCGAGGGCGACGTGCCGACCCACACGACCTCGCTGGGCGGCGGCGGCGAGGGCACCGCCTCGGTCGGGCTGTCAGTGCCGTGGTCCCCGTCCGAGATGTTCCAGGACGATCCGGATCCCGATGTGCGCAGCGATGTGTTCTCGCTCGCCGCGACGATCCACACCGTGCTCGCCGGCCGCACCCCGTTCGAGCTGCCGGGGAAGAGCAACGGCACCCTCGACATCATCGGCCGCATCGAGCGCGGCGCGATCACCCCGATCGGCCGCGACGACGTGCCGCGGTCGCTCGTTGCCGTGCTGAACAAGGCGATGTCGCCCCGGCGCGCCGACCGCTACGCCACCGCGGTCGACTTCGTGCGCGCCCTGCAGCGCATCGAGCTCGAGCTCGGCTACTCCCCGACCGGCATCGACCTGCCGAGCTTCGGCGCAGAGGCGCTCACCCGCCCCGAGAACGACGGCGGCGACGAGACCCGCTTCCGCCCCATCGCGACGGTCGACGCGCAGAGCCCCAAGACCCCGCCGCGGCCCATCTCGGCTCCGCCGGCCAGCGCGTCGACGCCCTCGCCCGCGGCGGCCGCCGTCGAAGAACAGGCGACCCGGGTGCGCGGCATCACGCCCGTCGTTTCACCGGCGGGGAGTGCGACGGGCTCGGCGAGCGCTGGAAGCGCGGCGACCGAGGCGCACACGATCGTGCGGCCCCGCACCATCGGAGCCCAGCCCGACGCCGAGGCCGCCACACCCGAGACCGCCGGCGACGAGGCAGCGGCCGGGCAGTCGGCCCCCAAGCGCCGCGGGCTCGTCATCGGCATCGCGGTCGGCGCTGCGGCGCTCGTCGCCGCGGCCATCATCATCGGCGTGATCGCGAGCCCGAAGCCGAAGGCCCACTCGACGACGAGCCCGATCACGAGCGACAGCGGCCCGCTCGTGCAGGTCGTGCCCGATGCGAAGGCCGGCCCGGTGACGCGCTCCGGCTCGACCGTGACCTTCACCTGGTCGAATCCGTCGCCCGCGAAGGGCGACCAGTACGTCTGGACGCTGCAGGCCACGAACCCGACGCAGACCACCGTCGACAAGCCGCAGGCGGTCGTCACAGGCACGGACCCCAGCACACAGGTGTGCATCCAGGTGCGCATCCTGCGCTCGGGCCGCACCTCGCCCAACGCTCTCACGGAGTGCACGAAGTGACCGAGATGAGCAGCCTGCGGGTCGAGTACGTCGGCGAGTGGTACGACGTCGTCGAAGGCGAGCCGTTCATAATCGGCCGCGAGGCGGATCTGTCGATCGACGACAACCCCTACTTGCATCGCCACTTCCTCAGCCTGTATTCCGAGCACGGCATGTGGTGGATCGCGAACGTCGGGAATCTGCTCACTGCGACCGTCGCCGACGCGTCGGGCTCCGTGCAGGCCTGGCTCGCGCCGGGCGCTCGGCTGCCGATCGTGTTCCAGAAGCTGCACGTCATGTTCAGCGCGGGCTCGACCACCTACGACTTCATGGTCTACAGCGAGGGCAACGTCTACGAGACCTCCTCGGTCATGAACCGCGAGCTCGGCTCGACGACCGTTCTGCCGGTGACGCTCACGAGCAGCCAGAAGCTTCTCATCGTCGCCCTCGCCGAGGGCGTGCTCACCGAGCGCATCGCGGGGCGCGGCTCTGTGCCCACCTCGGCCGAAGCCGCCGCCCGGCTCGGCTGGAACCTGACGAAGTTCAACCGCAAGCTCGACAACGTCTGCGACAAGCTCGACAAGCTCGGTGTCGCGGGGCTGCGCGGGGGGCCTGGGAAGCTCGCGACGGGACGGCGCGCCCGGCTCGTCGAGTACGCGGTCGCCACGCACCTGGTCGGCCCCGAGGACCTGCCGCTGCTCGACGCACCGCAGGAGATCGACAATGACTGACCTGGCACGGGGCGTGCTGGGCCGCTTGAAGCAGCACCGCACGCTGGCATCCGTCGCCGCCCTCGCCGTGCTCGCGGGGGTGCCGACCACCTTCGCCGTGCTGCACAAGGGATTCCCCGTCACCGACGTCGACCTCAACGCGGCGGATGTGTGGGTGACGAACGGCGCGAAACTGCTCGGCGGCCGGCTGAACCACCAGATCGACGAACTGGACGCCTCCGTCAACGGCTCCTCCGACGACCTCGACGTCCTCCAGAACGGAGCCGACTACTTCTTGACGGATGCCTCAAAAGGCTCCGTCCAGAAAATCGACCCCGCCTACGTCAGCCTCACCGACCAGATCACCGTCCCCGACGACTCCTGGCTCGGCTACGGCGGAAACACCCTCGCCATCCTCGCCCCCGACGGCAGACTCTGGACCATCGACACCAGCAATCAGCTGAGCTTCAACGCCACCAAAGACAAACCCGCCGCCAAACTCGGCAAGAACGCCGCCGCAGCCGTCGACTCGAAAGGCGAGACGTTCGCCACCTCGCCATCCGCCGACGCGCTCTACACCGTGAGCCACCCCGGCGCCAAGACGACGAAGACGAAGCTCGCGATCGACGGCACTCCCCAGATCACCGCGGTCGGCTCGACACCCGTCGTGCTCGACGACGGCGGGAAGCGGCTGCGCACGCCGGACAAGACGCTCGCATTGAAGGGCGAGGGCCTCAAACTGCAGCAAGTGAGCGGCTCGTCGCAGAACGTGCTGGTCGCGGCATCCGATCGCCTGTACCGCGTGCCTCTCAGCGGGGGTGACGCAACCGCGGTCCCTTCCGGCGGCAGGGTGCAGGCGACCGCAAGCGGCGTCTCGGCGCCGGTGCAGCTCGCGGGTTGCGACTACGGCGCATGGGCGACCAGCGGCCGCTACCTGTATGCCTGCGAAGGCAAGAAGCCCCTCAGCCAGAACATCGGCACCGACGTCAGCGGCGACGACCTCCGCTTCCGCGTCAACGGGAACGTCATCGCCCTGAACAACCTCCAGAACGGCGACGCCTGGATCGTCTCCCAGAACATGAAGCTCGTCCGCAACTGGGAGATGCTGCAGCCCAACAACACGCAGAAGAAGCAGTCGGACAAGGGCCAGGAAGTGCCCGTTTATCAGTCCTACGAGCAGACTGCCGCCCACCGCACCAACGTCAACCACCGGCCAGAGCCCGAAGACGACACCCTCGGCGTGCGTCCCGGCCGCACCACCATCCTGCCGGTGCTGGACAACGACCAGGACCCCGACGGCGACATCCTGACGGTCAAGAGCACCAGCGCAGTGCCGCCGGCCGCCGGAAAGCTCGACGTCATCGACGGCGGCCGCGCGCTGCAGTTCACCCCGGCCCCCGGCGCCTCCAGCGCGGCCTTCCAGTACACGGTCACCGATGGGCGCCCGGGCGGCGAGGCCTCCGCCAACGTCCAGGTGCGCGTGCACGAGCCCGCCGAGAACGCGGCGCCCGCGGTCCAGCGCACCTCGACCGTCGACGTCGAAGCGGGCCAGTCGATCAGCTACAACGTGCTGCAGGACTGGAGGGATCCCGACGGGGACTCCATCTTCCTCGAGAACGCGAGCCCTACCAGCCAGGACGACGTCTCGTTCACCCCCGACGGCGATATCACCTTCAACAACACCTCCAACCAGGTCGGCACGAAGACCGTGCAGTTCACCGTCTCCGACGGCACGCTGAAGGCCCAGGGCACGCTCGAGGTGAACGTCAAGGCCAAGGGCACCCTGCCGCAGATCGCCGTTCCCGACTTCGCGCAGGCGACCCTCGGGAGCCCCACCACCATCGACCCGCTCACGAACGACACCTCGCCCTCGGGCGACCAGCTCGTGCTCGACGACGCGACGTCGACGGACCCGTCGCTCTCGGTGCGGGTGAACCAGCAGCAGGGCACGCTGTCGGTCACCGGCAACACCGCCGGCACCTACTACCTCACCTACAAGCTTGGGGCGGGCGACCGGAAGGACGTGGATGGGCTGATCCGGGTCGATGTGGTCGAGCCGAGTGACAAGAACGCGCCGCCGCTGGCGGTCAACGACGTCGCCTACGTGCACCCCGGCCAGACCACCTCCGTCACCCCCCTGGACAACGACGTCTCCCCCTCCGGACGTGTCCTGGCCGTGCAGCAGGTCACCGGCGGGGCGGATGCCGCCGCCATCAACATCCAGCTGCTGGACAACACCCTCGTCAAGATCACCTCACCCGGCGTCCTCGAGAAACAGGTCCAACTCAGCTACACCGTCAGCGACGGCGTGAAATCCGCCACAGGCACCATCACCGTCGTCCCCGTCGCCCCGCTGGTCAACTACCAGCCGCCCGTGGCCGTCGCAGACGCCGTCAACGTACGCGCCGGCGACATCACCACCGTCGATGTGCTCGACAACGACTACTCCCCCGACGACCAGCCCTTCGCCCTCGACCCCACCCTCAAATCGACCGCACACGCCGGCGGCACCGCATTCGTCAGCGGCTCGACCGTGCGCTACCAGGCGCCCGCGAAGCCCGGCCAGTACAGCGTCACCTACACCATCTCGGACGAGCACCAGCAGACGGCATCCGCTGACGTCATCTTCAATGTGATCCCGACCGGCACCGATCAGGCGCCCGACCCGCTCACCGTCACCGGCCGGGTCTTCGCGGGCAGCACGGTGCCGATCACCGTGCCGGTGGCGGACACGGATCCCGACGGCGACTCGGTGTTCTTCGACGGGGTCACCGACAAGCCGAAGCTGGGCGCCATCTCCGGCTCGAACGCGACCGGCTTCACCTACCGCGCGGCCGACTCGGGCGCGGGCACCGATCAGTTCCATTACCAGGTCGAGGATGCGCTCGGGAAGACCGCGATCGGCACCATCCGCATCGCCGTGATCCCCCGCCCCAGCAGCCTGCAGCCCCCGACGGCGGTCAACGACAAGGTCCAGGTGCGCCCGGGCAAGACCGGCTCGGTGCAGGTGCTCGCCAACGACTCCGACCCGAACGGCTACCCGCTCACCCTCGACAAGAAGATCGACAAGGTCGACTCGCAGCTCACCGACGTGAAGGTCGACGGCTCTGCCGTGCTCTTCACGGCTCCCCAGACCGAGGGCGTCTACTCGCTGCGCTACAGCATCAGCAACGGGCACGGCGGCGAGAACGCGGCCTACGTGCAGGTCACCGTGACGAAGAACGCGAAGCCGCGCTACCCGACGGCGACCGACCACTACATCCCGGCGCAGCAGGCCAAGAAGGCATCCGTCACCGTCGACGCCCTCGACGGCGCGACGAACCCCTCCGGCCCCGTCGCCGATCTCACCGTGCAGGCCACGGGGGACAACGCGAAGCTCGCCGAGGTGCACAAGGACGGCAGCGTGACGGTCCAGGCGCAGTCGCAGCGCACGATCATCGCGTACCAGGTGACGGATCCAGCGACGAAGCTCACCGGCAAGGCGTTCATCGTCATCCCGCCGCGCGGCATCAAGACCACCCCGCCGCCCAACCAGAACCAGAACGCCGTCTCCCGCAAGACCACCGACGCGCCGCGCATCAAGCCGGGCATCGGCGAACAGGTCGTCGAGATGAACGGCTCGAAGACCTTCAGCTTCGGGCAGATCCTCGACGTGCCCTCTGGCCGGCCCGCCTCGCTCGCCGGCACCCCCACGAGCGACCACGGCCGAGTCACCGGCTCGGGGACCTCTTTCACCTTCACCCCCGCGAAGGACTACCGCGGCCCGGCATCCGTCACCTTCAATGTGGACGACGGCAAGGAGGACGGCTCGAGCGTCGACCGCGTCACCACCCTCGTGCTGCCCGTCACCGTGGGCTCCAAGGACCAGTCCGACGTGCCGCCGACCTTCACGCCGCCCAAGAAGCAGATCGAGCCGGGCGAGGCCGCCACGAAGGTCGACCTGCGCGCGGCGAGCTACCACCCCAACCCGCAGATCCTCGCGAGCCTCACGTACACCGATCTGCAGGCGATGAGCGTGAACGGCGTCACGGCCTCGCTGAACGGCTCGACGCTGTCGGTGCAGGCGCCGGTCACGGCGAAGCCGGGCACCACCGCGGTGTTCCGCTTCACCGTGAAGTCGGACAAGTTCTCGATTCCCGGTGAGGTCGACGTGACCGTCACGAGCTCGACCCGGCCGCTCGCGCAGCAGAAGAACCCGCCGCAGACGCACAGCATGCAGCGCGGAGAGTCATACACACTCAAGGCCGTCACCGACGCCGACTGGATCAATCCATTCCCAGACACCCCGCTGACGATCACGGATGCCAAGCTCGCGAGCGCACCGGACGGCGTGACCCTCTCGCACACGGACAGCACGATCACGGTCAAGAGCTCCAGCGGGAAGTTCCTCGGCGACGTGAACGTGACCTATCACGTTCAGGATGCGACGAAGGATCCTGCGCGCACGGCGCAGGTGATCGGCCAGTACAAGGTGACGATCCACGACGTGCCGGATGCGCCGGCGGCGCCCGTCGTGGACGCCGGCGACGCCAGCGCGTCCGTCTCGTTCAAGACGAGCGCAAACAACGGTCTGGAGATCGACCAGTATCGGATCCTTGCAGACAAGGACGTGGTCAAGGACGGCATCACGGCGCCGGGCAAGTACACCGTCTCAGGGCTGACCAACGGCAAGGCGTACACCTTCACGGTGCAGGCCCACAACGCGGACGGCTGGTCGGCGGCATCCGCGGGCACCACGGCCACCCCGTACGGCACGCCGACCGTCCCGAGGGACCTCAGGATCAACGCGACCAGCGGCGAGGACGCGCCGAGCACCTTCAACACCTCGTGGTCCGCCCCTGCCGACACCGGCGGCGGTGCGGTCAGGTACAACTGGAAGTTCGACGGCAACGAGGTCGACGGCATCGCCGGGACGTCACGGACCACGGGCAGCAAGGGCGAGGGCAGCTACAGCTTCAGCGTGCAGGCGGTCAGCGTCGCGACCGGTCGCACGTCGGGCTGGGTCACCTCGAAGTCGGTCAAGATCACCAACCCCCCGCCGACCGTGACGCTCACCAAGGGCGGGATGACCGGCGTCATCAACGATGGGAACGGCGGGTACTGCCACTCCCCCGGAACCTGCTACTACTACGACGTCTCCGTCAGCAATTTCCCCGCGAACTCGACGCAGACGATCCACTTCTACTGCGACGGCAGCGAGAACGGCACGACCCGCACGATGAGCATCGGCGGCAACGGCAGCGGCAGCTACAGCACCTCCACGAACCCCAAGAAGTGGTGCGGCTACAACCCGGCGTCCGTCACGGTGGGCGGCGTGAGCAGCGGCAACAAGGACTTCACCGCGAACGGCTGATGCAGACCCCGACAAGTAAGGAATCACCATGCCCGTAAGCCAGGAACAGGCCGACTGGTTCGCCGACGCCGTCGCGCAGCTGATCGCCAATCTCGACCAGGCGATCCTCGGCAAGCACGACGTCATCAAGCTCGTCGTCACGAGCATGCTCACCGGTGGCCACGTGCTGCTCGAGGACGTGCCGGGCACCGGCAAGACGGTGCTCGCCAAGTCGCTCGCGAACAGCATCGAAGGCACACAGTCGCGCATCCAGTTCACGCCCGACCTGCTGCCCTCCGACGTGACCGGCGTCACGATCTACGACCAGTCGAGCGGCTCCTTCCAGTTCCACCCGGGCCCTGTGTTCGCCTCGGTCGTGCTCGCGGACGAGATCAACCGCGCGAGCCCGAAGACGCAGTCCGCGCTGCTCGAGGTGATGGAGGAGGGCGTCGTGACCGTCGACGGCACCCCGCACCCCGTCGGCAGCCCGTTCATGGTCATCGCGACGCAGAACCCGGTCGAGCAGGCCGGCACCTACTCGCTGCCGGAGGCGCAGCTCGACCGCTTCCTCATCAAGACGAGCCTCGGCTACCCCGACCGCCAGACGACGGTGAACCTGCTGCTCGACTCGCAGAACCGCACGCGCTCCGACGCGGTGAAGCCGATCATCCAGGCATCCGTCATCGCCTCGATGATCCAGCTCGCGGCCGAGGTGCATGCGGACGCCGCCGTGATGAGCTATCTCAGCGACATCGTCGAGCGCACCCGCCAGGACTCGGACGCCTCTCTCGGCGTGAGCATCCGCGGGGCGCTCGCGCTCGCCCGCGCCGCGAAGGTCTGGGCGCTCACCGACCGGCGCAGCTATGTCACGCCCGACGACATCCAGGAGCTCGCGGTGCCGGTGCTCGCGCACCGCATCATCCTCGACCCCGAGGCCGAGTTCACGGGCGTGACCGCGGCCAACATCGTCGAGCGCGCCCTGGCGGCCGTCGCGCCCCCGACTACGCGGGTCTCCTGACGATGTCGAGCACCCTGGGCGGCCTCGCCACCTCCGTCTCCGGCACCGTCACGAGCCGGCTCGCCGCGCTGTCGACGCGCTCGATGCGCTTCATCGAGCCCGTCACGCGCGCGGCGGCGCCGGTCGCGCGCGCGGGCCGGACGGCGGCGGCCGCGGTGCCCGTGCAGGGGCGCATCGTGATCGGTGGGGCGATCGGATGCCTGATCGCGGGCTTCCTGCTGCACTGGTCAGAGCTCGTCTTCATCGGCGTGACGCTCGCCGCGGCGGTGGCCATCGCCGCGGGGTACGCCATCGGCCGCACCACCTACGCCGTGACCGTCGAGCTCAACCCGCGGCGCGTGATCGTCGGCGGCCGCGCCCTCGGGCGCATCGCCGTCACGAACTCGGGCACCCGGCCGGTGCTCGGCAGCCGCATGGAGCTGCCGGTCGGCGCCGCGCACGCCGAGTTCCAGCTGCCCCGGCTCGCCCCGGGGCAGGAGCACGAGGACCTGTTCGCGGTGCCCACGCACCGGCGCGCGCTGATCCTCGCCGGGCCGGCGACCTCGGTGCGCGGCGATCAGCTCGGGCTGCTGCGCCGCACCCAGACCTGGACCGACCGCATCGAGCTCTTCGTGCACCCGCTCACCACCCGGCTGAAGGCCTCGGCGCAGGGGCTCGTGCGCGACCTCGAGGGGCAGGCCACCAAGTCCATCACCAACAGCGACCTGGCCTTCCACGCGCTGCGCCCTTACGAGCAGGGCGACTCGATGCGCAATGTGCACTGGCGCACCTCGGCGCGCACGGGCCAGCTCATGGTGCGGCAGTACCAGGAGACACGGCGCTCGCAGATGCTGCTCGTGCTCGGGGCGGATGCCGCGCACTACGCGAGCGACGACGAGTTCGAGCTGGCGGTCTCGGTGCTGGCATCCGTCGGCGTGCATGTCATCGGCGAGGAGAACCAGATCACCGCCGGGTGGGACGGCGGCACGCTGCACACCGTCTCGCCGGTCTCGCTGCTCGACGATTCGTGCCGGCTCGAGCCCGTGAAGCGCGGCGCCAAGCCGCTGCGCGAGGTCGTGCGCACGCTCGCGGCACGGCGTGCCCAGCCGAGCGTCGTGCTGCTCGTCGTGGGCTCGCAGACCCCGCCCGCCGACATCCGCGCCGTCGCGACGCTGTTCAACCACGACACGGTGTTCACCGCCGTGCGCGTCGACGAGGCGGGCGAGGCCGTGCTGCGCCGCTCGGGCCCCGTCACGGTCGCGTCGGTCACGGCCCTGCGCGAGCTGCCGCTCATGCTCTCGCGATTGGGGACCCGGCAGTGATCACCCGCCCCCGCCTCATCGAGCTCGGCGTCGCCGCCGCGCTCGTCGCGCTGGCCGCCCTCGGCTTCCAGCCCATGTACGGCGGCGCGGTCTTCGCGCTGCCGGCGTTCGGCGGCCTCGTCGTCGGGCTCGGCTCGATTCTGCTCGGCCGCCTGCTGAAGCAGACGCTCGTCACCTCCGTCGTGATCGCCGTCGCGGCATACTTCTTACTCGGGAGCGCGCTCGCGATGCCGACGGTCGCGACCTTCGGCGTGCTGCCGAACCTCGAGACGCTCGACGGCCTCGTGCGCGGCGCCGTCTTCGGCTGGTCGGACGCGGTCACGCTCACGATCCCGCTCGAGGCGCCGCCATACATTCCCGTGCTGGCATACTTCGCGGCCTTCGCGACCGCCGTGATCTCGGCAGCCATCGTCGCCTACTGGCCGGTACGCGTCGGCGCCGGCTCCACGCTGCGCCGCGCGGTCGCCGCCGCCGCGCCGCTCGCCCTGCTGATCGCCACGATCATCCTCGGCACGCACCTGACCTTCCTCGCGGGCCTGCGCGGCGTGCTGTTCACCGCGATCGCCCTGGTCTGGATCTGCTGGCGCTCCGCATCGGATGCCACGGCGAACACCCCGGCCACCTCGGGCGCATCGGCGGCGACCCGCCGCAAGCTCGTGGGCATGGGCACGGTCGTGCTCGGCGCGCTCGTGGCGGGCAGCCTCGTCGGCGCCGTCGTGCAGCCGGCGACGGCGCAGCGCGTCGTGGCCCGCGACGAGATCGTCCCGCCGTTCGACCCGCTCGACTACCCGGCGCCGCTCGCCGCGTTCCGCCACTATGTCAACGACCAGACGAAGAAGACGCTGTTCACCGTGGACGGCCTCGCCCCCGGCTCGTACGTGCGCCTCGCCACGATGGACAGCTGGAACGGCGTGGTCTGGAACGTCTCGCGGGACTCCGGCACGGCCAACGGCTCCGGCGCGTTCCGGCTGCTCGGCCGCGACCTGCCCGAGCCGAAGCTGTTCAGCGCGGGCGCGACGACGCCCGTAAGCATCACGATCAAGGACTACTCGGGCGTGTGGCTGCCGAACGCGAGCTACCCGACGGGCCTCTCGCTCGAGGGCCCCGACGCGGCCAAGCTGTCACAGAACCTGCGCGTCAACACCGAGACCGGCACGATCGCCCTGACCTCCGGTGTGGAATCCGGCCTCAGCTACGACCTCGACGTGACCGCGCTCAAGGTGCCGAACAACAAGGCGCTCGCGGCGGTCCCGGCGGCGAACGTCTCCACCCCGCCGATGGCCAGCGTGCCCGACGTCGTCTCGAGCACCGCGAAGCAGTACGCGGGCGGCGCGACCACGGCGCTGCAGACGCTGCAGAACCTGCAGAAGTCGCTCGTGAACCAGGGTTATCTGAGCCACGGCCGCGCGAGCGACCCGGTGCCGTCGCGCGCCGGCGAGGGGGCCGACCGCGTCGAGCAGCTGCTCACCCAGTCGCCCATGGTCGGCGACCAGGAGCAGTACGTGACGGCGTTCGCGCTCATGGCGCACTCGCTCGGCTACCCGGTGAGGGTCGTGCTCGGCGCGAAGGTGCCGAAGAAGGCGGGCGAGGTGCCGATCACCGGCAACGACGTCACCGCGTGGGACGAGGTCGCGTTCGCGGGCGTCGGCTGGGTGCCGTTCTTCCCGACGCCGACCAAGACGGATGCCCCGAAGGAGCAGACCGTCAAGCCGAAGATCATCCCGCAACCCCAGGTGCGCCAGCCCCCGCGCGACCACCCCAAGGACGACCAGCTGCTCACCCCGGTGCAGACCAAGGACCAGGAGAAGAAGAAGAGCCAGCACGGCTTCCAGATCCCGGCCTGGGCGTACTGGGCGGGCGGCGGCCTGCTGCTGCTCCTCGCGATCGTGTTCGTGCCGCTGCTCGTCGTGTGGCTGCTGCGCAAGCGGCGGCGCAGGAAGCGCGGCACCGGCCCGACGGACCGGCGTGCGGCGGGCGCCTGGGCGGAGTTGGCGAGCGGATTCCACGAGCTGGGCCTCGACCGCCCGGGCCACGTCGCCACCCGCGGCCAGCTGGTGCGGCATTACGAGACCACGAGCGAGGAATCCGGTGTCCCCGTGCAGCCGGGCGTGCTCGGCCCGCTCGCCCGCCGCGTCGACCACGCGGTGTTCTCGGCGGGGCAGCTCGCCGACGAAGCCGCCGACGCGCTGTGGAAGGACGTCGACGGCGTGCTCGCGCACGCCCGCGACGGCCTGAGCTGGGTGCGCCGCCGGCTCTCGGACTACCGCTACAGCCGGTCGTAGTGCGCGGGGTGAGACGGATGCCGCGGTGTCGCTGACCTCGGGCTTCATGAGCGGGCTGAAACGCCACCGGACGATCGCGTCGGTGGCGGCCCTCGCCGTGCTCGCGGGGGTGCCGACGACGTTCGCCGTGCTGCACAAGGGATTCCCCGTCACCGACGTCGACCTCAACGCGGCGGATGTGTGGGTCACGAACGGCGCGAAGCTGCTCGGCGGACGGCTCAACCACCAGATCGACGAACTGGACGCCTCCGTCAACGGCTCCTCCGAAGACCTCGACGTCCTCCAGAACGGCGCCGACTACTTCCTCACCGACGCCTCAAAAGGCTCCGTCCAGAAAATCGACCCCGCCTACGTCAGCCTCACCGACCAGATCACCGTCCCCGACGACTCCTGGCTCGGCTACGGCGGAAACACCCTCGCCATCCTCGCCCCCGACGGCAGACTCTGGACCATCGACACCAGCAATCAGCTGAGCTTCAACGCCACGAAGGACAAACCCGCCGCAAAACTCGGCAAGGACGCCGCCGCGGCCGTCGACGCGAAAGGCGAGACATTCGCCACCTCACCATCCACCGACACGCTCTACACGATCGACCACCCCGGCGCCAAGGCGACGAAGACGAAGCTCGCGATCGACGGCACGCCGCAGCTCACGGCCGTCGGCTCGACGCCCGTCGTGCTCGACAAGGGCGGCGCCCGGCTGCGCACGCCGACGCGGACGCTGAAGCTGCCGGCCGCCGGGCTGCGGCTGCAGCAGGTCAGCTCGTCCTCGTCGAATGTGCTGGTCGCGGCATCCGATCGCCTGTATCGCGTGCCCCTCGACGGAGGCGACGCAACCTCACTCGCCGCAGGCGGGAACACCCCCGACGCCGTCTCCGCGGCGGACGTCTCGGCACCGGTGCAGGTGAACGGCTGCGACTTCGCGGCGTGGGCCGCAAGCGGCCGCTACCTGCATGCGTGCGACGGCGCGAAACCGGTGTCGCAGAGCATCGGCGAGCCCGTGACGGGCGCCGATCTGCGGTTCCGCGTGAACCACGGCATCGTGGCGCTCAACAACGTGCAGAACGGCGACGCATGGGTCGCCTCGACGAACCTCAAGCTCGTCCGCAACTGGCAGATGCTCGAGCCCGACAACACCCAGAAGAAGCAGTCGGACACCGGCAAGGAGCAGCCGGCGATGAGGTCGTTCCAGCAGACGCTCGCGCATCGCACGGAGGTGAACCACCGCCCCGACGCGGTCGACGACCAGTTCGGCGTGCGACCGGGGCGGACGACCGTACTGCCCGTGCTGGACAACGACCAGGACCCCGACGGCGACGTGCTCACGGTGAAGAGCTTCGACCCGATCCCGACGGCGACGGGAAAGCTGGATGTCATCGACGGCGGCCGCGCGCTGCAGTTCACCCCGGCTCCCGGCGCCTCGAGCGCGGCGTTCAAATACACGGTCACCGACGGCCGCCCGGGCGGCGAGGACACCGCGAACGTGCAGGTGCGCGTGCACGAGGCCGCCGAGAACGCGGCGCCGGTCGCCCAGCGGGACAGCTCCATCGACGTCGAGGCCGGGCAGTCGATCAGCTACAACGTGCTGCAGGACTGGAGGGATCCCGACGGGGACTCCATCTTCCTCGAGAACGCCAGCCCTACCAGCCAGGACGACGTCTCGTTCACCCCCGACGGCGACGTCACCTTCAACAACACCTCCAACCAGGTCGGCACCAAGACGGTGCAGTTCACCGTCTCCGACGGCGTGCTCAAGACGCAGGGCACGCTGACCGTGAACGTGAAGGCGCGGGGCACGCTCGACCCCGTTGCGGTGCCCGACTTCGCTCAGGCGACCCTCGGTGCGGCGACGACCGTCGACCCGCTGACGAACGACGAGTCACCGTCGGGCGATCAGCTGCAGCTGGTCGGGGCGACCTCGAAGGACTCCTCGCTGAGCGTCCGCGTGAACCAGCAGCAGGGCACGCTCTCCGTCATCGGCGGCGCGACCGGCACCTACTACCTCACGTACGAACTGGGCGCCGGCACGCACAAGCCGGTGGACGGGCTGATCCGGGTCGATGTGGTCGAGCCGAGCGACAAGAACGCGCCGCCCCTCGCCGTCAACGACGTCGCCTACGTGCACCCCGGCCAGACCACCTCCGTCACCCCCCTCGACAACGACGTCTCACCCTCAGGACGCGTCCTCGCCGTGCAGCAGGTCACCGGCGGGGCGGATGCCGGAGCCATCAACATCCAGCTGCTGGACAACACCCTCGTCAAGATCACCTCACCCGGCGTCCTGGAGAAACAGGTCCAACTCAGCTACACCGTCAGCGACGGCGTGAAAACCGCCAAAGGAACCATCACCGTCGTCCCCGTCGCCCCGCTGGTCAACTACCAGCCACCCGTGGCCGTCGCAGACGCCGTCAACGTGCGCGCCGGCGACATCACGACGGTGAACGTGCTCGACAACGACTACTCCCCCGACGACCAGCCCTTCGCCCTCGACCCCACCCTCAAATCGACCGCGAACGCCGGCGGCGGCCTCGCCTTCGTCGCCGGCAGCACGGTGCGCTATCAGGCCCCGTCGAAGCCCGGCTCGTACAGCGTGACCTATTCGGTCACCGACGACCACCATCAGTCGGCGACGGCGAACGTCATCTTCAACGTCATCCCCTCCGGCCAGAACCAGGCGCCGCAGCCCCAGGCGGTCACCGGCCGAGTCTTCGCGGGCAGCACGGTGCCGATCACCGTGCCGGTGGCGGACACGGACCCGGACGGCGACTCGGTGTTCTTCGACGGCATCACCGACGCCCCGAAGCTCGGGAAGGTGAGCGGCACGAACGCCACCGGCTTCACCTACGAGGCCGCGGGTTCCGGCGCGGGCACCGATCAGTTCCACTACCAGGTGGAGGACGCGCTCGGGAAGACCGCTACGGGAGTCATCCGTATCGCCGTCATCCCCCGCCCGACCACGCTGCAGCCGCCCACCGCCGTGAACGACAAGGTCGAGGTGCGCCCGGGGAAGACCGGCTCGGTGCAGGTGCTCGCCAACGACTCCGACCCGAACGGCTACCCGCTCACCCTCGAGAAGAAGCTCGACCAGGTCGATCCGGCGCTCACCGATGTGAAGACCGACGGCTCTGCCGTGCTCTTCACCGCTCCCGACGAAGAAGGCGTCTACTCGCTGCACTACACCGTCGACAACGGCCACGGCGGGCGCGACGGCGCCTACGTGCAAGTGACCGTCTCGAAGAACGCGAAGCCCCGGTATCCGACGGCGATCGACCACTACGTCTCCGCGAAAGACGCCGCGAAGGCATCCGTCACCCTCGACGCCCTCGACGGCGCGACGAACCCCTCCGGCCCCGTCGCCGATCTCACCGTGCAGACAACGGGCGGCAATGCGAAGCTCGCGACCGCCCGCTCCGACGGCGAAGTGACCGTGAAACCGCAGACGCAGCGCACCGTGATCGCCTACCAGGTGACGGATCCGGCGACGAAGCTCACCGGCAAGGCGTTCATCGTCATCCCGCCGCGCAACGTCAGGACCACCCTGCCGCCCAACCAGAACCAGAACGCCGTCTCGCACAAGACCACCGACGCGCCGTACGTCAAGTCAGGCGAGCAGATCGTGCCCGAGAACGGCTCGAAGACGTTCTCGTTCGGCGCCATCCTGAGCGTGCCGTCCGGGCGCCCCGCGAAGCTCTCGGGCGCGCTGACGGCGGAGCACGGCACGGTCTCGGGCTCCGGCACCTCGTTCACCTTCACGCCCGCGAAGGACTACCGCGGCCCGGCATCCGTCACCTTCAATGTGGACGACGGCAAGGAGGACGGCGCGCGCAGCGACCGCATCACGCGGCTCGTGCTGCCGATCACCGTGGGGTCCAAAGACCAGTCCGACGTGCCGCCGACCTTCACCACGCCGAAGGTGCAGATCGAGCCGGGCGAGGCGGCAACCAAGGTCGACCTGCGCGCGGCGAGCTACCACCCCAACCCGCAGATCCTCGACAGCCTGACGTACACGGAGCTGCAGAGCTCGACCGTGAACGGGGTGACCGCGACCCTCTCGGGCTCGACCCTGACGGTGCAGGCGCCGGTGACGCAGAAGCCGAACACAACGGCCGCTTTCCACTTCACGGTGAAGTCGGCGAACTTCTCGATCCCGGGCGAGGTCGACGTCACGGTCACCAGCTCGACCCGCCCGCTCGCACAGCAGAAGAACCCCCCGCAGACGAAGAGCCTGCAGCGTGCGCACTCGGTCACCCTGTCGAACGCGGTCGGGACGGCCGACTGGATCAACCCGTTCCCCGACACCCCGCTGACGATCACGGATGCCACGCTCGCGAACGCCCCGAAGGGCGTGACCGTCACCCACACGGCCGACGCGATCACGGTGACGGCGGCGAGTGGCGCGGATCCCGGCGAGGTGAACGTCAGCTATCACGTGCAGGATGCCACGAAGGACCCCGCCCGCACCGCACAGGTCATCGGCCAGTTCCGGGTGACGATCCACGACGTGCCGGCCACGCCGCGCGCACCGCAGAGCGTCAACGCCGACGACCGCACCGCCACCATGACCATCGACGCGCCGAGCAACAACGGCCTGCCCATCGACCAGTACCGCGTCACCTCGAACGGGAAGACCTGGACCTTCAACAAGGCGGGCGCGGTGACGATCGACGGGCTGACGAACGGCACGACGTACGCCTTCACCGTCGCGGCGCACAACAAGGACGGCTGGTCGCAGGGTTCCGCGCCGAGCGCCTCGGTCACCCCGTACGGCACGCCCGCGACCCCGCAGAACGCCAGCCTCATCGAGAACGGCCAGTTCGCGCCGGCCACCTACACGCTGTCCTGGAGCCCCGTGACCGACACGGAGGGCAAGTCGGTGCGCTACGAGTGGAGCTTCGACAACGGCGCGTGGAACAGCACCACCGCGACGAGTGTGCAGAGCCCGACGGCGGGCTCCGGCAGGCACAGCTTCCGGGTGCGCGCGGTCAACGATGCGGGCAAGACATCCGGCATCGCCCAGTCGGGAGAGGCGACGCTGCCGGCGCCGCAGGTGACCGTGACGCTGTCGAAGGGCGCAGCCGGCGGCAGCGGCCACTACTACCACGTCACGGTCTCGAACTACGTGGCGGGCAGCTACCCGGTCAAGCTGTACTGCAACGGCGCGCAAGTCGGGGGGTCGTACACGATGGCCGTGGGCTCCGACGGCTCCGGAAGCTGGGACAGTCAGAGCGACGGCGGCCAGACCTGCGGCTCCCCGAACGCACGCGCCCTCGTCAACGAGATCGGCAGCAGCTGGGTGAACTTCAACTGATGCGACGAGAGGAGCGTTCGTATAGTGGACCCCGTGTCGGGTAAGGACGGATACATCAAGCCGCCCCCTGGGCTTCTGCCGCCGCCGCGGGAGCCGGAGGGGGTTCCTCAGCGCGAGCAGGTGCCCGCGGTGCCCGGCGGCATGCCGTTCTTCACGCCGAACCCGGGACCCAACCCGACGACGGGGCCGACGATCCCGAACTTCCGGCCGCCGGCGAACGCGCCGGTGCCCGCGCCCACGGCGCCGCCTGCGCCGCCTGCGCCGCCCGCCCAGGTTCCGGCAGCGCCGCCCGCGCCTCCGGCAGAGCCGGCGCCGGTGACGGCGCAGACGGTTCAGGTGACGCGCCCAGACTCGGTTCCGGCGCCGTCGTGGACGCTGGTGCTCGCAGACGGCTCGAGGGTCGCGCTCGGGGGCGCCACCTTCATCGGCCGCAATCCGACCGCCACGGGCGCCGCGCCCGACGCGGCGGTGCTGCCGCTGGCCGACCCGGCCAAGTCGCTGTCGAAGACGCACGCCCTGCTGGTGCCCGAGCTCGACTACCTGATGGTGACCGATCTGCACTCGACGAACGGACTCGCGGTGATCGCGCCGAATGGAGCGGTGACCGTGCTCGAGCCGGGGCGCACCTCGCCCGTCAAAACCGGCTCGCAACTCCAACTCGGCTCGTTCACGGTCACGGTGAAGCGCGACTGAGCCAAGCCCGGACGTGCTTGCTCTGGGCTGACGCCGCGCCGGTATGCGCCGGGGCGCAATCGCTGAGCAGCGCCCTCGGGCTCATGTACCCCGGGCTCATGTACCCCGGGCTCTTGTACCCCGTCATGTGCCGAGAAACGCCTTGGCTCACGCCGCAGGTGGTGCCCCCGGCTCAGCTGCCAGGTGGTGCTCCGGGTGGTGCTTGTGCTCTGAGTCTCGAGGCGGCCCCGTTCCCTACGGGTTTCCATCCGGTGTCGGTGCTGCCGTGGGTGTACCGGACTTCCGGGGTGCCGTGGGTCATTCTGAGGTGCCAGGGCCCCGTGTCGATCTCGTGGTGATGGAACCAGCACACGAGGACGCCGTTGCACACGTCCGTGGGTCCGCCGTCCTGATACGGGGTGACATGGTGGACCTCGCACCACTGTGCAGGCACATCGCATCCCGGGATGATGCAGGTGCCCCCGTCGCGGAGCGCGATCGCGCGGCGCTGCCTTTTCGTGAACCCCCGCACCTGAAGGCCGAGGTTGAGGACGTCGCCGTCTTTGCCGAAGACAACGGTCTGGATCCCGCCCGCACACGCCGCCTGCACCGCCTCCGAGACGGGGACGGGTTCGGGGGTGCCGGCGTAGAACGCGAACCCCGAACCGGACTGAAGCTCGGCGGCAGTGGTGCTGATCCACACGGTGGGGTGATCCCCGCCCATGTCCGGCATCTGCGCCGAGCGGGCGGCGGTGGCGAACACGTCCCGCAGATGATCCGCAGCCTTCTGCCCCCGGGTACGCGCATCCGCCGGCGGCTCATCAGGATCAGGCTGGAAGCTCACCGTCTTCTTCCCCTTCGGGTTCGACAACCCGTCCAGCACACCCCGCACCACGGCCGCGTGCCCGGCAGGCAGCAGCCCGGACACCCGGGCGGCGCCGTCGATGGTGGGCCCGATCCAGAAGAACCGGCCGTCCATCGCCTTCGCCGCCTGATCCACCACCGCCGCGACGTTCAACGCCGCGGCCTTCTCCGCCGCCTTGGCCTTCACCTCATCCGCACCCGCAGAGGTCGCGAGCTCGACGAGCTCCGTCTGCAGGGTTTCGAGCTCGCGCGTCTCGGGGGTTCCCGATGCCGCACCAAGGTTCTCGAGCTTCCCGCCCGCGGCTTTCTTCAGCTCCCCTGCGATCACCCCGGCCGCCTCCCGGCCGATCCGCCCGTCCATGACGGCCTCCTCCACCTGGGGGAGCTTCGCAAGATCTTCCACGTCCCGGATCAGCCTCGCGGCTTCTTTCCCGGAGGTCTTGGTGAGGTCCTGGATCACCCCGGCCGCGGTCTTGAACCCCAACCGGCGAGCCAAGGAATCCGGCGCCCCGCCCGCGGAGCGCTCACTCACCGCCCGCGCCGCCGCGAGCTTCAACGCCTCCACCTGCCCGGAAGCCGCCTCCACCCGGGAGACGAAATCGAGAAGCTGCCCATCCGTCAGCGCCGACGGATCCACCGGCAGCACCGCACCCAGACGCGACAGCGCCTCACAAGCTGCGGAACCGACCTTCGACATACCCCCGAGTCTATCCCGACAATCTCACATTGCAAGCATGAGTTTCGTAGACTTGTTCACAACCCCGCCGGCACCCCGAGTTTCCCACAGCCCACTGACACAGGCATCCGTCTCGAAAAGAAAAAGCGGGCCCGGTCGAAACCGGACCCGCTTTCGCATGCGCTGGCGATCAGCCGCCGATGCCCTGGGCGAGCTGCTGGTCGACGTTCTGCAGAGCGTCGGCGGCCTTGGTGAGGAACTGCGACATTCCGTCGAGGCCGGAGACCGCCTGCGTGGTGCCCTTGGTGAACTCCTCGTAGGAGCTGTGGAAGGCGCCCGACGCGGTGTCGGTCACGAAGCCGCCGCTGACCAGGTTGTTGACCAGCGCCTGCAGCTCGTGCAGCTTCGCGGTGATGTCGTCCTTGCCGGCGGTGAGGCGCTGGGCCGCGCTGGTCATGTCGCCGTAGGTGACGTTCAAGTTAGCCATGAGTGTTACTCCCCTTGTTGGATTGCAGCATGCACTGCGTCGGCAAGCCCGCGCCCACCGAACTCTGCTGTTCTGTGTGCGACGGCCCCCTGGCCGACCGGCTTGTTGATACCTAAGCTACTGACCCCGTCGCACGAGGGGAACGGGGAGGACTCCCCATGCCCGGCCCGCTGCGCCCTAGTCGGTGTCGACCTCGGGCTTCTCGACCTTGCCCTCGGCGTCGAGCTTGTGAAAAGTGGGCAGCTCGCCGTCCGCTCCGGAGATCCGCATCCGCGACCACCCGATGGCGATTCGCCACACCGCGAGCACGAGGAACGCTGCGGCGACGATCACGATGGCGACGATGCCGATCGGATTGTGAACGGGCCACCGGAAGAGGAAGACGAGCAGGAATTCGACATACGCCAGGCAGACCAGCCCGAAATACACCTGGAAGCCGGGTATCCACGCGCGCGCGTTGAGCTTGGTCGCCCACAGGCTGTACGGGGTGTGTCGTCGAGGAAGCAGCGAGATCGCCACCCCGGTGGCCGCTGCGCCCGGCCCGCCGAGGGTGTCGTACCTGAGATTCGTCCCCGTGAGCTTCTCTCGTCGATAGGAGCGCCGCAGGGATCGAGAGAACGCGAGTCCGGCGAGAAGGAGCGGGCCGAGAGCCATGCCCACGAGGCACAGTGCGAAACCCCACGCGAACGGCAGGACAAGACCGAGCACGACGAGCGCCGCGAGGGTCTCTTTCAGGTCGCCTGACAGCTGGGTGGTCAGCCCCGGCCGCTGGCTGAGCTGACCGGGCGGGACCACGACCCAGCACAGCGCCAGCGCCACCGTGATGCAGAAGATGACGAGCCAGAGGAGCGTGACCAGGCCATAGCCGAGGGGTCGCAGCGCGACCGCCGCTCGCGCGACAGGGGCGGCCTGCGTCGACTCATCCGCGCTCGCCGTGTCGAGGCTAGTCATCTGCGACCCCGTCGTCGTCCGTTTGGATGAGGGTCACCCATTCCAGCGACCCCATGACCGAGTCGAACAGCTCGGTGAACAACCGCTCATCGGGCGCCATCGGCAACGAGACGTTGGTGGCGAGCACCTTGTCACCGCCCGGCGTCGGCGCCCAGTAGTCGATGTCGAGCGATGGCGTCTCCTGCTCGACGTAGCGCTGCACCCCGGCGGTTGCCCGGCGCGCAACCGGCCCTGACACGGTCTCGATCAGTGTGGCGCCGGGGAACGCGGCGGCCAGTCTCTCCGAGATGGCCTCGACCCCCGCGCCGCCGATCGGCCACGCGTCCAGCCGCGACATCATGGCGCCACCGAAGGGGATGCCGGGAAGCAGCTCTGTAGCGACGGAGAAGGCGATCGCCCCGGCATCCTCCGCATCCTGTGCGGCCTTCGCCAGCTCTTCACGAAGTTGGCGGCGCCGACCGGCGAGGCGATCGTTCATGCCGAACTGCTTCTTCACCAGTGCCTGGATGCGCCGGGCACGCTCGTCTTTGTCGGCGATCGGGATCCACGCCCACGTCCCGGGCAGCACGACGCTGAAGACGCGGTCGTCAAAGAGGGTGCGTCGAACCTGCACGGCGTCACCTCTCGAGTTCGAAGGTCACCGTCGACATGTAGTTCGTCGTGGTCTCGACGAGGTCAGCGAAGTCGGCGAGGTCTTGGCTCGAGAACACCACCTCGAAGTCCTCGGAGGAACCGGGCGGGAAAACCCGATACACCGTGCGGGCCTCGCTGTGCGGGACCTCGCCGTCGGGGGCGTAGGTGATGAGGAAGTACGCGCAGGCCATCGGGCCTGCGCCGACTTCCGCCGTCCAGGTGCGCGCGACGTCGTACGACTGCTCAATCGTCCCGTTGGACTCCTCCGCGGCGAGCTGGGCCGCGTACGCCTCCGGGCCACCGTCGAAGCGGGGGCGGATGGCCATCGTCATCGTGCACTTGACGTGATCTGGCGCATCACCCGGG
Organism: Gryllotalpicola koreensis; assembly: GCF_039538185.1. Lineage (NCBI taxonomy): Bacteria > Bacillati > Actinomycetota > Actinomycetes > Micrococcales > Microbacteriaceae > Gryllotalpicola > Gryllotalpicola koreensis. The sequence goes on from NZ_BAABBW010000004.1 coordinate 488,278, forward strand.
ATCCAGATCAGCGACTGAGTCCCCTCTTCATCGAGCTCGGCGACCCGGTCGCGGATGACGCCGAGCTGGTACTCGAGCGGCGCGCGCTGCGCCTCGGTCAGCGGCAGAGCGCCGACGACGTCCGACACCCACTCGGCTGACGTCGCGTCGACGCCCTGCCACCCCTCATCGAGCCCCATATCGAAATCTGCGATCGGCCGCGACTTCGATTTCCCGAACAACGCCATGCTCCCCCTTGGATCAGCCCGACCACTTCCAGTCGTCGTGCACGAGCTTTGGAATCGACTGCACGAGGTCACGAGTCGGACCGAACGTGCTACCCGTGACCTTACCCAACGGGTCACTGACCAGCGAGGCCACAGCCCCGGGCTTGCCGGAGAGATCGAAGCCGAAGGTCTGGTCGGCCTGGTAGAGCGTCAGAGCGACCGCCGGCTTGACGAACTCCGGCGAACGCAGCAGCTCGGGGTTCTTCGCCACCAGTCGCGCGATCTGCACATAGTCGTCGCTGACGCCCAGCATCGTCTTGGGGTTCGGGATGACGCCCTTGATCCACGCCTGCTTGAACGCATCCCCGACGGACCGCGGCCTGAGCTTCTGAATGTCCGACATCCCGAGCTTCGGGTGGAACTTGGCCAACGAGTCCTTGAACATGCTGCGCGTCCACGACTTGCTGAACATCTTCACGCGGGACGTCGACGATGGGCGGAGCTTGCCGACGATGGTCTCGCCCTCGCGGATGTTGAGGATGCTCTTCATCTTCCGCATCTCGGACACCTTCGCCGCACTGGCCTCGAGTTTGCCGATGCGCGAGACGTTCTTGACGACGGCGACCGACTTGAGGCCCTTCGCAATGCGCGCGAACGCAGCTCCGCCGACGAAGGTGAGTGCGACCCCACCTGCTGCCAGCAGGATGTCGCCCCAGCTTCCGTTTCCGGTGACCTTGGCCACGATCGCGTCGACCAGGTCCAGTACCGCGCCGATCGCCGCGAGGATGAGCAGCACCTGCCCGAGAATCGGCACCCACCCCAGGAAGATCGAGAGGATCGCAGCCCACTTGCACACCGCCTTGAAGGCCTTGTACAGGTCGGCACCCCAGTTGTCCCACCAGCTGTCCTTGAGCCCGTGATTCGCGGGCCCGTTCACCACGTCGTCGATGGCGGAGGCAGCGATGTGCGCCGCGTTGTTCTTGTCGTCAAGCGCCGCATGCCACTTCGCCTTGGCGCCGTCCAGTGCCCGCTGCGCGTCATCCGCCTGATCTTGCGCCTTCTTCGCGTCGTGCTGAGCGTCCGACTTATCGTCATCCGCTGCCGAATCGGCGGTCTGCTGCGCGGTCGACGCCGTCCGGGCGGCGGCGTCTGCGTCATCTTGCTTCTGCGCGATCTCGAGGATCGCCGCACGCGCGTCCTGCTGCGCTTGGTCCAGGGCGTTCGCGTACACCGTGAGCGCGCCTGCCGTCCGGTTGTATCGGTCGTAGGCCTTGGTGATGTCGTCGGCGACCTCGCCCGACTTGTCCTTCAGGGCGTCGATCGCCTCGCTTCGCATGGACTCATCGCGGATGCTCCGCAGGGTCTGCACCGCCTTCGCGATGTCGCGGGCGACCTGCTCGTAGTGCGCGGCCTTCTGTCTGAGGAAGTCGGGGCGGCCGGTGAGAGGCTTGAATTCCTGATCTGCCATGGCAGTTCCTCAGCTCTTGGCCTGCGGCGCCGGCGCAGGGCCTGCGCTCTTCTCTAAGGCGTCTGCAAGCCCCTGGTCGACTTGGGTGAACCCGTCGGAGACGGCTTTGACCTGGTCCCGCAGCGCCTCGACGTTCTTGTTCATGCTCTCGCGCTTGTCATTCCAGGAATGCGCGAAGTCGTGGACCTTGCCGCTCAATTCGTCGTGCCCGGTCGCGTCCGCCACGTCATCGCTGAGCTTGTCCGCGCGTTCGAATTCGCGGGCGACGGCATCAAGCTCGTGGTACAGCTCCCTCACCCGCTGCAAGTTGAGGTACAGATCGCTCCCCATGGCTCCTCCTCGTGTCGCCCCCGTGGGATCCACTGTCAATGTATTTGGCCGGGCCGCATCGGGCCACGGGGAGAACTCCCCATCAGGTCACCCGGGCAGCGGCAGCTGCACGCGCGCGTGCTGGCCACGCGAGATGTAGACGCCCCGCCCCGGCGGGAACTCGTTACGGGCCATGCGCGGCAGCGAGGTCTTGAGCAGGATGTCGCCCTCGACCGCCTCGGGCTGCAGCAGGATGCCGCGGCGCCCGTTCTTCACCTCGCCGAACAGCGGCCACGACGAGCCCCACGCGCTCGTCTCGCCCTCGGCCAGCAGGAAGTGGTCGCTGCGCCGCACGGCTTTGATGAGCTCGACGAGCGGGCCGTCGGCCGCCGTCTGCAGGAAGTCGCCGATCGTCTCGATGAACACCGCGATGCGGCCCTCGGTCTCCGGGTCGGTCACGGCGGCGACGAGGTCGCGCGCGATGGCGGCGACGTCGTCGGGGTTCGTGCCGGCGTCCGACCACAGCTCGAGGCGGGCGAGCGGGGAGCGCGCATTGCCGAAGTAGTAGGCGCGGGTGTCGTCGCCCACGCGCAGCATCGCGTTCGCGATCGTCTGCAGCGCGGTCGTGCGGCCGCTCGCCGGCGGCCCCGCGAGCAGCACGGTGCCGGTCGGGTCGAACGGGTACGGCCCGAGATCGATGTCGCTGATGCCGAGCACGGGCTGACCCGCGACGGATGCCGGCAGCGAGCTCTGCAGGTACTCCTTGGGCAGCGAGCCGATCTCGGGCGCCGCGGCGACCCCTGCGCGCCCCATCGCCTCGGCGAGCTTCACGAGCGCCTCGCCCTGCTCGGAGACCGAGGTCGTGCCGCCGAGGATCGCGATCTGCGTCTCGAGGCCGTCGACGATGGCGCGCCCGGGGGGCGAGGCCGGGCCGAGGATGTCGCTCGGCACGCCGAGCGTGCCGTAGCCGTCGTCGGCGAGGCGCAGCACGACGCGACGCTGGATCGACGCGGCGATCGAGGTCGGAACGGCACCCGCGCGGTCGGCGGTGAGCGCGACATGGACGCCGAGGCGGCGGCCGTCCGCCAGGACATCGCGGAACACGTCGTACCACTGGGCGCGCCCCGCGGCGACCTCGAAGTCGTCCTTGAAGTTGGTGAAGTTGTCGATCAGCAGCAGGATGCGCGGCTCGGCGGGGCGCCTCGCCAGCTGCCGGTACTCGGCGATGCTCGAGGCGTTCACCTCCGCCCACGCCGCCGCGCGCCGCTCGAGCTCGCCCTGCAGCGTCCGGAACAGGCGGATGATGCGCTCGGTGTCCTCCCCGGCGATGATCGCGCCGACGTGCGGCAGCCGGTCGAGGATGCGCAGGGACCCAGCGCCGTAGTCGAGGCCGTAGACGTGCACGGGGCCGCCGCGCGGTGTGATCGCCGCGGCGCTCGCGAGGGTGCGCAGTACGGTCGTCTTCCCCGAGCCGCTCGTGCCGAAGATGGCGAGGTGCCCGTCGGCATCCGGCCGGTAGTACTGCGTCACCTGCTCCTGCTGCTCCGGCACGTCTGCGACGCCGAGCAGCAGCTCGGCGTCGGTGCGCTGCCGCAGCTTCGACAGGTCGTAGACGGGCGCGAGCTCGTCGAGCCACGGCCGCCTCGGCGCGGGGATGCCCGCGACGCCGTGCGCCGCGATCATGTTCGCGACCAGGCGCTGCTGGTCGTTCGGGCCGAGATCGCGCTGATGGCTGTCGGCGGATGCCGGCGCCGAGCTGTCCTCCCACCGGTTCTCGCCGCCGAAGCGCAGCTCGGCGACCTGGATGTCGGCGCGCTCCGGGTCGCGCGTCGTCCAGCCGCCCGCGTAGGCGGACTGGAACGCGGCGAGGCGCCCCGGCCCCGTCTTCGCGTAGCCGCGACCGGGCAGCGAGGGGTCGATGTGCGCGGAATCCTTCACTCCGATGACGTCCTGCGAATCGGACTCGTCGGCCATGCGCAGGGCGACGCGCAGGTTCGTGTTGGCGCGCAGGTTGTCCTTGATGACGCCGGCGGGCCGCTGGGTGGCCATGATGAGGTGGATGCCGAGCGAGCGACCGCGCTGGGCGATGTCGACGACGCCGTCGACGAACTCGGGCACCTCTCCGGCGAGCGCGGCGAACTCGTCGATGACCAGGACCAGCGCGGGCGGGCTGTCGGGATCGCCGCGCTTCTCGAGCTCGAGCAGGTCCTTGGCCTTCTTGCGGTTGAACAGGTGCTCGCGGTGGTGCAGCTCTGCCCGAAGCGACGTCAGCGCGCGGCGCACGAGGTGCGGCGAGAGGTCGGTGACAAGTCCGACGCAGTGCGGCAGCTGCACGCAGTCGGCGAAGGCGGACCCGCCCTTGTAGTCGACGAACAGGAAGGTGACGCGGTCGGGCGAGTACTCGGCGGCCATGCCGAGCACCCACGCCTGCAGGAACTCGGACTTCCCGGCGCCGGTCGTGCCGCCGACGAGCGCGTGCGGGCCCTGCGTGCGCAGGTCGAGGTGCATCGGGTCGTGACCGCCCGAGCCGACGATGGCGCGCAGCTTGCCCGCACGCCGCGGCGTCAGCGGACCGCCCGAGCGGTCGTGGATCGAGTCGTTCTGCCGCCACCGGTCGACGACCGCCGCCGACGACTCGGCGAGGTCGTGGCCGAGCAGGGTCACGAGCGAGATGCTGCGGGGCAGGTCGCTCGCGTCGGCGACGGGCGCGCCCGCGTCGACGACGGGCGCCATCAGGTGCGCGTACGCCTGGGCGCGCTGCGCGTCGATAGGTTCCGTGACGACGTCAGTGATGTGCTCGCCGAGGCGCACGAAGCCGACCTCGGCCTTTCCGTCGCCGTCGATCGCGAGATAGCTGCGGCACACGGCGGGCAGCGAGGGCACGTCCGGCGAGACCCAGATCGGGAACACTCCGGCGTCGGCGGCCGCCTCGGCGAGCTGGATGAGGCGCCCCCGGTCGACCGGCGCATCGTCGGAGACGACCACGACGACCGCGGGGATCGGCGACGGGGTACCCGCCGCAGCCTCGCTCTCGGCCACGTTCTTGCCGCGCTCATTGGCCGCCTGGCCCTGCGCCACCGCGCCGCGGCGCTCGGCGTTGCGCGCCGCCGCGAGTCGTTCGGCGACGAGGCCCTCAAGGCCCGCGAGTAGCGTGCTCGCGCTCGACTCGCTGTCGGCGAGCTGGCCCACCTCGAGCGGGCTGTGCGGGCTCGATGAGTGCGGCATCCACTTCAGCCACTCGACCTCGCGCGACCAGCGCGAGCTGACGATCGCCGCGACCGTGAGCTCGGCGGGCGAGTGCAGCCCCGTGAGCTGCACGAGCAGCGAGTTGAGCGCGCCGGCGGTCTGCACGGGGTCGCCGGCCACGCCGATCGCGCCCGCGTCGTAGAGGTTCTCGGTGATCGGCACATTCGGGACCGTGCGGTTCGCCTCGATCACGGCATCCAGTCGCTCCTGGAACTCGACGAGCAGATTGGGGCGGGATGCCACATCGATCGTGTTCCGCGAGGTGACCGAGCCGACCCCGAGCCGCACGTTGAGGAACGACCAGTGCTCCGGGCGCCTCGTCCACAGGAGCGGCTTGCGGGTGATCGCCGCGTCGTAGACCTCCTCGGTCGACGGCGCCTCGAGCGCCCGCTGCACGGCTTCCTTCTCGCGCTCGCGCCCCAGCGTCGCGGTGAGGCTCTCGAGCCCCTCGTCGAAGCGGGCGATCGAGCGCGTGAGCTTGTTCTTGCGCTGGCTCTTGCCCATGAACCAGTTGCCGACCACCATCAGCGGCGACATCGCCGCGAACATGATCGACGTCAGCTGGTGCGTGAGCATGTACATCACGCCGGCCATCAGAATCGGGGTGGCGAGCGCGATGAGCGGCATCGGCTGCGGCTCGGTCTCCTGCGGGACCTCCGGCACCTCGAACTCGGCGCCGACGTAGCGGCTCTCGACCTTGGGCGAGCGGTTGAAGAGCACCGGGCCCGGCTTCGCCGTGGGGACGGCGACGGATGCCTGGGCCGGCGCGGCCTGTGCGATCGGCGTCAGCTCGACCTCTGTGTCCCCGATGAGCACCCGCACGGCCTGCCGCACGGGCAGGCGGTCGACGATACCGCCGTCGACGACGAGGCCGTTGGCCGAGCCGAGGTCGATCAGCTCAAGGCCGCCCGTCGCCTGGACGCGCGCGTGCCGCCCTGAGACGAACGGGTCGTCGAGCACGATGTCGCAACTCCGATCGCGGCCGACAATCGTCGTCGACCCCGCGGCGATCTGATACTCCTTCCCGGCCGCGGGGCCGGTGAGGATGCGCAGGCGCGCGACCGTGCGCACCGCGGCGGGCTGGCCGGCGCCGTAACTCGTCGAGTCGGCGAGCAGCACCGTTGCGCCGTCGCCGACCTGGGCCTCGCCGATGGGGATGTCCGGTGAGAGCACGTCGGGCTGCTGCTGCCCCGGCATCGCGACCGCGAGCGTGAGCACGCGGCCCGCGCCGCCGACCGCCCATTCCTGCCCCCGCGGGTCAAGCCGGCGAATGGCGGCCGCGACGTCGGCGACCGTCGCCACGGCATCCGTCGTCACCACGATGTCGTCGGACTGCCCCGATTGCCGTGCCAGCGTCAGTTTGAGGCGCACCTATGCCCCTTCCCCCAAGAAACCCGTGCTGACGACATTATCTGCGTGCGGCCGCGCGCACCGATGGGGAGCGCTCCCCGCTCCCTAATAGAGCAGGAACTGCTTGCTCGTCTTCGACGCGATGCCGGCGACGGAGACCGAGAGGTGGTACGCGGCCCCGCCGGCCGGCACCGCGGGGCGGGCGCCGCCGCAGGTCGTCTTCGACGAGCGGGTGCGATCCCACGGGATCGGGGTCGTGGTCAGCGTCTTGCCCGGTTCGAGCTTGATGTCGGTGTGCACGGGGTTCGACTGGCAGTCGGTCGACGTCCAGTAGGGCTCCTTGCCGCTCGTGATCGTGAAGACCATGGTCGCGGTGCCCGCATCGAGTGTGCACATCACCTGACCGGTGTTCGTCAAGGACAGCGAGAGCAGCGGCCGCGCGCCGGAGCGGTAACTGGAGGCATCCGTGATCGCCTCCACATCGACGTTCGAGCTCGCGCATGGCTTGCCCGCGACGGGCTTCGGCGTCGACGTGGGGGTCGAGGCCGGCTTCGCGCTGGACGACGGGCCGGGCAGCGAGGTGCCCGAGCCGCCCGACTGCGCGGTGCTGGCCGGCGTCGTGGGGGTGCCGCCGGCGGTCGCGGCGCCGCCGCCCCCCGGCCGGAAGATGAGGAACAGGACGGCCGCGATGATCGCGAGCAGAACGAGCAGCACCACCAGGCGACGCCGCCGGTAGACGGCGGCAGATCTGCGGCCGACGGGGTGGTGTGGCGTCGACATGTGCGCAGGATATCCGGGGTCTGGTACTGTCCCTCACATGCACACGCGTCTCGCCCAGAACTGGTGGCCCGCCTCTTAGGCGAGCCGACGCGTACCCATCACGACGACCGCCTCTCGGGGCGGTCGTTTCGCGTGTGCGGGCGGTCTCTCCGCCGGGCGGCAGACCACGAGGACTGCCATGAAAGACCTGCTCACCACGATCGCCGCCTCCGACGGCTCGCTTCCCTTCGCGCTGCTGCGGCGCCACGGCGCGCCCGAGATCGAGGTGCTCACCGGCGAGGTCGTCGACGTCGACGCGCTCGCCGACATCCCCCTCGACGGACGGCCCGTGCTGTCGGCCGCACCCTTCCGCCAGGTGCGCGAGCGCGGCTTCGCGGCGCATGACGACGGCGCGCCGCTGCGCTGCCTCGTCGTCGGCGAGAGCACGCGCGCGCCCCTCGACACGGTGCTGGCGATGCTGCCGGATGCCCCGGCGCACGTCACCCCGCAGGGCTTCGACGTCTCCGACGAGGAATACGCCGAGATCGTGCGCCGCGTCATCGCCGACGAGATCGGGCGGGGCGAGGGCGCGAACTTCGTGATCAAGCGGAGTTTCGTGGGGCATACGGATGCCCCGGCCGTTCCCGCCCTGCTCTCGTGGTTCCGCGCGCTGCTCACCGACGAGTCGGGCGCCTACTGGACCTTCGCGGTGCACCTGCCCGCTCCCGGGGCTGCCGACGGACTGTCGGTGCCGCGGACAACTGCGGCCGCCGCATCACCCGCAGTTGTCCGCACCGCGCTGTCCATGGTCGGCGCGACCCCCGAGCGGCACCTCTCTGTCCGCGACGGCGTGGCGATGATGAATCCGATCAGCGGCACCTATCGGCACCCGGCCGGCGGGCCGACGCGCGCCGGGGTGCTCGACTTCCTCGCCGACGTGAAGGAGAGCGAGGAGCTCTTCATGGTCGTCGACGAGGAGATGAAGATGATGAGCGCGGTCTGCCCGACGGGTGGCCGGATCCTCGGCCCGTACCTCACGCAGATGTCGCGCCTCAGCCACACGGAGTACCTGCTCGAAGGCCGCACTGCGCTCGATGTGCGCGAGGCGCTGCGCCGCACGATGTTCGCCCCCACCGTGACGGGGTCGCCGATGCAGAACGCCTGCACCGTGATCGCCCGGCACGAGCCGGAGCCGCGGGGGTACTACGCGGGTGTGCTGGCGCTGTTCGAGCCCTCAGGCGCCGGCTACTCCCTCGACGCCCCGATCCTGATCCGCACGGCGTATCTCGAAGACGGCGGCCGCCTCACCGTGCCCGCCGGCGCGACCCTCGTGCGGCACTCGACCCCCGAAGGCGAGGTCGCCGAGACGCGCACGAAGGCCTCGGGCGTGCTCGCCGCGCTGGGGGTGCTGCCGCGACAGGCATCCGTCGCCGCCCTCGATCTCACGGCGCAGCCGGGCGTCGCCGATGCCCTCGCAGCCCGCAACGAGCGGCTCGCGTCGTTCTGGGTCAGGCCGCAGACGACGGATGCCGGAACCGCGCTGTCCACCGGGATGACCGCCCTCGTGATCGACAACGAGGACCAGTTCACGACGATGCTCGCCCACCAGCTGCGGCACCTCGGGCTGTCGGTGCGCGTCGAGCCGTGGGCCGCCGTTGAGTCGGTTCTCGACGACGATCTCGTCGTCTTCGGGCCGGGGCCGGGCGACCCGCGGGACCTCTCCGAACGGAGGATCGCCCGCCTGCGCGCCCTGCTGCTCGAACGGCTGCGGGCCGGGCTGCCGCTGCTCGCCGTCTGCCTCAGCCATCAGGTGCTGGCCGGCCTCGCGGGCTACGAGCTCGCTCCGCTGCCCATGCCGCGACAGGGAGTGCGCCTCGAGGTCGACGTCTTCGGCGAGCGCGCCGCGATCGGCTTCTACAACACCTTCAGTGCGCGCGCCCGCAGCGCGCGCAGGACGGAGGTCGAGCTCGAGGCATCCGTCGACTCCGAGGGATTCGTGACCGCCCTGCGCGGCCCGGGCATCGCCTCGATCCAGGGCCACCTCGAGTCGGTGCTCTCCGGCGACGGCTACGCGACCCTCGCACGCCTCGTGAAGCACGCGCTGCAGCCCGCGGTCACAGCTGTTTGATCATCCTCGTGTTGCCGAGGGTGTTCTGCTTCACGCGGGCGAGGTCGAGGAACTCGGCGACGCCGTCATCGGTCGAGCGCAGCAGCTCGGCGTAGACCGCCGGGTCAACGGTCTCCGAGCCCATGTCGGTGTACCCGTGGCGGCCGAAGAAGCCGGTCTCGAAGGTCAGGCAGAACAGGCGCGAGAGGCCGAGCTCACGGGCATCCGTCTCGAGCCGCTCGAGCAGCGCGTGCCCGACACCCCGGTGGCGCCAATCGGATGCCGCGGCCAGCGTGCGCACCTCGCCGAGGTCCTCCCACATGACGTGCAGGGCGCCGACGCCGATGAGGCGGCCGTCCTCGTCCTCCGCGACGCGGAACTCCTGCACGCCCTCGTACAGGGTGACGAGCTCTTTGCCGAGCAGGATGCGCTCTTCGACGAGCGGTTCGATGAGGTCGCGGATGCCGTGCACGTCGGTCGTGCGGGCGCGCCGCACCGTAATTCCTGTCACTCACGTAGTCTTCCGCCCGGCGGCCCCTGCGCAAAACTCAGGGGAAACGCGCTGGCGCGGTGGCTCCGCGCCCGGAAATCGGCGGCTGCATGGGCCCGAGCGGTAAAAGTCCCTGAGTTTTGCGCAGCCCACGCCGGCCACCGGCTCGCTCAGTGCGCCTCTTCGGTCTCGCGCGAGCCGGTCAGGTAGAGCGCGCCCCACCCGGTGATGATGCCGACGACGATGGCGATCACCACGAACGTCACGCTCTCGCCGTGGAAGAAGGACGCCACGAGCGAGTGGGTCCAGATGCCGGCGGGAAGCACCTTCGTGACCAGTGCGGCGATGAGGGTTCCGACGACGGCGGTGCCGACGCTCGTGCCGAGCTCCTGGCCGGTGTCGCTGAGCGCGGTGCCGATCGAGGTGCGGTTCTCGGGCATCGCGGCGACGAGGGCGACGCCGCAGACGGTCATGATGCTGCGCAGGCCGAGGGTCATGGTGACCATGAAGACCGCGATCACGAGGTAGCCGTGGGAGACGCCCCACGCCATGCCGCCGAGCGACCCCGCGAGTAGGGCGGCGGAGATCAGGGTGGCGGTGCGGTGCCCGAGGCGCTTCACGAGCCACTCGGTGAGCGGCGCGGCGGCGACCATGGTGACGATCATCGGCAGGTTGGCGAGACCGGCGCGCACGGGGCTCCAGCCATACGCGTACTGGAAGTGCAGGATCAGCGCGAACATGACGGATGCCATCGCGATCGCCGCCCCGATCTCGGCGATGAACGCCCCGCGGATCGTGCCGTTCACGAACAGCCTCAGGTCGAGCATCGGCGCCGGAGTGCGCAACTCGTGCCAGACGAACGCGGCGAGGGCCGCGAGCGCGCCCGCCGCGGAGGCGATCGTGGCGGCCGAGAGCCAGCCGTACTGCACGCCGCTGGTGCCGACGAAGCAGGCGAGACCGATCGTGATGATGCTGAGCACGGCGCCGGGCAGGTCGAGCCGGTCTGAGGTCAGGTCCTCACGGCGGTCGGCGGCGACGCCGATGCGCACGCCGATCAGGGCGATGAGCGCGATCGGGGCGTTCACGACCAACAGCCACTGCCAGCTGAGATGCGCGAGTGCCGTGCCGCCGAGCAGAGGCCCCAGGATGAAGCCGCCCATGCCGACGACGATCATGAGCGTCATCGCACGCATCCGCTCGGCCTCGCCCTCGAACAGGCGGAACACGAGCGAGTTGGTGATCGGCGCCATCGCCGCGGCGGCGATGCCGAGAGCGGCGCGCAGTGCGATCAGCTCACCGGTGGAGTGCACCCAGATGACGAGCAGGCTGACCAGGCCGAACACCGCGAGGCCGACGAGCAGCACACGGCGGCGCCCGAAGCGGTCGGCGATGGAGCCGGCGGTCAGCAGCAGGCCGCCGAAGGTGAGCGAGTAGGCGCCGGTCACCCACTGCAGGGCGGTGGTCGTGCCGCCGAGGTCTCGCCCGATGGTCGGCAGCGCGATGCTCAGCAGCGTGTTGTCGACCATCTCGACGAAGAACGCGAGGCACAGGGCTGCGAGCGGAATCCAGGCTGCGCGCAGCGAGCCGTAGCTCCGGGCCCGGGTGGGAGCGATGGTCGAAGTGGTCATGACACCCAGTGGACCAGCCGCGACTTTCACGAGACTTTCGTGCCGCTTTCACGGCGCGCACACGAGGCGCGCGCCCACCCTGCCCGGTTGCGCTACAGCTACGGATCCCCGCGGCAGCTGGCACAGGCGCGCCATCCCGTAGATGTAGCGCGGATGCCGGATACGACGAAGTGCCCCTCCCGCCGAAGCGGAAGAGGCACTTCTGATGCCGGAAATCAGTCCGAGGTGATGGCCAGGTCGGGCGTCGCCGATCCGGCGGCGTGCGAACCCGAGGCGATGCTGCCGACCTTCTCGCCACCGCGCGGGGCGATGTGGAAGGTGAAGTCACCGGTCTCGAAGTCGACCTGCACGTGGTCGCCCGCGTTCAGCTCGCCGGCCAGGATCTTCTCGGAGAGCCGGTCCTCGACCTCACGCTGCACGGCGCGGCGCAGCGGCCGGGCGCCGAGCGACGGGTCGAAGCCGATCTCGATGAGGCGGTCCTTCGCGGCATCCGTGATCTCCACCGTCAGGTCGCGGTCGAGCATGCGGGTGCCGAGGCGGCGGATGAACAGATCGACGATCTGGCGCAGCTCGGGCTTGGTGAGCTGCGGGAACACGATGATGTCGTCGACGCGGTTCAGGAACTCGGGCTTGAAGTTCTTCTTCAGCTCCTCCATCACCTTGCCGCGCATGCGGTCGTATCCGCTCGACTCACCGGCGTCGCCCTCGGCCTGGAAGCCGACGGGGCCGCCCGAGATCGCCGCGGTGCCGAGGTTGGTCGTCATGATGATGACCGTGTTCTTGAAGTCGACCACACGGCCCTGACCGTCGGTCAGGCGGCCTTCCTCAAGAATCTGCAGCAGCGAGTTGAAGATGTCGGGGTGGGCCTTCTCGATCTCGTCGAAGAGCACGACCGAGAACGGCTTGCGGCGCACCTTCTCGGTGAGCTGGCCGCCCTCTTCGAAGCCGACGAACCCTGGGGGGGCGCCGAACAGCCGCGAGACGGTGTGCTTCTCGCCGTACTCCGACATGTCCAGCGAGATCATCGCCGACTCGTCGTCGAACAGGAACTCGGCGAGCGCCTTGGCGAGCTCGGTCTTGCCGACACCGGTGGGGCCGGCGAAGATGAACGAGCCAGAGGGGCGGTGGGGGTCCTTCAGACCCGCACGCGTGCGGCGGATCGTCTTGGCGAGGGCCGAGATGGCCTCCTCCTGGCCGATGACGCGCTCGTGCAGCGCCTTCTCCATGAAGACGAGTCGCGACGACTCCTCTTCCGTCAGCTTGAACACCGGGATGCCCGTGGCCTGAGCCAGCACCTCGGCGATCAGCCCCTCGTCGACCTCTGCCGTCGTCTTGACGTCGCCCGACTTCCACTGCTTCTCGAGGCGCAGCCGCTCGCCGAGGAGGTTCTTCTCCTCGTCGCGCAGAGCCGCGGCCTTCTCGAAGTCCTGGTCCTCGATGGCGGCTTCCTTCTTCTCGCGCACGCCGGCGATCTTCTCGTCGAACTCGCGCAGCTCGGGCGGAGCCGACAGGATCGACAGGCGCAGGCGGGCGCCGGCCTCGTCGATCAGGTCGATGGCCTTGTCCGGCAGGAAGCGGTCAGAGATGTAGCGGTCGGACAGGTTCGCCGCGGCCACGATCGCGCCGTCGGTGATGGACACCTTGTGGTGCGCCTCGTAGCGGTCGCGCAGCCCCTTCAGGATGTTGATCGCGTGGGGCAGCGACGGCTCGGCGACCTGGATCGGCTGGAAGCGGCGCTCGAGCGCGGCATCCTTCTCGAAGTGCTTGCGGTACTCGTCAAGCGTGGTGGCGCCGATGGTCTGCAGCTCGCCACGGGCGAGCAGGGGCTTGAGAATGGATGCCGCATCGATCGCGCCCTCAGCAGCGCCCGCGCCGACGAGCGTGTGGATCTCGTCGATGAAGGTGATGATGTCGCCGCGGGTGCGGATCTCCTTCGTGACCTTCTTCAGGCGCTCCTCGAAGTCACCGCGGTAGCGGCTTCCTGCAATCAGCGACCCCAGGTCAAGCGTGTAGAGCTGCTTGTCCTTCAGCGTCTCGGGAACGTCGCCGCGCACGATCGCCTGCGCGAGGCCCTCGACGACGGCGGTCTTGCCGACGCCGGGCTCGCCGATCAGCACGGGGTTGTTCTTCGAGCGGCGCGACAGGATCTGCATCACGCGCTCGATCTCCTTCTCGCGCCCGATGACCGGGTCGAGCTTGCCCTCGCGCGCGGCCTGCGTCAGGTTGCGGCCGAACTGGTCGAGGATCTGCGAACCGGCCTGCGCCTGCTGCTGCTCGTTCGCGCCGACCTGCACCTGCTCCTTGCCCTGATAGCCGGACAGCAGCTGGATGACCTGCTGGCGCACCCGGTTGAGGTCGGCCCCGAGCTTCACGAGCACCTGGGCGGCGACGCCCTCACCCTCGCGGATGAGGCCGAGCAGGATGTGCTCGGTGCCGATGTAGTTGTGGCCGAGCTGCAGCGCCTCGCGCAGGGACAGCTCGAGCACCTTCTTCGCGCGCGGCGTGAAGGGGATGTGGCCGGTCGGCTGCTGCTGACCCTGGCCGATGATGTCCTGCACTTGCTCGCGCACCGCGTCAAGGGAGATACCAAGGGACTCGAGGGCCTTGGCGGCGACGCCCTCGCCCTCGTGGATCAGCCCGAGCAGGATGTGCTCGGTGCCGATGTAGTTGTGGTTGAGCATCTTGGCCTCTTCCTGAGCCAAGACGACGACCCGGCGGGCCCGGTCCGTGAACCTCTCGAACATTAGTCACCTCTCGTCACGACTGGGCTGGCAGCCGCGTTACATCGAGAGTAACCAGGGGGTGGGCACCTGAATGCCCCTGTTCGCCCCAGGCGGATGTGTTTGTTCGCGCGCCGCCGCCCCTGCGGCGCGCGGCCTACTTTTTCTTGACGGGAGCCAGGTAGAAGTGCGTGTTCTGCGCGGTGAACTGGATGTGCACCTCGCGGTCGAGGCTCGGAGGCGTCTGGAAGACGGTTGTGAACGGCGTGTAGCCGTCAGGGCAGGAATCCGTCGCCTTCTTCACCTTCATCGTGATCTCGTCGGGCGCCGTGACCTTGTACCCCGTGGCGTACGGCGGGCAGTCCGCCGAGCCATAGAGGGTGACGGCGAACTCGCTGCCGTCCTTCTTCATCCACACGGCCCACGGAGCGCCGCCGGCGCTCGACGCGGGTGCGGTCACGCCCTTCGGCTCGCCCTTGTAGCTGGCGACAGGATCGGGCGAGACGGATGCCTGACTCGCGCACCCTGCGAGCACGAGCGCCGCCGCGGCGAGCGCAACGAGACTCGCGACGAGACGAGTGCGTGGGGCGGACATGCGAAGCATCTTAAAGCGCCACACCTGTCCGAAACCCGTAGGCTCGCCCGCGTGAGCAACCTCGAGCTCGACCCGGCGGAGACCGTCGACGAGTGCCGCGCTGCGGGCGAATCCGCGGCGCCCATGGTCGTGCTCGAGCCCCGCGAGGTGCCCCTCGGCGGCCCGCGTGCGATGACCGTGCACCGCACGCTGCCGCAGCGCCGCCGCTCGACGATCGGGGCCTGGTGCTTCCTCGACCACTACGGCCCCGACGACGTCTCCGCGACCGGCGGCATGAGCGTTCCCCCGCACCCGCACATCGGCCTGCAGACGGTGTCGTGGCTGTTCCGCGGCGAGATCCGGCATCGCGACTCCGTCGGGTCCGATGCGCTGGTGCGTCCCGGCGAGCTCAATCTCATGACCGCAGGGCATGGCATCTCGCACACCGAGTACTCGACGCCCGAGACCACGGTGCTGCACGGCGTGCAGCTCTGGCTGATGCTGCCGGATGCCACCCGGGACCGCGCTCCGTCGTTCGAGCACACCGAGCCCGTTCCCTTCAGCTTGCCGGCGGATGCCGGGGCGGTGGTGCGCGCGCACGTCTTCGTCGGCGCGCTTCCGGGCTTCCCGGGGCACGCCGCCGTGACCGACGTGCACTCGCCGCTCGTCGGCGCGCAGCTCGAGCTGCCGGCCGGGGCCTCGCTCGAGCTGGCGCTCGACGCCGGCTTCGAGCACGGCATCCTGGTCGACCAGGGAGGGGTCGACGTCGACGGCGCACCGCTGCGCGAGCGCGAGCTGGGCTACCTCGAACCCGGGCGCTCGCACGTTCGCCTGCAGGCGACGGATGCCACGCGCATCCTGCTGCTCGGCGGCGCTCCGCTGAACGAGCCGATCGTCATGTGGTGGAACTTCGTCGGCCGCACCCACGACGACATCGTGCGCGCCCGTGCCGATTGGCAGGAGCAGGCGATCGAGGGCCCGCGCTCACCCGATGGCCGTTTCGGCTACGTCCCGGTCTCGCAGGGCGAGGCCGCCTTGCCCGCACCTGTTCTTCCCACGGTGCGCCTGAAACCCCGCGAGCAGTAGTTCTCTGCCGCACATCGAGCGGTGCGAAAAGTACGCTCCCCGGCGCGTCGACATGCATTTCGCACCCATGGATGAGCTCCAACGTCAGCGCGCCGGGAAGAATCCCGAGACAATCGCCCAGGCGCCAAAGGCGAGGATCATGCAAGAAAAGGTGATCTGCCACCAGCGGGCGAGCACCGGTTGCCCTTTCCCCGCCGCCCTCTGGCCGAAGATCATCAGACGGCCGGCGTAGAGGAACTTCGATAGCTCCTGGCCCTTGAAGAGAACGAGCAACCCGATCGCGATGATGAACAATCCGACGACTGCGCTCGCCCATCGATAGTCCAATGAGTCCTCCTTGGCCCATTTCAGCGTGCCGGGCGGCGCGAAGTCCAGCGTGCGCTATCAGAATCCGCTGTGCGCGCCTCGGGTCCGAGTAGCGCACCGCGGATCGTAGTAGCTCAACCGGCGTCGCCGGGCGAGGGCGAGCGCGCAAGCGCAGGCATCCGTTCGCTCAGAGAGCGCCCGGTAGCCTGGTGCGCATGCGCAAAGTCCTTGTCACCGGTGGCGCCGGCTTCATCGGCTCGAACTTCGTCCACTACCTGCTCGAGAACACCGACGACCACGTGACCGTGCTGGACAAGCTGACCTACGCGGGCAACCTGGCGAGCCTCGACGGCCTGCCCGAAGACCGCTTCGCCTTCGTCAAGGGCGACATCGCGGACGCCTCCGTCGTCGACCCGCTGGTCGCGGCATCCGATGTCGTCGTCCACTATGCGGCCGAGAGCCACAACGACAACTCGCTGCACGACCCGCGCCCGTTCGTCGACACGAACCTCATCGGCACGTTCACGCTGCTCGAGGCGGTGCGCAAGCACGGGGTGCGCTACCACCACATCTCGACCGACGAGGTCTACGGCGACCTCGAGCTCGACGACCCGCAGCGCTTCACCGAGCAGACTCCCTACAACCCGTCGAGCCCCTACTCGAGCACCAAGGCCGGCAGCGACCTGCTCGTGCGCGCCTGGGTGCGCAGCTTCGGCGTGCAGGCGACCATCTCGAACTGCTCGAACAACTACGGGCCGTACCAGCACGTCGAGAAGTTCATCCCCCGCCAGATCACGAACGTGCTCACGGGCGAGCGCCCCAAGCTCTACGGCGCGGGCCTCAACGTGCGCGACTGGATCCACGCGAACGACCACTCCAGCGCGGTGCTCACGATCGTCGAGAAGGGCGTGATCGGTGAGACCTATCTCATCGGCGCCGACGGCGAGAAGGACAACAAGACCGTGGTCGAGCTGATCCTGAAGCTGACGGGGCAGCCGACGGATGCCTACGAGCACGTGGTCGACCGCGCGGGCCACGACCTGCGCTACGCCATCGACTCGACCAAGCTGCGCACCGAGCTCGGCTGGCAGCCGCAGTACCAGGACTTCGAGGCGGGCCTCGCCGCGACGATCGAGTGGTACAAGAACAACCAGTCCTGGTGGCTGCCGCAGAAGGCGGCGACCGAGGCGAAGTACGTCGCCCAGGGCCAGTAGGCTCCTTGTGCGATGAGCGACTCCCAGCGCCCGGCCCTGCACGAGAGCCCGATCCCCGGGCTCTTCGTCGTCGATCTCGACCTGCGCGGTGACAACCGCGGGTGGTTCAAGGAGAACTGGCAGCGCGAGAAGATGCTGCCGCTCGGCCTGCCCGACTTCGGCCCAGTGCAGAACAACGTCTCGTTCAACGACGAGGTCGGCACGACGCGCGGCATCCACGCCGAGCCGTGGGACAAGTTCGTGTCGGTCGTGAACGGCCGCGTGTTCGGCGCGTGGGTCGACCTGCGCGAGGGGCCGAGCTTCGGCACGGTGTTCACCGTCGAGATCGGCCCCGAGACGGCGGTCTTCGTGCCGCGCGGCGTCGGCAACTCGTACCAGACCCTCGAGCCGAACACCGTCTACTCCTACCTCGTCAACGACCACTGGTCGCCCGACGCCGGCGCGAAGTACACGTTCCTGAACCTCGCCGACGAGACCGCGGCGATCGACTGGCCCATCCCGCTCGCGCAGGCGGTGCTGAGCGACAAGGACAGGGCGCACCCGCGGCTCGCCGAGGTGGCGCCGATGCCCGGGCGCACGACGCTGGTACTCGGCGCGAACGGGCAGCTCGGCCGTGCGCTGCGGGCCGTCTTCCCTGACGCCGAGTTCGCCGACCGCGCGACGCTCGACATCGCGGACCCCGCCTTCGAGACGGCGCGCGCGTGGCGCGACTACGGCGTGATCATCAACGCCGCTGCCTACACGAAGGTGGACGAGGCAGAGACGGATGCCGGGCGCCGGGCGGCCTGGTCCGCCAACGTCGCCGGGGTCGGCGCGCTCGCCCGCGTCGCCGCGGCGAACGGCATCACGCTCGTGCACGTCTCGAGCGACTACGTCTTCGACGGCGCCGCCTCTGCTCACCCCGAGGACGAGCCGTTCAGCCCCCTGGGCGTCTACGGCCAGACCAAGGCCGCGGGCGACGCGATCGTGGCGACCGTGCCGCGGCACTACATCGTGCGCACGAGCTGGGTGATCGGCGACGGCGGCAACTTCGTGCGCACCATGGCCTCGCTCGCCGAACGCGGCATCGCCCCGAGCGTCGTCGACGACCAGATCGGGCGTCTCAGCTTCACGAGCGACATCGCGGCAGGCATCCGTCATCTCATCGCGTCCGATGCGCCCTTCGGCACCTACAACCTGACGGGCGCGGGCACGCCCGTGAGCTGGGCTGAGATCGCCCGGCGCGTCTTCGCCGCGACGGGGCACGACCCCGCGGCCGTGACGGGCGTGAGCACCGCCGATTACTTCGCGGGCAAGCAGGTCTCGCCCCGCCCGCTGAACAGCGTCCTGCCGCTCGACAAGATCGAGGCGACGGGCTTCACCACGCGCGACCACCTCGCCGCGCTCGACGAGTACCTCGCGAACGAGTAGGAGACCTTCCGTGCGAATCACCGTCATCGGCTGCGGCTATCTCGGCGCCGTGCACGCCGCCTGCATGGCCGAGCTCGGTCACGAGGTTCTCGGCATCGATGTCGACCCGGCGAAGATCGAGCTGCTCGCTGCGGGCCGCGCCCCGTTCTTCGAGCCGGGCCTGCCCGAGCTGCTCGCCTCGGCCGGCGCGACCGGGCGGCTGAAGTTCACGACCGACTTCTCCCAGGTGGCGGACTACGACGCGCACTTCATCGCCGTCGGCACGCCGCAGAAGAAGGGCGAGAACGCCGCAGACCTGACGTACGTCGACGCGGCGACCCACGCCCTGGCCGCGCACCTCAAGCCCGGCGCGCTCGTGATCGGGAAGTCGACCGTTCCCGTCGGCACCGCCCGCCGCCTGGCCGGCATCGTCAAAGCCGCGCAGCCCGAGGCCGAGCTGGCGTGGAACCCCGAGTTCCTGCGCGAGGGCTTCGCCGTCGAGGACACCCTGCGCCCCGACCGGCTCGTCTACGGCGTGCCAGAGGGCGCGGCGGGCGAGAGGGCGAAGGCCGTGCTCGACGAGATCTACGCCGTCGCGCTCGGCAACGAGACGCCCCTCGTCGTCACCGGCTATGAGACGGCCGAGCTCGTGAAGGTCTCGGCGAACGCGTTCCTCGCGACCAAGATCTCCTTCATCAACGCGATCGCGGAGGTCGCCGACGTCACCGGCGCGGACGTCACCAAGATCGCGGACGCGATCGGCTACGACGCGCGCATCGGCCGCCGCTTCCTCAATGCGGGCCTCGGCTTCGGCGGCGGCTGCCTGCCGAAGGACATCCGCGCGTTCCAGGCCCGCGCCGGCGAGCTCGGCGCCGACCAGGCGCTCACCTTCCTGCGCGAGGTCGACGCGATCAACATCCGCCGCCGCTCGCGCGCCGTCGACCTCACCCGCGAGCTGCTCGACGGCTCGCTGCTCGGCAAGAAGGTCGCCGTCCTCGGACTCGCCTTCAAACCGGACTCCGACGACGTGCGCGACTCCCCCGCCCTCGATGTCGCCTCCCAGCTGCGCGCACAGGGCGCCCGCGTCATCGCCTACGACCCCGAGGCCGTGCCGAACGCGACACGTCTGCACCCCGAGCTCGACTTCGCCGCATCGGCTGAGCAGGCGGCGACGGATGCCGACGCGGTGGTGCTGCTGACCGAGTGGAAGCAGTTCCGCGAGCTCGACCCCGCCGCCTTCGGCGCCGTCGTCGGCACCAAGAACATCCTCGACGGCCGCAACTGCCTCGACCCAGAGCAGTGGCGCGCCGCCGGCTGGCGCTACCGAGCGCTCGGCCGCCCGTAAGCAAGGAGCAACACAATGCGCGGAATCATCCTCGCCGGCGGCTCGGGCTCGCGCCTGTGGCCGATCACCAAGGGCATCTCGAAACAGCTGATGCCCATCTACGACAAGCCGATGATCTACTACCCCCTGTCGACACTGATGATGGCGGGCATCAACGAGATCCTGATCATCACGACCCCTGAGTACAACGAGCAGTTCCGCGCCCTGCTCGGCGACGGCTCGCAGCTCGGCATCCGTCTCGAATACGCCGTGCAGCCGTCGCCCGACGGCCTCGCGCAGGCGTTCATCATCGGCGAGGAGTTCATCGGCGACGACTCGGTCGCGCTCGTGCTCGGCGACAACATCTTCCACGGCGCGGGCCTCGGCTCGTCGCTGCGCCAGCACACGCACATCGACGGCGGGCTGATCTTCGCCTACGAGGTCAGCGACCCGCGGCGCTACGGCGTGGTCGAGTTCGACGAGAGCTTCAAGGCGATCTCGATCGAAGAGAAGCCGGCGCAGCCGAAGTCGAACTATGTCGTTCCCGGCCTGTACTTCTACGACAACTCGGTCGTCGAGATCGCGAAGACGATCGAGCCCAGCCCGCGCGGCGAGCTCGAGATCTCGACCGTCAACGAGCGCTACCTCGAGGCAGGCAAGCTGCAGGTGCAGGTGCTGCGCCGCGGTACCGCGTGGCTCGACACCGGCACCTTCGAGTCGATGATGCAGGCCTCCGAATACGTCAAGGTCATCGAGGACCGACAGGGCTTCAAGGTCGGCTGCATCGAGGAGATCGCCTGGCGGGCCGGCTGGATCGGCCTCGACGAGCTCGAGGCGCTCGCCCAGCCGCTTCGCAAGAGCGGCTACGGCCAGTACATCCAGCGGCTCGTCGACACGAACAAGCGGTAGACGGATGCCTGAGACGCCGCACCTCGCCGTCCTGATCGACGCCGACAACGTGGCGCCTCGGCGCATCGCGGCGCTCCTGGCCGAGGTGAGCCGCTACGGCGACGCGTCGGTGCGCCGCATGTACGGCGACTGGACCAGCGATCAGCTCAAGAGCTGGAAGAGCGCGGTCAACGAGCACGCGATCCAGCCGATCCAGCAGTTCGCGTACACGACGGGCAAGAACGCGACCGACAGCGCGCTCATCATCGACGCGATGGACCTGCTCTACACCGGGCGGTTCGACGGCTTCTGCCTGGTGTCCTCCGACAGCGACTTCACCCGGCTCGCCTCGCGGCTGCGGGAGTCCGGCGCGACGGTCTACGGCTTCGGCGAGCGGAAGACACCGCAGGCGTTCGTGAACGCGTGCAACCGCTTCACGTACCTCGATGTGCTCGAGCCCGCGGCCGTCGAGGACGATCAGGAGCCCGAGACGGATGCCCGGGCGAAGGCCGCCCCGGAGCCGCGGCCCCTGCAGCCGGCGCCTCAGAACGCGCTGCGCGGCGACACCCGGCTCGTGAGGCTGCTGCGCGCAGGCATCCGTGATGCATCCGATGACGAGGGCTGGGCGAACCTCGGGCAGGTGGGCACGCTCATCCGCCAGCAGGCGCCCGACTTCGACTCGCGCAACTGGGGCTTCACGAAGCTCGCCGACCTCGTGACCGCGATCGGGCTGTTCACCGTGGAGCGCGTGGAGTCGCCGAGCGGCGGCGCGCTGGTGCGGGTCAAGGACGAGCGGCCGTAGCCGCAGGCATCCGTTCTCTCCTGTCCGGTTGTTCGCCCGGTTATTGCAGTGCGCTCGTGAGCCGCGCGAGGTTGTCGGCGATCGTCGACCGCACGGTGGTCTGTGCCGCCCATTCCTCTCGGGTGAGCTGGCGGCTGTTGTCGCGGTAGCTCTGCTCGACCTCGCGCAGCTCGGCGACGAAATGGCGGCCGCGCACCATGAGCGAGATCTCGCTGTTGAGCTGGAACGAGCGGATGTCCATGTTGCTCGAGCCGACGACGGCGACCTCATCGTCGATCGTGAAGTGCTTGGCGTGCAGGATCGTGGGCGCCTTGTACATCCAGATCACGACGCCGGCCTCGAGCAGCTGCTCGTAGTAGGAGCGCTGCGCGTGGTAGACGAGCCACTGATCTGCGACCTCTGAGACGAAGAGCTCGACGCGCACCCCGCGCTGGATGGCCGTGAGCAGGGCGTTGAGCATCGACTCGTCCGGAACGAAGTAGGGGCTCGTGATGATGATCTGCTCCTGCGCGTAGTAGAGCAGCGCGAGGAAGAGCCGCAGGTTGTTCTCGTGCGGGAATCCCGGGCCGCTCGGCACGAGCTGGCAGTCGATCTGCTCACGCGGCGGGGCGATGAAGGTCGGCTCGACGAGACGCGCCTCGCGGGCGAGCAGCTGGTCGGTCTCGACGTACCAGTCGGTGATGAAGATCGCGTTGAGGCCCGAGACGATGGGTCCGTCGAGGCGCGCGACGAGCTCTTTCCACTGCAGGCCGCGGCGGTGATTGCTCGCCTTGTCGTAGCCCGCGTCGATGATGTTCTGCGAGCCCATGAAGCCGACCTCGCCGTCGATGACGACGAGCTTGCGGTGATTGCGCAGATCGGGGCGCTGGTAGCGGCCCTTGAAGGGCTGGATGGGCAGCATCAGCTGCCACTCCGCGCCCATCTCGGTGAGCCGCTTGATGGTCTTGCGGTAGCCGCGCGTGCGCAGGCTCGCGATATGGTCGAGCAGCACGCGCACCGTGACGCCGCGATTCTTCGCACGCTCGAGGGCGTCGAAGAACGGGGCCGTCGTCGGGTCGAGGGTGAAGATGTAGAACTCGACGTGCACGTAGCGCTCGGCCGCGTCGATCGCGGCGATCATCTCGTCGAAGCTCTGCTGGTAGTCGGTGATGAGCGTCGCCGAGTTGCCGCCGACGAGGGGCATCGAGCCCAGGCTGCGGTTGAGGTGGACGACCTGCTCGAGCCAGTTCGGCCACGGGTGGTCGCGGCGGACGCGCTCCATGCCCTCGGTCTGGTCGAGGATGAACTGGTTGATCTGCGCCTGCTTCGCGCGGCGGGCCTTCGGCAGCTTGTATGAGCCGATCAGCAGGAAGACCAGCAGGCCGAGGTACGGGATGAAGTTGATCGCCAGCAGCCAGGCCGTCGCGCTGGTGGGGCGCCGGTTGCGCGGGACGACGATGATCGCGACGACGCGGAAGATGAAGTCGACGACCAGCGCGAAGATGATGATCGCCGAGGTCCAGAATCCCGCGTTCATCCGGCCTCCAGCGCTCAGTCTTCGCTAGTTCTTGGAGGGCAGACCTCTCTTGGCGCGCTCCTCAGCCTCAATCTTGGCGTACACCTTGCGCTCAGTGCGGTCGGCGCGCACGATCGCGGCCATCACCCACCAGAAGATGAGCCCGACCAGCACTGTGGGGGCCAGTGCCCAGACGATCCCTTGCCACGCGTTCATGCTGCTGCTCACTTTATCGGCGGCTGGGTGTGGGGTGGCTGTGACGGTCTTGGCGTGCACAGGTGTGGTTTCGGGGAGTTGTACACAGTTTTGAATGTTCGGCCTTGAATGTCAGTTGCGGGTTGTAGCTTGAGGGCATGTCCGAAATCGTCTCGCGCGTGCATTCCCTGACCGCCGCCGCGGCCGGGGCGCTGCCGTGCGCCGACGAGATCACAGCGCTGACGGATGCCGCGCAGCTCGCCCTTCTCGGCGAGCTGTCCGCCCTGCGCCGCGAGGTCGACACCGCCATCTCACTCGTGGCCTCCGACATCGAGCGGAAGTCCGCACGCGAGCTGGGCCCCGAGTCGCTGGCGCGGCGGGCCGGGGTGAGATCGGGAGCCGAGCTGGTGCAGCGCCTGACCGGGTCCTCTCTCACGGATGCGCGGAAGGCCGTGCGGGTGGGCGGCCTGCTCGAGACCGCCGCGTCCGTTTCGCCTGCGGAGGAGACGGATGCCCCGGCGGAACCCCGCTCGATCGAGGCCCTCGCGGCGCTCGGCGGCCCCTGGTCGGCGCCGATCGCCGTCACGGTCAGAAACGGGTGGCTGCCGGCCGAGCACGCCGACCGGATCACCTCCGGACTCGGCGTGCCCCGCGACGACGCCTCCACCCCCGCCTACCGGCAGGCGGTCCTGCGGCTCATCGCCGACTGCTGGGACGGGGAGCTCACCCCCGAAGACGCCGCACGCAACGCGAAAGCCACCCGGGCGGTCCTCGACCGGGAATGGGCCACCCAGAACGCACAGCGACTGTATGAGCAGCGGTCCCTGAAACGCACCGTCCGCAGCGACGGGATGGTGAAATACGACCTCCTCGTCGACCCCGCCACCGACGCGCAGATCTGGACCCCCATCCGCCGCCACCTCGCACCCCGCCTCGGCGGGCCGAGATTCCTCACCGACGAGGAACGCGCCCGCGCGGAAGAACTCCAGCAGGACGCCCGCACCAACGAGCAGCTCCTCGCCGACACCTTCACGGCGTTCCTCACCGCCGGCATCACCTCCTCCGGGGTATTCGGGAAGCACACCCCCACCGTCACCATCGCCGTCACCACGAGTGAGCTGAAGAAAGCGATCACCGCGGATGCCGCACGCAGAAACAGCCCACCGCACGACGGACCGCCCGGGCAGCCACCCGGCGCCGCCTCGGGCACGAGCACCCACCGGCCACCCGCCACACCCCCACCCGAGGACGGCATCGCCTGGCTCGACGGCACACCCCACCCCCTCACCGGGGCGCAACTCATCACCTCGCTCTGCGACGGAAGCGCCGCCGCAGCCCTCCTCGACGAGACCGGTCAGACCCTCGACGCCACCAAAGCAGAAAGAACCTTCTCCACCCGGCAAAGACGCGCCATGGCCATCCGCGACGGCGGCTGCCTCATCCCCGGCTGCCCCATGCCCCCCGACGCCACCGAAGCACACCACCTCAACCCCTGGAACGAAAGACCGCAGAACCGGAAAACCGAGACGAAAGACGGCATCTGCCTCTGCCGGTTCCACCACCTCAACCTCCACAACCAAGGCGGACACATCGAGAGACGCGGAAACACCTACTGGCTCCACTGGCCCGGCCGCGAACCCACCCGACTCCTGCCCAAACACAGCCTCACCACCCAACTCCGCACACAAGGAACGATCTCGTGAACATCCCGCTACTGGGCCGCGCCCTCGCAGGCATAGCCTGCTCGGCATCCGCCGCACGGTCGCTCACTGGGCGACCGCCCCTCAGCGGCGCGCGTCCATGTCAGACGCGATGGATAGCGTGACTTCATGCGCATCCTGCACACCTCCGACTGGCATGTCGGGCGCACCTTCCACGGCCATTCGACGCTCGATGCGCTCGAGACCGTGCTCAGCGCGCTCATCGATGTGGTGCGCGAGCGTGAGATCGACGTCGTCGCGGTCGCGGGCGATGTGTTCGACTCGGCGACGCCCTCGGCAGACGCGTTCGCCGTGCTCGGGCGCGTGCTGCGCGGCATCCGATCGGCCGGTGCCGAGCTCGTCATCACGAGCGGGAACCACGACTCGCCCGCGCGGCTCGGCTTCCAATCCGAGTTCGCGGCGTTCGGCGGCGTGCACATCGTGACCCGTCCGGAGGATCACGCGAGCCCCGTGACGATCACAGGGCTCGACGGCGTCACGGCCGACTTCTACGGCGTGCCCTATCTCGAGCCGGCGCTGATCCGGCACCTCTGGCCCGAGGAGACGCTGCGCACGCAATCCGACGCGCTGGGCTTCGCCATGCGCAATGTGGCGACCGCCGCCGCGGCATCCGATCACCGCTCCGTCGTGCTCGCGCACTGCTTCGTCGCCGGCGGTGCGAGCCAGGCGAGCGACGCCGAGCGCGACCTCAGCGCCGGCGGCCTCGACGTCGTGCCGCTCGGCGCGTTCGAGGGTGTCGACTATGCGGCACTCGGGCACATCCACGGCCGCGCGACGCTCGCCGAGTCGGTGCGCTACTCGGGCGCCCCACTGCACTACTCGTTCAGCGAGACAGGAAAGCCCCGCGGGGCATGGCTCATCGAGCTCGCGGCAACGGGGCCGGCATCCGTCGAATGGATTGCGCTGCCCGTACCGCGCGCGCTCGCGGTGCTGACCGGCACGCTCGACGAGCTGTTGACGGATGCCGCACTCGAGGCCCACACGCAGGACTGGGTGAGCGCCGTGCTCACCGACGACACCCGCCCGATCGATGCGATGCGCAAGCTGCAGCGCCGATTCCCGCACTGCGCGAACCTCATGCACCGGCCTGCGAATGTCACCGAAGACGGTGCCGCCCGCTACCGCGAGCGAGTCGGTCGCGGCGTTCCCGACGCCGAGCTGATCGGATCGTTCCTGAGCTTCGTGCGCAACGGCGAAGGGCCGAGCGAGGCGGAGTCCGCGCTGATCGCCGAGATCGTCGACGAGCACACCCGGGCGGTGGCCGCCCGATGAGAGTCAACCGGGTCACCATGGCCGGCTTCGGGCCATACCGGTCCGCCCAGACCGTCGACTTCGACGCGTTCCGCGACGACGGCATCTTCCTCATCGGCGGGAAGACGGGTGCAGGGAAGTCGACGATCCTCGACGCGATCTGCTTCGCGCTGTATGGCGCCGTTCCGCGCTATGACGGGCAGACCCAAGCCGCGACCAAGCTGCGCAGCGACCACTGCGCCCCCGACGACCCGAGCTTCGTCGAGCTCGAGTTCAGCGTCGGCTCCGAGCGCTACCGGCTACGCCGTTCGCCCGAATACGAGCGGCCGAAGTCGCGCGGCGACGGGTTCACCACGCAGAAGGCCGAAGCCGAGCTCTCGGTGCGCGACGGCGACAGCTGGGTCGGCCTCGAGGCGCAGTTGCGCACCGTCGGCGTGAAGGTCGCCGAGATCGTGCAGCTCACGCAGGATCAGTTCCTGCAGGTGATCCTGCTCGCGCAGAACCGCTTCCAGGAGTTCCTGCTCGCCAAGAGTGAGGAACGCCAGTCGCTGCTGCGCACGCTGTTCGGAACGCGGCGCTTCGACGATTACGACGAGGCGCTGCAGGCGCGGCGGAAGGCGCTCGAAGCTGAGGTCGGCGGCGCACGCGACGAGATCGCGCGCCTCGCGCGACAGCTCGACGAGCTGCTGCCGTCCGACAGCGACGGCGACGAGAGCGCGGTGCCGACCGAATCGGCCGAGGTAGTCGACTGGATGGGCACCCGCGTGGGCGCACAGCGCGAGCAGCTCGCCGAGGCTGAAAGCGAGACCGGGCGAACGGATGCCGCGTGGCGGCGCGCACAAGAGGAACACTCCCGTCTCACCGAGGTGCAGAAGCTGCAGCAGCGGCGGGCCGTCGCCGTACGGCAGCGAGACGCGCTGCGCGAAAGCGCGGTCGAGCTCGAGACCGAGGCGGCGCGCACGCTGGCCGACGCCGGCCGGCATGTCGACGAGCAGCCGTCGCTCGAGGCGGCGAGCTCCGCGCTGGCCGAGCTGAGCGGTTCGCTCGGGGCGGCGGTCACCGCCGAGCGAAACCTTCCCGGCCTCGAGCGCGCCGTCACCGCCGCCGAGGCGGGCTGCGCCACCGCCGACGCCGCGGTGGAGGCGGCGAAGCAGAACGCCATCGCGTGGAAGACGGCGCTCGACGAACTCGGCCCTGAGATCGACGCGGCGAGCGCCGCCGCAGCCGACGAGGGCGCCGCGCAGCAGCTCGCCGAAGGCATCGCGCCCGTGTTGCGGGCCCTCGCCGCCGCGG
The DNA here is from genome assembly GCF_039538185.1 of Gryllotalpicola koreensis. Taxonomy (NCBI): domain Bacteria; kingdom Bacillati; phylum Actinomycetota; class Actinomycetes; order Micrococcales; family Microbacteriaceae; genus Gryllotalpicola; species Gryllotalpicola koreensis. The sequence continues at coordinate 516,099 of NZ_BAABBW010000004.1, forward strand.
ATGCGGCGCGCAGCGCTCTCGAGACCGCGCAGCGTCGCGAGTTGGAGGCGGGGCAGGCGCGCACCAAGGCATCCGGCGCGCTCGACGAGCTGCGCGCGCGCAGGCTCGATGGTCACGCGGCCGAGCTCGCCGAAGCGCTGACAGAGGGCGAGCCGTGCCCCGTGTGCGGCTCGACGCGCCACCCCGCGAAGGCGAGCCGTACGAGCGAGCCTGTGACCGAGGCCGACATCGCCGAGGCCGAAGCAGCGCTCGCGACCGCCGAGAATGCGGCGAACAAGCGATCGCGCGAGGCGACGGACGCGCGCGCGAAGCTCGCTGAGCTGCAGGGCGCCGCGGCCGGGCACACGCTCGAGTCCGCCGAAGAGGTCAAGCAGGCCGCCGCCGCACGACTGAGCACCGCGAAGGCCGCGGCGAAGCGCGCCACGGAGCTGCGCCGCACGCGGGACTCCATCGCCGCCAAGCTCGAGAACCACGACGCCGAGCTCGAGAAGCTGCGGGCCGCCTGCGACGCCGCCAACGCTCAGCGCACGACCGCGAGTGCGACCCTCGCCGAGGCTCAGAAGATCGTCGATTCCGCCCTCGCGGGGCATGCGTCTGTCGCCGAGCGCGCCGCGTCCGTCAGCGCGAGCGCACGCGCCGTGCGCGATGCCGAGCGGCAGCTGCAGCAGCACGCGACAGAGCTCGCCGGCGTCGAGGCGACGCTCGCCGACGAGGCGGTGCGCGACGCGCCCACCGAGCCCGTGGAGCTCGAGCCCGCGAAGCGCGCGCTGGACGAGGCATCCGCCGCTCGCGATGCCGCGCTCACGGCGCGCACGACGCTCGCCGCCCATCTCGCGACGGCCGAGGGGCTGCTGTCGAGCGCGTGCGCGACGCATGAGCGCTCCGTCGAGCTGTCGGCGCGCTTCGACGTCGTCCAGCGCCTCGCCAACACCGTGCACGGGCTCGTGCCGAACACGAAGGCGATGCGGCTCGAGAGCTTCGTGCTCGCGGCCGAGCTGGAGGAGATCGTGCAGGCCGCGAACGCGCGGCTCGCGCAGATGTCGGGCGGGCGGTATCTGCTCGAGCACTCCGACGAGCGGGCGGCGCGCGGGGCGCAGTCCGGTCTGGGGCTCGCGATCCTCGATCAGCACACGGGCGTCGCACGGCCGACCCCGTCGCTGTCGGGCGGCGAGACCTTCCTCGCGAGTCTCGCCCTCGCGCTCGGGCTGGCCGAGGTGGTCACCGGCCGCGCGGGCGGCATCACCCTCGACACGCTGTTCATCGACGAGGGCTTCGGCTCGCTCGACTCCGAGACTCTCGAGATCGCGATGGGCACCCTCGACACGCTGCGGGCCGGCGGCCGCACCATCGGCCTGATCAGCCACGTCGAGGCCATGAAGGAGCAGATCCCGGCGAAGCTGCAGGTCGACGTCGCCGACGGAGGGTGGAGCGTGATCACGCAGTCCTGAGGAGTCGCCACACCGATGGTCGAGCAGCCGGCGACCCGCGTCGATGCATCGAGACCCTCCCCCGCACCTACAACCCCAGCCGGAAGCCCCCGTCGCTCGAGATCACCTCGCCGACCACCCAGCGCCCGTCCGGCCCGACGAGCCACGCGACCAGCCGGGCCACATCGTCGGGCGAGCCGAAGCGGCCGAGCGGCATCGCTGCCCTCAGCTCGTCGAGGATCTCGGGCCGATCCGTCGTCTCCGGGTCGAGGTAACCCGTGTTCGTCGGCCCCGGATTCACGGTGTTGAGCAGGATGCCGCGCGGCAGCAACGCCGCCGTCGCGGTCTGCGTCGCGCCGGCGAGCGCCGCCTTCGACGCCGCATACGCGAACTCGGCGGTCATCGGCCCGAAGAGCTGCCCACTCGTGAACCAGATCGCACGGCCGGTGCCGTGCTCGCTGCCGTCCCACGAGAAGAGCTGGGCGAAGCGCTGCGTCAGCAGGAAGCTCGCCCGCGCGTTCACGTTCCAATGCGCGTCGAGCAGTTCGGCGCTCACGTCGAGAATCGACGCGTCGCCCGAGCGGGCATGGTTGCACACGAGCACGTCGAGTCGGTCCGTCACCGCGGCGGCCTCGTCGATGAGAGACGCCGCGGCCCCGGCATCCGCGAGATCCGCGTGAAAATCCGCGGTCTGCGCACCATCGACGAGCGCCGATCGGATGCCCGACCGCACCGCCTCGACATCAGCGCCACCCCATGGCTGCTCTGCGTCGTGCGGTGCGAAATGGTGCACCACGACGCTCGCGCCCAGCTGCGCGAGCCGAAGCGCGACGGCGTAGCCGATGCCCTTCGGACGCGAGACTCCGGTAACGAGGGCGGTCCGTCCAGCGAGCGGATAGTTCATGGGTCCATGCTGGTACTCGGTCGAAAGGAGCACCACCACGCCGCCGATTCCCGTCTTCCTGACGACCTTCTCATTCGACCCCGTCGCCGCGCTCGCGATCGCGATCGGCGCGGTGCTGTACACGTGGGGCCTCGTCGTGCTCGCGCGCCGCGGCGAGCGCTGGCCGGCGTGGCGCGCCTGGTGCTTCTATCTGCTGGGGCTCGGCTCGTACGCCTGGATCCAGTTCGGATTCCTCGGCACGTGGTCGCACGACCTGCGCTGGGCGTTCACGACGCGCATCGCGCTGCTGATCTTCCTCACCCCGATGATGGTCGCGCTCGGCATGCCGATCACGCTCATGCGGCGGGTGTTCCGGCCACGGGCGCGCGCCGTGCTCGAGGGTGTGCTGCGCTCATGGCCTGTGCGGCTCATGGGCAACGCGATCTTCGCACCCCTCGTGCCGCTCGTGGGCTTCCTGTTCTTCCTGACGCCGCTGGCCGGCCCGCTGCGTCTCGACCCCGGCTGGGCGGCGGCGATCACGCTGCTCGTGCCGTTCATCGGCCTGCTGATCACGCTGCCGATCACGGAGGACACCGATAGCCGATCGAGCACCTTCATCATCTACGAGTTTCTGCTGGCGATCGTCGAGCTGCTGCTGGACTCGATCCCCGGCATCCTGCTGCGCCTCAACGGCAGCGTTCTCGACGGTGTCGCCGCCGCGACGCAAACGGTCGCCGGCGCCGCGCTGCCGCACTGGTTCCCGAACCCACTGCACGACCAGCACCTCTCGGGCGATTTCCTCTGGTTCCTCGCCGAGATCGCCGACCTGCCGGTGATCATCGCCCTGTTCACGCGCTGGTCGCGCGTCGACCGGAAGGACGCGCAGAAGGTCGACGAGCTCTCCGACGAGGAGTACGAGGCCGCGGTCCGCGCGCACCTCTCCCAGCGAGGCTGACCCGCGCAGCCGAGCACCGGCTCAGCGGACGCCCGGCGTCGCGATGACGGAGAGCAACTGCAGCTTCTCGTAGCTCTCCGTGCCAGGAATCGCGGTATAGACGAGAAGCGAGTGCGACTGGGTGGGATCGACGAGTGCCTGGCACGCGAGCTCCAACTCGCCGAGCTCAGGGTGGACGAAGTGCTTGGTCTCCTCGGGCCGCAGGCCAACCTCGTGCAGCTCCCAGAGTTCCCGGAACTCTTCGCTTCTCGCGAGCAGCGTGTCCGCCAACTCTGCTGCGCGAGACGACCGCCCCCGCAGGGTCGCGATCTCACGCAGGCCGGAGGCCCACATCCGCGACATGAAGGGATGATCCCGCGGGGCGTAGAGGCTCCTGGTCGCGGGGTCGGTGAACCAGCGAAAGCCGAGGCTGCGCGCCGGCCCCGTGTATCCCGTGGTCTCACCAGTGAGCGCGACGCCGAGCGGCGTCTGTCGCAACGTCTCGCCGAGCTCGGTCACGATCTCGGCAGGCGTGTCCTGCAGGCGATCGAAGACCCTCAGCAGGCCGGGGCTGATGTGCTCGCTCGACGCGCCGCGCTGCGGCGGGTGGTGGCCGGCGAGCCGGAAGAGATGATCGCGTTCGACCACCGACAGGTGAAGGCCTTGCGCGATCGCCGCCACCATCTGCTCGGACGGCTGCGGGCCCGTCCCCCGCTCGAGGCGGGCGTAATAGTCAGGCGACATGTGCGCGAGCACCGCGACCTCCTCGCGCCGCAGTCCGTCGGTGCGCCGTCGGCGACCGCGTGGGAGCCCCACGTCCTCTGGCTGCAGCGCCGCGCGGCGATGGCGCAGGAATCCGGCCAGGCCGGCCCGATCGATGGTCATGTCCGCCTCCCTTCGGTGTTCCCTACGTTCCTATCGCGGATGCGGGCGGCTATCCGTGACTCGTCAGGTCCTGGATAGGCGGCACGCCGTTCACGATGCTCGAATGACCGCCACGAATCAGGAGCATCATCATGCCGCGCACCCCCATCGACATCACCGTCCCCAGCCTCGCCGGAAAGCGCGCCATCGTCACAGGAGGGAGCGACGGCATTGGCCTGCGCATCGCGAGCCGGCTCGCCCTGGCAGGCGCAGAGCTCGTGCTGCCGGTTCGCAACCTCTCCAAAGGCGAACGGGCAGCAGCCCGCATTCGCGGGCTCGCCCCGTCGGCTCGCGTCTCGCTGGAGCAGCTCGAGCTGTCGTCGCTCGCGTCCGTGGCCGAATTCGGCGCGAGGATGCGCGCCGACGGGACGCCCATCGATCTGCTCATCAACAATGCCGGTGTGATGACCCCGCCCGATCGACAGGTCACGCAGGACGGATTCGAGCTGCAGTTCGGGACGAACCATCTCGGCCACTTCGCCCTCGTCTCCGAGTTGCTGCCGCTTCTGCGCGCGGGCAGCGCACGCGTCACCTCGCAGATCAGCGTCGCGGCGAACCAGGGCGCCATCAACTGGGACGACCTCAACTGGGAGCGCTCCTACGACGGGATGCGCGCCTACAGCCAGTCGAAGATCGCCTTCGGCCTGTTCGCCCTCGAACTCGATCGGCGCAGCCAGGCCGGTGGGTGGGGCGTCACCAGCACGCTCTCGCACCCCGGCGTCGCACCGACGAGCCTGCTCGCCTCCCGACCAGAGCTCGGACGCTCGGAAGATACGCGCGAGGTGCGGATGATCCGCTGGCTGTCCGCCCACGGCCTCATCGTCGGAACACCGGAGACCGCCGCGCTTCCCGCCGTCTATGCGGCCACCTCGCCCGATGCGGCGTCGGGGCGGCTCTACGCGCCAAAGGGCTTCGGACACCTCGGCGGTGCACCCGCCGAGCAGCGCCTGTTCTCCCGGCTGCGCAGCGCGGAAGAGGCCACCCGGGTATGGGAGACGTCGGCGCAGCTCACCGGCGCGACCTTCGCCCTCGTCTGACACGGCACCGAAGCGGCCGATCGCGCGAGCACGCGCGGACGCAGACCGCTACTTCACCAGCGGGAACAGGATCGTCTCGCGGATGCCGAGGCCGGTCAGCGCCATGAGCAGGCGGTCGACCCCCATGCCCATGCCGCCCGACGGCGGCATCCCGAACTCCAGAGCGCGCAGGAAGTCCTCGTCGACGCGCATCGCCTCGTCGTCGCCGGCCGCCGCCAGAGCGGCCTGCTCGAGGAAGCGCTCGCGCTGGATCACCGGGTCGACGAGCTCGGAATAGCCGGTGGCGAGCTCGAAGCCGCGCACGTAGAGATCCCACTTCTCCACCACACCCGGAATCGACCGGTGCTGCCGGGTGAGGGGCGAGGTGTCGACCGGGAAGTCCATGACGAAGGTCGGCCGGGTCAGTGAGCCCTTCACGAAGTGCTCCCAGAGCTCCTCGACGTACTTGCCGTGGATGGGGTGCGAGATCTCGATGCCCTCGCGCGCCGCAAGAGCCGCCAGCTCCGAAACCGGCGTCGACGGCGTGAACGAGGTCCCCGCCGCCGCGTTCAGCGAGTCGTACATCGAGATGCGGTCCCACTGCCCGCCGAGGTCGAACTCCGTGCCGTCGGCCCAGGTGACGACGTGCGAGCCGTTGGTGGCCAGCGCGGCATCCTGGATCAGCTCCTGCGTCAGGTCGGCGATCGTGTTGTAGTCGCCGTACGCCTGGTATGCCTCGATCATCTCGAACTCGGGCGAGTGCGTGGAGTCCGCGCCCTCGTTGCGGAAGTTGCGCGCGATCTCGTAGACGCGGTCGATGCCGCCGACGACGGCGCGCTTGAGGAACAGCTCGGGCGCGATCGAGAGGTACAGCTCGGTGTCGAAGGCGTTCGAGTGTGTGACGAAGGGACGGGCGGATGCCCCGCCGTGCATGGTCTGCAGCTTCGGGGTGCTGACCTCGAGGAATCCGTTCTTCGCGAAGGTCGCGCGCACCGATGCGGTCGCCTTCGCGCGGTTCACGACCGTGCGCCGCGCCTGCTCGCGCTGGATGAGGTCGAGGTAGCGCGAGCGCACCCGGGTCTCCTCCGAGAGCTCCTTGTACATGTTCGGCAGCGGCAGGATCGCCTTCGCCGCGATCTGCCACTCGTCAACCATGATCGAGAGCTCGCCGCGCCGCGAGGAGATCACCTCGCCGTGCACGAACACGTGGTCGCCGAGGTCCACGAGCTCCTTCCAGCGCTGCAGGGACTCCTCGCCGACGGATGCCAGCGAGACCATCGCCTGCAGCCGCGAGCCGTCGCCCGCCTGCAGCACCGCGAAGCACAGCTTGCCGGTGTTGCGCTGGTTGATCACGCGGCCGGCGAGCCCGACCACCTCGCCCGAGGTCTCGTCGGCGACGAGGTGGCCCCACTTCGCGCGCACCTCGGGGATCGTCGTCGTCACCGGCAGGGTCACCGGGTATGCACCCCCGCCCAGCCCCGAAGCCTCCGACTCGAGCCGCTCGCGCTTCGCCAGGCGCACGGCCTTCTGCTCGTTGATCTCCTCAGGCGTCGGCTCGGGGGTCTCATCGATCGGCGTGGCGGGCGTGGCGTCGGCCATGGCAGTCCTGTCAGAAGTGAATGGGTGCGTTGTCGATCAGGCGGGTCGCGCCCACGCGAGCGGCGACCAGCATGAGACCGTCGCCCGTCGCGTCGTCCTCCAGCGGCAGGAACGTCGCCGGATCGACGATGACCAGGTAATCCAGCCTAACGTCCGGCTGCTGGTCGAAACGTGCGAGGCCCGCTGCGCGGGCGGCGGGGACGCCGCGCACGGATTCCTCCTCGGCATCCCCCAGCGCGGCGGAGAGCGTCAGCGCGAGAACCCGCTCGCCCTGCGACAGGTAGCGGTTGCGGCTCGAGAGCGCGAGCCCGTCGGCTTCGCGCACGATCGGCACCGCCTCGATCGCGAGCGGCAGGTTCAGGTCGGCGACCATCTGCTTCACCAGGAACGCCTGCTGAGCATCCTTCTGCCCGAACAGCGCGACATCGGGCTGCACGATGTTGAAGAGCTTGCTGACGACCGTCAGCATGCCGTCGAAGTGGCCGGGGCGCGCGGCACCCTCGTAGCGCTCGCCGACGGCGCCGGCGTGCACGGTCGTCTGCGACGCCCCTGCCGGGTACATCTCGGCGACGCTCGGTGCGAACACGGCATCCGCCCGCCCGGCGAGAGCGGCGAGGTCCGCGTCGAGAGTGCGCGGGTAGCGCTCGAAGTCCTCGTTCGGCCCGAACTGCAGCGGGTTCACGAAGATCGACACGACGACGAGGTCGGCGAGCTCTCGGCCGCGCGCCACCAGCGCGAGGTGCCCCTCGTGCAGCGCACCCATGGTCGGCACCAGCGCAACGCGCCGGCCCTCGGCCCGCGCCGCGCGCACCAGCTCGCGCGTCGCCGCGATCGTCGAGAGCACCGTCGGGGTGGAGGTGGAGGTCGTCGTCATGCGTTCCCGTTCGGGTCGTAGCCGCCGCCGAGCCCGAAGCCAGACTCGGGGCCCAGATCTGCGTCCAGCTCGGAGAGGTCGAGCGGCCCGGCCATGCCCGCCGTGCGCAGCGCCTCGTCGACCGTCGAGCGCACGAGCGAGCTGAGGTAGGAGCCCGGCTGCTCGAAGCCGATCTCGGCCAGTATCCCCGTCGCCTGCTCGACGATGCGGCGGCTGAAGCTGGTGGCGGTCGCGATCGCCTCGCCGTAGGCCGCGCGGTCTTCCTCGGCCACCAGCACCGGCTCGCCGCCCATCTCGACCACGAGCGCCTGGCCGATCGGCTGCACCGGTGCGGGGGCGGTGACGGCGAAGTAGGTCTCGGTCATGCGGGCGAGGTCGATGCGCGTGCCCGTGAACGCCATCGCCGGGTGGATCGCGAGCGGAATGGCGCCAGCGGCGAGCGCCGGTCGCAGCACACCCACGCCGAGCCCCGGCGCCGTGTGCACCACGATCTGCCCCGGCTGCCAGGCGCCGACGGCGGCGAGGCCCTCGACGAGCCCCGGCAGCTGCGCGTCCGGCACGGCGAGCAGCACGAGCTCGCTGCGCTCCAGCAGCTCGGGCGTCTCCAGAATGGGCACGCCCGGAAGCATGTCCTGGGCACGCTCGCGACTCGCCTCGCTGATCGCGCTCACGCCGACGATCGCGTGGCCTGCTCCGGCGAGCGCGGCGCCCAGCACGGGGCCGACATGGCCCGCGCCGACGATGCCGGCGCCGAGTCTGCCTGAGCGGCCCTGGCTGTCGGATGCTCGCACAGACTCGCCCCTAACTCCTCGCGTCGCGACTCGCCAACATTACGGCACTGCGCGCGAGCTGGTCGTACAGCTCGACCCCGGCGGCGGTGCCGATGACGGAGAGCCGCGGGCGGATCCGCACGTCGACGACGTGCACCGCGAGCCGCACCAGGCCCAGCATCCGCCTGATCGGCCCCTGCTTGATCGCCACGCTCTGCACGCGCGCGAGCGGCACGAAGGCGAGGGTGCGGTGAATGACGCCCGCACGCAGCGCGAGCGTGTCGCCGACGTACGCATAGCCGACGCGCCGCCACGAGAACGGGTGCAGCCACGCCGCCGCGCGGGGCGGCTGCGAGAACAGGCGGGCGGTGCGCGAATACCTCGCGGTCGCGTCGACGAGGGCGAGCAGGGCGGTGCGATCGGATGCCGGCAGCAGCAGCGGCAGCACCCGGCCGACGTCCTCGAGCGAGCCCACGGGAAGCACGGTCGACGCGTTCTCGGCCTGGCCGCGTTGACGGGCTCGGCCGGCGCGGGCGATGCGGATCGCCCACCAGCCGAACGGCCGCCACAGGAGCGGCTGCACGACCTCGACGGCGTGGATGCGGCCCGTGGGGATCGTCTCGCTGCTCGTCGAGAGCAGCCCGTAGCCGACGCGCACGCCGTCGGAGCTGCCCGAGATCGTGTAGCGGGCGAGTCGGCTGAAGCGGCGCGAGTAGCCGGTGAACATGCCGAAGACCGACGGGATGACCGCGACCAGCAGGAAATAGTTGCCGCGCGCCACCTCGACCACGAGCCACACGACGATCGCGATGAGCACGATCGTGAACGGGCTGAGGATCAGGGAGCCGATGAGCCGACCCGGGTGCACCTTGACGATGGAGGCGGGTGCGAAGTCGGGGTGCAGGTCGGCCGGTGCGACGAATTCCTCGGCGCGGGAGCGGACGAGGTACTCCGCTCCCGCCCCGGCTGCTCCCGCTGATCGAATAGCCGGCGAAGCCGGCGTATCGAGACCACTCGCAGCAGAGCCGACGTGAGCCGCCCGTTTCGACCCGGCGAGTCCGAGGATCTCCCGCCGCAGCTCCTCCGCCGCGCTCGAGGCGAGGTACTGCAGGTTGAGGTTCGCGTCATGCCCCGCCACCACGATCTCGAGTCGTGCGGCGCCGAACACGCGGGCGAACAGCGTGCGGTGCACGTTCACGCCTTGAATCCGATCAAGCCGCGCCTGCCGGTTCTGCCGGTTCAGCACGCCGGACTTGAGCTCGACCGCATCCCCTGTCACGCGGAACTGCATCATCTGCCACGTCACGCGGTACCAGACGATGATCACGGCGATCAGCACGAGCACTCCGAGCAGCGCCCAGAGCACCCAGCCGTGCTGCACGATCGCGTCGATCGGGTCGCCCTCCCTGGTGCGATCCGGCACGCGCGCGACCCAGTCGATGAGTCGCTCACGCAGGTTGGCGAACACGATCGCGGCGATCGCGACCAGCACGGCTCCGCCGCGCAGCAGCGGCGTGGCCGGGTGCATGCGGTGCCACTGGCCGTCGGCGAGCGGATTCATAGCCCGGCGCGCCTGGTCTCCGCCAGCGCGATCAGCCGGTCGCGCAGCTCATCGGCCGATTCGGCCGGCAGCCCGGGGATCGCGACGTTGCTCGACGCGCTCGCGGTCACGAACCGCAGGTCGGAGAGGCCGAGGGCGCGGCTGATCGGCCCGCGCGTGACGTCGATGAGCTGCATGCGGCCGTAGGGCACCGCGACGAAGCGCAGCCAGGCGATGCCGCGGCGCACGACGAGGTCGTCCTCGCGCATGCGGTAGCCGATCGCGCGGGCGCGCCGCGGCGCGAACACGAGCTGCGCCGCGTAGCCGATCGCCCATGCCGCGACGAGCAGCCAGCCCCACCACGCCCAATCGCCGAGGTACCAGACGAAGGCCACCACGGCCGCCGAGATCACGGCCGCGACGAGCGAGCCGACGATCACGATCCAGACGTACTTGGGCGAGACGCGTTGCCAGTCCCCGTCGATGTCGAGCCGCTGTGCCACGAGTGTCATCGTACGGCCCAGCCCCGACAGCACGACGGCTCATGGGATTCCGCCAACGAACCCACCGGTTCGATGTAGACCCGGCCCAAGCATCCGCTCTCTCCCCGCCCTATCGTGGACTGCATGACGATCGCCTCCGCTTCGCTCAACCGCCCCGTGCTCGCTGACGCGCTCGTGCGTCGCGGCGCCCTCGCCAACACGCTGCTCGTCGTGGGCGGCGCCGGGTTCACCGCGCTGTTCGCACAGCTGCAGATCCCGCTGTGGCCCGTGCCCATCACCGGACAGACGCTCGCCGTCGTGCTCGTCGGCGCCACCCTCGGAATGTGGCGCGGCGCCGCGTCGATGGCGCTCTATCTCGCCGCCGGGCTCGCCGGCGCCCCGATCTTCGCCGGCGCCGCGCACGGCCTCGGCGCCGGCGTGCTGCCGAGCTTCGGATTCGCGATCGGATTCCTGCCCGCCGCGGCCCTCGTCGGCTGGCTGTCCGAGCGCCGCTGGGACCGCCACCCGCTGCTCTCGATCGCCGGTTTCGGCCTGGCCTCGGCCGTGCCGTTCCTCTTCGGCCTGCCGTGGCTCGCGGCGGTTCTCGCACACTACGGCCTGCCGCACGACGTCGTCACCGTGCTGAACGCGGGCTTCACGCCATTCATCGTCGGCGGCCTGGTGAAGTGGGCGATTGCCGCCGCCGCGCTGCCCCTGGCCTGGAGGCTACTCAGCTCCCTGCGCAAGTAGCGCCCTCGCACCCCGCGCCCGGTCGTCACAAAATCACGCTCTGCCGCCGCGTAGCGTGCATTCGTGACGACCGGACGTGCTCGCCTCACCCTGGTCGTCACGAATGCACGCCGGCACGCGCGATTCCGCGCTTTCGTGACGACCGGGGAAGGGCCGGCTCACGCGTGCGAGTGCGTCGCTCCCGGCTCGGGGCCCCGATCCTCCTCGCGATCCGAGTCGGGGTCGTCGGGCGGCAGGGTGCAGAACCACTCCGCGAGCAGGCCGCCCGTGAGCAGCAGCGCGCCGCCCAGCACGGCCGAGATGGTCAGCACGATGCTCGAGGTGTCGGCCAGCACGGTACGGGTCAGCATGAACAGCAGCAGTCCGAGCGGGAGCCCGGCGAGGAGCGCCCCCAGAATCGAGCACGCCTTCGCGAGCACCGCGGTGCGCGCGGCGCGGAACGGGTCGATGCGCAGCGTCGTCTTCCCCCTGATCGCGCGCCGGATCGGCCAGGCGAGCGCCACCACGATCACGGCGATCACCGCGAGCGTCACGCTGAGCGTCACGGGCGGCACGAAGAGCGCTCGACCGGATGCCGCGAGCGCGGCATCCGTCAGCAGTCCCACCACCGTGCCGATCAGCCCGATGATGACGAGCGTCGTGGGGTGCGTGCGCTTCACAGAGACACCCCCTCGGCGGGCACGGTGTCATCGCCGAGCGCCGCGAGCAGCGCGTCGACACGGCCCGCGCCCGGCAGCACCGCCTCTTCATCGACCGCCAGCCACGGCGCGAGCACGAAGGCGCGCTCGGCGGCGCGCGGGTGCGGCAGTGTGAGTGCCGGGTCCGCCAAGACCTCCCCGTCGAAGTCGACGATATCGATGTCGAGGGTGCGGTCGCCCCAGCGCTCGGCGCGCACGCGGCCGTGCTCGGCCTCGATGCGGTGAGCTTCGGCGAGCAGCTCGTGCGGGTCGAGCAGCGTGTCGACGAGCACGACGGCGTTCAGATAGCGCGGCGCGCTCGGGTCGACACCGGCTGGCTTGACGGCGACGGATTCCACCACGGGCGACACCGCGCGCACCTCGACCCCCGGCGTCGAGCGCAGAGCCCCGACGGCGTCGCGCAGCAGCTCGCCGCGATCGCCGAGGTTGCTGCCGAGGGCGAGCACCGCGGGCTGCAGGCGGCTGGGCGCGTCGAGGCGGCCGCGATCGGGAATCCGCATCATGCGTCCCACCCGTTCTCGAACCGCGACGCCCATTCCCGATCCCGCTCCACCGTCACGGCGACGTCGCCGAACGGCACGGGAATCGGCGCGTCCGGCTTGTGCACGGTCGCGCGCACGCGCTCGACCGCGGCGAACCCGAGCGCCACGCGCGCGACCCGCTCGGCGACCGTCTCGATCAGATCGACGGGGTCGGATGCCACAGCATGATGCACGGCCTCGGCGAGCTCGCCGTAGTGCACCGTCGCCGCGAGCTCATCGCCGCGGGCCGCCGGCGCGAGGTCGAGCCACACCGTCACGTCGATGACGAAGGTCTGCCCGTTCTCGCGCTCGAAGTCGAAGACGCCGTGGTTCGCGCGCACGGCGAGCCCCGTGAGCGTGATGGAGTCGGCAGAAGTCATCGCGAACCACTTTTCCATGCCTCGACGACATCGAGCGCGAGGCGCGTGGAGGCGACGTCATGCACCCGCACGCCCCACACCCCCGCCCGCGCGGCGAGGGCACTGATGACGGCCGTCGGCAGATCGCGGTCGCCGGTCGGCGCCCCCTCGGGCAGCAGCGCGCCGAGGAACCGCTTCCGGCTGGCGCCGATCAGCACGGGGAATCCGAGCTCCTCGAGCAGATCGAGACGCGCCAGGATCCGCCAGTTGTGCTCGTGGTTCTTCGCGAATCCGAGCCCGGGGTCGATGACCAGCCGGGAACCGTGGATGCCGGCGTCGAGCGCGCGCTCCAGCTGCGCGCGCAGCTCGTCGCGCACGTCGACCGCGGCATCCGTGTAGTGCGCCAGCGCGTTCATGTTCGCACTGTGCCCGCGCCAGTGGCTGAGCATGAAGCCGCACTCCAGCTCGGCCGCGACGCCGAGCATGTCGGGGTCGGCCTGCCCGCCCGAGACGTCGTTGATCCAGCTCGCACCCGCCTCGACCACGGCCCGGGCGGTCGCGGCGTTCATCGTGTCGATGGAGGTGCGGATGCCTCGCGCGGTCAGCTCCCGGATCACGGGCAGCACCCGCCCCAGCTCCTCCTCGACCGGCACGCGCGGCGCCCCGGGGCGCGTCGACTCTCCGCCGACGTCGATGAAGTCCGCCCCCTGGGCGGTCATCGTCGCGGCGTGCTCGATCGCGGCGTCCGGCGAGGTCCACCTGCCGCCGTCGCTGAACGAGTCGGGCGTGACATTGAGCACGCCCATGATGACGGTCACGCGGCCGTACCGATCAGCGTGATGACCTCTGCCCGCCGCACGGGGTCGTCGAGCACCCCGCGGCTCGCGACGGTCACGGTCGTCGAGTGCACCTGGCGCGCGCCGCGCGTCGTCACGCACTGGTGCTGGGCGTCGAGCACCACGACGACGCCGCGTGGCTCGAGCGCCTCCATCAGAGCATCCGCGATCTGCTCGGTCAGCCGCTCCTGCAACTGCGGCCGCGCAGCGAGGACATCGACGAGTCGAGGCAGCCGCCCCAGCCCGACGACCTTCTCGGCCGGCAGGTATGCGAGGTGCGCGCGGCCGAGGAACGGCAGCAGGTGATGCTCGCACACCGAGCGGAACTCGAGGTCGCGCACGATGACGAGCTCGGGCTCGACGTCGCCGACCGGAATGGTGTCGCGCAGCGGCTCGAGCGGGTCGGCACCCACTCCTGCGAAGAACTCCTCGTAGGCATCCGCCACCCTGGCCGGTGTCTCGCGCAGGCCGGGGCGCGCGGTGTCCTCGCCGATCGCCGCGAGCAACTCGGCCACGGCCGCCTCGACGCGCGCGCGGTCGACGCCGGTCACGCCCGACGCCTTACGCGGTCGCGGGGCGCGGGTTGGTGCTCGGGCTGCGACGCGGGCGCGAGCTTCCGCTGTCGATTCCGCCGTCGGTCACACCCGGGTCGATCGGGGCCTTCGGTGCGGGCATCTCGATCGGGGGGATGTTCGGCAGCGGCCGGTTCGGGCTGGAGACCCATTGCGGGCGCTCGGGCAGCTTCTTGATGTCGGCGAAGATCTCGGCGATCTGGTTGTGGTCGAGCGTCTCCTTCTCGAGCAGCTCACCGGCCAGCCGGTCGAGGATCTCGCGGTTCGCGTTGAGGACCTCGTATGCCTCGTCGTGCGCCTTCTCGATGAGGGCGCGCACCTCGGCATCCACCTTCTCCGCGATGTTCTCGGAGTAGTCGCGCTGGTGCCCCATGTCGCGACCGAGGAACATCTCGCCGGATGACTGGCCGAGCTTGACCGAGCCGATGTCGGCGCTCATGCCGTAGTCGGTGACCATCTGGCGGGCGATGCCCGTGGCCTTCTCGATGTCGTTCGCGGCACCCGAGGTCGGGTCGTGGAAGACGATCTCCTCGGCGACGCGGCCGCCCATCGCGTAGGCGAGCTGGTCGAGCAGCTCCTCGCGGGTGACCGAGTACTTGTCCTCGAGGGGCATCACCATCGTGTAGCCGAGGGCGCGGCCGCGCGGCAGGATCGTGATCTTGGTGACGGGGTCGGTGTGGCGCATCGCGGCGGCGGCGAGGGCGTGACCGCCCTCGTGGTAGGCCGTGATGAGCTTCTCCTTGTCCTTCATCACGCGGGTGCGGCGCTGCGGCCCGGCGACGACACGGTCGATGGCCTCGTCGAGGGCGCGGTTGTCGATCAGCTGGGCGTTGGAGCGCGCGGTGAGCAGCGCGGCCTCGTTCAGCACGTTGGCGAGGTCGGCGCCGGTGAAGCCCGGCGTCTTGCGGGCGACGACCTCGAGGTCGACGGACTTCGCGAGCGGCTTGCCGCGGCCGTGCACCTCGAGGATCTTCTGGCGGCCCTTGAGGTCGGGCGCGTCGACGCCGATCTGACGGTCGAAGCGGCCAGGACGGAGAAGAGCGGGGTCGAGGATGTCGGGGCGGTTGGTCGCCGCGATCAGGATGACGTTCGTCTTGACGTCGAATCCGTCCATCTCCACGAGCAGCTGGTTCAGGGTCTGCTCGCGCTCGTCGTGGCCACCGCCGAGGCCGGCGCCGCGGTGACGGCCGACCGCGTCGATCTCGTCGACGAAGATGATCGACGGCGCGTTCTGCTTGGCCTGGTCGAACAGGTCGCGCACGCGGCTCGCGCCGACGCCGACGAACATCTCGACGAAGTCGGAACCGGAGATGGAGTAGAACGGCACGCCCGCCTCACCCGCGACGGCGCGGGCCAGCAGGGTCTTACCCGTTCCCGGAGGGCCGTACAGTAGCACGCCCTTCGGGATGCGGGCGCCGACGGCCTGGAACTTGGCCGGCTCCTTGAGGAAGTCCTTGATCTCCTGCAGCTCCTCGATGGCCTCGTCGGCGCCGGCGACGTCGTCGAAGGTGACCTTCGGGCTCTCCTTCGAGACGAGCTTGGCGCGGCTCTTGCCGAACTGCATGACCTTGTTGCCGCCGCCCTGCATGCCCGCGAGCATGAACCAGAACAGCGCGCCGATGGCGAGCACCGGAATCAGGAATCCGAGCACCGAGCCCCAGATGCTGGGCTGCGGCACCTTGTCGTCGAAGCCCTTGGAGAGGTCGGCGTTGTCGACCGCCTTCACGACGTCGGCACCGCGCTGGTTCACGTAATAGAACTGCACATGGTCGCCGTTGTCGCCGTCAGGCGAATTGAGCACGAGGTCGACACGCTGGTTGCCATCGATGATCTGCGCCGACTGGACCTTGCCGTCGGCGAGCAGCTCAAGGCCCTTCTGCGTGGTGATCTCCTTGAAACCGGACATGGTGAAGACACTCATGCCGATCCACACGATGATTCCCGCGAGGACGATATAGGGGATCGGCCCACGGAAGAGCTTCTTGAGATTCATGGTGATAAGAGGTTACGCCCTGGGATCTGGGCGGGACCTCTCTGTTCGCCGCAGGCGAGCTATGGCTTGGCCTGGGCGGCGCGCCTACGAGTACACGTGCGGCGCGAGCACGGCGACGCCGCGCACGTTGCGGTAGCGCTCGGCGTAGTCGAGGCCGTAGCCGACGACGAAGTCGTTGGGGATGTCGAAGCCGACGTACTTCGCGTCGATGTCGACCTTCAAGGCATCCGGCTTGCGCAGCAGCGCGCACACCTCGAGCGACGCGGGGTTCCGCGACTGCAGGTTGCGCCGCAGCCAGTCGAGCGTCAGCCCCGAGTCGATGATGTCCTCGACGATGAGCACGTTGCGGCCCGACAGGTCGACGTCGAGGTCTTTCACGATGCGCACCACGCCGCTCGAGTGGGTGCTCTTCCCGTAGGACGACACCGCCATGAAGTCGATCTCCACATGCCGCTCGAGCTCGCGGGCGAGGTCGGCCATGACCATCACGGCGCCCTTCAGCACGGCGACGAGCAGCAGATCGCGGCCCTCGTAATCCGCCTCGATCTTCCGGGCGATCTCCGCGAGCCGGGCGGTGATCTGCTCTTCGGTCAGCAGCACCGTGTCGAGGTCGGAGGAGATGTCTTCAGGCAGCATGCGAAAAGCGTAAGCGGTGCGCCAGGTCGTCGATAAATCACGGAGAGGCGCGAATTCACGCGCGTGTGTGACGACCGGGGCGAACGGATGCCTCAGCCCGCGGCGCGGAGCACGAGCAGGCCGCCCTCGCGCGCGGCCGTGCAGCCCGGCAGGTCGATCGGCTGCTGCCCGTGCCAGTCGGTGACGAGCCGCAGCGCCGCCTGCACGTGCACCCGCTCGAGCGCGACGCCGAACTCGGACTGCGCGACGTACCGCACGATCCGGCCCCGCAGGGCGGGCGGGTTCGCGGCGAGCGCCGACACCGAGATCGCGATGCCGGCCTCGACGTGCTCCACGATGTCCTCGATGGTCTCGTCGATCATCTGCTGGAACGCCTCGCTGTCCTCGCGCAGTTGCTCAGCAGTGCGAGCGAGTGCCTCGGCGACGCCCGGCCCGAGTTCCCGCTCCAGCACGGGCAGCACCCGCTCGCGCACGCGCACGCGCGCATAAGAAGGGTCGACGTTGTGGGGGTCGTCCCACGGCTCGAGGCGGGAGTCCGCGCAGAACGCACGGGTGGTCGAGCGACGGACGCCGAGCAGAGGCCGCCGGTACAGACCCGACTCCGCGGCCATGCCCTGCAGGCTCCCGGCCCCCGAGCCGCGCGCGAGCCCGAGCAGCACCGTCTCGGCCTGGTCGTCGAGGGTGTGTGCGAGCAGCACGGCGGACGCGTGGAGATCGGATGCCGCACGCCGAAGCGCCTCGTAGCGCGCCGCTCGTGCCGCCCCCTCCGGCCCCGCCGGACTCTCGGTGTCGACGGCCACGCGCACGACGGTCACCGGGTCGAGGCCGAGCTCACGTGCCTGCTCCGCCGCGCGGGCGGCGACCTCGGCGGAATGCTCCTGCAGTCCGTGATCGACGATGACCGCCCCGGCGCGCAACCCGGCACGCGGCGCCTCGAACGCGGTGGCCGCGGCGAGCGCGAGCGAGTCGGCTCCCCCGCTCAGCGCGACGAGGACCAAGGCATCCGTCGCCTCACCCAGTGCCGCTCTGACCGCCCGCCGCACGTCCGCGATGGCGGGCGTGAGCCGCGGCCGGCGGTCTTCGGGGTCAAGGGGCACTGACTAAAGTTAGCCGCATGACCAACAGCTACGACGCCGTCATCGAGATCCCGCGCGGCAGCCGCAACAAGTACGAGGTCGACCACGAGACCGGTCGCGTCTACCTCGACCGCGTGCTCTACACGAACTTCACCTACCCGACCGACTACGGCTTCTTCGAGAACACCCTCGGCGAGGACGGCGACCCGCTCGACGTGCTCGTGCTGCTCGACTACCCGCTGTTCCCCGGCGTCGGGGTCACGGTGCGCCCGGTCGGCGTGCTGCACATGAGCGACGAGGCCGGCGGCGACGACAAGGTCATCGCGGTCCAGTACAAGGACCCGCGCTGGACGTGGATCCAGGACGTCGACGACATCCCCGAGTACACGAAGAAGGAGATCCAGCACTTCTTCGAGCACTACAAGGACCTGGAGCCCGGCAAGTGGGTCAAGGTCGACGAGTGGGGCTCGGCCGCCGACGCAGAGCGCCTGATCGAAGAGGCCATCGAGCGGCTCAAGACGTCGGCTCACTAGCCCCGATTTCACAACTTCCCCGAGGGGTGCGTTTCGGCGCACTCCTCGCGGCGTTAACCGCCCGAACTGAACCTTCGGGTGGGTTCAGTGCCCGATCGACGGGCGCGCCACGACGTTCAGGGGCGAGCCCCAGACCGACTGGATCTTGACGTTCTCGCCGACCTGCGGAGCAGCGATCATCATGCCGCCGCCGATGTAGATGCCGACGTGGTACACGTCGTTCGGCGGGGTGCCCCAGAAGATCAGGTCGCCCGGCTGCGCGTTGCTGCGCGCGACGAGCTGGCCGTGCGCGGCCGCGTACTGGTACTGCCAGGTCGAGCCATGGCCGCCGATGTAGACGCCTGCCGCGGC
This sequence comes from Gryllotalpicola koreensis, assembly GCF_039538185.1. Lineage (NCBI taxonomy): Bacteria > Bacillati > Actinomycetota > Actinomycetes > Micrococcales > Microbacteriaceae > Gryllotalpicola > Gryllotalpicola koreensis. The sequence continues at coordinate 534,873 of NZ_BAABBW010000004.1, forward strand.
GTAGGCCTGCATGGTGAGCCCCGAGCAGTCGTAGCCGGCCGGGCCCGAGCCGTTGATGATGTAGGGCTTGCCGACCTGCGCCCGCGCGTAGTTGATCGCGGTCTGGACGATGGACGCCGAGGGCGGCGCCGTCGTCACCGGCGGCGCCGAGCCGCCTGACGGATTCGACCCACCCGACGAGTTCGACGAGCCCGATCCCGAGTTCTGGTTCTGATGCTGCGCCGCGGCGGCCTGCTGCTCGCGCTGACGCTGCGCTGCGGCGGCTTGGGCGGCCGCCGCCGCGGCCTCTGCCTTCGCGGCAGCGATCGCCTGCTGCCCGGCCACGTACTTCGCGGCCACCGCGTTGGAGGTGTTCTGCAGCGAGGCGAGCTGCGCGGTGAGCTCCGACTGCTTCTGCTGCTGAGCGGTCACGGCGGCCTTGGCCGCGTCCGCGGCGTCATTGGCGGCCTGCAGGGCCTCCTGTGCGGCATCCGCCGCCTTCTGCCTCGCGTCCTGCGCAGCCGAGGCCTGCGCGGCGAGCGACTGCGCCGTGTTGCGGTCGGCGACCGCCTGGTCGTAGACGCGCTTCGACTGCTCGGTGAGCTGGCTCATCGTTCCGAGCTGGTACAGCAGCTTGTCGGCGGCGCCCGCGTTGCCGCCCTGCAGCAGGATTCCGATCGAGCCGTCGGTCCCCGCCGTGCGCATCAGGTGGGAGGCGAGCAGCCCCGCGCGCACGGTCGAGGTCTCGGCGGTCTTCTGCGCGGCATCCGCCTGCGCCTTCAAGCTCTTGGCCTTGTCGGTGGCGTCATCGAGCTGCGTCAGCGCCTGGTTGTAGGCCTCGACCGCCTGCTCGGACTTGATGCCCGCGCTCGTCGCCTGCTCCTGCAGCTGGCCGACGAGGGAGTTGATGCGGTCGACCATCGCCTTCTGCGCCTGCACGTTCGCCTTGGCCTGCTGCACGTCGTTCCACGTGGGGTAGTCGGCGGCGAGCGCGGCGGAGGGGTGCGCGACGATGCCGACCGACGCGGTCAGCACCCCCATCGCTGCGGCGGTGATGGTGATGGCCGGGCGCCGGAAGCTCGCGCCGTCGTGTTCGTTCACAGTGTTGCTCCGTGGCTCGCCATCCAGGGGACGGGGTTGATCTGCACGCCGTTCTGGCGCACCTCGAAGTGCAGGTGGCACCCGGTCGAGTTGCCAGTCGAGCCCACGTGCCCGATGACTTGCCCTGCACTCACATGCTGACCGGCCCCGACGACAATGCCGCCGTTGATGTTGTGGCCGTATGCGGTTCCGATGCCGCCGCCGTTGTCGAGCAGGATGAAGTTGCCGTAGCCGCCGTACCACCCCGCGTAGACGACCGTGCCGGCGTGTGCCGCGCGGATCGGCGTGCCGCAGGTCGCGCCGATGTCGTCGCCCTCGTGGTAGGTCGTGCAGCCGGCGCAGGGGGCGGGGCGTGCTCCGAACGGCGAGGTGATCGGCCCGCTCACCGGCACCGACCAGCCCTGGGCGCCGACCGCGCCCGCTGCGGCGGCTGCGGCACGTGCAGCGGCTGCCGCCGCCGCAGCGGCGCGGGCACGAGCTTCGGCGGCACGCACCTCGACGCCGTGCTGATAGCTGGCGACCGTCTTGTTCGTCTTGTCCTTCAGCGCTGCGAGCATCGTGTTCAGCTCGTCGCTGTGCGCCTGTTCGTCAGACACGGCCTTCTGCGCGGCGGCCGACGCCTGCTGCGCGGCGACCAGCGCGGCCTGCGCCTGTTGCTGCAACCGGGTGCGCTCATCAAGCGCGGACTTCGCCTGATCGGATGCCGCCTTGGCGGTGTTCTTCGCCTGCTGCGCCTGACCCCAGAGGTTCGAGGTCGACTCCGTGAGCTTCGTCATCGTGCCGAGATCGTCGAGCAGCGCCGTCGGGTCGGTTCCGCTGTCTTTCGTGCTCGAGAACAGCAGCGACACCGTCATGTTGTGGCCCCCCGAGCGGTACAGCTGCGCGGCGACCCGGCCGGCGCGCGTGCTCGCCGTGTCGGCGTCGGCGGAGAGCTTGTCGGACTGCGCCTTCAGCCCCTGGTACTTCTGATCGGCGGCGAAGAGGGCGTCCTGCGCATCGGCGAGCTTCTGACCGGCCGCCGTCGCCGCGGCCTGCGCCTGCTTCGACCGCGTCTGCAGCGTCTTGATCAGGGCGGTCACCTGGTTGACCTTGGCCTGTGCGGATGCCTGGTTCGCCTTCGCCGCCTGCACATCGCCCCACGTCGGGTACTGATCGGCCCAGGCCGGTGCAGGTCCGGCGATGCTCGCCGTGATGGCGAGCGCGAGGGATGCCACGAGCACGCCTGCCGCCCACAGGGCGCGCCTCGGCGCGGCCCTCAGCGAGCCTCGCGAGGGGGCGCTCGATGGCGTCGTCAGCCGCATCGCCATGCGTCTCCTTCGAGGTCGGGGGCGAGCATGTCGCCTCGAACGTAACCTCGGCGCAGGCATCCGTCGCAGCTAACACGCCCGGGTGTCGCGAACCGGCCGCACCGATTTGTCCAGCCGTGCAGGCTCACGTATGCTTGGTCCTCGGTAGTCATGCGGGAAACCGCGCGACGGCCCCATCGTTTAGTGGCCTAGGACGCCGCCCTTTCACGGCGGTAGCACGGGTTCGAATCCCGTTGGGGTCACAATGACGACCGAAAACAAAACACATGGCCCTGTAGCGCAGTTGGTTAGCGTGCCGCCCTGTCACGGCGGAGGTCGCGGGTTCAAGTCCCGTCAGGGTCGCGGAAGCGACAAAGCCCTATCGAGAGGTAGGGCTTTTCTTCCAGAGGCGGGTGCTGCGTCTTTGAACGACACGGCCCCGCTTCGGCTCTGTAGCTCAGTTGGTAGAGCGCACGACTGAAAATCGTGAGGTCACGGGATCGACGCCCGTCGGAGCCACCACCTAAAGTTGCGGCGGATCAGGCTTCTTTCTGGATCGCGCGGCGTTCGATTCTTCTGATCGATTGAGTTGTGCCATTTTTGTGCCATTAATTCGGGCGCGACCGGGCTTCTTCGCGTCGCCGAAGGCAGTATCGAGCACGCTGCCGGCACGCTGGGCAACTCCTTCGCGAGCACGGGAGTAGCGCTCCGTGACCTGCAGGCTTGAATGCCCGAGGGTTGCCTGCACATCGGGCGCGCTCGCCCCTGCGTCGAAGAGGATCGTGGCGAAGGTGTGCCGCAGATCATGGATACGCAGATCGGGCCGACCTATAGTCACCCGGAGCTTGTCCCAGTTGACCGCTCGGCGCAGGTTGTGGTTCGTGAGCCGTCCACCGTCGGGGCCGGCAAACAGCAAGTCGTCCGGCTGCTTACCGCGGGCGGCGTCCTTGGCATAAGGACGCAACGCTTGGGTGAGCGGTACCTCGCGCTCCTTGTGGCTCTTCGGACTCTGCTCGACCAACTCGCCGTGAGCGCCGGGACTGAGAGACCGGCTGACGTGGATCACGCCTCGGGAGAAGTCGACGTCACTGACCCGGAGTGCCGTGACCTCACCTGTGCGCATCCCTGTGAAGCACAGCGCAGCAGCGAAACGGCGGTAAACACCCTCAGGGACCAGCTCGAGGAGCAACTTCACCTGGGCCACGGTGAGAGCGCGGGAGGTCGGCGAGATGGACTCGCGCATGGACGGACGTCGGACCTCGCGGGCCGGGTTGTAGTCGATGATGCGACCACGGCGAGCCGCGTCGAGGAGGCGGGAAAGGATCGCGAGCGCATCGTTCTTCGCCGAAGCTCCGCCCGGCCACTCCACCATCGCCGACTCGACCATCGGAGAGGTGATCTCATCCAGACGGCGCTTGCCGAGGCTGGGCTTTACCCTCAGCCGCCAGCCGACGTCGTAACAGCGCGCGGTGGCCGGGCGTACGGAGGACTCAATCGCGGGCCAGTACTTCCCGTGCCATTGCTCCAGGGTCATCGAACCGTTCGGGTTGCGTCCTGCGACCAAGCGGGCTAATTCGCGTTTGGCCTCGCTCAGGGTCTCGAAGGTCGCGGTGCGCTCGGTCGCGCCGTCGACGCTCTGGCTGACGAAACGGATCTGATATCGCTGCCGATCCTGCCTCCAGCGGATACCTTCGGGCAAGCGACGACCCGTACGCGGGTCGATTCTCCCTGGCGCGTTTTTGCCTGGCCGCCCCGCCATCAGAGCCGCGTCCCGCCGCGGGCAAGCAGCTCGTCGATTGTGTCGACCCGCCACAGCAGGTGCTTACCCATCTGCGCGTCCGGCTCCGGGATGAAGCCGTCTCGTCGCAGCTTGTCGAAAGTGGAGACCGGAACACGGCAGCGCTCGGCTGCTTCCGCGCGATTCAAGTACTCGATCCGCCATGCGGCCTCGACCATGCCGCACTCCTCCCAGCCCGGTCCGCTGCTTCATCTGCGCCCGCAACGAGACAGCAGATACCTGCAACCATCTGAGAATAGACATATGCTGCGTCTTCTAGCAACTATCTGAGGTAAACGCTCAGGAACGTTAGACTCGGCGCGTGCCCAACCCCTCCCCGCGTCCTGGCAACCAGACTTATGACGGGCTGCTCGTCCAAGACGATCTTCCCGAGGGCTGGCATCTGCCCCATCGCTTCCCCGGCGAGCGGGAGGACGACGCAAGCAACCAGATCGATGCAATCCTCGGCTACAACGACCAAGCCGACCCCGAGGAACAACATCGATCACAGGCGACATCCGACGAGAACGAGACGGTCGACGGTCGCTGGCGCTACATCGAACACACCGAGACGCACACCCGCGTGATGATCCGCCTCCAGCGGCAAATGTTCGCCGTACCGGAGGAGGTGCGCATCACCGGCGTCATCTACCTGCCATGGCGACCGGGGGACCCGATCACCAGCCAGCTCCTGCGTGAGCTGCCCACCGCCCGCATCGAGGCGGCGATCAACAAGCGCCTGTTCGCTATGAAACGAACCGAAACGATCACCGGCGGCAAAATCCTCCTACCCTCCGGCCGGAAGGTCTCCGAGCGCGATCTGCTCAAGCCGCTCGGTGATCCGAAGAAGACACCCGACTTCTACGAACTGGTCGCCCTCCAGCACGGCCGGCTGACGCAGCAGGGCGACAAGAACCCGAGCGCGACGATGGCGCAGATCAACGGCGTCGCGCTATCCACGGCACAAGGCTGGGTCACCAAGGCCCGCGACCGCGGGCTGCTGCCGCCGGGGCGGCGCGGGCGGGCTGGGTAGGCTCGGTCTACCGACTTTCGTGATCGTCTCAAACAAAAGGAGAACCGTGGACACCGCAGACACCTCGAGGACGGTGTCTCGCGTCGTCCTCAAGAACTTCAGAAGCATTGAGTCATGCGACGTCCGGCTCGGGGCGATGACACTCTTGGTCGGCCCCAACGGCTCCGGCAAGTCGAACTTCCTCGACGCCCTGAAACTTACCCGCGATGCACTCCGCACCAACTTGGAGAACGCGATCCGCGAACGTGGCGGCGTCGATGATGTCAGGCGCAGAAGCACCGGCCACCCAACACACTTCGGCCTTCGTTTCGACATCAACATAGAGGGAGGCCACGCGGAGTACGCGTATCAGGTGGCCGCCCGATCCGGTTTCACCTTCGAGGTCCAGAAAGAGGTCTGCCGCGTCTTTGAGGACGGTAAGACCGTCACATCGTTCACTGTGGAGGATGGCGTTCTCACGTCGCCAAGCCATGATCTACGTTCGGTGCGCCTCGCCAAAGATGCGCTCGCACTGCCGCTGGTAGGCGCTTATCCGGCGTTTGCGCCTGTGGCGTCTGCGCTCGCAGACATGGGCTTCTACAACTTCAACCCAGACCGCGCCCGCGACTTGCAGGACCCAGACACTGGCGACGTGCTAGCTGGCGACGGCAGGAATCTGGCATCGGTCATCCGTCGACTCGCCGCGTCCCACTCGGATGTGATGACTCGCGTCGTCGACTACCTCGGCACAGTCGTCCCCGGAATCAGGTCCGTCTCCGCACGCGCATACGGGCCCAAAGAGACGGTCGAGTTTCGCCAAGAGGTCGTAGGCGGCCAGAACCCCTGGAAGTTCGACGCCGCAAGCGTTTCGGACGGAACCCTGCGAGCGCTTTGCGTGCTCGTCGCCGCTTTCCAGGAAGGAACATCGCTGGTCGGGATTGAGGAGCCTGAAACCGCTGTCCATCCCGGAGCCGCACGCCGGGTCATGGACGCGCTGCTTGAAGCCTCGGAACGACGGCAGATGATTTTCACGACGCATAGCCCCGACCTTCTGGATCACCCCGATATCGACATCGACTCAGTGATCGCTGTTCAGGCAGAGCGAGGCACAAGCCAGTTCGGTCGCGTTGACCAGGCCACTCGCGACGCCGTCCGCAACAACTTGTACACACCCGGCGACCTCCTGCGTTTGGAGCAGATCAAGCCGGATATTTTTGCCCCAACATCGACGCGGGTGAGGCTGTTCTAGTGCGCCTCGGGACGATCGTGGAGGGCCACGGTGATTCACTCGCACTCCCAACTCTGATCACGCGCGTAGCGAGGGAACGATTCCAACGCACAGATGTAGTCATGCCCAAGACCCCCATGCGTATTACGCGAAGTCGATTCAGCGCAAACTTCGATGACTACTCCAAAGCTCTTCAGCTCCTGGCACCTCAGTGCGACGGAATCCTCGTTGTGCTTGACAGCGACGACGACGACCCAGCAACGCTCCGGAGCAGCTTAGAGTCGCGAGCTCAACAGTTAGTCGGCCATGTGCCGGTTCGCGTCGCACCGGCGGTACGCGAATACGAAGCATGGCTCATAGCCTCTATTCCCGAAATGGCAGGGCAACTCACTCTCCCAGCCGACGCAACATACAGCGGGAGTGCTGAATCAGTTAGAGGGGCGAAGGGCGCTTTCAAAAAGCTGACCACCAACCGCGTGTACTCGGAGACTGTCGACCAGAAGAAGTTCACGGCGATTCTGGATATCACGGCAACGGAGTCCCGGTCACCGTCGTTTGCCCAGTTCATCCAGTTACTCGGGGAGTTGCTCTAGCCCTCGAGCGATCCTGTTCCTGGTCTACCTGTTGCCCTTGGCGCGGTTGTGCGGGACGCAGAGCATCTCGCAGTTGTCGAGGTCGGTGGCGCCGCCCTTCGACCAGGCGGCGACGTGGTCGGCGTCCATCTCGGTTGGCTTGTAGATGCGGGTCTTGTTCGCATTCTCGCCGACCGCGCACAGCGGGCAGTTCGACGTGCCCGCCGCGGTCGCGGCGTCGGTCTGGCGCTTGTACGCGAGCGCCTTCGTCTTGTCGTCGAAGAGCCGCACCTCCAGCAACTCGGGGTGCTGCTCGCCGCCGAGCAGGTACTCGTAAATGCCCTTGCGGTTGTTCACGAATGGATCGCCCATGAGTCGCTTCACCCCGGCGTCGATCTTCGCCGGGTCGTAGGCGGTAGTGTGGAAGGTCTCGTAGAGCCGACCCCAGTCGAGGCCGCGCATCTCCTTCTCGGGCGAGGCGGTGAAGACGCTGTCGATCCAGTCGATGACGGTCGTGAAGTACGTCTTCAGCTCGGTGACGGCGGCGTCCTGCCGATGCTTCGCCATGTAGGCGTCGATCTCGGTGCCCTGCGACTCGGCCACCCAGTCGAGGGCGACGGCGAGGATCTCCTGCCGCTTCGGGTCGCCCTTCACATACGCCGACCACTTCTGCAGGTTCGCGTTCTGCGAGTTGCTGTACTCGGCCTTCGCCTTCGTCACGAACGGCCCGGAGTAGATGGCGTTGAGCAGCTCCTGCGCGTTGAGCGGCACCCCGGCGATGTTGATCGTCCGGAACCACTCCTTGATCTCCTTCTCCGTCCCGGTGCAGACGTAGACCAGCAGCTCGCTGTCCATGATCTTGTCGCGCTCCTCGGCTGGCAGCGACGAGAACGTCTGCTCCTTGCCGTCCTGCTGGATCGCGAACTTGCCGGTGACGAACCGCCCGACGCTCGTGATGCGCTGCTGGCCGTCGAGCACTTCGAGACTCGTCCCGGCATCGTTGAAGTAGATCAGACCGAGCGGGTAGCCCTTGAGCAGCGAGTCGATGACGGCGACGTCCTTCTTGCCGTCGTTGTAGATGTAGTTCCGCTGGAACTCCGGCTGGATGACGAGCTTCCCCGCCAGGCCGAACAGACCCTTACCCTCGAACTCGTTGTAGACGAAGCCGTCCACGATCTCGCGAACGGTGTAGTGCCGCAGCTCCGCCTTCATGCAGATGCCTTTCGTCGGATGAAGATGCGCTGGTACACCGCTTCGCCGCCAACGTAGGGCCGATGGTGTCCTTGCTTGAACGGAACCTTGAGCTCTGGCAGAACTTGCCCGTAGGCGCTCATCCCGACAATGTCGAACTGGTCGGGATTGTACCGATCAAGAAAGCTGATGGGCACGCCCATCACGCCGGCGTAGTCGCTCGGTATCGCGTCGACGAACCCAACGTCGACCGCGTCGAAGTTGTCATACCGGCGGTACCCAATGCCCTTCACTTCCTTATGGCGGCTGAACTTGGTGTTGTCGGCCTGGCTCATTGACTGGAGCGGCTCGTGCCGACGGCCGTGCTCGATGTTCGTGAACCAGCAAGAGTTGCCCAGTCGCGTGTAGTCGTACTCGCCGTTGCTCGGATAGCCGAGTCGCTCCGCCTTTTGCCGGTCTGCATCCTTGATCTCAGTGCCCTTCGGCACCGCAAACACCATGTCCGTGTTGTTCCCCGTCGCGCCCTTCCACAGACGGTTCTCCCGAATCAGAGGGAACACCTCACGGTAGGTAACCGCGTTGCTGCTTCCAATTACGGACAGTTGCTTGCTGCCATCGACGACCCACTGAACGAACTCACGGAACAGACTGAATGGCGGATTGGTGATCACGATGTCTGCCTCATCCCGGAGGGCAGTAACTTCCGCACTTCGGAAGTCGCCGTCGCCTGCCAGGTATGACCACTGCAGATCATCGATATTGACAAGCCCGTCACCAGAGACGTCCGTTGAATCGAGCACAAACATCCGCCCGTTCGCGTGCGTCTTCGTTGGATCGAAAGCCGGATCATTCAGCTCGAAGAGGGTCGGCTCGTAACTGAACGTCGCAGGGTTTGAGTCTGGCGCGAACGAGGTCGAGATCAGCTTCTTCAGCCCGAAGTCCATGAAGTGCAGGGCGAAGAACTTCGTGAAGTTCGACCACTCAGGGTCATCGCACGGCAGCAGGATCACCTTGTCGCGGAACACGTCCGGGTCATACTCCAGGTAGGCGTTCATCTCCCGCTCGATGTCTGCCCATTGGGTGTAGAACTCGTCATAACTCGACCATCGGGCAGAGTTGAGATTCTCGTTCGCCATCGCTCAGCCCTCGGCTTCGTCGATGAGCCAGACCCGCTTGAGCGGGATCTTCGCCCTGATGTCATCCGGCAGAACTTCGTAGTGCTTGAGCAGGCGGCGGAGCACTTCCTCGGTATCCCACACGGCGACCTTGAGTTGCTGGGCGGCGACTTTCTCTCGGGCGTCCTTCGTCAGGTCGCTGAGGGTGACGAGCAGGCCGTGGTCGGCGTTGTGCTGACTGACGACGCCGCCGAGCTGATCGAGCACCTGCGAGCCGATCGCTCCGGCCTGCGCCTTCACCTGCACGATGATCGTCGGCGCCGAGATTCCGAGCACGCCCGAGCCGGCGATGATGTCGATGCCACCGTCTTTGCCCTTCGGCGGCACCTTGCAGGTCATCCCCTCGGCTTCGAGCAGGGCGGCGACGAGCCCCTGGAATCCGTAGCCGTCAAACTGTTCCCGGATACGGCTGCGAATCCGGTCGCGGGAGAACTGCTCGATGTCCTGCCCATCGTTGGCGATCGCATCGTCCGTGTCGACGACGTCCTCGCTCGCCTTCGGCACCGTCAGCGGGACTCCGGCACGCGCGCCCGGATCGGTCTCAGCACCAGTCAGCACCTTGCCGAGCCGATAGGCGGCGTCGTTCCGGCTGATCTGGACGACGGTGCTGAACGCGCCGAGCGAGTACAGCAGATCCTGGTTGATCGCTGCGCGAGCGACATCGGGGCGCTTCCAGTCGACCTCACGGACGTGGTTGAGGATGTTTGCGCCCAGGAGGTACTCGTAGTCGCCGGTCACGATGCCGAAGGCCAGGCGGCTCTGCTGTTTGAGCGGCAACACGACGATGTCACCGATTGCGATCCGGTTCGCGAAGGCGTTGAGCTGCGCGGCGTAGTTGCCGATCGCCTTCTCCGACTTGCCAGGCATGGCCGGGGTCAGGAGCGCGCGCATCGCCGGGAGGTCCGTCGCGGGGCTTAGGTCGCCGACCTCCGAGAAGTCGACCGCGGTGTAGCCGTTGTCGAGCATCCACTGGTCGTAGGCCCAGTTCTTCGACCCGCGCACCAGCCAGGCTCTCGGCTCCGTCGTCCCGCTCATGCCTTCTATCCTGCCGGGCAGCACGGACATTCGCCGCGGGCGCGCCCGGTACTGTGGCAGAGCCGTCGATGGTCACTCGTTCCAACGGTCGCGCTCAGGGTGGAGCTCGCGGCGTGCGCGCCGGCGGTTGCGGCGACGCTCGGCGCGCAGTTCGTACCCGCCGTGGCGCATCCAGCAGGAGCAGACGGCGTGACCGTCGTAGCGCCACTCCCAGTGGCAATGACCGCGGCGGTGAGACCATGCCTCATCGGTGAAAGGGTCAGGCAGATCGCACACGCCATCGGTGTGATCGTGGACTTCCGTGCAACCGATATCGCCACGGGCGACACGAACGCGAAGCGGAACATGGGCGTCGGTATGAGACACAGCGGGCCTCCGAGGGTGCTCAGCGCCCCGGCCCGCTACCCCTCGACGAAGGACGAACCGGGGCTGTTTCTGGAGCCCCTCACGCGGTCGTGTCCTCATGCCCCATGGTCGCACGCGCCGCCGACATCGATGACGCCGCCCGCGGCGAGAGCGTGCCGGACCGCCCCCGTCGGCGCAAGCGGGGTCGTGGATCGCGGATCGGCCCGAGGATGTTGCGCCGCCCGGCGCAGTCCGGCTGAGGGCAGGGAGCGGCAGGAGCGTTGATGCTATCCGAGCAGCGGCGGGAGCTGCGCCATCACCGATGCCACCCGATCCCGGGCGTCGAACGGACCGGGCATCCGGAACACGGCCGCACCCCAGTCGGTCCGGTGACGCTGCACGCCCGGCGCGCCTTCAGCGCCGAGTAGCGCCCTCACCGGATGGCGGAACACGCAGATGACAAGCGGGACCTCGCAAGCCGCGAGCTTGTCGCGAAGCGCCCGACGACCCTGCTCGATCTCGATCGCACTGACCCCGCCTTCACCCTTTGTCGGTCGCTTGACGATGTCGGTGAAGCCGATACCGGCTGCAAGCGCGGACTCCTCGAAGGCGTGCCCGACGGGACGGGCGAACACCCCGGCCTCGACGAGGCGGCTGAGCTGTCGTTGCCCGGTCTGGCCCTGGTAGTAGTGCCCCGCGGCGACGCTGACCGGCGCCGGGTTGAGGCCGACGATCATGGCACGAGGATGCTCCGGCCACAGGTCGGCGAGCGTCAGCACCGGGTCGCCCATCCAGTCCGCGATGCACTGGTAGCCGATCAGGGTCACGCTCTCAGGCTACTGATCCCTTATGACGATGCTCGAAGACCCTTCCCCAGAGACTACGAACAATCCCCTCCCAAGAACGCTCTAATCAACTACAAGAGCCCCTCCCTACAAGACCCCCATCACTCTCCGCCATCACCACCAAGAGACAGCAAACTCCCTGCAGGAATGGACGTATGCTACCTTCGATAGTTGCAGATACATGACTTACTGGGGTGGGCTGATGCATGGCGGCGTGATTCTGTTCCGGGGCTCCGGCACGGACGCGCGCCGTTACCTCGAGTCAGACCGCTCGCAGGCCGACGACTACTACTTGGAGGGTGGGACCGCGCTCGCGGAGTTCTCCGCTGTCGACGGAGAAGGCCGGGTGGTCGGCGAAGTCGGATTGACCCCGGACGAGTACGCGCAGTGGGTGGATTGGGTGAACCCGCTGACCGGCGAGTCGATGGGGACCCCACGTCTGCCAGGTAAAGGTCGTCGAGGGAGCCCCCGGTTCGCGGAGATGGTCGTGAACGTGCCGAAGTCGCTGTCAATCGCTGCCGCGCTGCACCCAGAGGTCTCTGAGGCATTGGACGCGGCGCAGCGCGACACGGTGGCAGTGATTCGTTCCTGGCTCGGCCAGCACTCGGTGACGCGGGTCGGGCCGCGCGGGAAACAAGAGGTCGTGCCTGTCGAGCAGTTGGAGACCGTGGCCGTCTCGCACAAGACCTCACGCGCCGGGGACCCGCACCGGCATATTCACTTCCAGGTCGGCACCCGGGTCTGGGCGGCCGGCGCATGGCGGGGTCTGGACACGGCGGCGCTGTTCAAGCAACAGGGCGCGATCCGTACGCTCGGCACCGCGGCCCTGGCCGCGCACCCGCAGCTCGCCGCGGTGCTGGACGCGCACGGTCTCACCCTCGATCCGGTGACCGGGGAGGTTGCGGAGTTGCAACCGTTCAACCCGGTCATGTCGAAGCGCGCCGCGCAGGTGGCCCGCAACCTCGCCATGTTCGAGACGCAATGGGAGCAGGCCCATCCAGGTGAGGAGCCGGGGCCGGTGGTGCGCGCCCGGTTGCAGGCAAAGGCGTGGGACCACGAGCGACCGAGCAAGAAGCCGTCGCAGCTTGGCAGCGAGGCCGGGTGGTTGCGGGAGCTGGAGGACGCCGGCTACACCCCGAACCTCGCCCGCGTGGCCGTGCACGCGCTGGGCTCGCTGGAGGACCTGTCGGTGCAGCAGCTCGCCTCCCGCGCATTGGACCGTTGCGCAGCGGGCGCGTCGACGTGGACACTGCACGACATTCACGAGAAGGTCACCTGCCTTGCGACCGAGGCCGGTGTGCGCGCAACACCTGCGGAGTTGCGGGAGTTCGTGCGCATCACCACGAAGCTCGCGGCCGATGACTGTCTCTCGGTGCTGCCGCCAGGCACACCGGCACCGGAGCATGTGGCGCATCTGACCTCGCTGCACGTCGCCGCGGTCGAGACCGAGCTGCGCGACCGCCTCCAACACCTCGCGGATGCTTCAACCGGTACGGCAACACCGGCGGAGCGGGGTCCCGGTCTGGACGATGAGCAGGCGGAGGCGGCCGCCGCGGTCGCGTCGACCTCAGCCCTCGTGGTGGTCGAGGGTGCGGCTGGTGCGGGCAAGACGACCATGCTCGGCATGGCGATCCGGACGGCCGAGCGCGAGGGCCGGCCGGTGCGGGTGGTGACGCCGACGAAGAAGGCCGCCGACGTCGCCGCACAAGAGTTGGGCGTGCCGACCGGCTCTGTCGCCGCGCTCGTGCATGCCCACGGATACCGCTGGAATGCGGATGGCGTGTGGGCCCGGCTCGTGCCCGGCGAGGCCGACCCCGAGACTGGGACGACCTACGACGGTCCGTCCCGGGAGGCACGCCTCACCCGTGGTGAGCGGATCGTGGTGGATGAGGCGGGCATGCTCGACCAGGACACCGCCCTCGCCCTTCTGACCGTAGTCGAGGAATCCGGGGCGACGCTTGCGCTGGTCGGGGACCGTGCCCAGCTTGCCGCGGTCGGCCGAGGCGGGGTCCTCGACATCGCCGCAAGCCTCACCCCTGGTCGGGTGGAGATGACCGGGGTGCACCGCTTCACCGATCCCGAGTACGCGGCCCTCAGCCTCGAGCTGCGCGAGGCGCGCAACCCGGCCCTGATCTTCGATCGCCTCCAGACTCTTGGGCTGATCCGACTCCACGACGACGAGGAAGCCCTGCGGGACGCGGTCGCAGGGCAGTACCGGGATGGAGCCGCGGTCACGGCCGCGACGAACGACGAAACGCGGGAGCTCAACGAGCGCATCCGCGCCCAGTTCGTCCTCGACGGTGTCGTCGATGACGCCCGGACGACGTTCGGTAGCGACGGGTTGCCGATCGGGGCCGGGGACCTCATTCAGACTCGCCGTAACGACGCCGAGTTCGGTGTGACCAATCGGCAGACCTTCACCGTGCAGCACGTCGGCGAGGACGGCGCCCTCTGGGTCGCACCCATCGACGGTCGTAAGCACCACAACACGGTGCGGCTGCCAGCCGAGTACGTGGCCGAGCACACCCACCTCGCCTACGCCGCCACCGGCTATGGAGTCCAGGGCGTCACCGCACCATGCTCGCACACGGTCCTGTCCGAGGCGGTGGACGCCGCCGGTGTGTATGTCGGTTTGACCCGCGGCAAGGAGGCCAACGCCCTCCACTTCGTCGCGGCCGACGCCGACGATGCCCGCGAGCAGTTCACCAATGCGTTGACCCGGGACCGTGCCGACCGTGGTCTGGAGAAGGCCACACAGCAGGCCGCCGCAGCGGTGGCCGGGCTCACTGGCAGCGGCCCGGTGCGGTTCGTGAACGTCGAGCGTGCCCGGCTGACGCAGTTCATCGAGCAGGCCGAGCAGCATGCGCTGGCATTGGAGTGCGCGCTGTCTGAGCTGAGCCGTTTGGGCCAGGAGCAGCATGCCGAGGCGGAGTCGCGGCAATCAATCGTCGCGGCAGCGGAAGCCCAGGCCGAGAAGATTCGAGCAGAGATCGTCGCGCCGCTGATCCGCGAGGCAGCGGATGACGGGGCAGCGTTCCTGGCTGCGCGGGAGCTGATGTGGGCGGCATCCGAGACCCGGCGCAATTCCCGCGGGCTCCGGGGGCGGTCTGCTGCACGCGCTCTCGCTCGGGCGAGTGAGGAAGCGCAGAACGTGGAGCAGTCCGTACGACAGCGCTGGGGTGAACTCCCGCAGACGCGGCACGGAGTTCCGGTCTGGGCGCAGAACGTCGCGCACCAGGCGGCCGAAACCGACCCCACGGTGGTCGACGCTCGCGAACAGCTCGCCGAAGCCCGAGCCGCTCGGCAGGACCTTGCGACTCGGCAGGTGCGCGAGCGTGCGGCACTCCGGCGTCAACTCCTCGGAGACCGCGCCCCGAGCGCCGTCGAGGCGACGGTGCTGCGGTTGCGTCAGCAGTCCGAGGCTGCTCGAACCGATCTTGCCCGCATCGAGGCCCTACCGATGGACGAGGCAGTCGAGTTCATCCAGGCTCGCACCGAGCAGGAACAGGCCCTCCGAGAAGCTGCCAAGCAGGCTCGTGCCGAGCGACAGGCCCGCGCCGCGGCCGCGCTGGAGCCGCCGAGGCAGAGTCCCGGCGCACCGGACCGCGGGCTCGAGCGCTGAGAGCTACAGGCGCGGCACGTCTCGCCCCGCGGGGCGATCCGGCCCGGCCGACAGGAAGGGCAGGGGCGGCCCAAGTCGAGGCTTGCGGTTACGGGTGTCCTCGCCGCCGACGCGGTTGCTGCGCTCGGTCAAGGCAACCAAGGCGAGGTGGCGGTCGGCGGTCCAGCAGATCAGCCGGCCGCCCTCCTTCGCCCGCCCTAGGATGCCCGCCTCGGCCAGCTCCGTCAGCGCCCGATGCGCGGCCGCGGGCGAGACGCTCAGGCGGGCGCTGACCGATTCGGCCGTCAGCACGGGATCGGAGGCGAGGGTGTCGAGAATGCGCAGGACCGCCGCGTCGCGGCGCGGTACCGCGGGACTCAGGCCCCGCTCGCGGCGGAAGGCAATCAGCTCCTGGCGCACCTGCTCGTCGAGGGCGGCGATGTCCTGAGCGAGGCGGACCGCGTTGCCGGCGGCGCGTTCGGCGGCCTGCGCGAAGCCGGCCACCCACTCGTCCAGCTTCGGTGGGTCCGCCCGATAGCCGGTGAGACCTGCGAGGTAAGAGTCGGTGTCGCCGGCGAACACGGTGCTGATCGGGATGAGCGTGTTCCGCAAAGCGTCCGCCCGCCGCAGCACCGTGTGGATCAACGCCCGGCCGGTACGCCCGTTGCCGTCGATGAAGGGGTGGATTGTCTCGAACTGCGCGTGCACGATCGCCGCCCGCACGACCGGGTTCCCCTCAGTCGCGGTTGCGAAGCGGACCAGATCCTCCACCAGGCGAGGCACCTCGGACTCCGGCGGCGGCACGAAGGCGGCCCGCAATGGGGACCATCCGGGGCCGCCGACCCAGTTCTGCTCCTGCCGTAATCCGTGTTCCAGGCGGGGTTCGATGACGTGCTGGAGATCAATAATGTCCGAGGCCGTGATCGCGCGATCCCGATCGGCCAAGCCGGCGATCGCTTCTTCGGTGGCGCGCACGTTCGCCACGACATCCAGGGCCTGCCGGGGGCCATGGTGCAGCAGTTCCGCGATTGCCAGACGCTTAGGCGTAACCCGGTTGCCCTCGATCCACGACGACGAGATCGACTCCGACCGGATCAGCAGATGGTTCAGATACCGGCCACGCGAGCCGATCCGCTCATCCGCTCTCGCCAGCACGGCCAGCGCATCCTCCGCGGCTGCTTGCGCGGCAGGCCCCAAGACGGGTAGCCGGTCGCCGAGCTCGTCCGGCATGTACGCCAGGTAGCGACCCGGAGCCCGATCCTTGCGACTCAGGCCCGCCGCGTCCTCCGGATGCCAGAGGCGTTCGATGTACTCGCCCATCGGAGCCTCCCGCCCCTCGCCGTGAACTTCTACTTTAGATGAGATAAACGAGAAATAGAACGGCGGCGCTAACAGTTAGTACAGTCGGACTTCAGCGGCTCGCTCGACGCCAACACAAGCCCGGCAAGATCTTGTGCCATTAACGTGCCATTAATTCGGCGAGGACGAACTGCGAGCAACTGAGACCAAACGGAAAAAGTCCTGATCAGAGGCTTGTCGCGCATAGAGATACAGTGCGAAATCGGCCCCGAACTCACTGAAAATCGTGAGGTCACGGGATCGACGCCCGTCGGAGCCACCAATATTTGCCCTGATCAGATGATCTATCCGAGGCGCGCGTTCGGCGCGACGTTGGCCTCATGACGATCGCGGACCATTTCTCGCGCCGACTCACGACCTGGATCTCACCCACGTTTTCAGGGGGTGACCTTCTGCCGCATGATCGTGAGGTCGAGGGGAACGCTGACGCTTCACTCCACGCAGGGTTCTGAGAGCAGATCTCCGCACTGAGCAAATCAGCGTCCGTGCGGAGGGAGCTACCAGCGGGAGGCGCCCATGATCCTCAAGCGGCTGCGGAGAACCAGAGCAACCGTCGGCAGTCCCTTGTTCCACCCATCATCTCGACGACGTGCATGGAGGTGCCAATGACGACCTCGATGGTCCCGATGGGCTCCGCAATGTTCGCGCGTACACTCGCAGCACAGGGTCACCGTGGCTCTCAATGGAGGCCAGACCGATGGGCGACAAGTCCGCTCGAAAAAGCAGCAGCAAGACTCCTGCGTCGAAGACGCTGAAGGAGAAGCGGCTCGATAAGGCCGACAAGAAGGCGCGCGTTCTTCGCGCCGAGAACGCCGACGTGCTGGGGGGCGCTAAGAAGCGCTGATCGGCATCACTGAGCCCGGCTCTCGCATCGAAGTATCTGCCTGAGCCGGGCTGCTCTCTGTCGAGAGGCGGTCACGGGATTCGCAGGCGCCCGCCGAACATGTGTCCTCGCCAAATCCTACGCCCCTTTGATGTGAGGGCACACATCCGCTCTCCGTAGAGTCGGCAGTCCGCGTAGACGTCACGCCAGCGGGTTCAGCTCGCGCGGTGGCGGCCGGTTTACGCGTTGACGCCCACAATGACGGGGCGGTTCATGGTGGGAATCCCGCTCACTCCTGGAGCGAGCGGGATTCCTTCTGACAGGAGGCACGATGGATACACCGAAGCCAGCGCCCAAACCAGGACCGCCGCCTCGCCCTGCAAGCCCGCAGGCGCCACCCGCGACGGAGCCTTAGAGCGGGCGGATGTTCGCCGCCTGCGGGCCCTTCTGTCCGGGTTCGGTGTCGAATTCGACCTTCTGGCCTTCCTCGAGGTTGCGGTATCCGCTGCTGGTGATAGCGGAGAAGTGTGCGAAGACGTCGGCGGTGCCGTCGTCGGGGGCGATGAAGCCGTAGCCCTTGTCGGAGTTGAACCATTTGACGGTGCCGGTGGCCATGTCGTCGTCTTTCTTTCGTGTTTTCGGACCGTGGGTGCGATCCGGGATGTCGCGGCGGTGACGATGTCGCGAACGGCTGGGGAGGTGCCGTGGGGTCGGCGCCTGTGGGTGTAGGGCCGCCTGCGCGGCAGCCAGGGTTGGAAACACTCCGATGTGCACTGCGTGCGCGTTGCGCAGTTCGAAGCCGTCGAGGACCGCTGCGGCGTAGCCGGCGAACTCCTGGCCGAGGGTGGCCACGTGGACGTCGTCGTCGGCTTGGCGCCATTCGAGCGTGGCGGTGGAGAGGCGGGCGGAAGAGGATGCGGAGAGCAGGGAAGGGATGGGGCGGTCGTTTCGTAGCCGCGACTGAACCTGCATCGGTTCGCTATCGCGGGAAGATCGGCGGCGATTGATGCGCCGGTATTGGATGACAGCGGTGCAGGCGGCAGGATGCCTCACGTGCGGGTCGCGTCAATGAATTCGGCAACGACGGAGCGTCGTACTGCCGATGCCTTCTCAGTGTACGGCACGCAGATGAGAGCCGACGCCCGACGTGCCCTCGAGGAGGTGACGCGCGGTCGCGACCCCTCGGCTTTCCCTGCGACCGGCGGACCCTGGCTGTGATCGTGACGTAGCCTTCGCAGGTGACGTCCGCGCCTTCTTCAATGCCAGCGAGAGCGCCGCGGGTGGCGGTGGTCTACAACCCGACGAAGGTCGATGTCGAGCGGTTGCGTCAGCTTCTCGGAGAGGCGGAATCCGCCGCCGGGTTCGAGGCTGCGTCATGGTTCGAGACTGCCTCGGGCGACGAGGGAAGGCAGGCGGCGGCCGACGCCGAGGCGACTCGTCCCTCTTTTGTTCTCGTCGTCGGGGGTGACGGCACGGTCCGCACGGTTGCCGAGCAGCTGGCAGGCAGTGGCGTTCCGCTCGCGGTCGCGGCCGCAGGGACCGGCAACCTACTGGCACGGGCGCTCGGCCTGCCGGTGGACGACCTGCCTGCCGCGGTGAAGTCCGCGCTCGGCGGCGGTGTACACGGGATCGATGTCGGGCATGCCACTTTGCAGCACGCGAACGGTACCGTCACGTCCCACGCGTTCCTGGTGATGGCGGGTATCGGTTTGGACGCGCGCATGGCAGCTGGAACCAATCCCCGGCTGAAGAAGCATCTGGGCTGGCTCGCCTATGCCGATCCGATCGGACGGTCCGTGATCGCCAACGCGGATTTCGCCATCCACTACCGCCTCGATGGCGGGCGGCGCCATTCCACCCGCGCGCACACCGTCATCGTCGGCAACTGCGGCACCCTCACTGGCGGCATCCTGCTCATCCCGGATGCCCGCCCGGACGACGGCATCCTGGATACCGTCATCCTTCGGCCCCGTCGAAAAGGCGCGTGGCTGCAGATCGGCATCCGTCTCGCGCTGTCCCGCTTCCTGCACCGCACCACGACGGGCAGACTGCTTCGCCAACTCGTCCGGCAGCCGTTCGCATTGCGTTACGGCCGCGCGCGCCGGATCGATGTCGCGTTCAACACCCCTCAAGAGGTCGAGCTCGATGGTGACAGCTTCGGCGCGATCACCTCCGCGAGCATCACCATCAGGCCCGGAGCCCTGCAGCTCATCAGCTGAGAGCCGGCCGCACTGCGGCTCTCGAGTCCTACTCCTGTTTCATGTGAGCCCCCACAGCCGCCCGGCGTAGCGTCACGCCTGTCACCCCGAGCGCACGTCGAGATGGAGAGCCGCTCTCCCACAGCGGCGGCTGCCAGGGTGTTGTCGTCCAGCGAATGACCGCGGGCGGTTCATGGGGGCATCTCGTCCGTCCACATTGCGGGCGGGGTGCTCGACGAACGGAGACGCCCGATGAAGACCACCGCCATCCGCTCGCAGATCGCCGTCCCATTTGGGCACTCTCGCGAATTCGACATCGCAGGGCGGACCGTGACGGTCGCGCGCACGGAGGACGGGCTTTACCTCGTCATCGAAGATGGTCGGTCAGCGGTCGTCCATCCGCAGCCCAACGGACGCTATGTCGTCACCGGACCTCATGAGGCCGACGTTCGCTCAGAGCCCGTCGACTACGAGACGGCCATCGACATCTCTCTCGCTCGGCTCCGCTGACGACCGCGACGAGACGCTGACGGTGTGCACGACGGCCTGGTCCAGATCGGCTCCGACATGCTTCAACGCGCGAACGACTGTGTCCAGGGCAGCCGTATGAGCCTGTTCCTCATCGCCGCTCTCGCCGAGCGCATCGATGAGGACCTTGTTTTTGCCGCGCTCGGGGCCGGTGGTCTGCCGGATGACGGAGGTGTATCCGAACGTGAGACCGGCATGTTCGCGCGGGCCGAAACGGTTGATCGCTTTGCCGAAACCGGCAAGAGAACCCGCCGAGACGGTCACAAAGGAGGTACTGCGGAAGCGGGTTGTCATCGTGTGACTCTACGGCACGGCTGGAGCAGCGGCAGGAGCAAGAATTGCCGACGCTGAGGGAGGCTCGAGAGGCTATGGTCAAACGATGAATGACGAGGCGCGCTCGGAAGGTTCTGCGCCGGATCCGGATGAGGCCAGGCTCAAGCGGGCCTTGCGAGACGTGGACCTGCATCCGCAGCGAATGTTGCACCCTGCCAGCATCCGTGACGAGGCGCTCGGAGAAGCGCTGGACATCCTGCAGGAACTCGCGAACAGCAACGACCCGCTCTCGCGCACCAACGCGCGGGACTCGATCCACGATCGCGGCCTCGACCTGCTCCTCATCGACGAGGGCACCCTCTAGACCGAGCTCATGGCCTGTGAGCGAGCACATGTTGTGCGCGTAGCTTCCGAAGATGATGCAGACAACCCGGCCGCCGACATCGTCGCAGCCAGCCGCCCCGGAGGCATTGGGCCTCAGCCACATTCTCACCAGCCTCCTTCCCCCCACCGTCCATACGAGCGATGGGCCCGAGCGCTATACCGTCTCAGCCGTGTTCAACCGCCGGCCTTCAGCCGGGGAGATCACGGGAATCAACGGAGCAGCAGCGCGCTCCTGGCTTGACGGGGCACAGTTCCCGGAGGTCAGCCTCAAGGTCAGCGACCGCAGACTGGAGATCGCAAACACCAGCCTGGAACAGCTCGCGAGCGGTCTGGCAGCTACCATCGCGGGGCTCCTCGCCCACCTCAGCGCCGAAGACGCCACGCAGGCTCATTCGGCCGCCGGCGATCTCGCAGACCACGAGCAGTCGGAAGAGCGCCGCCTGGCGGCAATCAACGCACTGATCGCGGAGATCCCGCTCTCGGCCTCCGCTCCCTCGGACGAACAGCCCCAGCTCGGCCTCGCGCGGATCGCGACCGGCCTACTGCCTTCCGCGCTCGGAACCGACTCGGCTTCTCCGCGCTACACCGTGGCCGTCGAGTTCACCCGGGCGCCCACTCCGCGGGAGATCGAGATGATCACCGGGACGTCGCTGCGTCAGCAGATGAGCGCTGCGGGATACCCCGAGGCCGTCCTGACGATCCGCGATCGCCGGCTCGAGATCCACGGCACGAGCCTCGAAGAGCTTCGGGCCGGGCTTGCCGATGTCATCAGCTCGGCGTTCATCGGCATCAGCAGCGAGGCCGCGACCCGGGATGTCGAAGCCGCCGCGGACGCCGCGCGGCAGGCGGAGCAGGAGAGCAATCGACAGCAGTACGTCACGACTGCAGCCGCCGCCGTCAGATTCGTCGCACCTCGGGATTGATCCCGCACGGTCAGCCGCAAAGCCCGTGACAGGTCGCGCCGCTTCCTGGCAGTTCTCCTGGCTCCGAGCCCGCTCCATCCCTCAGGCCGTAGCGTGCGGAGCGGGTCAAGGCATCAGGTCAATGGCCGCAAACAGGGGAGGCCGCCATGGCCACCGCAGGCATCACGACCGGCAACAACGACTCTTTCGCATCGACCGGGCCCGGCACCATCCAGCGCACGACCCGCCCGGTCTCGGGCGAGGAGCATTCGGCCCGGCGGAGCACGGATTTCGCTGACTTGTCCGAGCAGATCCGCGCCGCCGGGCTGCTGCG
>NZ_BAABBW010000005.1:0-553640 GCF_039538185.1 Gryllotalpicola koreensis
AGCGTGGGACACGAAGGCCTCCGGTAGGTGAAGCGGTGAACTAGACAGCTCCACTCCACAACCGGAGGCCTTCCCCTGTCACATCGACTCACCGCCGCACGGCGGGACAACCTCCCCGGACATCACAGCTAAGCGCCAGACGCTACTCGACCGCCGGATACCGGCTACGAGAGCCGGCCGTCCCAGTCCTCGTACGGGTCCCAGCCGCCGAGGCCGGCGAATTCGCGCCCGGCGACCAGCACGCGGCCTGACCCGGCCACGGCGCGACCGATCGCGCGGAACCCGGCGGGCAGCGCGGCGTCCGGCGGGAAGGTCGCGAGCAGCGAGTGGTCCTCTCCCCCACGCAGCTCGTCGTCGCCGAGCGCGTCGAGTTCTAAGTCGACGGCGGATGCCTGGGCCAGGCGCCGCGCGTCGAGCAACAGCCCGTCGCTGAGGTCGAGCATGGCCGTCGCGCCGGCGTCGGCGGCCGCGGTGCCGAGTGCGATCGGCGGCGCGGGCCGCAGCTGGCGCCCCACGGCGTGCGCGTCGCGTCGCAGAGCCTCGTCGCGGCCGTGCTCGAAGAGCAGCCGCAGCCCACGCGCCGCGGGGCCGAGCTCGCCGGCGACCGCGACCACGTCGCCGGGCCGCGCCCCCGAGCGCCGCACGGGAGGGCGGCCCTCGAGGTCGCCGAAGGCGGTCACGGCGATCGTGAACACGTCGGAGGTCGACAGATCGCCGCCGACGACCCCGCAGCCGGGCGCGAGCTCGTCGCACGCGAGCCGCAGCCCGTCGGCGAGCGACTCGAGCACGGCCACCGGCGTGGTCGCGGGTGCTGCGAGTGCGACGACGAGCGCGGTCGGCCGGGCTCCCATCGCCGCGACATCGGAGAGATTGGTGGCCGCGGCTTTCCACCCCAGATCCTCGGGTGTCGAGAACTCCCACCGGAAGTCCGGGCCGTGGACGAGCAGGTCGGTCGTCACGACATAGCGCCCGTCGGGCGCAGCCATGACGGCCGCGTCGTCGCCGGGGCCGAGCAGTGCGGCATCCGATTCGGGCAATCTCGGGAAGATGCGGGAGAGCACCGCGATCTCGCCCACCTCGGCCAGGGTGGACCGCTCAGCTTCCGCCATAGGGTCCACGCTAGCGTTGCGAACGAGATGTCCCGCCTTCGTGTCGCCGCCGCAGCCCTCGCCGCAGCCGCCTTCGCCTCCCTGCTCGCCGGCTGCACGCCGACCGTCGCGATGGATGCCGCGCCGCACGCGAACGACCCGAAGTGCGCCTCGGTCACGGTCGTGCTGCCCGACTCGGTCGCCGGGCAGAAGGAGGACTACACCGACGCGCAGGCGACCGGCGCGTGGGGGAACCCCGTGAAAGTGCAGCTGCGGTGCGGCGTCGCGCCACTCGGCCCGACCACCAAGCCCTGCATCACCGTGGCGAGCGGGCAGGACTCGGTCGACTGGGTTCTCACCAACGACCCCGACGACAAGGTGCTGACCTACGTCACCTACGGCCGCACGCCGGCCGTCGAGGTGACGATCCAGCACGGCACGGGCGGCGTGAGCGACGCGAATGTGCTGCCCGACCTCGCGCAGGCGGTCGCCAGCATCCCGCAGTCCAAGGCGCACAAGTGCGTCGCCGCCGACGACACGCAGTAGCCGACCGAAGGCGCTGCGTCCGAACGGCGCGTCTGCACCCGATGCAGCGGGCACGATTGCGCCGAACGGGCGCAAAAGCGCGGCCCGCTACCCCCGCGCGTCGAGGGCCAGCGCGACGAGCTCGTCGATGAGCGCCGGGTAGGGCAGGCCAGAGGCCTCCCAGCACTTCGGGTACATCGAGATCGGCGTGAAGCCCGGCATGGTGTTGATCTCGTTGATCACCCAGCCGGACTCGGTGAGGAAGAAGTCGACGCGCGACAGCGCCGCTGCGCCGATCGCCTCGAAGGCGCGGATCGCGAGCTCCTGCATCTCGGCGAGCTGCTCCCCCGACAGCGCGGCCGGGGTCACCAGCTCGACGCCGTCGCCGCCGAGGTACTTCCCCTCGAAGTCGTAGAACTCGCGCCCGGTCAGCACGATCTCGCCCGCGACCGAGGCTCGCGGCTTCGCCCCGCCCGCACTGCCGAGCACGGCGATCTCGATCTCACGGCCGACGACGGCCGGCTCGACGAGGGCCCGGGTGTCTTCGGCGAGGGCGGCCTCGACGACGAGGGCGAGGCCTGCGGCATCCGTCGCCTTGCCCACGCCCACGCTGGAACCCGCACGCGCCGGCTTCACGAACACCGGGTAGCCCAGGGCCGACGCGGCGGCATGAACGGATGCCGGGTCGTCGGCCCACTGCCGGCGCGAGATCGTCGCCCACGGCGCGACGGGAAGCCCCGACTGCACGAACACCGTCTTCATGAAGTGCTTGTCCATGCCGAGCGCGCTCGCGAGCACGCCGGAGCCCACCACGGGCAGGTCGACGAGCTCGAGCATGCCCTGCACGGTGCCGTCCTCGCCCCAGAGACCGTGCAGGATCGGGAAGACGGCGTCGACGTGCACGCCGCGCACCTCTCCGGAGGCCGAGGTGATCGTCAACTCGTGCGAGACCGCGTCACGAGGCCACTCCACGCGGCTGCCGTCGTCGCGCACCTCGGGCATCCGCCCCTCGCCCATGAAATAGTCGGCCGGGTCGGTCGAGCCGAGCACGTAGCCGCCGTCGCGCGTGATGCCGACCGGGATGATCTCGTACTTCTCGGGGTCAAGCGCCCCCAGCACCCCGCCCGCCGTCGCCACCGAGACCGAATGCTCGCTTGAGCGCCCGCCGAAGAGCAGAGCCAGTGCGAGCTTGTCCGTCATCTGTGGTCCTTTCGCCCGTGGGCGTGTCGTCGGTGGTGAGGTGGGGCGCGATGTCCTGCGGTTTGAGGGTACCGGCCAGCACCTGGTGCACCTGCTCGACGATGGGCATCTCGACGCCGCGGGCACGGGCGAGGGCGAGGATCGGCGCGACCGACGCGAGCCCCTCGGCCGTCTGGTTCATCTGCCGCACGACCTCGTGCAGCGCATAGCCCTGGCCGAGCAGGCGCCCGGCGGTGTTGTTGCGCGACAGCGGCGACTGGCAGGTCGCGATCAGGTCGCCGAGTCCGGCGAGACCCGACAGCGTGTCGGGGTGGCCGCCGTGCGCGACGGCGAAGTCGGTCATCTCGACGAGCCCGCGCGTGATGATCGAGGCCTTCGTGTTCTCGCCGTAGCCGACGCCGTCGACGATGCCGATCGCGACCGCGATGAGGTTCTTGAGCACGCCGCCGAACTCGGTGCCGACGACGTCGGTGTTCACGAAGCTGCGGAAGTAGCGGTTCGTCGCCGCGATCGCAACGGCCTGGGCCGTCTCGAGGCTGACCGAGCTCACGACCGCGGCGGTGGGCTGCTCCTTGGCGATCTCGAGGGCGAGATTGGGGCCGGATGCCACGGCGATGCGTTCTTCGTCGAGCTCGAGCACCTCGGCGATGACCTCGCTCATGCGCCGATTGCTCGACTTCTCGATGCCCTTCATGAGGCTGACGACCGGGATCTCCCCCGGCAGCATCGGCTTCAGCGCCCGCAGGTTCTCGCGCAGCGTCTGGCTGGGCACGGCGAGGTAGAGCTGTTCTGCGCCGCGCAGGGCATCGTGCAGGCTGCTCGTCGCCATGATCGCGCGGGGCAGGTTGACGCCGCGCAAGTATTGCGTGTTGCGATGCGTCTCGCGGATCTCGCGGGCGATCTCGGGGCGCCTCGCCCACATCGTCACCTCGGAGCCGCCGTCGGCGAGCACCTTGGCGAACGCGGTCCCCCAACTGCCGGCGCCGACGACGGTCACGCGCCGTGCGGGCTTCTTCGGCGGCATCCGTCACCCCCGCTCGTGATAGCGGCCGGTCTCGGCCTGCCCCTGCCGCGCCGGGTCCCAGCGGCCCGCCGGGGCTTTCTCGCCGCGCAGCGTCTCGAGCTGCTGCGTGATCGCCGCCATGATCTTCTCGGTGGCGGCGGCGAGCAGGTGCTGGTCGATCGGCTTGCCCTCGAACTCGGAGAGGTCCACGGGCTCGCCGATGGCGAAGTCGATCGGATGCCTGCGGAA
Source organism: Gryllotalpicola koreensis (assembly GCF_039538185.1). Taxonomy (NCBI): domain Bacteria; kingdom Bacillati; phylum Actinomycetota; class Actinomycetes; order Micrococcales; family Microbacteriaceae; genus Gryllotalpicola; species Gryllotalpicola koreensis. Next base: position 4,066 of record NZ_BAABBW010000005.1, read on the forward strand.
CAGGTTCACCTTCTTGCCGTAGCGCGCCATGAGCGCCTGCGTGCCCCAGTGCGCGACCGGGATGACGGGGATGCCCTGCTCGAGCGCGATCCGCGCCGCGCCCGTCTTGCCGCGCATGGGCCACATGTCGGGCTCGCGGGTGAGCGTGCCCTCTGGGTAGACGACCACGATGCGCTGCTTCTCGACGAGCGAGCGGGCGCCGGCGAACGGCGACGGCGCGTGTGCCGCGGCGACCGCCGTGCGCTCCACGGGCACCTGGCCGCTGCGGCGCAGGAACCACCCGACGATCGGCACCTTGAACAGGCTCGCCTTCGCGAGGAAGCTGGGGATGCGGCCCGCGCGGTACAGCATCATGCCCACGATCACGGGGTCGATCTCGCTGTAGTGGTTCGGGGCGATGACGTAGGCGCCCTGCGCGGGAATCCGCTCGGGGTGCGCGACGCGGAACTTGACGCTTCCGCCGAGCAGGCCGAAGCAGATCCAGGCCATCGGCCAGAAGACGGTCGGCCGACTGGTCTCTTTGCGCGCCACCCCTTACGCCTCGAGCACGAAGTCGGCGCCCAGGGCGCGCAGCTTCTCGATGAAGTTCTCGTAGCCGCGGGCGATGATGCCGACGTTGCTCACCGTCGAGGCGCCGTCCGCCGACAGCGCCGCGATCAGGTGGCTGAAGCCGCCGCGCAGGTCGGGCACGACGACGTCGGCCGCGTGCAACTCGGTGGGGCCGACGATGACAGCCGAGTGGTTGAAGTTGCGCTGGCCGAAGCGGCACTCGGCGCCGCCGAGGCACTCGCGGTGCAGCTGGATCTGCGCCCCCATGTCGACGAGCGCGTCGGTGAAGCCGAAGCGCTGCTCGTACACCGTCTCGTGCACGATGGACACGCCCTCGGCCTTCGTGAGGGCCACCACGAGGGGCTGCTGCCAGTCGGTCATGAAGCCCGGGTGGACATCCGTCTCGATGATGACCGGCTTGAGCTTGCCACCGGGGTGGAAGAAGCGGATGCCGTCGTCCTGGATCTCGAACGCGCCCCCGACCTTGCGGAAGACGTTGAGGAAGGTCAGCATCTCGGACTGGCGCGCGCCGCCGACGAAGATGTCGCCATTGGTCGCGAGCGCCGCGGCGGCCCAGCTGGCGGCCTCGTTGCGGTCGAAGAGCGCCGTGTGCTTGTAGCCCTCGAGGCGCTCGACGCCCTCGATGCGGATCACGCGGTCGGTGTCGACCGAGATGATGGCGCCCATCTTCTGCAGGATGTTGATGAGGTCCATGATCTCGGGCTCGACGGCGGCGCCGCGCAGCTCGGTCGTGCCCTCGGCGCGCACCGCGGTGAGCAGTACCTGCTCGGTCGCCCCCACGCTCGGGTAGGCCAGCTCGATCTTCGCGCCCTTGAGCCCATTGGGTGCCGTGAGACGGATGCCCTGGGGCTGCTTGTCGACGACCGCGCCGAAACGGCGCAGGCTCTCGAGGTGGAAGTCGATCGGACGGTCGCCGATGCGGCAGCCGCCGAGGTCGGGGATGAACGCCTCGCCGAGCCGGTGCAGCAACGGGCCGCAGAACAGGATCGGGATGCGGCTCGAGCCGGCATACGCGTCGATGACCTCGAAGTGCGCGCTCTCGACGTTGGAGGGGTCGAGCATCAGCGTGTCCGCGCCGACGCTCGAGACCTTGACGCCGTGCACCTCGAGCAGGCCCTTGACGACGCGCACGTCGCTGATCTCGGGAACGCTGCGCAGCTCGCTCGGCGTCTCGCCGAGCAGCGACGCGACCATCGCCTTGGTGACCAGGTTCTTCGCGCCCTTGAGCTCGATGCGCCCCACGAGCGGCTTGCCGCCGTTGATGGTGATGCGATCGGCCGTGAGGCCGACGCTCGCGCCTGCCGCCTGAGCGTCTTCGAGGAGTGTGTTCACGTGACCTCCGATTAGGCCTTCACGGGGAGAGTCTTGGGCAGCCAGGCTTCGCGGCGACCTTCGAACTCGGTGATCTTGGCCTCGTTTCTCAGGGTCAGCCCGATGTCGTCGAGCCCCTCCATGAGGCGCCATCGAGTGTAATCGTCGATGTCGAAAGCCACGGTCAGCTCGCCCGCGCGCACCTGGCGTGTCTCGAGGTCGACGGTGAGCTGCACCCCCGGCTCGGCGTCGATGACGGCCCAGAGCTTCTCGATGTCGGCCTCGGCGACGACCCCGGTGAGCAGTCCCTGCTTGCCCGAGTTGCCGCGGAAGATGTCGCCGAAGCGCGGTGCGAGGACGACCTTGAAGCCGAAGTCGCGCAGCGCCCACACGGCGTGCTCGCGCGACGATCCGATGCCGAAGTCCGTGCCGGCGACGAGGATCTCGGCGTTCCGGAACGGCTCCTGGTTGAGCACGAACTCCGGGTCCTGGCGCCAAGAATAGAACAGCGCGTCGTCGAAGCCGGTCTTGGTGACCCGCTTGAGGAACACGGCAGGGATGATCTGGTCGGTGTCGACGTTCGTGCGCTTCAGCGGCGCGGCGACGCCCGTGACGGTGGTCAGCTTCTCCATGATCAGGCACCCACCTTCTCGTCGTCGGAAGCCGTGGCCCCGGCATCCGTCTCTCCCGCTTGCTCGAGATCCCACGGACTCGAGAGCGTGCCCCTGATCGCGGTCGCAGCGGCGACCACCGGCGACACCAGGTGGGTGCGGCCGCCCTTGCCCTGGCGGCCCTCGAAGTTGCGGTTGCTCGTCGAGGCGCAGCGCTCGCCCGGGGCGAGCTGGTCGGGATTCATGCCGAGGCACATGGAGCAGCCGGCGAAGCGCCACTCGGCCCCGAACTCCTCGAACACCTTGTCGAGCCCCTCGGCCTCGGCCTCGATGCGCACGCGGGCCGAGCCCGGCACGACCATCACGCGCACGCCCTCCGCCTTCTTCTTGCCCTTCACGATGGAGGCGAAGGCGCGCAGGTCCTCGATGCGGCTGTTCGTGCAGGAGCCCATGAACACGGCATCCACCTTGATGTCCTTCATCGGCGTGCCGGCGGTGAGATCCATGTATTCGAGCGCGCGCTGCGCGGTCGCGCGCTCGTTCGCGTCGGCGATGGTCTCAGGATCGGGCACGGATGCCGAGAGCGAGACGCCCTGGCCCGGGTTCGTGCCCCAGGTGACGAACGGCTCGAGGCTGTCGGCGTCGATGTCGACCTCGGCGTCGAAGACGGCGCCCTCGTCGGTCGCGAGCGTCTTCCAGTAGGCGACCGCGGCGTCCCAATCGGCGCCGTGCGGGGCGTGCGGGCGGCCCTTCAGGTAGTCGAAGGTGGTCTGGTCGGGAGCGACCATGCCGGCGCGCGCGCCCGCCTCGATCGACATGTTGCAGATCGTCATGCGGCCCTCCATGGAGAGGGAGCGGATGGCGCTGCCGCGGTACTCCAGGACGTAGCCCTGGCCGCCACCCGTGCCGATCTTCGCGATGACCGCCAGGATGATGTCCTTCGCGGTCACGCCCGGGCGCAGCGTGCCCTCAACGTTGATCGCCATGGTCTTGAACGGCTTCAGCGGCAGGGTCTGGGTGGCGAGCACATGCTCGACCTCGCTCGTGCCGATGCCGAAGGCCATCGCACCGAAGGCGCCATGGGTGCTCGTATGGCTGTCGCCGCAGACGACCGTGATGCCCGGCATGGTGAGGCCGAGCTGCGGGCCGACGACGTGCACGATGCCCTGCTCGAGATCGCCGAGGGAGTGCAGACGGATGCCGAACTCCGCCGCGTTCTTGCGGAGCGTCTCGATCTGGGTGCGGCTCGTGAGGTCGGCGATCGGCTGGTCGATGCCGATGGTCGGGGTGTTGTGGTCTTCGGTGGCGATCGTGAGATCGGGCCGGCGGACCGGCCGGCCCGCCTGGCGCAGACCGTCGAACGCCTGCGGGCTGGTCACCTCGTGCACGAGGTGGAGGTCGATGTAGATCAGGTCCGGCTCGCCGTTGTCACCTTTGACAACCAGGTGGTCTTCCCAGACCTTCTCAGCCAGCGTTTTGGGGGTGCTCATTGCTTCGTGCTCCTTGGTTCCTGCGGGTTCAGCCCAACACAAGACTCCGCGACGGGAGAGGCCGTAGAAACTAGGCCCCGTCGCGGCAGCTAAGGCGGCCCGCCCGGGCGACGCCACGCGCGCCGCCGAAGCGGCGGCGCTCAAGGAGGAAGAGCTGCGCAGCCAGCATGATGTGAGGCTATCACCCCCTGTCGCGCGTCATCCGCAGGCGCACGAGGCTCGCGCCGGTGGCGAGCGCCATGGTCACGACGATGACGGCGAGCGAGGTCAGGGTCGAGAACTCGGGCGCCCACTCGATTCCGTGTCCGCCGTTGATGAACGGGACCTCGTTCTCGTGCATCGCGTGGAAGACCAGCTTGACGCCGATGAACGCGAGGATCACGGCGATGCCGTACTTGAGGTACTCGAGCTTCGTGAGCAGATGGCCGAGCAGGAAGTACAGCTGCCGGAGACCCATGAGCGCGAACACGTTCGCGGAGAAGACGAGGAACGGGCTCTGGGTGATGCCGAAGATCGCCGGGATCGAGTCGAGGGCGAAGAGCAGGTCGGTCGTGCCGAGCGAGATGAAGACGAGCACGAGCGGGGTCAGCACCCGTCGGCCGTCGACCACCGTGTGCAGCTTGTTGCCGTTGAACTCGTTGCCGATGCGCAGGTGGCGCTTCAGATAGCGGGCGACCGGCCCCTCGGCATCCCCGGTGTCCTCGTCCTCGTCGTCCTTCTCGAACGCCTGTCGGATCGCCGTATAGAGGAGGAAGGCGCCGAAGAAGTAGAAGATCCAGCCGAAGGTGGCGATGAGGCCGGCGCCCAGGATGATGAAGACGCCACGGAAGATGAGGGCGAAGATGATGCCGACCATCAATGCCTCCTGCTGGTACTTCGGCGGCACCGCGAAGCGGCTCATGATCAGCACGAAGACGAACAGGTTGTCGATCGAGAGGGAGTACTCGGTGAGCCAGCCGGCGAGGAACTGGCCGGCGTGCTCGCCGCCCCCGACGAGGTAGAGCGCGACGGCGAAGATCAGGGCGAGGGTGACGTAGAAGCCGATCCAGAGGGCGCTCTCGCGCGGGCTCGGCACGTGCGGCCGCTTGTACGCCAGGATCAGGTCGCCGATGAGGATCGCGAACAGCACCGCGTAGGAGCCGAGCTCGAACCAGAGCGGGAAATCGAGATGCATGTGCGAGGCCTTTCGGGGTCGTTGGAACGGCTCCGAAAGTCTCTCCCGCACCTCGTGGCGAGGTGCCGCCACGGCCGGGGCTCAGTGCCCGTGGTGACGACCGCGACGTTTCAGGGATACTCCCCTTCGACTGCTTCAGGATATGCGATGTCGGCTGTGCGGCTTACCGTGGGCGCATGGATGTCATCATGCTTCCCGGATTCTGGCTCGGCGGTTCCTCCTGGCGCGACGTGGCGCCGATCGTCGCGAAGGCGGGGCACTCGGTGCACCCGATCACCCTGCCCGGCCTCGAGTCGGTTTCGACCCCGCGCGCCGGTGTCACGCTGCAGACGCAGATCGATGCGGCCATCGCCGAGATCGACGCGGCGAGCGGGCCTGTCGCCCTGGTCGCGCACTCCGGAGCGTCGTCGATCGCGGGCGGCGCCCTCGACGCCCGGCCCGACCGGGTCGTGCGGGTCATCGAGGTCGACACCTTCCCCGTGCCCGAACGGCCGGTGAGCGAGCCGGAGTTCCCCGTCGAAGGCGACGGCGTGCCCCTTCCCGACTGGTCGGCGTTCGGTGAGGCCGAGGTGAAGGACCTGACGCCCGAACTGCGCGACGAGATCCGCGCGGGCGCCGTGCCTGAGCCCGCGCATGTGCTGACCGACCCGATCGAGCTGCGCGACGACCGCCGGCACGACGTGCCGCTGACGATGATCTGCACGGCGTTCCCCGCGGCCGAGTACCGGCCCCTGCTCGATGAGGGGCACCCGTGGATGTCCGAGCTCGCGAAGTTCCGTGACGTGACCTGGGTCGACATCGACACGGGCCACTGGCCTCAGTTCACGAAGCCGGTCGAGCTCGGCGAGGCGATCGCGGCGGCGCTGGCGAGCTGAGCCCGCCAACGCGCCGCGGGCGCGGCATGTCGTCGAGAAGTGCCGGGATGTCGTCTGGGTTCGATGGAGACGACATCGCCGCACTTCTCGACGTCGCAGTGAGGTGCCAGCAGGGCACCGAGCACGCGCTCTTTGCGTACACAGCCGTGAGATGAGGCGAGCTGTCCACGATTCCGAGCTCGGCGCCCCACGGCGCATGACCAGCTCGCGACACACTCAGCGACATGAGCCGCCCAGAGCCCCTGCCCGAGCACCTTGCCTCCGGCCCGTTCACCGTTTCGGAAGCCGACGCAGCCCCGCTGACGCGCGGCCGCCTGCGCTCATCCGACCTCGCCGCCCCCTTCAAGGGGATCCGACTGCCGCGAGCCCTGCTCGAGAACGCCGAGCCCGACAAGCAGCTCACACTGCTGTGCGACGCCTACCAGAAGCAGATGCCCCGGAACTGGTTCTTCAGCGGACCGACCGCCGCACGCATCATGGGCGTGCCTCTGCCCAGTCGACTCGAAAACGTCGAAGTGCACGTCACCGCCGTGGGCGCGTTCGCGCCGCGCGGCAGGTACGTCATCGGCCACACGACGCGCTCTGCGGAGACGAGTTGGTTCGAGCGCAAACGGGTCCGCGTTCCCCACCAGGTGTTCTGCGAGCTGGCATCCGTCTTGGAACTCGACGAGCTGATCGCGGCCGGTGATCGGATGCTGTGCGACAAACCCTACCTGCTCGCCACGCGCCGCCATCTCGAGGGCGCCGTGGCCGCGCACGACTCAGGGCGGGGCGCGGAAGCTGCGCGAGGCGCTGCCGCAGCTCAGAGAGGATGTCTGGTCCCCGCGCGAGACCTGGGTACGGCTGGTCCTCCTGCGGGCCGGGATGCCGGAGCCCGCGCGCAATCGCCGGATCTACGGACCAGACGGCAGGCTCGTCGCGATCGGCGACCTTGTCTACGAGAAGCTGAAGATCGTCATCGAGTACGAGGGTGAGCGCTGGCACAAGGACCCGTGGTCCGTCATCGACGTCGACCGCTACAACAAGCTGGTCCTGCTCGGCTGGTCGATCATCAGGGTGCGCAAGCACCACACTGCCGCCGACGTCGAGCGCATGGTCGGCGAGGCGCTTGCCCTCCGCGGGTGGCGCGGTTGACGGATGCTGCGGCGAGCAGTGCCGGGATGTCGCCTGGGTTCGATGCAGACGACATCGCCGCACTTCTCGGTGGGCAGCTCAGACCAGGTCGAAGGAAGGCGCCTGGTGGGGGGTGCCCTGCGCGCCCCGGCGCGTGAGCGGTGGGCGCAGGCCCAGGTGTTCGCGCAGGGTGTCGCCGCGGTACTCCGTGGGGTAGACGCCGCGCTCCTGCAGCTCGGGCACGAGGTGGTTGACGATGTCATCGAGGCCGGAGGGGATCAGGTACGGCGAGACGTTGAAGCCGTCCACGACGTGCTCGTCGGCGTAGCGCGCCAGCAGGTCGGCGACCGTCTGGTAGCTGCCGATGATGCCGCCCTCGAGGCGTCCGCCGACCTTGAACACGAACTCTCGGATGGAGAGGTTCTCGGCTGCGGCCTGCTCGCGCCAGGCATCCGCGGTCTCCTTCGTCTTCTTCGCACGGAAGCCGGCGCCGCGCGTCTCGCCCGTGACCTCGACGACGGGGTCGATGTCGGGCAGAGGCCCGTCGGGGTCATAGGCGGCGAGCGACGTTCCCCAGATGTTCTCGAGGAACGCGATCGCCGTCGCGGGGGTGATCTGCTGCTCGCGCACCCAGAGGGCCTTCTCGCGTGCCTCGACGTCGGTCTCGGCGAGCACGAACTGCTGGCCCGGGAAGATCTTGAGGTCGTCGGCAGGGCGTCCGGCGAGCACGGTGCGGCGGCGGATGTCCTCCGCGAACGCCTTCGCCGGCTCGAACAGCCCGTGCGCGCTGAAGATCACCTCGGCGCTGCGGGCGGCAAAGTCGCGCCCCTCGTCGGAGTCGCCTGCCTGGAAGAGCACCGGGTGCTCCTGCGGGCTGGGCGGCAGACGGCCGAGCCCGCGCACGTCGAAGGCGCCAAAGTCGCGCGCGACCAGGTGGGCGTGGTCGTCGGCATCCCATGAGTCCCACACGGCGCGCACGGTCTCGACGACCTGCTCGGCGTGCGTGTAGCGGTCGGCATGGTCGAGGTAGCCGCCGCGGCGGAAGTTCGCCCCCGTCCAGGCGTTGTCCGTCGTCACGATGTTCCACGCCGCGCGGCCGCCGGAGAGCAGGTCGAGGCTCTGCAGCCGGTGGGCGAGGTCGAAGGGGTCGTTGTAGGTCGCGTTCTGCGTCGCGACCAGCCCGATCTTCGAGGTGACCGCGGCAAGGGCCGCGAGCTGCGTCTGGGCGTCGGGGCGGCCGGCGACATCGAGGTCGTGCAGCTTGCCGAGGTGCTCGCGCAGGCGCAGGCCCTCCCCCAGGAAGAACGCCGCGAACAGGCCGCGCTCGGCGGTCTGCGCGACGCGTCGGAACGACTCGAAGTCGGTCTGCGAGCCGCTCTTCGGGTCGGTCCAGATGGTCGAGAAGTTGACGCCCTGGAAGAAGACGCCGAACTGGATCTGATTGCGGATGGGCGCGCTCATGCGGATGCCTTCGTTGCGTAGCGGTTGACGGATGCCGGCAGCCCGATGCTCTCGCGCAGGGTCGTGCCGATGGCAGGCGGGGTGTGGATGCCCCGGCGGCGCAGCTCGGGCAGCACGGCGCGGCCGAGCTCCTCAAGATCCTCAGACAGCACTGCCGGGTGCAGGCGCACGCCGTCGAACAGATCGGCCAGCTCGCCGAGCAGCTCGACGAGACCCGCCGCGTCGCCGACGTAGCGGCCGAAGCCCTCGCGCGCCCACGGCTCGAGCTCGTCGAGGCGCTCGATGCGCTCGGCACCGCTCAGCCCGGCCCGGTCGAGGGCGACCTCGAGCTCGAGCCACACGAGCGCCGCACCCGACTCGCGGGCCGCGGCCACCGCCGTCTGCGCACTCGAGGTGAGCAGGGCGACGTCGCCGACGACGCCCGATGCGGAATCCGTGAACACCGGAAGCTGGCCCTGCGGCGGCCGCGGGATGATGCTCGGGCCCTTCACCGAGAAGCTCTTGCCCTCGAAGTCGATGTGGTGCACCTTCTCGCGGTCGAGGTAGCGCCAGGTGGTCGTGTCGCGGATGACGGCATCGTCCTCCCAGCTGTCCCAGAGGCGGCGGGCGACCTCGACGGCGTCGCGTGCGACGCCCGCGGCGCGCTCGGGGCCGACGGCCTCACGGCCGTACTCGACGGCGATGCGGGGGTCGGCGTCGACGCCGACGATCCAGCCGGCGCGGCCGTAGGAGGCGTAGTCGACGGTGGCGAGCTGCGTCGCGACGTGGAACGGCTCGGAGTACACCGAGTGCGCGACCGGGATGAGGCCGAGGGCTCCCGTGAGCGGCGCGGCGAACGAGGCGCGCTGAATGGCGTCGATGCGGGTGCTGAGCGGCGAGTCGGCGAAGGTCGCCGCCGTGAAGCCGGCCCGCTCGGCCTCGCGCACGTGGGCCGCGACCGGCGCGGCCGTGAGCAGTTCGTGCGGGCCGAGGCCGGCCGCGCGCGCGGCGGCGGGATGTGAGCCTGCGCCGTCGAGCTCGACGGCGAGGGCGAAGGGGCGGGTCATCGCTCGGTCTCCTTCACCGGCGTCTTCTCGCCCGCCTCGACCGCGGCGCCGAGGCGGTTCTCGGCGGGCGGCAGCGGGCAGGTCGCGAACGGAGTGTACGCACACGGCAGGTTGGTCGCGCGATTGAAGTCGAGGCGCACGCGGCCGTCGGCGTCAGGCTCCGCGAGGTTGAGACTGCGGTTCGCGGCATAGGTCGTGACGCCGCTCGTCAGGTCGGTGAACAGCACATGCAGGCCGCCGCCGTGCCCGTTGAACGCGAGCAGCGAGCGCGGTCCGTCGAGCTCGAACGAGATCGTGCCGACCGCGTCGTACACGTGCTGCAGCCCGTCGACCACCGAGCCGACGGTCACGGGCCGCGGCTCGGCGAAGGCCTCGAAACGGCCGTCGATCACGAAGCGGGGGTCGGGCTCGTAGGCATCCGTGCCCTGATAGGCGGAGCGGATCGGGGCGTTCGGATGCCGCGGGCGGATGATGTCGTTCCCACCCCTGCGGGCGATCTCGACCGCCGCGCGCCCCTCCGGCGCCTCCCAGTAGGCGAACCAGCTGGCCCGCTCGGGCAGGTGGCCGAAGACGTGCCGGCCGATCAGGGTCGCGCCCTCGAACTCGAGGCTCTCCCCTGCGGCGAGCGCGACGACGATCCCCTCGTCTCCCACCGACCAGGAGCCGGGCACGTCGTCGAAGCGCTCGGGACCGGCGGTCAGCCAGCGGATGCTCGTGATGGCGAGGAATCCGTGCTCACTCGCGCGGTTCTTCTCATGGGCCGCGTGCCATGCGCGCCACTCTGCAGCGAAGTCGGTCGGCGTCTCGGTCAGGATCGTGCTCATGCGGCGACGCTATGGCGGGTGGCGCAAGGGATGCCACGCGACGGGCGCCGTGTGACGAACCGTGTCATTTCCTTACGCGGAATTGCTCGAGGGGTGCGGCGCGGCTCGGGCGCTGATTTCATCCGGAGCCATGCCGAACATTCACCACGACATCACCGAGCTGATCGAAAACACTCCGCTCATCGAGCTCGGCAAGTACACCGAGACGCGCGGCCTCGCGGGCCGCATCGTCGCCAAGGTCGAGTACTTCAACCCCGCGGGGAGCGTGAAGGACCGCGCGGCGCACGCGATCATCCGCCAAGGCGAGGTCTCGGAGCAGCTCAAGCCGGGCGGCACCATCGTCGACATCACGAGCGGCAACACGGGCATCGCGCTCGCGGCGCTCGCCGCCCGGCTCGGCTACCGCACCAAGTTCTACCTGAGCGACAACATCAGCCCCGACAAGATCACGCTGCTCGAGGCGTACGGCGCCGAGCTGGTGAAGGTGCCGAACAGCGAGTTCGCCGACCCGGCCTTCCTGCCCGTGTTCCTCGAGAAGATCGCCGCGGACAACCCCGATGCGTTCTTCGCGAACCAGCTCGGCAACCCGGCGAACCCGCAGGTGCACTACGAGACGACCGGCCCCGAGATCTGGCGCGACACCGACGGCGAGGTCGCGGCGATCGTCGGCGGGGTCGGCACGGGCGGCACCATCTCGGGCTCCGGCCGGTTCCTCAAGGAGCAGAACCCCGCGGTGTTCGTCGCCGTCGCCGAGCCAGGCCTCGGCTCGCTGCCGACGCCCGAGAACCCCTACCCCGCCGAGATCGACGGCGTGCACAAGGTGACCGAGGTCGAGGCCGAGTTCCTGCCGGGGAACTACGACCTGACGATCGCCGACGAGGTGATCGCGCTCGAGACCGCCCAAGCACGCGAGACCGCACGCGCTCTCGCCCGCGAGGAGGGGCTGCTCGTCGGCACCTCGAGTGGCGCGATCGTCTACGCGGCCACGCAGCTCGCCGCCCGGCCGGAGTTCGCGGGCCGCATCATCGTCGCCGTGCTGCCGGACACCGGCGAGCGCTACCTGTCGGCCGGCACCTTCGGCTGAGCAGCACCCACCCCCATCACGCACACCACCCCACACCGAGGAACATCATGAGCGACAACACGCCCGCATCCCCCGACTCGGCACCCGAGCCCGAGGACCAGAACGTCCTGCCCAGCGGGGCGCGCATCGAGAACACCGCGGCCGACGACCCGGATGCCCCGAAGAAGGTCTCCCGTCGCGGCCTGCTGACCGGCGTCGGCATCGGCGCCGCCGTCGTCCTGGCCGGCGGCCTGGGCGGCTGGGCCTTCATCGCCAGCCAGCCCAAGAAGACGGCGAACGGCCTCGCCGTCACGACGTCATGGGCCGACAAGGAGATCAAGATCACGAGCCCGAGCGGCGTCTGCGAGGCCCCGCTCGTCGTGGCCTACGAGAAGGGCTTCTTCGACAAGGCCGGCCTCAACGTCAAACTGCTCAAGACCGGTGACGGCGAGAACGTCGTCGAGGCGGTCGGCTCGGGCAAGTACACGGCCTCGAACGGCATCTTCTTCAACTACCTCGACCCGATCTACAACGGCACGCCCGTGAAGCTGTCGGGCGGCCTGCACTACGGCTGCCTCGACCTGTACGTGAAGTCGGACGGCGACATCACGAAGGTCGCCGACCTCAAGGGCAAGAAGATCGGCGTGACGAGCCTGCAGGGCTCGTCGACGAACTTCTTCTCGCTCGACCTGCTCGACGCGGGCATCAACTCGAGCCCGGAGGCCAAGCAGGTCGAGTGGGTCGTCATCACCGACCAGACCCTGCTGCCGCAGGCTCTCAAGGACGGCAAGGTCGACGCGATCGCGACGGCGGGCGGATTCCTGCCGATCATCCAGGCCGTCAAGGACGGCTGGGCCACCGAGATCTCGAACAACCGCAACCTGAGCAAGAACGCCGACGAGCCGTGCTGCGCCGTCGTGCTGAACAACACCTTCGTCTCGCAGGACCCGGTCACCGCCGCGAAGCTCGTCACCGCCTGGGCGCAGGGCTCGCGCTGGGCCGGCGCGAACCTCGAGGCGACGGCCGAGCTCGAGTCGGGCAAGTACGTCGCGGGGAAGCCGGAGGAGATCCTGCCGGTGCTCAAGACGCTGACCTTCAGGCCCTCGCCGAAGAACCTGCACAAGGTGCTCGAGCCGGGCATCGAGAAGTACATCAAGACCGGCTTCCTGCCGAAGTCGACGAACGCGAAGGCCCTCGCGGACAAGGCGTTCGTGGACCTCGGCCTGAACTTCTGAGACGAGCAATGGCAGACACCACGCGCCTCGCCGGCGCCGTCTCGAGCCCGCACCGGGCCGGGGCGGCGCCGGTCGGCCCGGCACCCGAGCGTCAGACGCGCATCCACGCCGCCCTCGAACGGATCGCCAACCCCGAGCGGGTGTACCCAGTGACGGTCGGCGCGGGCATCGCCGCGTGGCTCGCCTTCGCCGCGGTCGCGAAGCTCGTGCCGAACACCGTCGACCTGCCGATGGCGGCGGAGGGATCGATCGACGAGACCACCGGCTTCGTGGTCGTCGTCGCGCTCGCCATCGCGGCGGCCTGGGCCGCGGTCTGGGCACTCGGCACGGCGAGAGGCCCCGCCCGCGCATGGGCCGTGCGCCACCTCACGCACGATGCGAAGTGGGTGCTGGGCGCCGGCATCTGGCTGCTCTTCTGGGAGTTCTCGACCGCCAAGACCTCGCTGCTCGCGCCGCCCTACTTCGATGCGCCGCAGCAGATCCTGACGAGCCTGTGGCAGGAGCGCGGGATCCTCGCCGAGAGCCTCGGCGCCTCGCTGCTGCTGCTCGCGGTGGGCTTCGCCGTCGGCCTCATCGCCGGGCTCATCACGGGCGTCACGATCGGCTGGTTCCAGGCCGCCAACTACTGGGTGCACCCGATCCTGATCTTCATCGGCCCGGTGCCCTCGCTCGCCTGGGTGCCGATCGTCTTCGTGCTGTTCCCCTCGACGTACGCGGGAGCGGTGTTCATGATCGCCCTGAGCGTGTGGTTCCCGATCACGGTGCTGACCCGTGCCGGCATCCTCTCGGTCCCTCGCTCGTACTACGACGTGGCGCAGACCCTGGGCGCTCGGGGCTGGTTCCTCGTCGCTCGCGTGAGCCTGCCCGCCGCGCTGCCGAGCATCTTCACCGGCGCGTTCATGGCGCTCAGCGCCGCGTTCGTAAGCCTCACCGTCGCCGAGAACTTCGGCGTCAACGCGGGGCTCGGCTGGTACCTGACCTACATGAAGGGCTTCGGGAACTACCCGGGACTGTACGCCGGCATCGTCGTGCTCGTCGTCGTCTGCGGCGCGGCGCTGACCCTGCTGTTCCGGGTGCGCAACTACGTGCTGCGCTGGGAGAAGGAGTTGACCAGATGGTGACGGATGCCGCCGCGAAGGGCGCCCCCATCGACCTCGTCGGCGTCACGCAGGCCTTCCGCAGTCACGGCAGCGACCTGCTCGTGCTCGACGACGTCTCGATCTCTGCGCGACCGGGCGAGTTCATCGCGCTCGTCGGGCCGAGCGGCTCGGGCAAGTCGACGCTGATCCGCCTGCTGGCGGGGCTCGACACGCCGCTGTTCGGCAACGTCTATGTGAGCGGCAAGTCCGTGTCGGGCCCCGACCCCAGCCGCGCGCTCGTGTTCCAGGACCCGACCCTGCTGCCGTGGCGCTCGGTGCGCCAGAACGTCGCACTCGGCCCGCAGGCGCGCGGCATCCTGAGGGATTCCGCCGCGAAGATCGACGAGGTGCTCGAGCTCGTCGGCCTCTCGGACTTCGCCGACGCCTACCCCTCGCAGATCTCGGGCGGCATGGCGCAGCGCACGGCGCTCGCCCGCGCGCTCGTCAACGAGCCGTCGGTGCTGCTGCTCGACGAGCCACTCGGCGCGCTCGACGCCCTCACCCGACGGGTACTGCAGGGCGAGCTCGAGCGGCTGTGGCAGCAGCGCGGCTTCACCGCCGTGCTCATCACGCACGACGTGCCGGAAGCGCTCGTGCTCGCCGATCGCGTCGTCGTGTTCTCGCCCCGCCCGGCCACGGTGCGCGACGTCATCGACGTCGACCTGCCCCGGCCGCGCGACCAGTCCTCCCCCGAGTTCATCGCCTTGCGGGACCGCATCCTCGGCGAGCTCGACGCCGCGGGGCTGCAGCCCGACGAACTGGAGAACGCCTCATGACCCGCCTCGCATCGCGCCTGATCGCAGGTGCCGCCGTGCTCGCTGCATCCGTCGCCCTCGCGTTGGCCGCCGCGCCTGCCGCATCGGCGCATGTGAAGGTGGATGCCTCGTCGACGGCCGCCGGCGGGTACACGGTGCTGACCTTCCGCGTGCCGACCGAGTCGGCGACGGCGAGCACCGTGTCGCTCACCGTGCAGCTGCCGACCGAGCACCCCTTCACCTCGGTCACGTACCAGCCCGTGCCCGGCTGGACGGCGAAGCTCGTCACGACGAAGCTCGCCAAGCCGCTCACGGACGACGACGGGAACACGATCGACTCTGCGGTGACGCAGGTGGTGTGGACGGCGACCGGCGGCGGGCTCGCGCCGGGGCAGTTCGGCCAGTTCCCGCTCTCCGTCGGACCGCTGCCGGATGCCGGCACGCTGTTCCTGCCCACCGAGCAGAAGTACTCGGACGGATCCGTCGTCGACTGGTCGCAGCAGGCACAGGGCGGGGCCGAGGCCGAGCACCCGGCGCCGAGCGTCGTCGTCACGAAGCCCGCGGCGGGCGGCACGGCGACCGCCGCCGACGTGTCGGCGTCGCAGGGATCCTCCGCCGCCCAGGCCGCGCCCGCGGCGTCGCCCGTCGACGGGTGGGCGCTGGGCTTTGGCGTCGCCGGTGTCGTCGTGGCGCTCGCCGCCTCTGGAGCCGCGGCCGTCGCGCTCAGGCGCGCGCGGTCGTGACGAACCGGCCGGGGGCGCGCACGCGCCGCCTCGCGCAGGTCGCGGCGCTTGGCGTCGCCCTCGGCCTTCTCTTCGGCGTGAGCGGAGGCCTGCTGTCGCAGCAGCCCGCCTCGGCTCATGCCTACATCGTCTCGAGCACGCCGGGAAACGGCGCCGAGCTCGCCGCCGCGCCGACGACGGTGCGCGTCTCCTTCGACGAGCCCGTCACCCTTCCGGGCACCGCCGATGAAGCGACCGTGCTCGACTCGGCGGGCAGACGCGTCGACACCGGCGCACCGAACCTCAGCGCCGACCGCACGACCCTCACGATCGGCATCAAACCGGGCATCGCGAAGGACAGCTACATCGCCAGCTGGTCGGTCGTCTCCGCCGACACGCACCCCGTCGGCGGCTCGATCGAGTTCGGCTACGGCGTGCCGGCGACCGCGGCCGCCGCCCCAGAGGCGCCCCAGCCGAGCGCTGTCCTGTCGCTGCTCGTCGGCCTCGCGAAGGGCCTGCTCTACCTCGCGCTCGTCGTCGGGCTCGGCGTGCCGCCCGCCGCACTGCTGCTCGGCGCCGCCGCCGACGAGCGCCGCACCGTGCTGCGGGTGGCACGGGTGGGCGCGGCGGTCGCGGCTGCGGCATCCGTTCTCCAGCTCGGACTGCAGCACCTGTGGGAATCGGGCGCGCTCGCCACCTTCGCCACGTCGTCGTACGCGATCGCCGTCTACGCGCGCATCGTCGCGCTCGGCATCGCGGCGGCGGTCGCGGGGCCGGCGGCGGCGGACCGCCCGCGCCGCACGGCGCGCGCCGTGTTCGCCGCGGCGGGGCTCGCCGCCGTCGGCACGGTGGTCGTCAACGGCCACGGCGGTTCGCACGCCTGGTGGTACTTCGCGTCGACCGCACTGCACGCCATCTCGGCCGTGGCCTGGCTCGGCGGGCTCGCTGTGCTCGGCTGGCTGCTGTTGCGCGGGCGGCTCAGCGCAGAGCGGCTGCGACGGATGCCGCACTGGTCGCTCTACGCCGGCGCGAGCGTCGCCGCCCTCGCGCTCTCGGGCGTCGTGCAGGGCCTCGTCGAGGTGCGCTACCCCGCGGCTCTCGTCACGACGCAGTACGGCGGGATTCTCATCATCAAGCTCGCGCTCGTCGCGGGGGTGCTCGCCCTCGCCGTGCGCGGCCACTTCTGGGTGCGGCGCGAGACGCACGCGGCGAGGGCGGCCGCGAGCGCCCAGCCGGCTCCCGGCCGTACGGCCGTGCTGCGCAACCGGGTGCGCTGGGAGGCCGGCATCGCGGCATCCGTCGTCGTGGCCTCCGGCGTGCTGTCCTCGATCACGCCGGCCGCCGCCGACTACGCGCCGACCGTGACCCAGCACGAGAAGATCGGGCCGTATCGCGTCACGCTCGAGGTGTCGCCGACGCGCACCGGACCCGAGACGCTCAAGATCACCGTGCTCGAACCCAGCTTCAACGCGGCTCTGCCCGATGCGCTCGACGTGTCGCTCAGCCAGGCGGGCGGCCCCGTGAAGAGCCTCGCGGTGGATTTCCCGTATCGCCTCGCCGGCGTCGTGCACCCCGGCAAGCCCACCCCCGTCACCTTCACGAGCGCCGCGGTCACCGTGCCGCGCACGGGCGAATGGACCGCGAGCATCACGGTCGTCGCGAGCGCGCTCGAGCAGTACACGGCAGACCTGCATTACCGCGTCCAGTAGGGAGACCTCATGACCCGCTTCGAATCCGTCGCAGAGGCGATCGGCGGCACGCCACTGATCCGGCTCACGAAGACCGGGCTGCGCCCGCGCATCTACGTGAAACCCGAGTGGTACAACCCCGGCGGCAGCGTGAAGGACCGCGCCGCGCTCTCGATGCTGCGCGCGGCAGAGGCCTCGGGCGCGCTCGCCCCCGGCGGCACCGTCGTCGAGACGACGAGCGGAAACACGGGCATCGGGCTCGCGCTGTACGCCGCGCATCTCGGCTACCGCTCGGTGATCTTCACGAGCTCGAGCATCTCGAAGGAGAAGCGGGATCTGCTGGTCGCACATGGCGCCGAGCTGCGGCTCGTCGACGCGTTCGTGCCGAAGACGCATCCTGACTCGCTCAAGTCGGTGGCTGAGCGCTTCGTCGCGTCGACGCCCGGGGCGTGGCTCGCCAACCAGTACGACAACCCCGCGAACCCGGCCGCCCACGTCGCCACCACCGGGCCTGAGATCTGGGCGGATTCCGAGGGCTCGGTGACCCACTTCGTCGCGACGGTCGGCACCGGCGGCACGATCTCGGGCACCGGGCGCTTCCTGAAGGAGGCCTCGGCCGGAGCCGTGCGCATCATCGGCGCCGACCCCGCCACGTCGTCGTACTCCGGCGGTGACGGCAGCCAGAAGTTCATCGAAGGCGCCGGCCATTTCGTGCACCCGCTGGCCGACGAGGACACCTGGCCGGAATCCCTCGACCTCACGGTGATCGACGCGTACTCGCCCGTCACCGACGCCGAGGCGATCGCCACGATTCGCGAGGTGGCGCGCACCGAGGGGATCCTCGCAGGCGGCTCCTCCGGCGTCGCGCTCGCCGCCGGGCTGCGGCTCGCGGCGAGCCTCGACGAGTCTGCGACCGTCGTCATCCTGCTGCCCGACTCCGGCCGCGCGTACCTGTCGACCTACTACAACGACGACTGGCTGCTGGCGAACGGATTCCGCACAGAGGCGGGCGACGTCGTGGGGGCCGTCGCGGCGCCGCTGCGCACCATCGGCCGCTCACGCACCGGCGCCTCGGCGGCCGCCGAGCTCGTTGCGGCGGGCGCCGGCGAGGAGCCCGTCGCCGTGCTCTACGAGCGCGAGCGCACGACGGCCGACCCGCACCACGCCGACGTCGCCGGCTGGACGACGGCCGCCCGGCTCGCCGAGGCCGGCACGGCGGCCGACGCCGCGCTGCCGACCCCGGTGCGGCTCGGGGCGGGTGAGTCTCGTGGTGCGGCGGCGGGGCGCGCGGCATCCGTCGACCCGGACTGGCAGGTCGCCCTTGTGCTGGACGAGGGCCGCGTGCGCGGCCTGGTCACGCGCGCCAGACTCGAGCAAGCGACGGATGCCCCGCACTGAGGCCGGCCCCGCACGAGACGCTCCGCGATGAGGCTCTGCGCGCTCAGAGCGCCATTCCGGGCCGTCTCGCGTGAGATCGCCGCGCCCACTGCCACGCGCAGAACGCCAGCGCGAGCGCCGAGAAGGTCAGCAGCGCCCACTCGATCGGGGCCGCCGCCCCGGTGAGCACGCGGCTCGGCGGCGGCGTGAAGCTCGAGCCGCCGGCCAGCGGGGACAACCGTCCCGCGGTCAGCAGGGTCACCTTCGGCTCGCCGGTGGCGAGCAACAGCGCCGCGGCGACGAAGACGACCGCCGCGATCGCGGTGAAGGCGATGAGCGTGGCACGCCCGCTGCGAACGCCGCCTGCGCGGCCGTCGGGAGCCGGGATCAGCCCCCGCTCGGCAGCCCAGGCCGCGGCGAAGCTGCGCGGGTCGGCGGCGCTGGCGCCGAGGAACCCTTCGAGCGAGACTCCGTCGGCGGCCGCCGCCGCCAGGTCTGCGGCGAGCTCGCCCGCCAGTTCGTCGACGTCGCCCGCGGCGACCCCGATGCGCCGCCACTCGGCGCGGCACTGCTCGATGAACTCATTCATGACGCCACCTCGATCGTGATCTGGGCGAGCACAGCATCGACCTCATCGCGGGCTGCCCGCCACTCTGAAACTCCGAGCGCGAGCGCCAGCTGGCCCGCGCGCGACGGCCGGTAGTACTTCCGCGGCGGGCCGCCGTCGCTCGCGGCCCGGTACGTCTCGACCAGGCCATCGCGCTCGAGCCGCGCCAGCAGCGGGTAGATCGATCCCTCGCCGACCGAGCTGAGTCCGCGCTCGCGCAGCCGCTTGGTCATCTCGTAGCCGTAGGCCGGTCCCTCCTGCAGGACCGCGAGCAGGCAGAGGTCGAGCACTCCGCGGAGCATCTGGCTACGCCTGCTTTCCCCTGCCATGCGCCGCATGGTAGACCTCACTACCTTGTGCCGCAAGAGTCACTCAAAAGCCTCGCGAGTTGCTCACGCAGTGAAACTCAACCCGGCATCCACCCTGTCTCCACCCGCGGGCTGAGGTACCCGACCGCCCCGATCGCGAGCATCGAATGGGGCGGAATCAGCCGCCCGCTAGATCTGGAAGCAGGTTGCTGTGGCTCGGTGGTTGGAAGCCGTTGGCGCGTTCAGTGCGCGACGTCGCTGGTGGGTGATCGTGGCGTGGGTCGTGCTGCTCGCCGCGGCGGTGGGCAGCATGACGGCGTTCGCGAAGCCGCTCGACGCGCACATCACGGTCAAGGGGCTGCAGTCGATCACGACGCTGGACGAGGTGCAGAAGACCTTCGGCGGCGACGACCACGGCAGCGGCCGCGTGGTCTTCGCGGCGCCGAAGGGAGAGAAACTGACGGATGCCGACGCCGCAGCCGTTGCGACGCTGACCTCCAAGCTCGCCGAGGTCCACGGCGTGGCCTCGGCCACCGACCCCTTCGCCGACAAGACGGCCGGCGGCCTGTCCCCAGCCGGCCGCGTCGGCTACATCTCCGTCACGCTCGACGCGGGCTCGCCCTCCTCGAGCACCGAGTCAGGCATCCGCTCGCTGGTCTCGCACGCGAACACGGCGCAGCTGCAGGTCGCCGCGACGTCCGGCCTCGTCGGCCAGACGGGTGCCACGTCGAGTCAGCTTCCCGGCATCATCCTGGCGCTGATCGTGCTGCTGGTGACCTTCGGCACGATCCTCGCGGCGGGCATGCCGTTGCTGTCCGCGCTCATCGGCCTCGGCACGGGCGTCACGGCGATCTACGCGGCGACGAGCTTCGTCTCGCTGACGTCGGTCGCGCCGACGCTCGCGCTGCTGCTCGGGCTCGCCGTCGGCATCGACTACTCGCTCTTCATCGTGAGCCGCCACCGGCGCCAGCTCCTCGAAGGCATGGACCCGAAGGAGTCGCTGCCCCTCGCCGTCGGCACCGCCGGGACCGCCGTGTTCTTCGCGGCCATGACGGTCGTCATCGCGCTCGCAGGGCTCGCGGTGGAGAACCTGGGATTCCTCACGCAGATGGGCCTCGCCGCCGCCTTCGCCGTCTTCGTGGCGATGCTCGTCTCGCTCACGCTCACCCCGGCATTCCTGTCGCTGGCCGGCAGCCGCATCCTCACCGCGCGCGCCCGCCGCCGACTGGCCGCGGGCGAGATGAAGGGGCCCGGCCGCCTCTCAGCGGGATGGGTCCGTGTCGTGCAGAGGCGCCCCGTCCTCTTCCTCGTCGCGTCACTCGTCGTCGTGGGTGTACTCGCCGCGCCGATCGCCGGGTTGCGCCTCGGCCTCGGCAACGACGGCACCCAGCCGGGCTCGACGACCGAGCGGCAGGCTTCCGATCTGCTCGCCGACGGCTTCGGGGCGGGCATCAACGGACCGCTCGAGATCCTCGCGACGTACCCCTCCGCGGCGACACAGGCTGAGGCCGCCGCGCTCGCCGACAAGGTCGGGCACACCACGGGCGTGGCCGAGACCCAGCTCGCGGGGCTCACGGGCGACCGGGTGCTGCTCGCCGTCGTGCCGAAGTCCGGTCCCTCCGACGAGGCGACCGTCACGCTCGTGCACAGCCTGCGCGAGGCATCCATCGCCCGCTCGCTGCCGGGCTCGCCGAAGCTCGACGTGACCGGCGACACCGCTGTGGACATCGACATCTCGAACCGCCTCGCCGATGCCCTGCCGCTCTATCTCGGGCTGATCGCGGCGTTCGCCTTCCTGCTCATGGTCGCGGTGTTCCGCTCGCTGCTCGTGCCGCTCAAGGCTGCGGTCACCTTCCTGCTCAGCCTCGGCGCCTCGCTCGGCGTGACCGTCGCGGTGTTCCAGTGGGGCTGGCTCGGCGGCCTGTTCGGCGTCGACCCGCCCGCACCGCTGCTCGCCTTCCTGCCGACCATCGTGATCGGCGTGCTGTTCGGCCTGTCGATGGACTACGAGATGTTCCTCGTGACCGGCATGCGCGAGCATTTCGTGCACCATGAGACCGCCAGAGGCGCCGTCTCGACCGGCTTCCAGCAGGGCGCGAAGGTCGTCGCCGCGGCCGCGCTGATCATGATCGGGGTCTTCGGCAACGGCGTCGTGGAGGGCGACTCCACGATCAGGCCGATCGCGTTCGCGCTGGCGGTCGGCATCGTGATCGACGCGTTCGTGGTGCGCATGACGCTCGTGCCCGCGGTGCTCACGCTGTTCGGCCGCGCGGCCTGGTGGCTGCCCGCGTGGCTCGACCGCATCGTGCCGAACGTCGACGTCGAGGGCGCGTCGCTGCACCGACCGCTGCGACGCGGCTGACCTCGCTCACTCGAGGTGGCGCAGGTAGCGCTCCGGGGCATCCAGGAAAAGCCGCCAGTTGGTGACGAGGTCGAGCTCCTCCCACGGCTTCTCACGGATGCCCCACTCGCCCACCTCGAGGACGCGGGCGCCCGCGAGCCGCGCGAGGATCGGTGAGTGCGTCGACAGGATGACTTGCGAGCCGCCCTCGGCGAGCAGCTGCTGCAGCGCGCCGAGCAGGGCGAGGCACCCGCTGAACGAGAGCGCGGATTCCGGCTCGTCGAGCACCCACAGCCCGCGGCCGCGGAAACGACTCACGACCAGCTCGAGGAACGACTCGCCGTGCGACAGCTCGTGGAAGACCGGCTCGGGGCGCGTGCCGGGATTCCGCTCGAGATAGGTGAAGAAGCCGTGCATCGTCTCGGCGCGCAGGAAGAAGCCGCGGCGCGCGCCGCCCGGGGCGCGCGCGATGGACAGGTGCCGCCAGAGCTCCGATTCGGACACCCGCGTGTGCAGGTTCGCTCCCGTGGTTCCGCCCTCGGGTGAGAGCCCGAAGGCGCCGGCGATCGCCTCGATCAGCGTCGACTTGCCCGCGCCGTTCTCTCCGACGAACACCGTGGCCGGCCCGAGCTCGAGGCCATCGTCGAGCAGCTGCCGCACGGCGGGCAGCGTCGCGGGCCACACGCCGCGCGGCATCCGATCCTCCGGGTGCTCCGCCACGCGCCGGATCGCCAGGCCCTCGCCGAGCATGCCGCCGCCTACGCCTCGAGCAGGCGCACCGGCGCGCCGTCGTCCCACGCGAGGATGTCCTCGACGACGTCGGCATAGAAGCGCGCGTACTGGTCGGTGGTGACGTAGCCGAGGTGCGGCAGCAGCAAGGTGTTCGGCGCACTGCGCAACGGATGCCCCGCCGGCAGCGGCTCGACGTCGTACACGTCGAGCGCCGCACCCGCGAGCCGCCCCGCGGTGAGCGCGTCGAGCAGCGCGGCCTCGTCGACGATCGGCCCCCGCGAGGTGTTGACGAGATATGCCGTCGGCTTCATAAGCCCGAGCTCGCGCACACCGACCAGCCCGCGGCTGCTTTCCGACAGCGGCATATGAACGGTGAGGACATCGGATTCCGCGAAGAGGGCATCCCGGTCGACGACGGTCGCCCCATGCCGCGCCGCGCGCTCGGAAGTGATCGAGCGATCCCACGCGATCACCCGCATGCCGAACGCGTTCGCGAGGTCGGCGACGGGTCCGCCGAGCCGCCCGAGCCCGAGCACCCCGAGCGTGAGCCCCTGCAGCCCGGGCCCGATGGTGTGCTGCCAGCGGCCGGCGCGGATCGCGGCGTCCTCCTCGGCGAAGTGCCGGGTGAGTGCGATCATCATGCCGATGGTGAGCTCGGCGACGCTGTTGCCGCCGCCGCGCGCGCCGGAGACGGCGATGCCGCGCGCCGCCGCCGCGTCGAGGTCGATAGCAGCGTTCTTCATGCCCGTGGTCACGAGCAGCCTGAGCTCGGGCAGCCGCTCGAAGAGCTCGGCCGGGAACGTCGTGCGCTCGCGCATCGCGACGACGACCGCGCTGTGCGCGAGGCGCTCGGCCGCGGCATCCGTCTCGAGATGCTCGTGCACCACGTCAAGCTCGAAGCGCTGCGCGACCGCCGACCAATCGGCCGACGACAGCGCCACCTGCTGATAGTCATCGAGAATCGTCACGCGCCGCACGAGTGCGAGCCTATGCCGTCTGTTAGCTTGCCTGGCTATGGCGAAGTCACCGGACTCGGCTGGGCGCGCAGCAGACGTCGATCTCTCGACGCGCGATCTCCCGGTCGATCTCGCCCGCGTCTTCGCCGTGCTCGTGGTCGTCATCGTGCACATGCTGATGATCGGCGTCGGCGTCCAGCACGGCGAGCTCGTCGTCACGCAACCACTGCAGCGGCAGAGCTGGTACGTGCCCGCAACGGTATTCGGGCAGGTGATGCCGCTGTTCTTCGCGCTCGGCGGCTTCGCGACCCTCACCTCGTTCCGCAGGCGCGACCCGACGGCGGCCGAGTACATCCGCACACGCACCCTGCGGCTGGCGCGGCCCTCGCTGCCGGTCTTCGTCGTCTTCGCCCTCGCCGGCTGGATCGCCTACCTCGCCGGCGTCGACCCCGAGCTCGTGAACGTGATCCTTCAGGGCATCGGGACGCCGCTGTGGTTCTTCGCGGCCTACCTGCTGTGTCAGGCGTGCGCGCCGCTCATGATCCGGCTGCATCGCAGGCATCCGATCGTCACCTTCGTCGTGCTCGCGGCGGCGGCCGTCGCCGTCGACACGGCCAGGCGGCAGAGCGGGCACGTCTCGATCGGCTGGCTCAACTTCTTCTTCGTCTGGCTTTTCGTGCAGCAGATCGGATTCCTGTATGCCGAGCGCCTCTTCCATCGCCGGCGCCTGCTGACGCTCGGGATCTTCCTCGCGGCATCCGCCCTGCTCGCCGTCCTGGTGCTGAACCGCATCTACAACACCGACATGCTCTACAACCTGAACCCGCCGTCGGTGCCGCTGATCCTGCTCGGCATCGCACAGCTGGCGCTGCTCGTGCTGCTGCACCCGCTGCTCGAGAGGCTGATGCGGCTGCGCGCCGCCCAGGTGGCGGTCTTCGCCATCGGCACCCGGCTCATGACGGTCTACGGCTGGCACATGATCTGCCTACTGCTCGTCACCGGGGTGGGCCTGTTGATCCCGCACGGGCTGCCCTACCCGGCGTCGGCGGCCTGGTGGGCATCCCGCCCGCTCGTGCTGCTCGCCACCTTCGCGCTGATCTTCCTCACCTCGCTGTGGGCAATGCGCTTCGAGCGGGTGCCGCCGCTTGCTTCGGGGTTCCGCGCGCCGGGGTTGCCGTGGGTGCTGGCGGCGGTCGCCGTCGCCTTCATCCCGATGTTCGCGATCACCGACTGGGGAATGGACCGGTGGCTCACCGTGGCGGGCCTCGTCGGCCTCGCACTCACGCTGGTGCTGCTGCGGCCGCGGCGGCTGTCACGCACGCGCTCATAGGGTGCGCCCGCATCGCCGAGAAGTGCCGCGATGTCGCCTGGATTGAATCCAGACAGCATTTCGGCACTGTTCGGAGCCGCGACGGGAGGCGATCGTCTGACCCCCGCAGGGTCTTGGCACTCGACCACCGAGAGTGCTAATTTCGTGGTCGTCGGAACTCCGAGCGCGCCGGTTTCCGACACCGCTCCACCTCGCGTGGGGAGCTGTTTGTCCTGCCGGTCATGAGCCCGGGTCGATCATCGGCCGAGGGCCGCGTCCAGCTCGTGAGCAGCAGACGCCGCCACCGCGCTCGCGGTGCAGGGCGATCTGGCATCCGATGCGGACCGTCCCGGGCTCTGGCCGGCGTCCGCCGTCTGCGTCTATGCCAAGGAGTTTGCGTGAGTCTCGGGCGCCGTTCGCGCAAGCGCCTCAGGCACACGAAAGCCCCCGGCCGAAGCCGGGGGCTTTCCGATGTGACCCCAGCGGGATTTGAACCCGCGTTACCGCCGTGAGAGGGCGACGTCCTAGGCCGCTAAACGATGGGGCCGGACTTGCTGCGCCAGCGGCGCAACTCGCTCTACTTTACATGGCCGAAACGGGCGAACCAAATCGGCACGGCTACTGCGGCTGCCGCAGCAGCCGCACCGCTCCGGGCGCCACCGTCACCTCGACCGGCAGTGGCCCGATGCGCTCCCCGTCGGCGTAGGCGACCACCCGCGGCGCCTCGATGCGCACCGAGCGCACCCGCTGGAGATGCACCTCGGGCTCGTTCGTGTGCTCCCCCTTGAACACCTTCGGGAAGATCCGCAGGAACCTCGGCCGCGACATCCGATCGACGACGAACAGGTCGAGGAGCCCGTCGTCCATCGAGGCCTCCGGTGCGATGCGCATGCCGCCGCCGATCGAGCTGTGATTCGCGACGGCGACGAGCATCGCCTCGAACTCGCGCTCGGCGCCGTCGACGACGACGCGGTAGTGCGGCGCGCGGAAGGTGAGCAGCTCGCGCACGACGGCGATCGTGTAGCGCCGCTCGCTGTTGGGCCACGACATGAAGTTGGCTCGCTCGTTGACCGCCGCGTCGAAGCCGGCGGAGAGGGCGCCCAGCATCCAGGTCGTGTGCGGTCCGTGCACGATGCGCCCGGCATCCACCGCTGCCGGCTCGCGCTCGAGCGCCGCCACGATCACGGCCGCCGCGGCGGCGGGGTCGCCGATCGGCATCCCGATGTTCCGGGCCGTGTCGTTGCCGGTGCCGACCGGAACGACGCCGAGCGGGATCCCCGTCTCGGCCACCGCGTTCACCCCGAGGCTCACCATGCCGTCGCCGCCCACCACGATGAGTGCGGCCTGGGCAGGCGACTCGACGCCGCGCACCTCGCGCTCGACCTCGCGCCGCAGCAGCTCGTAGTTCGGCTGCCGCACCTCGATGACGGTGTGGCCCGCACTCGCGAGGATCTCAGAGGCGGCAGCACCTGCGCCGTGGTTCCGCCCGAAGGCGGCGGTCGGGTTGATCGCGACGATCAGCCGCTTGGGCGTCGTCGGGGTCTTGGGCGTCGTCGGCGTCGGCGGCATGAGTCACCATCTTCCGGCACAGCGCCATAGCCTGGCAACATGCGCATCACAAAGCTGGAACATGCCGCCTTCGTCCTCGAGAAGGACGGAGCCAAGCTCGTCGTCGACCCGGGCAACTTTTCCCGCCCCCTGCCCGACACGTCCGGCGTCGCCGCGATCGTCATCACCCACGAGCACGCCGATCACTGGGACGCGCCGCACCTCCAGGCCGTCATCGACGCCAACCCCGGCGTGCCGATCTACGCCCCGCAGGGAGTGAAGGATGCCGCGGCCGGCTTCCCCGTCACCGCCGTCGCTCCCGGCGACGCCGTGAGCGCGGGCCCCTTCGAGCTCGCCTTCTTCGGCGGCCGGCACGCGGTCATCCACTCGTCGATCCCCGTGGTCGACAACGTCGGCGTCTCGGTCGACGGCGGCGCCGTCTACTACCCGGGCGACTCGTTCGTCGTGCCCGAGGGTGTCGAGGTCGACGTGCTCGCGGCCCCGTCGAGCGCACCCTGGCTCAAGATCGGCGAGGCGATGGACTTCGTGCTCGCGGTGAAGCCCCGCCGCGCGTTCCCGACGCACGAGATGATCAACTCCGAGCCGGGCAAGGCGATGGCGAAGGCCCGCATCGAGTGGGCGGCTCAGCAGAACGGCGGCGCACTACTCGACCTCACGCCGGGCCAATCCGCGGAGATCTGAGCCTGCCGAGATCTGATCGAGCAGCCGCAGCACGGCGCGCGCGACGCGGTCGTTCTCGCGGAACGACATCGCGTCGGTCGCCGGCCTCGCGAAGGCTCCCGCGTTGGGCGCCGTCGTGAACGGGCCGATCGCGAAGCGCGCCGGCTGCGGCTCGCCATCGGGCCCGATCAGGCGCGAGTCCTCGGGGTGCACGGCGAGCAGAGCGGCGACGGATTCCTCACCAGAGGACGCCCGCACCGCATCCCGCAGCGCCGGGTTCTCGCTGGCATGCGCCGCATCCTCCGGCAGCCACGCGTCGACAAGGTGCCGGGAGACGAGCTCGCCGGGGGCCGACGGGCTCGAGGCGCGGAACGTCCCGGCTGAGGCATCCGCCCGCACCTCCAGCTCGGCGCCCAGGAAGCGCACGACGCCTGCCTCGGCGAGCGCGAGCAGCTCCTCGAGGCGGTGCACCGGCGGCCCCGAGGCGACGTAGCTGAAGAACGCCTTGAACCACGGCGGCACCTCGAGGCCCGAGCCGCCGATCGCGAAGAACGCGAACAGCAGCGAGGTGAAGAAACCCAGGGTCTCCGAGTGCTCTGCGGCGGTGCGGCGGTGCAGGTCGTCGACGATGTAGTCGATGAGGTGGCGCTGCAGCTCGCCGGCATCGGCGAACGACAGCCCGGCGAGCGGTCGGTCGAAGACCGTCAGGTCGAGGGCGTCGGCCGGGTCGACGAGGGCGGATGCCACGTGCTCGCGCAGCTCGTCCGACCACGGGTCCAGCTCGGCGAAGCGCACGAGGAATGAATCCCACGGCAGCCGTACCCGCTCGGGGTGCCCAAGGAAGAGCTCGTGGTAGTAGCCGTGCAGCGCCTCCTTCGCGATCAGCGGCCACACCTCGGCGGCGAAGTCGACGTTCCCACGCGCGCCGAGCTCTGCCGCGATGTCACGGGTGAAGAAGCGCAGCTCGGCCCGCGGCGCGACGAGTCGCGAGGTGACCTTCGAGTGGTACGGCACCCCTCGGCGCGAGCCGAGATGCAGAAGCGGCTCGCGACCGCTCGGCACGTAGCGCAGCCCGCCCGAAGCCTCGGCCGCCGGCTCGAACCGCCCGCCACGCCCCTGCGTCAGCAGCACCACGAGGTCGATGGCGGCGAGGCCCATGCCCCGCACGATGACGTCCTGCCCGGCAGGTAGCCCCTCGAGGTCGGCGTCGGCGGTGAACGCCGGCGCGAGGTAGTACGCGCCGTGCTCGCGCGCGAACACGTCGAGCAGCTCGTGCTCTCCCGCGAGCGCAGACTCGTTGTGGCCGAGCGCGTACAGCACGGCATCCGCTCTCACCGTCTCGCCGTCGGCGAGCCCGACCAGCTGTCGGCCACCGTCCTCCGCGACCGAGACCGCGGTCGACCGGTGCCACTCGACCTCGACGCCCGCGGGCAGCCGCGCCAGCGTTCGCCGGTGGAACCACTCGAGGTAGAAGCTCTGCAGCCGCCGGGTCGGGAAGCTCGCCGGCCCGAGCTGCTCGAGCTCGGCGCGTACGGCAGGGTCGTCGATCTGCACCTCGAGTGAGCCTGCGCGCCACCGCTCGGCCCACTCGGCCAGCGACGGTCCCGGGGCGATGGGCCCCTCGATCGTGCTCGACGCGTCGGTGAACATGGTCACGTCGGCCGCCAGCGAGTTCAGCTTGAGCAGCGGCGACTGGTCATAGCGCCACAGGCGCCCCGGCCCCGGCCGGTACGGGTCGATGAGGACGATGCGGATGCCCGACCTTGCGGCCCCCTGCCCGAGCTCGCCCGCGCGCAGGTTCTCGGCGAACCGCTCGAGCCAACCGACCCCGCGCGGGCCTGCGCCGAGCACGGCGACGGTCAGTTCTGGCATGAGTGCCAGCTTGCCGTGAGGCATCCGATCGCCCCGCCCTGTGTTGCGCTCTGTTTCAGCCGTTACGGGATGTTTCCGCGCCGTTTCCGACCCGCTCGGCGCCAGCCATAGCGTCCCGGGCCATGACCACTGCATCCTTCAGCCCCGGTGTGAGCGCGCCGGCCGGCGGCGAGCAGCTTGTGCCCCCTGCCGCGCTCGACCGCCGCGTGCAGCGCCTGCGCCACCCCTGGCAGTGGGTGGCGACCGGCGTCGTGCTGCTGCTCGCCCTCAACTTCGGCCAGACCCTCTTCACCAACCCCTCGTGGGAGTGGGACCGCGTCGGCCACTGGTTCGCGAACCCCGCCGTGCTCACCGGCATCACCGTCACCCTCGAGGCGACGGCGATCAGCGCGGTGGTCAGCTTCCTCGGCGGCATCGTGGTCGCCCTCGCCCGGCTGTCGCGCAATCGCGTGCTGAGCGGCGCGGCCTGGCTCTACATCTGGGTGTTCCGCTCGCTGCCCCTCATCCTCGTGCTGGTCTTCCTCTACAACCTCGGCAACCTGTACCCGAAGCTCGGCGTCGGCATCCCGTTCGGCCCGCAGTTCGAGGTGCCGACGACCAATGTGCTCTCCGACCTGACCCTCGGCGTCGTGGGCCTGAGCCTCGCCGAGATCGCCTACGCCGCCGAGATCGTGCGCGCGGGCCTCCTGTCGGTCGACCTCGGCCAGCACGAGGCGGCGAAGGCCCTCGGCATCCCCCGCCACCGCCAGTTCACCCGCATCGTGCTGCCGCAGGCGCTGCGCTCGATCGTGCCCGCCTATGTGAACCAGATCGTCGGTCTGCTC
This sequence comes from Gryllotalpicola koreensis, assembly GCF_039538185.1. Classification (NCBI taxonomy): domain Bacteria; kingdom Bacillati; phylum Actinomycetota; class Actinomycetes; order Micrococcales; family Microbacteriaceae; genus Gryllotalpicola; species Gryllotalpicola koreensis. The sequence goes on from NZ_BAABBW010000005.1 coordinate 33,698, forward strand.
AAATCGAGCTCGCTGCTGTTCTACGTGAGCGTGCTCGACCTCTTCGGTGTTCTGCAGAACATCGGCTCGACCTACCCGAGCGACATCATTCCGACGCTCGTCGTCGCGAGCATCTGGTACCTGATCTTCACGAGCCTGATCGGCATCGTGCAGTACTTCGTCGAGCGGTTCTACAACCGCGGTCTGAAGGGGGCGCGATGAGCATCGTCACGGGCACCGGAACCGCGGCCGCCGCCGTGCAGATCGTCGGGGCGCGCAAGTCCTTCGGCGACAAGCAGGTGCTGAAGGGCATCGACCTCACGATCGAGCCGGGCACCGTCACCGCGATCCTCGGGCCATCGGGCTCGGGCAAGTCGACGCTGCTGCGCGCCGTGAACCATCTCGAGAAGCTCGACGGCGGCTACGTCGTCGTCGACGGCGAGCTGATCGGCGTGCACCTCGTCGGCAACCGGCTGAAGGAGCTGCACGAGAAGCAGATCCTGCGGCAGCGGGCGCGCATCGGATTCGTCTTCCAGAACTTCAACCTGTTCCCGCACCTCACGGTGCTCGAGAACGTGACGGAGGCGCCGGTCTCGACCGGGTTGCTGCCGAAGGCGGCCGCCCGCGAGCGCGCCCTCGAACTGCTCGCGCAGGTCGGGCTCAGCGACAAGGCGGATGCCTTCCCACGGCACCTCTCCGGCGGGCAGCAGCAGCGCGTCGCGATCGCCCGCGCGCTCGCCCTCGACCCGCAGCTGATCCTGTTCGACGAGCCGACCTCGGCGCTCGACCCCGAGCTGGTCGGCGAGGTGCTCGCGGTCATCCGCCGCCTCGCCGAGACCGGCCGCACGCTCGTCGTCGTCACGCACGAGGTCGGCTTCGCCCGCGAGGTCGCCGACCACGTCGTGTTCCTCGACGCCGGCGTCGTCGTCGAAGAGGGCACTCCCGACGACGTGCTCGGGAACCCCCAGCACGCACGCACTCGCGACTTCCTGTCGCGCGTGCTCTGACCCCCTGAACCACCCACCACGAGAAGAGAAACCCATGACGACCCCCATCACCCGCCTGCGTCACGCAGGTGCCGCGCTGCTGGTCGCCGGCGCGCTTGTCGCGACCGTCGCCGGCTGCTCCGGCGGCTCAGCCGACGCCAGCACCCAGACCGACAAGGGCAAGGTCACGGTCGGCGCGCACAGCAACGGCGCCGCGACCGAGACCACGCTCGACGTGCCAGAGGTCGCCAAGATCCGCGCGGAGCTGCCCGCCGCGGTGCGCAAGAGCGGCGAGCTGCACATCGGCATCGGTGCGCTTCCGGCCGGCTTCCCCCCGCTCGCCTTCACGGGCGACGACCAGAAGACGCTCACCGGCGCCGAGCCCGACCTGGGGCGCCTCGTGGCCGCCGTCTTCGGGCTCAAGCCGGTCGTCTCGAACGCCACCTGGGACAACCTGTTCGTCGGCATCGACACCGGGAAGACCGACCTCGGCTTCTCGAACATCACTGTCACCGAACAGCGCAAGGAGAAGTACGACTTCGCCTCCTACCGCGATGACAACCTCGCCTTCGAGGTGCTCAAGAAGAACGACTGGAAGTGGACCGGCCCCGAGTCGCTTGCGGGCAAGACCGTCGCCGTGGGCTCAGGCACCAACCAGGAGAAAATCCTGCTGGAGTGGCAGAAGCAGCTGAAGGCCGAGGGCAAGGACCTCACCATCAAGTACTACTCCGACGCCAACTCGACCTACCTCGCACTCAACTCAGGCAAGATCGACATCGACTTCACCCCGAACCCGTCCGCCGCATACCACGACAAGCAGTCGGCGAAGTCGGCGAACCCGACCCGCACCGAGGCGACCTACTCGGGCGCCGGCTCCAGCCTGCAGGGGCTCATCGCCGCCACCACCAAGAAGGACAGCGGCCTCGCCCAGCCCACGGTCGACGCGATCAACTACCTCATCGACAACGGCCAGTACACGAAGTGGCTCGAGGCCTACAACCTCACCAACGAGGCCGTGAAGAAGTCCGAGCTGAACCCGCCGGGGCTGCCGCTCGACAACCAGTAACGGCACATGCCGCGAGGGGCGCATCGGATTCTGTCCGGTGCGCCCCTCGCGGCGTCGGGTGCCGTCAGCCCGGGGCGTACACGCTGAGCGGATGCCTGAGGCCGAGGTGCTCCCGCAGGGTGCGCCCCGCGTATTCGGAGCGCACCACCCCGCGCGCCTGCAGCTCGGGCACCACGAGCTCGGCGAAGGCCTCGAGCTGCTGGGGCATCCACGCCGAGAGGATCTGGAAGCCGTCGACGGCGCCCGAGCCGAACCACTGCTCGAGGCGGGCGGCGACGCCCCGCCCGTCGCCGATGAGCAGGCCCGGCAGACGGACCCGGCTGCCCGGTACGACCAGGTGGAGCAGCTCGTCGGCGAGCCGCTGCGCGGCCTCCGCGGTCTCGGCGACCACGGGCAGCACGGGGATGACGAGCCGGGGCAGATCCGACTCGTCGCGGCCCGCGGCGAGCGCCGCCGCCCGCAGCCCGGACCGGTAGTCGAACGCCTCCGCCGCGCCGTCGAAGTCGGCGATCGCGACATTGCCGCGCGTCGCCACCAGCTCGTGCGCGCGCGGCGAGGTGCCCGTGTGCGTGAGAGGCACGGCGCCCTGCACCGGCCGCAGCGCGTTCAGCGGGCCGGCGGTCTGCACGAAGCGGCCCACGTAGTCGCTCGGGTGCAGGCCGCTCGGGTCGACGAGGCGCCCCGCCGCGGCATCCGTCACAAACGCATCGTCGTCCCAGCTGTCCCAGAGCAGCCGCAGCGCGTCGACGAACTCGGCCGCGCGGTCGTACGCGTTCAGGCGGTCCCACTCGACGTCCTTGCCGTAGTTCGCGGCGGCGGGGGCGTTCGCACCGACATGCAGATTGAGGCCCAGCCGGCCACCTGAGAGCAGGTCGATCGACGCGGTCTGCCGCGCGACCGTGTACACCTCGCTGTAGGTGGTGTTGATGCTCGTGAGGAGTCCGATGCGGCGGGTGGATGCCGCGAGGTACGCCACCGCGCTCAGCGGGTCGACCCGCGCCAGCAGGTGCGGCGAGCTCGCCTCGAGCTCGGGCCCCGTCGACAGCCAGTCGCCGAAGTAGAGGTAGTCGAAGCCCGCCTTCTCAGCGATCTTCGCGGCTCTGACGAGCACCTGCGGCTCGCGGCGCGGGTCGCGCTCGGCCGCCGGCATGCGCCAGCCCGAGGGGAATGCGCCGAGGGCGCGGAACGCCGCACCGAGGATCATCTGCCCGCCCATGCTTCGACGCTAGGTCGGGACATCAGCGCCCCGCTCGCGTGTTACGACACAGTGTTACGACGCCGGGAACTGCAGCATGCCGGGCGGGGTGTTCCAGCGCACCACGACCGGCTGCGCGTGCTCGAAGCCGAGCACGCTGACCGTCGCCGTCGCGAGCGAGAACGCCTGCGCGTCGACCGGCCGCAGCCCGAGCCAGGCGGCCGCCATCGCCCGCAGGAAGTGCCCGTGCGCGAAGCAGATGACGTCCTGCCCGCCCCACATCGTGTCGAGCGCCCGGGCGATGACCCGCTTGGCGCGCAGCTGCACATCGGCGGCGGACTCCCCCGGCGTCGCACCGGCCGGCACCCCGTTGCGCCACAGGTTCCAGTTCGCGCCGCGCTGCTCGATGATCTGCGGCGTCGTGAGCCCCTCGTAGGCGCCGTAGTCGAACTCGGCGAGGTCCTCGTCGATCGCGACCTGGTCGCCGTAGCCCGCAAGCTCTGCCGTGCGGATCGCGCGGTGCCGCGGGCTCGACAGTACGAGGCCGAACGGATGCCCGTTCAGCACCTCCGCGATCGCCGCGGCCTCGGCCTCGCCCGCCGGCGTCAGCGGCAGGTCGGTGACGCTCGTGTGCCGGCCGGAGAGACTCCACTCGGTCTGGCCGTGCCGCACGAGCACCAGGCGCGCCTTGTTCGCTCCCCCGTGTTCGGAGAACGGCTCGCTGGGCGGCATCGAGCGCACGGTCAGACGGAGGCTCGGGGTCATATTCCAGATCTCTCAAGGCTGCGCAGCAGCAGGTAGGCGTCCTCGAGGCGGTAGTCGAGGAACGGGGCGAAGTACGGGTCGTCGTCGAAGCGGGCCGTGCGCCCGAGCTCGTGCTCGCGCAACAGCCAGTCGAGCTCGGCGCCGACGGTCGCGGCATAGCTCTGCCCCTGCCAGCCCAGCTCGCGCGCGGCGGTGAGGTCGAGCACGACGGGCGGGACGACGTCCCATGGGTGCGCGCCGTACTGCGGGTCGACGTCGTCGTCGGCGAGCTCATATTCGAAACGCTGCCCGACGTGCGCGGCGACGGTCTCGGCGATGGCGAGACCGCTCGGGGCATCCGTGTCGCCGACGTTCAGGATGCGCGCGCCGGGGTTTCTCGCCACGACCTCGACCAGCTCCGCGACGTTCGCCGCGGCCGTGGTCTGGTCGCCGCCGCGCCCGCCGTGCGCCAGCGCCAGCTGCTCGCGACCGTCGAGCGCGCGCTTCAGGAACACCCACTCGCGGGGCCGGGCAGCGCCCGCGCCGTGCACCCGCCCAGCGCGCAGCACCGTGACGGGCAGGCCGGAATCCAGCAGCGCGTTCTCGGCCGCGACGCGGTTCGCGGCGTAGCCGTCGCGCGTCGCCGGGTCGCCGCGGCCCGGCGCCACCGTGGGGTCGACCTCGCGGATCGGCAGGGGGAACACCGGCTTGGTCAGCGAGTTGCCGTGGTTGCCGAATTCGTCGACGTAGACCGCCTTGGTCGACAGCATGACCGCCGCGTCGGCGTCGACAAGAAAGGGCGCCACGGTCAGCGCATCGGATTCCGTGAAGCACAGGCAGTCGACGACCAGCTCGGCGCCGTCGCCGATCGCAGTGCGCAGGGCACGGGCATCCGTTCGCTCGCTCGTCACGAAGGTGAAGCCGGATGCCTCGGCGAGCTCGTCCGGCACGTGGGCGGCGCTGCGGCCGGTGGCCTCGATCTGCCAGCCCGCGGCGAGCAACCGGGCGGCGATGGCACGGCCGATCACTCCCGTCCCGCCGAGGACCACTGCGCGCGCCACGAGTATCAGGCTACCGGTACCGTTGTCGCGTGGATTCAGTGGAGAACCCCCTCGACGGCACTCGCATCAGCTATCGCGTCTTCGGCGAGGGGTCCCCGGGCGCCCCCGCTGTCGTGCTGGTGCACGGCACCGCGCTCACGCAGGCGATCTGGCGCGGCTTCGGCTGGGTGCGCGAGCTGCAGGCGAGCTTCAAGGTGATCACCCTCGACCTGCGCGGCCACGGGCGCAGCGACAAGCCGTATGACGAGGACTCGTACGACCAGGCGCTCTTCGTCGGGGACGTGCTCTCGGTGATGGAGGCGACCGGCGTCGAGAAGGCGCACTACATCGGCTACTCGCTCGGCGGCCGGGTCGGCTTCGAGATCGCCTACTCGCACCCGGGGCGGCTCGCCAGCCTCGTCACCCTGGGCGGCTCGCCGCGCACGGGCGGGCAGGGCATCTTCGACAAGACGTTCTTCCCCGGCGTCATCGACACGATCGTGGCGCGCGGTATGCAGGCCTTCGTCGACCGGTGGGCGGAGCATCTGGGGCATCCGCTCGACAACTCGACCGCGGTGGCACTGCTCGCCAACGATCCGAAGGCCCTCGCCGCGTACATGCGCAAGACCGAGGACGACCCCGGCGTGCCGACGCATGCGCTCTCGACGCTGCCCATGCCCCTGCTGATGGTCGCCGGCACCGAGGACCACATCAGGGTGCGGGCCGCCGCCCGCATGCAGTCGTACCGCCCGCAGACGCCCGTGCGCCTGCTCGACGGCGCAACCCACGGCCGCACGCCGCGCCACCCCGATGCGCTGCCGACGATCCGGGAGTGGCTCAGCGCGCAGCCCTGACCCCGCCCGCTGACTGTGCACACCAACTGTGCACACCGCCGACAACTGCACGCCGGACACGAAGCGCAGTTGTCGGGCGGGTGCCCAATTCGGGCGGAGCTAAACGTACTGGCTGATCAGCGACCAATCGGCCGGTGACAGGCGGTCGGTCGAGGTGTTGCGCTGGTGCCAGAACGGGTAGCGCAGATCGGGCAGGGTGAGCTGGTCGATCTGTGTGCGCTCGTCATCGCTGAGGACGAGGGATGCCGCCGCGAGGTTGTCACCGAGCTGCTCGTCGGTGCGGCCGGCGATGATCAGCGAGCTGATCTGCGGGCGGCCCAGCGTCCATGCGAGCGCCACCTGCGCCGCCGAGACGCCGTGGCCGTCGCCGATCTCGACCAGCAGGTCGATGAGCTTGTAGAGCAGGTCCTCGTCGTAGACCGGGGGCTCGGTCCAACCCTGGAAGCGGCGCGAGCCCTCGGGGGCGTCCTGCCCGCGGCGGTACTTGCCCGAGAGCAGGCCGCCGGCGAGGGGGCTCCAGACCAGAATCCCCAGTCCCTGATCGATTGCCGCCGGGATGACCTCGCCCTCGATGTCGCGGGTCTGCGGCGAGTAGTGCACCTGCGTCGCGACGGGCTTGGTGAAGCCGTGCTTCTCGGCGGTGAGCGTCGCCTTGACGGTCTGCCAGCCGGTGTAGTTCGAGATGCCGAGGTAGCGGACCTTGCCCGACTGCACGAGGTGGTCGAGAGCGGCCCAGGTCTCTTCGAGCGGGGTCTGGCCGTCCCATTCGTGCAGCTGGTAGAGGTCGATGTAGTCGGTGCCGAGGCGGCGCAGGCTGTCCTCTGCGCCCTTGATGATGTGGTGTCGCGACGCGCCCGCGTCGTTGGGGCCGTCTCCCATCGACATGCGCACCTTGGTGGCGACGATCCAGTCGTCGCGGCTGTCGCCGAGGGCCTCGCCGACGAGCTGTTCGGAGAGGCCGGCCGAGTACACGTCGGCGGTGTCGAGGATGTTGACGCCCGCGTCCTTCGCGAGTCCGAGCTGGCGCTTCACGTCGTCGACCTGGAGGTTGCCGACGGGCGTCGCCCAGCCGGTGCCGCCATAGCCCATCGTGCCGAGGGTGAGAGACGAGACGCGAAGTCCGGAGCTTCCGAGCTGCCTGTATTCCATGCTCCCGAGCCTACGCACGAATCGATTCGAGTGACTAGCGCTTAGGCTCGAGACATGCCACTTCAGGGAGAGTACGAACCGAGCGCCAGCGAGTGGGCGCGCACCCAGGCCGAGAAGTTCGAGGCGTCGCAGGGCGCCGAGGCGAACGAGCTGAAGGGCAAGCCGATCGTCGTCGTGACGAACGTCGGCGCGAAGTCGGGGAAGCTGCGCAAGACGCCGGTGATGCGGGTCGAGCACGAGGGCGAGTACGCCGTCGTCGCGTCCAAGGGCGGTGCGCCGCAGCATCCGACCTGGTACTGGAACCTCAAGAAGAACCCGCACGTCGAGCTGCAGGACGGCGCGCACCGCGGCGACTACGAGGCCCGCGAGCTCGAGCCAGGCGCCGAGCGGGATGCCTGGTGGCAGCGCGCCGTCGCGGCGTGGCCCGACTACGCGAACTACCAGACGAAGACCGACCGCCTGATCCCGGTCTTCCTGCTCACCCCTCGCGGCTAGCGGCCAGAGCCGCGTCGTACGCCGCGACCAGCTGCTGCGCCGCACCCGGCGGCGCGCTCGGCACCATCGTGAGCAGATGCCCCAGCGGAATGGCGGCGAACATCTTGCCCTCGTTCGTCGCCGGGTCGAGCTGGAAGGTGTGCGCGTCGGGCAGCTGCGCGATCGCGCCCTGCAGGATCTGCGAGCCCACCGGATCGGCGAACCACTCCGCGATCGACGAGAACGCCGTGAGCCGGAGGGCGGGGCCGCTGGCCGGAATCCGCACGTCGCCCGCGAGGCGCACGTCGCGACTCGACGCGCCGACCTGGATCGTGAACAGCCCTTCGTCGACGATCCAGCCGTGCCGCGCGATCGACCAGTAGGCGAAAGCCCGGGAATCCAGCTCCACGGTCACCGTCTCGGACTCCCCCGGCTCGAGGAATACCTTGCGGAATCCGACCAGCTCGTGCACCGGCCGGTCGGCCCGGCTGTGCCGGTCGCCGCGGTAGATCTGGGCGACCTCGGCACCCGCCGCTGCGCCGACGTTGCGCACCGTGAAGGTGACGGATGCCCCGGCATCCGTCACCGCAAGCGAAAGCCCCGAATACTCGAACTCCGTGTAGCTCAGCCCGTGCCCGAAAGGGTACGAGACCGGCAGCCCCCGGGTGTCGTAGTAGCGGTAGCCGACGTAGATGCGCTCGCCGTAGACGACCTGGCCCTCGCAGCCGGGGAAGTTGATGTAGGCCGAGGTGTCCTCGAGCTTCACCGGGATCGATTCGGTGAGCTTCCCGCTCGGGTTCGCGCGGCCGACCAGCAACTGCGCGAGCGCCGTGCCGCCCGCCTGCCCGAGCAGCCACCCCTCGAGAATGGCGCGGGCGCGGAACTCCCAGCTCTCCGTCTCGACGAGGCCGCCGTTCGAGAGCACGACGATGACCCGGCGGGTGACCGCCGAGACCGCCTCGAGCAGCGCCAGCTGGTTGTCAGGCAGCGCGATGGTGTCGCGGTCGAAGCCCTCGGACTCGTACGAGTCCGGCAGGCCGAGGAAGAGGACGGTCCAATCGGATTCCGTGGCGAGGGCGCGCGCTTCTCGCACGAGCCCGGCGTCGGCATCCGTATCGCCCTCGAAGGTGAAACCGGGTGCGAACCGCACGCGCGGCCCGAGGATGCCGGTGAGCGCGTCCAGCGCCGAGTCGACGCGCGTCGCCGGCACCTGCGAGCTGCCCGAGCCCTGGTAGCGGGGCGTGCGCGCGAACTCGCCGATGACGGCGATGCGGGTGGATCCCGTCTCGGGCAGCGGCAGGGCGCCGTTCTCGTTCTTGAGCAGCACCGGGCCCTCGAGCGCGGCGCGCAGCGCCACCTCATGCTGGGCGTCGAAGTCGATCTCGACGGGGCCGAGGCGAGAGGCATCCGCCCGGTCCGCGAGCTTCTGCAAGCGCGACACCACCCGGTCGAGCACGAACTCGGGCAGCTCGCCCGACTGCGCGGCCGCGATCACCCGCTCGTCGCCCGTGGCGGTCGGCATCTTGAGGTCGAGCCCCGCCTTGACCGCCTCGACGCGGTCGACGACGGCGCCCCAGTCGCTGACGACGACGCCGTCGAAGCCCCAGTCGTCGCGCAGCACGCGGGTCAGCAGCCACTCGTTCTGCGAGGCGTAGACGCCGTTGATGCGGTTGTACGAGCACATCACGGTGGCCGGCGCGGCATTCTTCACGACCCGCTCGAATGCCGGGAAGTAGATCTCGCGCAGCGTCCGCTCGTCGACCTCGGCCGAGACGTGCATGCGGTCGGTCTCCTGGTTGTTGGCGGCGAAGTGCTTCACCGACGCGCCAACGCCCTGCGACTGGATGCCCTCGACGAGCGCCTGCCCGAAGGCGCCCGCGACCAGCGGGTCCTCGCTGACGTACTCGAAGTTGCGCCCGCACAGCGGGCTGCGCTTGATGTTGATGCCGGGGCCGAGCACGATGTCGACGCCGAGCCCCCGCGCCTCGCGGCCGATCGCCTCGCCGACCTCGCGCTGCAGCGCCGGGTTCCACGACGAGCCGAGGCCGACGGCCGGCGGGAAGCAGGTCGCTTCTTTACGACTCTTCAGCCCGATGTCGCCCACGACGCGCATGCCGTGCGGCCCGTCGTTCATGGTGATGCGGCGGATGCCGGGCACGGGCTTCGTGCTCCAGAAATCCGCCCCGGAGGCGAGGGCCGCCTTCTGCTCGAGGCTCAGATCGGGAATGACTTCGTCGTCGGCGCGGGGCATGCCCTCACTCTACGATCGGGCCCACTCCAGGAACCAGGGATACAGCTCTTCGATATGCGGCGCGCGCACCGTGGGTGCGGCGTCCTCGGGCACCGGCATCCGGTCGATCAAGGCCGTGGCGGAACCCAGCACCGCGACGGGCGCGAGGTCGTTGACCCAGATGTCGCCGACCGACAGCAGCCGGTCGGCCGCGACCCCCTGCTCATCGAGGATGCGCCGCGCGATCGCGGGCAGCCCGGCCGGCTTGTTCGCGCTCGTGACCACCTCGTCGAACGAGCGCGCGAGCTCGAGCTTCTCCAACTGCTCGCGCAGCCCGCTCTCGGGCGAGTTCGACACGAGCACCCGGTGAACGGATGCCGGGAAGGCGGCCAGGAACGACGCGAAGCCCTCTGGCGCATGGGTCGAGATCAGCCCGTCGGCGAGGTCGGCGCGGCTCGCACGGTAGGCCGCGTCGATGTGCTCCGGCGTCACGCCGAGCAGCCGGGCCAGCTGCTGCGCCGCGTAGTAGCCGTCGATCGCCCCGTCGATCACGTGCAGGCCGAGGAACGCCGGGTCGGCATCCGTGAGTCCGTCGATCGCCTCGGGCAGCCGACCGTCGGCGGCCAGCCAGCGCGAGACGGTGCGCGTGATCAGCGCCGTGCTGCTGCCGGCCTCCTCGTCGAGATGGCGGGCGTAGGCGATGACGGGCTCATCGCCGAGGCTGACGGTGCCGTCGAAGTCGAAGAGCAGAACGCGGGACGTCACCCGGCCACCTTATCGAGCCGCCGTCACGCGGCGAGCCAGGCGGCCACGCCTGCGGCTCCCCGCTGCTTCACCTTCTGCGACGCTCCCGACGTCTCGATCGAGGTGAGCGCGCACGCCGCGAGCTGCTCGTCGCTGAGGCCGATTCCGGCACGGGCGGTCTCGTACTCGTCGAGCAGCCCCGGGCCGAACAGGATCGGGTCGTCGGCGTTGATCGAGCACCGCACGCCCGCCTTGAGCAGGGCGGGCAGCGGATGCTCCGCGAGCGACGCGGCGACGCCGAGCAGCACATTGGAGGTCGGGCACACGTCGAGCGGGACACCGCGCTGCGCGAGCAGCGCCACGACCGCGGGGTCCTCGATGGCGCGCACACCGTGCAGCACGCGGTCGGCCTCGCAGACCTCGACGGCCGCGCGCACCTCGTCGGGGCCGCACAGCTCGCCCGCGTGCGGGGTGACGAGCAGCCCGGCATCCGCCGCGATCCGGAACGCCGGCGCGAAGTCGGCCACCGGGTAGCCGCGCTCGTCGTTCGCGAGTCCGAGCGCGACGACGCCCTCGCCGGCGAACTCCGCGGCGAGCCGCGCGTCGTCGATCGCCTGCTCGAGCGGAAGCGTGCGGTCGATGCCGATGGCGAGCCCGACCTCGACGCCGTGCCGCTCGGCGGCGGCCCGAGCGACCTCAAGGTGGAAGCGCAGCGCCTCGCGGGCGGTGCCGAAGACGTCGGCATAGAAGTTCGGGACGACGGAGAGCTCGAGGTACACGGCCCCGTCGACCGCGCCGTCGGCGACGGTCTCGTCGATCAGGCGGGCGAGGTTCTCGGGCATGCTCAGCACCGCGAGCAGAGTGCGGTACGTGGTGCTGAAGATCGAGAAGTCGGTGAACGGCGGCACGACCCATTCGAGACCGTGCCGCTCGGTGAGCTCGGCGAGCGTCGCCGGGCGGATCGCCGCCTCGAGGTGCAGGTGCAGATGCGCCTTGGGAAGAGCCCGCAGCTCGCGCGCGCTCACCGGCTGCCAGCCCGGCCCGCGTCGGGACCCCACTCGGCGAGCACGATCGTCTCGACGATCGACGCGATGGTGTAGCCGAGGATCGACAGGCCGGTGACGAACACGACGATCGCCCAGATGCCGCCGTAGTCGAAGTGCGACTTCGCGGTGTTGATGCCGGCGCCGAGCCCCTCGAAGGTGAACAGCCACTCGTAGAGCATCGCGCCGGTGATCGCTCCGGGCACGGCGATGCGCAAGGACGCGAAGAAGTGCGGCAGGGCGTGCGGGAACGAGACCTTGCGCCATACCGTCCACGCGCCGCCCCCGTAGACGCGGATCACGTCGGTCTGCTGCGCGCTCACCGAGCGGTAGCCGAGGGTCAGGTTCACGAGCAGCGGGAAGAACACCACGACCGTGCCGACGAGCGATGCGGTGACGAGCCCGTTGCCGAACACGAGGTAGATGACGGGCGCCATCGCGAGCAGCGGCACGGTGCGCAGCAGCATCGCGATCGGCATGAACATGAACTCGACGACGGGCACGAGCGTGAACGCGACGGCGACCGCCATCGAGGCGAGCACGCCGATCACGAAGCCCCAGGCGGCGTGCCAGAGCGTCGTCCACATCCAGGTCACGAGCTGCGCGCGGTGCTGGGCGGCGGTCGTGGTCGTGGTCTGGTGCGCGCTGAACAGATACTCGAAGACCCCGAGCGGGGTCCGCGAGATCAGCGGGTTCGCGTGCAGCAGCACGAGCGCGAGCTGCCACAGCAGGCACAGGATGACGACGGATGCCACGACTGTGGCCACCGTGATGCCGATGCGCCTCAGCGCGTACGCGATCATCGCTGCTCCCCCGACGACCAGGGGCTCACGAGGCGGCCGACGAGCCCGATGACCCAGTAGGCGAGACCGGCGACGCCGCCTGAGATGAGCGCCAGGGTCCACAGGCTGATGGGATTGGCCGAGGCCTGCGCGGCGAGCAGCATGATGCCGAGGCCCTTGTCGACGCCGATGAGGAAGTACTCCCCCAGCACCGATCCCAGGAAGGCTGCGGGTGCGGCGATCTTGAGGGCCGCCATGATGCTCGGCAGCGCGGCGATGAGCCGCACCTTGACGAGTTGGGTGATGCGGCCGCCGCCGTAGGCGCTGATGACGTCGAGCTGGGTGGGGCTCGCCGCGCGCAGGCCGAGCAGCGAGCCGACGACGGTCGTGAAGATGACGCTGAGGGCGGCGAGGAAGATCGAGGTTGCGCGGCTGCCCGGGTGCGAGAGCAGCGTCACGATCGGCGCGATCGCTGTGATGGGGATGCAGGAGCAGACCACCGCGAGCTGGGTCGCGAGCCCGTCGAACCACGGCGCGACGAGCACCAGGAACGCGAGGAAGAAGGCGATCAGGTTGCCCCAGACGTAGCCCCATAGCGCCGCGCCGCCGGTGGCGGCGATCGCCGACCAGTAGACCGGGTCGACGAGCGCGCCGGCGAGGTGCTTCGCGACCTGCCACGGCGTGGGCACCGAGCCGGTGAGGTGGAAGAACGTCGCGGCGACGAGCCACCAGACGGCGATGATGACGACGATGCCGATGATCGCGCCGGCCCACGGCGGGATGCCGGCGATGGCGCCCAGCATGCTCCGGCGGGCGCTTCCCCGAGAGGTCTCGACGTCGAGGGCGATGCTGCCGCCGAGCTCGTGCTCGACGTCAGTCATCCGCACCCGCCACGCCGTGCGAGCCGAACAGGATCTCGGTGATGTGGTCGACGTAGGCGTGGAACTCGGGCGAGCGCATGATCTCCGGTGTGCGCGGGCGGGGCAGGTCGATCTCGACGAGCTCGGCGATCGCGCCGGGGCGCGGCGTCATGACCGCGACCACATCGGAGAGGAACACGGCCTCGCTGATGCCGTGCGTCACCATCAGCGTGGTGGCGGGCTTCTCGCCCCAGATGCGCTGCAGCTCGAGGTTCATGCGCTGGCGCGTCATGTCGTCGAGCGCGCCGAAAGGCTCGTCGAGCAGCATGATCGAGGGCTGCACCACGAGGCAGCGGGCGATCGACACGCGCTGCCGCATGCCGCCGGAGAGCTGCGCGGGCTTCGCGTGCTCGAAGCCCTTGAGGCCCACGAGCTCGATGAGGTCGTCGATGAGCCCGGGCGCCGGCGTGATGCCGGCGACCTCGAGCGGCAGCCGGATGTTCTTGGCGACGGTGCGCCACGGCAGCAGCGCCGCGTCCTGGAACGCGATGCCGATCTCGTGGCTGCGCTGCACCTCGGCGGACGACACACCGTTGATGGCGGTCGTGCCGCTCGAGGGCGATTCCAGGCCCGCCAGGATGCGCAGGATCGTGGACTTGCCGCATCCTGACGGGCCAAGGAGGGAGAGGAAGGAATCCTTCTTCGTCCCCAGCTCGATGTTCCCCAGGGCTGAGACGGTCTTCCGCCCCGAGGTGAAGGTCTTCGTCAGACCCTGGATGTTGATGCCGGTCGCGAGCGCGGGCGCCCCTGCGGGGTCCTGCGTCGCGATCATGGTCGTGCTGAGGGACATGCTGCCTAACTTAGGACGCGGCCGGAATGGTGAACGAGACCTTCAGCTCGGGGTTCTCCTTGTAGACCTCGTCGAGCAGCGAGAGGTCGAAGAGCTTGTCGGCGGTGAGCGTGGTGCCCATGACCCCGAGCGCCTTGATGTTCGCGTCGATGAGGTCCTGCGTCATCGTGAACAGGCCGTTGTCGTTGACGTCCTTGGTGAGGATCAGCGTGTTCTGCGCCGTGGCCTCGCTGGTCTGCTCGGTCTCGTCGAGCTTCTGGTCCTTGCCGTAGTCGGTGACGGCCTTGTTCGCCGAGCCGGCCGGGTCCTTCACGGCATCCGTCCATCCCTGGATCTCGGCCTTCAGGAACGCCTTGAGCAGGTCGCGCTTGCTGTCGATCGTGTCCTGCAGCACCGTGAAGGTCTCGGCGACGAATGGCAGCCCGTTGTCGGCGAGCTCGAGCAGCACCGGCGTGTAGCCGTCTTGCTTGGCGAGGATCGGCTCGTTGCTGACATAGGACATGTGGGCGTCGTACTTGCCGGCCTCCAGCGGCGCGATGTCGTACTGCGTCGCGACGAGCTCGACATCCTTGTCGGTGAGCCCATTGGCCTTGAGGAAGCCCTCGAAGATGGTCTGGTTGCCGCCGGACTGCACGCCGATGCGCTTGCCCTTCATCTCCGCGACCGTCTTGATCGGCGTCTTCTCGGCCAGCGACATGAGGCAGAACGGATTCTTCTGGTAAGTCGTGCCGATGATCTTGAGCGGCGCGCCCTGGGCGACGGCGGGGCCGGTGATCGACGGCGACGAGAGGCCGACGAGCGCCTGACCCGAGGTGACCGCCTCCTCAGCGGTGGTCTGGCCGCCACCGGCGAGCAGGTTCACGGCGGTGAATCCGGCGTCCTTGTAGTAGCCCTTGTCTGTTGCGAAGTACTCGCCCGCGAACTCGATGTTCTTGATCCACGACAGCTGGATGGCGATCGTGCCGTAGTCGGCCTTCTTCGAGCCGGTGCTCGAGCTGCTCGGCTTGGAGTCCGTCGAGCACGCGGCGAGGATGCTGGCGCCGGCGATGGCGAGGGCGCCCGTGCCGGAGATGCGCAGGAAGGAGCGCCGGTCGACGGCGGTCTTGCTGAAGGCGGAAAGGGGCATGGGGGCTCCCGTCGGGTTCGTGCTGTGGGCAGGAAGGTGATGCGTGATTGCGAAGCTAACCGCGCTGCGTTACGGCGCTGTATCGGACTCGTTGCGCTCTTCGCACACGGACCGTTCCGCCCCACCCGGCATGCTTCGATCGTCAGATGAAGACGATCCATCTCGGTGTGTTCGAGGTCGCAGGGCCCCAAGTCGGCGGAACCCTCAGCTGGCCGCACCCCCGCAGCAGCTCCGCCCGCTTCCACGATCTCGAGCACTGGGTGCACATCGCGAAGGTCCTCGACCGGGGCGGATTCGACTTCCTGTTCTTCGCCGACGGCTACGGCTACCCGTCGGTGAACGGCGACCTGCCCGAGACCGCCGCGCGCGGCGGCATCAACTTCCCGTCGCTCGACCCGGCCGTGCTGATTCCCGCGCTCGCACGCGAGACCACGGGCCTCGGCTTCGTCGTGACCTCGTCGACGGGCCTCGACCACCCGGTGCAGACGGCGCGCCGCTTCGCGAGCCTCGACCACTTCACCGGCGGCCGCGTCGGCTGGAACATCGTGACGGGCGCCTCGCAGAACACGATCGCCGAGCTGTTCGGCCACACGACGATGCAGGCGCACGACGCCCGCTACGACCAGGCCGACGAGTACCTCGACCTCGCCCTCAGGCTGTGGCAGGACTCGTGGGACGACGACGCCGTGCGGGCGGATGCCGCAGCCGGCGTCTACGCCGAGCGTGAGAAGCTGCACCGCGTCGAGTTCTCCGGCGAGCATTTCCGCTCGTCCGGCTACTTCACGGTCGACCCGTCGCCGCAGCGCGTGCCCGTGCTGTTCCAGGCGGGCACCTCGGGCCGCGGCCGGGTGTACGCGGCCCGGAACGCCGAGTGCGTCTTCGTGCAGGGCACGACGGTGGCCCAGACGGCGGCGAACGTCGCCGACATCCGCGCCCAGGCGGCCGCGCAGGGCCGCGACCCCGAGTCGATCCGCATCATGGTCGGCCTCACGGTCACGGTGCGGCCCACGCACGCCGAGGCCGAAGAATTGCGCGCCGAGTTCGACGCGATGCAGACCGACGAGACTGTCGCGACGCTCTACGCGGGCAACACGGGCATCGACCTGCTGGCCCTCGACCCGTCGCGGGACCTCACGCAGCTGCTCGACCGCGATGACCGCGGCCCCGTCGGGCAGATGGGCCAGAGCAACATCGACCGCTTCCTGCCGAAGGACGGTCGCCCCGCGCCGACCGTGCGCGAGATCCTCGACGACCTCAAGGGCAAGGGCACGCGCGGATTCCAGGTCTGGGGCGACCCCGTCGAGGTCGCCGACCAGCTCGAGCACTTGATGGACGAGGTCGACCTCGACGGCTTCCTCATCGAGCCGATCTTCGATCCCGCCGACCTCGAAGACGTCGCCGAGCTGCTCGTGCCCGAGCTGCGCCGGCGTGGGCGGATGCCGGCAGAGCCCGTCGCCGCCGCGACTCTGCGCGAGCGGCTGATCGGCTCGGAGGCCTACTTCAGGCCGCGCGCTCGAGCAGCAGAGTCAGTTCAGCCAGTGTCGTGATCTCGCGGTCGGGCACGGGCTGGTGGCGGCCGCGGGTCCAGTCGTTGCGGTTGATCCACACGCTGCCGATGCCCGCCGCCTGCGCGCCGGCGACGTCGTACTCGAGGCTGTCGCCGACGTGCCAGACCTGCGCGGGCTCGAGGTCGAGCGCCTCGAGCGCCGCCTCGAAGATGCGCACGTCGGGCTTCGCGGCCCCGACCTCGGCGGAGATGAGCAGCGCGTCGAAGGCATCCGTCAATCCCACCCGCTCGAGCTTGGCGCGCTGCACGCTGCTCGGCCCGTTGGTGACGAGCGCGAGCCGGATGCCTGCCGCCTGCGCCCCTGTGATCAGCGCGGCGACGTCCTCGTAGGCGCGGTAGGCCGCGATCTCGGCCTGCCACTGCGCCGCGGCGAGGAACTCGGCGGGGTCATCATCGAGGCCGTACTCCCCCAGCAGCCGGCGCCAGATCGCGAGCCCGAGCTCCGGTGCGCCGACGCCGCCCAGCGTCCAGCCCGTGGCGTGCAGCTCGAACACCTCGGCTTCGAAGGCGAGCGTGCGCTCGGCGACCTCGGCCGCGTCGAGTCCGTGCAGCCGGGCGACCTGGGCGGAGGCGGCGTGCACCCCGGCCTCGAGCGCGCCCGTCCAGTCGACGAGCGTTCCGTCGAAGTCGAGCAGGAGTGCCTCGGGCGTCATGCGGGAAGGCTAACCCCACCGTGTTTCATGTTCACGACAATTGGCTCAGCGCGGCGGCGCCCCAGCCCTGCGGGTCGTCGCCGGCCGGGATCATCGCGAGGGAGAACCAGAGCACCAGCGCATCCCACCACGCTGCCTCGACCACGGTGAGCGGTGATTCCGATTCGTAGCCGGCGCGGAACCTGTTGCGCACCTCGGTGGACACCGGGCTCCAGTCGTGGAACACCGTGCCGAGCAGGACGGCCGAGCGGGCCAGCTCGACGACGCGATGGTCGAGCCAGGCCTCTTCGAAGTCGAGGATTGCCGCGACCTCGCCGCTCGTCCACAGGATGTTCGCTGCGCGATAGTCGAAGTGCACGAGCTGCACGGGCAGCTCGTCAGCGGGTGCTGCATCGACGCGTCGGCGCAGCGCCGCGCGGGCCGCCTCGGGCACGTGATCGGGGCATGACGAGAGCCAGCCGGTCACCCGGTCGGCGAGCGGCTTGCCTGATGACTCGATACCGGGAATCCGTTCGGCGTCGGGATACTCCCGCAGCGCCTCCTGCAGCCGCGCCAGGGCGACTCCGGCCGCGTACACCTGGGCGTCATCGGCGGCATCGAGCATCGTGCCCTCGATCTTGTGCTGCAGCCCCATCGACACGCTCCCGCTCTCTACCTGAACGCTTCCGTCGAGCGCAGGGACAAGAGCCGACACCGGGATGCCGCGCGACGCGAGCCAGTTCGTGAGCTCCGCGACGGCAGCGAGTCGCGGGAAGTGCTGCGGCGCGATCGACCACTTGAGCAGGAGTATCTCGTCGGCTGCACGAACCCACGCCAGCGCGTTGTGATCGCTCATCACGATCCGCTCGCAGACCTCCGCGTGGATGCCCCAGTGCCGCTCCAGCATCTCAAGGACCCATCGGCTCGCGGCATCCGTGCCCTCGAACCCGAACCGCGAGGCAAGGATCTCCTCGGGAGCGCCCTGCTCCCACAGCATCTCGACGGCGACGGCGCTCGCTTCGCTCATGCAACACATTGTCCACGAGTGCAGTGACCGGAGGTCCCGCACTCCGACCAAGGCGCTCGCGATAGCCTCCCGACTCATGGACGTCGATGCATGGAACCGGGTCCGGGCAGAACGCGCGGTCTCGAGCCAGATTGTTCTCGCGCGGTTGCACGACGTCGGATTGGATATTGCGGGCGTTGAGCGGCTGAGCGATGTCAGGCCTTCACTGAGTCCTACGGCCACCCAGGTGGTTCTCGAACTCATGCACGATCAGACGATCGAGAGATTCACTCGACAGTTCCTCGCGCGCGGTTTAGAGGCGGCAACCAAGACCGTTTCCTGGGATGAGCTGGTCGAGTTGTATCTGAGGACGAGCGACCCTGACCTTGAGGAAGGACTCGCGGCCGCGATCGACAAGCGTGCCGGGAAGAAGAACTACACGGCTCTGGTCGAGTTGGTTACTGATCGCGCGGCCGCCAAGACGGCATCGCAATTCTTCCTCGCGAAGATCCGGCGCTTCGGCGGCGAGGACGGGCGAAAGCTCCTGGAATCCCTAGTGTTCGACCAGCACTTCGGCTGGACGGCGTACCACATGCTGACGGGGAGAGAGAGTTGGCCGCCCCCTGCTGATTGGAGTTACCCGAAGTCCCGTCGCCCGAAGGGCTGAGGCCGCCTGACGACGAGTTGATCCGCACGGTCCGCCTCGCTCATGCGGCGGACTGGTTCAGCTGTGCGCTCGGGACGACCGTCGCGAAGGTGCCGTCGAGCGCCGCGAGGAACGCCGCGTGCGCGAGCCGGCCGGGAACGGTCGTCTCGCCGAGCACGAGGTCGGGCGCGGCGCACGCGTCGGCGACGACCGTGCAGGCGAACCCGAGCTCCGACGCGGCCCGCGTGGTCGAGTCGATGCACATGCTGGTCATCATTCCGGCGATCACCAGCTCGGTCACGCCCCAGTCCCTCAGCTTCGCCTCGAGCCCCGTGCCGATGAAGCTGTTCGGCTCATGCTTCTCGACGACGGCCTCGCCGTCGAGGGGCGCGACCGCGGGGTGGAACGCGACACCTGGGGTCCCCGGCACGAAGAACGTGGCGTCCGGCTCCTCGGCGACGTGGAACACGTGGACGACGCGCTCGCCCGACGCGCGGAACGCGTCGAGCACGGTGCGGGCGGCCTGGGCCGCAGCTTCGGGCTCGACCAGCGGGAAGGCACCCCCTGGGAAGTAATCGAGCTGGATGTCGACGAGGAGGAGAGCGCGGGTCACCCGACCAGTATCGTGTGGCGTCGAGACGCCATGGCGCTTAGGGGCGAGCGGAGCCGACGATCCTGTCGTAGAGGCGCTCGCGCGCAGCGTGCGACGCCTCGGTCATCGTGACGCTGCCGGTGTGCCCCGAATCGCCGACGATGATCAGCTCGGAGCCCGGCCATGCGCGTGCGAGTTCCCACGGCGTGACGGCGGGGCCGCTGAGATCGCTGCGCCCATGGATCAGGACGCCGGGGATGCCGGCGAGCCGGCCGGCTTCACGGATCAGAACACCGTCTTCGAGGAATCCGCCGTTGGAGAAGTAGTGCGCGCAGATCCGCACCAGGGCGAGCCTCGCGTCGTCGGGCCGGTTGGAGTACGCCCCCGTGCTGCCGTTGCTCTCTTGCGAGATGAGCGTGTCCTCCCAAGCCAGCCACTCGGCGGCAGCCCTCTCCCGAATCTCGCGATCGGGGTGCTCCATCAGCCGGGCGTAGGCGGCAAGAAGCCCGGCGATCGGCGGGCTGCTCTCGGTCGGAAGCCGGTAGCGGTCGCCGAGGCCCGGGAAGTCGCGGAACCGCGCCCACTCCTCGGGGAAGAATCGCCCGGCGCCCCGGTACAGCCACTCGATCTCCAGTAACCGGGTCGAGGTGACGCTGAGCATGAGCATGCCGCTCACGCGGTGCGGATACCGCTCGGCGTAGGCGAGCGAGAGGGTCACTCCCCATGAGCCGCCGCGCAGCATCCACGACTCCACCCCCACGTGCTCGCGAAGCCGCTCCATGTCGTTGAGGAGATGCTCTGTCGTGTTGAGGCTCAGGTCGGTCGACGGATCGCTTGCGTGGGGCAGGCTGCGACCGCAGTTGCGCTGGTCGAACAGGATGATGCGGAACCGCTCGGGGTCGAACGCTCGGCGATTGCCTGTGGTGCATCCCGAACCGGGGCCGCCGTGCACGATCAGCACCGGCAGGCCCTCGGGGTTCCCGCACGTCTCCCAATACACGAGGTTGCCGTCGCCCGTGTCGAGCAGGCCGCTGTCGTAGGGCTCGATCTCGGGATACCTGGGCATGCACGGGAGCCTAGTAAGCCCGGCCGCGCGCGTACGGGCGGCGATTTTTGGCGACACGCCGTGCGGGACGCGCTGGTGGCGCGGTTTCGGGCGAAATCGCCGCCCGTCTGCGCGGGCCACCCCGGCGCCCCTCACCGCAGCAGGCTGCCGCGGGCCGCCTTCCGCACGGCATCCGTCACCTCGTCGAGCACGTGCGAGGTGATCGACCAGCGCTGCCAGTAGAGCGGCACGCGCACACTGCGCGCGCCGCCGAGGCGCACCAGCTCGCCGCGCTCGAGTTCGGCCGCGCACTGCTGGTCGGGCAGCAGCCCCCAGCCGAGGCCGCCGACGACGGCGCGCGCGAAATCCGCCGAGGTGGGCACGTAGTGCCGGGGTGCCCGGCCGCCCGTGCCGATCACCGCATGGTAGAGCCGGTGCTGCAGCTGGTCCTTGCGGTCGAAGTCGACGTAGGGTGCCTGCGCGATCCGCTTGATGTGCGCGACCCCGCCGAGGTGTGCCTCGGCATACGCCGGCGAGCACACGGCGCGGTAGCGCATCGAGCCGAGCGGTGCGCTCACCGCGCCCTGCACCGGTTCTGCGATGCTCGTGACGGCCGCGGCGACCTCACCGGAGCGCAGCAGCTCGAGCGTGTGCTCCTGATCCTCCCGCCGCAGGTCGAAGACGATGTCGGTGCGCGGCGCGAGGGCGATGAGCGCGTCGAGGAACCACGTCGCAAGCGAGTCGGCGTTCACGGCGATCGGCACCGACAGCGCCGCACCCTCGCGGCCCGCCTCGCCGAGCTCGCGCGCCAGATCGAGGTCGAGCAGGGCGAGCTTGCGCGCGTGCCGCAGCACGACGAGCCCGGCATCCGTCGCCTCGATCGGGGTGCTGCGGCGGACCAGCACAGCGCCCGCCGCCTGCTCGAGCGCCTTCATGCGCTGCGACACCGCAGAGGGCGTCACGTGCAGCCGCGCCGCCGCCGCGTCGAAGGTGCCCTCGTCGATGACGGCGACGAGCGTGCGCAGCTGATCAGAGTTCAACTCCATCATTAGCTCAGCTTATGCTGCCTCAGATTCTTTAGCTGGTGTGTTGATGGCGTGTTACCTACCGTTGAAGAGTGCAACTCAGCTCCACCCTGCTCCCCGCCCTGCTCGGCCTCGGCACCGGCCTCTCCCTCATCGTCGCGATCGGCGCGCAGAACGCCTACCTGCTGCGCCTCGGCGTCGTAGCGGCGCGCCGCATCATGCTGCCGGTCGTCCTGCTGTGCGCCGTGTCGGACGCGGTGCTGATCTCGGCGGGCACGGCCGGCGTCGGGGCGGTGCTGCAGCGCGCACCGCAGGTGCTCACGGTGGTGCGGGTGATCGGCGCCGGCTTCCTGCTGGTGTACGGATTCCTGGCGGCACGGCGCGCGGTGAGGCGCGGCGGCGAAGGACTGGTGGTGACGACGGATGCCGGTGCGGGCATGCCCGGTCGCGGCATCCGTCTCGGCGGTGCTCTGGGCACGGTCGCCGCGCTCACCTGGCTCAATCCGCACGTCTATCTCGACGCTGTCGTCTTCCTCGGCTCCATCGCGAACCAGCAGGCGCCGGACGCGCGATGGTGGTGGGTCGGCGGCGCGGTGACCGCGAGCTTCATCTGGTTCTTCTCGCTCGGCTTCGGCGCGCGGCTCCTGCGGCCGCTGTTCGCGAAGCCGCTCTCATGGCGTGTTCTGGACGGCCTCATAGCCGTCGTCATGGTGGTTCTCGGCCTGCGGCTAGCCCTCGGCGGTTAGGCGAATTCGAGCACGTTTCGGACGTGTAACCCTTCGAGCTCCGGTCGATAGTTGCTCTTGACGAAGCATCTCGCGCGGCGCTAGAGAAGTGAGGTTGACCCCCACCCGCGGGTCAGCGTCTCGCATTCCAACGGAGGTATACGTGCGTTCTCGCCGCTCCCGCAGCGTGGCCGTCGCGATCAGCGTCGGCGCAGTGCTGCTTTCCACCCTCGCCGGAACGGCGGCCGCCAACGCGGCCGACACCGGCAGGCATTCCCTCGGCGGCGCGCCGTCGTGGGCGACACCCGGCCACAAGCAGGGCGATCTCCCCGGCGGCCAGCGGATCCCGTTCCGCGTCGTCGTGAACAACTCGCATCAGCCGAGCATCGACGCCCTCATCACGGACGTCACCGACCCGAAGAGCAAGGACTACGGCAAGTACCTGACGCCTGCGCAGTACGACGCCAGGTACGCGCCGAGCGCCGCCGACGTGAAATCGGTCGAGTCGTTCCTGACGAGTCAGGGCATTCAGGTCACGGCCGTTGGGCAGGGCAATAAGTGGATCGACGCCTCGGGCACCGCCGCCCAGGTCGGCAAAGCGTTCGACACGTCGATGGCGAACTACTCCCACGACGGGAAGAGGCAGTACGCGCCCTCGTCGGCGCTTTCCGTGCCGGCATCCGTCGCCGGTGTCGTGGGCGGTGTGACGGGGCTCGCGCAGGGCGAGACCGCACGCAAGCCGGGCGGCGCATCGCCCGAGCCGACCGCACCGGGCGCGGCTGCGCCGACCGCGACGAAGCCGCCGGCTTCGCAGTGCTCCGACTACTGGGGCGAGTACCAGCAGACGCTGCCCGAGGCGTTCGGGCAGACGAAGTTCAACACCTACCTCTGCGGTGAGACGCCGGCGCAGCTGCGCAAGCTCTACGGCACGACCGGCGCCGTCGCCACGGGCGACACCGGCAAGGGGGTGACCGTCGCGATCCTCGACGCGTACGCGAGCCCCACGATGCTCTCGGACGCGAACCAGACCTCCACCGCGCTCGGCGACCGGCCCTTCGCGCCTGGTCAGTACTCGGAGAAGATCATGGGCTCGTTCGTCAACCAGGACGAGTGCGCCGGTGAGGCCGGCTGGAACGGCGAGGAGGCGATCGACGTCGAGGCCGTGCACGGCATGGCCCCAGGGGCCCACGTGCTCTACGTCGGCGCCACCGACTGCGACACCGGCCTCGACGATGCCGCCAACTGGGTCGTCGAGACGCATGCGGCATCCATCGTCTCCAACTCCTACAGCTGGGGTGGCGAGCCGACGGACGCGACCGACCAGGCCGAGATCAAGCTCGAGCACGCCATCATGGAGCAGGCCGCGGCCGAGGGCATCGGCTTCTACTTCGCGACCGGCGACGACGGCGACACCGTGATCGACGGCCAGAGCCCGCAGCCCGAGTACCAGGCCTCCGACCCGTACGTGACGGGTGTCGGCGCGACCAGCGAGATCATCGGGAAGAACGACCAGCTCGTCGCCCGCACCGGGTGGGAGACGCTGTTCGACCGCGTCGACTACTCGGGAGCAACGCCCGTGTACGAAGACGGGCCCGTGCCCGGCGACTACTTCTACGGCGGCTCGGGCGGCGGCACCAGCCAGCTGTTCACACAGCCCTGGTACCAGACGTCGACCGTGCCGAACAGCCTCTCGCAGGCGCGCGGCGCGACCAAGATGCGCACCGTGCCGGACATCGCCGCCGACGGCGACCCGTACACCGGCATGTACCGCGGCTTCACGGACGGCGGCACCGGCGGTACCTTCTCGATCACCACGTGGGGCGGCACCAGCCTCGCCACGCCGCTCGTCGCCGGCATTCAGGCGCTCGCGCAGCAGAACCGCCCGATCGCGATCGGCTTCGCCAACCCGCTGCTCTACGAGGTGGGTGCACGCGGCATCTCGGATGTGACGCCGCACCCCGGCATCCACTTCGCGAGCACCGCGGGCAGCTACCTCGGCACCTTCGACGCGGGTGACACGCAGAAGACGACGTACGGCTACGACGACGAGACCGGTCTCGGCGTTCCGAACGGCTCGTTCATCGGCGCGGAGTTCGCGGCGGCGGTCAAGAAGCGCTGACCTCTAACGCAGGAACTCGGCCGCTTCCTCGCCCCAGCCCCGCAGCTGGGCGAGGGAGCGGCCGAGCTGCATCCGCGCGTTCGGAAGGCTGTCGCGCAGGATCTCGGATGTCACGACGGGATGCCCGGGATCGCCCGCCCACGGCAGCAGCAGGACCGGAACGTCGATCGCGGCGATCGCGTCGACGGGCGGCAGGTCGCTCAGGGCGGCGCCGCGGAGCACCGTCGGGGCGAGCGCCTCGCCGACCTGTGGCGTGAACGCGTCGGCGTCGAGGCCCTGGAACGCCTCGGGCAGAGGCGCCTCGTTCGACGCCATCAGCTCGAGGAACGCCCCGAGCCCCCTGGTCTCGATCAGCGTCGCGAGGTTGCGGTAGACCTCGGCCTGCCCCGCGCGGGTCTGCCAGGCGGTCGGCGCGCTCGTGAGCACAAGCCGGCGGAAGCGCGACGGCTCGGCGAGCGCGGCATAGATCAGCGTCGCGGTGCCCATGGATGAGCCCATGCCGTCGACCTGCTCGCCGGGGGCGATGTGGTCGAGCAGCGCGAGCAGATCCTGCGCGAGTTCCGGCCAGGTGTAGTCGCCCTCGGCCGTGGTTCCGGTCGAGGCCCCGTGGCCGCGCGCGTCGTAGCGCACGAGCCGGTGCCCGGCATCCGAGACCGGAGACCAGTCGAACATGCCGCCGCGCTCCTGCGCCCAGCCGCTCGAGGTCATGCCGTGCGCCCAGATGACGGTCGGCCCCTGCCCCGTCTCAGTCCAGCTCAGGCGCGCACCGCGCACCTCGGTCTCGTGGCGCGCAACATCCGTCATACAGTCACCCTACGAGCAGAGCACACGACAGACTGTCGGCATGAGAGCAGTCGCCGTCGTCGGCAACCCGAAGCCCGCCTCCCGCACCGCCGATGCCGCGCAGCGGCTTGCGACCGCCCTCGGTGCAGACGAGGTCGAGCTGATCGACCTCATCGAGCTCGGGCCCGGGCTCATCGGCTGGGGCGACGAGAACGTCACGGCCGCGGTGGCCCAGGTGCAGGCATCCGATCTCGCGATCTTCGCCTCCCCCACGTTCAAGGCGACATATACCGGCCTGCTCAAGCTGTTCCTCGACCAGTTCGCGACCGCGACCGGCCTCGAAGGCGTCGTCGCGGTCCCGCTCATGCTCGGCGCAGGCCCAGGGCACGCCCTCGCTCCCGAGCTGCTGCTCAAGCCCGTACTGGTCGAACTCGGGGCGATCACCCCCGCGCCCGGGCTGTACCAGCTCGACTCCGCCTATGTCGATGACCCGAAGCTCGCCGAGTACGCGGCGCGCTGGTCGCCCGTGATCAAGGCCGTCGCCGCGCTCTGAGCGGTCGCTAGAACCCGAGCCGCCGCAGCGCCAGCTGCATCGCCGCGGGGAAGGCGCTGCGATAGGCGGGCGCGGCACCGGCGCCCACGACGAATCCGCCGCCCTCTGCCGCCCGGATCGCCACCACATCGGTGCCGCCGGCGTCGACCAGCCACTCGCCGTTCGAGGCGCGGTTCACGTTCAGCATCAGTCCCGAGACCGAGAGCCGCTGCGCGTGCCCGAGCTCGACGGCGTTCTCGTCATAGATCCTGCCCATGCCTGCCAGGTACCCCCGCTAGCCTCGACCCATGTACACGCCGCGCTTCAACCAGGTCGACGACGAGGCGGAGATCCGGCGCATGGTCGCCGAGGCCCGCGTCGCGTGGCTCGTCACGGCGGCGCCTGACGGCGTGCCGCAGGCGTCGCTGCTGCCGATCATCTGGCGGCCGGGCGACGGCGGCCGCGGCGAGAACGGCACCGTCATCGCCCATCTGGCCCGCGCGAACCGCCACTGGCGTGCGATCACGAACGGCGCACCGGCTCTGCTCATCGTCACGGGGCCCGACGCCTACATCCACCCCGGCTGGTACGCGGCGAAGGCCGAGGCGGGCAAGGTCGTGCCGACCTGGAACTACTCGGCCGTGCACCTGAGCGGCCCGATCACGGTGCACGACGACCCCGAATGGCTGCGTGCCGCCGTCACCGAGCTGACGGAGCTGCACGAGTCCGGCAGAAGCGATGCGTGGGCCGTGACGGATGCCCCGCCGGAGTACCTCGACATGCAGCTCTCCGGCATCGTCGGCATCGAGGTCGCGGTCGAGAAGGTCGAGGGCAAGGCGAAGCTGAGCCAGAACCGCTCTGAGGCGGACCGGCGCGGCGTGGTCGCCGGGCTCGCGACCGAGCCGTTCCCCGGTGCCGAGGCCGTGGCGGCGGCCATGACGTCGGGTCTCAGCGACCCGCGGGGTTGAGCGCCGCGACGATCTGTTCGGCCTCCGGCCAGTACTTCGCGTAATACCCGGGGTCGGCATTGCGCTGCACGGCGTGCGCGAGCGCGGTCGGCTCCATCGTCTGCCACCCCGGAACCCTGATCGCTTTCTGGAAGAAGTGCAACGCCGCCGTGTACGGGTCCATCCGCTCGGCATAGGTGCCCCACGCCCCGTTGTCGCGCTGCTGGAACAGGCCGCGGCTGTCGGGCCCGGCCGCGTCGCCGTAGTCGAGGTTCACGAGCCCGCTCTCGCCGATCGCGGTCATCACGCCGACGGCCTGCGTGTGCGTGCCGATGCCGAGCGACTGCGCGGCCCTGATCACCTGCGCCGCGTTCACGAGCCTGGCCTGGCAGTACCCGGCGACGGGCCCGCGCGGCACGACGATGTCGCCGACCGTCACGGGGTCGGCGGCGGGGCACGCCGGCAGGGCGAAAGCGGGCGAATCGGATGCCTGCGGCTGCGCCTTGGACGCCGCGATGGCCACCCCGACGACGCCGGCTACGACGAGCCCCGCCACGAGCGCGACCGTGCCGATGACGGCGCCGACAACACGCCGCGTACGCCGTCTGCCTCGCCTCCGCCTGCTCATCGTTGTCGAGATTAGGGGCGGCCTCTGACCGTTGCCTGCCAGGCGCGGCCGAGCCCGGCTCGCCCGGCTCAGGCGCTCGTGCCCTGCGGCTCGGCCTCCGCCTCCGCCCGCGCGGTGCGGCTCGAGAGCTCGCGCACAAGCCGCGACGCCTGCGCGAGCGACAGGGTGGGCAGGTAGGCGCGCACGAGCGCGAGGCCGATCTCGGGCAGCGCCGCCGCGTCGGGGTAGGCGATCAGCAAGGGGCGCAGCTCGGGCTGGAACTTGAGCTTGAAATCGAGCAGGCTGCGGAAGCCGTAGGCCGGCTCGAGACGGCGCGACAGCCGTTCGAGCAGGTCGTCGAGCCCGTCCGGCTCGGATGCCGTGACGCGGGCGAGCGGTGCCGCCGACAGGCTCAGCAGGCCGATGCCCTCTGAGCGCAGGCGCGCGATGACCTCGGCGATCGCGAACTCCATCGAGCCGTGGGTCCCGCCGGGGCGCCGCCGCATCAGATCGTTGGTGTAGCCGACCACGACGCCGTCGCGGTACACCGGCAGCCAGCTCGTGAAGGCATGCACACGGTCGTCGGCGTCGAGCACGACCATGAGGCGCACGGCGGGGTCGCGGGCCTCGTCGAGGCCGCCGAGAGTGAAGCCCATCTCGGGCAGCTCCTTCTTCGCGACCCATTCCTCCGAGATCTCGGTCAGCTGGCGCGCGACGTGCCGCGGCAGCTCCGCCCACGCGGACCACAGCGCGCGCAGTCCCTCGCGGCCCGCCCGGTTCACGGACGAGCGCACCTTCTGCCACCTGCGCCCCACGAAGTCGATCTCGAGCGGGTTCAGCACCGCCTCCTCCGCCACCATCCGCCGCTGCCAGCCGAGCGCCGCGAAGGTCGCAGACAGGCCTGCGTCGACGCTGTAGAACACCGGCATCCACCCGTTGTCGTCGCAGTGCCGCGCGAACCCCTCGACGACGGCGCGGGGGTCGTCCACGCGGCCGATCGGGCCGCCGACCGTCACAGCGACCCGGCCGACCACGCGGTAGGCGACGGCGGCCGCGCCGTCGGCGGAGATCCATGAGGAGTTGCCCGCCCATTGGGTCATGAAGCCGAGCGAATCGCCGCCGCTCTCGACGATGCGCCGGGTTGCGGCGGCATCTCCGTCCGGTCGCGGCGTGCTCGCCCCGAACAGCGGCCGCAGCGCGGCAGCGCCGACGACGAGCCAGAACACGGGTCCGACCACGTGCGCGACAAGTCGGCCGAGCACCGACACGGGCACGACCAGCGCGCCGTCGCCACCGAGGAAGGCGACCGGCACGAAGCGCTCGAGGGTGGAGGCGAGCAGACGCCCCGGCGCGGCGTGCGCCCCGAGCACATGCTCCTGCCCGAGCAGCAGCACCGCGAAGTACGTACCCCCGAGAACGAGCAGTGCGCCCGCCGCGATCACCCCGAAGCGGGGCAGCGCGCCGACCGCGCTCGGCACCGGGAAGTTACGCCGCGCGGCGATCAGAGCCACGGCGATGGCCAGTGGCAGCCCGATCGAGAGCACGGCGTCGAACTGGAACTGCACGTCGCGATAGGCGCCGAGCCCGGGGTTCTGCACGGCGATCGGCACCAGCCCGAAGTAGACGGCTGCGAGCCCGCCGAGCAGCACCTCGACCCCGACGGCGAGCCAGACCGCGGCGCGCCGCCCGCGCGCGAGCCCCCACGCGGCCAGCAGCAGCAAGACGAGCGGAACGACCGACACGACGATCGGCCCCGGCCCCGCGATGCGCGCAAGCGTGAGCTGGTCGACGCACGCCCGCGACAGCTGGAACAGGTCGCAGCGCGTCGCCACCTGACGCGGGCTCAGCGCGTCGGGCGCCGCCAGCAGCATGCCGATCGGCCCCAGCGGCCCGACCCGATTTCGGGTGAACAGCGCGATGATCGGCCCCGCGGCCGTCAGGGCCGTGGCGGCGGCGAGCAGCCGGCGCACCTCGTGCTGCGAGCTGCGCGTCCAGCCGGTGCGCCGCCGCCTGGTCAGCAGCATCCCCAGCCCGAGACCGGCGATCGTCGCCGTCAACCGATACACATCGGCTGGCTCGCCCGAGTACAGCAGGAAGACGAGCGAGACGAGCACGGTGATCAGACGGATGCGCCGCCGCCACAGCACGCCCGCGAACGCGCTCGCGGCCGCGATCGCCCCGAAGATGCCCGACTGCGGGTCGACCGTCGCGATGCGCGCGATGCTGCGCGCCCACGACACATTGTCGAGCTCGCCCAGCACGATGAGGCCGGCGCCGACGGTCGTGCCGACGATCGCCGTGACGGCGAACGCCAGCGCGGTGCGCCGCCACCCCATCAGCCGCTCGGAGGCGCCGAGCAGCACGAGGCTCCCAAGAACGGCCACTGCGAGCTCGGGCAACCCGCCCGCGAACAGCATGCCCGTCATCGGGCTCCACCAGTGCGAGACGGGCTCGTCCGAGCCGAGCACGACCCAGAAACGCTGGCGCAGCATGCGGTCGGGGCCGGAGAACGGGCCCGTCACCACCGCGACGACGAGATACAGCGCGGCCATGGTCGAGCTGAACGGATGCCGGGCGAGCTGCGCCCCGAGCCGCTGGCCCTGCCTCACGCCGACTCCCCCAGGTGCTCGACGAGCGGCGCCAGGTCGTGGCTCAGCGCATAGCGCACCGTGTTCCAGTCGTGCGCAGACCCCGGTGAGATCGTCAACGTCGTCGTCATCCCCGCCGCCTTCGCCGCCGCGTCGAGGGCGACCGCATTCGAACGGTACCGCGCGTCATTCGCGCCGACGGCGAATTCCGCGAAGGCGTGCCGATAGGGCGCGCCATGACGCAGCAGGGACTCCGGACTCGCCGCGGCGTACGCCGCCGCCGAGCCGTGGAAGGCCTCGGCCACCGTGCTCGGGCCGTTCCACGGGGCCAGCTCGCTCGAGATCGACAGTTCGGCACTGAACTGTCCTGGGTCGCCCGCGAGGAACTGGTTCGCGCAGGTGGCCCCCTCGCTGAACCCGAGCAGCCCCCAGCCCGAGGGGCTGCTCTCGACGTTCAGGTGCGCACGCACCCAGCCCGCGACATCCGTCTTCACATAGCTCGCGACGTTCCCGAGCGGCGAGTCGACGCACATCGGGTTCCTGCCGTGCTGCGCCCCCAGCTGGTCGGGCACGACCACGATCGGCGCGACCCCGTGGTGGGCCCGCGCGTAGGCGTTCAGGTAGCTGTCGAGGTGGCCCAGCTCGAACAGGTCGGACGGGCTGCCCGGCTGCCCCGAGAATCCGAAGATCACGGGGAGGGTCGGCGCGTTCTTCGCGAGCGCCGCGGGCGGCAGATAGATCTCGGCGTCGCGGGCCTGGAAGTGCGAGACCCTGCCGGGGATGCTGACGCGGTACAGCCGCCCTTTGCCGGGCAGAGCGCCGTCGGCGCGCCAGTCCGCCGCGACGGGCGCGGCGCCGGTCGCGGCGCGGTGCGGCAGCTGCGCCGCCCGCGCGAGCACCCGCGTCGGCACACCGAGCGCCTGCCCGAGATGCGTGAAGGCGCCGGCGTCGACGTTGATGCCGACGGCGCCGGCGAGCAGGATCAGCGGCAGGCATCCGATCGCCGCCATCCGCCGCCAGGTGGGTCGGGCGGTCACGTTCACGACGACGAGCGCGATGCCGGCGGTCAGCAGGGCGACCCACATGCGGCTGATCGGGGTGGGCGAGAAGCCGAGCAGGTCGAGCTTGTCGCCGACGAACCAGCACAGCAGATATCCGAATCCCAGCCCGCCTGCGGCTGCGGCGGCGACGGTCAGCAGCCACCGCCGCGTCGGCCGGCGACTGATCAGGACGAGTCCGGCGGCGACGGCCAGCGCGTCGACGACGATGAGGAAGGCTCCCCCGGTGATGCGGAGCGCCAGAAGCCCGTGCAGCATGACCTTTATCTCTCTCTTAGGTTCATGGCCACGGTGGGGCAGCGACTTCTGCGGGAGCTATGGATGCCCAGGAGAGCGACTGAGAACGCCGTGCACGCACCCGCTCATGACTCGTGCAGATCCCGGCCTTCCGCAATGAGCTTCTCGGCCTTCTCGACGCTCTTCTCGCTCTGCCGCGTGCCGCGCGGTGCCAGCTGGATCTCCTCCGCGGCATCCAGCCCGTCTTGCAGCTCGCGGCTGCGCTCGACCTCGGCGTCGAACTCGGCGCCGAAGAGCAGCACGCTGTTCGCGATCCAGAGCCAGACGAGGAAGATGATCACTCCGCCGAGCGAGCCGTACGACTTGTTGTAGTTCGCGAAGTTCGCGACATAGAACCCGAAGGCGAGGGTCGCGATCGCGAGCACGACGATCGCGATCAGGCTGCCGAGCGAGATGAGGCGGAAGCGCTGCTTGACGTTGGGAGTCGCCCAGTAGAGCAGGCCGACGGCGAGGATCAGCACGAGCACCATGACGGGCCAGCGTGCGATCGACCAGACCGCGGTCGCCGCGGCGCCGGCACCGAGAGCCTCGCCGATCGCGCCGATGAGCGGACCTGAGATGACGAGCAGAACCGCCATGACGGCCATCAGCACGACGAGCACCAGCGTGATCAGCAGCTGCTGCGGGCGCAGCACCCAGAACGGCCGACCCTCGTCGATCTCGTAGATGCGGTTCATGACGCGCGAGAACCCGCCGACGTAGCCCGAAGCGCTCCACACGGCCAGCACGATGCCGACGACGAGCCCGAGACCGGCCGCAGAGGACGACGCGAACTGCTCGATCGGTCCCTTCACCAGGTCGACGGTGCCCCCGGGAGCCACCTGCTCGATGATCTTCAGCACGGCCTTGGCGGCGCTGCCGCCCTCGCCGACGACGCCGAGCAGCGAGAAGATCGCCAGCAGCGCGGGGAAGGCGGAGAGCACGCCGTAGTAGGTCAGAGCGGCCGCGGCATCCTGACACTGGTCCGCCGTGAACTCGGCCAGAGTGCGGCGCGCGACGTACTTCCACGGCCGCCGCGACGGTTTCGTTTCGGTCCGGGTGCTGTCACTCACAACAGACACGTTCCCAGATGAGCGGCAGGATAGACAGGGGCGCGGATGCTGGAGGTGGCGCGGGCCGAAGCCCTACTCTATGCGCGTGAGCGTCGAGAAGACCGCCCCCGCACAGCGGTTCCGCCTTCGCCCGATGGTCGGGCGCGACCCGAACCAATCGCACCGCGCTGCCAGCCCGCTCGAGCTGCTCTTCGATCTCACCTTCGTCGCGGCCTTCGCGCAGGCGAGTGACCAGCTCGCGGAGTTCCTCGCCCGCGGGCATGTCGCCGCGGGCGTGTGGGGCTTCGCGTTCATCATGATCTCGATCACGTGGGCGTGGATCAGCTACACATGGTTCGCCTCGGCGTTCGACACCGACGATTGGCTGCAGCGGGTGCTCACCGTCGTGCAGATGGTCGGCGTCGTGGTACTCGCGCTCGGCGTGCCCGACGTGTTCCATTCCATCGACGATGGTGAGTCCCTCGACTACCGCATCGTCGCGGCCGGTTACGTCATCATGCGCATCTCGATGATCGTGATGTGGGCGCGGGTCGCCCGACAGGACGCGGCCAACCGGCGCACCGCCCTCCTCTACATCGTGTTCACCGCAGGGGCGCAGCTGGGCTGGCTCGCGCTCCTGCTGCTGCGAGTGGAGAGCGTCGCTCTGCTGAGCACTCTGGTCGTGCTGCTCTGGGTCGTCGAGCTGTTGGGCCCAGTCGTCTCGACGTGGGAGGGAGCTGCGCGTGGGGATGCCTGGCACGGCACACCCTGGCACGCACGCCACATCGCCGAGCGGTACGGGCTCTTCGTGATCATCGCCCTCGGAGAGGTGGTGCTCGGCACGATCGCCGCGGTCGCCGCAGTTGTCGCACACGTCGGCTGGTCGACTGAGGCAGTGCTCATCGTCGTCGCCGGAATCGGCACGACGCTCGGACTTTGGTGGACCTACTTCATCTTCCCGTCGGGCACGGTGCTCGCGCGCCATCGCAGTAGGAAGTGGGCCTGGTCATACGGACACATCGCGCTCTTCGGATCCGTGGCGGCGGTCGGTGCAGGAATCCGTGTCGCCGCCTTCGCCGCCCAGGGCGAGGCGACCATCGGCACCGTCGGTGTGGTGCTCAGCACGGCCGTTCCCGTGCTCGCCTTCTGCCTGCTCTACTTCGGGCTCTGGTCGATCCTGTTCCGGGCGGTCGATCCTTTTCATGTCGGCCTCGCGGTCGGCATGATCATGTTCTTGGCGCTCGCGGTCGTACTCGCGTTGTTCGGCGTGCCGCTGGGCTGGTGCCTGTTCGTCGTGATGCTCTCACCAATGGTCGTCATCGTCGGCTACGAGACGGGCGGCTACCGCCACGTCGAGGCGGATATCGCGCGCGAGGGGTGAGTTCGATGCGTACTCGCACCGGTCGACGGGCTTCTCGGCGTGCCAAGGTGGACGCATGAGCGATGACTTCGTCACCACGCACACCGTCGATGTCAATGGCGAGGCCTTCGTCTTCGACGACGACGCGGAGTTCGAGGCGGTGCTCGGCCAGATCACGGCCATCGCCGCAGCAGGCGGCAACGGCATCCTGACCTTTGTCCGCAACGCCGACCCGCTCGATCAGCGGGTCTTCCTCGTCAACGCGGGCACGCGCGTCTCGATCACGAACTCGACCCGCCGGAAGTACCGCCCGACGGTCGCCTGACCGAAACTAGGCGTACTCGCACCAGTCGACGGGCTTCTCGGCGTGCCAGCTGCCGTCGGGCGCGGTCGCGCGCTCTTCCTGGGGCGCTCGCTCCACCGTAACAGGAAGAGAGCGGCTCACGACGACATCCACGTCCTCGCCGCCAGCGAGGTGGAGCCTGACGACGCCTGCGCCTTCGCGCATCGCTGCGACGATCCGTCGTTCCAGTCGGCGAGCACTGGTTCCCGGCCGCAGAAGGAAGCGCCGGTCGCCGAGGGTCAAGGTCAACGCATCCATGCCGGGCGGGTACCCGGCAGGTGCAGGGGGATAACGCCCGCGCGAACGCTAGAGGGACCCGGCAGCCCAGTCATCGAGCCGAGCGAGATGCTCCTGTCGCTCTGCGTGGTCGATGAACGCGGCGTCGAAGGAGTTGCGCGCGAGCCGCACGAGCTGCTCGCGGCTCGCTCCGGCGGCCACGAGTGCGTCCCAGTTCCGATCGAGGTAGCCGCCGAAATACGGCGGATCGTCGCTCGAGACCGTAACGCGCAGCCCCGCCTCGAGCATCGCGAACACCGGATGCTCCGCCATGCTCGGTACCGCACGCAACGCGACGTTCGACAACGGGCACACGGTCAGCGCGATCTGCTCATCGGCGAGTCGGCGCACGAGTTCCGGATCCTCCATGGCGCGCAGCCCGTGGTCGACGCGCTCGACGCGTAGCGGGCGTCGAGCACGTCGGGGTCATAGCTGGGCAGAGGGATGCCGTTGCGGCGCGCGATCTCGACGAGCAACGGCGACTCGAGGCATCCGTCGATGTGCAGGTGAAGCTCGGCAGAAGGGACCGGCGCAGACATGCGGGAACGCTATCAGCCGGCGACGTGCGAAAACCTTAGTCGGGTCTCTCGCACCGCGTCGGCGGATCGCGTACGTTCAACGACATGCGCGCTGCAGCTCGGGACAGTCGGCTCGATCACCGATCGCTCATCGTGCTGGGCATCGCCCTGACGATCGGCGGCATCCTCATCTCGGAGGGCGCCTGGCTACTGCTCCCGAACAACGGAGAGGTCACGCGGGGCTCGTCGTCAAATCCGTTCGTCGGCGGCGTGATCCAGCCGCACTTCACCGCGATCGACTATCTCGGGCAGGCCATCGCCATCGCGGGCATCCTCTTGCTCGTCGTCACGGTCGCGCTGCGCCTGGTGCGCCGCCGGCGCCACCAGTAGCAGAGCAACGAGCACGTCAAAGACCAGAAGCACGACAACCGCTGCTGCGCCGACGAGCCAGGCGAGATCGCCGTGCGGGAGGAGATAGCTCTGGTCGAATCCGCCATGCATCTCGCTTCGATCGACGGCCCAATCGTCGGCGACTCGGAACAGGGCGTAAAACACGAAGAAGACCACATTGAACACCGTTCCGACCACGGCCAGGGCAACGCGGATAGCCGACCTGAGGGGCACACGCGTCGAAGTGAGCGTGGCGTCACGGGTCATGATGCGAGATTAGCTTCGGCGCGACAGCCGGACATCATCCCGACGGCGTACCTTCGGGCCCAAGACGGACGCGATGCGGATCAGGCGCCGTCGAGGATCTCGCGCGCGCTCGTCCCGGGGCGCAGGTCGAGACGGCGCAGGAGCTGGGCGTTGAGCGCCACCACGACGGTCGAGAGGGACATCAGGATGGCTCCGATCGACATCGGCAGGACGAACCCGATCGGCGCCAGGATGCCGGCCGCCAACGGGACGGACAGCAGGTTGTAGCCTGCCGCCCACCACAGGTTCTGCGTCATCTTCCGGTAGGACGCGCGGGACAGCTGGATGACGGAGAGCACGGAGCGCGGGTCGGAGCTGGCGAGGATGACTCCGGCGGACGCGATGGCGACGTCCGTGCCTGCGCCGATCGCGATGCCGACGTCTGCCTGCGCGAGTGCCGGAGCATCGTTGACGCCGTCGCCGACCATCGCCACCGCGCGGCCCTCTGCCTGCAGCTGCTGGACCTTGGCGGCCTTGTCGGCGGGGCGAACGCCCGCGAAGACCCGGTCGATGCCGAGCTCCTTGGCGACGGTGTTCGCCACCGCTTCGGCGTCGCCCGTGATCATCACGACCTGGCGCGCGAGCGCGTGCAGCGCGTCGACCGCCTGGCGGGATTCCTCACGGACGGCGTCGGCCAGCCGCAGCGCACCGATCACCTTGCCGTCGGCGAGCACGTGCAGGATGATCGCGCCTTCCGCGCGCCACTGATCGGCAACGGGCAGCTCGTCCGCATTCTCTTCTTCCAAGAGGTTCGGCCCGCCTACCCGGATCGTCGTGCCGTCGACCGTTGCGGTGACGCCCACGGCAGGTGACGAAGTGAGGTCCGTCGCGCTCGGGACGCTCAGGCCTCGAGTGCGTGCCGCAACGACGATGGCGCGGGCCAGAGGATGCTCGGAGTCGGCCTCGGCTGCGGCAGCAAGGGCGAGCATCTCGTCATCGGACATCGACCCGGTGACCGCGGTTCCCGTCACCGTCGGCTCGCCCGTGGTCAGCGTGCCGGTCTTGTCGAACAGAATCGTGTCGACAGTGCGCATGCTCTCCAGCGCGAGGCGATCCTTGATGAGGACGCCGCCGCGGGCGGCCCGTTCCGTCGCGATCGAGACGACGAGCGGAATGGCCAGGCCGAGCGCGTGCGGGCAGGCGATGACGAGCACGGTGATCGTGCGGACCACCGCCTCGTCGGGGAATCCGACCAGGATCCACACGATCGCCGTGATCACGCCGGCGCCGAGCGCGAACCAGAACAGCCACGCCGCTGCCCGGTCGGCGATCCGCTGCGCCCGCGATGACGAGTTCTGCGCCGCGGAGACGAGCCGCTGGATGCCGGCCAGCGTGGTGTCGTCGCCGACGGCGGTGATCTCCACGCGGATCGAGGAGTCGGTGGCGATGGTGCCCGCCACGACGGATGCACCCTCGCCGCGGCTCACCGTCCGAGACTCGCCCGTGATCATGGACTCATCCATGCTCGCCGAGCCGGACCTGACACGGCCATCCGCGGGAACGCGGCCGCCCGGTCGCACCACCACGACGTCCCCGACCGCGAGTTCGGAGGGGGCGACCGTGCGGGTACCGTCGCCGTCGACGACTTCGGCCTCATCGGGAAGCAGCGCCGCGAGCGAGTCGAGTGCCGACGTGGTCTGCGCCAGCGACCGCATCTCGATCCAGTGGCCGAGGAGCATGATGACGATCAGGAGCGCCAACTCCCACCAGAAGTCCAGCTGGTGGTCGAGAACGCCGAGGCTTGCTCCGAGCGAGGCGACGAACGCCACCGTGATGGCGAGGCCGATCAGCAGCATCATGCCCGGCCGACGCGTGCGGATCTCCGAGACGGCGCCGGTGAGGAACGGCCAACCGCCCCAGAAGAACATGACCGTGCCGAGGACCGGCGAGATCCAGCTGATCCACACGGCGTCAGGAAGCTCGTAGCCCAGCAGCATCGAGAACATGCTCGAGAAGGCCACGACCGGGATGGCGAAGCCGAGCATGATCCAGAAGAGTCGACGGAATCGGCCGACATGATCGCCGTGGCCGCCGTGGCCGCCGTGCGCGTCATGTCCCGCATGACCCATGTGCTGGTCGTGTCCCATCTGGTGGTGATCCATCTGCACGTGGTGATCGTGCCCAGCGTGCTCGTCGTGGCGGTGCGCTGACGATGCGGCGCGCCGCTCCAGCACCTCCTGAGGGGATGGCAGCGTCCGCGCAGTCGCGGCGAAGTGCTCAGGGTCAGCATCGAAACGGGGGCCGCAGCCGGCGCAGCACAACCAGTAGCGCTCTCCTTGGTAGTCACGGAAGAAGCCGGCCGCTTCGGCGTCGTCCTTCACGACGACGTTCGTGGGCATCACCGGACAGACCGCAAGCGCTTCCTCGGGTGCGCTCAGCGCAGCATCTGGCGTGTGATCGTGATCGTGTGGCATCGCGTCCTCCATGCCCATCGGGGTTACGAGCTTGATCATACCCCTGGGGGGTATCCTGGCAAGCAGCATGACGAGCCGTGAGCCGTCGCGAGCCGTATATCGGAGAATGAAGCAGGATCTCTGTATCGGAGAATGAAACGGGATCTCTGGCGGGCTGCGGGCTGGGACCCGGTCTCAGCTCGGGTCGATCAGCCCGGGGCAGGCCCGGGCTGTACGTGACCGCTGAGCGAAGGAAGAACTGATGTCCACCCCACAGGCACCGAGCATGCACACGCATGGCTACATCACAGACAAGGACAAGTACCTGAACCGGCTGAAGCGGATCGAAGGCCAGGCGCGGGGCATCTCGAAGATGGTCGATGAGGAGCAGTACTGCATCGACATCCTCACCCAGATCAGCGCCCTCAAGAGCGCGCTCGAGGCCGTGGCAGTGGGACTGCTGGACGACCATCTCAAGCACTGCGTCCTGGACGCGGCGAAGACGGGTGGCGACGACACCGAGATCACGATCAAGATCAAGGAGGCGAGCGACGCCATCGCGCGCCTCGTGCGCTCCTGAAAGCCCAGAAACAAGAAAACCCTCGCATCGCGAGGGCTCTTGCACTGTCTCAACTCAGTGCTGGGGTACCTGGACTCGAACCAAGAACAACTGAACCAGAATCAGCCGTGTTGCCAATTACACCATACCCCAATGGCCGGAACCGAAGCTCGGGCACAAGAGAACACTTTACCCGATGGGCAGGCCGTCTCTGAAATCGGCGAGGGCGTCGAGCAGGTCGAGATGAATGGTCCGGGCGACCACCGCGCCCTCCCCCGCCGCGACCGCGATCTGCATGGGCTCGCGCGCCGTCACGTCGCCCGCGGCGTAGAGCCCGGGCACCGTGGTGCGGAAGCGCGCGTCGACGACGACCCGTCCGAGATCGTCGAGTGCGGCATCCGTATCGCTCAAGAACGCGACCTGCGGAATCCACTCGGGCCGTACGAATCCGCCCTCGCGTGCGACGACGCGGCCGGATGCGAGACGGATGCCGGTCATGACCGCGCGCTCCCCCTCGATCGCGACCACGGGCTCGCGCTCGACACCGATGCCGGCGGCGACGAGCCGCGCCTCATCCTCCGTACGGAGAGTGCTCGAGAACACGATCAGATCCGGCGCCCAGTGCGCGATCTCGAGCGCCCGCACGACGAGGTCCGGCCCGATTCCCACCAGGGCGAGCGCCTGCCCGCTCTTCTCGTACGCATCGCACTCGATGCACGAGTGCAGCGCTGTTCCGTAGTAGGCGCGCAGGTTCTCGACCTTCGGCAGCACCTCCGACAGCCCCGTTGCCACGAGCACCGCGCGCGGGCGCAGCTCAAGGTCAGGTCCGCCGCGCTGCCCCGTGACCGACACCGTGAGGTCAGCCCCGACCGACGTCACCACACCCGTCGTGTGCGCGGCCCCCGGGTAGGCGAGCACCTGCTCGCGCCCAACCTTGCGCAGCTCGAGCGGCGGGATGCCGTCGAGCCCGAGCGTGCCGTGCGAGTGGAGCGTCGGCGCGTGCCGGGGCCTGTTGGTGTCCACCATGAGCACGCTGCGGCGCGCGCGCACCAGGTTCAGCGCAGCGGTGAGCCCAGCCGGCCCGGCGCCGATGACGACGACGTCAGGCTCGGTCATGCAGCTTCCGCAGACGAGCCAGCGTCTCCTCTTTCCCGAGGATCTCGAACGACTCGAACAGCGGCGGCGACACGCGGCGACCGGATGCCGCGACCCGCAGCGGCCCGAACGCGACGCGCGGCTTCAGGCCGAGGTTCTCGATCAGCGCGGCGCGCAGCGCCTCCTCGATGGCGACCGTCGTC
This sequence comes from Gryllotalpicola koreensis, assembly GCF_039538185.1. Taxonomy (NCBI): domain Bacteria; kingdom Bacillati; phylum Actinomycetota; class Actinomycetes; order Micrococcales; family Microbacteriaceae; genus Gryllotalpicola; species Gryllotalpicola koreensis. The sequence goes on from NZ_BAABBW010000005.1 coordinate 73,463, forward strand.
CACGACTCCAGCGGCTCGAGGGCGGCGACGGATGCTTCGAGGATCGCCGGCGCGACGTCCGTCAGCGTCGCGAGCGCATCGTCCTCATAAACCAGGGCGTCGGCGGAGGTGAACAGGAAACCGAGCATGCCGGGCGTCTCGCCGAGCAGCTGCACGCGCTCCTGCACGAGGGGCGCGGCCTTGAGCAGCACCGCGCGCTCGGCATCCGTCACCACCTCGCCCAAAACCCCGGCAGCCTGCAGATAGGGAACGGTTCGTGACGCGAAGTCGGCGACGTCGAGCAGCCGGATGTGGTCGCCGTTGATCGACTCGGCCTTCTTCTGGTCGAAGCGCGCGGGGTTGGGGTTCACGTCGACGATGTCGAACTTCTCGACCAACTCGTCCATCGAGAACACGTCGCGGTCGGCCGAGTAGCCCCAGCCGAGCAGCGCGAGGTAGTTGTCGAGCCCCTCGGGGATGAAGCCGCGGTCGCGGTGGTGGAACAGGTTCGACTGCGGGTCGCGCTTCGAGAGCTTCTTGTTGCCGTCGCCAAGCACGCTGGGCATGTGGCCGAAGCGCGGGATGAAGGTCGTGATGCCCAGATCGATCAGCGCCCGATACAGCGCGATCTGGCGCCCGGTCGACGGCATGATGTCCTCGCCGCGCAGCACGTGGGTGATCTGCATCAGCGCGTCGTCGACGGGGTTGACGAGGGTGTAGAGCGGATGCCCGTTCGGGCGCACGATGACGAAGTCGCCGAACGAGCCCGCCGGGAAGGTGATCTCGCCGCGGATCAGGTCGTCGAAGGCGACGTCCTCGTCGGGCACGCGCAGGCGGATGGCCGGCTCGCGGCCCTCGGCGCGGAACGCCGCCTTCTGCTCCTCGGTCAGCGTGCGGTCGTAGTTGTCGTAGCCCTGCGCGCGCGGCCGGCCGTTGGCGTCGTTGCGTGCGTCGATCTCCTCCGCCGTCGAGAAGGACTCGTAGGCGTGACCGGATGCCAGCAGCTTGGCGACCACGTCGCGGTAGATGTCGTACCGCTGCGACTGCCGGTAGGGCTCGTGCGGGCCGCCCTTGCCGACGCCCTCGTCCCAGTCGATGCCGAGCCAGGTGAGTCCGTCGACGATCTGCTCGAAGCTCTCCTCGCTGTCGCGGGCCGCGTCGGTGTCCTCGATGCGGAAGATGAGCTTGCCGCCGGTGTGCCGGGCGTAGGCCCAGTTGAACAGCGCGGTGCGGATGAGACCCACGTGCGGGGTGCCGGTCGGCGATGGGCAGAACCGGACGCGCACCTCAGTGCCGGTCGCGGTCGAGAACGGGTACTCGCGTGAGTCAGACATACGCGAGCAAGTTTATCGAGCAGGAACGGAGGCTTCCTCCAGAGACAGCCGGGCGAGATCGAGGGAGCGCAGCGCCTCGAGCGTCGCCGCGACGGCGGGCACGCGGCTCGCCCCCTCCGTCGTCACGACGTGGATCGTGCGCGCGTCGCCACGGGCCGTCGATCTCAGCACGATGCCTTCGGGCACGCGCGTCGAGGCGAGCGCGAGCGCCGGCACGAGGGCGATGCCGATGCCGGCATCCGCCATGCCCAGCACCGCCGAGAAGTTGTCCGTCTCGTAGGCGATCGTCGGCGTGAACCCGGCCGACTCGGTGACCTGCAGCAGATGGCCGCGGCAGCGCGGGCAGCCGGCGATCCACGTCTCGTCGGCGAGCTCGTCGATCGGCACGCGGTCGTGCGCCGCGGCGGGGTGCGAGGCGGGCAGCGCGACGAGCATCTCGTCCTGCCAGAGGGAGTCCACGCTGAGCCCCTGCGCGCTCTCCTGATGGGGGTCGACGCGGTCGCCCGGGTAGCTGAAGGTGATCGCCACGTCGACGGAGCCGGCACGGACGGCCTCGACCGCCTCGGGCGGCTCGGCCTCGAGATAGCTGACGGAGAGCCCGGGATGCGTGGCCGCAAGCTGCTTCACGAGCTTCGGCACCACGGTCGAGGACGCGGTCGGGAAGCCGGCCAGCCGAACCCGCCCCGCGCGCAGCCCGGAGAGCTCGGCCAGCTCGCCGGCCGCCGCGTCGAAGGCGTTCGTGATGGTGCGGGCGTGGCGCGCGAGCACCTCGCCCGCCTCGGTGAGGCGCACGGAGCGGCCGATGCGCTCGGCGAGGGCGAGGCCGAGGCGCTGCTCGGTGCGGCGCAGGTGCTGACTGACGGCCGGCTGGCTGTAGCCGAGCGCCTCGGCGGCGGCGGTGATCGAGCCGTGCTCGGCGATCGCTCCGACGATGCGCAGGGTCTGCGCGTCGAGCTCGGGCAGCTGTTCAGCGGGGGTCAGAGTCACGCCCACATCATAACCAGCGGTTATCGAAACCATCCTTGACCTGTTCTTGTGTGATGGATTCTCCGGGGCCGACCCTGGACGCATGACCGCGCTCCCCCACGACGAGTTCCCCACGGGCACCGGCCACCTCGCCGCGTGCACGATGGGCATCGCTCCGATGCGGGCGCGCCGGGCGCTCGCCGCCGATCTCGATCTCTGGGCGAGCGGCGACACGAGCACCACCCGCTACGAGGACGCGGTCGCCCGGGGCCGCGACGCCTACGCGCGGCTGGTCCACGTCTCGCCCGAGAGCGTGGCCATCGGATCGCAGGTGTCGGTGCAGGCATCCGTCATCGCCGCCGCCGCGCCCGACGGTGCCGAGGTGCTCTGCCCGGCCGGGGACTTCAGTTCGGTGGGGGCGCCGTTCGCGCAGCAGGCGCACCGCGGCGTGCGGGTGCGCGAGGTGCCGCTCGAGGGCCTGGCGGATGCCGTCACCGAGCGCACCTGGCTGGTCGCGTTCTCTCTCGTGCAGTCCGCGACCGGGCGCGTCGCCGACGCCGACGCCGTGCTCGAGGCGGCCGAGCGCCACGGGGCGCGCACGCTCGCCGACCTCACCCAGGCCGCCGGATGGCTGGACTTCGACGCGAGCCGGGTCGACGCGACCGTCGCGCACGCCTACAAGTGGTTGTGCGCGCCGCGCGGCGCGAGCCTGATGACGCTGAGCGAAGACTTCCAGGGCGAGCTGCGGCCGGTGCAAGCCGGGTGGTACGCGGGCGACGACGTCTGGGCTTCCTGCTACGGCGCCGACGTCGCGCTCGCGGCCGACGCGCGCCGCTTCGACGTCTCCCCCGCGTGGCAGGCGTGGGTCGGCGCCGCCGCGTCACTTGAGCTGTTCGCCGATGCCGACCTCGCCGGCATCCGTGCCCACGACGTGGGCCTCGCGAACGAGCTGCGCGCTGCCCTGGGGCGGCCGCCCGCGGACTCGGCGATCGTCACGTGGGCCGACCCCGACGGGCGCGATGTGAGGGCGATGACGGATGCCGGACTCACCGTCTCCGGCCGGGCGGGCAACGCCCGCGTCGCCTTCCACGTGTGGAACGACGAGCACGACGTCGCCCGCGCCGCGGACTCGATAGGGACTACTCTGCCTGCGCTGCTCTGACCGGGTTCCGCAGAATCCCCAGTCCCTCGACCTCGACCTCGACCGTGTCGCCCGCGACGATCGGGCCGACGCCCGCCGGCGTTCCCGTCATGATGACGTCGCCGGGCAGCAGCGTGAACGCGGCCGAGGCGTGCGCGATGATCGTCGGCACATCGAAGATGAGGTCGGAGATGTTGCCGTCCTGCCGGATCTCGCCGTTGACGCGGGTCTGGATCGCGGCGTCCGCCAGCTCGAACTCGGTCTCGATGACGGGGCCGAGCGGCGCGAAGGTGTCGAAGCCCTTGGCGCGCGCCCACTGCCCGTCGGCGACCTGCAGGTCGCGCGCCGAGACGTCGTTGCCGATCGTGTAGCCGAAGACGTACTCGAGCGCCCGCTCGGCCGGCACGTTCTTCGCGACCTTGCCGATGACGACGACGAGCTCGCCCTCGTGCTCGACCCGGTTCGAGACCGCGGGCAGCACGATGGGCTCGTTCGGGCCGATGACGGCGGTGTTGGGCTTGAGGAAGAGCAGCGGCTCCTTCGGGGCGTCGCCGCCGGTGACCGACTTCATCTCCTCGACGTGGTCCTGGTAGTTCTTGCCGACGCCGACGACCTTGGACCGCGGGATGACGGGGGCGACGAGCGTCACACCCGTGATCTTGACGCGCTCACCGGTCGGCTCGTACCCCGCGAACATCGGGTCGCCTTTGAGCAGCACCCACTCCTGCTCATCGGGGTCGAGGATGCCGTAGCTGAGCACGCCCTCGTGCTGGAAGCGGCCGACCTTCATCGAGCCTCTCCCCCAGCGTCCAGCCGATAGAGCCAGCCGTGCCGGTCCTCGACGCGGCCGTACTGGATGTCGGTGAGCTCCTTGCGCAACGACATCGCGAGCGACTCGCCCTCGGGCAGCACGGGCAGCTCGATCGTGAAGTCCTTCGCCTTGAGCTGGGCGATGGGGTTCACCACCGCCGCGGTGCCGCAGGCGAACGCCTCGACGATGTCGCCGCTCGCGACGCCGTCGCGCCACTCGGCGATCGCCACGGGGCGCTGCTCGACCGTGAGCCCGCGGTCCTTCGCGAGCTGCAGCAGCGAGTCGCGGGTGATGCCCTCGAGGATGCTGTCGGAGGCGGGCGTCACGAGCGTGCCGTCCTTCTTCACGAGCACGAGGTTCATGCCGCCGAGCTCTTCGAGGTTGCCGTCCTGCAGGAACAGCACCTGGTCGCAGCCCTGCGCGTACGCCTCCCGCTGGGGCAGCAGCGACGCGGCGTAGTTGCCGCCGGTCTTCGCCGCCCCCGTGCCGCCGTGCCCCGCGCGCGCGTAGTCGGTCGACAGCCAGATCGACACCGGCTGCACACCGCCCTTGAAGTAGGCCCCCGCGGGCGAGGCGATCACGAAGTAGTACACCTTGCGCGCCGCGCGCACCCCGAGGAACGCCTCGGAGGCGAACATGAAGGGACGCAGGTAGAGGCTGGTCTCGCCGCCCTCGGGCACCCAGGCGGCGTCCTGCCGCACGAGGTTCTTCAGCGAGTCGAGGAACACCTCGAGCGGCAGCTCGGGAAGCGCGAGGCGGCGGGCGGAGCGCTGCAGGCGCAGGCCGTTCTGGTCGGGGCGGAAGCTCCAGATCGAGCCGTCGGCGTGGCGGTAGGCCTTGAGCCCCTCGAAGATCTCCTGCGCGTAGTGCAGCACGGCCGCGGCCGGATCGAGCGAGATCTTGGCATAGGGCTCGACGGCGGCGCGGTGCCAGCCGCCGCGCTCGCTCCAGTGGATCTGGACCATGTGGTCGGTGAAGAACTGGCCGAAGCCCGGGGCGGCGAGGATCTCCGCGCGCTCGGCATCGGACTTCGGGGTGGGGTTCGGCGTCACCGCGAACTGCAGCGGCGAGATGTCGGTGAGAGAGAGCGACAGGGACATGAATAAACCTTACGAGAGCAGCGTGACGATCGAATCGCCGACTTCGGCGGTCGAGCGCGTGCCGGTGCGGGCGGCGAGGTCCTGCCGCACCGCGGCGGTGACCCTGCCCGCGGCATCCGCCAGCCCGAGGTGGGTCAGCAGCAGCGCGACGGACAGGATGGCCGCCGTCGGATCCGCCTTCTGCTGACCGGCGATATCGGGTGCGGAGCCGTGCACGGGCTCGAACATGCTGGGGAACGTGCCGTCGGGGTTGATGTTGCCCGAGGCCGCCAGCCCGATGCCGCCGCTGATTGCGCCGGCCAGGTCGGTGAGGATGTCGCCGAAGAGGTTGTCGGTGACGATGACGTCGAATCTAGCAGGATCCGTGACCAGGAAGATCGTCGCCGCGTCGACGTGCAGGTAGTCGACCTCGACCTCGGGGAACTCCATGCTCACCTCGTCGACGATTCGGCGCCACAGCTTGCCCGCGAAGACGAGCACGTTGGTCTTGTGCACGAGGGTCAATTTCTTACGGCGAGCGGATGCCTGGGCGAAGGCGAACCGCACGACCCGCTCCACCCCGTAGGCGGTGTTGACGCTCACCTCGTTCGCGATCTCGTGCGGTGTGCCGATGCGGATGCTGCCGCCGTTGCCGACATACGGCCCCTCTGTGCCTTCGCGCACGACCACGAAATCGACCTCGCCGGGGTTGCGCAGGGGGCTCTCGACGGTCGGGTAGACGACGGTCGGGCGCAGGTTCACGTAGTGGTCGAGCTCGAAACGCAGCTTGAGCAGCAGACCCCGCTCGATGTTCGCGGCAGCGAGCCTCGGGTCGTTGGGCTTCCCGCCGACGGCGCCGAGCAGGATGGCATCCGCTTTCTTGATCTCGGCGAGCTCCGCCTCAGGCAGCACCTCGCCGTCCTCGAGGAAGCGCCCGGCGCCGAGCCGGTACTCCGTCTTGGCGAAGGTGACGTCGCTGTCTGCGGTGACCGCATCGAGGACTTTGAGCGCTTCGGCGACGACCTCGGGGCCGATGCCGTCGCCGGGGATGACTGCGAGTTCGACGGTGCGGGGCATGGATTCAAGGTTATCGAGTCTTGCGGCGCCGCCCGCGCCAGCACCTCGAGGACGATCCCGCCTACGGCAAGATCGTCCTGGTGATCTGACGCGGAGCCCGTTGGGGAGTGCGAAAAGTACGCCGAATCGTGATCGAAGATGCATTTCGCACCGGTCTAGCCTCGGCACGTGCGGATCTGGCCGTGGATCACCTTAGGAGATCGCGGGCGCTGGCGGCAGCCACACACCTGAGGCATCCGGCTGAGGCTAAGGGAAGGGATTCGGCGCGACACGCCGCACGCACGCCGCAACACGCCGAGGGCCTTGCGGAATCCCTTCCGCTAGAGAGCGAGGGCGCCCGTCACGAGGGTCTGGGTCTGACCGCCGACCCAGATGCGGCCCTCGTCGAGGGTGACGCGCACGAGGCCGTCCCTGCCGAGCGCGTGGCCCTGTCCTGCAAGGTACGACTCCGAGACCCTGCCGGACTCGACCAGCCAGCGCGCGAGCCCGGCGTTCAGCGAGCCGGTCACCGGGTCCTCCACGACGCCGATCTGCGGGATGAACGCCCGCACCTCGATGAGGCGCTCATCCTCTTCGAGGTAGTGCGCGAACGCGCCGATGCCGTGCTCGCCGAAGCCGGCGAGGTTCGGCTCGACCGCCAGCAGCTCGTCGACGCTCGGCAGCTCGACCGCGAACCAGCCGGGGCCGTTGTCGACCCACTGCGACGAGACGATCGCGCTGCGCTCGATGCCGAGGGCGACGGATGCCTCAGCGAGCGTCTCCTCATCGACGGGGCCCGATCGCACGAACCCCGGGGCCTCGAACGCCAGTCCGTGCTCGTCGCGCCGCAGGGTGACGAGCCCGATGCCGCACTCCTGAACGACGACGCCCTCGCGGGCGGGCACGCCGCCTGACTCGAGCCACGCGTGTGCGGTGCCGAGTGTGGGGTGGCCGGCGAACGGCAGCTCGCCGCCCGGCGTGAAGATGCGCACCCGATAATCGGCAGCCGGGTCCGTCGGCGGCAGCAGGAACGTCGTCTCGGACAGGTTCGTCCACGATGCGAACTGCTGCATCGTGACGTCGTCGAGGCCGGAGCCGTCGACGACGACCGCGACGGGGTTGCCGGAGAGCGGGGTGCGGCCGAAGACGTCGACCTCTGTGTAGCGGCGCGAGTCAGGCATCCGTGCTACTCGGTGATGTCGATCTCGACGAGCTCCTCGGCGCTGATCGCCTCAGCGACCTGACCGAGGATCTCGGACGGCACCGGCGAGTCGACCGTCAGCACCGAGAGGGCCTTGCCGCCCTCTTCGTCGCGGGCGATCTGCATGTTCGCGATGTTGATGTCGGCCTCGCCGAAGGCCTTGCCGTAGACGGCGACGATTCCAGGGCGGTCGCGGTAGACCAGCACGACGTGGTGCTTGGCGAGCGGCACCTCGATCTCGTACTCGTTCAGCCCGATGATCTTCTCGACCATCTTCGTGCCCGACAGGGTGCCCGCGACCGTGACGACGGTGCCGTCGGCGAGGATGCCCTTGAGCGTCGTCGTGTTGCGGTAGTCCTTCGACTCGTCGCCCGTGGTGAGCGAGACCTCGATGCCGCGCTGCTCGGCGAGCAGCGGCGCGTTCACGTACGACACCTTGTCGCTCACGATGTTCGTGAAGTAGCCCTTGAGGGCCGCGAGCTTGTAGACCGAGACGTCGTAGGCGGCGAGCTCGCCGCGCACGTCGACATCGAGGCTCGTGAGCGCCTCCTTGCCGGTCAGCCCGGCGAACACCTGGCCGAGCTTCTCGACGAGGGCGATGCCGGGGCGCACGAACGGGTCGATGACGCCGCCGGCGACGTTCACGGCGTCGGGCACGAGGTTGCCCTCGAGCGCGAGCTTCACCGAGCGGGCCACCGACACGCCCGCCTTCTCCTGCGCCTCGTCGGTCGACGCGCCGAGGTGCGGCGTGACGACGACGTTCGGCAGCGAGGTGAGCGCGTCGTCCTTCGGGGGCTCGCTCGTGAACACGTCGAGGCCGGCGCCCGCGATGACGTTGTTGCGCAGCGCCTCGGCGAGCGCGGCCTCGTCGATCAGGCCGCCGCGGGCGACGTTGACGATATATGCCGTCGGCTTCATGAGCGCGAGCTGGGCCGTGGAGATCATGCCGGTCGTCTCCGGCGTCTTCGGCATGTGGATGGTGATGAAATCGGATGCCCCCAGCAGCTCGTCGAGCTCGAGGAGCTCCACCCCGAGCTGCTGCGCCCGCGCCGCGGTGACATAGGGGTCGTACGCGACGACGCGCACGCCGAAGGCCTGCAGGCGCTGGGTGATCAGGGTGCCGATGCGGCCGAGGCCGATGATGCCGACGGTCTTCTCGAAGAGCTCGGTGCCGGTGTACTTCGACCGCTTCCACTCCCCCGCGTTGAGCGAGGCGTGGGCGGCCGGGATGTGGCGGGCGAGGCTCAGGATGTGCCCGATGGTGAGTTCGGCCGCCGAGATGATGTTGGAGGTCGGGGCGTTGACGACCATGACGCCGGCCTTCGTCGCCGAGGGGATGTCGACATTGTCGAGGCCGACGCCCGCACGGGCGATGACCTGCAGCACGGGGGCTGCGGCGATCGCCTCGGCGTCCATCTTGGTAGCAGAGCGGATGAGCACCGCGTTGGCCTCGGCGAGCGCCGCGAGCAGCGCAGGACGGTCGGTGCCGTCCACATTCCGGACTTCGAAGTCGGGACCGAGCGCCTCGACGGTTGCGGGGGACAGTTCTTCGGCGATCAGCACGACCGGCTTCGTCACGGGTGGTTCCTTACAGTGGCGGTTCAGCGTTGCACCAACCCTATCGGTCCGTCATCTGCCAGAGTGACGGGCATGAGGCCGCTGCGCGCGCTGTTCCTGCGTCTCACCGCAGGGCGGCTGACGCCGTGGGTGAAGCAGATCCCGACGGTGGTCACCTTCGCCGTCGCGCTGCTCGTGCTGCTCGCGACACGGATGCCGGTCGAGTCGGCCGGCCTGCTGCTGGCATCCGTTCTCGTCGAAGCCGCCGCGACAGCCGCCGCGATCGCTCTGCCCTGGCGGCGCATCGACCCGTTCTGGAGCGTGCTGATCCCCTGCGCGAGCTTCGTCGCGATCGCGCTGCTGCGGCTCGCGACGGGAGGCAGCGACTCGCCGTTCGGGGTGCTGCTGATCATCCCGACGATCTGGGTGGCGAGCGAGCCCGGCGCGTGGAATCCGCTCATCGCCGGCGTCGGCACGTGTTTCGCTCTGTTACTTCCCGAATACCTCGACGGGGCGTCGGTCACGCTCGGCGACATCGCACGCGACCTGCTCACCCCGTTCGTGTACATCGTCGCGGCGATCATCATCAACGAGATCGCGCGTCGGCTGCGCGAGGCGGGCGAGGAGCGCGACCGGGTGAAGGACGAGTTCCTCGGCCTCGTCTCGCACGAGCTGCGCAACCCGCTGACGAGCGTGCTCGGCTATCTCGAGCTGCTGCGCATGACGGGCGCGAACCTCAGCGACGAGCAGCGCGGCTTCGTCGACGTCGCCGAACGCAACGCGCGGCGGCTGCGGCATCTCGTCGGCGACCTGCTCACGACGGCGCAGGCGGGCGCCGGGGCGTTCACGCTGCAGAAGACGAAGGTCGAGCTGAACGACGTGGTGCGGCAGGCGGTCGAGTCGGCCGGACCTGCCGCCGAGGACGCCGGCGTGACGCTCGGGACCGACCTTGCGGCATCCGTCATCATCTCCGCGGACCCCGACCGCCTCGGCCAGGCGTGCGACAACCTGATCTCGAACGCGATCAAGTTCACGCCGGAAGGCGGCACCGTCACGGTCTCGACCGAGTTGCGGGGCACGGATGCCGCACTGTCGGTGCGAGACACGGGGGTCGGCATCCCGGCCGACGAGGTCGCGCACCTGAGCGAGCGGTTCTTCCGCGCCTCGACGGCGCAGGCGATTCCGGGCGTGGGTCTGGGGCTCACGGTCGTGCGCGCGATCGCGACGGCGCACGGCGGCCGCCTCGAGATCGAGAGCGAGCAGGGCGCCGGCACGACGTTCACCCTCGTGCTGCCGGCGGCGTGATCGCGTGCCGAGCACCTTTTCTTCATCGAGGATCGAGTACGGAGTAGTCGCGCCGATTCCGAACTCTTAACTGCGACAGCGCCGTACTCGATGCGCAGGGCTCCCGTACAAACCGAGACGTGCCGTAACGGGGTTATCCGCCGGGCGGATTCGGCCGTTACGGCACGTCGCGATGAGGTCGGCGCTCTTAGCGCGCGACAGAGCCGTCCACGTAGTCGTCGTCGGAGTTCGAGTTCCAGGCGAAGAGCGAGCGCAGCTCGCGGCCGGTGACCTCGATCGGGTGCTGCTCGCCCTCGGCGCGCAGCTTCAGGAACTCCGGGGCGCCCGCGTCCTGGTCGGCGATGAAGCGCTTGGCGAAGGTGCCGTCCTGGATGTCCGCGAGGACCTCCTTCATGTGCTCCTTCACGCTCGGGTCGATGACGCGCGGGCCCGAGACGTAGTCGCCGTACTCGGCGGTGTCGGAGACCGACCAGCGCTGCTTGGCGATGCCGCCCTCCCACATCAGGTCGACGATGAGCTTGAGCTCGTGCAGCACCTCGAAGTAGGCGATCTCGGGCTGGTAGCCGGCCTCCTGCAGGGTCTCGAAGCCGTACTGCACCAGGTGCGAGACACCGCCGCAGAGCACGGTCTGCTCGCCGAACAGGTCGGTCTCGGTCTCCTCCGTGAAGGTCGTCTTGATGACGCCGGCGCGGGTGCCGCCGATCGCCTTCGCGTACGACTTCGCGATGTCCCACGCCTGGCCCGAGGCGTCCTGCTCGACGGCGATGATGTCGGGGATGCCGCGGCCCGCGACAAACTCGCGACGCACGGTGTGGCCGGGGCCCTTCGGCGCGACCATGATCACGTCGACGTTCGAGGGCGCCGTGATGTAGCCGTAGCGGATGTTGAAGCCGTGGCCGAAGAGCAACACCTTGCCCGCGGCGAGGTGGGGGGCGATGTCGTCCGCGTAGAGGTGGCGCTGCACCTGGTCGGGGGCGAGGATGACGATGACGTCGGCCCACTCCGCGGCCTCGGCGTTGCTCTTCACCTCGAAGCCGGCCTCTTGCGCCTTCTGGATCGACTTCGACCCCTCGCGCAGCCCGATGACGACCTCGACGCCCGAGTCGCGCAGGTTCTGCGCGTGCGCGTGGCCCTGCGAGCCGTAGCCGATGACCGCGACCTTCTTGCCCTGGATGATGCTGAGGTCGGCGTCGTTGTCGTAGTAGATCTCTGCCATGTTCTTCTCTCTCTTGCTTAAGACTTGAAAACTCTGTCGGTGATCGATTTGGAGCCGCGGCCGATGGCGAGCATGCCCGACTGAGCCAGCTCCTTGATGCCGAACGGCTCGAGGATGCGCAGCAGCGCCTGGATCTTGCCGGAATCCCCCGTCGCCTCGATGACGAGCGCGTCGGCGGCGACATCGACGACGCGGGCGCGGAACAGGTTCACGGCCTCGAGCACCTGCGACCGGGTGGTCGTGTCGACGCGCACCTTGACGAGCAGGTGCTCGCGCTGCACCGACTGCGCGGGGTCGAGCTCGACGATCTTGATCACGTTGATCAGCTTGTTGAGCTGCTTGGTGACCTGCTCGAGCGGCAGCTCCTCGACGTCGACCACGACGGTGATCCGCGAGAGGCCCTCGACCTCGGTGGTGCCGACCGCGAGCGAATTGATGTTGAAGCCGCGGCGGGCGAACAGGCCGGCGACGCGGGTCAGCAGGCCGGGCTTGTCCTCGACGAGGAGGGACAGGACGTGGTGGCTCATGGCTTACTCCTCCCCCCAGCTCGGGCTGTGGTCGCGGGCGTACTGCACGTAGCTGTTGCTGACACCCTGGGGCACCATCGGCCACACCATCGCGTCGCGCGAGACGACGAAGTCGATCACCACGGGCCGGTCGTTGGTCTCGAGCGCGAGCTTGATCGCCGCGTCGACCTCTTCGGGCTTCTCGACCCGGATGCCGAGGGCGCCGTACGCGTCGGCGAGCTTCACGAAGTCGGGCACATGGCGCGAGCCGTGGCCGGTGTGCAGCTCGCTCTGCGAGTAGCGGCCGTCGTAGAACAGCGCCTGCCATTGGCGGATCATGCCGAGCGACGAGTTGTTGATGATCGCGACCTTGATCGGGATGTCGTTGATCGCGCAGGTGACGAGCTCCTGATTGGTCATCTGGAAGCATCCGTCGCCGTCGATCGACCACACCACGCGGTCGGGCTGCGCCACCTTGGCGCCCATCGCGGCGGGCACTGAGTAGCCCATGGTGCCCGCGCCGCCCGAGTTGAGCCATGCATTAGGCCGTTCGTACTGGATGAACTGCGCCGACCACATCTGGTGCTGGCCGACGCCGGCGACGTACACGCCCTCGGGCCCGGTCAGCTCGCCGATGCGCTGGATGACGTGCTGCGGCGCGAGCAGCCCGTCGCTCGGCGGGGTGAAGCCGAGCGGGAACTCCTGCCGCAGGCCCTCGAGCCGCGTCCACCATTCGGCGATGTCGGGCGTGGTCTCGACCGACGCGGTGCGGAACGCCGCGGTGAGGTCGGGCAGCACCTCGGCGAGGTCGCCCACGATCGGCACGTCGGCCACACGGATCTTCGAGATCTCGGCCGGGTCGACGTCGACGTGCACGATCTTCGCCTCAGGGGCGAAGTCCGCGACCTTGCCGGTCACGCGGTCGTCGAAGCGCGCGCCGAGAGCGACGATGAGATCGGATTCCTGCAGCGCGAGCACCGCGGGAACCGTGCCGTGCATTCCCGGCATGCCCAGGTGCTGCTGGTGCGAGTCGGGGAAGGCGCCGCGGGCCATGAGCGTGGTCACGACGGGCGCGCCCGTCGCCTCGGCGAGCTCGAGGAGCTGGGCGGATGCCTTGGCGCGCACCACTCCGCCGCCGACGTACAGCACGGGCTTCTTCGCCTCGGCGATCAGCTGCGCCGCGGCCTGGATCTGCTTGCCGTGCGCCTTCGTGACAGGGCGGTAGCCGGGCAGCTCGATCTTCGGCGGCCAGCTGAACGCGAAGGTGTTCTGCTGGGCGTCCTTCGTGATGTCGACGAGCACGGGGCCTGGGCGGCCGGTGCCTGCGATGTGATAGGCCGCCGCGATCGCCGCCGGGATCTCCTCTGCGGTCTTCACGAGGAAGGAGTGCTTCGTGATCGGCATCGTGATGCCGACGATGTCGGCCTCCTGGAAGGCGTCCGTGCCCATCAGCGTCGAGAACACCTGACCGGTGATCGCAAGCAGCGGCACGGAGTCCATGTAGGCATCCGCAATGGCGGTGACGAGGTTCGTCGCGCCCGGCCCGGAGGTCGCGATCGCGACCCCGACCTTGCCGCTCGCCGCGGCGTAGCCCTCGGCGGCGTGGCCTGCGCCCTGCTCGTGGCGGACCAGGATGTGGCGCACGGCGCTCTGCGCCATGAGCTCGTCGTAGAGGGGAAGGACGGCACCGCCCGGAAGCCCGAAGACGTCGGTGACGCCGAGGTGCTCGAGGGTGCGCAGGATGGCGGCCGAGCCGGTGATCAGCTCGGGGCCCGGGTGACCCGCGGCCGACGCAGCGGGCGGCGGCGTGGGCACAGGTCGAGAGTCCGTGGGCATGAGTGGTCCCTTAGATGCGTGAATGATCGATGAGGTCGCGGCTACCCCGTGACCGCGCCCTCCGCAGCGGAGTGCACGAGCTTGGAGTACTTCGCGAGAACGCCACGGGTATAGCGCGGGGGAAGCGGGGCCCAGCCTTGGCGGCGGCCCTCCAGCTCAGCTTCATCGACGAGTAGGTCGAGAGAACGAGCAGCGATATCGACCCGAATCAGATCACCATCGCGCACGAAGGCGATCGGACCGGCGTCGACCGCTTCGGGTGCTATGTGGCCGATGCACAGGCCGGTTGTGCCGCCTGAGAATCGTCCGTCTGTCAAGAGTAGTACATCTTTTCCGAGCCCAGCGCCCTTGATGGCAGCGGTGATCGCGAGCATCTCGCGCATGCCGGGACCGCCCTTCGGGCCCTCGTAGCGGATCACGACGACGTCGCCGTGCTGGATCTCGCCGTTCGTCAGCGCGTCCATCGCCTCGCGCTCGCGCTCGAACACGCGCGCGGGCCCCTCGAACACCTCGAGGTCGAAGCCCGCGGTCTTCACGACCGCGCCCTCGGGCGCGAAGGAGCCCTTGAGGATCGTGAGTCCGCCGGTCGGGTGGATAGGGTCATCGAGCGTGTGGATGACCTCGCCGTCGAGGGCCGGCGGGTCGATCTCGGCCAGGTTCTCGGCGAGCGTCTTGCCGGTCACCGTGAGCGCGTCGCCGTGCAGAAGGCCCGCGTCGAGCAGCGCCTTCATCAGCACGGGGATGCCCCCCATACGGTCGACGTCGTTCATGACGTACTTGCCGAACGGCTTCATGTCGGCCAGGTGCGGCACCTTGTCGCCGATGCGGTTGAAGTCGTCGATCGTGAGCGGCACCTCGGCCTCGTTCGCGATCGCGAGCAGGTGCAGCACGACGTTCGTCGAGCCGCCGAGCGCCATCGCGACGGTGATGGCGTTCTCGAACGCCTTGCGGGTGAGGATCTGGCGCGCCGTGATGCCCTTCTGCAGGAGCCCCACGACGGCCTCGCCCGAGCGGTGCGCGTAGTAGTCGCGGCGGCGGTCGGCCGAGGGCGGCGCGGCCGAGCCGGGCAGCGACAGGCCGAGCGCCTCGGCGACGGAGGCCATGGTGTTGGCCGTGTACATGCCGCCGCAGGCGCCCTCGCCCGGGGCGAAGGCGCACTCGATGCGGTGCGCGTCCTCGAGGCTCATGGTGCCGGCCTTGACGCCGCCGACCGCCTCGAAGGAGTCGATGATCGTGATGTTCTTCTCGGTGCCGTCAGACAGCTTCACCCAGCCCGGCGCGATCGAGCCGGCGTAGAGGAACACGGAGGACAGGTCGAGGCGGGCGGCCGCCATGAGCATGCCGGGGATCGACTTGTCGCAGCCCGCGAGCAGCACCGAGCCGTCGAGGCGCTCTGCCATCATGACGGTCTCGACCGAGTCGGCGATGACCTCGCGCGAGACGAGCGAGAAGTGCATGCCCTCGTGGCCCATCGAGATGCCGTCGGAGACGGAGACGGTGCCGAACTGCAGCGGGTAGCCGCCGCCCGAGTGCACGCCCTCCTTCGCGGCCTGCGCCAGGCGGTCGAGCGAGAGGTTGCACGGCGTGATCTCGTTCCATGAGCTCGCAATGCCGATCTGGGGCTTGTCCCAGTCCGCGTCACCCATGCCGACGGCGCGGAGCATGCCGCGGCTGGTGGTGGCTTCGATGCCGTCAGTGACGACTCGGCTGCGAGGTTTCACGTCGATTTCGGACATGTACCGAGTTTAGTGATGAGCGACGGATGCCTCGCGCGCGCTCGCCAGCCGGTGGAGCAGCCCCGCGAAGGCCTCGACGTCGGCGACCCGCTCGGTCGCGCGCGTCTCGCCCGCGCCCACTTTCACCCCGAGGTCGCCCGCCCCGAGCACCGCGAAGGCGTCCTCGTCGGTGACGTCGTCGCCCGCATAGAGCACGGCCACGGGGCCGCCCTCCTCCGCGGCGAGCAGCTCGCGCAGCATCCGCACCCCGTCGCCCTTCGTGACGTCGCGCACGCTGAACTCGATGACGTCCTTGCCGAGGCGCGTGGTGAAGCCGCCGACCATGTCGGCCGCTTCGCGCGCGGCCTGCTGCAGGGGCGGCACCCGTTCGGTGTCCGTCACGAGGCGCGTGTGCACGCCGTAGCCGACCGGCTTGGTCTCGAGGCGCGCACGCGGCACCGCAGTGACCAGCTCGGTCAAGGCCGCCTCGAGACGGGCCATGCGCGCCCGCTCGTCGTCGTTCAACTCGACCGGCGCGAGCTCCCCGCGGATCGAGACCTCGACGCCGTGGGAGCCGACGAGCAGGGCATCCGGCCCCGACTCGGTCAACTGCACCAGCGCATCGAGCGGCCGACCGGAGACGAACGCCACCCACGTCGCCGGCAGCGCGCGCAGGCGCGCGATCGCGGCGGCCGCGTCCGGCGTGGCCCGGGACGTCGACGGGTCGTCGACGAGCGGTGCGACGGTGCCGTCGAAGTCGAGCGCGACGAGCAGCCTTCGTGCCGCCGCGATGCCCTCAACCCCCACGCTCAGTCCCCGCCGTAGTCGAGGGGCAGGACCGCGCGCTTCGGGATGTCGAGGCGGTTGGCCGGGTCGTTGTGGTCCTCGCGCACGAGGGCGTCGAGGAAGGTGGCGCTCCAGCGCTGCACGTCGTGGCTGAGCACCCGCTTGCGCAGCGCCCGCATGCGCCGCATGCGCTCCCGCTGCGGCATCCGGATGGCGTGCACGATCGCCGCCTTGAGCCCGTCGATGTCGTGCGGGTTCACGAGCAGCGCCTGGCGCAGTTCATCGGCGGCGCCCGCGAACTCGGAGAGGATCAGCACGCCGTCCTGATCGGTGCGGCTCGCGACATACTCCTTCGCGACGAGGTTCATGCCGTCGCGCAGGGCGGTGACGAGCATGACGTCGGCGGCGAGGTAGAGCGCCACCATCTCCTCGCGGGGGTAGCCCTGGTGCAGGTAGTGGATGCCGGGGTGGCCGAGCTGCGAGAAGTCGCCGTTGATGCGGCTGACCATGATCTCGACCTCGTCGCGCAGCTGCGCGTAGGCGTCGACGCGCTCGCGGCTGGGGCTCGCGACCTGAACCAGCGCGACCTCCTCTGAGGTGAAGACGCCGTCCTCGAGCAGCTCGCCGAACGCCTTCATGCGGTGGCGGATGCCCTTGGTGTAGTCGAGCCGGTCCACGCCGAGCATCAGCACGCGCGGGTTGCCGAGCTCCTCGCGGATCTCCTTCGCGCGCGCCCTGATCTTCGGGTCGGCGGCGAGCCTCTGGAACTGCTGGGCATCGATGGAGATCGGGAAGGGACGGGCGAGCACAGTCCTGACCGGCTGCCCGCGCCTGGCCTTCGCCTGGTGTCGCAGGGTCATCTCGGCCTGCGTCTCCTCGAGCCGCACGTTGATCAAATTGCCGCGGGTCTCATAGCCGTGCAAGCGGCGCACCGCGCGGGCGAAGTTCCCGGCGTCGGCCACCCGCTGGAAGCCGACCACATCGGCCCCGAGCAGGCCGTCGATGATCTGGCGCCGCCAGGGCAGCTGCGAGTAGATGCCGTAAGGCGGGAAGGGGATGTGGTTGAAGAATCCGATGATCAGATCGGGCCGGGCGTCGCGCAGCATCTTGGGCACGAGCTGCAGCTGGTAGTCGTGCACCCACACGATCGCGTTGGGCGCCGCCACCGCGAGCGCTGCATCGGCGAAGCGGCGGTTGACGCGCTGATACGCCTCCCACCATTCGCGGTGATAGCTCGGCGGTGAGATGACATCGTGATACAGCGGCCAGAGGGTGTCGTTGCTGAAGCCCTCGTAGTAGTTCTCGACCTCGTCGGCCGACAGCGGCACGGGGATGAGGTCGATGCCGTCGGCCTCGAACGGCTCGAACTCGACGTCGGGCATGCCGGGCCAGCCGATCCAGACGCCGTCGCGCTCCCGCATCACGGGCTCCAGAGCGGCCACAAGCCCCCCGGGGGACGTGCGCCAGACGGCATCCGTCCCCTTCCCCGAGACGTGGTCGACCGGCAATCTGTTCGACACGATCACCAGCTCGTACTGCTCTTGCTCCGCTTCCTTCGACGAAATGAGGCACCTCCGCACGGCTCACGTCGAGGCTATCAGTGCGCCATGCGCCGTCAGCGGACGGCCACCGTCCGTTCAGCCGCCGCGCGTACGATTAACGCACGATGATGCGCATCGGGATGAGCACGTCCTGCGTGTATCCGCTGCCGGTGGAGCACGGATTCCGGCTTGCGCGCGAGGCGGGCTATGACGGCGTCGAGGTCATGGTGACCCGCGATGAGCGCACCCAGAGCGCCGACGCGCTCCTCAGGTTCTCCGAGCGCTATGAGCAGCCGATCCTGTCGATCCACGCCCCCGTGCTGCTGCTCACCCACTTCGTCTGGGGCCGCGACCCGAGGGTGAAGCTCGCGAAGAGCGCCGAGCTCGCGGCGTCCGTCGGCGCCGCCACGGTCGTCGTGCACCCGCCGTTCCGCTGGCAGGCCGAGTACGCGATCGACTTCCTCGACATCGTGCGGGAGATCCAGGCGGATGCCGGCGTCGAGATCGCCGTCGAGAACATGTTCCCGTGGAAGGCGGCGGGCCGCGCCATGAAGGCGTACATGCCCGGCTGGGACCCGACGCCCTTCGACTGCGACGCGATCACCCTCGACTTCTCGCACGCCTCGCTCTCCGGCCAGAACAGCCTCGAGCTCGCGCGCGGCTTCGGCGATCGGCTGCGCCACGTGCATCTCTGCGACGGCTCGGCGAGCAACTCCGACGGGCGCATCTTCGACGAGCACGCGCTTCCCGGCCACGGCACCCAGCCGGTGGCCGAGGTGCTGGTGCTGCTCGCCGCGCGGAACTGGGACGGCGGCATCGTCGCCGAGGTCAACACCCGCAGGGCGCGCAACGATGAGGAGCGGCTCGCGATGCTCGTTGAGACGCTCGAGTTCGCCAGGAAGCACACGGCGCGGCGGCAGCCCAGTGCGGTTAGCGTGGGAGCATGACGCTCCGGAAGTACGCACTCAGCCCGCGCGTGTACGCCTCCGCCCTGGCGGTGCTGCCCGTGGTGCGGGCGACGAGGAAGCCGGCACTCGGTCAGCGCTCCTGGGCCCTCTGGGCGGCGTGGGGGCTGGGAATGGCCGTCACGCTGATCACGGTGCGCGAGGATTCCGCACGGCGTGTCTCCACGAATAGACCGTGATGAGGCGGGAAAATCGGCAACATGTTCTTCGGTCGTCGTAAGCACGCCGCTCCTGCCCCGGCTGCGGCTGTCCGCGACGCCGCGCTCCCGCCCGCAGCACCCCAGCTCACCGACGAGTTGATCTTCGCCGCGGTGCAGAAGAGCCTGAACGACGTCTTCGGCGAGGCCGGCGACTGGACCGTCGCGCGCCGCTCCCCCGACCAGGACGACCTGATCTTCCACGAGGTGCTCGTGCACTCGCTGACGACCGCTGTGACGGCATCCGTCGCCGCCGCACGCGAGAGCCTCGCGCCCGCTGCCGAGCCGCTCGGCCTGCTGCGCGCGCCGCGTCCCGAGCCGGCCGCAGAGGTCGAGCACGCCGAGGTCGACGAGGACGAGCCCGCCGCGCTCAGCTGGGAGCCCGCGCCGATCACCCGCTGGGCAGACCTCAAGCGCCCGGTCACGGGCGAGATCGCGATCATCGATCAGAGCAAGGCCGCCTGACAGACCCGCGCCGTAGGCTGAATCGCATGTCGCTGGCGATCGAGGACTACGCGCTCATCGGTGATTGCTTCACGGCGGGGCTCGTGGGCACAGACGGCAGCATCGACTGGCTGTGCCTGCCGCGCTTCGACTCCCCCAGCGTGTTCGGCGCGCTGCTCGGCGACGAGGACGGCGGGCGCTGGCTGCTCGCACCGACGGCGGCGGATGCCAGGGCGGAGCGCCGCTACGACGGCGCGGGCTTCACCCTCGTGAATCGCTGGACGACCTCGAGCGGCGAGGTCGAGGTCACCGACGTCA
Organism: Gryllotalpicola koreensis; assembly: GCF_039538185.1. Taxonomy (NCBI): domain Bacteria; kingdom Bacillati; phylum Actinomycetota; class Actinomycetes; order Micrococcales; family Microbacteriaceae; genus Gryllotalpicola; species Gryllotalpicola koreensis. The sequence goes on from NZ_BAABBW010000005.1 coordinate 93,416, forward strand.
TGCCGATCGGCCGCGGGCGCGTCGACGTGGTGCGCCGCGTGCGCGGCATCCGCGGCTCGGTCGAGCTGAAGCACGAGATCCGGCTGCGCTTCGACTACGGGGCGACCGTTCCCTGGGTGAGCCAGAACCGCGACCGGGACCCGGTGGAACTCGTCGCCATCGCGGGGCCCAACGCGGTGGTCCTGCGCGGGCCGGGGCTCACCGGCCACGATCATCAGCATTCCGGCACCTTCACGGTCGGCGAGGGCGAGACGGTCGACATCGTGCTGACCTGGTTCCCGAGCCACCGCGACCTGCCAGAGCCGCTCGCGGTCGATGACGCGCTCGAGCGCACCCGGCGCTGGTGGCAGGACTGGCTCGATCGCGGCGTTCACGACGACGACCCGCGCTATCAGGATCAGGTGCTGCGCTCGCTGCTCGTGCTGCGCGCCCTCACGCATGAGTCGACCGGCGGTATCGCGGCTGCCGCGACGACCTCGCTGCCCGAGCAGTTCGGAGGCGGGCGCAACTGGGACTACCGCTTCGTCTGGCTGCGTGACGCTGCCCTGACGATCAGCGTGCTCGCGCAGCACGACTTCGAGGGCGAGGTCGACCGCTGGCGGCAGTGGGTGATGCGGGCGATCGCCGGCGATCCGGCCGACGTGCAGATCATGTACGGCCTCGGCGGCGAGCGCTGGCTGCCCGAACGGGAGATCGACTCGCTCGCGGGCTACCAGGGTGCGGGATCGCCCCCTGCACACCCCGTGCGCGTCGGCAACGCCGCCTCCGAGCAGTTCCAGTCTGACGTCATCGGCGAGGTCATGCTCGCGTTCTCCGCCGCGCGCGACGTCGGCCTTCCGGAGGACGAGGTGTCGTGGGGGCTGCAGAAGGCTCTGCTCGGCCACCTCGAGAAGGTCTGGGCGATTCCCGACCAGGGCATCTGGGAGATCCGCGGCGAGCCCCGCGCCTTCACCCACTCGCGCGTCATGTCGTGGGCGGCCTTCGACCGCGGTGTCGAGGCCGTCGAGAAGCACGGGCTGCACGGACCTGTCCGCCGGTGGGCGGAGCTGCGCGACAGCATCCGCCACTCCATCGATCAGAACCACGTGGACGCCGCGACCGGCGCGTTCGTCCAGTACGCAGGATCGGATCAGGTGGATGCCGCGCTGCTGCAGCTGCCGCAGGTGGGCTTCTGCGCGCCCGACGACCCGCGCATGCTCGCCACGGTCGCGCGCATCGAGACCGAGCTGATGCACGACGGATTCGTCGACCGGTACGTCTCGGGCAGCGGGGTCGACGGGCTGCCAGCCGGCGAGAACCCGTTCACGGCGTGCTCGCTGTGGCTCGCCGAGCAGTACGCCCGATCGGGGCGACGCGCCGACGCGACCCGGCTGATCGACCGCGTCGTCGGCATCGCGAGCGACCTGGGGCTCATGTCGGAGGAGTACGACCCTCGGGCGAGGCGCCAGGCGGGCAACACGCCGCAGGCACTGTCGCACCTCGCGTTCGTGCGCGCGGTGGATGCGCTCTCCGACGCCGAGCTGACTCGATAAGCTGGGGCCGTGACCGTGAATGCAGCATCCCCGGCCGTCACCCACGACGACGGCGTTCAGAACCAGTCCTTCGTCGGTTTTCTCGCGCGCCGCGTGCCGACCGCCGTCGGCGCCCTGCTCGTCACACTGCTCGCCCTGCTCGTGTTCCTGTTCTGGGCCTACACGCTGGTCGTGACCTGGATCGGCCACGGCGAGCTCTCCACCCCGCTCTTCCAGACCACCGTCGCCGCGCTGCTCGTCGGCGGCGTCGCGTTCTACGCGCGCAAGACCGTCGGCTGGATCTGGCTGCTCATCATCGCCGCCGCCTGGTGCGTCGTGTCGATGCTGCCGCTGATCGCCATCGTCCAGGTCTTGCTGCAGGCGGCCCTGGTCGCCCTGATGGTCGCCGCCGCCGTGTACGCCGTCGTCGCCGCCGAGCGGGCAGAGCAGCCGCGTTTTTAGGGCTCTTCCTGCGGGTACTCCCCCTTGTGACAGGAGGGAGCACATCATGTCGATGGAAGACAAGGGGAAGCACCAGGGCGAGGACCTGCTCGGAAAGGGCAAGGAAGCCGCAGGCAAGCTGACCGACGACGAGAAGCTCGAGAACGAGGGGCGCGCCGACCAGGTCAAGGCGGGCCTCAAGAAGGCGGGCGATCAGCTCAAGGACGCGTTCCACGACGCGACGGACAAGCGCTGACGCTCCATAGAATTGTGGGATGACGACGCAGTCTGCCAACGGCACCGGGTACGACATCTCACAGCTCCGCAGCGTTTTCGAGAATCACTTCACCTGGGCGACCGCCTTCGAGCGGAACACCCACCGCTACGCGCACAGGCCCGCGATCAGCGACCCCGAGACGGGGCGCTCCTGGACGTACGCCGAACTCGGCGTCGTCACGGGGCAGCTGGTCGCGGGCCTCGCCCGTGCCGGCGTGGGCACCGGCGACCTCGTGGCCTATCAGCTGATGAACTGCCCGGAGTTCGCGTTCCTGTACGTCGCGGCCCAGGGCGTGCGGGCCGTGAGCTCCCCCATGAATTTCCGCCTCTCCCCCGGCGAGACCGCCTTCATCCTCGACGAGTCGAAGCCGAAGGTCTTCGTGTACGACCGCGAGCAGGCATCCGCCGTCTCTCAAGCGCTTGAGCTCGCGGCGCACAAGCCTGCCGTCGTTGCGGGCGTGGGCGGTGCGGCAGCGGGCGAGCTGCTGCCGGGCACCATCCCGTTCGAGGAGCTGCTGGATGCCTCGGCAGGCACCTTCCGAGCTCCCGCCGACGGCAGCGTGTGGGACGAGTCGAGCCGCCTCTACACGAGCGGCACCACCGGCATGCCGAAGGCGGTGCCGCTCACCTCGCTGAACGAGACGCTGTCGGCGCACGACGTGATCATGGCGTTCCCGCTGGCGTCGACCGACAAGACGATGAACATGTCGCCGTGGTTCCACCGCGGCGGAAACTACTGCGCCGGCCCGAACCCCGTGCTGTTCGTGGGTGCGGAATCCGTCTGCCTGCGCCGCTTCGACGAGGCGGTCGTGCTCGACGCGATCCAGAACTCGCGCCTCACCTACGTCATCGGCGCGCCGACGAACCTCGAGCGCCTCGCCGACGAGCAGGAGAAGACACCGCGCGACATCTCCTCGCTGCGCGGCATCGTCACGATGGGCGCGCCGCTCGAGAAGGCGGCGGCGATCCGCTACCAGAACACGCTGCACCCGCGGCTCATGAACGGCTATGGCACGACCGAGGCGTTCTGGAACACCTTCCTGCGGCCCGAGGACCTGCCGACCTTCGCCGGCAGCGCCGGCCGCGCCTGCATCGACGACGACGTGGCCGTCGTGCACGTCTACGACGACCGCTTCGCCGCGCCTGACGAGTTCGTGCCGAAGGACGGCAAGACCGTCGGCGAGGTGATCATGCGCAGCGTCAAGGCGGGTTACGCCTACACCGACCCCGAGCGCACCGCAGAGAAGTTCCGCGACGGCTGGATGTACCCCGGCGACCTCGCCACCTGGGACGAGAGCGAGATCGTCACGATCGTCGGCCGCAAGGACGACATGCTGATCTCGGGCGGCGAGAACGTGCACCCCGTGCAGGTCGAGGAGGCGCTCGCCGAGCATCCCGCCGTCGCCGACTCGATCGTCACGGGACTCGCGGACGAGCAGTGGGGCGAGGTCGTGATCGCCTACGTGCGGTTGAAGCCCGGTCGCCTCGGCGACGCGCAGGCGGTCGCGAACGACCTCGACGCGCACTGCCGCGCGCACCCCGGCCTCGCCGACTTCAAGCGACCGCGTCGCTACGCGTTCGTCGACGAACTGCCCTACACCGCGACGGGCAAGAAGCAGCACTTCATCTTGAAGAAGCAGGCGATCGAGGATGCCGCCGCAGGGCGCTTCCTGACGCCCGCGCGCGGGTAGCGGCTACCCGCGCGCGGGTGGAGCCTCTTCCGCGGCCGGCGTCGCGAACGGGCCGCCGGTCTCCGCGTTCCACACGCTGACGATGCCCCACGCCGTCGCCGCGATCGGCACGGCGAGCACCGCGCCGACGATGCCGCCGATGAGCGAGCCCGCCGCCAGCGAGAGCAGGATGACGAGCGGGTGCAGGTTCAGCGAGTGCCCCATGATCTGCGGCTGCAGCAGGTGGCTCTCGAGCTGGTTGACGAGGACCACGATCGCGATCACGATGATGGCCGCGACGGGCCCGTTCGCGACCAGCGCGACCAGCGCGGCGAGGACGCCGGCCAGCACCGCGCCGACGATCGGGATGAACGCCGTGATGAAGACGATGACGGCGAGCGGGAAGGCGAGGGGAACGCCGACGATCGCGAGGCCGATGCCGATGCCGAGCGCGTCGGCTGCGGCGACCATCGCTGTGCCGCGCACGTAGCCGCCGAGCACCGTGACCGTCTTGTCGCCGATGCGCTGGGCGCGCTTGAAGGTCTCGCCGTGCAGCGGGCGCAGCAGGAATCCCCAGATCTGCGGCCCGTCCTTCATGAAGAAGAAGAGCGTGACGATCGTGAGGAAGAGGCCGGTGACGCCCTCGGCCGCCGCCCCCGCGCCGGCGAGCGCCCCTCGGCCGAACTGCGCGGAGGTCACGAAGTCGATGACCGCGTTCTGCGCGTCGTGCAGGTTCTGCTGGCTGATCAGGTTCGCGGGCAGCTGGTTGAAGTAGCCCTCCAGCCGATTGATGCCGTCGGTCGCGTTCTGCTGGAGCTCGGCCCACTGCGAGTGCACCGCCCAGACGATGAGCGTCGTCAGTCCGCCGATCACGACGAGGATCGAGAGCAGCGCGATCCAGGTGGCGAGGATCGAGGGGACCCCGTGCCTGCGCATCCACGCCATGAAGGGGTGGATCGCGCACGCCAGGATCAGCGCAAGCGTCACGGGGATGAACACGAGGCTCACCTGCGTGATCGCCAACACCGCTACGCCCGCGATGATCAGGATCGCGAGGATCTGGATGCACCGGGTGGCGAAGCGGCCGAAGCCGTCGCCCCACGCCACCGTGGTCGCTGATCTCGCCGCCGCCACCGCACCCGTCTTCGGCAGCGCACCGCCGCTGGGTACCCGGTTCCTGCTGAACATGGCCATGGGCAAGAGGGTACCCAGCGACGGTCGACTTCAGGCAGTGCCGTGCCGATCAGTCCGCGAGGTCGCGGTGGCCTGAGTTGAGCGTGGCGACGACCTGCTCGTAGTCGCCGCGGACCTCGCCGAAGCGCAGGAACTTCACGCGCTCGACGAGGATCTCGTGCGCCTCGGGCTGGGTCTCGATCAGCTCGGTCACCTCGTCGATGAAGTCCGCGAGAGGCAGGGCGTTCGGGTCATCCGACTGCCCCGGCATCAGCTCGGTGGCGACGAGCGGCGGCACCAGCTCGAGCACCTTCACACTCGTGTCGGCGAGCTGCAGGCGGATCGACTCGGACAGCATGTGGATCGCCGCCTTGGTCGCGTTGTAGCTCGGCGTGAAAGCGAGCGGCGTGTGCGCGAGGCCGCTCGAGACGGTCACGATGGTCGCATCCTGCCGAGTCTGCAGGTGCTCGACGAAGGCCCCGATGAGGCGGATCGGGCCGAGCAGGTTGGTTGTGATCGTCTCCTCGGCGGAGGCCAGGAAGCCCTCGGGGCGGTGCCAGTCCTCCGCGCGCATGATGCCGGCCATCGCGACCAGGACGTTGAGGTCCGGATGCCGGGCGATGACGTCCTGCGCGGCGGCGGTGATGCGTGCGGCATCCGTCGTGTCCACCTGGACGGTGTCGAAGCCGTGCTCGTTCTTCAGCTGCTCGAGCAGCGCCGCCCGGCGGCCGCCGATGATCACCGTGTTGCCGCGCTCCTGGAAGCGCAGCGCCAGGGCGAGGCCGATGCCGCTCGTCGCGCCAGGGATGAAGATGGTGTTTCCGCTGATGTTCATATCCCTACGGTGCGCGCCGTGTCGTGCGCGCACCAGAGACGCCGTGATCGTGGGATCGGCGGTCCCTGGTTGCGCTCGAGAGCGCGGCGGATGATGGAGGAATGGATCGCACCGCCCTCGCCGACTTCCTGCGCCGCCGTCGCGGCGAGCTGCAGCCCTCGGATGTCGGGTTGTCTGCGGGTGCTCGTCGGCGCGCTCCCGGCCTGCGCCGTGAGGAAGCGGCCGCGCTCACGGGCATGTCGGTCGACTACTACACGCGGCTCGAGCAGGGGCGCGGGCCGCAGCCGAGCGAGCAGATGCTCGCGGCGCTCGCGCGGGCGCTGCGGCTCTCAGACGATGAGCGCGACTACCTGTTCCGCGTCGCGGGGCATGCCGCGCCGGATCGCTCGGGCGGTCTGCCCCATGTCGCGCCTGCGCTGCTGCGGGTGCTGGACCGGCTTTCGGACACTCCGGCGATGGTGCTGTCGAACCTGGGCGAAACGCTCGTGGCGAACCCGCTCGCGGTCGCGCTGTTCGGCGACGTGTCCGGGCGCACCGGGTGGGCGCGCTCCGACGTCTGGCGCTGGTTCACCGAGCCCGGGGCGCGCGAGCTGTACCCGGAAGGCGACCGCGAGCGGCAGAGTCGGGCGCTCGTCGCGAACCTGCGGGCCGCCTACGGAGTGGACGGCCCGCAGTCGCGCGCGGGCGAGCTGGCGCGGGCGCTCTCGACAGAGAGCCCGGAGTTCGCCTCCCTGTGGGAGCGGCACGAGGTCGCCCGGCGCTTCGAGGACCACAAGGTGCTCGTGCACCCCGAACTCGGCCCGATCGAGCTCGACTGCCAGGTGCTGTTCACCGAGGACCAGTCGCAGGCGCTGCTGGTGCTGACGGCGCCGCCCCGCACAGAGGCGGCCGAGAAGATCGCCCTGCTCGGCGTCGTCGGCACCCAGAGCTTCGCTCCCGGTCGTTGAGGAGCGAAGCGACTCGAAACGCTAGTCGTCGGTGACGGTGATCGTCACGTCGATGTTGCCGCGGGTGGCGTTCGAGTAGGGGCATACCTGGTGTGCGGCATCCGCCAGCGCCTGCGCCTCATCCTGCGGCAGCGTCGGAATCGTGACCTCGAGCTCGACCGCGAGCTGGAACCCTCCCTCGCCGTTCGGCCCGATGTGCACGCGAGCACCTACGGTCTCGTCACTCAGCTTGATCTTCTGCGAGCGCGCGACGCCGAGCAGAGCCGAGTGGAAGCAGGCGGCGTAGCCGGCGGCGAAGAGCGCCTCGGGGTTCGCGCCGTTGCCGGAGCCGCCCATCGCCTGCGGGATCGCCATGTCGAGGTCGACACGTCCGTCGACGGTGGTGACGTGGCCGTTGCGGCCCTCGCCGGTCGAAAGCGCCTCAGCGGTGTAGAGGATGTCCATTACTGTTCCTTCTCCTTGTCGGTGGTCTTCTGGCCCGTGGTCTTCTGGCCTGTGGTCATGCGCGCGCTCAGTGCCTTCGCGAGCGAGATGAGCTGCACGTATTCGTGATGGCTGAGCCCGGTGCGGTCGCCGAAGCACCGTGGGATGTCGGCGAGCTCGCCATAGAGCTCGCGGCCGGCATCCGTCAGCGTGATCTCGACCACGCGTTCGTCGCGCGCGGCTCGTGCGCGCGCGACCAGGCCTCGGGACTCGAGCCGCTTGAGCAGCGGGGACAGTGTGCCCGAGTCGAGGCCGAGCAATTCGCCCAGCCGGCCCACGGTGAGCTCGTCGTCGTTGCTGAGCGCGATGAGCGCGAGGTACTGCGTGTAGCTGAGCTTCCACGGCGCGAGCAACTCGCGGTAGATCTGCCCGAACTGCCGCTCGACCGAGTAGACGGCGAAGCACAGCATCGGGTCGAGGGCTTCGGCGGCGGTTGCGGTTGATGCGGCGGGCACGGCTTTACTATCGCACGCAATTTGATTGTGCACAATTTATTTGTGGCGGATGCCGCTTGCTAGCGTTTCGCGCATGCGGATGCTTGGTGCAGTCTTTCTCCTGCTCGGCCTGCTGGCCGGCCTGTACGGCTTCTGGGTGCTGACCAACCCCGCACAGCCGGCGAACGCCATCGTGTGTGTCGACCCCGCCGACCCCCAATGCCCGGATGGCCTTCAGCGTGCACATGACTCTCGTACTTTTGCTCTACATCTGCAGGGCGGACTGTCGCTGGCGGTCGCGTGGGCCTTCTGTGTGTCCGCCTACCTAACCAACCTGAAATCACGGCGATCCGACGTGGCCTGACGAGTTATCCACAGATCGCGAAACGCACTGCCCGAATGTCAGTGGCGCATGATTGACTGTCGCCATGACATTGGAAGTCTCGTTCGATATCGATGCGGAGAACTCTGCACCGGTGGCCAGCGAGACGTGGCTGGCTTCGGAACTGGAGAAGGTCGCGGAAGGGCGGCGCGAGATCGCGTGGATCGAGGCCCGCGAGGTGCGGATGCTGGCCGCGATGCTGCTGGAGGCGGAAGGCTCGGCCGGGGAAGACGCGCTCGATGCCGGTGATCCTGCCGAGGTCACCCGCCGCCACGACCTGAACGTGCGATCGATCGCGACCGAGCTTGCCGGCACCCTGCAGATCTCCGTCCAGACCGCCGAGCAGCGTCTTGGCGAGGCGTGGACGCTCTCGAACGAGCTGTTCGACACCCTCACCTCGTTGGAGGCCGGGGAGATCACCCGCGGGCATGCGCACGAGATCGTGATCGAGACCGCGCACCTGCACGACCGACGGGAAGCAGAGCAGGCGCTCCTGCCCTGGGCGAAGAGACTCGGTGTGCCCCGCTTCCGTCACAAGGCCAAGCAGGTCCTCGAGAGCCTCGAGAAGGAGCCCCTTGCGAAGCGGCACGAGCGGGCCCTCGCGAAGCGGCGCATCGACGTGACACCCGCCCGGGACGGCATGGCGCATCTGGAGGCCTACCTCGACCTCACGGACGCGGTGCGCATCAAGGCCGGGCTCGAGAACGCCGCGCAGGAAGCCCGCGAGGCCGGTGATGCCCGAACGTCGGCGCAACTGGAAGCCGACTTCGTCGTCGAGCTGCTCCTCGACGGGCAGATCACCATCGTCACCCCCAGCACCGATCCCGACGACGTCACGGTGACCCGCACGGCGCCCGTGAAGCAGCGCGCGGCCGTCACCGTTGACGTGCTCATCCCCGCAGAGACCCTCGCCGGCAGGAACGACCACGCCGGAACCATCCCCGGCGTCGGCGCCATCGACCCGGTGAAAGCCCGCGAACTCGTCGCCCTCGCTCCCAGCCTGCGCCGGATCCTCACCGACCCGATCACCGGGGCCATCGTGAACTTCGACCGCACCACCTACCGGGTCCCGGCTGAACTCAAACGCATCCTGAAACTCCGCGACCAGCACTGCCGCGCCCCCGGCTGCTCACGGAAGAACTGCGAGATCGACCACACCCAGGCCTACGCCCGCGGCGGAAGAACCAACCAAACCAGCCTCGCCCACCTGTGCGCCAACCACCACCACCTCAAACACGAAGCCGGCTGGAACCTCACCCAGTACCTCGACGGGGTACTCGACTGGCGCGCGCCCTCCGGCCGCGTCTACCGCACCTACCCCGAAATCCCGGTCCCCGCACCACCACTTGCCGACGAACCTGCCCCGTTCGATCGCATCGGCTGACTGTTCTCAGCGACTGCCCGATGTCTCAGCCCGACTTGGCGGCGCGGTTCGCGGCCACGAAGATCCAGATGACGGTTCCGACGAAGACGGCGATCACGGCCCAATAGGTGACCGGCTCGACGATGCCGACGAGCGCGAGCACGAGCGCGACAGCGAAGCCGATCCAGCTCGGGCGCACCGCGGCGGCGTGACCGCGGCGCCAGGCGTCGTCGCTCGCGAACAGCGAGGGGATCCGGATTCCGATGATCGGATTCCTGCCGATCACCCCGCGCCCGGCGAGCATCGCCGTCACGGCGAGAAGAAGGAGCAGGGCGGTGAAGACCCACGCGATGATGAGAGCGCCGCCGAGGGCATCCGTGTAGCGCACACGATCACCTTGGCACAGCTCCCGTTGGGGTGCGCGAAGCAACCATCATGCAACCCCTAGAGTGTCCGCATGATCGCGGCCCGACGCGTGCGTGCGCACAGCGCGCTCTTCGCCGCGCTCGCGTGCGTCTGCGCGCTGCTCGCAGGCCTCGGAGTCGGCCTCGTCGGGCACCTCGACTCCGCCGCCCTCGACGGGGTGCGCGGCGGCATCGCACAGCTCTCCGGCTCGCAGGCCGAGCTGCGTTACGACGCGCCGAAGTCCGACGACACGAAGACGCAGATCGCGCACGCCGAGGCGATCATCTCGCGCGAGCTGCGGCGCGGCGGAGCATCCGTGCCCGTCACGGTGACGCGCATCTCCGCCGATGAGAGCGAGGACTTCATCTGGACGGTGCGGGCGGATGCCACCCGCATCACCCCCGCCGACCTGCCCGTGCTCGCGCGCGCGGGCTCGCGGATCCACACGGCGATGATCGACGACGACGCGGTCGGGGCGCAGGGCGTCGAGAAGACCGGCACGCTCGACAGCCAGGCGAAGGCGCTCGCGGCGCGGGTGGCGCCGCTGGCCGGCATCCAGCCCGTCCCCCTGCTGCTCGTCGCCGCGATCGGACTCGTCACCCTCGCCGAACTCGCCCGCCTGCTCGACGGGGTGCGGTTGCGCGAGACCGCCCTGCTGCGCTCGCGCGGCGCTTCGGCGGGCCGGGTGTTGCGCACGACGACACTGGAGGCACTCATCGTCTCCGGCGTCGGCGCGCTGCTCGGCGCGGGCATCGCGAGCGGGGCGCTGCTCGCGTTCGGCGAGCACCCGCTCACCTGGCCGCTGCTCGGATCGATCGTGCTCGCAGTCGTCGTCGCGGCGACCGTGCTCGTCGCGGGCGTCGCCTACAACTCGGCGCGGCTCGCGTTCCGCCGCGACACCGTGGACGACTCGGGCCGCGTGCGGCGCCTCGCCGCCCCCGGGCTCCTCGTGCTGCTCGTGGCCGCCGCCGTGCTCAGCCTGTGGCGCTACCTGCAGTTCGGATCTCCACTATCGCCCACGAGCGCGGGCGCGCAGGTCGACCCGATCGCGGTGCTCGCACCCGCACTGTGCCTCGCGGCGCTCGCTGTGCTCTGCCTCGCTGTCGTCTCGCCGATCGCGCGCCTGGTCGAGCGCGTCGCCGCGCACGGCGACGGAGCCCGGCTCACCCTCGTCGCGAACCAGCTCGCCCGCCGCGCGCGCATGATCGCCTCGCCGATCGTGCTCATCGCGCTCGCGGGCGGCGGCCTGATCGTCGCGGCGTGCTACACGCCGACCTGGCAGGCGGCGTCCGTGAGCACGGCGACCCTGCACGCGGGCGGCGACCTCGTGGTGAGCGACGTAGGGGCGACGGATGCCGCACGCATCGCGAAACTGCCCGGCGTCGCGGGCGCCGCGCCGGCGGTCGGCTTCTCCTGGCAGAACGACGACGGCGCGGAGTTCAATCTGTCGGCGCTCGGCACCGCGAGCATCCGCTCGGCGGTGTCCCCGGCGGGCGGCGCCGCGGACCCGGCCGCGCTCGCGAGGGCCGTCGCCGCTCCCCTGCTCGGGGCGACGATCGCCGACGGGGCGACGGCACTCGACTTCACGACCACGATCAGCGGCATAACGCCCACACTCGACACGTACGTCGTCGATGCCGACGGGAACGGGGCGCGCCTGCCGGTGACGCTGAATGCCGACGGCACCGGCGCGCACGCGACGCTTCCGGCCGGAAACGGGCGGCGGCTCGTCGCAGTCGACGTGAGCGTGCCGGCATTCGACGGGCTGGTGGTGGATCCGGCCACGGGGCTCGGGACGATCGTCAACTCGGATATCGCATTCCACGTGACCAAGATCGTCGCGACGGGCCCCGGCGGCACTGCCGCGCCGGTCGATCTCGGCACGGCGTGGAAGCCGGCGGGTGACAGCGCGAACGACGATCCGGCGGGCTCCCCCACGATCGATGGCACCCTTGGCTTCACCCACAGGGGAATGGGCGGATTCCCGGCGATCAATCTGCGCTTCGTCCCGGCCGGCACGCAGGAGGTCCCGATCGCCGTCTCGACCGCCTTCGCCGACACGAACCATGCCACGCGCGGCACCGAGCTCACCTTCGACCTCAGCGGTGGGGCGGGCGGCACCATGAACGCGACCGTGGCATCCGTCGTGCCGCAGGTGCCCGGTGCGCAGGGTGACGCCGCCGCCTTCGCCGCGCTCCCCGCCGTGCAGACGCAGCGCATCATGCGCGGCTCGGACCCGCTCACCCCTGACCGCATCTGGGTGAGAACGGATGCCCCGCGCGACGCCGCCGCCGCGATCGAGCGCTCCGTGCCGGGCTCCCGCGTCACCGGCCCTGCCGTCGACGCCGGCTCGCAGGTGCTCGACGCCGTGCCGGCCGCCCTCTGGCTCGGCATGGCCGGCGGCGCGGTGCTCGCGCTCATCGCCCTCGCGGCCGTCGCCGGCGAGCTGCTGCGCCTGCGGGCGGAGGAGGTCGGCGTGCTGCGCGCCCTCGGCCTCGCCCCGCGCACCCTCGCGCGGCTGCGCAGCTGGGAGCTCGTCGCCGCCTGCCTTGCCGCGGCCGTGGGCGGGGCGATCAGCGGCGCGGTCGTGAGCCTGCTCGTCGTGCCCGGCCTCGCGCGCGTCGCCATCGAGAGCCCCTTCGCCGGGCTGCCGCTGCCCCTGCACCTCGACGCGGTCGGCCTCGGCGCCGCCGCGCTCGCGATGGCGATCGTCGTCGCCGGCATCGTCGCCGTCTACGCCGCGCGCGTCGCGCAGCAGGCGCGCACCGTCATCGCGCGGGAGGGGGCGCGATGAGCGGCCGAGCACGCAGTCCGCGCACGGGCACGCTGCCGCTGCTCGTGCGCATCGTCGCGCCCGGAGCGCCCATCACCGCCCTGGTCGCCGTGCTCATGCTCCTCGTGGCGCTCGCGTGCGGGCTGGTCCCACGGGCGACGGCCGCGCTCGAGGCATCCGATCTCCACCACTCCGTGAGCGGTCTCGCCGATCCGCGCCGCGACGTGAGCGGCGCGGTGATCCCGTTCCTCGTCGGCGAGGCGCCGGGCAGGAAGCCGGCTGAGGGAAGCGCTGAGTGGGCATTCGGGCGGGTCGACGCGGCGCTCGCGAAAGCGAAGCAGCAGGCATCCGCCCCGCTGCGCGCCGTGCTCGGCACGCCGCACGTCGTCGTGAGCAGCACGCCGCAGCAGGTGAACGCGGCGAGCCCGGTCGATGTGAAGGGCACGTACCTGTTCGGGCTCTCCGCAGACCCGAAGTACGAGCAGCACGTAAAGCTCACGGCCGGCGCTCTGCCGAAGGCGTGGACGGCGCCCGCGCCGCAGTACGGACCGGACGGCCAGCCCACCGGCACCCCAGGCGACTTCACCACGGCTTCGCCGATCGACCTCACGATCTCGGCCGCGGCGGCGAAGACGATGAACCTCACGGTCGGCGACGTGTTCGACACCCAGCTCACCCAGCTCGTCCAGGTGCGTGTGCGCGTCGCCGGCATCTTCGATCCCGTCGACCCCGGCTCGGACTACTGGCAGAACACGCCCGGCATCGTGAAGGCGAACGTCGAGCCGGGCGTCAACGGGCCGGACATCTACACCGCCGTCGGCTTCGTGAACCCCCTGACGATCGCGGCGTTCCAGGACACGACCGTCTTCAACGGCACCTTCTGGTTCCCCGTCGACGCCGCAGCGATCACGAGCGCGAACGCGGCGCAGGTCAGGTCGGGGATCGCGGCGATGCAGGCCAGGCAGATCTCGATCCCCGCCGCAGAGCCCGGGCAGACCGTGCGCGTGCCGGTGAGCACGGACCTCGGCACCACCATTGGCGAGAGCATCGGGCGCATCGCCGCGACGCTCGCGGTCATCGCAGTGCTGGCGGGCGGGCCGGCCGGGGTCGTCGTCGCCGTGTTCGCGCTCGCGGTGCGGGCGGTGCTCGAGCGACGCGCGGCGGTGCTTGCCCTCGTCGCCGCGCGCGGGGCGACCCCCGCGCAACTGCGGGGCGCGGCCGGCCTCGAGGGGCTCGTCGCGGGCCTTCCCGCCACAGTGATCGGGGCGCTCATCGCCCAGCTGATCCTGCCGGGCTCGAACGCTGCGAATGCCGCGGCCTGGGTCGTCCCCCTGCTCGCCGGTCTTGTGCCGGCCGTGCTGTACGCCGCGCTCGGCAGCGGCGCCGGCTTCCGCAGCACGCGCCGCGACCTGTCGGTGCGCGCCCGCGGGAACGTGCGCTGGATCGTCGAGGCGTGCGTCGTCGGCGCGGCCGCCGTGGCGACCTTCCTGCTGCTGCGGCGCGGACCGGTGGCGGATGCCGGCTTCGACGCCCTGCTCGCTCTCACTCCCCTGCTGCTGGCGCTCGCGGTGAGCATCGTGGTGCTGCGGCTGCTGCCGCTCGCCCTGCGCGCCGGACTCGCCCTCGCGCGGCGGGGCCGCGGGGCGGTGGCGTTCATCGGCGCCGCCCGCGCCATGCGCGACCCCGCGCTCGGCGTCGCGGCCGCCCTCGCCGTGGTGGTCGGCGTCTCGATCGCGGTGCTGTCCTCCGGCATCCTCACGACGATCCAGAGCGGCGCGCACGCGCACGCGGTCGGGCAGGTCGGCGCCGACATCCGCGCGGACGGCTCCCTCTTCGATGCCAAGGCGGTCGCGGCGGTGCGCGCGGCCCCCGGCGTCGCCGAGCTCAGCGGTACCATGGCGAGCAACAACCTCGACCTCGGCCTCAACGGCAAGACCACGACCGTGCAGAGCATCTTCGCCGACAGCCGCGAGCTGCACCGCGTGCGCCCTGACATCCCCGGCGACCTCGCCGCGAAGCACGACGGACGCATCCCGATCGTGGTGTCCTCCGATGTCACCGACGCCCACCCGCTCGGAGCGAAACAGGAGCTCGGCACAACCAAAGTCGTGATCGTCGGCGTCCTGCCCCAGGACGCGCAGCTCGGCGCCGACTCCCGCTGGGCGCTGATCGACAAGGCCTTCGCGAAGCAGCTCACCTCCGAGGATTTCGAGCCGACCCAGCTGCTGGTGTCGCTCACGTCCGGCGCCGACCCCGCCCCCGTCGAGAAGACGATCAGGCACGTTGCGCCGTATGCGGTGGTGACGGATGCCGCGGCCGAGGTCGCCGTCGTGAACGCGGCCCCTGCGGCATCCGGCCTGCGCATCTCCCTCGTCGTTGGCGCGATCGGCAGCGCCGTGCTCGCCGCGATCGCCGTGTTCGCGGGCTCGGTCACCGCCGGCGCCGCGCGCAACCGGGCGATCGCGATGCTGCGCACGATGGGACTCACGGGCGGCCAATCACTCGGACTCGTCGTGTGGGAGATCGTGCCGATCGTCGTGGCCTCCGCCGCTGTGGGGCTCGGCCTCGGGCTCGCGATGCCGCATCTGCTCGTCGCGACGACCGACTTCGCGCCGTTCACCGGCGGCGCGACCCGACTCGCCGTCGCGACGGACTGGGCCCAGCTCGGCCGGCTGCTCGCCGGTGTGCTCGGCGTCGCCGCGCTCGCCATCCTCGTCGCCGTGCTCGTCGCGCGGCGCACCGACCCGACCGGCACCGTCAAGATGGGGGCAGAATGACCGAACCCGCGATCCACTGCCGCGACCTCGTGCGGATCTTCTCCGCAGAGGGCGTCGAGGTGCAGGCGCTGCAGGGCCTCAACCTCGAGGTTGCCCCAGGGGAGCTCACCGCGCTCGTCGGCGCCTCGGGCTCCGGCAAGTCGACACTGCTGTCGATCCTCTCCGGCCTCGACGTGCCGACCGCTGGTCAGGCATCCGTCGCCGGCTTCGACCTGCTCGCCATGCGCGAGCGCGACCGCGTCGGCTATCGCCGCCACGTCGTGGGCTTCGTGTGGCAGCAGACGGGCCGCAACCTGATCCCGTATCTCAGCGCCGCAGAGAACATCGCGCTCGCCCTCGCAGTCGCGCGCGTGCCGCGGTCGCGCCGTGCCGCGCGTGCCGCTGAGCTGCTCGAGCTGCTCGACATCGGCGAGCTCGGCGCCCGCAAGCCGCAGCAGCTCTCCGGCGGCCAGCAGCAGCGCGTGGCGATCGCCGTCGCGCTCGCGAACGAGCCGGAGGTGCTGCTCGCCGACGAGCCCACGGGCGAGCTCGACGAGGCGAACTCCGCGCTCGTGCTCGAGGCGATGCGCGCCGTCAACGAGCGGCTCGGTGTCACCGTGCTGATCGTCACGCATGACCCTGGGGTCTCCGACCATGTGCGGCGCACGGTGCAGATCCGCGACGGGCGCACCTCGACCGAGACGCTGCGGCGCACCGAGGTGAGCGACGACGGCGCCGAGCGCCACATCGCCGAGGAGTTCGCCGTGCTCGACCGTGTCGGCCGGCTGCAGCTGCCGCCGGACTACGTGCAGGCGCTTGACCTCAAGCACCGGGTGAGGCTGTCACTCGAGCCCGACCACGCCGAGGTACGGAAGGGAGACAGCGAATGAGCGAGCCCATGACCGAGACGAGCGGGGCGATCATCATCGCGCAAGGGCTGCGGCGCGTCTACGGCAGCGGAGAGACCGAGGTGGATGCCCTGACCGACGTCTCGCTGGAGCTGCACCCCGGCGAGCTCGTGCTGCTGCGCGGCCCCTCCGGCAGCGGGAAGACGACGCTCCTCAACCTGCTCGGCGGCCTCGACAAGCCGACGGCCGGCACGGTGATGCTGGGCGGGGTCGAGCTCACCGCCGCGTCGGAGGACGCGCTCGCCGGCATCCGTCAGCGAGAGATCGGATTCGTGTTCCAGTCCTTCGCCCTGCTGCCCGTGTTGTCGGCCGCCGAGAACATCGAGGTGCCGATGCGCATCGTGCGCACGCCCGCCGCCGAGCGCGGGGCGCGCGTCGTCGAGCTGCTCGCCGCCGTGGGGCTCGCCGACCATGCGAATCAGCGGCCCTACGAGCTGTCGGGCGGGCAGCAGCAGCGCGTCGGCATCGCGCGTGCCCTCGCCAACCAGCCGCGCGTGCTCATCGCCGACGAGCCGACCGGCCAGCTCGACTCGGGGACGGCGGCGCAGATGATGGCGCTCATCGCGGCGCTCGTGCACGAGGAGGGCGTCGCCGCGATCGTCTCGACGCACGACCCGCGCATGGCCGAGTACGCCGACCGGGTGCTGCAGCTGCACGACGGGAGGCTGGCGAGCGGCCACGGGCGCCACGCCGCGGCGTAGCGTGAGGTCATGACTGTCACCTCTCTGCTCGAACTGACCATCACACCCGAGCGCCTGGCAGACGCCGAGCGCATCATCGACGAGACCCTCGTCGCGACGCGGGCGTTCCCCGGCAACCTCGGCTGCACCGTCGCGGTCGACGCCGAGGACCCGACGCACTACGTCGTCGTCGAGCGCTGGGAGTCGCTCGAGGCCGACGACGCCTACCGCGCCTTCCGCGCGACGCCAGAGGGCGCGAACCAGCTCGGCGAGATCACGGCCGGCCGAAAGCTCGTCCGCTACACGGACGTCTGATTGTGCGCGCGATCGTCTACACCGAGAAGGGGCCGTCCAGCGTTCTGAGGCTCGTCGACCGGCCGGTTCCCGAGCCGGGCGTCGGCGAGGCGCGGGTGAAGGTCGTCGTGAGCGGGGTGAACCCGACGGACGTGAAGAGCCGCTCGGGTGGGGCCTCGCGCGGCAACTTCGCCGAGGTCACGCCGGGGCAGGACGGCGCGGGCGTCGTCGACGCCGTCGGCCTCGGGGTGGACGGGCTCGAGGTCGGTGACCGGGTGTGGCTCTTCCTCGCCCAGCACGGGCAGCCATACGGAACCTCGGCCGAGTACGTCACCGTGCCGGCGAGCCGAGCGGTGCGCCTGCCCGAGACCGCCAGCCTCGAGCTCGGCGCCGCCCTCGGCGTGCCGGCGATCACGGCGCACCGCGCGCTCACCTCCGGGCCCGTCGCGCGCCTGTCCCCCGGCTCCCTCACGGGGCTGCACGTGCTCGTGCAGGGCGGCGCAGGGGCGGTGGGGAACGCCGCGATCCAGCTGGCGCGCTGGGCCGGGGCATCCGTCATCGCCACGGTCAGCAGCGAGGAGAAGGCGGAGCTCGCGCGTGCGGCAGGCGCGCACCACGTGGTGGATTACCGGCACACGGATGCCGCCGCAGGCATCCGCGCCGCCGCGCCGGACGGCGTCGACCTAATCGTCGAGGTGGCCCCGGCTGTGAACAACGCGCTCGACCAGCAGGTCGCGAAGACCGGCGCGACGATCGCGTTCTATGCGAACAACGGCGGCGAGCAGCTCATCCTCGACATCCGCCCCACGTTCTCGCTCGGGCTGCGCTACCAGGGCCTGCTGCTCTACACGCTGCCCGGTGAGCTGCTCGAGGCGGCGGTCGCCGACGTGAGCGCCGCCGTCGCCGCGGGGGCGCTGCGCGTCGGCGAGGAGTACGGCCTGCCGCTCATCCGCTTCCCGCTCGCCGAGACCGCCGCCGCGCACGACGCGGTCGACGCCGGCGCGATCGGCAAGGTGCTCGTCGAGCCCTGACGCGGGCTCAGCCCTTGAGCCCGCTGCCCGTGACGCCCTCCACGATCTGCCGTTGGAAGATCAAGTACAGGATGATGAGCGGCAGCGCCGCGAGGATCGCACCGGCCTGGATGTCGGCGTAGCGCTGGCCGAAGCTCGACTGCACCGTCGCGAGGCCGACCGGGATCGTCATCAGGTTCGGGTTCGAGAGCACGAACAGCGGCAGCAGCAGGTTGTTCCACACCCCGACGAAGGTGAGGATCGACACGGCCGCGATGACCGGCCGCGACAGCGGCAGGACGAGCGACCAGAACACCTGCCAGCGGTTGGCGCCGTCGATGCGCGCCGCCTCCTCCATCTCGGCGGGGATGCCGTCGAAGAACTGCTTGAAGATGAACACCGCGATCACGGCCGGCACCTGCGGGAAGATCACCGACCAGTAGGTGTTCAGCAGCGACATCCAGTTCAGCATCTGGAAGATCGGAACGATCAGCACCTGGGTCGGGATCATGATGCCGAGGATCACGAGCAGGAACGTCACGTTCCGCCCCCGGAAGCGGAGGCGCGACAGCGCATATGCCGCCATGGAGGCGAAGAGCACGGTCAGGAACGCCGTGATCACCGAGGTGATGCCGCTCGCGAGGTACCAGTTCCAGATGTCCCCGGCTTGGAAGAACGAGGCGAAGGAGTGCAGCGTCGGATTCCAGTGCTGCAGGATCGCCTGCGCGCCGAGCGCCGCGACGCCGTTGTCGGTGAGCGAGGTCTTCAGGGCGAACAGGCTGGGGATCAGCCAGATGATCGCGAACACGACCAGCACGATCACCGAGACGACCTGGAAGGTCTTCCCGCTTGTGCCGATGCGTGCTCCTGTGGAGTGCGGCGCCGCCCCAGAGACGTAGGAGCGCCGGCGGCCGGTTGCTGTGGTCGTGGTCATCTCACGCCTCCCTTCGTGCCGCAGAGCGGTCGAACAGCTGCCGGATGACGGCGACAGCCACGATGACGATGAAGAGCAGGACAGAGGCGGCGGATGCCGCACCGACGCGGTTGTCGGTGAAGGCTGTTCCTGTAACGAGCCCGAGGGCCACCTGGGTCGAGATGCCCGGCCCGCCGCTCGTCATCAGGTACACCTGGTCGAAGATCTTCAGGCTCGCGATGATCTGCAGCAGGATGACGAGCGTCGTCGTGCGGCCGAGCAGCGGCAGTGTGATGTGCCGGATCTGCGCCCAGTTCGACGCGCCGTCGACGGCGGCGGCCTCGTACAGCTCGCGCGGGATGTCCTGCAGACCGGCGAGGTAGAGCACGAAGTTGAATCCGAGCGTCCACCACACGGTGGCGATGGCGATGCCGATCATCGCCGTGTTCGGATTCGCGAGGATGCCGTTCCCCGGCGTCATGCCGAGCAGCTGCTGCAGATACGCCCACAGGCCCGTCGCCGGAGTGAACACGAACACCCAGATGAGCGAGATGGTCGCACTCGGCAGGATGAACGGCAGGAAGAACGCCAGCCGGAAGAACCACTGCCCGTGGCGCAGTCGGTTGGTCAGCACGGCGAAGACGAACGCGAAGATCACGAGCGGCGGCGTCGTGTAGATCGTGAACTGGAGCGTATGCCACATGGCGCTCCAGAAGTCGGGCCTGGTGAGCATCTCGGCGTAGTTCGCGAACCCGGCGAACGAGCCAAGGTCGGTGTGCACCAGGGAGGTGTTGAAGAAGCTCGCGACGATCATGTAGATCGTCGGGCCGATGAGGAACACCAGGTAGAAGACACCGAACGGCGCCAGGAAGAGCCACCCGCTGCGGCCGTCGCCGCGACGCAGGGGCGAGATGGAGCGAGGGGCGGATGCCGAGCGGGTCGCACGCGGCTTGATGAGCGCGGCCGCAGGCGCTTGGGCGGTGGTCACGTCGTTGTACCTCCGGGGGGTCTAAAGGGGACTCGGGGTGTTCAGGTAGATCGCCAGCTGGCTCGTGATCGACTGGCGGGCCTGGGCGGGTGAGGCGACGCCCTGCTGCACGAGCCCGAGCTCGGCGCCGACGATGCCCTCGAAGGTCGAGCCGGAGCCGCCGTACCAGGCGGGGTCGTCGTAGACCGCGTGGCTCGCCGCCGACGCATAGTGCGCCTGCGGCTCGAGCTTCTTGTACGCGGCGCTGTCGGCGATCGGCAGATAGGCGGGCACGTGACCGCCCTGGGCCCAGGTCATGCTCTGGTCGAGCATCGACTTGATGAATCCCATCACCTGCTTCTTCTGCTCGGGCGTCCTGTCCTTCTTCGGCAGGACGAAGGTGTGCGAGTCGGCCTGCGACGCGGGCTTGTCGTACAGCGTCGGCACGGGCGCCATGTCGAACTTGAGGCCCTTCACGAGCTGTGCCGTCGTGATCTCCCACTCCCCCTCGAGGTACATGCCCGCCTTGCCGGTGAACATGTACGACTGCGCCGTGCCGTAGTCGAGGCCGCTGTTGAGCCACCCCTTCTTGACCCAGCTCTGGATGCGCGAGGTGACGTCCTCGAAGACATCCCAGTTCACGGTGAGCTTCGACCCGTTGTCGGAGAGGAACGGCGTGGCGTCCGTGTGCTGGTTGTAGAGCGTCGTGAAGACGCGCCAGGGTGTCGCGGTCTCGCCCGCGACGTTGGCGACGGTGATCGCCGGCCCCTTGGTCACCTTGCTGATCGCGGCGAGGGCGGCCTCGAATGTCTCCATGGAGTCGAGGGCGACGATCTGGCCGTCGCCGCCGAGCAGGCCCGCCTTCTGCACCACGTCGAGGTTGTAGAACATCACGAGCGGGTGCGTGTCGAGCGGGATCGCGATGGTGTGCCCGTCGGTCTTCTGCGCCTTCCACGGCGCCGGGCTGAAGTCGTCGGGGCTGAGCCCGACGAGCGCCAGGTCGTCGTCGGTGATGGGATCGAGGATGCCGCCCTCCCAGAGCGGCTTCGCCCGCGTCAGGTGGGCGACCGCCACGTCCGGCGGCTTGTGGCCCACCGTCGAGAGCGTCACCTTCGAGTAGTACGGATTCCCCCAGGTGAAGACCGTCGACTGGAGCGAGCTCGCCCCGCCGTGCGCCTTCTGGTAGCCCGCCTCCATCGCCTGCATGCGGCTGCCGTCGCCGCCGCCGAACAGGTTCCAGTAGACCAGCGTGCGCGGGTCGAGCTGGGCGCCGGCGAGGCCGGCGGAGAGGGGCCCGGCGCACGCGGCGAGTGCCGGGAGGGTGAGCCCGGCGAGACCCGCGGCGAGGAAGCTCCGCCGTGAGAGTCCCGGTGATGTCGCCATCTCGACCTCCTTGTCATGTGGCAGTGCAGCGAGCATTACATCGTTGGAATCGGAGCGCAAGAGCCTGATCCGCCCCGATATGCTCGTGCCAGGATGCGTGCAACGGTACGGGACGTGGCCGCCCTCGCCGGGGTGTCGCCCAAGACGGTCTCGAACGTGATCAACGGCGTCGTTCCCGTGCGCGCCGAGACGCGCGAGCGCGTGGAATCCGCACTCGCCGAGCTCGACTACGTGCCCAACATGTCGGCCCGTGGCCTGCGCAACGGCCGCTCGGGCAACATCGCGCTCGCCCTTCCCGACCTCAGCACCGCCTACTCCGCTGAGCTCGCGCGCAGCTTCGTCGAGCTCGCCCACGAGCGGGGCTGGGCGATCCAGCTGGAGCAGAGCGGAAACGACCCGCACCGCGAGGTCGAGCTCGTCTCGCGGGCCCGGACGCACCTCATCGACGGGCTGATCCTCAACCCCACTCTGCTGTCGAAGAGCGTCGTCGCCGGCACGGCCGAGCTGCCGCCCACCGTCGTCATCGGCGAGGTCGAGCCGTACGGCGTCGACCAGGTGCACGTCGACAGCCAGGGGGCGGCGCGCGAGATGACCGAACACCTTCTCGCGACCGGTCACCGGCACATCGCGATCATGGGCGGCTCGGACGAGCGCTGGCGCTCGGCGACGAGCCTGCTGCGCATGCAGGGGCACCGCGAGGCGCTCGAGGCGGCGGGCCTCGCTGTCGATCCTGCGCTGAACCTCGTCGCCACGCAGTGGACGCCCGCGGCCGCGGCATCCGAGCTCTCCGCTTTTCTCGATCGCCTCGACCGCACCGGCGGCGCGCTGCCCGATGCGGTGTTCTGCTTCACCGACGCGATGGCGCTCGGCGTGCTGCACGTGCTCGCGAAGCGCGGCATCCGCGTGCCGCGGGACATGTCGGTCGCCGGCTTCGACGACATTGACGAGGCCGCGTTCGCGATCCCCGCCCTGACGACCGTCGGCTTCGACAAGCGCGCCATCGCCGATGCCGCGCTCAGCGCCCTCGCGCGCCGCATCGCCGACTCGCACGCACCGGCGTCCGACATCGTGATCCCGCATCGGCTGGTGCACCGGGACAGCGTTGCGCAGCGCGAGTAGGCGCCGGACTTGCCCTCGCCATTACAACGATGTAAAAATCGGCGCATGACTTCTGCGCGCATCATTGTCGACCGCGATTTCACCGTAGGGCCGGTGCCCAGGCGGCTGTTCGGCTCGTTCGTCGAGCACATGGGGCGGTGCGTGTACACGGGCATCTTCGAGCCAGGCCACCCCGCGGCCGACGAGCGCGGATACCGCCGTGACGTGCTCGACCTCACCCGTGAGCTGGGCGTGTCGATCGTGCGCTACCCGGGCGGCAACTTCGTCTCGGGCTACCGCTGGGAGGACGGCATCGGGCCCGTCGAGGAGCGCCCGCGGCGCCTCGACGGCGCCTGGCACACGGTCGAGACCAACGCCTTCGGCCTGCACGAGTTCGCCGGCTGGGCCAAGGAGGCCGGCGTCGAGGTGATGGAGGCGATCAACCTCGGCACCCGCGGCGTTGAGGAGGCGCGGGCGCTCGTCGAGTACGCGAACCACCCCGGCGGCACCTACTGGTCCGACCTCAGGGTGAAGAACGGCGCGAAGGACCCCTTCGGCATCAAGGTCTGGAACCTCGGCAACGAGCTCGACGGCCCATGGCAGATCGGGCACAAGACGGCCGACGAGTACGGCAGGCTCGCGCAGGAATCCGCCAAGGCCATGAAGCTCGTCGACCCGTCGATCGAGGTCGTCGCGGTCGGCTCGTCCGGCCGCAACATGCCGACCTTCGGCGAGTGGGAGCACACGGTGCTCTCGCACGCCTACGACGAGGTCGACTACGTCTCGATGCACGCCTACTACCAGGAGCACGAGGGCGACGCACTGTCGTTCCTCGCGAGCTCGAACGACATGGACGCGTTCATCGACGAGGTCGTCGCGACGGTCGACGCCGTGAAGGCCAAGCGCAAGTCGGCGAAGACCGTGAACCTCTCCTTCGACGAGTGGAACGTCTGGTACCAGGTCGGCCTCGACACGGAGGACCAGCCGCACGTCGTCGAGGAGCGCGGCGTCTGGCGCGAGCACCCGCGCCTCATCGAGGACACCTACAACGTGACGGATGCCGTGGTCGTCGGCAGCTTCCTCAACTCGCTGCTGCGCCACGGCGACCGCGTCACGATCGCCAACCAGGCGCAGCTCGTCAACGTCATCGCGCCGATCCGCAGCGAGGCGGGCGGGCCGGCGTGGCGGCAGACGATCTTCTGGCCGTTCGCGCGCATGGCAGAGCTGGCGAGCGGTCAGATCCTGCGCACAGCTGCCATGGGCGACCGCTTCGACTCGGCCCGCTACGGCGACGCTCCCGTCGTCGACGCGAGCTCGACCTACGACGAGGAGCGCGGTCGGGTGGCGCTCTTCCTCGCGAACCGCGGGCTCGACGAGGCATCCGACGTCACCGTGTCGCTGCGCGGCCTCGCGGCCAGCGCGATCACGCGCGCCGAGGTGCTCACCGTTCCAGAGGGCGGCGACCGCTTCACCGCGAACACGGAGCAGGCGCAGGATGCCGTCGGCCTGAGGCGCCTCGACGCGGTCGCGATCGACGAGGGCGGCGAGGTGCGCGTCACGCTGCCTGCCCTGTCGTGGGCCGTCGTGGAGCTCGCGGTCGCGAGAGCGTAGCCGCGAGCCCCACTCGGGTCAGCGCACCCGGATCGTCACCGTGACGGTCTTCAGCACCGCCGGCAGCTTCGTCGTGTCGATCTTGAGGATCTCGCCGTTGTCCTCTGCGCCGGTGGCCGGGAGCACCTTCTGGTGCACACCCCAGGTGCCGTCGGCGTCGGGCTGCGGGCTCGCGTCGCCGTTGTTCCCGATGTAGTCGATGCCGAAGTCGTCGTCGTTCGAGAGGTACAGCGTCTTGCCGGCATCCGTCGTCGCCACGCCCTCGACCTTGTCGTGGCCGAACAGCTTGCCCGTCGGGTCGAGCTGGCTGAGCAGCGTGCCCACCTGCACGTACGGCTGCTTCTGCGCGACCTGCACGCCCGCGGCGGTCAGGGTGGCGAGGGCGGTGTTGGTGTCGGATGCCCCCACGAGCGCCTCCGGCGACTTCCCGCCGACGGTGAGTCCGCTCACGTCGGTCGCGCCATTCAGGTCGATCTCGTAGAGGTTCTTGTTCGCGAACGGCTCGAAGTTGCCGTCGCGCTCGTCGACGAGGAACTTCGTGGCCGACAGCGCCGTGATCTCGCTGATCGCATCGCCGGTCGTGCCGGGGTTGTCGAGCAGATAGAGGTACTGGTGCGTCGTGTAGGTGCGGAGGTTGATCGTGACGATGCGCGTGGCCGCCACCTTCGATGCCTTGGTCGAGCCGAGATCGGGCAGCTGCAGCGCCGACTGCATCGCGCCGACGAGGGTCGAGCCGTCCGGAGTGACCGTCAGCCCCTCCATGCCCTTGTTGTTCAGGCGGTCGGCGAGCTCGGCGGGCAGGTATCCGACGATCTTGTGGAACCGGTTGTTCGGGCTGCTCTGATAGGGCGTGAGGCGCCCGATCTCGTAGCCGTTCGCGTCGAAGTGGGTGACGTAGGGGCCGTACTCGTCCGACACCCAGAAGGTGCCGTCGGGCAGGGCGACGAGACCCTCAGAGTCGTATCCGTCGGGGTCCGGTGCAACGGGAACGCCAGTCGTTCCGCTGCTCTTCGCGACGTCGTCGATCGTCTCCTTGGTGTCGGGCTGCGGCGGCCGGCCGCTGTACGGCTGGCCCGTGACGCCCGCCGGGCCCGTGACGTTCTTCGGCCCCTTCAGCGTGATGGTCTTCTGCAGCTCGGCCTTCCCGCCGACAAGCTTGAACTCCCCGATCTGCGGCGTGAACGACGGCAGCGGCTCCGACTTGTTGCCGAGCGGGTCGTCGGCGTTGGGGCCGCGGTCGGTGAGTCCGTAGAACCAGCCGTCGTGACCGGGCACCGGCGCGAGCGACGAGCCGTAGCCCTCACCCGAGATCGAGGTGGTCGTGCCGTTCGGCCCGGCGACGGTCGCAAGCGGCGGGATCGCCGTGCCCTTCGCCGTGGCGTCGCGGAACAGCTGCACGGCATCCGTCGCCGTATAGGTGAAGGTGTCGGTGCCGGTGAAGCCGGCCTTGGGCGTGTAGCTGAAGCTGCCGTCCGCGTTCACGGTGACGGTGCCGTTCGCGGGGTTCGTGTTGCGCACGACGGCGGTGGCGCCGCGATCGTTGCGCAGGACGTTGCCGGTCACGACGCCCCCGTTCACGCGGGCAGAGCCGGAGAACGCATCGGATGCCGCACTGAAGTCGTGCGACGGGACGGAGTTCCAGCCGTTGGCGTTGGCTGCGACGGCGCCTGTGCAGGCGAGGGCTGCGGTGGCGCCGAGCGCGAGAAGGACTCGGGTGCGCCGGCGCGAGGTGGGGGTTCTGCTCATGAATCCGAACCTGTCCCTCGTCGGTGAACGGCGTCTCAACCGATGGTTAACTCGACAGTGTGAGCTCTCGCGCCGTCGTCGTCTCGGGTTCCGGCAGGTACGCCGACCCGTGGCATCCGTTCCCTGAGACCTCGGCACGCATCGCAAGCGTGCTGCACGGCGTCGGCTTCGAGGTCGAGGTGGACGAGAACGT
Source organism: Gryllotalpicola koreensis (assembly GCF_039538185.1). NCBI lineage: Bacteria > Bacillati > Actinomycetota > Actinomycetes > Micrococcales > Microbacteriaceae > Gryllotalpicola > Gryllotalpicola koreensis. Next base: position 119,668 of record NZ_BAABBW010000005.1, read on the forward strand.
GGATGCCCGGCTCGCCTCCCCCGGCGACGTCGAGCTGCTCGTGCTGAACGTCGGGAACCCGGGCGACTCGCGGGACGAGGCGGCGGATGCCGCGACCAGGGCCGGCCTGCTCGAGTACGTCTCCGCAGGCCGCCCGCTGCTCGTCTCGCACGTGTCGTCGACCTCGTTGCCGGCGGTCCCCGAGTGGGAATCCGTGCTCGGCGGGCTCTGGGTGCGCGGCACGACGTACCACCCGCCGTACGGCAACGCCCACGTCGAGATCGTCGATGACGGGCATCCGATCACCGCCGGCCTCACCGATTTCGAGCTGCACGACGAGCTCTACACGCAGCTCCGGGTCGGCGCCGGCGCGCACGTGCTCGCGCAGCACAGGCTGGACGGCACGGCCCACCCGCTCGTGTGGACCCACCGCTTCGGCGATGCCCCTGTCGTGTATGACGCGCTCGGTCACGACGCTGCGTCGTACGACAGCCCCGAGCACCGCGAACTGCTCGGCCGGGCCGCGATGTGGCTCGTTCGGGTGACAGATGCCGCACCCCGGGCATGACAGGATCGCCGATGTGAGAAAACGCAACTTCGCCGCGATCGGCGTCGCGGCGATGATGCTGCTCACCCTCAGCGGCTGCTTCGCGGCTGGCACGACCCCGGCGAAGCCGAAGCACGCCCACGCGCTGTCCGCCTCGCCGAGCGCGAGCCCGAGCATGACGCCCACCCTGACCGCGCCGCCGACGCCCACCGAGGCGCCGAATCCGGCGATGTCGCACCTCGCGACGCCCGAGCCGGTCTCCACACCCGAGCCGAGCCCCACACTCACTCCCGTTCCGGCCGGAACGGTCGTGGCGCAGGGCGACGTCGCCTCGCCGAAGGGCAGCATCCACTTCCACTATCGGGTGGTCGCGAACGGCGACAACAGCTACGCCGTGCAGTACTCGGGGTTCACGTCGACCGTGCCGGTGCCCGTGTCCGTGACGCTGATCGACATCCCGCCCAGGGTCGGCGACGGGCTCACCTGGCACGGGGTCGCCGACCACGTGCTCGGCGGACCGACCACCTCGGCTGCCTCGGCGTCGTCGGCCTCGCTCGGCGCGATCGGCCAGCCGTCGTACCTGACGACGCTCGTGACCTACTCCTCCGTCGCGTCGGCCGACGGCGTGCCGGTCGAGCTCGGGCCGAACAAGGTGCTCGCCGTGAACACGCTGCACTGGTCGATCCCGGTGCGGCAGTCGAACGTGCACCCGGTCGACGGCGGCCCACGGCAGTTCGCGACCGGCACGGTGACGGCAAAGACCTCGACCGGCGCGCCGCGCAGCTACCGCGTCGCCGCGGGCGATGTCACCTCGGTCGTGGCGGCCCGCTTCGGCATCACGGTCACCGACCTCATCTGGCTCAACAAGAACCTGCAGGTGTTCGGCGACCAGCAGTACCTCTACGCGGACACCACGCTGAACCTGGATCCTGACCGGCTTTGAGCGGCGCAGCGCTGCTCTACGGGTGCAGCGGCAACATCACCGGCACGAGGAACACCGCGACCAGCAGCACGATCACGGTGAACGGCGCGCCCACCTTCACGAAGTCGCCGAAGCGGTAGCGGCCCGGGTCGAGCACGAGTGTGTTCACCGGTGACGAGACGGGTGTGATGAAGGCGGCGGATGCCGCGAGCGCGACGACCATCGCGAACGGATACGGCGACGCGTGCAGGTGCCCCGCGATACCGATCGCGACGGGCGCCATCAGCACCGCGGTGGCCGTGTTGCTGACGAACAGGCCGATCACCGCCGTCACGACGAAGAGCCCTGCGAGGATCACGAGCGGCGCGGCGTGGCCGAGCGCGTCGGCGAGCCCCGAGGCGACCAGGTCGATGCCCCCGGTCTTGTCGAGGGCGAGCGCGAACGGCAGCATGCCGACGATCAGCAGCAGCGTCGGCCAGTGGATCGCGCGATACGCCGAGGGCAGGTCGATGCAGCCGAAGACGCCCATCAGCAAGCACGCGATCAGCGCGGCGATGACGTTCGGCACGAGGCCGGTCACCATGAGCACGATCATCACGGCGAGGCTGAGCAGCGCGAGCGGCGCACGGCTGCCGGCCGGCACGCGCTCCTCGACCTCGACGGGCAGCTCGAGGGCGATGAAGTCGCCCCCCGGGGCGGCCAGGCGCCTGATCGCATCCCAGCTGCCGACGACGAGCAGCGTGTCGCCGAGGCGCAGCCGCTCGTGCGAGACGGCGTGCTCGACGTTCTCGACGCCGTGACGGATGCCGATCACATCGACGTCGTGATCATCGTGCATCCTGAGCTCGGCGACGGTGCGGCCGAGCGCCGCGGAGTTCGGCGGCAGGATGATCTCGGCCAGCCCCAGCTCGCGCGCGCTCTGCACGAGCAGCCCCTCGCCGAGCGGCAGCTCCTCCGCGCCGAGCCGACGCGCGAGCGCCGCGGGGTCTGCGGCATCCTCGACGTCCACGAGCAGCACGTCGCCCGCCTTGATCGTGAACCCCTGCGGCTCGGTGCCGAGTGCGAGCCGCCTCTGGCCCCACCTGCTGCGCTCGACGGCAAGGACACGGATGCCGTGCTGCCGGCGCACCGCCGCGCTGTCCGCCTCCGTGCCGATCAGCGGCGAGCGCCGGCCGACGCGCAGGCGGCGCTCGCGGGCGGCGAGGCCGTACTTCTCGACGAGCGCGGGGAAGGTCGTGCGCTCGCCGGAGTCCGCCGCGTCGGCGGCACCGCCCAGGAACCGCCGCGCGAACAGCATGTAGGCGATGCCCAGGGCGAGGATCACGAGGCCGAAGGGCGTGATCGTGAGGAATCCGAACCCGGCGTGGCCGGCGCGGCGCAGCTCGGCGTCGACCACCAGGTTCGGCGCGGTGGCGATGAGGGTGAGCATGCCGCTGATGAGCGCGGCGAAGCTGAGCGGCATCATGAGCCGGCGCGGCGAGACGCCGAGCCGTTTCGCGATGCTGAGCACGACAGGGATGAAGATCGCGACGACGCCCGTCGAGCTCATCACCGCCCCGAGCACGCCGACGCACACCATGAGCAGCACGAGCAGGCGGGTGCTGCTCGTGCCGGCGGCCCGGGCGAGCCGATCGCCGAGCCGGTAGGTGATGCCCGTGCGCGACAGCGCCTCGCCGACGACGAAGAGCGCCCCGATGAGCACGACGTTCGGGTCGGCGAAGCCGGCGAGCGTCTCGGGCACGGTGAGCACGCCCGTCAGCGGCAGGCCGACGATCATGATCACCGCCACCACGTCCATGCGAGGCCGGCCGATCGCGAACATCGCGATGGCGGCGACCAGTAGCGCCAGGACGATCAGCAGCTGGGGGTTCACCGCCCGCGCACGGCTCCGATCAGCTGCGCCGCGCGCTCGGAGGTGAACACCTTCTCAAGCGGAACGGGCTTGCCCGTGGAATCCGTCAACGGCACGCGCCAGTTCGGGTACTCGTCGACCGAGCCCGGCTGGTTCTGCGTGCGCCGGTCGCCGACCGCATCGGGCAGCGAGAGCGCTCGCAGCCGCGCGGGCGTCTGGGCGAGGAAGCGGTGCACGGCGAGCACGATGTCGTCGTCGCTCGGCTCGAGGTCGGCCGACAGCAGACCGCGCTCGCGCAGCGTCGCGAGCCACACCTCGCGCTCGGCGCGCGTGTCGGCGAGCTCGTCCGCGACGGAGCGGGTGAGCAGCCCGAGCTTCTCGCGCAGCAGCACGTGGTCGCCGGCGAGATAGCTGAGCGACGGCGGAAGGTCGTGAGTGGTGACGGATGCCAGGCACAGCTCGCGCCAGCGCTCGGGAGCGAGCGGCCGGCCGTCGCCGAAGTAGTCGCGCTCGAACCACAGGATGGAGGTGCCGAAGATGCCGCGGCCGGCGAGGTACTCGCGGGTCCACGGCTCGACGACGCCGACATCCTCGCCGACGACGACGGCGCCGGCGCGGTGCGCCTCGAGGCAGAGGATGCCGACGAGGGCCTCGTGGTCGTAGCGCACGTAGGTGCCCTCGGTGGCGGGCCGCCCCTCCGGCACCCACCACAGCCGGAACAGCCCGGCGACGTGGTCCATGCGCACCCCGCCCGAGTGCGTGAGCACGCCGGCGACGATCTCGCGGAACGGCTCGTAGCCCGCCTCGGCGAGCGCGTCGGGCCGCCATGGCGGCTGCCCCCAGCCCTGGCCGGTCTGGCTGTACGCGTCCGGCGGGGCGCCGACGATCATGCCCTGGGCGTAGACCTGCTGCAGCCGCCAGGCGTCGACTCCCCCAGAATCCACGCCGACGGCCAAGTCGTGCATGATGCCGAGCGCCATGCTGTGCCGGCGGGCGGCGGCCTGCGCCTCGTCGAGCTGCTCGCTGGTGAGCCACTGCAGCCAGCGGTGGAAGTCGACCTGCCACTCGTGCTCGCGGGCGAAGTCGGCGACGGCTGGCGAGTCGGGGTCCTGCAGCTCGGCCGGCCACTGCCGCCAGTCGCCGCCGTACTCCGCGGCGAGGGCGCACCAGCGGGCATAGTCCTCGAGGCTGCGGCCGTTCTGCTTCACGAACCACTGGTAGGACGCCTCGCGCCCCGGAGTGCGCGTCACCGCGTGCACGGCTTCGAGCGCGGACCGCTTGAGCTCCCAGCCCGCGTCCCGTTCGACGGTGTCCGACTTCTTGAGCGATTTCGCGAGCTGCTTGCGCGCCTCCTCGTACTGCTTGCGCACCCCGCGCTTGAGTCCGAGCCACTCGGGCACGCGCTCGGGCCGCAGGTACATGGGGTTGGTGAAGCGGCGGGTCACCGGCAGGTACGGCGATGGGGCCATCGGAGTGAGCGGCGCGACGGCGTGCATGGGGTTGACGAGCACGAAATCGGCGTCGTGCTGCGTCGCAGCCCACACGCTCAAATCGCTGAGGTCGGTGAGGTCGCCGGTGGCCCACGAGCCGGCGGAGTGCACGCTGTACAGCTGCACGGCGAGCCCCCACCCCGGTCGTGCGTTGATGCGGCCGGGCAGTTCGAGCCGCGCCGGCGCGACGGCGAGCCGGGTCTCGGCCGTGCGCCCGTCGGAGCTCGCGTGCAGCAGGTGGTAGCCGAGCGGCAGATCGCCGGGGATCTCGAAGGATGCCTCACCGGTGCGCACGCCGTCGACGTCGCGCGGCTCGTTCCAGTTGTCGACCTGGCGCAGCGGCGTGCGCTCGGCGCTGCCTTCGAGTTCGACCCACACCTCGACGGGCGCCCCATCCGGCACGTGCACGGCGACTTGTCCGGCTGTGCCCTGGGTCACGACGACCGCGGGCGGAAGCATCCGTCGCCACGGCGCCAACGCGCGGTCCGCGATCGCGGCTTGCGGGTCGGCAACGTCAGCGCCGAGCGCGGTCAGGATCGCCCGCAGCGTCTCCTCGGCGACCTCGACGTGCTGCCCCTGCCAGTCCCAGTACTCCGTCTGGACGCCGTAGGCGGAGGCGAGCTGGGCGAGATTCGGGTCGGTCACACGCTCATCATGTCAGCGGCGTGTTACGCGGGCGAGGCTCAACGGCAACAGATCACGATCACGATCACGATCACGCTCGAGATCGCACGGAAGACCGCGCAGGAGGCGGACTACTCCCCCGCATCACGTCCGGGTGGTGCTGCGGCTCGGATTCTGGCGGCGGTGCCGTTGCCGGTGGGTTTCCATCCGGTGTCGGTGCTGCCGTGGGTGTACCGCACTTCCGGGGTACCGTGGGTCATTCTGAGGTGCCAGGGCCCCGAGTCGATCTCGTGGTGATGAAACCAGCACACGAGGACGCCGTTGCACACGTCGGTGGGTCCGCCCTCCTGGTACGGGGTCACGTGGTGGACTTCGCACCACTGGGCGGGCACGTCGCATCCCGGGATGATGCAGGTGCCGCCGTCGCGGAGGGCGATGGCGCGGCGCTGCCTTTTCGTGAACCCGCGGACTTCCAGGCCGAGGTTGAGGGCGTCGCCGTCTTTGCCGAAGATCACGGTCTGGATCCCACCCGCACACGCCGCCTGCCGGGCCTCCTGCACGGGGACAGGTTCCGGCGTGCCCGCATAGAACGCGAGCCCTTTCCCGGACTCCAGCTCGGCTGCGGTGGTGGAGATCCACACGGTGGGGTGATCCCCGCCCATATCCGGCATTTCCGCCGACCTCGCGGCGGTGGCGAACACGTCCCTGAGGTGGTCGGCGGCCTTCTGCCCCCGGGTACGCACATCCGCCGGCGCAGCATCCGGGTCCGGGGCGAAGCTCACCGTCTTCTTCCCCTTCGGGTTCGAGAGCCCGTCCAACACACCCCGCACCACGGCAGCATGCCCCGCCGGCAGCAGCCCGGACACTTTCGCAGCCCCGTCGACGGTGGGTCCGATCCAGAAGAACCGCCCATCCATGGCCGTCTTCGCTTGATCCTCCACGGCCCGGACGTTCAACGCGGCGGCTTTCTCGGCCGCACGGGCCTTCACCTCGTCGGCGCCGACCGAGGTGGCCAGCTCGACGAGTTCGGCCTCGACGGCCGCGATCTGGCGAACCTCGGCCCTGTCGAAGTCTTTCCCCGCGACCTTCTTCAACTCCCCGCTGATCGCTGCCGCGCTCTCGCGTCCGATCCTCCCGTCCAGCACCGCAGCCTCGACCTGAGGCAGCTTGGCGAGATCCTCGACATCGCGGATCAGCTTCGCCGCCTCCTTCCCGGAGGACTTCGTCATCCCCTGGATCGCACCCGCCGCGGTCCTGAACCCCAATCTCCTGGCCAGCGAGTCCGGGTCATCCCGCTCCGAGCGTTCGCTCACCGCCCGCGCAGCCGCGAGCTTCAGCGCCTCCACCTGCCGGGAAGCCGCCTCCACCCGGGAGACGAAATCGAGAAGCTGCCCATCCGTCAGCGCCGACGGATCCACCGGCAGCACCGCACCCAGACGCGACAGCGCCTCACAAGCTGCGGAACCGACCTTCGACATACTCCCGAGCCTACCCCAACCCCCTTATATTGCAAGCATAAGATTCGTAGACTTGTTCACAACCCCGCCGGCACCCCGAGTTTCCCACAGACCCCCGACACCGGCGGCCTCTTGCGAGGATGGCTAGGTGGACCTTGAAGACCTCGGCGAGCGGATCTGCATCCTGGGGCCGTCGAACAGCGGCAAGTCGACACTCGCGGTGGCCATCGGCGTTCGGCGCGAGCTTCCGGTCGTGCACCTCGACCAGTACCGCCACCAGCCCGGCACGCAATGGCTGCAGCGCCCAGACGTCGAGTTCGAAGCCCTGCACGACGCCGCGATCGCGGGCGAGCGCTGGGTCATGGAGGGCAACTATTCGCGCTGGCTGCCCGAGCGGTTGAAGCGGGCCACGGGTCTCGTGGTGCTGGATGCCTCGACGGCCGCCAGCATCCTCCGCTACATCCGTCGCACGTGGGGTCGAGCCGACCGCGCAGGCGCCCTGCAGGGCACCAGGGACAGGATCAGGATGGACATGATCGGATTCATCCTCGGGCCGACCCGGCAGAATCGCCACCGCTACCGAGCCGTGTTCGAGGGCTTCGCGGGCCCGAAGACGTTCCTGCCGAACCGCCGCCGCCTGCGCGACTTCTATCGCGACAACGCGCTCACGACCGCCGCGCGCTGAAGACGCAAACTCGGCTCAAGCCCCGACCGTTCCAGCACCGACATGCTCCCGCACCGCCCGCGCGGCAGCGACCACGTGCCGCAGCGAGGCGACCGTCTCGTCGTAGCCGCGGGTCTTGAGCCCGCAGTCGGGGTTCACCCACAGCTGCCGCTCGGGAATACGCGCGGCGGCGAGCGTGAGCAGCTCGGTGAGCTCGCCGACGCCCGGCACGCGCGGCGAGTGGATGTCATACACGCCGGGCCCGATGCCATGGTCGAACCGCGAGCGCGAGAGATCGTCGACCACCTCCATGCGACTGCGCGCCGCCTCGATCGACGTCACGTCGGCGTCGAGCGCGCGGATCGCGTCGATCACGACACCGAACTCCGAGTAGCAGAGGTGGGTGTGCACCTGAGTCGCCGCATCCGCCCCACCGGTCGCAAGCCGGAACGACGCGACCGACCAATCCAGGTACGCGGCCTGAGCCGCCCGCTTCAGCGGCAGCAGCTCGCGCAGCGCCGGCTCATCGACCTGCACGATACGGATGCCGGCATCCTCGAGGTCCGCGATCTCGTCGCGCAGCGCGAGCGCGACCTGGTTCGCAGTGTCGGCGAGCGGCTGATCGTCGCGCACGAACGACCACGCGAGGATCGTCACGGGCCCCGTCAGCATGCCCTTCATCGGCTTCGCGGTGAGCGACTGCGCGAAGCGCGACCACTCGACCGTCATCGGCGCGGGCCGCGAGACATCGCCCCATAGGATCGACGGCCGGGTACACCGCGAACCGTACGACTGCACCCAGCCGTTCACCGTGACCGCGAAGCCGTCGAGCTGTTCCGCGAAGTACTGCACCATGTCGTTGCGCTCGGGCTCGCCGTGCACGAGCACATCGAGGCCGAGCTCCTCCTGCAGGGCGACGACTCGGCGGATCTCCTCGCGCATCTCCGCCTCGTACCCCGCCGCATCGAGCCTGCCGGCGGCGAGCGCGGCCCGCGCCCGGCGGATCTCGGCCGTCTGCGGGAACGAGCCGATCGTCGTCGTCGGCAGGGCGGGCAGGCTCAGTGCGGCATCCTGCTCGGCGACGCGCTGCCGATACGGCGCGCGTTCGAAATCGGCGGACGCGAGACCGGCGAGGCGCTCGCGCACCGCAGGCACGCGCACGCCCGGTGCGCTGAGGCGATCAGCGAGGGCGGCGGATGCCTCGGCCAGCGCGCCCCGGATCGCGGCGGCGCCCCGCTCGAGCCCCGCGGCGAGCGTCGCCACCTGGGCGACTTTCTGGTCGGCGAAGGCGAGCCACGACAGAAGCCGCGCCTCCAGCTGCGGTTCATCCGCCGTGTCGTGCGGCACGTGCAGCAGCGAGGTCGAGGTCGAGACCGCGACGCGCGGGCTGAGCTCGCGCAGCAGTTCGAGCTTGGCGAAGGCGGCGGCGAGGTCGCCGCGCCAGATGTTGTGGCCGTCGATGACGCCGCCGACGAGCGTCTTCGTCTTCAGCGCGTCCCTCGTGCAGTCGAAGAGATCGGCGGGGATGTTTCCGCGCACGAGGTCGAGCCCGATGGCCTCGACCTCGGTGCCCGCGAGCGTCGCCAGGGCGGCCCCGAGTTCGGCGTACGGCGCGGCGACGAAGAGCTGCGGGCGGTCCTCGACGCGGCCGAGCCTGCCGTAGGCGGCCGCGGCAGCCGCGCGCAGCGTGTCAGCGGTGTCGGGCAGGCTCTCGCTGACGAGCGCGGGCTCGTCGAGCTGCACCCACTCGGCTCCGGCCGCCCGCAGCCGGCCGAGCAGCTCGGCGTAGACGGGCAGCACGTCCTCCAGCCTCGAGAGCGGGGCGAACCCGTCGGGGGCCTCTGCGGAGGGCTTCGCCAGCGCGAGCAGGGTGACGGGCCCGACGATGACCGGCCTGGTGAGGAATCCGTCGGCCTTCGCCTCAAGGAACTCCGCGACGATGCGATCGCCGGTGAGCCGGAACTCGGTCTCCGGCCCGATCTCGGGCACGAGGTAGTGGTAGTTCGAGTCGAACCACTTGGTCATCTCGAGCGGCGCGCGGCTCGCGTCGCCGCGGGCGAAGGCGAAATACGCGTCGAGGTCCGCCGCGGACACCGCGCCCACGGTCACGGCGGCGTCGAGCACCTGATCGTAGAAGCTGAACGACTCGGGGATCGACGAGTCGGTGCGGCCGAGGCCGAGCTCGGCGAGGCGCTCGCGGGTGGCGCGGCGCAGTTCCCGCGCGCGCGATTCGAGCTCGGTCACGTCGATGTCGCCGCGCCAGAACGCCTCGACGGCGCGCTTCAGTTCACGGCGGCGCCCGATGCGCGGGTAGCCGAGGATCGTTCCGGTCGGGAATGCGGGAATGCTCACGGATTCCACCCTGCGTTCCTCAGACAGCAAAGAAAAGGCCCCACTTGCTTTGCTCAACCATTAGATTGACCTAATGGATCGGATGCCGTGATGGAACTTGCTCAACTCCGCGCCCTGCGCGAGCTCCGCGACCGCGGCAGCATCGCCGCCGTGGCCGCCGCTTTCCGGGTCACGCCGTCTGCGGTGTCGCAGCAGCTCGCCGGGCTGCAGCGTTCGGTCGGTGTACCGCTCACGCAGCTCGAGGGCCGCCGCACCGTGCTGACCGCCGCCGGTGCCGCTCTCGCCGACGCGGCCGTCGCCGTGGAATCCGCCCTCATCGACGCCGCGAACTCGATCACCGAGTTCCACGACGACTCAGCGGCACCTGTCTCGATCGGCGCCTTCCCTTCGGCCGCCGTCTCGCTGTTCCCCGGCCTCATGGCCGCGTCGATCGCGGGGCGCCCGCAGCTCGTGCTGCGCGACCTCACGGCGAAGCCGGTCGACTACACCGGCCTCGTCGCCGACCTCGACCTCGTGATCGCCGAGCGTCTCGTCGGCGGCGACGAATGGCCCGCGCAGCTCGCCGTCGTGCCGCTGCTCTCCGAGCCGCTCGACGTGGCGTTCCGCGTCGGGCACCGCCTCGACGCCGGCGAAGCGAGCCAGCCGCTCACCGCCGCCGAGCTGCGCGGCGCCGCCTGGATCGCCGCTGGCGACGACCTCGCGTTGGGCGCCGCCGTGCATGCGATCGGGGCAGCCGCCGGCGTCGAGCCCGTCATCGCCCACCGGGTGAGCGACTTCGCGGTGGCGGCGGCCATGCTGCAGGCATCCGATTGCCTCACCCTGCTGCCCCGGCACACGGGCGCCGCCTATCTCGACTTCGGCGTGCGCGTGCGCCCGCTCGCCGCCGGCATCGCCGCGACCCGCCGCGTCGACGTGCTCGCGCGCCCCGACACGCTGCACCGCCGCGGGGTGCGGGCGGTGCTCGAAGCGCTGCGCACGCAGGCCGCCGCGCTCGCGCCGGCAACTCGAACTCCGACCCGGTCGCCCGGCGGCAGCCGCAGCACTCCCCCGTTCCGCGCCGAGATCGTCGGCAGCTTCCTGCGGCCCCCGACCGTGCGGCGCGCGCACGCGCAGCATGCGGCGGGCGCGATCGACGCCGCCGCGGTGCGCGAGATCGAGGACGGCGCCGTGCGCGACGTGATCGCGCGGCAGACGGATGCCGGACTGCGCCTCGCCACCGACGGGGAGTTCCGTCGCAACTCGTGGCAGTACGACTTCTTCGCAGGCCTCACCGGCCTCTCGGTGACGGGAGCCGAGGGTGCCGTCGATATCGGCGGGGTGCGCACCACGAACCAGGCGCTGTTCGTCACAGGTCGGCTCGGCTTCTCCCGGGAGCACCCGATGCTCGAGCACTTCCGCTTCCTGCGCGAGAACGCACCGGCCGGTGTGACACCCAAGATGACGATCCCCTCCCCTGCGGTGCTGCACTTCCGGCTCGACCGGGAGGGGCTCGCGGGCAGCGACTACGTCGACCACGACGAGCTGATGGGCGATCTGGCCGCTGCCTACCGCGACGCGGTGCGAGCGTTCTACGACGCGGGCTGCCGCTACCTGCAGTTCGACGACACCACCTGGACCTACCTGTGCTCGCGCGCCGAGCGCGAGAAGGCGCAGGCGCGCGGCATCCGGATCGACGGACTCGCCGAGCGCTACGCGCAGCTCATCAACGACGCGCTCTCCGGGAAGCCGGAAGACCTGACGGTCACGACGCACGTGTGCGGCGGCAACTTCCGCTCCGCGTGGATCTCGACCGGCGATTACGAGCCGGTCGCCGAGCAGTTGCTCGCGGGCACGGACTACGACGGCTACTTCCTCGAATACGACAGCGAGCGGGCCGGCGGCTTCGGGCCGCTGCGGCACGTGCCCGCCGGGAACAAGCAGATCGTGCTCGGGCTGCTCACCTCGAAGGACGGCGCGCTCGAGAATCCCGGCGTCGTCACCGCCCGCATCGACGAGGCCGCCCGCCACGTCGGGCTCGACCAGCTCGCGCTCAGCACCCAGTGCGGCTTCGCCTCCACCCAGGACGGCCACGCGCTCACCGAGGCGCAGCAGTGGGCGAAGGTCCGTGAGGTCGTGCAGATCGCTGCAGACGTCTGGGCCTAAAGGCCCGGGCGACGGCTGCTCAGGCATCCGATCACCCGCTGTTCATGGCTTGTGCACCCGACATGCCCAGCGCAACCCCGAGCGATCCTCGGCCGCACGCCGTAAGGTGTCGGCGATGAAGGTGATCAGCTACAACCTGCGCGAGAACCACGCCAGCGGCGAACTGGTGCCCCTGGTCGACCACTTCGACCCCGACGTGCTGTGCCTGCAGGAATGCGGCGCCACGGGGCTGCCCGAGCGCATCGGCGAGCTCAGGCTCGCCGGGGCGACGCTGCGCAACCGGCTCGGGCTCGCCCTCTACTACCGCGAGCACCGCTTCTCGCTGGTCGCGACCGAGAACTTCGCCCTCAAGAAGTCGCTGCACGACCATCTGCTCGCTCCCGCCGACGAGCGCGTCGTGGGCACCCGCCTCGAGGACACCGAGGAGGACCGCGAGGTCGTCATCGCCTCGTTCCACGCCTCGCCGCTGACCGCCGTCAACTCGCTGCGCCGGGCGCAGATCGACGCCGCGCACGAGAAGCTGCGCGAGCTCGGCCCGGGGCTGCCCGCTCTCATGGTCGGCGACTTCAACTACCCCTGGTTCCACAAGAACCTGCGTGCTCGCATGGTCGAGTCGGGCTTCGAGCTGAACAAGAGCGACACCAGCACGTATGCCCGCTACAAGTACTTCCGCGGGCACTTCGACTTCGCGACCTCGACCGGCCTCGACATCAACGGTGTGACGACGCTGCCGGCCGGCGTCTCGGACCACAAGCCGATCCTGGTCTCCGCCGGGTACCGCGAGGCGCAGGCCGAAGCCGCCTGACCTTCCCGCAGCACAGCGCTCGCACCATCGGGCGCAGGCGCCCGAACGCCCGATTATGTCTATATTTTGTCGTAACCGAGCGGCCCTACCTCCACTCGGGCGGGCGGGTGAATGGTGGTCGAAAGCGCAGCGCCGGATCCGGGTGAGCAGCTCGCCGCGGCGATCGCAGCAGGCGATGCCGAGCGCATCGTCGAGATCCTCATGGGCAACGTCTGGTACTTCTTCACCCATGACTACCGGGCGCTGCAGCAGGCGGCGGCGACCCTCTCGGACGAGATGCTCGAGCGCCACCCCGTCCTCCGGCTCGCGCACCCGCTCGGCGGTGTGCTCGCGCGCACCGGGCGGCCGATCGACCCGTCGGAGTTCGACGAGCTGCTCGCCTCGGACGATCCGACGACCGTCGGCCTGTTCCTGATGATCCAGGGACTCGCATCGCGCGCGAACGGCGACACCGCGGCCGCTGTGCGCTCTGCGCGCCGGCTCGAGGACTGGATCAGGCAGACCGAGTTCGCCGCGAGCGCGCAGCACGACGGTCCGTTGTGGCTGTTCCATCACCAGATCGGGTCGACCTACCTCGTCGCCGGCGACACCCTGAACGCGCTGCGGCAGCTCGGGGTCTCCCGACAGATCGGCGTGGCCTCGGGCTCGGTCGACGCCCAACGGGGCGCCGCGGGCCGCATCGCCATCGCCCACGCGGTTCGCGGCTCGCTCGCCGTCGCAGAGAAGTCGCTGGCGGAGGCGCTCGCACTGCCGGGCTCGGCGGCGGCTTACGCGAGCGCGGCCTACGGCACCGAGCGTGCGGCCGCAGCGCTGATCAGCGTCGAGCGGCTCGCGCCCGACGCAGACGACCGCATCGCCGAGCTCGACGCGATCGACAACTTCGAGATCATCTGGCCGTTCGAGCTGCTCGCGAAGGCGCGGCTCGCCCTCGGCAGGCAGCAGCCGTCGGAGGCTCTCGAGCTCGCCACCATCTCAGCTGCGACGCACCGCGTGCAGGCAGGGTCGTTCGCCGCCGACGTGCTCGACTCCCTCACAATCGAGGCGCTGCTCGCGCTCGGCGACCTGAGTGGCGCCGACCGCGTGGCGGCGTCCAGCAGCGCACGCGGACCGCTGACTCGGATCGCGGCGGTGCAGGCATCCATTCACCGCGGTGAGCTGACCCAGGCTCAGGAGGACCTGCGCTATCTCGGAACCCGGCCGACTCTCTCGCCATTGCAACGGGCGCAGCTCGCGGTGTTCACCGTGCGGCTCGACGCGCTCAGGGGCGGCCAGGTGTCGTCGCACCTCGCCGAGGAGTTCGCCGCCGCCGTGACCCGCCAAGGCTACCGTCGGCTGGCAACGACGATGCCGGCGACCGTTGTGCCACTGATCCGCTCGCGGCTCAGCCCGGCTACGGAGACCGCATTCGACGCCGCGACCGCTGACCTCGCCTTCGCCGACTCCGCGGGCAGCATCACCCGCGCCCTCACCGAGAGCGAGCGGCGCGTGCTCGACGCGCTGGTCCTGCACGAGACAGTGGCCGACATCGCGGCGGCTCTGCACGTCTCTCCCAACACGGTGAAGACGCAGCTGAGGTCGCTGTACCGCAAGATCGGCGCCACGACTCGGGCGGACGCCGTGGCGGTGGGCAGCCGGATGCTGTCATCACAGCACGGCGGGTGAAGGCCGGGTGATTCGCCGGGTGAAGTTCTGACCCGCGCACTGCCTGCCCCGACAGGCTGAGGCCAGATTCCGACTCAGCCGAGGGGGCGAGAGATGGTCGGCACGACTGCAGCGCCATTCGCACTGACGCACGCCACGATCGTCACGGGCGATCGCGACGGCACGGTCCTTCCCGACCACACCGTCACGGTCGCGGCCGACGGCACGATCGCCGCGGTGGAGCCGTCGCCGGCAAACCCCGTCGCACTCCCCCAGCGTCAGATCGACCTCACCGGGAAGTACCTGGTGCCCGGCCTCATCAACGCGCACGCCCACCTCTTCTCCGACGGCAGGCCGCTGCCCTCCGTGTTCGCCAAGGAATCGCTCGAGGGCGCGGTCACGCTGTTCTTCCGCAGCCCGGCCGGGAAGGCGCTGCTGCGCCGCCGCACCCGCGAGAACGCGCTCACTCAGCTGCACAGCGGCGTCACGACCATCCGCAGCGTCGGCGACGTCGGCTACGAGGTGGTCACCCTGCGCGACCGCATCGACGCCGGCGAGCTGGTGGGGCCGCGCCTGCTGCCATCCGGCCCCCTGCTCGCCGTGAGCGGCGGCCACGGCGCCCCGCTCATCGCGCTCGTCGGAGACGACCCGTGGGAGGCGCGGCGCAATGTGCGGCTCAACCTGCGCAAGGGCGTCGGCGCCATCAAGATCTCAGCGACCGGCGGCGTCACGGACGCCCGCGCGATCGGCGAAGCCGGCCGCCCCCAGATGACCGAGGCCGAGATGGCCGCCATCTGCGACGAGGCGCACAACGCCGAGATCGTGGTCGCCGCCCATGCGCAGAGCCGCGAGGGGACCCTGCGCGCGCTGCGGGCGGGCGTCGACACGATCGAGCACGGCTGCGACCTCGACGATGAGCTCGTCGCGCTGTTCAACGACAATCCGCGTTCGCTGTTCGGCACGTCGGCGATGGTCCCGACGTTCAGCGCGGCGCTGCCGATCGTGAAGCTCAGCCAAAGCGTCACCGGCGTCGACGACGTGGTGCGCGCGAACGGCGAGCTGATCCTCGAGCGCATGATCCAGGGAACCCGGGATGCCCTGGCCGGCGGCGTCGCCCTCGGCAGCGGCTCTGACTCGGCGCTCACCTATGTCACCCACTACAACATGTGGCGCGAGCTCGACTTCGCGACCCGCTTCGGCGGCCTCACACCGGCCCGCGCCCTCAACTCCGCGACGCAGGAGAACGCGCGGATCCTCGGCATCGCCGACCGCACCGGATCGATCGAGCCGGGGAGGTCCGCTGACCTCGTCGTGCTGCCGGCGAATCCGCTGGAGGACTTCCGCGCCTTCGCCGAACTCGAACTCGTCGTCGTCAGCGGGTCCGTCATCGAGCAGCCCGCCGTCGCCCGATTCGACGAGATCGACGCGTATCTCGACTCGTTCTGAACCTCACCCCCACCATCGAAAGGAACACCGCCCATGTCCACCACCGCAGAGCCGATCCGGCCGCTGTCCACCGCGATCCGTACGGGACTCGCCGTCAGCGGCGCCGTGTCCGCCGTGATCGGCCTCCTCATCCTGATCTGGCCCGGTCACACCGCGGTGGTCGTCACCGCGATCATCGCCGCGTACGCGATCGTCGCCGGCCTCGTCTACGTCGCGCTCGGCGTCTTCGCCACGGCGCTCGGAGGCTGGGCGCGCGTCGGGCACCTCATCCTCGGCGTCCTCTTCGTCGCGGGCGGCGTCGTCGCCTTCACCCGCCTGGGTGCCACCACGGCGGCGCTGTTCGTCTTCGTCGGGGTCCTGATCGGCATCCTGTGGATCATCGAAGGCGTCGCCGCCCTCATCACCCTCGGGGCCGCGCGGTTCAAGTTGCCGACGCTCCTCTTCGCGCTGCTCAGCATCGTCGTCGGCATCATCCTGCTCTTCTCGCCGCTGTACTCGGTCGTGCTCTGGCTGTGGCTCGGCATCGCCCTTCTCGTGCTGGGCATCATCCAGATCGTGCGTGCGATCACCTGGAACCGGCGCGGCGCACGCCGGGGCACGGATGCCTGAGCCGGCGCCGCTTCCCCATGCTGAACACCCGCACGGCTGACATCGAACAGCAGGCATCGACGGGATCGCTGCCCGGCTGGGACGACGTCGACGCTCTGGTCTCTGCCACGTACGACCGCCTGCGGGACGACCGCGACGGCACCGTCGCCGACTACATCCCGAAGCTCGCCGCAGCAGAGCCGGATCAGTTCGGCATCGCGGTCGCCGACGTCGCGGGCGGCACACACGATGTCGGCGACGCGTGGGCTCCGTTCACCATCCAGTCGATCTCGAAGGCGTTCGTCTACGCGCTCGTGGCCGAGGTGCTCGGTCACGAGGTCGTCGGCGAGCGCATCGGTGTCAACAACACGGGCCTGCCGTTCGACTCCGTCGTGGCGATCGAGCTGAACGACGGGCATCCGATGAATCCCATGGTCAATGCGGGGGCGATCGCGACGACGGCCCTCCTCCCCGGTGCGAGCCCCGATGAGAAGTGGAGCAGGCTGGTCGCCGCGCTCTCGGCGTTCGCCGGTCACCGGCTGTCGATCGACGAGCAGGTGTACGCCTCGGAGTCGGCGAGCAACGACCGCAACCGCGCTCTTGGTCAGCTGCTGCGCAGCTACGGCAGGCTCGACGCCGATCCCGCCGAAACGGTCGATCTCTATACACGGCAGTGCGCCCTGCTCGTGAGTGCGCACGACCTCGCGGTCATGGGAGCCACTCTCGCCGACGGCGGCGTCAACCCGGTGAGCGGAGAGCAGGTGGTCTCGCCCGAGGTGTGCAGGGACACCCTGGCGGTGCTGGCCGCCTCCGGGCTCTACGAGCACAGCGGCGAATGGCTGTTCGAGATCGGCGTTCCGGGCAAGTCCGGCGTCTCGGGCGGAATCGTCGCGATCGCACCGGGCAAGGGCGCAATCGGCGCGTTCTCGCCTCGGCTCGACGAGGCCGGGAACAGCGTGCGGGGCCAGCGCGCAGCCGCGCAGCTCTCGCGGGCGCTCGGCCTCAACGTGTTCGCGTCCCGCAGCGCGGCCGCTGCGTCGGGAGCGCGGATATGACTCGCGCCTGGTGGCGCCCGGCCGTCGCCGTGGTCCTCCTGGCCCTCGTCGTGATGCTCGCGCCGCTTTCCGTGGTCGCCCGCTGGACGCACACGCACGTGAGCGACACCGACGGCTATCTGGCCCTCGTGACACCGCTCGCCGAGAACGCGGCCGTGCAGTCCGCGATCACCGAGCAGGCGACCACGGCGATCACCGCCCGCGTCGATCTGCCTGGGCTCGGCGCGCTCGTGCGCAGCCAGCTGCAACGGTTCGTGCAGAGCGACGCCTTCCCTGATGTGTGGAAAGCCGCGAACCGCGAGGCCCACCGACAGTTCGTCGGGGTTGTCACGGGTGAAGGAACTCGTGAGGTGACAGTCGAGGACGGCACGGTCAGCCTGAGCCTCGCCGGCCTGGGCGAGGCGGTCAGACAGTCCCTCGATGAGCGCGGCGTTCCCGGCGCATCTCTGATCCCGATCATCGACGTGTCGTTCACGATCTTCGAGTCGGAGCACATCGTGACCCTGCAGCGGGGCTTCCGCCTTCTCGACCGGACCTGGGGCCTCTTGCCGTTCATCACCGCCCTGTTGCTCGCGGCGGCGATCGCGATCGCTCGGTCCCGGCTGCGCACCGCGACGATCGCCGCGCTCTGCGTCGCGCTGGGCATGGGCCTGCTCGCCATCGCGCTCGCTGTCGTGCGCGCGCGATACCTCGCCGAGCTGCCGCAGACCGTCTCCGCGCCGGCCGCCGCCGCGGTCTTCGACGCGCTCGCCGCCCCCATGCGCACCACGCTGTGGGGCTGGCTCATCGCCGCCTTCGGCTCGGCCGTCGTACTCGCCGCGCTCGGGATCGGCTGGACCCGCATCGTTCACCGCCCCGCCCGAAGAACCGCCTGACGTCGCCGAGCCTGGCCGAGCCGAACCCGGCTAGTGGTGGAACGCCGTCGCCGTCGGCGGCGCGGGCGGCGGCGTCTCCAGCGCATCGAGGTATGCGACGCTCGTGCGGATGTCCTGCAGCAGGTCCCGCGCGAGGTTGCGCCCCAGGCCGTTGCGCACGACGATGCGCTGCACGGTCACCGTCTCGAGGTCGGCCGGCATCGGATAGGCGGGAACGAGCCAGCCGTGCGTGCGCAGCAGCGACGACAGGTCGTCGAGGGTCCAGTTGCGCGCGGCATCCGCTCTCAGCTTCCACGCGAACACGGGGATGTCGCTGCCGTCGCTGACCAGCTCGAACGGCCCGAGCCTCGCGATCTCGCCCGAGAGGTACACGGCGACGTCGCGCGTCGCGGCCTGCACCGCCGTGTACCCGGCGCGCCCGAGGCGCAGGAACGTGTAGTACTGCAGCAACACCTGGGCGCCGGGCCGCGAGAAGTTGAGCGCGAAGGTCGGCATGTCGCCGCCGAGGTAGCTGACGCGGAAAACGAGATCGTCCGGCAGCTCGTCGGTCGAGCGCCAGAGCACCCACCCGAGTCCCGGGTAGACCAACCCGTACTTGTGCGCAGAGGTGTTGATCGACGCGACCCGCGGCAGCCGGAAGTCCCACTCGAGCTCGGGCTGCAGGAACGGCGCGATCATCGCCCCCGATGCGCCGTCGACATGAATACGGATGTCGAGCCCCGTGCTCGCCTGGATGGCATCGAGCGCCGAGCTGATCTGCGCGACCGGCTCGTAGCTGCCGGTGTAGGTGACGCCCATGATGGCGACCACCCCGATCGTGTTCTCATCGACGTAGTCCTCGAGCCGATAGCCGTCGAGCACCAGGTGCTCATCGCTCACGGGAACGTACCGCGGCTCGACCTCGAAGTAGTTGCAGAACTTCTCCCAGCAGACCTGCACGGCCGAGCTCATGACGAGGTTCGGGCGGTCGGCCGGCTTTCCCGCTGCGCGGCGAGCATGCTGCCAGCGGCGCTTGAGCGCCAGGCCGCCGAGCATGCAGGCTTCCGACGAGCCGACCGTCGAGGTGCCGATCGCGCGGTCCGGGTCGGGCGCGTGCCACAGCTCGGCGAGCATCCGCCAGCAGCGCTCCTCGATCGCCGCCGTCTGGGGGTACTCGTCCTTGTCGATCATGTTCTTGTCGACGGTCTCGGCATAGAGGCGATCGGCCTCACGCTCCATCCACGTGCCGACGAAGGTGGCGAGGTTGAGCCGAGCGTTGCCGTCGAGCATCGCCTCGTCGTGCACGATCTGGTACGCCGTCTCCGGCAGCATCTCGTCGCCCGGGAAGCTGAACAGCGGCAGCTCGACCGCCTCGCCGGGGCGCGCGAACAGCGGATTCAGGTCGACGCTGTCGCCGCGCAGACCTCGTCGATCGGGGGATCCTCGTCGGGCCACGCGGCCAGCATAGCCATGCGGTTGAGGTAGCCGGCATAGCCGCCCGGTGCGCGCCCGACCGAGCGCCCCGAGGTGAGCACGGGGAGGTCGTAGTCCGAGGTCACTCGGGCGCCGGCCGCACGCAGAGACGCCACCAGCCGAGCATCCTCGTGCTCGCGAACAGGTGCGAAACCCCCGACCAGCTCGTAACTGCTCGCGCGTACGCCGAGGTTCGCGCCGTAGACCGGACTGCCGGAGCGTGCCGGCTCGGCGAGCGCCGTACCCCGCAACCCGGGCGGCAGATCGAGCGGGTCGGGCCTCACCGTGCCGAGCACCGCGTCCCAGCCGTCATCGGCGAGCTCGAGCTGGCGGGTCAGCCAGTCGCGGGGAACGTGCGAGTCGGCATCCGTGTTCGCGATCCAGACACGGTCGCGTGACGCGGCGCCCAGCCCCGCGAGCGCCGCGTCGACGCCGGCCGCGCGCGCCCGCCCGACGCCCGATCCGCCCAGCTCGATACGGTCGAACGGCCAGCGCGCGGCGATCTGCGCCGAGCCGTCCGTGCTGCCGTCGAGCGCGATCACCACCCGCACCGAGACCCGGCCTGCAAGCGCGGCAAGCGTGGTCTGGACGCCGCAGAGGCAGCGCTCGAGCCGCTCCTCTTCATCGCGCACCGGCACGACGACCGCCACCGCGGCGATCGGCGCGGCGCTCACACGAGTCCCGTCTCGCGGGCGACGGACGCGGCGGGCGGCCGCTGGAACACCTCGAGCAGGAAATCCTCTTCGACGTGGGACACGGTGCGCACCAGCTCGGGGCGGCGACGCAGCGCGTCATGCACCTCGTCGCCCGAGAGCGGGTATTCGGCGACCGGATGCCGCCAGTGGCAGGCCACGAGCACCCCGCGCGGGGCGAGGGAGGCGAGCACCCGGTCGATGCCGAGCTCGAGCTCGTCGCCCCAGTAGTAGCCCACCTCGGAGAGCACGACGAGGTCGAACTCGCCATCGGGCCACTCCTGCGGGGTCGCGAAGCGCTGGAAAGCGACGTTGCCCGCCGTCACGCGGCGGCTGGCGCGGTCGAGAGGGTCATCGGCGATGTCGATGCCGAGCAGATCATCGACTCGCGTCGCGAGCTCGGCGGTGAGCACGCCGGTCGCGCAGCCCACCTCGAGGCCATGCGCGAACCGTGGCCTGGGCAGCGCGGCGAGCGTCGCCGCGCGCTTGCGCTGCTCGTACCAGCGCGTCTCGAAGCCCCACGGATCGGGGTTGGCGTCATAGAACTCATCGAAGAACCGTGCGGGCAGTGCGCCGCGATGCTCCACGTAGACCTCCTCGCTGCGGTCGAAGTGCCGCTGGATGCCCGGCCCGAGCATCGCCTCGTCGCCGGGCAGCTCCGAGAGCGGCTGCGTCTGGCTCACGTACCCGCCGGTCGCGGTGCGCTTCGCGACGAGTTCGGCGTCGTCGGCGCGCAGCACGCGCAGCTGCGGCCACGGCACCTCGGCGGAATCCGGCTCCGCCCAGTGCCACAGCCAGATCGGGTACTCGATGAGCCGCAGACCGTGCGCCGCCGCGAGCTCGTGGGCGAGCTCGCCGATGGCCTCGTGGTCACCGTGCCCGTCACGGCACCATGGGGCCACGAGGAGGGGCGGCTCACCGGCCGCGATCGCCGCCTCGATGCCGGCGCGCAGCCGACGGCGTTCGTCGGGCAGGCCGCCGTCCGGCAGCCCGAGGGCGGTGATACGCGCCTCTGGGGCGAGCGCGGTCACCGCTGCGCTCAGTTCGGCTTGGCGACGCGCGCGCAGCTGCTCGGGTTTGTGCGTCGGTGAGGAGGGGTGGGATGCCTCGCCGTCGGTCGCGACCACCACGTCGATCGGCCACCCGAGGCGGCTCGCTCGGGCGATGAGCGCCCCGGCGCCGAGGCTCTCGTCGTCGGGGTGGGCGGCCAGCACGACGAGCCGCGCCGTCGATGGCAGCTCGAGCTCGCGCATCCGCTCCCACTGGGGCGCAGAGCGCCAGGCGTCCTCCGCCGTGCTCTCGTCGAGGTGGGTGAAGCTCACCACGGCCGCCGCCCGGAGTCGGCGAGCCGATCGAGAAGGGCCCGGCCCAGCGCCGCGTCGTCGCGCTCGGCATGGTGCTGCCGCAGGTACAGCTGCAGGTCGGCGACGCGGGCGGCGTGGTCGGCGTCGAGCGCGAGGGGTGCGGGGCCGAGGGCGTGACCGACGCGCGTGATGACGCGCTCCGCGGCATCCGCCACGGCGCCCCGGGTGCGCAGCATCAGCGTCGGCCAGTCCACGTCGGCAGGCGGGTCGTCGACGATGTTCGCGGCCGCGTCGAGCGCCGCCCGAGCCGCGGCGATCGCCCTGTCGACCGCGCCGAGGTGCGCGAGCGCCAGCTGGTCGGGCTCGCGCTTCCCTGAGGCGACGAGCAGCGCTCGGGCGATACCTGTCGCGCCGCCGAGCCAGCACGCGGCGACGCCGATGCCTCCCCAGAAGAAGCCGGGCCGCTCGAGGTACCAGCCGGGCTCGCCAACCGGCACGGACGGAACTCCCTCGAAGCGCACGGGCGCGCTCACGACCTGGGTGAGACCGCGCGGCGCCCACGGCCCGTCGTCCGCGGTGACGCCGGACTCGCGCAACGACACCGCGAACAGGCGGCGGGCGCCGCCCTCCACCGTCGCCGTCACGAGCGCGTGGCTCAGCGCCCCGGCGAGCGAGCACCACGGCTTCGTGCCGTCGAGCCGCCACCGGCCGCCGTCCTCGCGGGCCTCGAGCGCGAGGCCCGCGCCCTCGGCGGCGAACACTCCCCAGCTACTGCCGTCGCCCGCGCCGACCGCGGCGAGGTCGACCGGCTGCGGGGCTTGGCTGAGGATCGCGAGCGCATCGAGGTGCGGCTCCAGCACCCGCGCGGCGGCCACGTCGATCGCGGCCGCTGCGGCGAAGAACGCCCACAGAACACGGGTGTGGCCGGTTCCCGGCGCAGGCAGCCAGGTTCCGGCATCCGTCGCCCAGCGCAGCGCGTCGTCGACCCGGCCGTGTACCTGCGCGAGGTCGGCGAGCGCGCGCTGGACTCTCTCGTCGAGCTCGGCGCTCACACCGAGGGGGTTCGGTTCTCGGCGCTGACCATCCAGGCGTACTGCTCGAGGGTCGCGATGATCTCGTGCAGGATGTCGGCGGTCGTGGGGTCCTCGTCATCGACCTCGTCGTGCACCTCGCGCATGGTGCCGACGACCGCCTCGAGGCGCACCGTGATGAGGTCGACGGTCTCCGCGGTGTCGACCTCGCCGTTCGGATAGGGCGGCAGTGAGGTGTCGCCGCTGACCGTCCCGCTGCGGCCGTCCGGGGCCGCGTGCAGCGAGCGCAGGCGCTCGGCGATCACGTCGGAGAACTCGCGCGCACTGTCGACGATCTCATCGAGCTGCAGATGCAGGTCGCGGAAGTTCTTGCCGACGACGTTCCAGTGCGCCTGCTTGCCCTGCAGGCTGAGCTCGATCAGGTCGACGAGCACGCGCTGCAGGTCACCCGTGAGCTGCGCGGAGGCGACGAAGCCCTTCTCCGCGTTCTCCCTGCGCGCACGCGCCGCACCCGTCCGCGTGCTCGGCTTCCTCGTCGCTGTGCCGCTTGCCCTGGCCATCTGCGTTCCCTTCTCGTGGATCGGTCACAAGAACCGTTCCCCGATGAGGGGCCGCCGACACCTCGGCACGACAGCGGCTTCAGACGTCGCTGAGCTCCTCGGCCGGCTGCGCGGCCGGCGCGTCGTCCTCGGCGTGCACGTACCTGCCGCCCATCAGCAGCGACGCCGCTGCCCCGATGACCGACATGATCGCGGCGGCGATGAACACGATGATGAGGCCGGAGTGGAACGGGTCCGAGATCAGCTGCGGGAAGAAGGTCTTGCCCGTGAGCGCCGCGGCGTCGGCGTGCGGCAGCTTGTCGAGCAGTCCCGTCGGCCCGAGCAGCGAGGCGATCGGGTTGTAGCCGAGGAAGGCGGCGAACAGACTGCCCACCGGAGGCGTCGCAGCGATCTGGTCCGCCACCGCCGCGGGCACGCCGTGCGAGGTGAGGCCGGTGGTCATCGCCTTCGGCAGCGTGTCGGCAAGGCCCGCGATCATCAGAGAGAAGAAGATGCCGATCGACAGCGAGTTGCCCGCGTTCTGGAACGTGCCGGTCATTCCGGATGCCGCACCGCGCTGGTTCGCGGGGACCGAGTTCATGATCGCCGTCCTGTTGGGGGCGGCGAACATGCCGGAACCCACGCCGTTCAGGAAGGTGATCAGGGCGAACACGAGGTAGTTGAAGTTCACCGGGATGAGCAGCAGCGCGATGAACGTCACCGCGACCAGCAGCAGGCCGCCCGTGGCGAGGGCACGCGCGCCGATCCGGTCGGAGAGCGTGCCCGACAGCGGACCCGAGACGAGGAATCCGATCGTCAACGGCAACAGGTAGATGCCCGCCCAGAACGGCGTCGACTCGTAGCTGTAGCCGTGCAGCGGCAGCCAGATTCCCTGCAGCCAGATGATCAGCATGAACTGCAGACCGCCGCGGCCGACGGAGGCGAGCAGGCCGGCGAGGTTGCCCCACACGAAGGCCTTGATGCCGAACAGGCGCAGGTTGAACATCGGGTCGGCGATGCGCTGCTCGACGATCACGAAGACGACGAGCACCACGACGCCGCCGATGATCGCGCCGAGCACCCAGGGGTTGAGCCAGCCGGTCGAGCTGTCGCCGTAGGGCTGGATGCCGTAGGTGATGCCCGTCAGCAGGGCGGTGAGCCCCACGCCGAACAGGATGTTGCCCCACCAGTCGACGCGACCCGTGCCCTTGGCGCCGACCTCGTGCAGCGACTTGTACGACCAGATGGTGCCGAGCACGCCGAACGGCACGCTGACCGCGAAGATCGCGTGCCAGTCGAGCGACGCCAGCAGGCCGCCGACGATCAGGCCGAGGAAGGTGCCCGCGATCGCCGCGATCTGGTTGATGCCGAGGGCCATGCCACGGCGGTTCACGGGGAAGGCATCCGTCAGGATCGCCGTGGAGTTGGCGAAGATCATCGAGCCGCCGACCGCCTGCACGACGCGCCAGCCGATCAGCCAGATCGCGCCGGCGCCCCCGCTGAACGGGTCGAACACGAGCAGGATCGCGGCGATCGTGAACACGACGAAGCCGAGGTTGTAGATGCGCACGCGGCCGTAGATGTCGCCGAGGCGCCCGAAGCTCATCACGAGCACGGCGGTGACGAGGATGTAGCCCATCAGCATCCACAGCAGGTAGCTGACGTTGCCCGCCTCGAGCGGGTTGAGCTTGATGCCGGTGAAGATCGCCGGCAGCGAGATCAGCACGATCGATCCATTGATCGTGGCCATCAGCATGCCGAGCGTGGTGTTGCTGAGCGCGACCCACTTGTAATGCGGGTGGTCCTTGTTGAACATTCCGGTGCGTGCAGCGCTCTGGGCCACGTCAGTCTCCGTCGGTCGGGAGTCGGGCTCACCGCCCAGCACCTCGTCGTTTTGTTGATGCGTAGCAATCAGAATAGCGGCGATGCGGCTATGCGGAGAGCCCTCCGCCTATTTCAGGAACTGCGCGGACTAGCCGAGCTGCGACACGGCGCGCGCGATCACGAGCGCGAGCATGACGAACCCCGCGAAGGATTCAAGCCCCATGAGGGCCTTCGCTCGGGTCGTGAGCGGCATGGTGTCCGTCGGGCTGAACGCCATAGCGTTGGTCAGCGAGAAATACAGGTAGTCGACGAAGGTCGCGACCCAGTCGCTCTTCGTCGACGAGCCGGCGGCCACCTCTGCCACCGTGTCGTCGTCCTCATCCTGCGGGAAGCGGAAATCGGCGAGCCTCAGCTCGGCCCGCGGCTGCGTCACCCGTGCGACGGGTCCGCCCCGGTCGAGGCACCAGTACAGCAGCGCGAACGCGATCACGTTCGTCACCCAGACCTGCAGCGAGGCGAGCAGAAGCGCACCGCCGCCGTTGGATTTCCGCGTCAGCTGCATGATCAACAGCGCAAGAGTCAGCTGGTTGGCTGCGACGAGGACGAGCGCGAGGCCGACCTCCGCCCAGCGCGAGAACCGAGTCTCCTTCGTGTAGCGATGAGGATTCAGGACGACAAGCGGTATCAGCAGCACGAGGCCCAGGCCGACGACGACATAGCGCTGAACCTCGAACAGCCCGCTCGGCAGGAAGGTGTACAGGCCGAGTGCGACCAGGATCGCGATCGCGACCGGCCACCGATGCTCGGGCCGCGCCGCCCGCTTCTCTCGATCGACCATCGAGGCACCTCCCCCTCCCGGTAAGGCGGTACCCGCCTCAGGCTTCGGGCATATCCACGCGCCATTCGACGGTCGGCCGCCGCGGGCCGTCGCGAGCCGCCGCGGACCGTCGCGCAAGCCCGTTGACCCGCCGCTGATCGCGACGTGGAATATCGGCACGGGCTACGGAAAGGAGACCATCGAGATGACGATCCGACTGAACGAAGCCGCACTCTCTCACGCGCGAGGCCTACTGCGCACCGGCGACTTCGTCGCGGACGAGCGCGACGACTGGAGCGAAGACGCGCCCAGCGCCGACGACGGCAACGCCTTCATCGACAAGCACGGCATGAAGGAATACGCGAAGTGGTTCCTCGGCGAGGACACCGACGCGACGGAGGGCACGAAGGGCCGATACGAGTTCCCGTACGGCGACTTCAAGAAACTGCACCGCTGCGCGGTGATCTCCGGCGAGAGCCGTGCGGGACAGTACAAGCATCCATCGATCGAGAAGGCCTACCAGGAGCTGCTGGACGCGCTCGACCGCAAATAGACGGTAGCCCGGCAGCCGACAACACCGGCCCCCCACGACGAAGGCCCGGAGCCGAAGCTCCGGGCCTTGTTGGTGCGCCCCCAGGGACTTGAACCCTGAACCACTGATTATCCGCTTGCCGTCGAGATCGACTTCCTGCTCTGGGCGCTCGAGCTCGAGGCATCCGCCGGCTGCACCTGGTGCGGCTCGTCGAAGCACTCGTCGCGCTACTGCCCGATCCTGCACGGCCGCTACGAGGCGGTCGAACGATGACCACCTACTGCCCCAGCCCCGACCACGACGGCGCGAAGGTGCCAGCAACGCGGCACATCGAGATCGCGCCCGCGGACGCGCCGACCGAGCGCGACCGTTACCTGATGACGACCGAGACCATGCGCTGCGAGTCGTGCGTCGAGATCGTCGTCGCAGTGATGGTGCGCAACGGTCAGCGCGTCACGATCTGGGCCACCGAACCACTCGAACAGGAGTCGGAGCGATGACGCATCCGGCGATTCACCTCGTTCCCGACGGCGACGATTTCGAAGCCTGGTGCGACTCGTGTGGCGCGTGGACGTGCGGGCACCTGATCAGCGACTGCATGGATGCGCTCGTCGACCTACCCTGCCGAGCTGCGGCGTAGACCGCTCGTTCTGTCCCCTCATGCTCCGACACCCGAAGTCGGGAATGAACTCGACATCCCCACGACGCAAGGTTGCGAAATGCACAGCAACACCACACCACACTCATGGCTCGACCTCATCAACAGCTACCTCGGATGGCTCGCATCCGGCGGCATCGCCGCCGGCACCCTCAAGCTGCGCCGCTACCAGCTCGAGCGCTTCGCCCTCGAGATCGACAAGCCCGCTTCCGAGGTGCGCCTCGATGACGTGATCGACTACTTCGAGGGGCGCAAGTGGTCGGGCGCGACCGTGCGCAGCGTGCGCGCGGCGCTGCGTGGCTTCTACCGGTGGGGGTGCGCGGTCGGACGCCTCGACGACGATCCGACGCGCCTCCTGCGCCCGCTCAAGCACAACGCGCGCGTGCGCCCGCCGGCATCCGAGGCGTCCATCGCCGAGGGGCTCGCGAGCGTCGACAGGCGCGTGCGGCTGATGGTGCGGCTCGGTGCCGAGGTCGGCCTGCGCTGCTGCGAGATCGCGCTCGTAAACTCCGGCGACGTGTTCGAGGACCTCGTCGGCTACTCGCTGGTCGTGCACGGCAAGGGCGGCAAGCGGCGCATCGTCCCGATCGAGCCCGACCTCGCGCTGATCATCGCACGCTGCCAGGGCTGGCTGTTCCCCGGCCAGATCGACGGGCACCTGTCCGCGAAGTACATCTCGAAGCTGCTCTCGCGCGCGATGAGCAAGGCGACCGGGCACCAGCTGCGGCACCGGTTCGGCACGGTCACCTACGACGAGGGCGGCAAGGACCTGCGCGCCGTGCAGGAACTGCTCGGGCACTCGTCCCTCGTCACAACACAGATCTACGTGCACGTCGGCGACGCCGCGAAGCGCCGCGCCGCTGCGGCAGCCGTCGTGCGGCCAGGGGTGGCGCTGGCATCATGACCGTCGAGACGAGCGAGTACCTCGCGATGGTGCGGCGCATGCTGCGCGCTGCCGGCAAGCGGGTGGCGGATGCCGACGAGGTCGAACTCGCCGAGCTCGTAGCGCTGCGGGCCGAGCTCGAGCAGGCGATCGCGTCGGCCGTCGACGGACAGCACGAGCGCGGCGTCTCCTGGCGCGGAATCGCGGCGGGGCTCGGCGTGAACCGGTCGGCCGCTCACGAGCGCTACGCGCGCAAGGTGTCCGGGTGAACCGGACGCTGAATTAACGAGTGCCCCGGCATCCGAACGAGGTGTTGCCGGGGCGCTCTTCGCCACGTCACAAATAGGGCCTATGGTCATCACATGGACAACCCCAAGCTCGTGCTCTCGGTGGGCGTGCTCTTCGTGCTCTTCGTGATCGTCGTCGGGGTCGGATCGTTGATGGCCGGCTAGCTGCCGCTGATGTGTGCGGCTGCGGTGGCGGCGACGAGAGTGCCAACGCCAGCCGCTGCGGCGGCGAGCCACGCGTGCGGGTCGGTGAGGTCGCGCTGTGCCGCGAGGGTGAGCAGCGTCGTGCCGACCGGGGCCGCGATCAGGTAGATGCGGGTGCGGCTGGCGCGCTTGAGCGTGATCGGTTCGGGAGTCGGGGCCGGGGCGGTGTTGGTCATGTGGGTGTCTCCTCGTCTTGTTCTGGGAATAGGCCGTAGGGCGGGTCTGGTGGTGGCGGTTGCTTGCCTCGGTAGATGTGGTCGATGAGCTTGCGGGTCCAGATCCACCAGAGCCGGTCGCGGGTCTCGAGGTGGGTGAGGCGTCGGCGCAAGCGGACGTGCGAGCTGGTGAGGGTGCCGACGCCGGCCACGATGACGGCCTGGACGGCGACGATCGCGGCGATGATCTCGGCTTCGGTCACTGGCTGACGGTGACTTTGAGGTTGTCGAGCGCGCCTTGCACGCCGTCTTCCACGGCTTTCTGGATGGTGGCAGGGTCGCCGCCTTGGCCCTTCGCGAGCTGCGCCACGGCGGCGGTGAGCCCGGCGAGCTGGGCTGATTGCTGCTGCTGCGAACGGAACAGGAACGCGAGGATGTTGGCCTCGGACCCTGCCGAGTCGTTGACCTTGTGCGCTTGCACGGCGGTCGCGATCGCGGTGAGTAGCTTGTCGCTGCTGGCGAGTTCATCGATGGTGGGCATGTCGTCCTCCTGGGTTGCGGTTTGGTTGTCTACGGGCGTGCCGAGCAGGTTGGCGGAGTATCCGGCGAAGGTGACGTTGCCGGCGCCGTGCAGGCCTTGAAGGGAGGCGAGGCGGGCGGCGATGGTGGTCGCGCCCACGTGCTCCCAGGTGGGCGCGTCGGTGGCGTAGACCTGGCCGTCGATGACGGCCACGATGTCGCCGGCGCCGTTCTTCTCGGTGAACCATGCGAAGCCGTTGCGCACGGGCGTCTGGGTGATTCCGGGGGTGGCGTCCATGGCGGCTTGCGCGGTGGGGAGGTTGGCCGGATAGGCCGGCATGCCGGCGGCTTTGGCGGCGTCGTACCAGTAGGACAGGCAGTAGGAGCGCCGGTTCGTGGGATGCGCGGTGACGTAGGCGATCAGCTTGGCCGGGTCGATCACTGTGCTTCCCCCTGTTCGAGTCGCGTCACGCGGGCGTTGAGGTCCTGGTAGGCGGCGATCGCGAGGAGGGCGAGCTTGTCGTAGTGCACGCCTTGCGGGCGGCCGAGCTCGTCGTAGAACACGAGCCAGTCGAGGCCTGCGGCGATGAGTTCCTCGGCGATGACGCCGTACTCGATGGGCGCGTTCTCGCCGTCGAGGTCGACGGCGGCTGTGTATCGGAACTGCACGAGGCGCAGCGCGTACGCGGCGGCCAGGTCCGGTCTCCAGTCCGCGATGTCGGTCTTGAACCTCTCGGATGACGCGCTCGCGCCGATGCGGCCGTCGCTGTTGAGGTACGCGGCCACGTACCCGGACGTGACCGGCGTCGAGCGACCATTGGGCGTGTAGATCGGCGTGCTGCCGAAGTTCCCGTCGTCCTCGTCGCGCTTGGCGGCCAGCGCGGCGGACTTCACAATGCTGTCGTTGCCGGATGCCGCGGTGAAGATCACCGTGTCATCCACCCGCGCGACGAACACGCCGTTCTCCCACGAGAGGCTGATGTCGTTGGCGCCGTAGGCGCGGTTTCGGACGGCCTGTATCAGACGCGCGGCGGGGATCCGGGCGGCAGCCAGCGTCCCGGTCGTGATGTCGGAGGCGTCCCACGTCTTCGCGTCGGTCTCCGCTTTGGAGTACACATCCAAGTTGGTGCGCGCCCCGGCGGCATCGCTGGCGCCCGTGCCGCCGCTGGCGATAGTGCGGATCGCGACGCCATAGCGGGCGATCATGTCGCGGGTCGAGTTTATGAACCGGTGCACGACGTTCAGCTCTTCCAGGCCGGTCATCACGTCCAGGCCCGCCTCAGCGGCCTCGGTTCCTGCGGTTGCGTCTCCATCAGCCATCAGAGGGCGCTCCATTCTGCGGTATCGATCGGGTGTCCTGCGGGGATGTCCGCGATCGGGTGCCCGTCCGGGCCGATCACGATCGCGTTCACGGGGGTGTCGGCGAGGCCGGCCGTGGTGACGGTCATCTCGTCGCCGGCGAGGTCGAAGCTCACCGCAGACACGAGCCCGGTCAGCAGGGGCGTGTCCGGGGCGATGACGACGACCGGGTTGTAGGGCTGCACACTCGGGTCGCTGACCACGGTCGGCGAGAGCTGGTGCCCCTTCGCCTGCTGCCGCTTCAGGACATACGCCGCCAGCCCAGGACCCGGATACGGGCTCGTCTCCTCGCGGTACAGCGCCCGCGAGCTGCCCGGCGCGCCGGCCACGTCGTACCTGGTCTGCTGCACCCCGGCCGCGTCCGTCCAGATATACGCGACGACCACGGCATCGAACCAGCCATCAGCGTCGGCAAGATCGATCGAGTCCGTACCGGACTTCAGGTTCACGCCCCGCGAGACGATCACGGTTCCCGGCTCGATGTAATCCGAGCCGATCAGCCGCCACCTGCGCTGCTCGTCGCAGAACAGGCGCATGCCCGCCGCCGCGACGACCGGGCTGATCAGGTCCCACAAACTGCGCCCCGGCATCCACGCCAGCGACTCCGGGTCACGGTCCACCAGCGGGTCACGGGTCGCCGTCGAAGCGTTGGCGGCGCCGGACCACGTGTAGCTGTAATGCGCATCAGAGGGGAAGTTGCCGTCGAAGAACGCCAACGGCTGCCCGCTGGTCTCCAGCCCGTCACCCTCGACGAGCATCATGTTGTCCACCCCGAGCGTCCCGCCGCTATACCCGAACAGGACGCGCACGAACGCCGCTCTGGCATCAACCGGGATAG
Source organism: Gryllotalpicola koreensis (assembly GCF_039538185.1). Taxonomy (NCBI): domain Bacteria; kingdom Bacillati; phylum Actinomycetota; class Actinomycetes; order Micrococcales; family Microbacteriaceae; genus Gryllotalpicola; species Gryllotalpicola koreensis. The sequence goes on from NZ_BAABBW010000005.1 coordinate 151,201, forward strand.
CCGCAGTGACACGGGACTCCTGCCACGAGCCGGAAGCTGAGACACGGTTGCCACGCACGGTCACATAGCTGCCGGCCGCGTTCATGTAATAGATCGCGACCTGTAGGTTGTCAGAAGAACTCGCGCTGCCGCTCGGGGACTGCGGCAGCAGGTCCGCCCTGAACGTGTAGGTGCTGCCGGCCTGCATCCCGAACTGGAACGTGCCCGATGCGGCATCACCCGTGAAACGCAACTGCGACGAGGTCGACGTCGGCGCCTGCATCCCCAGCGCGAACGCACTGTACGGACCCGTGTGGATGCCAGAGACACGGCTGATCGTGCACGCAGACGCCACGAACGTCGACAAGTCCGTACCCTCGACGCCGCCATTGATCAGAAGATTCGTGACCTCAGTCGTCGTCGTCACATCCGCGTCGGCCGAGCCCGGCTCCAGCGTTGCGCCGATCTTCGGCAGCAACCACTCACCGACCAGACCCCGAAGACTCCCCTGATGAGCACGCGCCCCAACATCCACAACCGCCGTCACATTCGTCAGGTCCTGCAACAAGCACTCATCCGTGTCGGCGCTGATCTGAACGTCCCCGAGGTAGTCAAGCTGTCGGACACGCAGGGCGAGGTCGTAGTCACGCTGCGCCCCGTCAACCTGATGGTGCAGCTGCAGGCGAGGCGCAACGTCGGTGCGAGGATCGAGCGCGGCCCAGGTCTCGGCGTCGGGCATGGCGATCGTGAGGTCGGCTTGACCGTATGGCGACCAGCTGCTGTCGAGCTTCGCGGTTCCGCCCTTGAGCTTGAGCGGATAGGTACCCTCGCCCGCGACGAGCTGCGCGGTGATCTGCTCGTCGGTGCGGATTCGTGCTGGCGTCATCCGGTCACCTCGCGGAATCCGACGTCGACAGTCCAGCGCTTGCGGGTCGCGTCGTCGAGCGCCGGTCCGATGCTCGTCGCTGTGTAGCTGAGTGCGCGCGAGGGGTGCTCGGGCTCGTCGTACTGCAGCTGCGCGCCAGTCGCGTGCAGGGCGCGGCACGCTTCCGCCTGCTCTTCGGTGAGAAAAAACAGGGTGAGTGTGCCCGTGCGGGCCAGGGCGGGGCGCTGCGTCATCACGGTGCCGCCGCCGATGATGTCGTGCACGATCGAGCCGCCGTCCTGTGAACTCGTGACCTGCAGCACGAGGTCGGGGGTGACGGTGGTGCTGCCATCGGTGATCGTGGTCATTACTGGATTTCCCTCCCCCGGCGCGAGTTGACGATCACGTCGAGCTGCACTTTCTTTGAGGCCTGCGCCCTGAGGTCCGCGAGCTGTCGTTGTGCGGCGGTGGTGTCGAGCTGGACGGAAGGGCCGTCGATCGTCGACGGGATCGAGCTCTGTAGCTGCGCCGCGTAGGTGGCGGCGTTTCCGGTGGCCATGTCGGACCAAATCTGGTTCAGGCTGGCCTTCTGCACGGGGTTGGCCTTCTTGTAGGCATTGATGAATTCGGCCTGCGCCTCGGGTGCCTGGTTCTGCAGGAACTGCTTGGCCGAGTCGGAGAGGTCGCTGGTGGTGATGTCGGCGGCGGCGTTCTTGATCTCGTTGGCGAGGTCGGTCCACTGCTTGATGTAGCCGGCGGTGTCGAAGGCTTTCGTGCTCTGGTTGTAGAAGTCGTCCGTGTCGCTGGCGGCGTCCTGAAGCGCGGACTGGTAGCCGTCGACGGCGGCCTGCTGCGCGGCGATCGCGTTGGCGCTGGTGTCGGCGTAGTCGGCGTAGGCGTCCTTGGCACCCTGGATGGCGCTCTGCTGCGCGTTGAGGCTCTTGAGGACTTTCTGCCCGGCGAGGTCGGCTGCACCGGCGATGGCGTTGTAGGAGCCGATCTGCGAGGTGAGGAAGTCGCTCTGGTCGGTGCTGGCCTTGGCTTGTTCTTTGGACTGTTGAGCGACGGACCTGCGGACCTTCTCGACGGCGTCGGGGATGCCGGCGTAGGCCTGCGCGAGCGTCTTGGTGGAGACGCCGGCCTCCTTCGCCTCGGTCTTGATCTGCTTGAGGTTCTTCGCCGTGCCGTCGGCGAGCTGGAATTGACCCGAGTAGATGTCCTGCAGCGTCTGAGCGATCTGCGCATTCTGCAGGCTCGAGCCCTGCTCGATCAGCTGGCCGGCCATCTGGCCGATTGCCTGCTGGGTTGCCTGCGCTTTCTGCTGCGCGATCGTGATGGCGTTGATGACGAGGCCGATACCGGCGGCGCCGGCTGCCGTGGCAGCGATGGCCGGCAGCCCCTCGAAGCTCGACGCGAGTCCGCCGAGGGTGTCCTGCGCGATCTGCGCGAAGTCGGTGACGTCGCCGCGGAACGAGCTGAACGTCTCCCCGATGTTCTGCCGCGCCTCGCTGGCGAATTCCTCGGTCGACTGGCCGGCCTTCCTGGTCGCCTCGTCGGTGTCGTTCGACCAGCTGCGGCTTGAGTTGCTGCCGCGTTTCGAGGTGTCCTCGCTGGCGCGGGCGAGGTCGGCGAACGACTGCTCGAGCCGGTCGTTGCTCGCCTTGATCTCCTTGGCTGAGTCTTGGAAGGCGTCGCCCTGTTTCTGCGCGGCGCGCTGACTGTCGTGCACGACGTCGTCGAGGCTGTCGCCGACGTCGTCGAGCGTGGTGCCGACACGGTCGGCGCCCTTGAGGAAGGCGTTGACCTCGGCGAGGAAGTCGATCTGGATGCCGCGTGCCATCTCAGCTCCTGTCGTCCTGCGCCGCAGCGCGGAAGGTGTCGACGACGACGCGCACCCACAGGCCGACGATTTTGGTTCCGACGATTGAGGCGGCGGCCATGGCGACGCGGCCGTGCTTCTGCCGGCCGGGGAGGGAGCGGCCAACCCATGCGGTCACCTCGTATCTCCTTCCTCGTGTGCTGGTGCGGGTGTAGGTCTTCTGGCGGTTGCGCGTGCCGAACTCGTCGGCGGCCCAGTTGGTGGCGGGGTCGAGGCCGCCGCGCAGCGGCTTGCGGGATTGCGCCGCCTTGAGTCGCACCTGCCGTACGCCGACGGCGACGGATGCGCCGCGGACGATCATCGGCTCGTCGTGCACGTTCTCGATGTGCGCTGCGAGCGCCTCGGTCCACATGGGGCGGGCCTTCTGGCGGGCGGTCTTGTTGATGTCGTTGCGGACCTCGCGCTGGGCGCCGCGGAGCGCGAGCAGCACAGCCTGCAGCTCGCGTGATCCGCGGACGCTCAGCACGTGCTACGCCTCGGGCTCGTCGTCGGGGTTGCCGTCGCCGTCGGCGTCGTCGAAGTCCTCGTACTCGAGGCAGTCCATCGTGACGGTCGCCTCGTTGTACTGGTTGGTCGGGCCGCCGAGGGCAGGGGCCTTGAGGATGATCGTCGCCTTGGTGCCGAACGTGCCGGCGGCGTTGGGCTTGTAGATGACGGTGACCTGCTCGCCCTTGTGCGCGCGCATGAAGCGCCAGAGTGAATCGGGGTTGTCGGTGTCCTGCGCGACGTTCATGACGCACTGGGCAGGCACGTCTGGCGGTACGTTGTCGGTCACGCGCGCGTCGTCTGTGCCGCCCTTCCAGCTGATGGTGGTCGGGTCGTTGTCGGTGATCGACATCGACGAGACGTGCTTCTGGTAGTCCTTGGTGTCGCCGGCGGGCGCGGCCGGGTCGACGGGGATGCGGACGATGAGGTTCTTCTGCGCCTTCATCTGCAGCGGCGCGACGGTGTTCGCCATGGTGGCTCTCCTAGTTGATCGTGGTGTCGATGCCGCCAACGGCGACGATGGTGAGGACGTTGGACGGGTGGGCGTCGTCGAACTGGTCGGGCGCGATCTGCGTCCAAGTCAGGCCGGGGATCGGGGCGAGCGCGTCGAGGATGATGTCGAGCGCGTCGGCGAAGGCCTGGGCGACGTCGGCCGGGTTCGTCTCGGGGACGAGGATGTGGACGGGGAAGCTGAGCATGTAGCCGGCGCCGCCGACGACGGCCGGGGTGTAGGTCGGCGCGTCGACCATGAGCAGCGCGTCGAGGTCGGGGCGGATCGGGCCGGGCAGTGCGTTGACGTAGCCGCGGACCTCGTAGCCGCCGAGCTCGTCGGGCGTCTGTGGGTCGTCGGTCGGCTGCGGCAGGACGCCTCGCAGGGCGGTGACGAGTTGCGTGATCGGGTCTGGCATCATCCGACTCCGGGGGTGAGGCGGCGGGGCACGAGCAGGTTGCGGATCGTGGCGTCCATCGGGTAGACGCGCACGGTCTGGGTGCCGCCGCCGAGCACGTCGCCGTCGCCGGCGCTCTGGAAGTTGACGAGCGAGCGGGCCTGCAGGAGCTGCGCCCGCCGCCACCGGTAGGAGATGTCGGAGATCGGCTCGCCGTCCTCGTCGAGGGCGAGGTCGCCGAGGTAGTCGAGGCACTGCTCCTTAGCGGCGGTCAGCACTTCGGTCAGGTCCTCGCCGGTGGGCGCGTCGGGCCACACGGGGACGAGCTCGCCGCGCTGCGTGTACCAGGTGGCCATGGTTCTCCTTGTGGTGTGGTGGGCGCCGCCGCGACCCCTCGACGGCGGCGCCCGGTCTGTTACGCGGCGCGCGAGCCCTTGAGGATGGCGCGCGGGTCGAACGGGTCGAGGCGTCCGTAGCCGTAGAATCCGAGGTCGATGCCTCCGACGCTGACCGCGACGGCCTGGATGCCGGGCAGCTGCTTCTCCTTGAGGGTCAGCACGCGGTTGTCGAACGCGTTGTAGGTGCCGGCGGCGAGGGTCGACTCGTTCGTGATCGTGAGGCCGCCCTGCGACTCGGCGGACGCGTCGGCGATGTTGAGAACGATGTTGGCGTTCTGCAGCCACAGCGGCAGCTCGGCAGACGGGCCGGCGGGCAGGTCCTCGAGCTCGGCCCAGAGCGTGTCGTCGAGGAAGATGCGGTTGATCTTCCCGCCGATGCTGCGCGGCTGCTTGATGATGCCCTTGAGCACGGAGACAATGTCGGAGCCGGCCGCGAACGCGGGCACGGTCGTGGCGGCTGCCTGCACGGCGGCGCGCGCCTTGGCGTTGTACTTGATGGCGTACTGCCGGGCGCGGGCCTGCAGGAACGAGCTTGTGAACTCGGGGTCCGCGAAGTCGACGAACGAGCGCGCCACGCGGTGCACGGCGGCGACGGCCCAGCCGGTGGACTCGAAGGCCTTGGTGGTCGGGTCGTTGCTGTCGATCTCGGCGAGCGAGCTGAGGTCGGCGTCGACGACGTCGGGCTCCTCGTCCCATGACCAGCCCTTAGACTTGAGCGCGTTCATGGTGCCGGGCGCGCCGATCGCGGTGACGTAGGGCTGGTCGACGTTCGCGAGCTGCATGACCTCGCCCTGCCACTCGGGCTGGCCGAACGCGTCGGCCGCGTCGGAGTCGCCGGTGAACTCGCCGATGGCGAGGTTGAAGTCCTCGACGCTGCGCAGGCGCATGTTCCGTGCCGCGTCCGTGATGGCCATGACGACGGACTGGAAGTTGTGGCCACGGCTGCGGGTGTGCAGGTTGCCGCGCGGGGCGGGCTGCTGGTCGGGGCCGGCGGCGAGCGCCTGCTCTGGGGTGGCCGGCGCGGCGGGCTCGGGGGCCGGGCCGATGGCCGTGAGCGCCGCGAGGGCGGCGTCGTGCTGTTCCTGGGTGATGGTGCCGGCGGCGAGTGCTGCCGCCAGCTGTGCGCGGTTCACGGGGGTTTCCTCCTGTGTGTTGGTGGCGGCTGCGACGGATGCCGCAACGCTTGTGACGCCTGCATCGGCGACGGCGGGGATGGCCACGAGGCTGGTCTCGTACCAGTCGGCGGCGGTGACGTGGATGTTGTAGTCCTCGTCGATGAAGTAGTCGGTGGCGGTGAATCCGACGGAGAGCCCGTCGCGGAGGCCGGCCTGCGCGGATGCGAGGGCCTTGTCGCCGTCCTCGCCCTCGGGGATCGCGTAGGTGACCTCGAGCGTTCCCTCGTCGATGGAGGCGGCGTAGCCGACGGGCTGGCGCTGGTCGTGGTCGACGAGCATCTTGTTGCGGGTGAGCGGCTGCCGGGTCTGCAGGCTGCCGGGCTCGAGAACCATGTAGTGGCTCGGGATGAGCTCGCCGTAGACGCTCGCGGTTCCGCTGATGGTGCGCGAGCTGTCATCGACGGCGAGACGGCCGGCGAAGGCGCTGCGCACGTTCAGGCGCGGGCGGGGTGCTTCGCCGTTGCCGCCGATCTGCGCGAGCGCGGCGGTGTACTGGACGTCGCCGATGAGGCCGAGGCGGTGCAGCCTCTCGATCTGGTGCCGGTTCATGCCCAGCCCTCCCATTGCTTGATCTGGTCCGTGGTGATGAATCCGCCGTCGATGCCGACCTTGTACGCCTCGAAGCGGGTCTTCATGTCGTCGCGGGTGAAGCGGTCGGTGTCGAACTCGACGTACTGCGTGCCGGGTGTGACGTCGGGCATGCCGAGGCGGTCGGCGATCGCGGTCATGATCGGGTCCATGCCGACGTTGAGCAGGTCGCGCCAGCGACTTGCCGGGTTGCTGTAGGTGAGGCTGCCGCCGGCGTTCACCTCGACGTCGAGCGCCCATGCGGGGAATCCGGTGTGCCGGGTGATCTCGAGGTCGAGTTGCTTGCGGCCGTCGATGAGCAGCTGCTCTGCGGCCTGGCCGAGCACCTTGGCGGTGATGGCCTTGGAGGTGTAGCCGACGCCCTTGCCTTCGGCGCGGGCCTGCGTCCACCGATCGATGAGCTTGTCGATCTGGTCGTCGTCGAGCGCGTCGCCGTCGTTGTGGAGGTCGATCGAGGGAACCGGGTTGGCCTCGGCGCGGGCGACGGCGCGCTGCAGGATGATCATCCGCTTGAGGGACTCGTTGGCGTGCGACAGCAGCCCGCCGTCGGGGGCCGTGAACTCGATGATGTCGCGTGCGTCGACCCGCTGGCCGAACGCCCGGACGAGGCGGCCGTCGGAGTCGAGCTGTGCCTCGTGCTGCGGCACCCACTCGACGAAGGTGGGCCACTGGTAGAAGTCCCGCTCGCGGACGATCCACCAGGTGGCCGGGTGGAAGAGCAGCGCGTCGGCGGTCCAGGTGAGGGTGAGCGAGCGCGGCCGGCCGCGCTCGGGCTGGCGCAGGAGGCTCGGCTGCAGCGGGGCGAGCGTGCCATCGGCGACCATGCGGGCGCGCAGCGGCATCCGGCCGATCATGGCGATATACTGCTGCGCCTTCGCGACGGTCGAGATCTTGAGCGCCCGCTGCCGGCTGACGTGCACGAACGGGGCGATGGAGTGGAAGAGGTTCTCGAAGGTGAGCTCGCCGAGCGGGTCGGGCGACCACGGCGATGCGAGGTCGGCGGCGTCCTGAATGGCGGGGCCAGCATCGCCGAGCGCCACGGCGCGAGCGGCGAGGCCGTAGCCGAGTCGATCGGCGATGCTGGTGACTGCTCCCACGTTTTCAACCATGCGGAGCGACCGTTACACCCGAAAATCAGTTGCGCTTCTCGGCGCGTCGCTGGCGGAATCGCTGCACTCGCGTGGTGCTGCCGGTGTTGCCCATGCGGCCGTGGATGGCCTGCTCGTGGCGTGCGCCGACCTTCCAGCCTTCGTCTTTCGTGTCCGCGAATCCGTGCCACCACGGGCACTCCGTGCACAGCACGACGGTGCTGATCTGGGTCGAGTCGAGCTTGATCATGGGGTCTCCTAGAACCTGATAACGGGGGCGCCGATGGGCTTGTCTTGGTGGTCGTGCGCCCAGATGCCGACGGCCGTGCCGATGAGGCCGGCGACCGATCCGGGCGAGCGCTTGCGGCTGAACTTGATGCCGTCGGTGCCGGCGGTGTCGAGCACGAGGCGGGCAGCTGCGTCGACGATCGAGCGGCTGCCGTCGTGCGCGAGCTCGTGGCTGCGGAAGAGCGAGAGCAGGCCGGCGCAGCTCGTCGAGTAGTCGCGGTAGCCGACCGTCGTCACCTCGACGCCGGCGCGCTCGAGATCGGCGGTAACGTGCCGGTTCTCGCCGCCGTCGTCGCAGGCGATCTGCGCCGGCATCCACTGCGAGCTGATCGAGGTGAGCAGCGGCTGCAGCCATGCGATGCCGGGCGCGGCGTGCAGTGTGCGCACGCACGCCTTGCCGGTCGAGTCGCGCCAGACCGCGCCGACCCAAGCCGATTCCGAGCCGGGCGCAACCTCGTAGACGACGGTGAGCTTGCGGCGGCTGGGCACCTCGGCGGGCTCGGCTTCGGTCGCCTCGACGTCAGCCGGGTCGATCACGGGGTCTTCGGCGATCGTCAGCCGGTTCATGAACGCGCGCATCCACTCGCCGGGCTGCTTGAGGCCGAGGCCGGCGGATGCCTCGTGCTCGAGGAAGTCGATCGTGATCGTGTTGCCGAGGGCCGGATGGAAGTCCCAGCTCGCCGGGTCGTAGGCGTCGAGCCCGTCAGGCAGCGACCACTCGAAGTACGCGAGGCCGGGCGCGCCGGCGCGGCCGTCCTCGATCAGGCCATTCATGTAGGCGCTGTTCGCGGTGCCCATCGTCGAGACGTTCCACCACTGCGAGTCGCCGTCGAGGGTGGCCTGCGCGGGCGTGATCGCGCCGGCGAGCTCGATGCCGGCGAGCTCGCTGTGCTTCCAGATCTCGTCTAGGGACACAAGGTGCGGGTGCGTGCCGTGGACGTTGTCGGGCGTCGAGAACATCTGCATGCGCGACTCGGGCAGCTCGTTCCCGTCGGCGTCGCGGCCGTGGTACGTGATCGACACTTTGCCGGCGCCGCGCTTGAGCTCGAAACGGTCGCGGTAGGCGCGCATGAGCGGAGAGTTGCGCAGCAGCAGCTGCATCTCGAGCATGCGATCGGCGGCCTCCTTGCCGGTCTGCGCGCTGAACAGAGCGAGGATGCCGGGCCGGTCGATGATGCGGTGGAGGTTCAGCGGCAGCATGAGCGTCGTCTTGCCCGACTGCCTCGGCACGGTTACGAGCACCTTCGGGTACCGGTAGCGGCCGGCGTCGTCGCGCTCGGTCGCGACGTCGACCACGAGGCGCTGCCAGGGCATGAGCGGCTTGCCGAGCATCGCGGCGACGCGCGCGATCGCGGCGCCTTCACTCTGGAAGTCGGGGTCGCGGCGGGTGGCGAAGCGCGGGGCCGGCGCGTGCGTCCAGCGGCTCACAGCGCCTCCCCGTCGACGCCGTGGCGCAGCAGCGCGGCGAGCGGGTCGGTGCCGCCGGCGACGTTGTCGCCTGCAGGCTTCGGCAGCGCGTCGAGCGCCTTGAGGTACTCGCTGTGCAGCGATGCCGCCGCGTAAGCCTGCTTGGGTCCGCCGCCGATGTGGTCGAGGCGCTGCGCGAGCGCCCGGGCGTTCTCGACGAGAGCGGCCGTCGAGGCGCCGAGATAGCCGCGCTCCTCGAGCGCCGTGATGGTCCGCTCGAGCGCGTCGGCGAGTCCGCCGGGGATGGCCGGCTGCACAGGCGGCGGCTCAAGCTCGAAGTCGAACGTGGCGTTTTCGGATGCACTCGTCATCGTTCATCTCCATTCCGTTCGAACTTCTTTTTTCCTGGCTGGGCTGTAAAAAAATGGACAAGGCTGCGCGCGGGTGTCCGGCATCCGAGCCTCAAAAAACCGGGCGACGTCGAGAGTCGAACGCTCATGCGACGGAGAACCATGCGAGCCCGTCCTCGATCAGCTGATATGTGTCGGCCGGCCGGTTGCCTCGGCTCTCGTTGCATCGCTCGTGCGCCGGGCCGAGGTTGTCGAGGTTGTAGACCGCGCCGCCCTTCGATCGAGGGATGACGTGGTCCGCGCTCGTCGCTCCCGGCAGACCGCACAGCCAGCACACGGTGCCGTACGTCTGCAGCGTGAGCTGCACGTACTCCTGTGCCTTGCGCCCACCCCATCGCGGCGCCGGCGTCACGAGCTCGACCGCGCCCGGCCCGCGGTTCACTCGTGCACCTCGAGCATCTGGCGCTCGAAGTCGCTGAACTTTGGGCGCGGGTAGACGAGCCAGTGGTTGATGAGCTCGGGGCTGGCGTAGGCGTAGGCGCGTGCGTCGTTGCCGATGAACAGGTCGAAGGCGTCGACGCCGGCCTTGACGCCGCGAGCGTTGAGCAGCTGGCCGTTGCACTCCTCGAGGGCTCGCACGTAGGCCGCGATGCGGAGGTCCTCGAACTGCATGCGCAGCTGCTTCCAGCGCTGGACGGCGGCAGCGAACACGGCACTCACCGCCGCTTCCTCTGCTCGCGGTAGATAATGACGACCCACGTGAGCCACAGCGCGGCGGCGATGCCGAGGGCGACGAGCGCGCCGGCGGGCGTGGTGATCTCGTCGGGGCTCATGCGCGGGCCGCTCGTCGTGCTGCGCGCTCGGCGTTGTTCTCGTCGTCGCGTCGGTGCTCCCACGCCTCGAGGCGCACGGTGTACTCGATGGGCTCCTTGCTGAGCGCGTGGCCTTTGAGCAGGTGGCCGAGGGTGCAGTAGTGCGGGTTGACGGGGTCGGGCAGGTCGCGGCAGACGCGGTTGCTCATGTCGCCGATGTGCTCGACGTAGGGCCAGCTGTCCACAGCCTCGCGATCGCGCGTCGTGTGGTTACCTCTGGAAGGTGAGTTAACTGGTTCTTGTACGGTTCTATGAGCGACAACAGTTGTCGGCCCGCTCGACCTGGTTTCGTCGGCCCGCGACAAATCTGTCGGCCCGCTCAGCGACAAATCTGTCGGCCCGCTCAGCGACAAATCTGTCGGCCCGCTCGCGGACTTATCCACAGGGACCGGAAGCTGCTGCGCAACCGTCTCGACGCGTGCGAACTGCAGGTTGAGGTCGTAGACCGTCGGGCGCCGATCAGGACGGATATGGTCAACGAGACGCTGATCGCCGGGCTTGATCAGGCCAAGCACTTTGAGATCGCGGATCGCGCGTTCGATGGTGCGCTTGCTCGTGCCGAGCTCGACGGCGAGCTGTGCATTGTCGCGCCACGCACTCTTTCCCCATTGGTCGGCGTGGTCGGCGAGCTTGATCAGCACGCGGTAGGCGGAGGATGGAGCTACGTCCATTGGCAGGCTGGCTGCCCAGATGAATGCGTTGAGGCTCACGGTGACCTTCACTCGAAACTCACATACGCTTTTGCGTAAGCGGCTTCACTTCATCCGCAAATTCCCCAAAGTTCCGACATTCCGCACGGCGTGTCTGGAAATCCGTAAGTGAATGGCGATACTTTGGAGCCATGACACTCCTCGACAACGTCACGAAGTCGCTGCCGGCGCGACTCAAGGCGGCACGCACCCTGGCCGGCCTCGATCAGACACACATGGCGCAGCTGCTGAACGTGCGAATCGCCACGATAAGCAGCTGGGAGAACGGGCATACCGAACCGTCGTTCTCGCAGGTCGTGCGGTGGGTAAACGAAACCGGCGCCGATCTCGAATGGATCAGCGCCGGTGTTGAGTGCGCCCCCAGGGACTTGAACCCTGAACCCACTGATTAAGAGTCAGTTGCTCTGCCGATTGAGCTAGAGGCGCAGTGTGTTTTTCAACACTGTGAATTCCCCCGAACCGGGGAACCGCACGAACATCAACCTTAGCAAACCGGAAAGGCGGGCCAAAATCGAGACTCCCCTGCGCGACAGCACCACCGGCGGACGGCTGTTCATCGGCACCTCGGGCTGGCGCTACGCGTCCTGGCGCGGTGATTTCTATCCGAAAGGGCTCGTCCAGCGCCGCGAGCTCGAATATCTCTCGCGCCAGGTCAACTCGCTCGAGCTCAATGGATCCTTCTATTCGCTGCAGCGCCCCGAGTCCTACGACAACTGGCGCGAGCAGACCCCGCCCGGCTTCCGCTTCGCGGTCAAGGGCGGCCGGTACATCACGCACATGGTCGGTCCCGACAAGCTGCAGGCCGCGCTCGAGCGCTTCTTCGCGTCCGGAGTGACGCGCCTCGGCGACCGCCTCGGACCGATCCTGTGGCAGTTCCCGGCCCGACGCCGCTTCGACCCCGACCATCTCGAGACGTTCTGCGCCGCGCTCCCCCGCAGCCGGGACGGCAAACGGCTGCAGCACGCCATCGAGCCGCGGCACGACAGCTTCGCCGACCCACGGTGTGCGCAGATCATGAACAGGCACCGCATCGCACTGGCCGCTTCCGACGGAGCGGGCGAATGGCCGACGCTTTTCATGGACGCGGCAACGGATGCCACAGCCGGCCTGGTCTACGTCCGGCTGCACGGTCCGCACGAGCTCTACCACGGCGGCTACTCCGCCAAGGAGCTCGCGCAGTGGGCATCCGTCATCCGCGATCTCGCGACCCGCGGCGGCCGCGCGACCGCCCGCGACGCCTACGTCTATTTCGACAACGACGCCGACGGTCGCGCGCCGTACGACGCCCTCGCGCTGGCCGAGCTGATGGCCGATACCCTGGCAGGGTGACCGCCGACCTCGACTTCGCCCACCGATTGGCCGACGCGGCCGACGCCATCTCCTCCGCACGATTCCGCGCCAACGACCTGCGCATCGCGACCAAGGCGGATCGCACGCACGTGACGGATGCCGATCAGGCGGTCGAGCGCGCGATCCGCGAGCTCATCGCGGCCGAGCGGCCGGGTGATGCGATCTTCGGCGAGGAGTACGGCGTCGAGGGCGACTCGAACCGGCAGTGGATCATCGACCCGATCGACGGCACCGCCAACTATCTGCGCGGGGTGCCACTGTGGGGCACCCTCATCGCCCTCGCGGTCGACGGCGAGGTCGTCGCCGGGGTCGCAAGCATGCCGGCCCTGGGAGGCCAGCGCTGGTGGGCGGCGAAGGGCGAGGGCGCCTGGAAGCGCAGCGGCCGGGGCAGCGAACCCGAGCGGCTGCACGTCTCGGCGACGAGCCGCCTCGACGAGGCATCCGTCAGCTTTCAATCGATCCACCAATGGCGTGACGCGGGCTACCTCGACCAGCTGCTCGCCCTATTGAACGACGTCTGGCGCGACCGCGCCTACGGCGATCTGTGGTCCTACACACTGCTCGCCGAAGGGCTCATCGACATGGTCGGCGAGTTCGGCGTGAAGGCCTACGACGTGGCCCCGCTCGCCCTCCTCGTCGAAGAGGCGGGTGGGCGGTTCACGAGCGCGAACGGCGAGCCCGGACCGTGGCACGGCTCGGCGCTCGCCAGCAACGGCGTGCTGCACGACGAAGTGCTCGAGCGAATCCGGCGCTAGCGGGGCGGGTACCGCCTCGGCATGGAAACGGCGAGTGCGGTACGGGAATCCGTCCAGACGGAAGACAGCCATCTCAAGCAGCGACTCGGCTACTGGTCGCTCGTGGCGACCGGCATCGGCAGCGTCATCGGCTCGGGGTGGCTGTTCTCGGCGATGTACGCGGCGCAGACCGCCGGCCCCTCTGCGCTGATCGCCTGGGTGATCGGCGGCGCCGTGATGCTCGCGGTCGCCCTCGTCTTCGCCGAGCTGGGCATGGTGCACCCGGAGTCCGGCGGCCTGGTGCGCTACCCCCTGTATTCGAACGGCCGGTTCGCGGCGAGCATCGTCGGCTGGAGCATGTGGGTGACCTACGTCGCGAACCCGCCGACCGAGGCGGCCGGCGTGGTGCAGTACGCGAGCTCGTACATCCCCGGCCTGTTCCGGCACAGCCAGCTGACTTTCCTCGGCATCCTCATCGCCGTCGGCCTGATGGCCGTGTTCGTCGTCGTCAACTACTTCGGCGTGCAGTTCTTCGCGCGCAGCAACAACATCGTCACCTCGGTGAAGATCTTCATCCCGGTGCTCACGATCGTGATGCTCATCGCGAGCGGCTTCACCGGCAACGGCCACGCCGGCGGCCCGCACAACTTCGCCGCGGGCGGCGGCTTCGCGCCGTACGGCATCGGCGCCGCGCTCGGCACGATCGCGACGGCCGGCATGGTGTTCGCGTACACGGGATTCCGCAACATCGTCGAGCTGTCGGGCGAGGTGAAGAACCCGCGCCGCAACATCCCGGCCTCCCTCGTCACGACGATCCTCGCCGCGATCGTGCTGTATCTGCTGCTGCAGATCGCGTTCATCTTCGGTGTGCCGCAGCATCTGCTCGGCCACGGCTGGAGCGGCGTGAACTTCGACTCGCCGTTCGCGCAGCTCGCGATGCTGCTCGGCATGACGTGGCTGTACTGGATCCTGATCGCCGACTCGATGATCTCCCCTTCCGGCTCGGGGATCGTGTTCACCGCCTCCAACGCCCGCAACGTCTTCGGGCTGTCGAAGAACCGCTTCTTCCCCGGCTGGCTGTCGAAGGTGCACCAGGGCTCCGGCGTGCCGCGGCGCGCACTGCTCGTGAACTTCGTGGTCGGCATCCTGTTTCTGCTGCCGCTGCCGAGCTGGCATCAGATCATCGGCGTCACGGGAACGCTGATCGCCTTCACCTTCTCGATCGGCTCGGTCTCGCTCGTCGCGTTCCGGCGCGCCAGGATCGCGGACGCGGCCGATCGGATTCCCGGCATGATCGTCATCGCACCGTTCGCGTTCATCGTGAGCGGGCTGGTCATCTACTGGGTGCCGTGGTCCGAGCTGCTGCTCACCATGCCGATCGTGGCGGTCGGCCTCATCTGGTACGCCGTCACCTATGCCACGCAGCGGCACGGCTGGGGCGAGGTGAAGGGCGGCGTGTGGCTCGTCGCCTACCTCGCGGTGATGTACGGCATGTCGTTCATCGGCGACTACGGCGGTCTGAAGCTGATCGCCGAGCCGTGGGACTCGGTCGTCGTCGCCGCGCTGTCCGCGGCCCTGTACTTCTGGGGAACGCAGTCAGGCGTGCGCTACCTGCGCTCGCAGCCCGAGCTCGTCGAGGAGCTGCGCAATGGGCAGCTCAGCCGACGGGGCGCCGCCGGTTGAGCGCGCCGTTCAGCAGCGCGAGCAGCAGCCCGACCGCGAAGATGATCGTGCCCATGCACAGCACCTGCGGCGGCAGGCCCGTCTTCACGCCGTAGACGAACAGCGGGAACGTGGTCGCGGACCCCGCGACGAATGACGTGATGACGTAGTCGTCGATCGACATGGCGAGCGCGAGCATGAAGGATGCCACGATGCCGGGCATCATGATCGGCAGCGTGATGCGGAAGAACGCGTTCACGGGCGACGCGCCGAGGTCGGCGGCGGCCTGCTCGAGCGCCGTGCCGACGCCGGAGAGCCGGGCGCGCAGCGTCACGACGACGTAGGCGATGTTGAAGGTGACGTGCACGAGCAGGATCGTCGTGACACCCGTGTGCAGCCCGATCGACAGGAAGAACGACAGCGCGGCGGCGCCCACCACGATCGAGGGGGCGGCGATGTCGACGAACAGGATGCCGGTGAGCAGCCGCTTGCCCCAGAACCGGTGCCGCTCGAGCGCGAGCGCCAGCGGAGTGCCGACGATGACCGAGATGAGGCCGGAGGCGATCGCGATGACGATCGACAGCACGAACGCCTGCCACAGCCCCGACAGGTCGGCGAGGTGCGCGTAGTAGTTCAGCGTGAAGCCGTGCCACACGTAGGTGATGCGGTGGTTCGGCGCCGTATTGAAGCTGTAGACCACCATGACCGCGATCGGCACGAGCGTGATCGCGACGACCACCCAGTAGATGATCGGCAGCAGCGGGCGGCGGCGCGCTCGCGGGTTCAGGGGCAGCTCGCTCACGAGCTGGTTCGCGGCGGTCATACGAGGTCCTCGATGTTGTCGGTGCCGAACACCCGGGCATACGCGAACAGGATGATGCCGAGCGCGATCATCATGATCGTCGACAGCGCCGCCGCCACGTTGTACTCCTGCTGGGTCAGGTAGACGTTCTGGATCGCCTGGCCGAGCGTGTAGGTCGACTGCCCGCCGAGCAGGGACGGGTTGACCGGGTCGCCGACGGTGTCGATGAAGACGAGCAGGATGCCCGCGAAGATGCCCGAGCGCGACAGGGGCAGCGTCGTCCGGAAGAACACGGCCCGCTGGTTGCCATAGAGGTCCTGCGCAGCCTCGAACAGCCGCGGGTCGATGCGCTCGAGCGCGACGTAGATCGGCAGCACCATGAAGGCGAGATCGTTGTAGGCCATGCCGCCGATCACTGCGCCCGCCGTGCCGAGCACATGCGCGTCTGCGCCGACGAGGTGCAGGTTCCGCAGGAACGAGAGCACGGGGCCCTGCCCGCCGAGCAGGAACACCCACATGTTCGTGCGGATGATGAACGAGACGAAGAACGACAGCATGATGAGCAGCAGCAGGCCGTTCTTCCACCGCGCGCTCGCCCGGAACGCGAGGAAATACGCGACGGGGTACGCGACGACGATCGTGATGATCGTCGCCGTGGCGCCGAACAGCAGAGACCGCCCGAGGAACAGCAGATAGTTGACGTCGGCGCCGACGAAGATGTCGCGGTAGACACTCCAGTTCCAGGTGAGCTGGTAGCCCTGGTCGATGTTCCCCGTCATGAGCGAGACGAGCAGCTGGCTGATCAGCGGGATGAGGAACAGCACGATCAGCCACAGCGAACCGACCCCGCCGAGCAGGTACGGCGTCGCATAGCGCGCGAAGCGGCGGCCGCGCACCGGGGCGGGCGGCAGCGTCATCGCGGAGGTGTCGACGGCGGTCATCGGGCGGTCACGACTGGACGATCGGGTTGAACACGTCCTGCCACTTGTCGTAGTCCGAGCGGCCCTTGTAGACGTAGAACTCGTGCGACTGGCCGAGCTCCTCCGTCGACGGGAACACCAGCGGGCTGTTCGCCACGTCGGGGTCCTTGATCGTGTTCAGGATGTAGTCCTTCGCGGCGGGAACGGGGCAGACGTAGTTGACGTAGTCCTCGATGACCCCCGCGACGTCGGGCTGGTAGTAGTAGTCCATCCAGGTGAGGGCGTCGACGGGGTGCTCGGCCGTGATGGGGATGCACATGTTGTCGTGCCACATCATCTGCCCCTCCTTCGGCGTCACGTACTTGATCTCCTCGTGGCCGCCGGCCTGCACCTGGTAGATGTCGCCCGACCAGGCCTGGCTGATCCAGATGTCGCCGTTCTGCAGGGCATCCGTGTATCCCTGGTCGTAGAACTTGGCGATGTTCGGCTTGACCTTCTCGAGCCAGTCCCGCGCCTTCTGGAAGTCCGCCTGCGTGGCGTTCGTCGGCTCGACGCCGACCGCGAGCAGGGCGGCGTTGCCGAGCTCGCTCGTGTCGGAGAACATGCCGATCTTGCCCTTGAACTTCGGGTCGGCGAGATCGGCGAAGCTCGTGATCGGCCCGCCGGTGAGCTTCTCGTTGTATGCGAGGCCCGTGAAGCCCGTCTGCCACACCATGGAGTGCGCCGCACCCGGGTCATAGGCGGGCGACAGCACGGTGCGATCGGCGTTGGCCTTGAAGTTCGGGATCTTCGTCTGGTCGAGCTGCACGAGCCAGCCGTTGTTCAGCAGTTCGGTGAACTCCCACCCGTTCGTGATGACCATGAGGTCGTAGCCGATCGACTGGTCGCCCTTGAGCAGCGGCGAGATCTTGGCGTAGAAGGACGGGTTGTCCTGGATGACCTCTTTGTAGTTGACCTTGATGCCGGTCTTCTTGGTGAAGGCCGCGAGCGAGGCGCTCTTGCCGCTGTCGTCCTGGTCGATGTAGAGCGGCCAGTTGGCGAAGTTCAGCGTGCCGGTCTTCTTGTGGTCGGCCCAGTACTTGGTCCAGTCGGTGACGGCGCCGCCCGTCGACCCGCCGGCTTTCTGCGTGCCCTGGATGCCGCATGCCGCGAGCAGCGAGCTCAGCGCGATGGCTCCGGCGCCCATGCCCGCGCCGCGCAGCAGCGCTCGGCGGCTCATGCGCGATTGGGTGAGGCCGCGCATCAGCGCGGGGCTCTTCGAGGGGTCGATCGGGCTGCCGGTCATGCGGCCACCTCCTGTGCTTCGGGCTCGGCGTCTGGGGCCGGATTCGGGTTTGCGGGGTCTGACGGGGGAAGGAAGAAGCTCTGCGTGGCATCCCACGACACCTCGACCGTGTCGCCCGGGCGGATCGTGGTCTCGGTGCCGATGTTCTGCTTGAACGCGTGCAGCACGGTTCCCCACGGTGCCTGAAGGGTCGCCTCGGTGCTCGCGCCGAGGAAGGTCACGTCGGTGACGGTGGCGGTCGTGCGGTTCGGGCCGCCCGCGGTGGCGGCACCGGCGGGCAGGGGCGTGAGCTCGAGCTTCTCGGGGCGGATGCCGACCTTCCAGCCGGCCCCCGTCGGAGTGCTCGCCCCCGCGACCGAGACGGCGTTGCCGTCGGGGAGGCGGGCGCCTGAGGCATCCGTCGTCACCGGAAGCACGTTGCACGTGCCGAGGAATTCGGCCACGAACTGGGTCGCCGGCCGGTCGTAGACACGGTGCGGCGCGCCCATGTCCTCGATCAGTCCCTTGTTCATGACGGCCAGGCGGTCGGCCATCGACATGGCCTCGCCCTGGTCGTGCGTGACGTAGAGGAAGGTGATGCCGACCTCGCGCTGGATGCGTTTCAGCTCGAGCTGCATGCTCTTGCGGATCTTCGCGTCGAGCGCGCCCATCGGCTCGTCGAGCAGCAGCACCTTGGGGTGGTTGACGAGCGCGCGGGCGAGGGCGACGCGCTGCTGCTGGCCGCCGGAGAGCTGCAGCGGGCGGCGCGTGCCGAAACCGGAGAGGCCGACGAGGTCGAGGTACTCGAGTGCCCGTTTCTCGGCGTCGGCCTTCGCCACGCCCTTGCGGCGCAGGCCGAAGGTGACGTTGTCGAGCACGGTCAGGTGCGGGAACAGCGCGTAGCTCTGGAACACCGTGTTGACGTCGCGTCGGTGCGGCGGCAGCAGGGTGACGTCTTTGCCCTCGAGGCGGATGCGGCCTGTCGTCGGCAGCTCGAAGCCGCCGATCATGCGCAGGGTCGTGGTCTTGCCGCAGCCGGATGGCCCCAGCAGGGCGAAGAACTCGCCCGCCGCGAGTTCCAGATCGATGCGCTCGACCGCGACGGCATCGCCGAAGCGCCGGCTGACACCGTCGAGCGTGATGGCGGACTGCGCCGCGGCGGGGGCGGCAGCTGCGTCGGTTGTCGTCATGGTGACGGCATCCTAATCATGCGATTGTTTCGGTTCCAATACGGGAAGCCGAACTTGACAACGGAATCGTGACAAATAGTGTCGTGAGGCATGCGGAATCCATTGTTCGGGCGCGGAAACGACATCGTCTTCGAGCGTCAGGCCCCCGAACCGGCCGTGATTGCGCACGCCCTCGAGCGCACCGAACACCGGGTGTTCTGGCTCGATGATGCGGGCGACGCCGCCGCTTACCCGGCGCTGTCCGCGTGGCTCGACGTCGACCTCGCCGTCGTCGGCGGCGGTTATCTCGGCCTGTGGTCGGCCATCATGGCGAAGCAGCGCAACCCCGACGCGCGCGTCGTGCTGCTCGAGGGCCAGACCATCGGCTGGGCGGCCTCGGGGCGCAACGGCGGATTCGTCGAGGCGAGCCTGACCCACGGCGAGGGCAACGGCGAGAGCCGCTGGCCCGCCGAGATGGAGACGCTCACCCGCCTCGGCCTCGAGAACCTCGCCACGATGGAGCGGCAGGTCGCCGAGCTCGGCCTCGACTGCCAGTGGGAGCACAACGGATCGATCGACGTCGCGCTGGAGGAGCACCAGCTCGAGTGGCTCGAGCCGGACAAAGACGGATTCCTCGATCGGGCCGCCGTGCAGGGGAAGGTCGGCTCCCCCACCTATCTCGGCGGGCGCTACCACCACGACACGGCGCTCGTGCACCCCGCCCGGCTCGCGAAGGAGCTCGCCCGGGCTGCGGCCGAACTCGGTGTCGAGGTGTTCGAGAACTCGCAGGTCAACGGCCTCTCCGAGGAAAACGGGGCGGTCACGCTCACGACGGCGCGGGCCGGGGTGCGCGCCGCGCACGTGGTGCTCGCGACGAATGCGTTCCCGTCGCTGCTGAAGCGCTACCGGCTCTACACCGTGCCGGTGTACGACTATGTGCTCATGACCGAGCCGCTGTCTGCAGCGCAGCTCGCTTCGATCGGCTGGCAGGGGCGCGAGGGCATGGCGGACCTCGCGAACCAGTTCCACTACTACCGGCTCACCGCCGACAACCGGGTGCTGTTCGGCGGCTACGACGCCGTCTACCACTTCGGCCGCGAGGTGCGCGCCTCGTACGAGGACCGCACCGAGACCTTCCGCACCCTCGCCTCGCACTTCTTCACGACGTTCCCGCAGCTCGAGGGGCTGCGGTTCACGCATCGCTGGGCGGGGGCGATCGATACCTCGAGCCAGTTCTGCGCGTTCTTCGGCCTCGATCTCGGCGGTCGGGTCGTGAGCGCCGCCGGGTTCACCGGCCTCGGCGTCGGCGCGACGCACTTCGCCGCGGAGGTGCTGCTCGACCGGCTCGCGGGCCTCACCACCGAGCGCACCGAGCTCGAGATGGTGCGCCGCAAGCCGCTGCCGTTCCCGCCTGAGCCGTTCGCCGCGGCCGGCATCGCGGCCACGAAGTGGGCGATGGACCGCGCCGACCACCACGAGGGGCGCCGCAACCTGCTGCTGCGCACGCTCGACGCGGTCGGCCTCGGCTTCGACAGCTGACGCGGGCGGCGCGCCGCCCCTACCCAGAGGCTCAGTAGCGGGTCGCGCTCTGCTCCAGCATCGGGAAGCGCGGGTGCGCGACGCCGTCGACCGTCGCGCCGTTGTACTGCAGCACCGGCGCGAGGTGGCGGTTGTTCTCGATCGGGAACGGGAGGTGGGGTGCGGATGCCTCATCCAGAGCGCGCCGCGCATCGGCCGGCAGCTCGAACGAGAACGAGGCGAGGTTCGCCTCGAGCTGGTGCATCGTGCGGGCGCCGAGCAGCGTCGAGGTGATGCCCGCGCTGTCGCGCACCCAGGCCAGCGCGACCTCGGCGGCGCTGCGTCCCAAGTCGGCCGCGACCTCGTTCAGCGCGTCGATCACCACGTAGTCCCCGGCACGCGGCGCCCCGACGAGATCGCCGCGGGCCGTGTCGACCCGCTGTCCGGCGGTCGCCGACGAGAACTTGCCGCTCAGCCACCCGCTCTTGAGCGGCCCCCAGGCGAGCGCGCCCATGCCGAGGTCGCGAGCCATCGGAAGCAGCTCGGCCTCGGGCGTGCGCTCGAGCAGGGAGTACTCGAGCTGCAGCCCGACGATCGGTGCCCAGCCGCGGAACTGCGCCGTGATCGCGGCGGCCGCCGTCGACCAGGCCGGCACATCGGAGAATCCTAGGTACCTGACCTTCCCCGCCGTCACGAGGTCGTCGAGAGCGCGCAGCGTCTCCTCGCGCGGGGTCGTCGTGTCGAAATTGTGCAGCCAGTAGAGGTCGACGTAGTCCGTGCGCAGACGGCGCAGCGAGTCCTCGAGCTGGTGCATGATCGCCTTCCGGCTCGCACCGCCGCCGTTCGGGTCACCGGTGTGCAGATTGGCGAAGAACTTGGTGCCGACGACGAGCCGGTCGCGGTGGGCGCGGTGCGCGTCGAGCCACTGGCCGACGATCGCCTCACTGTGCCCGTTCGTGTAGATGTTCGCCGTGTCGATGGAGTTCCCGCCGGCGTCGACGTAGCGGTCGAGCATCGCGAGGGATGCCTCGACCGAGGCGCCCCAGCCGTTGTCCTCGCCGAAGGTCATCGTGCCCAGCGTCGCCGGGCTGAGGTGCAGGCCGGAACGGCCCAGGGTGGTGTAGTTCGTCAACGCGGCGTCAGTCAATTCGGTCATGCGTTCAGCCTCCGCCGAGCCGCCTCGCCACCCTAGACCGATCGGCGCAGCCTCTTGCCTGATCCGCTCAAGAGCGCCCAAAGCAGGCATCCGCGTGCTTCACTCGAACCATGACGGCACTCGAGAGCCTGCGCGAACTCGTCGCCGCTCGCGCCGCGCAGCCCGCGACGCCGACGTGGGTCGACGGCATGTCGCTGTTCCGCACCACCACGCCGACCCAACCGCTCGGCGGCATCAGCCGCGCGAACCTCGCCCTCGTGCTGGGCGGGGCGAAGCGCTCCTCGCTGGGCGAGCGGGTCTACGACTACCGTGCTGGCCAGTTCCTGATCGTCACGGTGGATCTGCCGCTGTCCTCCCAGATCGTGGAGGCCTCGGTCGGGCATCCGTTCGTCGCCCTCGGCATGCCGCTGCAGCCGGAGCTCATTTCCTCGCTGCTGCTCGAGGCGCAGGGCACCGACCCGCGCGTGCGAGCGGAGGCCGAACTGCCCGGCCTCGCCGTGAGCGACGCCGACGACGAGCTGCTCGGCGCGATCGAGCGGCTGTTGCGGCTCGCGGACCGACCGCTCGACTACCGGGTTCTCGCGGCGGGCATCAAGCGGGAGATCCATTGGCGGCTTCTCACCGGCCCGCAGGGCGCGCTCGTGCGCCAGTTCGGGCTGCCGGATTCCCGGCTCAGCCTCGTCGGCAAGGCGGTTGCCTGGCTGCGCGCGAACCTCGACGCGCCGCTGCGCGCCGACGAGCTCGCCGCCCTCGTCGGGCTGAGCGTCTCGTCACTCAACCGCTACTTCCGCGCGGTCACCTCGATGAGTCCCCTGCAGTATCAGAAGACGCTGCGCCTGCAGCAGGCCCGCCTCTCGCTGCTCGCGGTGCCCGGCGACGTCGCGCGCGTCGGCCACGCCGTCGGCTACCAGTCCCTCTCGCAGTTCAGCCGGGAGTACAAGCGCATGTTCGGCGCGCCGCCCTCCGAGGACGCCACCCGCCTGCAGACGGCAGAGCTCGTCGCCGAGTGAGGCGCCTCCGCGCGCCGCACGATTTGTCACCCGACGCACGATTGGTCACCCCTCAGCGCCAACCAGATGTGCCAGATCGTGCGTTCCGTGCCCTAGCCGCGCGTACTCGGAACCAGGATGCGGAGATCTTCACCCCAGGAGCTGACCACATGGTCGTGCCCGCGTGAGCGCGCATGACCGACAAGTCGACGGCCGAGTTCCGCGCTGGCGGAGAGGTCGCCGCGTGCAACCGCCTCGAACAGGTTCAACGGATACTCGCTGGTGCCGGCGATGAGCGGAAACCTCTCGAGTTCCCAGGCGAGGCACTTGTTGAACGGCCGGATGCGGGCCTCCAATGCAAAGGCCGCAGTCAGCCCGAATGCGAGGCTCTCGCTGGCATCCATCAATGCCGCCCACGGGCGTCGATCGCGGTCGCTTTTCGCCGCGCGAACCGCGAGGTTCAGGTACCCGTCAAGCTGATCCTCGGCGACCCTTATCGCTTCGTCTGGGCTCAACGTGGCCTGACCGTGCACCCACTCCTCAAGCTCTCCCTGGCTGCGATCAAAGAGGATCTGCGCGTGCGCGAACGCATAGCGGTTGTACCAGCTCTCGAAATCCGTCCACGGCAGGGCCGGGGCCGCAACCTGCTCCTTGGTGTACACGCCGATATCGACGCCGCCTGTTCGCAGGAGGGAAACCCGGCCCGGGTCCTCCGTGACCACCAGAACGTCCACGTCGGAATGCGCCGTCGCCATCCCATCTCGGGCTTGCGACCCTGTGAGCAAAACTCCGAGGACACTTGGCTCGGCGCGAACCTTCCGCAGAAGGTCAGAGAGTGTGTCAGCAACGCCCATGGGCCAATCCTCGGTTTCGATGTGACGCCTGCCGCGCACACAGGCGGAGATCCTTGGCTCGTAGACCGTCTTATCGCGATGAAGGCGGCGTGTCGTCAGGAATCTTCGCCCGTGTGCGACGTCGGTCTCTGATCACGCGAAGTGCGGCATGACCTCGCTCGCGACGAGGTCGAGCTGCTCGAGCTCCCTGATGTCCCAGAGCTGGAGGTAGACGCGGCTGATGCCGAACTCCGTGAGGCGGCCGATCTGGTCGACGAGCTGCTGCGGGCTGCCGTACCAGCCGGACTCCGCGAGCTCCTTCGGGTCGCGGCCGACGCGCTGTGCGAGAGCGGATGCCTCGGCCTCGGTCGTCCCCACGGCGAGTGTGCGCGCGACCGAGTAGACCAGCGACTCGGGGTCGCGCCCCGCGGCTTCAGCGGTGGCGCGCACGCGCTCGACGTTGGTCTTCAGCGCGGCATCCGCCGTGAAGTTGGTGTTGTACTCGGCGGCGTACTTCACCGCGAGCGCCGGGGTCTTCGCAGCCCCGCTGCCGCCGATGATGATCGGCACGGGGCTCTGCACGGGCTTCGGCAGGGCGGGCGAGTCGACGATCGTGTAGTGCTCCCCCGAGAACGAGAACCGCTCACCGACCGGCGTGCCCCACAGGCCGGTGATGACCGCCAGCTGCTCCTCGAACGGGCCGAACTTCTTGGCGGGGAACGGCACGCCGTAGGCCTCGTGCTCGCGCTGGAACCAGCCGGCGCCGAGGCCCAGCTCGACGCGGCCGCCGGACATGTCGTCGACCTGCGCGACCTGCACGGCGAGCAGGCCGGGGTGGCGGAAGGTCGCAGAGGTGACCAGCGTGCCGAGGCGGATGCGGGAGGTCTCGCGCGCGATGGCGCCGAGCGTCACCCACGAGTCGGTCGGGCCGGGCAGCCCGTCGCCGGCCATCGCGAGGAAGTGGTCGCTGCGGAACAGCGCGTCGTAGCCGAGCGCCTCCCCCTTCTGCGCGACGGCGAGCTGAGTCTCATAAGTAGCGCCCTGCTGGGGCTCGATGAAGATCCGGAAGTCCACGAGCCGAGCCTAGGCTCAATCCATGTCTCCAAAAGAGCTCCATGCCGATTCCCTGCCCATCACCGTCAGCATCACCCGGCTCGTCAAGCCCGAGAAGATCCCCGAGGCGACGCGCTGGGTCCAGGCCGGCGTCAACCTCGCCAACCGCTATGACGGATTCCTCGGCTCCGGCTGGGTGCGCGGCACCGCCGACGGCGAGGACTGGCACATGCTCTACCGCTTCGCCGACCGCGCGCGGCTCGACGCATGGGAGAACTCGGCCGAGCGCGCCGAGTGGCTCGAGCGGGGCCGCGAACTCGTCACCCACCAGCGCACGGAGCGCCGCACCGGCATCGAGGGCTGGTTCGACGCGCCGCAGGACGGGACCGGCGCGCTCGCGCTCACCGCTCCCGCCGCTCCCCCGCCGTGGAAGCAGACGATCGCGATCTGGTGCGGCTTCTTCCCCGTGAACACCGCGTTCACCTACGTGATCTCGTGGCTGTGGCCGAGCTTCGGGCTGCTGCCGATCTGGCTGCGCTGCCTCATCTCGACGGCCGTGCTCTGCCCGATCATGGTGCCGTTCGTGCTGCCGCTCGTCACCGGCTGGCTGAAGCCGTGGCTGATGGCTCAGCCGAGAAGGGCGTCGACGTCGGTCAGCTCGATCAGCGGCGCATAGAGCGCCATCGCGTCGAGCGCCCGCTGGTGATCGGCGGCGGATGCCCCGGCGCAGGCATCCGTCGGCACAATCACGTGCACCCCGTCGTCGGCCGCGGGCAGCGCGGTCGAGATCACGCAGCAGTCCGTCGAGACGCCGGTGAGCACGATCTCGTCGGCGCCGTTCAGGGCCGCCTTCAGCTCGAGGCCCCACTTGCCGAAGGTTTCGCGCGTGACGACCGGGCGCCCCACCGCGAGCCCCTCGATCTCGGGCGTGAAGGCATAGAGCGCGTCGGTCGGAGGCACGAGCGCGAAGGGCCACTGCTCGAAATACGGCACCCAGGCACCGCGCGGCTCGGCCGGTGCGACGTAGCGCGTGAACACGACGCGGTGGCCGAAGGCGGGCAGGAGGCGGCGGATGCCCGCACTCGCGGTCGCGTAGTCGGGTGACGCCCACGGCGAGCCCTGCGCGAAGACGTTCTGCATGTCGACGACGACGAGCCAGGCATCCGTTCGCATCAGCGTGCCTCTTGCTTCGCGACCCGGCGCGGGTTCGCAATGGTGCCCACGAATCCGATCACCAGGGCAGCGAGCACGCCGAGGTTGGCGCCGCCCCACGTGCCCTTGGCGCCGCCGAGCAGGTAGCCCATCCAGGGGAAGGTGACGACGAGGCCCCAGCCGACCGCCGTGCCGACGACGACGAGTCCGATCGCGACCCAGTTCACGCGGCCGTAGCGGCCGCGAGGAAGGTAGAGCTCGTTCTGCGCGTAGTCACGGCGACGCAGCAGGATGTCGGCGAGCATCACCCCCGCCCACGCGGCGATCGGCACGCCGAGGGTGATCAGGAAGTTCTGGAACGGGCCGCTGAAGTCCTGCGCGAAGAAGACGATGTAGATCGCGCCGAGCGTCATGATGACGCCGTCGACGAGGGCGGCGGCGTAGCGGGGGATGCGCACGCCGACCGCGAGCAGCGCGAGCCCCGACGAATAGATGTCGAGCGCCGCACCGCCGATCAGACCGAGCGCGGCGACGATGAGGAACGGGATCAAGAACCAGGTCGGCGCGATGGTCGCGAGCCCGCCGACCGAGTATGCGCCGACGGCCTCGTTGAGCTTGGGCGACGAGCCGGCCAGCAGCACGCCGAACACCAGCAGCACGACGGGGGCGAGCGCGCCGCCGAAGGTGGTCCAGAACACGATGCCGGGGCCGGATGCCCTCCGCGGCAGGTACCGCGAGTAGTCCGCCGCCGCATTCACCCAGCCGAGGCCGAAGCCCGTCATCATGAACACGAAACCGCCGATGACGGCAGCGGCGCTGCCCGAGGGAAGCGCTGCGACGGCACGCAGGTCGATGTGCGGCAGCACGAGCACGAAGTAGACGATCGTGAGCACGCCGGTGATGACCGTGATCCACACCTGCAGGCGCATGATCAAGTCGAAGCCGTAGACGCCGGCGGCGATGACGAGCAGCACGACGACGACCAGTGCCACGACCTCGGTAGCCGTGCCGCCACCCCAGCCGAGCAGCTTGAACACCTCGCTCGTCGAGAACACCGCCGTCGCGACGAGGATCGTCTCCCACCCCACGGTGAGCACCCACGACAGCACGGCCGAGAGACGGTTGCCGTCGATGCCGAAGGCCGCGCGCGAGAGCACCATCGTCGGCGCCGAGCCGCGCTTGCCCGCCAGCGAGATGAAGCCGCAGAACAAGAAGGAGACGACGATGCCGAGGATGCCGACGATCGTCGCCTGCCAGAACGAGACGCCGAAGCCGAGCAGGAAGGCGCCGTAGCTCAGCCCGAGCACCGAGACGTTCGCGCCGAACCAGGGCCAGAACAGGCTCGCGGGGCGCCCCCTGCGCTCCGACTCCGGAATGGGGTTGAGGGCGTTGAGTTCGACGTTGAGGCGCGCGGGTGCGGCATCCCTGGTGCCCTCTGCAATGTCAGCCATGTGGTTAGGCTGGCACATCATGAGGCCTCTGACCGAGGAAGACATCCGCAGCGCGTTCGTGAACGCGACAGAAGATCAACTCGAGCGCCTGCCCATGCCGGGACTGCACGAGACCATCTGGAATGACCGCGAGTTCCTCGGCTGGCGCGACGGGCAGGCGGCGCAGCTCGGCTACCTCGTGCACTGGGACCAGAGCGAGGAGCGCCCTGTCGGCATCGTGGTGCGCGCCGCGAGCGGCTCGATGCGCGCCGGCATCGCCGCGATGTGCTCGTTCTGCCACTCGCCGCAGCCCGCGACGCAGGTGCGCCTGTTCTCGACGCCGCGCGCCGGCGAGGCCGGCCGCAACGGCGACACCCTCGGGACCTACATCTGCGAGGACCTGGCGTGCTCGCTGCTGATCCGCCGGCAGCCGCCGCACCTGAACCCGCCGCAGCTGATCGCCCGTCGTGGGGCCGATCTGCTGCAGCGGGTCAGGAGCTTCACCGGCAACGTGATGAAGACGGCGTAGCGGCCGTGCTCACGCGGCGACCTTGACGGATGCCGAGCGGAGGTCCTCCGACAGGTAGTCCGCGTATGCCCCCGTCGTGAGGAACAGCGGGAACTCGGAGCCGAGTGTCACGTCGGCGAACACGCGCGCCGCGTCGAGGTAGCGGTCGCCCTCGAAGGCCGGCAGCTCGGCGAGCACGTCGTCGAGCACGCTCTCGACGAGCTCCGCCGTCACGGGCGTCCCCTCGGCGGTCACGACGCCCTGGCGGATCCACTGCCACAGCTGCGAACGGCTGATCTCGGCCGTCGCCGCGTCCTCCATGAGGTTGTCGATCGCGGCGGCGCCGTTGCCGCGCAGCCAGCTCTCGATGTAGCGCAGCCCGACGGACACGTTGGTGCGCACTCCTGCGTCGGTGACCGTGCTACCAGGAATCCGCAGGTCGATGAGCTGGGATGCCTCGACGTGCACGTCCTCGCGCAACCGGTCGAGCTGGTTCGGCCTGTCGCCGAGCACCCGGTCGAACTGGGCGCGCGCCACCGGCACGAGGTCGGGGTGCGCGACCCAGGAGCCGTCGAAGCCGTCGTCGGCCTCCCGGCCTTTGTCGTTCGAGACCTGCTCGAACGCCCGCGCGTTCGCCTCCGGGTCCCGCCGGTTGGGGATGAAGGCGCTCATGCCGCCGATGGCATATGCACCCCGCTTGTGGCAGGTGGCGACGAGCAGCTCGGTGTACGCCCGCATGAACGGCACCGTCATCGTGACCTGCGCGCGGTCGGGCAGCACGAAGGCGGGGCCGCGGTCGCGGAAGTTCTTGATGACGCTGAAGATGTAGTCCCAGCGGCCGGCGTTGAGGCCGGAGCAGTGCTCGCGCAGCTCGTACAGGATCTCGTCGAGCTCGAACGCCGCCGTGATCGTCTCGATCAGCACGGTCGCGCGAATGGTGCCGTGCTCGAGCCCCAGCGCGTTCTCGGTGAAGGTGAACACGTCGTCCCACAGCCTGGCCTCGAAGCGGTTCTCGATCTTCGGCAGGTACAGGTACGGCCCGGTGCCGCGTGCGATCAGCTCGTGCGCGTTGTGGAACATGTAGAGCCCGAAGTCGACGAGCGAGGCGGATGCCGGGGCGGCGGTGCCCGGACCGTCGACGTACTTCAGGTGGTTCTCCTTGAGGTGCCAGCCGCGCGGCCGGAACACGATCGTCGGCGTCGTCTCGCCGAGCCGATACTCCTTCCCCTCCGGGCTCGTGAAGTCGACCTGCCGGCGGATCGCGTCGAACAGGTTCGTCTGCACGGCGATCACGTTGGCCCAGGTGGGCGACGACGCGTCCTCGGCGTCGGCGAGCCACACCTTGGCGCCCGAATTGAGCGCGTTGACGGTCATCTTGCGATCGGATGCTGGTCCGGTGATCTCGACCCGGCGGTCCTCCAGCCCGGGGCCTGCGCCGGCGACGCGCCAGCTCGTGTCCTCGCGAATCCGCCGTGTCTCCGGCGGGAACTCGGGGTCGATGCCGCGGCCGATGTCGTCGACGCGGATGCGGCGCTCGCGGATCCGCTCGGAGCGGCGCCCCGCGAACACGCTGTGCAGCTGGGCGAGGAAGGCGAGCGCCTCCGGCGTCAGGATCTCCTCCTGCCGCGGGGCGGGCTCACCGGCGAATTCCATGTGCTTGGTCATGATGTGCTCCCTGTTCATTCGGGGCGGTTCAGTGGAACTGCTCTGACTCGGTGGAGCCGACGAGAGCGAGGGTCGAGGCGGTCGGGTTGAGCGCCGTCGCGATGCGGTCGAAGTAGCCGGTGCCCACTTCGGCCTGGTGCTTGGTGGCGGTGTAGCCGCGCGCCTCTGAGGCGAACTCCGCCTCCTGCAGCTCGACGTAGGCCGACATCTGGCGGTCCTTGTAGCCGTGCGCGAGGTCGAACATCGAGTGGTTCAGGGCGTGGAAGCCGGCGAGGGTGATGAACTGGAACGCGTAGCCCATCGCCGACAGCTCGCGCTGGAACGACGCGATCTGGTCGTCGTCGAGGTGCGCGCGCCAGTTGAAGCTCGGCGAGCAGTTGTAGGCGAGCTGCTGCTCGGGGTAGATGTCGTGGATCGCCTCGGCGAAGGTGCGCGCGAGCTCGAGGTCGGGCTTGCTCGACTCGACCCAGAGCAGGTCGGCGTAGGGCGCGTAGGCGAGGCCGCGGCCGATGACGGGGCGGATGCCGTTCTCGACCTCGTAGAAGCCCTCCGCGGTGCGCTCGCCCGTGAGGAACTCGCGATCCCGCTCGTCGACGTCGCTCGTGAGCAGCGTCGCCGCCAGGGCATCCGTGCGCGCGATGATGACCGACGGCACTCCCGCGACGTCCGCCGCGAGCCGCGCCGCGTTCAGGGTGCGGATGTGCTGCGACGTCGGCACGAGCACCTTGCCGCCCATGTGGCCGCACTTCTTCTCGCTCGCGAGCTGGTCCTCCCAGTGCACTCCCCCTGCACCCGCCTGGATCATCGCCTGCATCAGCTCGTAGGCGTTCAGCGGCCCGCCGAAGCCGGCCTCGGCATCCGCGACGATCGGCACGGTCCACTCGCGGCTCGCCTGCCCTGTCTCGCTGAACTCGATCTGCGCCGAGCGCAGCAGCGCGTTGTTGATACGGCGCACGACGGCGGGCACCGAGTTCGCGGGGTAGAGGCTCTGATCGGGGTAGGTCTGGCCCGCGAGGTTCGCGTCGGCCGCGACCTGCCAGCCCGAGAGGTAGATGGCGTCGAGGCCGGCCTTGACCTGCTGCACGGCCTGATTGCCCGTGAGGGCGCCGAGGGCGGCGACCCAGTACGACGGGTCCTCGCCGCTCTTCTGGATGAGCTCCCAGAGGCGCTCGGCGCCGCGGCGGGCGAGCGTCGCGTCCTCGCGGACGGGGCCGCGCAGCGCGATGACGTCCTCCGCGGTGTAGTCGCGGGTGGTGTTGGACCAGCGCGGATCTGTGGCCCACTCCGCCTCGAGGTCGATCGCGGTCTGGGTCTGGTCGCCAGGTCGGATGCCATTGAACATGTCGTCTCCTTCGACTCGGTTTTGATGCCTGGAACCACCATCACCCGCGGAAAACCGCCCGTGAAGGAATCCATTTGCAGAAATTCTGCGTTTTTTCTACCGATCAGAAGGCTGACGGATGCCGCAGCGGCGCTCATGATGAATGACATGGACTCGCTTACGATCGGCCGCCGCATCCGCCAGCTCCGCGGCGAGCGCGGCCTCACCCTCGAGTCGCTCGCCTCGGCGATCGACCGCGCGCCGAGTCAGCTCTCCGTCATCGAGAACGGCCGCCGCGAGCTCAAGCTCAGCGAGGTGAACCGGCTCGCCGAGGCGCTCGGCGTCGAGGTCGACGCGCTGCTGTCGAGCGAGCCGCCGTCGAAGCGCGCCGGCCTCGAGATCGCGCTCGAACGGGCGCAGCGCGGGCCGCTGTTCGCCTCGCTCGGGCTCGCCCCGCTGCCGCTGCGGAAGAGCCTGTCCGACGAGGCGATCGAGACGATCCTCGCGCTGCACGGCGAGCTGGAGCGGCTGCACACCGAGCGGGCGGCGACCCCCGAGGAGGCGCGGCGCGCGAACACGGAGCTGAGGCGCGAGCAGCGGGCCAGGAACAACTACTACCCGGTGCTCGAGCAGGCGGCCCGCGAGCTGCTCACCGCGATCGGCCACCGCGGCGGCCCGCTCTCGCAGCGCGCGGCGGGCGAGCTCGCGACGCACCTCGGTTTCTCGCTGCACTACGTGCACGACCTGCCCGCGTCGACGCGCAGTGTCACGGACCGCGAGCACGGCCGCATCTACCTGCCGATCAAGCAGTCGGGCACCGACCCGCGCACGGCGCTGCTGCAGGCGCTCGCCGCCCACGTGCTCGGCCGCCCCGAGCCGAAGGACTACGGCGAGCTGCTGCGGCAGCGCGTCGAGACGAACTACCTGGCGGGGGCGCTGCTCGTGCCGGAGGACAGCGCCGTCGAGTTCCTCCAGAGCGCGAAGAAGGCGCGCGAGCTCTCGGTCGAGGACCTGCGCGACGCCTTCGCGGTCTCGTACGAGACGGCCGCCCACCGCTTCACGAACCTCGCCACCGAGCACCTCGGCATCCCGGTGCACTTCATCAAGGTGCACTCCTCCGGTGCGATCTCGAAGGCGTACGAGAACGACGACGTGCTCTTCCCGACGGATGCCCTGGGCTCCGTCGAGGGCCAGCAGGTGTGCCGCTACTGGAGCGCGCGCCAGGTGTTCGAGCGCGACGACCGGCTCTCGCCGTACCACCAGTACACCGACAAGCCGGTCGGCTCGTACTGGTGCACCTCGAAGATCGAATCGGCGGCGAACGGCGACTTCTCGGTGTCGGTCGGCACCCGGTTCGCCGACTCGAAGTGGTTCCGCGGCCGCGACACGACCGTGCGGCTCACCTCGACCTGCCCCGACCCCGCCTGCTGCCGCACGCCGGACGCGGCGCTCGCCGCCCGCTGGAGCGACAACGCCTGGCCGAGCGCGCGCCTCAACTCCTCGCTGCTCGCCGCGATGCCGACCGGCACCTTCACGGGTGTCGACCGCGTGGCGGTGTACGAGTTCTTGGAGGCGCATGCGCCGCACGATGGGCAGAGCGGACACTCCCCCGCCGCGGGCTGATTACGCTGGAATCCGATGGCGGGTTTCGAGCGCGGCAGCCGCGGATATCGACGGATGCTGGGCGCGCTGTTCCTCGCCGGCATCGCCACCTTCGCCCAGCTGTACGCCCCGCAGGCGGTGCTGCCACTCATCGCTCGGTCGTTCCGCGTCGACGCCACGGCGTCGGCGCTGTCCATCTCTGCGGCGACGGTCGGCCTCGCGATCGGGGTGATCCCGTGGTCTCTCGCGGGCGACCGCATCGGCCGCGCCCGCGCCATGTCCATTGCCCTGGTCGCGGCGACCGTGCTCGGCGTGCTGGCCCCGCTCACGCCGGCCTTCCCGCTCTTCCTCGCCGGCCGCGTCCTCGAGGGGCTCTTCCTCGGCGGGGTCCCCGCGCTCGCGATCGCGTACCTCAGCGAGGAGATCTCGGCCGCGCACAGCGCCCGCGCCGCCGGAACCTACGTCGCCGGCACCACGATCGGCGGCCTGCTCGGGCGCATCGTCGCGGGGCCGCTCGCCGACCTCGCCGGGTGGCGCACCGGCGTGCTCGTCGTCATCGCCATCTGCGCGTGCGCGACGGCGGGGTTCATCGCACTGGCGCCGCGCCCGACACACGCGCCTCGGCTGATGCGGACGGGGGCGACGGATGCCGGCCTGGGCCGCACTCTCGCGGTGCACCTGCGCTCACCCCGGCAGCTCGCGCTCTACGCGCAGGCGTTCCTGCTGATGGGCGGCTTCGTCGCGATGTACAACTACCTCGGATTCCGGCTGGAGCGGCATCCGTTCTCCCTCCCCGCCTCGCTCATCGCGCTCGTCTTCCTCGCCTATCTCGCGGGCACCTGGTCCTCCGCGCAGGCGGGCGCCCTGGCGACCCGGCTCGGCCGCAGGGCCGTTCTGCTGGGGTCCGTCGCGGTGATGGCGGCGGGGGTCGCGATCACGCTCGTCGACGTGCTCTGGGTGGTGCTCGTCGGACTCGTCGTCGCCACGGCCGGCTTCTTCGGCGCACACGCGATCGCCTCGGGCTGGACGGGCCACGACGCCGCATTCGGCCGCGGCCAGGCGGCGGCGCTGTACAACCTCGCGTACTACGCGGGGTCGAGCCTGTTCGGCTGGCTCGGCGGCTTCGCCTTCGTGGGCGGCGGGTGGCCGGCCGCCGCGCTGCTGATCGGCGGGCTCGCGGTCCTGGCCGGCGCGATCGCGCTCACCCTGCCACGGCGCGTCTGACGCCGGTCAGAGCAGGCCTAGATAGCGCTGGGCGAGCCGGCGGCCTTGAGGTACTCGCCCGCCTCCTGCTCGCCCATGAGCACCATGCCGCGCACGCCGTGCGACGAGCGCGACATCGCGTCGATCCAGACTCGGTTGAGCTCGGGCGGCTTGCTGCCCGAGAAGCGGAACTGCAGGGGAACGGCGGGCGAGACCCAGAGGCTGACGCGCCCGGAACCCTGCCCCGCGGGGATGGTCCAGTTCAGCAGGAACGACTCCTGCAGCCGCAGCTTCGCGACGATCGCGATCTTGAGATGCGCGAGCGCACGGTCGTCGATCTCGTACTCCGCGTCTGCTCCGTAAACCAGATACCCCACCCCGCCAGGCTACAGGCCGTGCTCGCGCAGCCACTCGATCGCGCGCGGCAGCGCACGCAGCGCCGAGACGTGGCCATCCTCCGCGAGCCACCATGACGTGGCATCCGGCAGGGCGCGCAGCAGACGGGTCGCGTGCCCGGCCGGCACCATGCGATCCTGCTCGCCCTGCACGATCAGGACGGGCGAGCGGATGCCCGCGAGATCGACGCCCCAGCCCGTGACGAACGCGCAGTCGTCGTCGATCTCACCGCCGTCGGCCTGCTCGGCCGCGGCGCCGGCGTCCTGCCCGAGCTCTGCCCAGTCGCCGTCGAGCGCCGCCCAGTCGGCCGCGCCGAACACGGCGGGATCGAACTCGGCGGTCTCCTGATAGGCGGCACGCGCCGAGAGTCCATTGGTGGCGGCGCGCAGCGCCCGCGGATCGGCCATGCCGTCGAACCAGCCCGCGTCGTCGGCGTAGTACGGCGCGACCGAGGCGAAGGTCGCCACGCCGAGGGCGCGCGGGCCGGCGAGCGCCGCGAGGGCGAGCGCGTGGGGGCCGCCGCCCGATGAGCCGACGGTCGCGAACTCGCCGACGCCGAGCCGGTCGAGCACGGCGAGCACATCGCGCGCGGCATCCGCCACGCTCCGCCCGACCAGCCGCGTCGAGCCGCCGAAGCCGGGCCGCGCGACCGAGATGATGCGCGCGCCGGGCGCCGCGGCCTGCACGGGGGCGATGATGCGCCCGGTGTGCGGCGTGCCGGAGTGCCACACCAGCACCCGCTCGGCGGTGGGGCCCGTGTCGAAATAGCGCAGCTCGCGGCCGTCGGGCAGGGTGAGCGCCTCTGGGTCATTGGTCATCTGCAGCCTCCCCTGTGCGCATTCTCAGTGCAGTGCGGGATAACGTCTATTCAGCAATCATGGACGTCACCATCATCGTGCCGACCTTCAACGAATCGTTGAACGTCGATGAACTTGTCACTCGTACGCAGGCCGCCGTCGGGCAGCGCTCCGTCGAGATCGTCTTCGTCGACGACTCGACCGACGACACTCCGGAGGTGATCCGCGAGGTCGCCGCCCGGCACGCGATCCCGGTGCGGCTGATCCACCGCGAGGTGCCCGTCGACGGACTGGGCGGCGCCGTGCTCGAGGGCTTCCGGGTGGCGAACGGCCGCTGGGCGGTCGTGATGGACGGCGACCTGCAGCACCCGCCCGAGATGCTGCCCCGGCTGATCGACACGGCGCTCGCCGGCGAGGCGGACGGCAGCGTGAACCTGGTGGCGGGCTCGCGTTTTGTCGAGGGCGGATCGGCCGAGGGGCTCTCCGACGGGGTGCGCGTGTTCTTCTCGCACTTCGGCAACGGCATCGCCAAGCTGCTCTTCCCGCGCAAGCTCGCGAAGTCGACCGACCCCATGTCGGGTTTTTTCGCGGTGCGCCTCGACGCGATCGACCTCGACGTGCTCAAGCCGCGCGGCTTCAAGATCCTGCTCGAGATCCTCTGCCGCAAGCAGATGAACGTCGCCGAGGTGCCCGCGACCCTCGCGCCGCGCGGCGGCGGCGAGTCGAAGGCCGACATCAAGCAGGTCGGGCGCCTCACGCGGCAGATCGTCGAGCTGCGGATCGGGCGGATGCCCGGCTTCGCGCTCATCGGATTCATCGGCGGCATCGCCAACCTCGTCATCATGGGGGCCCTGCAGCAGGTCGGCTGGACCTACATCGAGGCCGCCATCGCCGCGGCCGTCATCACGATCATCGGCAACTTCATCGCGCAGGAGCACTTCCTGTACCACGACCTGCGCGCCGGCGCCCGGCGGCTGTGGTCGCGTTTCGGGCATTCCGCCGGGTTCAACGCGGTCGAGTCCGCGGTGCGCACCTTCGTGCTGTTCGGCGCCGTCGAGCTGCTGCACCTGCACAACCACACGGTGGTGACCCAGGCCGTGCTGCTCGTGATCGGCTTCCTGCTGCGCTACACGTATCACGAGCGGGTCGTCTACAAGCAGCTCGACGAAGCCGCGGAGGCGCCCGCAGGGGCCGCGACGAAGACCTCGCCCTAGGGTGCCGCGATCGCGCGCGCGACGTGGCTGCGCGCGTGCTCCACGGCCGGCAAGAGTTCGTCGAACAGATGCCGGTGATGGCGCAGCGCGCCGATCACCCCAACGCGCTCAGCGAGCCCGAGGTGCTGCGCCTGGATGCCCTTGACGAGCACCGTGACGCCGCGCCGCTCGAGCCGCTGAACGAGCTCGGTCAGGAACTGCGCACCGGTCGCGTCGAGGTAGCGGATCTGCGACAGTCGCAGGATCACGACGTCGACGTCGCTGATCGCCGAGATCTCATCGAGCACCCGCTCGGCCGCGCCGAAGAAGAGCGCCCCGTCGATGCGGAACAGGGCGATGCGCTCGTCGCCGGCGACCGCCGAACCGGGAAGCCCCTCGCGATGCGCGTCGGCCGACCTGGCGAGCTGCCGCAGCGCGACGACACCCGCGATGACGATACCCGCGCCGACGGCGTAGATCAGGTCGACGCTCACGGTGATGACGGCGGTGATGCAGAAGACCACGGCGTCGGCGCGGGACGAGCCGATCACTGAGCGCACCGTGCGCAGCGAGACCATGCGCACCGCCGTGACCATGAGGACGCCACCCAGCGCCGCGAGCGGGATCGACGCGACGATCCGGGAGGCGACGAGCACAATGATGAGGAGCACGACGGCGTGGACGATCGCGGCGACCCGGGTGCGCGCGCCGCTGCGCACGTTCACGGCGGTCCTGGCGATCGCCCCGGTGGCGGGCATACCGCCGAAGAAGCCGGCGACGATCGACGCGAGCCCCTGGCCGACGAGCTCGCGATCGGAGTTGTAGGGCCCCGTGTCCGAGATGGATGCGGCGACGCGAGCCGACAGCAGCGACTCGATGGCCGCGAGCGCTGCGACCGTGACGGCGGGCAGCGTGAGATGCGACACCGTCGCGAGGTCGAAGGCGGGCAGGCGCGGGGCGGGAAGCCCGGCAGGCAGCGCACCCAGCTCGACCACCGGAAGATGCAGCAGCACCGCCAGCAGAGACACGACGACGATCGCGACGATGGACCCGGGCACTGCGGGGATCACCTTCGGCGCCAGCAGCATGATCGCGGCGGTCGCGGCGACGACGGCGAGCGCCCAGAGCACCGTCGGGAGGTGTGCCCGGCCGATCGCCTGCGCCGCCGCGACGGCGGCGTTGCTCGACAGGCCCGCACTCGAGGTGCCCACCGCCTGCGGCACCTGCTGCAGGAAGATCGTTGCGGCGATGCCGAGGGTGAAGCCCTCGATCACCGGCCACGGGATGAGGCCGACGGCGCGGCCCAGGCGCAGCGCACCGGCGAGGACGACGAGGATGCCCGCCAGTACGCACACCGCACCGAGGGCCCCGGTGCCGTACTCCTTCACGATCGGCGCGAGCACGACCACCATCGCGCCGGTCGGGCCGGAGACCTGCACGTTCGAGCCGCCGAACACCGCCGCGACGACGCCCGCGATGATCGCGGTGACTAGGCCTGCCTCTGCGCCGGCACCGGAGCTCACCCCGAAGCCCAGCGCGAGCGGCAGGGCGACGATTCCGACGGTCAGCCCGGAGAGCAGGTCGGCTCGCCAGCTGTGCCGCAGCTGCGCGTAGTCGATCCGGCCGGGCAGCAGTGAGCGCAGCTGCGTGGCGGTGGTCATCGTGCCCCCGCGTGATGGGCGTCGAGCTGCTGGGCGAGCTCGTCCCCACGCGCTTCGAGCAGCTCCCCCAGCAGGGCGCGCGCGGCATCGAGCAGGCCCGCGACGGAGGCGAACGCGAGCCGGTAGTAGACCTGACTGCCGCGCCGCTCGCTCTCGACCAGCCCGTACTTCCGCAGTACGGAGAGGTGCTGCGAGAGATGACTCGCCTCGAGGCCGGTCTGCGCGAGCAGCTCTGCGACGGCGACCTCGCCGAGCGGGCCGTCGTCGGCTTCGCTCAGCAGCTCGAGGACTCGGATGCGCAGCGGGTGCGCCAGCCCTTTGAACAAGTCGGACTTGACGTCGCTGAGTGACGGGCGATGCTGCATCGAATGCCTTCACCTTGATGAATTGATGAAGTCATCATATCAGCGCATCGAAAGCCTTCGGACGTAGCGTGTGCCTGTGGGCAGTATGACGTGGTGGCGACCCGCCGCGGCCGGTCTCGCCGCGGCGCTGCTCGGGCTCGGAGCGGGCGGCATCGCCGCCGCGATCGTTGCGCGCGCGTTCAGCCCGTTCGTCGTCGTCGGGTCCGCAGTGATCGATCTGACCCCGGGGCCGATGAAGGAAGCCGTCATCAGGGTCTTCGGCCACGGCGACAAGGCGTTCCTGTTCATCATCCTCGCGGTCGTCGTCGCCGTGCTTGCCGCAGCCGCGGGAGTCCTCGAAGCGCGGCGCCCCTGGCTCGGCCGCGTGATCATCCTCGCGGGGGCCGCCGTCGGAGTGGCGGCGTCGCTGAGCCGTGCCGACGCCACGGTGGTCGCGGCGGTGCCCTCCGCCATCACGGGCATCGTGGGCGCATGGGCGCTCGCCTTCTTGATGAGACGGATGCCTGCGGCGGTGCCGGCCCGCGCGCAGACCTCGCCCTCGCGGCGCACCTTCCTGTGGTGGGCGGGCGGGGCCGCCGCCGTCGGGGTGCTCGCGACGATCGGCGGCCAGCTGGTCACGCGCACGGCGAGCGCAGCCGCGAACGCGCGCTCCGTGTTCCAGCTGCCGCGGCCCGCGGCATCCGCCCCTGCCGTGCCCGCCGCTGCGTCGCTCGATGTGCCGGGCATCACGCCGCTCATCACGCCGCTGCCGCAGTTCTACCGCACCGATGTCGAGCTCGTGGTGCCCCAGCTCGACCCCGAGCAGTGGTCGCTGCGCGTGCACGGCATGGTGAAGCATCCGTTCACGCTGAGCTGGAAAGAGCTGAACGAGCTGCCGATGGAGGAGCACTACATCACGCTCGCCTGCGTCTCGAACGAGGTCGGCGGCCCGCTCATCAGCACGGCGAAGTGGCTCGGCTACCCCGTGCGACTGCTGCTCGAGCGGGCGGGCGTCACGGGCGACGCCGACATGGTCTACTCCGAGAGCTTCGACGGCTATACGGCGGCGACGCCGCTGTCGGCGATGACCGACCCGAACCGCGCGTCCCTGCTCGCGATCGGCATGGACGATGAGCCGCTGCCCTTCGCGCGCGGCTTCCCGGCGCGGCTCGTTGTGCCCGGCCTGTACGGCTACGTCTCCGCGACCAAGTGGGTCGTCGATCTCAGGGTGACCCGCTTCGCCGACTACAAGGGCTACTGGGTGACGCAGGGCTGGGCGGAGAAGGCGCCCGTGAAGCAGTCCTCGCGCATCGACGTGCCACGGCCGGGCCGCACGCTGAAGGCCGGTCAGCAGTGGGTCGCCGGCGTCGCCTGGCAGCAGCACGTCGGCATCTCGAAGGTCGAGGTGCAGGTCGACAACGGCGCGTGGCACGAGGCTGAGCTCGCCCGCGAGCTGAGCGTCGACACGTGGGTGCAGTGGCGCTGGTCGTGGGATGCCACGCCGGGCGACCACCAGCTGCGCGTGCGCGCCACGAACGCCCAGGGCGAGCAGCAGACCTCGGGCGTCTCGGATGTGCTGCCCGACGGCGCCACCGGCTGGCACACCGTCGAGGTCAGCGTCGCAAGTTAGTTAGCACGAGGCAACTAAATGGTAGCCTGGGCAGGTGACCCAGGCAGCGAGGACCGCGGCATCCGCCCAGGTCTCTGCCGACTCGGCCGACGACGAGCCGCTGCCGCGGCGCGGGCTGATCTTCGCCATCGTGTCGATGGGGCTGTTCATGGTGTCGGTCGACGGCACAGTGGTGGCCACGGCACTCACCTCGCTGCAGCGCGAATTGCACGCCGGCGTGCAGTGGGGCGCCTGGACGATCACCATCTACTCCCTGGGCCAGGTGCTGGTGATGCCGCTCGCCGGGCGCATCAGCGACATGTACGGGCGCAAGCGCGTGTTCCTCGCGGCCATCGTGCTGTTCACGCTGACCTCGCTGCTGTGCGGGCTCGCGCAGAACATCCAGATGCTCGTGGCATTGCGAGCGGTGCAGGCCCTTGGCGGCGGCTCGATCATGCCGGCCGCGAGCGGCATCGTCTCCGACCACTTCGGGCGCAACCGCGACCGCGCCCTCGGCATGTTCACGAGCATCTTCCCGATCGGGGGCGTCGTCGGGCCGATCCTCGGCGGGGTGTTCGTCACGTACTGGTCGTGGCGCGGCATCTTCCTCGTCAACGTGCCGATCGGCATGGCCCTGCTGATCCTGGGCGCGATCTTCTTCCCGGCCGCGGTCGGCCATCGCGGCGGCCGGCTCGACCTCGTGGGCAGCGCCACCATGGCGGCGACGATCCTCTCGGCGATGATCGGCATCGCGGTGCTCGGCGACGGCTCGGCATGGTACTCCCCCGGCGTGCTGGTACCCGAGCTGCTGGCCGTCGCCTTCGGATGGCTGTTCGTGCGGCACACCCGCCGCGCGCCACATCCGTTCATCTCCCTTCACCTGCTCATCGGCCGCGGCTTCGGCGTAATGAACGTCATCAACTTCCTCTACGGAGCCGCCGCGATCGGCTTCGGCGCCCTCGTTCCGCTGTACGCGCAGGAGCGCTTCGGCATCCCCGCGCTCGAGAGCGGCACGCTGCTCACCGCCCGTGCGATCGGCATGATCTGCGTCGCAGGGCTCGCGGTGGCCGCGCTGCGTCGCACGGGCTACCGCTTCCCCATGATCGTGGGATTCCTGCTGGTGAGCGCCGGGCTCGTGATGATGTTCCTTCCACCGTCGGGCACGAGCGCCTACCTGTGGCTGTCGATCGCCGCCGCCGTGACCGGCCTCGGCATGGGGCTCGCCGTGCCGGCGGCCAACAACGCGACGCTGCAGTTCGCCAAGGGCCAGATCGCCGGGGTCTCCGGGTTGCGCGGCATGTTCCGCCAGGCCGGCTCGATCATCGCGGTCTCGGTGGTGACCGCCGTGATCGCCCAGTCGAGCACGCCGGGATTCTCCCTCGGAGTGTCGTTCCTCGTGCTCGCCGCGACCCTGATCGCCGTGATCCCCGCCGTGTTCCTCGTGCCGGAGCACCGCGGCGCCTGGTGATGGGCGCCCTGGCGCTCAGCCGCCCAGCTCGCGGCGCATCAGCCAGCGCAGGGCGCCGCCGGAATGGGCGCTGGTCGCCTGAACCCGTTCGAAGCCGTGCGCCTCGAACAGCGTGGTGGTGCCGACGTACCCGCTCGTCGAGTCGATGCGCCCGGCCTGGACCTCGGCGGGATACCCCTCGACCAGGGTCGCGCCGTGCACGGCCGCGTGCTCCACAGCCCCGTCCAACAGCTCGTGCATGAGCCCGCGCCTGCGATAGCCGCCGCGCACGACGAAGCACACGATCGCCCACGGGTCGCGCTCTTCGTCGAGGTGCGGGATGGTGCGCGAGTTCAGCAGCCGCCGGTACGTCGACTTCGGCGCGACCGAGCACCAGCCGGCCGCCTGACCGTCGACGTAGACCAGGACACCCGGACCCGGCTCACGCGAGCACTCGTTGCGCATGTGATCGATGCGCCCGGCCATGTCGAGCCGCGTGTCGCGATACGACATGCAGACGCAGCCGCCCGCGCCCTCACGCGGCACCATGAACTCGGCGAAGCCCTCCCAGCGCCCGGTCGCCGGCAGCACCTCGATGGTCATTGCGCTCAGCCCCAGCAGATGCAGAACGGATGCCCCGACGGGTCGGCGTAGACCTGGAAGCCCTCCTCCGCATCGAGATCGGGCGCCGCCTTCAGCAGGCGGGCGCCGAGCGACTCGGCGTGTGCGGCCGCCTCGCGCGGCTCGTCGACGTAGACGTCGAGGTGCAGCTGCTGCGGCTGCCCATCGGGCCAGTTGGGCTGGATGTGGTTCGGCGCGAGCTGGAAGGCAACGCGCGGCTCGCCATCGACCATGACGGTGTGCCAGTCGGACTCCGCGGCCACCTCGCCGCCGAGCAGGCCGGCCCAGAACGCGCTCTCGGCGTCGAGATCGGCGGTGTCGAAGACGGTGATCTGCTTCAAGATCTTCATGCCGACATGGTGGCAGCAGCCACCGACATCGCGGAAGGCGGACCTCCTCACCGGCCCACCACGCGCCCTGGTCACGATCGGCCCTCTCCGTGGTCGCAATCGGCCCGCTCTTCGCACCGAAGCAGGCCATTTGCGACCACGCCTCGGCGGCAGGAGACGGCTTCAGTTCACACGGCCCAGAGCGCGACAACCCCCAGCACGACGGTGACCGGCGCCAGCAGGCATCCGTACAGCACATAGCGCGACCAGCGGATGCCGACGCCGAGGCGCTGCAGCCGCTCGTGCCACAGCAGCGTGGCGAGCGACGCCCACGGCGTGATGAGCGGCCCCGCATTCACGCCGACGAGCAGCGCGAGCCCGGGCAGCAGGCCGTGCACCGCCGGCTCGACGGCGAGATAGGCTGGCAGGTTGTTGATGACGTTCGCCGCGGTGCCGCCGATCGCCGCCACGCCGAGCAGCGCGCCCAGGCCAGAGCCGCTGGGCACGAGCCGCTCCAGCAGCTCCCGCAGGCCCGCCGCGTCGAGGGTGGCGACCACGAGGAACAGGCCGCACACGAGCACGACGGTCGGCCACGGCAGCAGCTGCACGCTGAGCTCGCGCGGCCGCAGCAGCAGGAAGGCCGCGATCAGCACGACCGCAGCCGCGCACGCGGGGATCCACACGGCGACGCCCGAGACGAGCCCGATCACGAGCAGCACGAGCACGACGGCCGAGATCACCGTCAACCGGGCGTCGGCGAGGCGCACCGGCCCCGGATCGTCGTAGCTGCGCCCCAGCTCGCGCCGGAACACCAGGGCGACGAGGGCGAGCGGCACGAGCACCCCGACGAGCTGCGCCGGCCACGCCGCGGCCGCGAACGCTCCCGGCCCGATGCCCCCCAGGTGCTGCTCAGCGAGCAGGTTGGTGAGGTTCGACACGGGCAGCAGCAGCGAGGCCGTGTTGGCGAGCCACACGGTCGTCAGGGCGAACGGCAGCGGGTTGAGCCCGACCCGGCGCGCGAGCACGACGACGATCGGGGTGAGCAGCACGGCGGTCGTGTCGAGCGACAGGAACACCGTGCTGAGCACAGCGATCAGCGCGATGAGCAGCCACAGCAGCCAGCCGCTGCGCCGCCCCCAGCGGGCGGCCAGCGCGGCGATCCAGTCGAACAGGCCGGCCGCCGTGGCCAGCTCGGCGACGACCGTGATGGCCACCACGAAGAGCAGGATCGGCCAGACGCGGATGCCGAGCGCTGCGGCATCCGTCACCGGAAGCATGCCCGTGAGCAGCGCGATCGCGCCCAGCGCCAGCAGCACGGCGCCGAACAGGGCGGTGCGCTGCGGTCGGATCACTCCTTACAGGCTAGTCGGCCCAGAACCCCCGGCCGCCCCAACCCGACCAGTCGTCCCCGCCGCCGCTCGGCCACGACCGCGAGCCGAGGTACGAACCGACGACCGCCGCCCCCAGGTCGTCGTTCTCGGGTGCGACGACCTTGCCCTCGACCCGCTTCGCCATGTTGTCGACGAAGCGCGCGAGGCTCGGGTCGTCGCCGAGCCGGAAGAAGGTGATCTGCGCGCCGAGCCGCATCGAGTTCTCGAGCTCGCGCACTGTGTACGCGATCGTCACGGGGTGCGGTGGGTACGAGAACCGCACCTCGCCGTCGGCCTCGAGGTGCGAGGTCGGCTCACCGTCGGTGACGATCAGCAGCACAGGCTGCGCGTTGGGATGCTTGCGGAAGTGCCGGTTCGCGAGCAGCAGCGCGTGGTGCAGATTGGTGCCCTTCGCCCAACTCGCCTCGAGGGCGGTGAGCTCCTCGATGTCCATCACCTCGGCGTGCCGACCGAAGCCGATGAGCTGCAGATCATCACCGCGGAAACGACTCTTGATGAGGGTGTGCAGCGCGAGCGCCGTGCGCTTCATGGGCACCCAGCGGCCGTCGATCTCCATCGAGAACGAGGTGTCGGCAAGCAGCGCGACAGCGGCCTGCGTGCGCGCCTCGGTCTCGGAGACCTCGATGTCGTCGATGCCGATGAGGCGCGCACCCGGCTGCGCGGGCGAGCCTGCGCGGCGGCGGATGCCGTTGAGCACGGTCTTCGGGATGTCCCACGGCTCCGTGTCCCCGAACTCCCACGCGCGCGTGGCGCCCGA
Source organism: Gryllotalpicola koreensis (assembly GCF_039538185.1). Taxonomy (NCBI): domain Bacteria; kingdom Bacillati; phylum Actinomycetota; class Actinomycetes; order Micrococcales; family Microbacteriaceae; genus Gryllotalpicola; species Gryllotalpicola koreensis. The sequence goes on from NZ_BAABBW010000005.1 coordinate 195,049, forward strand.
CAGGTCACCGGCTGCCCCCGCCTGCCGCAGCTCGCGCTGGCCCTGCCTGGCCGACATGCGCTTCGCGATGTCCTTGAGCAGTGTCGTGCCGAGCTGACGCATGGCCTTCGGAGTCAGCTGCAGCCGCCCGGTCGAGTCACGGCGCAGCGTGCCGTCGCGGCGCAGAGCCTTCTCAAGCTCGCGCAGCGTGTGGGCGTCGACGGCGGCCTGCTCGCCCAGCTGCTTCGCGAGCTTGTCGAGGTCGACGTCGTCCATACGGGCGCCGTCGTACGACTGCGACAGCTGCTCCGCGAGCTCGTCGAGATCGGCGAGGTCCTGCAGCACGCCGGCGCCCTCGCCGAGGCCGAGCGGCTGGTCGCCGTCGAAGCTCTCGGAGCCCGACCAGTCCTCCCCCGGCCGCAGCGCCTGCAGGCTCTGGTCGAGCCGGCCGAGCTGCTGCATGAGCTCGGGCGAGCCGAACGCCTGCGCCGACAGCTCGAAGAGCTCCTGCCGCTGCTCCTCGGTCATCGAGTTGAGCATGCGCTGCGCGGCCGCCGATCGCTTCGCGAGCGTGTCGATGAGCTCGTCGACATTCTGCGGCCCTTCGGGGAAGAATCCGCCGTGCTTCGCCATGAAGTCGTCGAAGTCCTCGGGCGTGTCCTCGCCGCGCGCGTGCTTCTCGAGCAGGTCATTGAGGTCGCGCAGCATCTCGGCGACGGCCTCGCGGTCGACATCCGTGACGTTCTCGAGCGCCTGCTTCATGCCGCCGAAGCGCTGGTCGAGCAGCTCGCGGCCGAGCAGGTCCTTGATCTTCTCGTAGTCGGAGCGCGCCTGGCTCGAGCGCCACTGATAGTCCGAGAGCTCGTTGACCGCCGCCGACGTCGAGGCGGGCAGGTTCTCGAGGCGCGTCTCGGCGAACGACCGGTCCAGCTCGTCCATGTCGACGTCGCGCACGAGCTGCTTGCGCTCTTCGAGCACGGCGCGGTCGAGCAGTTCCTTGATCTCCTGCATGGTGCCGTCGAGCTTGTGCCGCTGCAGCAGCTCGCGGCGCCGCTCCGACACCCGCCTGCCGAGGTCGTCGAGGCCGACGCGGCCCTCGCCGCCCCGGCGCAGGTACTCGCGCATCGCCCGCTCGGCCGAGTACCCGGCCATGACCTGCTCGCCGATCTTGTCGAGTGCCTCGGCGATGTCGACGGGCGGGGCGAGGGGGTCGCCGCCCGAGTAGCGCTGGAAGCGCGCGTGATGTGCTTCGAAGGCGCGGTGATCGGATGCCTCAGCCATAGACCGTCTCGCTGCCGTCGGTGTCCTTGCCGATCTTCCGCGCGAGGTACAGCCCCTCGAGCGCCAGCTCGATGGCGGCCGCCCGCTCTCCCTCGCTCACCGCGCCGAGCCGCGCCGCCGTCTCGTCGTACAGCTCGGATTCCCCGAGCCGCGGCAGCCCCGCCAGGAAGTCGCGCGCCGTCACGGCCTCGCCCGTGACAACCATCGCCCCCGACTCGATCGCCTCGACGAGTGCCCCGAAGTCGAGGCCGCGGAAGTGCTCGCGCACGGTGTCGGCGGTCGCTGTGCGCAGCAGGTGCGTCAGCACGTCGGCCTCGCGGCCCTCCTCCCCCGTCTCGAACTCGATCTTGCCGCCGAGCACGTCGACCGCGGTCTGCAGGTCGACCACGCGCGCCGTCGGCTCCGAACCGGCATCCGTCTCTCCCTGCGCGGCCGCGCGATGCAGTGCGGAAGCCGCGATCGTCTCGGCGCCCGCGATCGCGAACCGCGCGCTCACGCCGCTGCGCTGGTCGACCGACGTCGACTCGCGCAGGGCGCGGGTGAACCGCGCGAGGATCTCGATCAGATGATCGGGCACGGATGCCACGAGCTCGGCCTCCTGCCGGATGACGGCCATCTCGGCCTCGAGCCGCTGCGGGTAGTGTGTGCGGATCTCGGCGCCGAAGCGGTCCTTCAGCGGTGTGATGATGCGGCCGCGGTTCGTGTAGTCCTCGGGGTTCGCCGACGCCACGACGAGCACATCGAGCGGCAGCCGCAGCACGTAGCCGCGGATCTGGATGTCGCGCTCCTCCATCACGTTGAGCATCGACACCTGAATGCGCTCGGCGAGGTCGGGCAGCTCGTTGATCGCGACGATGCCGCGGTGGCTGCGCGGGATCAGCCCGAAGTGGATCGTCTCCGGATCGCCGAGGGAGCGCCCTTCTGCCACCTTCATCGGGTCGACGTCGCCGATCAGGTCGGCCACGCTCGTGTCTGGCGTGGCCAGCTTCTCGACGTAGCGCTCGGCGCGGTGCCGCCACGCGACCGGCAGGCTGTCGCCGAGCTCGGCGGCGCGTCGGCGCGACTCGTGGGTGATGGGGTCATACGGATGCTCGCCGAGCTCGGAGCCCGCGATGACGGGCGTCCACTCGTCGAGCAGGCCGCCGATCGTGCGCAGCAGGCGGGTCTTGCCCTGGCCGCGCTCGCCGAGCAGCACGATGTCGTGGCCGGCGATCAGCGCCCGCTCGAGCTGCGGGATCACGGTCGTCTCGAAGCCGTGCAGCCCCGGCCACGGGTTCTCGTGGGCCTGCAGCTTCGCGATCAGATTGTCGCGCAGCTCGGCGCGCAAAGGCTTCTGCCGGTGGCCGCTCACGCGCAGCTCGCCCAGGGTCGCGATGGTCGGTGCGTCCGTCATTGCGGCAGGCTAACCCCGGCGTGCGACATCCGTCAGGACTCGTAACGAACTGCTCATCTTCGAAAGCGGTGCATGCTTCCCGGCGTGCCGGGGAACCCCACCCCCATGAGTCTCGGAACCGGAATCGTCCTCTTCGTGATCGGCGCGATCCTCGCGTTCGCGGTTCACGTGCAAGTCGCCTGGGTGAATCTCCAGGTCGTCGGCTACATCCTGATGGTCGCGGGCGCCGTCGGGATCATCCTCGGGATCATCCTGATCGCCACCCGTCGGACCCGCTCGGTATCGGAGAGCCGCAGCTTCACGGACCCCGCCACCGGTGAGAGGGTGCAGCGCAGCACCACCGACCACCGCGACGACCCGTACGTGTAGCACTGGAAACACGTTCCCGTTCCGGACGTCCGCACCCGCGGCCGCGGGCGCATGTGTCCGGAACGGGAACGAGTTGCTCCCGCTACTTCTTCACGTCGTAGCGGTCGAGCTCCATGACCTTCTGCCACGCGGCGGCGAAGTCCTTCACGAAGAGCTCGGCCGCGTCATCCGTCGCGTAGGCCTCGGCGACCGCGCGCAACTCGCTGTTCGCCCCGAACAGCAGGTCGATGCGTGAGCCGATGATCGTCTTCCCGTCGGCGGTGGTGCCGCGGTAGGCGTGGCCGCCCTCGTCCAGGGGCGTCCACGAGGTGCCGAGGTCGAGCAGCGTGACGAAGAAGTCGTTCGTCAGCACGCCCGGCCGGTCGGTGAACACGCCGGTGGAAGATCCGTCCCAGTTGGCACCGAGCGCGCGCAGGCCGCCGACGAGCACGGTCGCCTCGGGCGCCGAGAGCGTCAGCAGGTTCGCCTTGTCGACGAACACGTGCTCCTCGGGCAGCACGGACTGCACGCCGAAGTAGTTCCGGAAGCCGTCCTGCTTGGGCTCGAGATAGCGGAACGAGTCGACGTCGGTCTGCTCCTGGGTCGCGTCGCCGCGGCCCTGCGTGAAGCCCACCTCGATCGGGAATCCGGCTGCCGCTGCAGCCTGCTCGACGCCCACATTGCCCGCGAGCACGATCAGGTCGGCGAGCGAGACCGGAGCGCTCGACGCGTTCTTGATCTCGCGCAGCTTCGCCAGCACGATCGCCAGCTGCTCGGGGTTGTTCACCTTCCACGACTTCTGCGGCTCGAGCGCGATGCGGGCGCCGTTGGCGCCGCCGCGCTTGTCCGAGCCGCGGAACGTCGAGGCGGATGCCCACGCCGTCGTCACCAGCTGTGACACCGACAGCCCGGATTCCGCGATCGCGGCCTTGAGCGCCGCGATGTCGGCGTCCGTCAGCACGCCGGGCGCCGCAGGCACGCGGTCCTGCCAGATGAGCTCCTCGCCGGGCACCTCGGGGCCGAGGTAGCGGGCGATCGGCCCCATGTCGCGGTGGGTCAGCTTGAACCACGCGCGAGCGAAGGCGTCGGCGAAGGCATCCTGGTCGTCCTTGAAGCGGCGGGCGATCGGCTCGTAGATGGGGTCGAAGCGCAGCGCCAGGTCGGAGGTCAGCATGCGGGGCTCGCGGCGCCCGTCGCCGAACGACTCGGGCACGAGGCCTGCACCGCCGCCCTGCACGGGGCGCCACTGGTGCGCGCCGGCCGGCGACTCCATGAGCTCCCACTCGTAGCCGAACAGGATGTGGAAGAACTCGTTGTCCCAGCGCGTCGGGTGGTAGGTCCACGTCACCTCAAGGCCCGAGGTGATCGCGTCGATGCCGACGCCCGACTTGTAGTCGCTCTTCCAGCCGAGGCCCTGCTGCTCGAAGGGCGCGGCCTCGGGGTTCGGGCCGGGGGCGTCGGCCGGTGCGTTGCCGTGCGTCTTGCCGAAGGTGTGGCCGCCGGCGATGAGTGCGACGGTCTCCTCGTCGTTCATCGCCATCCGCTTGAAGGTCTCGCGAATGTCGCGAGCGGATGCCACGGGGTCGGGGTTCCCGTTCGGGCCCTCCGGGTTCACGTAGATGAGGCCCATCTGCACCGCGGCCAGCGGGTCCTCGAGCTCGCGGTCGCCGTGGTAGCGCTGGTCGTCGAGCCACGTCGTCTCGGGGCCCCAGTACACGTCGTCGTCGGGCTCCCAGGCATCCACGCGCCCCCCGGCGAAGCCGAAGGTCGTGAAGCCCATGGTCTCGAGCGCGACGTTGCCCGCGAGGATCATCAGGTCGGCCCACGAGAGGCTCTTGCCGTACTTCTTCTTGACGGGCCAGAGCAGGCGGCGCGCCTTGTCGAGGCTGACGTTGTCGGGCCAGGAGTTGAGCGGTGCGAAGCGCTGCTGGCCGGTTCCGGCGCCGCCGCGGCCGTCCTGCACGCGGTAGGTGCCGGCGCTGTGCCACGCCATGCGGATGATGAGGGGGCCGTAGTTGCCGAAATCGGCGGGCCACCACGGCTGGGAGGTGGTGAGCGCTTCGGCGATGTCGGCCTTCACTGCGGAGAGGTCGAGCGTCGCGAACGCCGCGGCGTAGTCGAACTCCTCTCCATAGGGGTTGAGGACCGGCTGGTTCTTCGCCAGCAGCTTGAGGTTCAGCCGATCGGGCCACCAGCCGTGGTTGGCCGATCCGCTGGTCGGGTGCGGCGCGCGCTGCCCGTGCGGGACCGGGCACTCTGCCTCGAGAGCCTGGGCGGCCTCGGCCGCGGGCCCGGTGGGCTGCTCGGCGTCATCGGTGGTGAAGACGCCGTGCTCTTCAGGGTCGGACATGGGATTCCTTCCGGGAGTGGATTGATGGGAGTTCAGGATGCCTGCGCCGCGGTCGCGCACGCCGCGCACAGCCCCCAGTAGACGACCTCGGCCGTCTCGATCTGGAAGCCGTGCGCGTCGGAGGGCTCGAGGCACGGGGCCTCGCCGACGGCGCACTCGACGTCTTCGACGGCGCCGCAGGAGCGGCAGACCGCGTGGTGGTGGTTGTCGCCGACGCGCGCCTCGTAGCGCGCGAGCGAGCCCTGCGGCTGGATGCGCCGCACGAGGCCGGCGTCGGTCAGGGCGTGCAGCGTGTCGTAGACCGCCTGGTGCGAAACCTCGGGCAGCTCGGAACGAGCGGCGGCGATCAGCGTGTCGGTGTCGGAGTGCGGGTGGCGGTGCACGGCGCCGAAGACGGCCAGCCGCGGGCGGGTCACACGAAGACCCGCGTCGCGCAGCATCCGCTCGATGTCCGCCGCGATCGTCACGCCCCCAGCTTTCCGTTCATTCTTGAATCAGTCAAGAAAACAGTGCGTGTCAGAGCGCGCCGATACGGTGAACGGGTGAGCACTGAGCATCTGACCCACCCGATCGACGAGACCTCCCGGCGTGCCCTGGCTGACGCGGGCCTGCGGCTCGCCCTCGTCGACACGAGCGATGCGGCAGCCTTCGACGGGTGGCTGCAGGCCGATGCGCGCGGGTTCCTCACGGCGCGCATGTCGAGAGAAGCGCTCGCCGAAGAGCGCGGCTACCTGACCACGCGCCGTACGACGGGGGTCTACGACGATTCCCTGCCGTCGGGCTCCCCTGTCGGCACGGTGAGCTCGTGGCCGGCCCCGTTGACGGTGCCTGGCCCTGCCGAGATTCCCGCATGGCTCATCAGTTCGGTCACGGTCGCGCCCACCCATCGACGCAAGGGCGTGGCCACCGCGCTGCTCGGCGGCGAGCTGCGCACGGCCCATGCGCTCGGGTACTCGCTGGCGGTCCTGACCGTCTCTGAGTCGGTGATCTACGGCCGCTGGGGCTTCGGTCCCGCGACTTTCGCCACCGCGTGGAGCGTCGACACCAAGCGCGTGCGCTGGACCGGCCCCGAGACCGCCGGCCGGCTCTCGTTCACCGAGCCCGAGGACTACCGCGAAACGGGTCGCGCCGTCATCGCACGCGTCATGGCGAGCCGGGCCGGCGAGGTGGGCCTCGAGCCGCGACTCGCCGACCGGCTGATCGGGCCGCTCGCCGGCACTCCCGACAAAGACGAGTACCGGCTGGTGCGCTACGACTCCCCCGCCGGCGAGCCTGAGGGCTTCGTCAGCTACACCGTGAAGGAGCAGGGCGACTTCACGAAGCACCTTGTCGAGGTCTCCTACCTCGCCGCCGCGACCGACGAAGCGCTCACGGCACTGTGGCGCTATCTCATCGAGCTCGACCTGGTCGCCGAGGTACGCGTCTCCGTGCGCGGCGTCGATGAGCCGCTCCACGCGCTCGTCTCCGACATACGCGGTGCGCGGGTGACCGGCGTCGAGGATCACCTCTGGGTGCGCATCCTCGACGTGCCCGCGGCGCTCGCCGCGCGGCGCTACGAGACCGACGGCTCGCTGGTGCTCGAGGTGGAAGACGCGCTCGGCTTCGCGGCCGGGCGATTCCGCATCGACGTCGAGGGCGGTGCCGCCACCGTCATCCCCACGCAGGACGGAGCCGACGTGACCCTGCCCGTCACCGCTCTCGGCAGCGTCTATCTCGGCCACGACCTCGCGCGTTCCCTGGGGCTCGCGGGCCGCATCCGCGGCGACGTCGCCGGTCTGGATCGGCTGTTCCGCACGGCGGTCCCGCCGCGGCTCAGCACCTGGTTCTGAGGCCGGGGCGGTTAGCGGCCCGCCACGACGGGTACGTGCCCGCCATGACGGATTTGAACGGAAAGAAGATCGCCCCCTGATGACCGACGGCGTCGAGCAGGTAGAGTACACCGGCCCGCGCCAGGCGGTCGAAGAGGCCGGGGCGACGGCCGTGCTGGTCTCGCCGAAGACGGATGTCGTGCAGGGCTTCAACCACGTCGACAAGGGCGACGAGTTCTCGGTCGAGTTGCCGATCGGCCAGGCATCCGTCGACGATTTCGACGCCCTGGTGCTGCCCGGCGGCGTCGTGAACGCCGACGCGCTGCGAACGGATGCCGCGGCCGTCGAGTTCGCGCGCGGGTTCTTCGCCGCCCACAAGCCGGTCGGGGCGATCTGCCACGCCCCGTGGACGCTGATCGAGGCGGGCGTGGTCGACGGCCGCACCCTGACCTCGTGGCCCAGCCTGCAGACCGATCTGCGCAACGCCGGAGCGAACTGGGTCGACGAGGAAGTGCACGTCGACAAGGGGTTCGTGACGAGCCGCAAGCCCGACGACATCCCGGCGTTCGCGGCCAAGCTCATCGAGGAGATCGCCGAAGGACCGTATCAGGGACAGCACATCTGACGATTCGTTGCCGCTTCGTGTCCGAAGGTGCACCTGATATATAGACGCGCGTCGTAGCATTTGTTGAGCCCGTGTCGACGATCGTGATGCGGGCACGGGCAGGGGGAAGACGAATGACCGACAAAGCGACCACGGCCGGGCTTGTGCTCGACGACGGCCCTGCGCCGACTGCGGTCCTCGATCCCGCGCCCGGCGGCGCGCCCCAGCCGACCTGGGTCGAGACCGAGCGCGAGCCGCGCAAGAAGCACCTCGGCCTCTGGCTGGGCATCCCCGGCGCCGTCGTCGTGGCCGCCGCGGTCGTCGCCTCGCTCGTGCTGATCGCCCCCGGCGTCACGGTCTCGGGCGCTCCCGTGGGCTTCATCACCGCCGGCAACGCACAGCAGGCGATCACGGACCGCCTCGACTCGGCGCAGATCCACGTCGGCAGCGCAACCCTCACCGCCAAGCAGCTCGGCGCGACGATCGACGCGAAGAAGCTCGCCTCCCAGGCGTTCGGCGACCACCCGCTGTGGAAGGTCACGGCGTGGAACCCGAAGGCCGTCGAAGGCACGGTCACGATCGATCCCGATGTCGCCCTCCCCGCCCTGCGCCGTGCGGCACCTGAGCTGTTCACCCCGGCCACCCAGGCCGGCGTCGTCTTCGACGCGGCCTCGGGCAAGTTCACCACCACGCCCTCGAAGCCCGGCCGCGGCGTCGACGTCAACGCACTCGCGAAGAGCATCAGCGCGGCGCTCGCCTCCGACTCGTCCACCGCCAGCGCGCTTGCAGGCGGCCAGGGCGTCGCCGCTTCGAGCGGCGTCTCGATCACGGTCGAGCCGAAGCAGACGACCGTCGACGCGGCCGCGACCACCGCGAAGGCCCAGGCGTTCGCCGACAAGCTCAACCAGCAGGCCGACAGCGCGGGCTTCTACCTGCAGGACCAGCTCGCCGAAGCGGTGCCGCTCGCGACCGTCGCCTCGTGGATGACCGTGAAGGCCGACCCGACGACGGGTGACTTCACCGTCACCCCGAACCAGTCGGCGATCGACTCCGTGGTCGCGGGTCTGCCGGCCAAGATCAACAAGCAGGCGCAGAACGAGACCGATGTCATCAACTCGGCGGGCAAGGTGCTGCGCGTGGTCCAGAAGGGCCAGGACGGCTTCGGACTCGCCTCGACCGATGGCGTCGCCACCCAGATCGCCTCGTCGATCAAGGGCGGCGACCTCAAGATCGCGCTGCAGGGCCAGGTCGTCAAGTACACGACGACCACCTCGTTCCGCCGCATCGAGGTCGACAAGAGCGCCGGCGCGACCTACCTCTATGAGGGTCCGAAGTCCGGGCAGGAGAAGCTCGTCGCCACCTACCCGATCGCGATCGGCACGGGCGGGGTCCACGAGACGCGCGATGGCCACTTCACGATCTACGCGCAGTTACCCATCCAGAACATGGGCAACTGCGACGGCACGGCACCCCAGTATGACTACTGCACGAAGAACGTGCCGTGGATCTCGTACTTCGACGGCGACCAGGGCTTCCACGGCACCTACTGGCACAACGACTTCGGCCCCGGCGCGCGCAAGAGCCACGGCTGCGTGAACATGCGGATTCCGGACGCGCTGGCGCTCTACAAGTTCGCGCAGGTGGGCACCGAGGTCTGGGTGCACGACTGACCTCGGCATCGAGGCTCCGCTAGTCGCGAGCCGGCAGTGCGCCGAGCACCTGAACGAATCGGTCCAGCGCAGCGCGGTTATGCGCGTCAGAGTCGAATCGGGCACGCGCCACTTCCCCCTTGAGGAAGGCGCGCATTCCCTCCGCCAACGCCGCCTCGCTCTGTTCGACCACCGTCAGCTTCGCGCCGGGCACCGCGTCGTTCACGGAGCCGAAGCGGGTCGTGATGATGGCAAGGCCCAAGACGGCGGCCTCCAGCAGGACCATCGGCATGCCCTCGTAATCGCTGGAGAGCACGAAGCAATCCGCTGCTCCGAGCAGTGCCTCCGGCTGCGGCGAATTGCCCGAGAACACGACCTGGCCGCCGACGCCCCTCCCGGCGGCCTCGTGCTCGAGGGCCGCCCGAAGCGGCCCGTCGCCGACGATCAGCAGCCGCAGCTCGGGGTGCGATGCCGCCACCTCGGCGAACGCGTGGATCAACCTGCGTTGGTTCTTCTCCGGCGAGAGCCGTCCGATGCTGACGAACCAAATCGCGTCCGGTTCCGCGGCCAGCCGCGTCGCTGCGGCGGCGAGGTCGGCCGATCCGTCCGCGATCGCGCGCTCGACGACGCTGCGGAGGGGCGTTGCGGCACTGGCCCGAACGGCGTCCGCATCGATCAGATTGGGCACCCACGTGAACTTCTCCCGCGCGGCGTGCGCGGTCAGCGCGGCGCTGTTGATCCGACTCAGCTCGCGGGACACCGAGACCAGGGTCTCGAATCGCGGATACAGCTCGAAGACGCCGTGCAGCTCGTCGCGCAGGTGGGCGCGCCCATTCACGGTCCGGTTCGCGTCCCGCCCGAGGTCGTTGTGCAGCCAGATGGTGTGCTTGCCCTCACCCGCGAGCAGGAGCTGCGCCCAGAACGTGCTGTACCCGCTGAAGTCGATGATGTGGTCGAAGCGCGCGTCGCCGAAGCACCGCCGCCACTCGTCCTTCCACAGCTCGACACTGGGCCCTTGGCCGCGACGGCGGTGGTCCAGACGGCCCGCGTTCATGGCGCCGACGCGCAGAAACTGACGCACCTCGGCATCGAGGCGCTGCGCGTTCTGGATGCGCGAGGCTGACTCGGACCGCCCGTACACCACGGAGACATCGAGCCGGCCGTCTCGCGCGAGCGCGTTCGCGAGGGTGACTCCGGATGTCGTGATCCCATTGGACCGCATTCCGCCGATGTACATGAGCACCCGTGGTCGTCGCGTGTCCTCGAGCGCCCGGACCCGCCGGCCGGCACCCTGCCCCCGGAAGACCACGTCGATCACGCGCTTCGATGCCGCGCCGTCGTCGTACGGCGCGAACCGCGCCGACCACTCCCTGCGCGCGCTCTGCCACGCATCGCGCCCGTGGGCGATCTCCGCGACGGCGTCGCCCAACTCGTCCGCGTTGCGCGCGAGCGGTCCCGGCCAGGTACTCGGGTGCAGATACAGACCGCGGCCGCCGCGGTACGCGTCCATGTCCGGCACGTAGTACACCATCGGGCGCCCCGTGGCGAGATAGTCGAACTGGATCGAGGAGTAGTCGGTGACGAGCAGCTCGGTGACCGCGAGCACCGTGTTCGTGGGGATGTCATTCGGCACGAGCATCCCGCGCAGCAGCGGGTCGCGCCGCGCGAACCGGAACACGCTCTGGTGCGTCTTCAGCAGCACCGTGTAGCTCTCGCCGACGCGGGCCTGAAGCTGGGCGACCGTCGCGACCAGCTCGGCGACGTCGTCGGCGACCTCGCTGAACCGTGTGCCCTTCCAGGTCGGCGCGTACAGCAGGATCGGTCGGCCGTCGAGCGCCACGCCCCGCTCCGTCAGCAGTTCGCGGACGGCCGCAGACTCTGACGCATCCAGCTGCTGCGCGTCGGTGCGCGGGTAGCCCTCTTCGATGACACCGCCGTCGAAGAGGCCGTCCAGGCGGTACGCCTTGCGATACATGACCTCGGTCATGTCCGCGTTCTGGGACAGCAGCCAGTCGGCGGCGAGGAAGTTGCGGAGCGTGTTCGCCGACTCGCGCGGCCCGTCGGGCATGTCATAGCCCATGGTCTTCAGCGGTGTGCCGTGCCAGGTGTTCAGATAGATCTGGCCGACGCGCTTGGAGAACTCACTCGGAAACGTCGCGTTGTTGACGAGATAACCGCTCGTCGCCAGGGCGCGCCAATACGACCAGTCCCGATACCCGACGAAGCAAACGGATGCCTCACTGCGCCACTCCGCCTCCAGCCGGCGGCGCAACGCCGGGTCGGCGATGACCCAGCAGTGCACGAGGTCGGAGAACTCAGAGTCTCGGCGCAGCTGACGGAAGATCGCCTCGGGGTTGTCCAGCATCCCGCTGCCGGCGAAGGCCTCGTACAAAACGGTGCGCGGACGCACAGGCGCCCGCCGCGCCGACGCCACGAACTCGTAATGGACAGCGCGATGCACCTTCCGCAACAGTCGCCGAAACCGCTTCACCCGTAACCTCCGACACGTCGAGAGCTGAAGCATCGGAGCCGTGAGCTAAGAAACGCCACAGCGGGATTCTTAGGGATTCCTCGTGACGAGTGGGCGACGCTCGGGACATGACCCACCTGAGCTCGATCCCCCTCTTGGACCCGTCCGGACTGCTGAGCGCCTTCGGCCCGTGGGTACTGCTCGGCATCGGCATCATCGTGTTCATCGAGTCCGGCGTGCTCTTCCCGTTCCTGCCCGGCGACTCGCTTCTGATCACCGCCGCGATCCTCGCGCCCTCGCTCGGAATCCACGCATGGTCGATCATCGCAACCGCCGCGGTCGCCGCGTTTCTCGGCGACCAGGCCGGCTACGGAATCGGGCGCCGCTTCGGCCGTGGGCTGTTCACGCCGGAAGCACGCGTGCTCAAGACCGATCACCTGCACCGCGCCGAGCGGTTCTTCGCCCGCTACGGCGGGGCATCCCTCGTCCTCGGGCGGTTCGTGCCCGTCATCCGCACCTATGTCCCGTTGGCGGCCGGCATCGTCGCCATGCCCTACCGCCGGTTCCTCGCCTGGAACGCGCTCGGCGGCACGCTCTGGGCGGCAGTGATGGTCGTGCTCGGGGTGCTGCTCGGCGGCATCCCGTTCATCACCAAGAACATCGACCTGCTCGCCGTGCTCATCGTCGTCATCTCCGTGCTGCCCATGGTGATCAGCGCGGTCGGTAAACGAGCGCGGCTACGGCGGCCGTGAGGCACTGAGTTCGCCGCGCTCGAGCGCACCAGGCTCTGGACTCGAGGCCTCTTGGTCTGCTTCGCTTCTTGCCGTGACTGACATGACGACGCCCCAGCACCCTGACGAGCCGCATCGCGGCGGTCTTGCACAGCGCCTCAACTGGCTGCGCGCAGGAGTGCTCGGCGCGAACGACGGCATCATCTCCGTCGCGGCCGTCGTCGTGGGCGTCGCGGGCACCGGCGCGGGCACCGGCCCGCTGCTGGCCTCCGGGGTCGCGGCGCTCGTCGGCGGCGGGTTGTCGATGGCGGTCGGCGAGTACGTCTCCGTCAGCAGTCAGAGCGACAGCGAGAAGGCGCTGATCGCGAAAGAGCGCGAGGAGCTCGCGACGATGCCCGACGAGGAGCTCGATGAGCTCACCGCCCTCTACGAAGCGCAGGGCATCTCGCATGCCACCGCCCGCCAGGTGGCTGTCGAGCTGACGCAGAAGGACGCGCTGCGCGCACACCTCGCCGTCGAACTCGGCATCGACCCTGACGATGTGGTCAGCCCGTGGCATGCCGCGTTCGCCTCGATGGTCGCGTTCCTCACCGGCGGAATCCTGCCGTTCCTCTTCGTCCTGCTCGTGCCGGCACCATGGAAGATCCCGGTCACTTTCGTGGCCGTGCTCGCCGCCCTCGTCCTGACCGGGACGATCAGCGCCCGCATCGGCGGCAGCTCGAAGCGCCTCGGCACCCTGCGCATCGTCATCGGCGGCGCCATCGCGCTGGCGGTCACCTTCGGCATCGGCGCCCTGCTCGGCACGACCGGCGCCGCGTAGGACTCGCGCGGAACTCGTAGCGTGTGACAGCGCCACGCGCGAACCCGCCAAGTGGTGGAGATGGGGGGAATTGAACCCCCGTCCATCGCTGTGGTCGTCCGCATTCTCCGGGCGCAGCCGCTCTTGGCGTTCTGCTCGGCTCCGAGGCTAGGTTGCGGCCACCACCTCGACGAGCCCAGTCTCAGTGAGAGTCCCCGACCGCCCTGAGGCGCAACGGTCGAGCAAGCCTTCTAGCTGACGCCAGACCCGGGTGGAAGGCTAGTAACCGGGCTGACGGTCGTTTTAGTTCGCTAAGGGAACTTACGCCGCGAGAGCGACGTCAGCGCGCTTGGCGACGACAGTGCTGTTGGAATTGGCACTTATATTTTGCGAGGGGCGTTAACGAGATAACCCCGCATCCTCGGCCCGCTTCTCAGACTCGCTCAGGCGATGTCGAAACCGATCATCCCCATGTGGGAGCCGGTCGTGCGGGCGCTGTCACACGCTGTCGAGTTTTCTAGATGCATCCGCCGCGTGAACGGCGGGCTACTAAATATAACGGATTCCCCGCGCGCAGATTCCCTAGCATGGAGTCATGGCGCAGATCAGCTCGCCGGACGTCGATCAGGAGCTGGAGCAGCTTCTGCAGAACCAGCACCGGCTGGGTACGCCCTGGCGCACCATCGTCTGGAATGACCCCGTGAACCTCATGTCCTACGTGGTCTACGTCTTCCGCAGCTACTTCGGCTTCGAGGAGGACACGGCGAACCGCCTCATGCTCGCCGTGCACCACGAGGGCAAGGCGATCGTCGCTCAGGGCACCCGCGAGGAGATGGAGCGGCACGTGCAGGCGATGCACGAGTACGGCCTGTGGGCGACGCTCGATCGGGCAGAGCTCTAGTGGCACGCATCAAGACGACGCGCGACGGCAGGGTGAGTGCCGAGTTCGACACCGTCGAGCGCGACATGCTCGCACAGCTCACGAACGAGCTCATCGATCTCCTGACGCAGGCGGATGCCGGACCCGATGCCGCGGCCGACCCGAGCCTCCCCCGCGACCCGGCTCTCGAGCGGCTGCTGCCCGACGCGTACCGCGACGACGCGGAATCCGCCGCCGAGTTCCGCCGCTTCACCGAGGACGACCTGGTCGCTCTCAAGACGGGGAACGCCCTCGCGCTGGCGCGCGCGGCCGCGGCATCCGGTGCCGTGATCCTCGACGAGGCCGAGGTGCTGCCCTGGCTGCGCGGCATCACCGACCTGCGGCTCGCGCTCGCGACCCGGCTCGGCATCGAGACGGACGACGACGAGGGCTCCGACGACCCCGAGCTCGCCCCGGCGAAGGCCGCCTACTGGTGGCTCGGCGAGCTGCAGGAGCGCCTGATCAGGGCCCTGTAGCCCTACTCCCCCAAGTTGTTGCGCTGCCGCATCGCGCGGTCCGCCTCGCGCTTGTCCTGCCGCTCGCGCAGCGCCTGGCGCTTGTCGTAGTCGCGCTTGCCCTTCGCGACCGCGATCTCGACCTTCGCGCGGCCGTCGCTGAAGTACAGCTGCAGCGGGATGATCGTGTACCCGCCCTCTTTGACCTTGTTCGACAGCTTGAGGATCTGCTGCTTGTGCAGCAGCAGCTTCCGCTTGCGTCGCGGGGCGTGGTTGTTCCAGGTGCCGTCGAGGTACTCGGGGATGTACACCGCGTCGAGCCACGCCTCGCCGCCGTCGACGAAGGCGTAGCCGTCGACGAGGGACGCCCGTCCCTCGCGCAGGCTCTTGACCTCGGTGCCGGTCAGCACAAGGCCCGCCTCATAGGTGTCTTCGATCAGATAGTCGTGCCGCGCCTTGCGATTGGTCGCGACGACCTTCTGACCACGTTCGCGTGGCATTAGGACATCCTATCGAGCAGGGTCGAGCCCTAAACGCGCAGGTACCTGCTGATCGCGATGTTGCTCGCGATCGCGGCGACCACGATGCCGGCGACCACCAGGATCGGCGCGACCGTGAGGGCGTCGCCCGTGCCGACGAAGTTCGTGAACGGCACGGATGCCTGCAGGTACCCCTGCACGAAGAACTTGACGATGCCCCAGGTCGCGACGCCGGCGAGCACCGATCCGATGACCGCGGCGAAGACGCCCTCGAGCACGAACGGCGTCTGGATGAAGCGGTTCGAGGCACCCACGAGCCGCATGATGGCGAGCTCGCGCCTTCGCGAGAAGGCCGAGAGCCTGATGGTCGTGGCGATCAGCAGCGCCGCCGCGACCAGCATGACGACCGCGATCGCGATCGCCGTGAAGCTCGCGACGTTGAGCATCGAGAAGATCTGGTCGAGGTACTGCCGCTGATCCGTTACCGATTGCACGCCGGGCAGGCTCGAGACGCTTTCGACGATGACCGCGGACTGGTTCGGGTCTTTCAGGTTGATCCAGAAGGTCTGGTTCAGCAGATCGGGCGTCACATAGTCGGCGACCGGGTTGTTCTTGAACTGCTTCTTGAACTCCGCGTAGACCTTGTCGTGGTTCTCGAAGGTCGACTTCTTGATGAACTTCGAGAGCGCGGGCGAGGCGAGCTCGGCCTTGACCGCGTTGATCTGCTCGGCCGTCGCGTCCTGTCCGGTGCAGGTCTTCGAGGAATCCGTCGCCGTGCACATGTAGACCGCGACCTGCGCGCGGTCGTACCAGTAGCCCTTCATCTGCCCGATCTGCATCTGCATGAGGATCGCGGCGCCGACGAAGGTCAGCGAGATGAACGTGACGAGGATGACCGAGACGACCATCGAGAGATTGCGGCGAAGGCCGCTGGCGGCCTCCGTCCAGACGAGAGCGAATCGCATTACTTCACCGGTCCCACGTTCTGGTCGTACTCCTGGCCGTCCGTTCCGTTGGCGCGCAGCCCGAGGCGCTCGGCGAGCGAGATCTCGGCCTGCGCAGGCTGAGCGGGGCGCTGAACAGGCGTCGCGCTGGTGATCGGGCGCACGTTGTCGACGGATGCCGCAGGCTGCGCGTCCTCGTCGGGCTCGGCCGCCGGCGCCGCGACGGGCACGACGACGCCGGTGGCGAGCTGCACGGTCTGCGGCTGCGCCGGGGCGGGCTCAGGCTTGGTCAGCGGAATCGCGGCGGTCACGCCGTAGCCGCCGTGGCGCTCGTCGCGCACGATCTGGCCCTGCGAGAGCTCGATGACGCGCTTCTTCATCTGATCGACGAACATCGCCTCGTGCGTGGCCATGATGACGGTCGTGCCGCTCGCGTTGATGCGCTCGAGCACGCTCATGATGCCGGCACTCGTCGCGGGGTCGAGGTTTCCGGTCGGCTCGTCAGCCAGCAGGATCTGCGGCTTGTTCACCACGGCCCGGGCGATGGCGACGCGCTGCTGCTCGCCGCCGGAGAGCTCGTGAGGCATCCGCTGCGCCTTGCCGTCGAGCCCGACCATCTTGAGAACGTCGGGCACCGCCTCCTGAATGAAGCCGCGCGACTTGCCGATCACCTGCAGCGTGAACGCCACGTTCTGATAGACCGTCTTGTTCGGCAGCAGGCGGAAATCCTGGAAGACGACGCCGAGGTTGCGGCGGAAGTACGGGACCTTGCGGGTCGAGATCGTCCCGAGGTCCTGGCCGAGCACGTGGATCTTGCCCTTGGTCGGCTTCTCCTCCTTGAGGATCAGGCGCAGGCAGCTCGACTTGCCCGACCCGGAGGCGCCGACGAGGAACACGAACTCGCCGCGTTGCGCTTCGAAGGACACATCGCCCAATGCGGGGCGATTCGTGCCGCGGTACTGCTTTGAGATGTGATCAAACCGGATCATGACCCGGCCAGGTTAGGCAGAGGCATCCGTGTTTGCCGCTAGCGACTCGCGGTACGGGCGTTTAGTCTTCCGCGGGCTGCTTTCGCCACCGGATGCCTGCGGCGATGAGCCCGTCAAGATTGCCGTCGAACACCGACTGCGGGTTCCCGACCTCGAAGCCCGTGCGCAGGTCCTTGACGAGCTGCTGACCGTAGAGGAAGTAGGAGCGGATCTGGTCGCCCCAGCTCGCCGTGATGTTGCCGGCGAGCTCCTTCTTCTTCGCGGCCTCCTCCTCGCGCTTGAGCAGCAGCAGGCGGTTCTTGAGCAGCGCCATGGCGGCGGCGCGGTTCTGGATCTGCGACTTCTCGTCCTGCATGGAGATGACGATTCCTGTCGGGAAATGGGTGATGCGCACGGCCGAGTCGGTCGTGTTGACGCTCTGGCCACCGGGGCCCGACGAGCGGAACACGTCGACGCGGATGTCGGTCTCGGGGATCTCGATCTCCCCGGTCTCTTCGAGCAGCGGGATGACCTCGACCGCGGCGAAGCTGGTCTGGCGCTTGTCGGCGCCGCCGAACGGGCTGATGCGCGCGAGGCGGTGGGTGCCGGCTTCGACGCTCAGGATGCCGAAGGCGTACGGCGCGTCGACCTGGAAGGTCACGGACTTGATGCCGGCCTCTTCCGCATAGGACGTGTCGAGCACCTTCGTCGGCCAGCCCTGCCGCTCGCAGTAGCGCAGGTACATGCGCAGCAGCATCTCGGCGAAGTCGGCGGCGTCGACCCCGCCGGCGCCCGAGCGGATCGTCACGACGGCGGGCAGCGCGTCGTACTCGCCGTCGAGCAGGGTCTGCACCTCGAGGTCGGCGACCGTCTTCTGCAGCTCTTCGAGCTCGTTCTTCGCCTCTTCGGCGACCTCGTCATCGCCCTCGTCGTTGGCGAGCTCGACGAGCACCTCGAGGTCGTCGAGGCGCTGCTCGATGCCCGTGACCTTGTTCAGCTCGGCTTGGGCACGGCTCAGGGCGCTGGTGACCTTCTGCGCCTTCTCGGGGTCGTCCCAGAGGTCAGGGGCGCCCGCCTGCTCGCTGAGCTCGGCGATGGTCGCGTTCAGCCTGTCGACGTCGACGACAGCACGGATGTCTGAGAAGGTCGAGCGCACCTCGGCGATCTGGGCGCTCAAATCGAGTTCGATCATTACCCGCCCAGCCTACCGGCGCGCCACGCAGCGTTTACCAGAGCAGCGGCCGCGCGCTCCCCTCGACCTCGAGGTGCACGCCGTGCGGCACGAACACCGAGAAGAGCGGAGGACGCCAGTCCTCGGCGAGGCGGACCCGGGCGCTGCGACCGTCTGGCGAGCCCGCGCTGACGAGTACGACTCGCCCGCGCCTGCCCTGCGTCGCAGCGGACAGATAATCGGATGCCGCCTGCTCGACCTTCGCACCGTCGAGGTGCGGTTGCAGCCCGCCGTCCCCGTCGAGGGCCGCGTTGTCGAGCGCGAAGGAGTCGGCGCCGGCGAGCGCCGCGCCGTCGGCCAGCGTGTAGAGCCGCGAGCGCTCGAGGTAGAGAGAGGTCGCCGCGGTCACGACGAGGACGAGCGCGAGGGCGATCGCGAAGAAACCGAACACCAGCGGCAGGATGCTGCCGTCATCCCCTTTCAGCCGATTCACGGCGCCGCTCCGAGGCGGAAGATCGGCGCGGTCGCGGTCGCCTCGATCGGCACCCGGGCAATCCTGTCCAGCCCGAAGATCGGCGGTACGAACGGCAGATCGACCTCGGCGTGCACCGTCGTCGTCATGCGCGCGCCCGTCGCGAGGCAGTCATCGGCGGAGACGTCGCAGCGCAGCTCGAGGTCGCCGCTGCGCCGCGGCAGACGGCGGTCGGCGAGGGCGACGGTGACCGCCCGATCCGCGGAGACCCGGCCCGCGGCATCCGTCGTTGCCGAGACGTAGATCCGCGCCGCCTCACGCGCCGCGCCCTCGACCGCAAGCGAGCCGCCCTGGATCGCGGAAAGCGCCAGTCCGAGATAGATGAGCGGGATGAGCAGCACGACTCCCGCGACGAGGAACTCGAGGGCGGCGTTGCCGTCATCGCGCCGCAGCAGCCGCCTAACCCGCGTCAACAGCGGCATGCCCCGTCACCTCCAACGACCGGCTGAAGCCGATCAGTCCGACGACCGGCAGCGGGCTGTCGACGCGCACCTCGACGACTCGAATGCCGTCGTCGAGCGCATACGCCGCGCTGACGTGACCCGCGTAACGATCACCGAGCGAGACGCTGAGCAGCTGGCGGGTGCGCGCCTCGCCGTCGCCGAGCGTGCCGTCGGCGAAGGCCGCGACGCGGGCGCCTTGCGCCGCAGCGTCCTGCACGGTGTTGCGCACGAGCAGCACGAGCGTGAACTGCACGACGGCGAGCAGCAGGATGACGAGCAGGCCGCCCACCATCGCGAACTCGGCCGGCGCCGAGCCCCGCTCGTCGCCGAGCAGGGTCACGGGCCGGTCATCACCGAGTTCACCGCGTTGGTGAAGACCTGCGTCAGCGCGTTCCCGGCCAGAGCCCAGATCGCGATCACCAGGCCTGCCGTCATTGCGGTGATCAGCACCCAACCGGGAACGTCGCCGCGTTCCTCGTCGCGCAGACGCGACATCAGCTTCTTCATTTCCTCCTCCTTCTCTGCGTGCGGTCACAGTCCCGCTCGCAGAATGAACACGCCGGGGAAGACCGCGATCAGAACGGTCAGCGGCAAAAGCCCGAAGATCAGCGGCACCAGCATCAGCACCTCTTTGCGCCCCGCGACTTCCAGCAGTTCGCGCTTGCGCTCGCTGCGCGCGTCGCCGGCCTGGGCGCGCAGCACCTCGGCGAGCGGGGCGCCGCGCTCGATCGCGCCGATGACGGCGTCGACGAAGAGCGTCAGTCGGGGAATCTGCAGCGCCTTCGCCATGCGCTGCAGCGCATCCGCGAGCGGCACACCGACGCTCACGTCGGCGGCCACGCCGCGCAACTCATGGCCGAGCTCGCCGCTGCTCGCCCGCGCGACGCGCCGGATCGCGTCGTAGCTGCCCTCACCGGCGGAGAGGCTGAGTGCCAGCAGCTCGGCCACTGTCGGGAACTCCTCGGTGATGCGGGCCAGCCGTCGCCGCGCGGCACGGCTGAGCAGCAGATCGCAGGCGGAGAAGCCCACGAGGCCGACGACGAACGCGAGCGCGACCCATGCGAGCGGCGCCACAGGGCGAACCGCGGTCAATGCAGCGGCGACGGCGAGGCCCACGGCCGCACCGACGCCGGTGACAGAGAACTGGAGCGCCCGGAATCCCTCGACGGTGCGCGCCGACCCCGCCTGTCTGAGGCGGAGAGCGACGGATGCCTCGCCGCCGATCCAACGCAGCAGAGAGGCGCGCGCTGTGGCGGCCGCAGGCCCGAACAGCGCCCCGACGGTGGAGGCACCGCCGCGCGCGGAGCGCTCGACCTCGTCACGAGCTGCCGCGGAGACATCGAGCAGGTAGGGAGCGAGCCGGGCCTCGAGTCGCGGCCGGCGCAGGGCGGGCAGGGCCGCGAGCATCACCCACAGCCCGAGGCCGAGGAGCACCCCATCGAGCACGCCCCATGCGATGAGGCTCATCGGAACCACCGCCGCTCCTCCGGCAGCCTGCCGATCGCCACCATCACCCGGTAGGCGACGACGCTGACAACGGCCGCGACCACGATGACCGCGGTGCCCTCTGCTGTGCCGTAGGCCTCGCGCCCCTCCGGCCGGGTGGCGAGCAGCGCGAGCACGAGCCACGGCGCGGCGACGCCGAGGCGCGCGGCGTTCACCACCCAGGTCTGCCGCGCCTGCAGCTCGTTCCGCGTCGCGGCGTCTTCGCGCAGCGACGCGGCGAGGGCGCGCAGCACCGCCACGAGCTCGGTGCCGCCAACCTCGCGCGCCATCTTGAGCGTCTCGATGATGCGGTCGGCGACGGGGTCGCCCAGCTGCTCCTTGAGCGCGTCCGCACAGCGGGCGAAGGCGCCGGTCGCGTGGTAGTCGCGGCCGAACCGTGCGAACTGGTCGCGGGTCGCCTCCGGGCCGAGCGTCGCGAGCGCTGCCACCGCCTCAGGCAGGGCGACCCCGCTGCGCACGGCGGCGACCAGGTGGTCGACGACATCTGGCCACGCGGCGCGGGTGGCGTTGCGTCGTGCGCTCACCCGCCAGTTGACGAGCGCCCACGGCAGTGCCGCCCCCGCACAGCCGACGGCGAGCGCGAAACCCGGCACAGAGAGCAGAGCCTCGGCGAGAGCCGCCGCGATGACGCCGGTGATCACCGTGGGCACGACGAAGCCGGACGGGGCGAGCCCCTGCACACCCGCGCGCAGCAGCCACAGCCGCACCCGGTCGCGCGGCCGCGTGCGCGCCCGGGTCTCCGCCGCCTGCCCCGACCGGCGGGCGGCGGAGACGATCAGCAGCACCCCGGCGGCGAGAACGCCGCCGAGAAGTGCGCCGAGCCAGGCATCCGTCAGCATGTGCGCCTCACCACTGCTCCGACCGACCCAGCACGATCGCCGGATCGAAGCCGGCCGCGCGGTACTTCTCGAGCTTCGCGGGGTGCCCGCCGGTCGCCGTGAGCTCGCCGCCCGAACGCTCGAACAGCGCGCTCGCCTCGATGACGCCCGCGTTCACGCCGCCCGAGAGCGCCAGGATCTCGCTCACATAGCGCGCCCCGCTGCGGTCGAGCTCGCAGAACACGACGAGATCGATGCAGTTCGCCACCGTGGGCACGATGAACCCCGCGTCGATGTTGCGCCCGGCGAGCAGCGGAAGCGTGCTCAATTTGCTCAAGGCGTCTCGCGCCGAGTTCGCGTGGATCGAACATGCCCCGGGAACGCCCGCGTTGAGCGCGAGCAGCAGATCGAGCGCCTCGGCCTCGCGCACCTCGCCGACGACGATGCGATCGGGCCGCATGCGCAGCGCCTCTTTGATGAGCCTGCGCAGGGTGATCTCCCCCGAGCCCTCGAGCGAGGGCTGGCGGCACTGCATCGCGACGACGTCGCGCACGGCGAGGTCGAGCTCGAAGGTCTCCTCGACGGTGATGACGCGATCGGTGCGGCGGGCGGCAGACATCAGCGCGCCGAGCATCGTGGTCTTCCCGCTCTGCGTCGCGCCCGCGACGAGCACATTGCAGCCCGCGAGCACCGACATGCGCAGAAACTCGGCCGCCTGGCGGCTGAGCGAGCCGAGCGCGACGAGCTGCTGCAGCTCGCGGATGCGCGAGGAGAACTTGCGGATATTCACCGACCACGCCCTGCTGACGTCGGGGATCACGACGTGCAGTCGCGAGCCATCGGCGAGCGAGGCGTCGACGAACGGCTGGCTGAGATCGACGCGGCGACCGGAATCCGCAAGCATCCGCTCGACGAGGTCGCGCACCTCGCCCTCCGTCAGCACGAGCGGAGTGAGCTCCGACTTCCCCTCACGCGCGACGAACACCCGCGTCGGGGTGTTGATCCAGATCTCCTCGACGGAGGGGTCATCGAGATACTGCTGCAGCGGCCCGAGCCCCGAGACGGCCGCGACGACCTCTGCCTCCGCCGCACGCTCGTCGGCGAGCAGCGGGACCGTGCCGCCGAGCGCGAGCTCGGAGTAGCGCCGCACCTCGTCCTTCGCGAGCTCGCTCAGAGACGCTCGGGAGGCGGCACCCGGGATGAATCCGTCCTGCCGCACGCGCTCGCGCACGCGATCGGTGATCTGGCGCACGGCATCGGTCATGGAGAGCAGGATGCCGGGAACCGGGCACGGCCCGCGCAAGTTATCCACACCCGCATCCCTGAGTCGTTTCTCAGGGTTGACCCGGAAGACTCGCCATGAGCCCCCGGATAGACTTCAGACAGCCTCCCGCGAGAGTGGTGGAACTGGCAGACACGCAGGATTTAGGTTCCTGTGCCGCAAGGCGTGAGGGTTCGATTCCCTTCTCTCGCACACATCTCGTATTCACTTCAGCACACAGCACAGCAGGAGAACCGTGGTTCACGCCTCTCTCGTCCCGTGGCTAGACCCGCAGACGATCATTCACAGCGCCGGCCCATGGGCTCTGCTCGTCGTGTGCGCGATCATCTTCGCCGAAACGGGCCTGCTGGTCGGGTTCGTCCTTCCCGGCGACACCCTGCTGCTCATCAGCGGCGTGCTCTCAGCGCCGACGATCCTCGCGTTCCACTGGCACGTCTACTGGGTCGCGCTCTTCATCGCCGTCGCCGCATTCCTCGGCGGCGAGCTCGGCTACTACATCGGTCGGAAAGCCGGGCCGCCGATCTTCGAACGCAGGGAATCCGGGCTGTTCTCACGCGAGAACGTCGAGCGCACGAACGAGTTCTTCACCCGCTTCGGCCCCGCCGCCGTGATCGTCGCCCGCTTCGTTCCCGTCGTGCGCACCTTCGCGCCCATCGCGGCCGGCGTCGGCAAGATGCCGTACCGCCGCTACAGCCTCTACAACGCAGTCGGTGCCGTGCTGTGGGCTGGCGGCATCGTCTATCTCGGCTATCTGCTGCACTTCATCCCGCCGGTGCAGCACTTCGTCGAGGACTACATCGACATCATCCTCATCGCCGCGGTCGTCGTCGCGATCGTCCCGACGGGCCTGCACCTGCTGAACGCGCGGCGCAAGGCGCAGCGCCTCGCCGCAGCCGAAGCGCAGAGCGCGACTACCGGGGCAGAGCCGCCAGCAGAGGCGTGAGCGCCGCGAAGGCACGCGCGCGGTGGCTGACCGCGCTCTTCCGCTCAGGCGAGATCTCGGCGGCGGATGCCCCGCCCTCGCCATCGGGCAGGAAGATCGGATCGTAGCCGAATCCGTTCGCCCCGCGCGCCGCGCGCGCAAGCCGACCTGACCACACGCCCTCGACGGTTTCCTCGGCGCCGCCCGCGACGAGCGCGATCGTGCACGAGAAGTGCGCGCCCCGGTGGGCATCGGGCACGTCGGCGAGCTGGTCGAGCAGCAGCTGCAGATTGGCCTGGTCGTCTCCATGGCGACCCGACCAACGAGCCGAAAAGACGCCGGGCGCCCCGCCCATGATGTCGACGCAGATGCCCGAGTCGTCCGCGAGCGCCGGCAGCCCGGTGTGCGCCGCCGCGAAGCGCGCTTTGATGAGCGCGTTCTCGGCGAAGGTCGCGCCGTCCTCGACGGGCTCGGGCCCGTCGTAGGTGACGATCTCGAGCTCGCTCACTCCCCGCGCCAGGATCGTCTGGAACTCCCGCGCTTTGTGCGCGTTGTGCGTCGCGAGGACGACGCGCATCAGGCCTCGGCCCCTGCGGTCAGCACGGCCCGCTGGATGTCAGCGAGCTCGAGGTTCCCGAGCAGCGCCAGATCGAGCAGCGCGTTCAGCTCATCGCGATCGAAGGGCTCCCCCTCGGCCGTGCCCTGCACCTCGATGAACTTCCCCGAGCCGGTGACGACGACATTCATGTCGGTCTCTGCACGCGAGTCCTCGACATATGCCAGATCGAGCATGGGCTCCCCCGCGACGATGCCCACCGAGATCGCCGACACGGAGTCCTTCAGCGGCTGCGCCTTCTTCCCGATGAATCCGCGCTCCTTGCCCCAGGCGAGCGCGTCGGCAAGCGCGACGTACGCGCCCGTGATCGACGCGGTGCGGGTGCCGCCGTCGGCCTGCAGCACGTCGCAGTCGAGGACGATCGTGTTCTCGCCGAGCGCCTTGAAGTCGACGACGGCGCGCAGAGATCGGCCGATCAGGCGGCTGATCTCGTGAGTGCGGCCGCCGATGCGGCCCTTCACCGCCTCGCGGTCGCTGCGGTCGTTGGTGGCGCGCGGCAGCATCGAGTACTCCGCCGTGACCCAGCCCTGGCCCTTGCCGGTCATCCAGCGCGGCACGCCGTTCGTGAACGAGGCGATGCACAGCACTCGCGTGTCGCCGAAGCTGATCAGCGCGCTGCCCTCGGCCTGCTTGCTCCAGCCGCGCTCGATGGTCACGGGGCGCAGCTGCGCGGGCGTGCGCCCGTCGGCGCGGAGTTCTTCGGACATTGCGTGCCTCTCTAGACGGAAGGAAGTTCGATCACACCGGTCTGCACGAGATCGACGCGGGTCACGTCGAGCCCCAGCATCCGGTTCGCCAGGTTCTGGAAGGCGAGCGTGTCGGCGCCCGTCGCCTCGTAGTGGATGAGAGGAGCGACGGATGCCTGCCGCTCGAGCCCCTGCCCGACCAGTACGCGGTAGACGTCGTTCGCGGTCTCGACGTCGCTCGAC
The DNA here is from genome assembly GCF_039538185.1 of Gryllotalpicola koreensis. Classification (NCBI taxonomy): domain Bacteria; kingdom Bacillati; phylum Actinomycetota; class Actinomycetes; order Micrococcales; family Microbacteriaceae; genus Gryllotalpicola; species Gryllotalpicola koreensis. The sequence continues at coordinate 220,445 of NZ_BAABBW010000005.1, forward strand.
ACGAGTGAGACGCTCTCACCCATCACGTAGGAGATCGCGCCTTTCAGGAACGGATAGTGCGTGCACCCCAGCACGAGGGTGTCGACCCCGGCGTCTTTCAAGGGGCGCAGATAATCGGATGCCAGCGCGAGCAGCTCCGGCCCGCTGGTGACGCCCGCCTCGACGAACTCGACGAAGCGCGGGCAGGCGGCGGTGAACAGCTTGAGCTCGGGGGCGGCGGCGAAGGCATCCTCGTATGCCCTGGAATTGATCGTGCCGAGCGTGCCGATGACGCCGACCCGGCGGTTGCGGGTGGCGGCGACGGCACGCCGCACTGCGGGCTGGATCACCTCGACGACGGGCACGTCGTAGCGCTCGCGCGCGTCGCGCAGCATGGCCGAGCTGGCCGTGTTGCAGGCGATCACGAGCATCTTGACGCCCTGGTCGACCATGAAGTCGAGCACCTCGAGCGCGTAGCGGCGCACCTCGGCGATGGGCTTCGGGCCGTACGGCGAGTGAGCAGTGTCGCCGATGTAGAGGATGCTCTCGTTCGGCAGCTGGTCGCGCACCGCCCGCGCCACCGTGAGCCCGCCGACACCCGAGTCGAAGATCCCGATCGGCGCATCGCTCATAGGGAAGAGTCTAGATAACGTGTCAGCTATGACCTCGTCGACGGCATTGCTGACCGACCGTTACGAATTGACGATGCTCGACGCATCGCTGGCTGACGGGACCTACGCCCGGGAATCCGTGTTCGAGGTGTTCGGCCGTCGGCTGCCCCTCGGCCGGCGCTACGGGGTCGTGGCCGGCACGGGCCGCCTGCTCGAGCTGATCTCGCGCTTCCGCTTCGGCGACGCCGAGCTCGAGTGGCTGCAAGCCGAGCACGTCGTCTCCCCCGCAACCCTCGACTGGCTCGCCGACTACCGCTTCACGGGCACGATCACGGGCTACCGCGAGGGCGAAGTGTACTTCCCCGGCTCGCCCATCCTGACCGTCGAGGCGCCGTTCGCCGACGGGGTGATCCTCGAGACGCTCGTGCTCTCCGTGCTCAACTACGACTCGGCGATCGCGACAGCGGCGAGTCGCATGGTGCACGCTGCGAACGGCCGGCCGCTCGCCGAGATGGGCTCTCGGCGCGCCAACGAGGACGCCGCCGTCGCCGCGACCCGGGCCGCGTACATCGCCGGCTTCTCCGCCTCCTCCAACCTCGAGGCGGGCCGCGTCTGGGGCATCCCGACCATGGGCACGGCGGCGCACGCCTTCACGCTGCTGCACGACACCGAGGAGGAGGCGTTCCGCTCGCAGGTGAAGGCGATGGGCGTCGGCACGACGCTGCTCGTCGACACCTACGACGTCGAGCAGGCGATCGAGACGGCGATCAAGGTCGCGGGGCCGGAGCTCGGCGGCATCCGTCTCGACTCCGGTGATCTGCCCAAGCTGGTCGGCAAGGTGCGCGCGCAGCTCGACGCGCTGGGCGCGACGGGCACGAAGATCACCGTCACCAACGACCTCGACGAGTACGCGATCGCGGCGCTGTCGGCGAGCCCCGTCGACAGCTACGGCGTCGGCACCTCGCTCGTGACGGGCTCCGGAGCGCCCGCGGCCGGCATGGTCTACAAGCTGGTGGCGCACAAGACCGATCAGGGCGAATGGATTCCGGTGGCGAAGAAGTCGGATGGGAAGGCGTCCGTCGGCGGTCGCAAGGTGCCGATCCGGCACCTCGACTCCTCGGGCACCGCGACCGCCGAGGTCGTGCACGTGCTCACCACGCGGCCGCCGCGCGCCGAGGGGCGCGAGCTGCTCACCACGCTGATGGCGGACGGCGAGGCGGATGTCGCATTCCTCGGCCCCGACGGAGTGGCGGCCGCCCGGCTGCACAACGCGAAGGCGATCGACGAGCTGCCGGAGGAGGCGTTCCGCCTGGGCGCCGGCGACCCGGTGCTGCACACGCTGTTCGTGTAGCCGGCTGCTCAGACGTTGATCTCGGCCGCGTTCCGCACCCCGCCGTCGGGCAGCTTGAGCAGGAAAGCGTCGACGTAGGAGATGTCGTTGGCCTGGTGCCACTGCGTCGGGAAGAACGTCACGAGGCGCGAGACCTGGAAACGCACATCGAGCCCCGCCACGTACTGCCTGAGGTTCTGGTCGGTGTAGTACCAGAACGAGTTCTGGTTGTAGTAGGCGACGTGCGTCGGGTCCTGGAAGGCGCCGCGCCCGTCGGTCGACGGCGTGCGTGAGATGAGGATGCCGCCGGGCGCGAGCAGCCGGTAGATCTCGGTGATCAGGCCGATCTTGTCGGCGACGTGCTCGAAGAAGTCGTACGCGCGGATGACCCCGACCGAACCGTCGGGCAGGTCGAGCGGCCCGGGCAGAGTGGCGACGATGTCGACGCCCGGGCCGGGGTGCTGGTCGACCCCGAGGAATCCGACCGCCTTGTTGTGTGCGCCCCCGAAGTCAAGGCAGAGCAGGCCTGCGCGTCGCGCCCACGCCACCGCGTTGCCCTCGAAGTACCGCGCATAGAGCTCGACCGTCTCCGTCTGGATGCGCGCGTTGAGCACACCGTCGCGCTGCGTGTTGCGATCATGCATCCGCTGCAGATACAGGCACTGGTCGAGCTGCACGAACTCGCCCCACTGATAAAGCCTGCTCATCAGCTCTTGGTCGTCGAGGATGTCCCGCGACGCGTCGTAGCCCCCCACCTCTTCGTAGGCGGAGCGCCGGAACGCGCGCACATGGTTCGGCGCGTACCAGATGTACGACACGTTGTGCGGCGTCGGCGCGAACGACACCGGATGCTGCAGGACGCGCTGCCCGACGCGCACATCGCGGTACTCCCAGCCGATGCCCTCGCGATACCGGGTCTCGTCCCGGCCGCCGTCAGCGAGCATCGCGGCGCAGTGGCTGTAGACGAGGGATGCCGCCGGACGCGCCTCGAACGCCGCGCCCACCTCGGCGAGCGCGGCGGGCAGCAGCATGTCGTCGTGGTCGAGCTCGACGAGGTATTGACCGGATGCCTGGGCGCACGCGCGCCGCTTTGCCGCTCCCACCCCGAGGCTCGCCTCGGTCGAGAAGACGCGGATGCGCGGGTCTTCCGACTCGGGCGCCCATTCCGCGCCGCCGTTCAGGTAGACGATCCATTCCCAGTCGTCGGCGGTCTGCTCGAGCACGCTCTCCTCGCACTCGGCGAGGTAGCGCGGGTCGTGGGAGGGGGTGAAGATCGAGAAGCGCGGCGCGGCGCCGGCGTAGCCGTCGCTCACTGGCCGGGAGTCGGGGTGACGGTGGCGAGGGACGGGTCGAGTTTGAGGGCCGACTGCTTCGCGGCATCCGCTTTCGCCTGATCCCCGTCGGCCTGATAGAGATAACTGAGCCTCAGGAACGACGTGGACGCCTTCGGGTCGATCTTCACGATCTGCTCATAGATGCTCTCCGCCTGCTTGCGATCGGAGGGCTCGAGCACGATCGCCTTGTTGTACAGCGCCGAGGTGAACTTCGGGTCGACCGCGATCGCTTTGTCATAGTTGTCCAGCGCGCCGTCCTTGTCGCCCTGGATCTGCGCGATCAGGCCGAGGTTGTAGAGCGCGTACTTGTTCTTCGCATCCAGCGCGACGATCGCCTTGAAGGTCGAGGTCGCGTCATCGTACTTGCCCGCGCCCGCCTGCTTGATGCCGTTCTGCAGCATCTGGTTCTCGAGCGCGGCCTGTGTCGAGGTAGGCGCGGCGGACGATGACGGATGCTTCGCGCTCGCGCTCCCGTTCGTGCAGCCGGCGAGCGCAGACCCGACCACGAGCGCTCCCGCGATGGCGGCGACGACCCTGCGCGATCCGAATGTCTTCATGTGGTTTCCCCTCAGCCGACCTGCATGACGGTGACCCACGACATCGACGCAGGGTAGACGGGCGGCTGTCCGTCGCCCTGCTGGTTGATCGTCGAGGTCTGGGACAGATTGCTGATGCGCAAGGCGATCTGAGTCGGCGCCGTGACGGTGATCCCCACCACGGCGGCGCCCTGCGGATCGCTGTAGCTGTACGACACGTTCCCCGCGGCGTGGCCGCCCATCTGGCCGATGTAGGCGCCGGCGGTGATGTTGTAGAACGTGTACCCCATGCCCGTTCCTGTGCCGAGCAGGCTGGTCGTCTGAGTTGCGCCCACTCCGCCTTCAAGCCAGTACGTGCCGGGTTGCAAGGTGATGATCGCGCCGGAGTTCGTGATGTTGCCCGTAAGGCCCACCTGGGCCTGGACCGTTCCGAGCGTGACGTTGTCGCCCGTATTGACGGTCTGGGTCGTGCTCGAGATGAAGTTCGCGAAGGCGAGCAGCGAGCCCTGGGACCCCTGCGCGCCGGTGCTGCCCTGCGCGCCTTGAGCGCCGTTCGTTCCGTTGGTCCCGTTGGTTCCGGGAACGCCCTGCGAACCCTGACTGCCGGCGGCTCCGGCCGCGCCCTGAGCACCATTGGCGCCCGCAGCACCCTGAGCACCGGTGGCACCCTGCGCTCCGGCGGAGCCCTGGAATCCCTGCGGTCCCGCATTGCCCTGGTAGCCCTGGTTGCCTTGCGAGCCCTGGGCCCCCTGCACCCCAGCTGCGCCTTGGAAACCCTGAACGCCGGCGACTCCCTGGAAGCCCTGCGCACCCTGGCTGCCCTGCGAGCCCTGAGCACCGGTGGTGCCCTGCGTGCCGTCGGCGCCTTGGAAACCTTGGGGGCCTTGGGCCCCGGCAGCGCCTTGACCGCCCTGCGCGCCCTGCTCCCCCTGCGCGCCTTGGTCCCCTTGCGCGCCTTGCTCGCCCTGCGCACCTTGCGCGCCCTGGTCGCCTTGGCCGCCCTGCGCCCCGGTGGTGCCTTGCGCGCCGGTGGCGCCCTGCGAGCCCTGCGCGCCTTCATCGCCTTGCGGGCCGGCGACCCCTTGGAAGCCCTGGTTGCCTTGCGCACCAGTAACACCCTGGTTGCCCTGGGCTCCGGTCGCGCCCGTCGCGCCCACCGGACCTTGCTCGCCTACGGCACCCTGGGATCCGGCTGCGCCCTGGAAGCCTTGAGCGCCGGTCAGCCCCTGATCGCCCTGCGCGCCGTCCGCACCTTGCGAGCCCTGCGCGCCGGTGATGCCCTGATAGCCCTGGCTGCCCTGCGCACCCGTCGCACCGGTCTCACCTTGCGCACCGGTTGCACCTTGGTCGCCCTGCGCTCCCTGGTCGCCCTGCGCGCCTTGAAGCCCCTGCGGGCCCGCACTGCCCGTCGCCCCCGTCGCGCCGATGTCGCCCTGCGGACCGGTGGCTCCCGTCGCGCCGGTGTCGCCTTGGGCGCCGACTGCACCCTGGTACCCCTGCGGCCCCTGCAGGCCGTCGGAGCCCTGGACGCCTTGGTTGCCCTGGGCTCCGATCTGGCCTTGATCACCCTGTGGCCCCGGCTGGCCGGCAGAACCCTGCTGTCCTTGCGTGCCCTCTTCGCCGGAGCCGCCTGCCGCGCCCTGCGGTCCGACGAGCCCCTCGGCGCCGTCGTTGCCTTGATAGCCCTGGGTGCCCTGCGGACCCTGCACACCCTGATAGCCCTGGTTGCCCTGCGGCCCGAGCAGGCCCTGCGGGCCGGCCGCTCCGGTCTCGCCTTGGTCCCCCTGCGCCCCCGCTGCACCCTGGGCGCCGGTCGCACCCTGCGCACCATCTGCCCCGGCGCACCCTGGTTGCCCTGCGCGCCGGCGACGCCTACCGATCCCTGCACGCCCTGCGTGCCCTGCAGCCCCTGGGGTCCCGTCGCGCCGGTGGCCCCTGCCGCGCCCTGCGGCCCGTTGCCGCCCTGCGCTCCGATCGCCCCCGTCGCGCCCTGCGGGCCGGCCACCCCGGTCGAGCCCTGCGGGCCCTGCGCCCCCTGATAGCCCGGCGCACCCTGGAAACCCTGCGCACCAGCGGCCCCGATCGGACCCGACGGGCCCGTCGTGCCCTGGGGGCCCGCTGGCCCCGCCGATCCTTGACTCCCCGGTGAGCCCTGAGATCCCTGGAGCCCGTCGGCACCCTGCACGCCTTGCTCGCCCTGCGGACCAGCAGGCCCTTGCACCCCCGTGTCCGAGCCCTGGGCGCCTTGCGGTCCCTGCGCACCTGCAGAACCCTGCGGCCCCTGCGCGCCATCGGCGCCGGTGAGCCCCTGCGGCCCTGCCTCCCCCGAACCTCCGATGATGACGGTCCCACCATTGACGCCGGCAGGCCCCTGGGGACCCGTGAGCCCCATGCCGCCTTGCGCACCGGCCGCACCCGTCGCCCCGGCCGCGCCTTGAGGCCCCGGCACCACGGGAACACAGGTGATGAACGCGAATCCCTGCGGCCCGGCGGCCGGCGGGTTGAACAGCAGCGTGTAGGTGTAGTCGACGCAGTCGACGGGGCCCGGCGTCACGCCGGGCGTCGGCAGCGGCGTCGGCGTCGGCGAGAGCGTGAACGTCGCCGTCGGCGTGGGTGTCGGCGTGTCAGCCAGGGCAGGCGCCCCGACGCTCAGCAGTGAGAAAACGGATGCCGCAACCGCAGCGCCCCCCGCAACGACGGGCCGCGCGCGCTTACGGAACACCGGATTCACAACCCGGCCAACCCCGAACTCATCCAGCCCCACCCATCACCCGAATGCGGTACAGCGACGGGGTCAGGCTATGACACAAAACCACCGCTTGTCAGCAGTTTTGCCCTGTGTCGAGATCTATTCGAGATTCAGTCGGCGAGCGACTCGTAGATCTCTTTGCACTCGGGGCACACCGGGAACTTCTCCGGATCGCGCCCCGGCACCCAGACTTTGCCGCAGAGAGCCTTCACGGGCTTGCCGGTCACGGCGGACTCGAGAATCGCCTCTTTGCGCACGTAATGGGAGAACCGGTCGTGGTCGCCCTCTTCGATGGACTCCTTCTCGAGCAGCTCCTCGAGCTCGCGATCGAGCGTCGCAGTGCTGCCGCCTTCGAGCGGTCCGCCGGGTTCCGAGATGCTCATGCCGTCCAGTGTAGAAGCGCCGCGCACACGCGTGTCACGCGGCTGTCACGCAGCGCGGACCGCCGCCGCCAGCATCTGCGGTCCGCGGCGGTCGAAGATCGCCGCACCCCCGAGCACTCCACCGGCGAGCGCCAGCACGCCGACCACGAGCCCCGCCCATAGCGACGCGGTGAACCACGCCGGGTCGACGAACACCCCGAGCACGCCGAAGGTGATCGACGGGGCCGACAGCAGCAGGATCACCGTGAGGCTGAAGCCCTGCACGACCGCCGACACCGCACCGACGCTCTGCGGCTGCGCGAACGGGCTGTCGCCGGGCTTCGGCACGGGATACGGCGCGAGTGTCGAGGTCACGCTCGAGAGGCCGAGCCCGACGAACAGCTCGCACACCGTGACGCCCACGAGCGGAAGAGCGGCCCGCGCGTCGCCGTAGAAGTACACGGAGACCGCGGTTCCGATCACGATCAGCGGAATGCCGATGAAGAGCAGCGGCACGAGCCGGCCGACACGGTCGGCGAGCCCGACCCGGCCCGCGACGACGTGCAGCCACACGGCGGTGCCGTCGTACGCGACGTCGTTGTGCGCCGCCCAGCCGAGGAAGAGCACCATGATCGGCAGCGGCAGCAACGCGGGATAGGTGCCGGGGATCGCGTGCACGACGCCGAATGCGACCAGGACGATCACCGGGATGACCGGGATCATCACGAGGGAGACCCAGTAGCGGGCATCCCGCGCCCAATAGGTGAGGCTGCGCGCGGCGACCGCTCCCCACGCGTTGGCGGGCATGAGGCCGAACCAGCCGAGTCCTGAGTACGTCTTGACGTCGGCCGACCGCGACGGCGTCACGATCATGTACGCGACCAGCGCACGCCAGGCGACCCACAGCGCCGCAAGCGCAGCGAGCGCGATCACCAGCTCAAGCGCCGCGGCGCCGCCGTGACCCGCTGCGGTGTCGGCGGGCACCGCCCAGGCGGCCCCCATCGGCGACCAGCGCAGGATGTCGGCGAACACCCCGACGATCGACAGGCCCTGTGCGCCCCAGTCGACGTTCGAGAGCGACAGCACGAGCGGCGAGATCAGCACGACGAGCAGCACGCCGACAACGCCGGTCAGCTCACGGGCGCGGCGGGTGTCGAGCAGGAAACCCGCGACGGCCGTCGCGACGCGACCGGCGAGGACGCCCGTGGCGATCGCGATCAGCGCGCTCACGAGCGCCAGCAGCACGAGCCAGAACCCGTGCGACCACGTCACGACGGTCGCCAGCACGCAGACGGCGAGCACGATGGCGGGGACGGAGAGGATCGACCCCGCCGCGAGCCCCACCGCCAGCCGGTTCTTCGTGATGCCGAAGAGTGCGAACTTCCGCGGGTCGAGCGTGTCGTCGACGCCGAAGACGAGCGGCAGCAGCAGGAATCCCGTGGTCACCACGGTGCCCGCGACGATCACGATGGAGCGAACGGATGCCACATCGGGCACGAACCGCGCGGCGATCAGCCCCGCGACGAGCAGCGCCATCATCCCGACGCCGTAGAGAGACGCCAGCACCAGGCCGACCACCTGCCACGGGCTGCGGCGGAAGGCGCCGCCGAGCAGGGCCAGCTTGAGCCTGAGGAAGCGGGGGACGTCGGCCAAGGCATCCGTGACCCCATCGCCCAGCCTGCGCGCGTACCGGACCGCCCGCGCGCGGTCGGGGATCGTCACTCCGAGAAGCTGTGCAGCCACTCGAGGCCCTCCGCCGCCTTGCGCCCCCCTGCCAGTTCGACGAAGCGCTCTTCGAGCGTCTTCTGCCCGCGCACCTCGTCGGCCGTGCCCGAGTCGAGCACGACGCCCGCGACGATGATCGCGACGCGATCGCAGATGCGCTGGATGAGGTCCATGCTGTGGCTCGACAGCACGACCGTGCCGCCCGACGCCACGTACTTCTGCAGGATCTCGGTGATGTTCGCGGCCGAGACCGGGTCGACCGACTCGAACGGCTCGTCGAGCACGAGCACGCGCGGCGAGTGGATCAGCGCCGCAGCGAGCGCGATCTTCTTCGTCATGCCGGCCGAGTAGTCGGCGACGAGGCGCCCCACCGCGCCCTCGAGGCCGAACGCCTCGACGAGGTCGTTCACGCGCGACGTCACGGTCGCACCGTCGAGGCCGCGCAGCGTGCCCGAGTAGTAGAGCAGCTGCGCGCCGGTGAGGCGGTCGAAGAGGCGCAGGCGGTCGGGCAGCACGCCGATCAGGTGCTTCGCGCGCTCCGGCTGCTTCCACACGTCGACGTCGTGCACGACGACCTCGCCGGAATCGGGGCGCAGCAAGCCGCTCACGATCGAGAGCATCGTGGTCTTGCCCGCGCCATTGGGGCCGACGAGCCCGAAGAACGAGCCCTCCGGCACGTCGATGCTCACGCCGTCGAGCGCGATCGTGCTCCCGAAGCGCTTGTAGAGCTGACGGATGCCGAGGGCGGTGGGCTTCGGCTCGGGAACCGGCGCCGGCGCGGTCTTCTGCGCCGCCTTCGCACGCGGAGCGCGCGGGGCTCGCGGCTTGGCCGGTGTCCGGGGCTTCGCAGCCGTCCGCGGCGTCGCCTCCCGGGTCCGCGGCGCACGCGGGGTCGCGGGCTTTTTCGGCTCTGACGGGGCGCTTTCCGTCACAGGCTCAACCGGTGAGACAGGGTTCGCACGGGGTCCGTCTTCAGCGGGCGTCTCCGGAAGCGAGCTCATGGGGCCACCGTAGCAAGACGCTCGTACATCCCGCGCCCCCTGCTACAGACCGGTTACGAAAATGCGTGTTCAGGGCACCCGCGGAGATGGACCGGGTAAACTCGGCGTGAACGTCTGTCGTCCACTGTGAGGAGTAAGCGTGACTACACAGATCGTGATTCTGGCCGCCGGCATGGGAACCCGCCTCGGCCGTTCGCTGCCGAAGTGCCTTACCGAGCTCGTCGACGGCCGCACGATCATGGGTCAGCAGCTCGGCAACGTCGAGGCGGCGTTCGGCGCTGACGCCGAGGTCACCATCGTCGTCGGCTACCGCTCCGAAGAGATCGTCGAGCGCTACGGCGACCGCGCCAAGTTCGTCTACAACGAGCAGTACGACCAGACCAACACCAGCAAGAGCCTGCTGCGCGCGCTGCGCGCGTCGAACAAGGGCGGCGTGCTGTGGATGAACGGCGATGTGGTCTTCGACCCCGCCGCCCTCGTGCGTGCCGCCGATCTCATCGCGCGCGACCAGAGCTTCGTCACGGTGAACACCTCGAAGGTCTCCGACGAAGAGGTCAAGTACACCGTCGACGCCGAGGGCTTCATCGACAAGCTCTCGAAGAAGGTCGAGCTGAGCAAGGCGCTCGGCGAGGCCGTCGGCATCAACTATGTCTCCGGCCGCGACAAGGCCGCCCTCATCCGCGCTCTCGACAAGGTCGACGCGCAGGAGTACTTCGAAGGCGGCATCGAGCTCTCCATCAGCCGTGACGGCATGCGCGTGGAGCCGATGGATATCTCCGACCTCTACGCCGTCGAGGTCGACTTCGCGGAAGACCTCGAGCGCGCGAACAACCTGTTCGCGTAACTCACGCTCCGCCGCGCGGGCTCACCGCGACCGGCCGTCCCTTGAAGCGCAGCGCAACGCTGTCGCCTGGCTGCGGCTTGTCGCTCACCTCGTGCTGCACCGCGACGACGGTCTCGTCGACGAGGCGCACGAAGGTGCGGCGCAGCGAGCCCAGGAAGCTCGTCGAGACGACGGTGGCGGGCAGCCCTGTGTCGGAAAGGGCGATATCCTCCGGCCGCACGAAGGCCGTGACCGCGCCGGTGACCGCCGACTCACCGAGCACGCTCAGCGGCTGCCCGTACACGGTCACCACTCCCCCGACGGCGTTCCCGTCGAGCTTGTTCGAGAGCCCGACGAAGTCGGCGACGAACGAGGTGCGCGGGTTGAGGTAGAGTTCCTCGGGCGTGCCGATCTGCTCGATGTTCCCCGCGTTCATCACGGCGACCCGGTCGGCAACGGCGAGCGCCTCCTCCTGGTCGTGGGTGACGAACAGGGTCGTGATGCCGAGATCCTTCTGGATCCGGCGGATCTGGTCGCGCAGGCTGACGCGGACCTTCGCGTCGAGCGCCGACAGCGGCTCATCGAGCAGCAGCACGCGCGGGCGCGTGACCAGGGCGCGGGCGAGCGCGACGCGCTGCTGTTGGCCACCGGAGAGCTGGTGGGCGTATCGCTCGGCGAGCTCGCCGAGCCCGACCAGCTCGAGGGCCTCGGTGGCGCGGGAACGCCGGCCCGCGGCATCCACTTTGCGCATCCGCAAGCCGAATTCGACGTTCTGCAGTGCGGTCATGTGCGGGAACAGCGAATAGGACTGGAAGACCATGCCGATGTCGCGCTTGTTCACCGGAACCTGCGCGACATCCGTGCCGTCGATCACGATGCGGCCGCCATCGATCTGCTCGAGGCCGGAGAGGGCGCGCAGCGCGGTGGTCTTGCCGCAGCCCGACGGGCCGAGCAGGGCGATGAACTCGCCGGGTTCGACGCGCAGGTCCACACCGGCGAGCGCCTGATGGCTCCCGTAGCGCTTGACGACGTCGATGAGCTCGACGGCGGTGCCGGCGACCTCGAGGGCGGCGGCGGCTGAGACGGATTCGACGACGGACATCAGCTATGCAGCCTTTCGCTTGCGGGCGCCGCTGAACGTGCCCGCGGCACCGATCAGCACGAGGATCAGGAAGATGAGCAGCAGCGCGCCGAGTGCGAAGGTCGCGGCGACGTACGGGTCGGCGTGCTGCAGCAGCGCGAGCGCGGTCTGGAAGGTGTTCTGCGTGAGGAACGAGGCGATCGTGTACTCGCCGAGCACGACGGAGACGGTGATGAGGGCGGAGGAGAGGATGCCGCGCCGCAGGTTCGGCAGGATCACCGACCACACCGTGGCCAGCCATCCGGCGCCGAGCGAGCGGGAGGCCTCCGCGAGCGTCACCATGTCGAGCCCCGACATGTTCGACTGGATGGGCCGGTACGCGTAGGGCAGCACGATGATGCCGATGGCGAACGCGAGCACCCAGGCGACCGAGCCGGTGACGTGCCAGAGCTGCTGATAGACGGGCACGAAGCCGACGGCGAGCACGACAGTCGGGATCGAGATCGGCAGCAGGCAGACGAACTCGATCACCTGGCGCAGGCGGCGGTAGCGCAGCTCGGCGAGGATCATCGCGGGCAGCAGGAACACGATCATCAGCACGACCGTCACGATCGCGATGACGAGGGAGTTCTGGATGCCCTCGAACAGCTGCGAGTACATATAGGACTGGCCGGGGTCGGCGAGCCGTTCGAGGTGCTGCAGGGTGAAGCCGTGTGTCTGCGCGGTCGGCCAGAACGCGAAGCGGAACAGCGCGTACAGCGGGTAGAGGAAGCCGAACGCGGCGAGCACGAGGACGATCGTCGCCGTCGTGCGGCTCGGGGTGGCGCCGACGCGGGGCGCCCGCGCGGTGCGGGCGCTCATCGCTGCCACCTCGCGGCGCGGCGCTGCAGCAGCGAGTACAGCCACATCACGACCGCCATCACGACGATCATGCCGATCGCGAGCACCCCGGGCACGTGCGCGATGCCCGGCAGCGTCTCGCTGCTGAGATCCTGCTGCATGATGATCGGGATGATGACGCCGTTGTTGGTGAGCGCCGACGCCGTCGCGTAGGACGAGAACGCGCCGGCGAACACGAGGATCATCGAGCCGAAGAACGACGGTGCGAGCACGGGGAATCCGACGTGCAGCCAGTAGCTCCAGCGGCCGCCGCCGAGCGTCGCGACCGCCTCCCCCCACTGCGGGCGCAGGCCGACGAGCGCCGGCATGAAGGCGATCACCATGAGCGGCACCGAGAAGTAGACGTAGACGAAGAACATGCCGGAGACCTGGTTGATGAGCGGCCCGGCGGTCGGGTCGAGCGCGATGGAGTTGATGTCGAAGCCGAAGGCCTGCTTCAGGAACAGCGTCAGCAGGCCGGTGGTGCCGATCGTGGCGACGAAGGCGAAGGCGAGCATGACGCCGCCGAACTGGGCGAAGACGGATGCCGCGGCATCCGCCACCACGCGCGTGAACCCGACCGGGTTGACCGCGAGCAGCGCCACGCAGATGACGGCGCCGACGATCGCGCTCGCGACGGCGGTCGCGAGCGACAGCCCGATCGAGTTCGCGAACGCCTTCAGGATGATCGGGTCGCGGTACGCGCCGAGGTTGGCGAGCGTGAAGGCGCCCTTCTCATCGGTGAGACCGCTCCACACGGCGAGCACGGTCGGCACGGCGAGGAAGACGAGGGTGTACGCGGCGAACGGTGTGAAGCCGAGCCAGCCGGCCGTACGGCGCCGGGGCCGTACGGCCCCGGCGCCTGCGGACCGGCCGCTCGCCGCGCGCGGTGCGACAGCGGTCATGGCGAGTTCCTGCCTCAGCCCATCGCGGCGGGCCAGAGCTGGGCGATCTGCGCGCCCGCCTTGGTCGCCTGGTCCGCGGTCAGCAGGGTGATGTCGGAAGGCGCGTCGCCGACCTTCGCGAGCACATCCTTGTCGACGGTGCCGTCCTTCTTCATCGCGTCGAGCATCGCCGGGTAGGCGCCGGCCGCGAGGTAGAGGTTCTGCACCTCGGGGGTGTAGAGGTACTCCTCCCACAGGCGGGCGGCGGCGGGGTCGGCCGCGCCCGCGGCGACGGCCTGGTTGTAGTAAGACCCGACGGCCGCGCCCGGAAGGACGACGGACTTGAAGTTCGGGTTACCGCCCTGCGACGCGTCGCCCCAGGCGACGTTGTTGAACGACCACTGCAGCACGACCGGGGTCGAGCCGTTGTTGACGGTCGCCTGCGCGGCGACGGTGGGCACGAAGTTGCCGGCGGCCTTGAGCTTCTTGAAGAAGTCGACACCCGTGGTGAGGTCGTCCGCCGAGCCGCCGTTCTGCACGGAGGCGAGCACGACGTCCATCAGCGACTCATTCGCCTTCACGGGCGAGTCCTTGATGGCGACGGCGTTCTTGTACTGCGCGCCGAGCAGGTCGTCGAGCGAGGTCGGCGCCTTCTTGATCTTCGACGAGTCGTAGCCGATCGAGATCAGGCCCGTGTAGTCGTAGTACCAGTTGCCGTCGGGGTCCTTGAAGTCGGCCGGGATCTTGTCCCAGTTCTGCACCTTGTACGGCGTGACGACGTCGGGGTTCGCGCTCAGCACCGTGGTGCCGATGTCGAAGACGTCGGGCGCGGTCGACTGGCCCTTGTTCGTCTTCGCCGCGTCGACCTCGTCCTGCGACGAGCCGTCGGGATTCTCCGAGTTGATCTTGATCTGCGGGTACTTCTTCTGGAATCCGGCGATGATCTTGCCGTAGTTCGCCCACGACGGCGGCAGGGTGATCACGTTGAGGTGACCCTCCTTCTCGGCTGCCTGGGCGAGGCAGTCGAGGCCGCCGAAATCGGCCGCGCTCGTGGCCTTGGCGGCCTGTGCGGTCGACAGGGTCTTGCAGTCCTTGGCGTCGGCGGCGCTCGAGGTGCTGCCGTTGCCCGCGCAGGCGGTCAGCGCGATGGCCGCGGCCGCCACGAGCACGAGGCCGGAGGCCGCGCGGCGGAGCTTGCTGTTCATTGTTCTCCTCGGATGACAGGTGATGCAGGGGTGAGAAACAGGACTTAGAGATCGAGAACGGATGCCGCGAGCCCGAGCGCCGTCGTCATGCCGATGCCGCTCGTGACCGAGACGGCGGTGACGCCGGGCGCGGGGTGCGCGACAAGGTAGGGGCCCTTCGTGCTCGAGGCGTACACGCCGCGCCAGCGGCGGCGCACGACCAGGTGGTCGACCCCGAGCAACGCGCGGAATTCGGCGAGCAGCAGCTCGTCGCTCGCCTCGTCGTCGAAGGGGGGCTCGGTGAGGCTGTAGTGGTGCGTGTCCCCCAGCACGAGCCGCCCGGCCTGCGCGCTGTGCGGCAGGCGCTGCGTGAGCATGAGATTCACGCCGTGCTCGCCGAGCGCCGGCACCTCGCGGGCGAGCGCATCGCGCAGCACCTCCGCCGCCTTCGTCTCGGCGAAGCCGTCGTAGCGCAGCAGCGAGGTTCCGGTGAAGACGCCCGGGCCGACGACGAGCCCGGTCGGGGCATCCGCCTCGATCATGCGCAGTCGGCAGCGCACGACCTCGTGCGCTGCGGCGGCCGCCGGGAAGAGGCGGTCGACGTCGTGGCCGACGGCGACGATGATGCGGTCGGCCGCGATGTCGCCGGCAGCCGTGACGAGGCGGCCCGACTCGACCCCGAGCACGTTGGCGCGGTAGCGGAACTCGACCCCGAGCCGCGCCAGCTGGGCGCCGAACGCCGGAATGGCTGTCGGTGCGTCGACCCGCAGGTCGAGCCCGAGCCAGGCGCCGCCGAGGGCGCCGGGGGCATCGAAGCCCAGCTTCTCGGCGAGCTGTGGTGCGGTGAGAAGCACGTTGTCGTCGCTGCGCTCGCCCACGAACTCCTCGAGCACGGCGAGCTCCTCCGGGCGTCGCGCGATGACCGCCGTGCCAGTGGTCGCGACCGGCAGCCCGGCATCCGTCGCCAGCATCAGCCACTCCTCGCGCGCCCGCAGCGCGTACTCGTAGACGAGCCCCGACTGCGCGGTCGTGCAGATGTGGCCGAAGTTGCGCACGCTCGCGCCGACCGCGAACTCGTCGCGCTCGATCACCACGACCCTGAGCCCCGCGCGCACCGCGTGCCACGCGTGTGCGAGCCCGACGATGCCGGCGCCCACGACGGCGACGTCGTAGCGGGCAGGAAGATCGGTGGAGGCCGGGGTCACGAGTGCCACTGTGACGGGCCGGGGACGGCGGATGCCAGCGCGCCGCAGCACTTGTCATGAGAAGTTCAATCGGCGGGACCGCGGGGAAAACGGTAGGTGAACAGACCGCCGTATATCGACCGGTCGCGACGGTTGGGGCACTTGTATTGAGACCGTGCGAATGCCTCTACACGTCGTCGTCGCTGACGCGATCCGCGAGCGCATCCGATCGGGAGACCTGGCCGTCGGCGCGCCTCTGCCCTCCGAATCGGAGCTCAGCGCGCAGTTCGGCGCGAGCCGCGGGCCGGTGCGGCAGGCACTCGCGCAACTGCGCAATGAGGGGCTCATCGAGACGAGCCAGGGGCGCGTGCCGACGGTGCTCGGCCGGCCGCTCGCGCACTCGATCGACGACTTCTTCTCGTTCAGCGCGTGGGTCCAGGCGACCGGGCGCACTCCTGGGCAGCACACCATCGAGCTCGCCTGGCGCGTGCCACCCGCCGAAGTCGCGGGAAAGCTGCAGCTCGCGGCATCCGATCGGGCCGTCGTCATCGTGCGCCGCCGCTCGATCGACGGCCTGCCCGCCATGCTCGAGCGCAGCTGGTACATCTCCGAGGTCGGGCGCCGACTGTTCGACTTCGACCCCGACGACGGCTCGATCTTCGGCGCGCTCATCGAGCGCGGGGTGCCGCTCGACAGCGGAACGCACACGATCGACGCCGTCGCCGCCGATCCGCTCGACGCCGAGCAGCTCGGCGTGCCGCCCGGCTCGCCGCTGCTGCGCGTGGAGCGGCTCACCACGTCGTCGGCCGGGCATGTCCTCGAATACGCCGACGACCGCTACCGCACCGATCGCGCGAAGCTCGCCATCCGCAACTCGCGCTCGACCTCGGCCGTCTCGCGCCCGAGCGTCGCTCGTCTCGCCGCACCCGTGCTCCAGGAAGGACTGCCCGCATGACCATCCGCCTCGTCTCCCTCGACATGGCAGGCACCACGATCGCGGAGGCCGGCACGGTCTATGCCGTGCTGCGCTCCACCGTGGAACAGGCGACGGGCCGCGCCATCAGCGACGAGCTGCTGTCGACGTGGGGCGGCACGAGCAAGCACGCGGCGATCGGTGGGCTGCTCACCGCGCTCGGCGAAGCTCCCGACAGCGCGCGGCAGGACGCCCTGTTCGAGGAGTTCCGCACGACCCTGCGGGCGCAGTACCTCGCCGATCCGCCCACCATCATCCCCGGGGTGCGCGAGGCGGTCACCGCGCTGCGCGCCTCGGGCGTCAAGGTCGCCCTCCAGACCGGGTACTCGCGTGACGTCGCCGAGCTGCTGCTCGAGATCGTCGGGTGGCGGCTCGGGGAAGACCTCGACGCCGTGACCACGTCAGACGAGGTTCCCGTCTCCCGCCCCGCCCCGTTCCTGATCTTCCGCGGAATGGAGGCCGCCGGCGTCACCTCGGTCGACGAGGTGCTCGTCGCCGGCGACACCGCGAACGACCTCGGCGCGGGTGTCGCCGCCGGGGTGCGCTACGTCGTGGGGGTGCTCACGGGCGCCTACTCGGCCGAGCAGCTCGGCCGCCACCGCCACACCCACCTGCTGCCGTCGGCCGCCGGCATCCCCGCGCTCCTCGCCGCCGACGGCGAGCTGCCTGGCTAGAGCGAATCGCGCCAGGCGAGCGCGGCCTTCACCTGCTCGACTCCGGCCTTGTGATCGGGGCCGGTGATGCCCACGGTGAAGAGACGGACGCCCTCCTCGACGAGCGCGTCGCCGACCTCCGCGGGCGCCGCCTGCCCGAAGGCGGCCGACAGTGTGATCTCAGAGACGTCGCGCCCGACGGTCTCGCAGTGCTGGGCGAGGATCGCCTTCTTGCGCCGCAGCGTCTCGAGGTCGCTGAAGCTGTGCCAGATGTCGGCGTGCTGGGCGACGATGCGCAGGGTCTTCTTCTCTCCCCCGCCGCCGATCAGCACGGGGATCTTCCGCGTCGGCGCCGGGTTGAGCTTCGACCAGCGCGCCTCGATGCGCGGCATCGCCTCGGCGAGCGCGTCGAGCCGCGTCCCCGGCGTGCCGAACTCGTAGCCGTACTCGTCGTAGTCGCGCTGGAACCAGCCCGAGCCGATGCCGAAGATCAGACGCCCGGCATCCGTGCCCCGTGCCGAGATGTGGTCGACGGTCCGCGCCATGTCGGCGAGCAGGTCGGCATTCCGGTACGAGTTGCAGGTCACCAGGCATCCGAATTCGACCCGGCTCGTCTGCTCGGCCCACGCGGCCAGCATCGTCCAGCCCTCGAAGTGCAGGCCGTCGGGCTCGCCCGACAGCGGGTAGAAATGGTCCCAGTTGAAGAGCACGTCGACGCCGAGCTGCTCGAGCTCGACGACGGTGTCGCGGATCTGCTGGTAGGACGCGTGCTGCGGGGCGATCTGAACGCCGATTCTCACCTGGGTCACCTTCCGACCATACCCAGATGCGCCCCCTAGCATTGAGGCCGTGACCAGCTCCACCGCGGTGCGCCCCGCACAGCGCACTCCCTTCGCCAGATACCGCCACTCGCTGTGGCTGCTGACGAAGCGCGATCTGTCGGTGCGGTACACGACGAACGCCCTCGGCTACGTGTGGTCGGTGCTCGACCCGCTGCTGATGTCGCTGATCTACTTCTTCGTGTTCGTGGTCGTCTTCCACCGTGGCGACAAGCAGGGCGAGAACCCGTACATCGTCTACTTGATGACGGGGCTGCTCGCGTGGACCTGGTTCAACGGCGCGATCACGGATGCCACGCGGGTGTTCAGCAAAGAGGCGAAGCTCGTGCGCTCGGTGAAGCTCCCCCAGTCGCTCTGGGTGGCGCGCATCGTGCTCTCGAAGGGCATCGAGTACGTGGCATCCCTCGCCGTCCTCGTGATCTTCGCGATCCTCTTCCCGACGCCCGTGCACTGGACGGTCCTGTGGTTCCCCGTCGGGCTCGTGCTGCAGGCGATCCTCGTCTACGGGCTGGGGCTGATCGTCGCGCCGCTCACCGTGTTCTACAAGGACTTGGAGCGCGCCGTTCGCCTGATCCTGCGTGTTCTCTTCTACGCGTCGGCGGTGCTGTACTCGCCCACGCAGTGGCCGAATGACATCCGCGGATTCCCCGTCAGACCGCTCCTCGAGCTGAATCCCCTGACCGGGATCTTCGGGCTGTACCGCTCGGCGTTCTGGCCGCATGAGTTCAATGCCCTCCACGTCATCGTTTCGGCGATCGGGTCGCTCGTCATCCTCGGCATCGGAACGCTTGTCTTCCGGCGCTCGGTGCCCGCCGTCCTGAAGGAGATGTGATGGTCGCGGTGGATTCCCCGCCCGTGGTCGCGACCGGCGGAAGCGGCGATGTCATCGAGGTGTCCGGCCTGGGCATCCGATTCAAGCGCAACAAGCGCGCCAAGCGGTCGTTCAAGGACCTGTTCGCCGGTCGCCGGCGACGTTCGCGCCCCGACGAGTTCTGGGCACTGCGGAACGTCACGTTCGGCATCCGCCCCGGCGAGGCGATCGGCGTGGTCGGCCGCAACGGCCAGGGCAAGTCGACGCTGCTGAAGCTGATCGCCGGGGTGCTGATCCCCGACGAGGGCTCGGTGCGGGTGCGGCAGGGCGTCGCGCCGCTGATCGAGATCACGGGCGGATTCGTCGACGACCTGTCCGTGCGCGACAACGTGTATCTGACGGCCGGCCTGCACGGCATGTCGAAGAAGCAGATCGACGCGAAGTTCGATGAGATCGTCGACTTCGCCGAGATCCCCGGCTTCCTCGACACGCCCTACAAGCACCTGTCCTCTGGCATGAAGGTGCGCATCGCGTTCAGCGTGATCACGCAGCTCGAGGAGCCGATCCTGATCGTCGACGAGGTGCTCGCGGTCGGCGACAAGGCCTTCCGCGAGAAGTGCTACGGCCGCATCGAGGAACTGCTGGCGGCCGGGCGCACGCTGTTCTTCGTCTCGCACTCCGAGCGCGATCTGCGGCGCTTCTGCACACGCGGGCTGTACCTCAAGAAGGGCGAGCTCGTGATGGACGGCCCGATCGACGACGTCATCGACCGCTACAACGCGGACTACAACATGGGCTCGGTGCCGCCCATCGTCGACGCGTAGCAGGGATCTCCCTCAGCACAGCGGACCAGGAATCCGCTTTGCTCACATCCGGGGTGAGGGTGTCGGATGCCGCACCTAACGTGCCTCGCATGTCAGACGCTTCCCTTGCCTATCCCGTTCCGTGGCTTTTGATCCGCGACCATGCGCCCACGTACGGGCTCAAGAACTGCAGCCTCGAGACGCTGAAGCACGTGAGCTTCTCGCTCGTCGGGCCAGGCTCGCTGCCCGACCACTTCCCCGTGACGGTGAATGCGGGTGACACGGCCTGGCTGCCGATCGAAGGTGATGATCTAGCACGGGCCACGACGCTCATCGTGAGGTGGCGGCGCCAGAACGGCGACGAATACCTGTGGCGGGCGGTCTTCTAGCCCCGCGCGACCCGCCGCTGCTGTTTTCGGGCCTCGATGAAGTCGGCGACCGTGAGCTCGGGGTCCTCGTCGGGAAGATCCGAACGGCTCAGCCCGTCGATGAGCTTGCTCGCCGGCACCTTCAGCACGCCGGCGATGCGCAGCAGCGTCTCGAAAGTCGGGTTGCCGAAGCCGCGCTCGATGTCGCCGTAGTTCGTGAGGTCGATGCCCGCGAGCTGCGCGACCCGCTCCTGCGTGGCGCCGTCGATGCCCTGACGTAGCGCCTTCACTCGCTCACCAAGCGCGACCGACGCGGCGGTCTTCCTCTTGGCGGCTCTCGGACTCACCCCTCTTGCCTATATGCCACGCGAAAGCGGGACCAGCGGGCAAATCCATCTGGGTTTTAACCACTGCCACATCGGGCTCGAGTTGATTGCCCCCTGGGATCCCGAGGGTTGACCCTGCCGTGCGCTATGCATGACGCATGGCAGCCCTCGTCGATCTGATCGCGGTCGCTCTGCTGAACGTCTACGCGGTCGTGCTGATCGTGCTGCGGGCGCGGCTCTACGGCGCGAGGCTCTATCGGCCGATGCTCGTCAACGTCGCGCTGTCCTTCGTGCCCGTGGTGGGCGCGCTGGCCGCCGTGGCGGGGCTCCTCTTCCTCGCGCCGGCGCTCACGGCGCTGGCCGATCTGCTGCAGGGCGTGGTTCCCGTCATCCTCTGGGGCTATCTCACCCTCGCGACTCTGCTCTGGCTGCTGTTCTTCCCGAACGCGATCTACCTGATCACCGAGCTGAACTTCAGCCATCGCGGTGCCGATGACAGGGTGCCGCTCTGGTTCGACATCATCCAGACCCTGACGCTGACCCTGTCGGGCATCATGAACGCGATCGCGAGCCTGCTGATCGTGCAGTCCGAGTTCATCGTGCTGATCGCCGACCCGACGGGGCACGGCTCAGGGGCGCCCGTGTTCAGCTGGGTCTTCGCGGGCGCGGTCATCGTGCTCGGCGCGCTCGGCGTCTACCTCGGCCGGTACCTGCGCTTCAACAGCTGGGATGTGCGGCATCCGGCATCCCTCGTCCGCAAACTCGCGGGCCACCTGCGCGAGCCTGGGCGCGCGCTTGAGCTCGGCGGATTCGTTCTGACCCACGCTTTGCTGGTCGCGCTCGTCTACGTGCCCGTGTTCACGCTCTTCTACCGCGCGCTCTTCGAGTGAGCGGTCGCCGGCGTCACTCCCCCGTGAACGCCTCGAACTCCTCGTCGAAACCGTCGAGCGGCTTGTTCTGGTCGCGGCGCACGCGGTGGCGGTCGCGCAGCAGGCGCTCGTACCAGATGCCGTCGGCGTCCCTGCTCGCACCCCGCAGGCCGATCGAGTAGATCCGCTCGGCCTGCGCGAACTCTCCCGCGAGCTCGAACGAGTCCCCGATCAGGTCGGCGACGATGGGGTCGGATGCCACGCCTGAGCGCGCCTCCTCCGCGACGGCCCTGGCCGCGGCCACGTCACCGCGCTCGACATAGATCGCGATCAGCGTCGCGTGCGGCTCGTACTCCCCCGGTCCGGCCGCTGCCTTCGCCTCGAGCGCCACCTCAAGCCCCCGGTCGGTGTCGCCGGCGACCATGTAGTCCTCGGCGGCACTCGAGAGCACGGCCGCCCGGCTCACTCCCGGCCCGAGCTCGAAACGCCCGGCATCCGTCGCCCATGAGTACAAGGTCTCTGCTCGCTCGCGTAGCTGATCGGGCGTCGCCCCCGTCAGCACCAAGCCTGAGAGGAGCTCATCGAGCATCTCCTGGGTAATCCGCAAGGGCTCCATAACTCGAAGATAACCGCCATAGACTCGCCCGCATGGCTCGCAAGAAGACGAAGACCAAAGAGCTCGTCAAGGTCGACAAGCAGGGCAACGTGAAGGGCACGTTTCTGCCGAACACGATCGAGAAGTCCGTCGACACGCTGGTGGGCTTTCACCGCCCCGCCGTCGTCGCGCATCTCAATGCCATCAAGCGCAAGCACCCAGACGCGACCGTCGAGCAGCTGCACTGGGTGCTCGAGCGCCGCTACCTCGCCGCCGTCACCGGCACGGGCGCGGCCACCGGCGCCACCGCCGTGATCCCGGCCGTCGGCACCGTGACAGCGCTCGCGCTCTCCGCCGCAGAGACCGTCGCCTTCCTCGAGACCACGGCGCTGTTCGCTCAGTCCGTCGCCGAGCTGCATGGCATCAGCGTCGACGAGCCCGAGCGCACCCGCACGCTGGTGCTCGCGCTGATGCTCGGCAAAGAGGGCAGCGACATCATCAAGCAGTTCGGCCTCGAGATCCTCAACGAGGACGTCACGCGCGCCGGCTACTGGGGCGCCATCGTCAGCGACTCGGTGCCGACCGCAGTGCTGAAACCCGTGCTGAACAAGCTCAAGACGATGTTCTTCAAGAAGGTCGCCGCCCGCCAGGCCGGCTCGATCATCGGGCGTGCGCTGCCTTACGGCATCGGCGCCGTCGTCGGCGGCTTCGGCAACAACCTGCTCGGTCGCCGCGTCGTCAACGCCGCGCGCAACGCCTTCCCGCCGTCGGACGTCATCGTGCTCGACGAAGAGATCGCGAAGCGGGCGTTGGCCGCGCACGGTTAAGAGGCCGAGGCCTCGCTCGCGTGCAGCGCAGCGTGGCGGGCCCACTCCTCCATCAGGAATCCGATCGCCGCGTGGAAGCGCGTCGTCGCCACGCCCTGCGTCGTGTCGCCGAAGTAGTACTCGACCCAGTTGCGCAGCCGGGCGGCGGCCATGGCGTCATGCGACATCGTGTCGATGAGAGCGGCGACGGATGCCGCATCGGATGCCTCGAGCCAGTCCGCGTCGGAGAGGTAGCCGCCCTCGTCGATCTCCGCCTCGGGGTCGACGGGCCGCGTGACGAGCAGCGGCTTGCCTGCCGCGAGCCGGTCGTAGACCATCGCCGAGATGTCGACGATCGCCATGTCGGCGACGGCGAGCTGCCAGCCGAGCTCGGGCCCGTCGTCGAACACGTGGTGGGCGCTCGGGTCAGCCGCGTTCGCCGCCTTGAGCGCCGCGATGATGCGGTGGTTCGCCTCGCCGTAGCTGCGCAGCACCGCGCCGCTGCGCGGGTGAGGGCGATAGATCACGCGGTAGCGCGGATCGGCGAGCAGCGCGGCGATGAGCGCCTCGCCGTGGCTCGCGATGGAGCCGTAGGCGGCAGCCGGCCGATCGCCCTCCCAGGTGGGCGCGTACAGCACGACCTGGCGCTCGTCGGGCGTGAACGGCAGCTCGCCCGAGTAGTGGTCGGCCTGCGGGCGGCCGATCTTGATGGCGCGGCGGTCGAGGTCGTAGTCCCACAGCTCGCGGCCGAGGCGCGCCAGTGCGGCATCCCCCGCAACCAGGGCGTAGTCGTACGCCTTGAACTGGTTGGTGGTCATGTACATCTTGTCGCTCTCACCGTGATTGATGAACACATGCCAGCGCTGGCCGTAGCGCATCATCTGGAAGTTGCGCATGTTCTGGTTGACGTAGAGCACGATGCGGATGTCCTGCTCGGCGAGGAACCGCTCCATGTCGACGACGGTCTTGAGGTAGGCGACAGGAACGGGCGATTCGCGCAGCAGCGGCTCAGCGCCGGTAATCGTGCGCGACACGATGACGACGGGCCAGCGCTTCGCGAGCTCGGCGAGCGGCTTGTACCACTGGCGGATCTGGTACAGGTTGACGTCGCCGTCGGCGAAGTACACGGCGATCTTGAACTCGCGCGGTGGCAGCGGCGGCGCCTGGCGCAGCCGCTCGCGGTACCAGTGGCGGGCGCGGCGGCGGTCGAGCGCCTTGCGCACCAGGCGTACAGCGGAGCGCGCGTCCTTCAGAAGTCCCATCACCACGAAGGGTACCGGCGGCAGGTCAGCGCCCGCTGATACCGTTTCTGGCATGGGTCGCTTCACCTTCGCAGCGGGCAATGTGCGCAAGATCGCGGCTCTTCCCCTTTACGCCTTCGGCCGCCTCGCGGCATCCGTCGTCCCCCGCACGCCCGGGCTGTGGGTCTTCGGCTCCGGCGTCGGCGTCGGCGAGGGCGCCCTCGCGCTGCTGGAGCACGTGCGCGCTCGCGATGCGGGCGCGCGCGTCGTGTGGCTGGCGCGCAACGAGCGGGACGTGACGGATGCCGCAGCGCTCGGCATCCCCACCGCGCCGCGTTACTCATGGCGCGGCTTCCGGCTGACGCTGCGCGCCCAGGTGCTCGTCGTCACGCATGGCTTCGGCGATGTGAACCGCTTCGCGACGCACCGCGCGTTCGTCGTGAACGTGTGGCACGGCATCCCGTTCAAGCGGCTGCGCATCGACTCGCCCGAGGCGATGCGCGTGCCGATCGTGGGCCGGCTGCCGTTCGTGAGGCGCGCGGTGCGACGCGCGTTCGCGCGCTCGGGCCGCGGCATCTCGCTGTTCTCGACCGCGTCGCCGCTCGCCGCCGCCCGGATCCGCTCGGCGTTCGCGCTGACCGAGCGACAGGCGGTCGTCACCGGCGATCCGCGCGACGACGTGCTCCTCGCCGATACGGCGGAGGCACGGGAGCGCGCTGCCCGCTCCCGCATCGCCGCGGCCCTCGGCGACCCGCGCGCTCTCGACAGCCGCCTCGTCATGTACGCCCCGACCTGGCGCGACGGACGGGCTCATCCCGCCGTGCCGACTGCTGAAGAGTGGGCCGAGCTCGACGCACTGCTCACGGAGGCGGGCGCGCTGCTGTTGATCCGCTCACACCCGCTCGGTCGCGGCGACTTCGCCGCCGGAGTCGAGGCGAGCAACCGCGTCGCGCTGCTCGGCGCCGAGCTGCAGCCCGACATCACGCCGGTGCTGCCCGCCGTCGACACGCTCATCACCGACTACTCGTCGATCGCGTTCGACTTCGCGCTCACCGGCGGCGTCACCCTCTTCCTCGCCCCCGACGTGCCCGAGTACGTCGGGCGGCGCGGCGCCTACGAGCCCTACGCCGACTTCTCCGGCGGCCTCGACGTCGCGAGTTGGGCGTCGCTGCTGCCGCTGCTGGGCGGAGTGCTGACGGATGCCTCTGCCCGCGCTCCTTACGCCGAGCACGCCGCATGGCTCGCTGAGCGCTACCACGCGTTCCATGACGGCCGGTCGACCGAGCGGCTGTTCTCCCTGATCGAGCGGCGGCTCGCCGGCGAGGCCGACGCGATGCCGCCGTTGCCGCCGGCACGCGCGGCCTCTGTTCCGCTGCGCGTCGACGCCGTGCGCGTCGTGCCCGCGGGCACCGGGTTCGCCCTGGTGGCCGAGGGTCCCCTCGGGGCCGTCGAGCCCAAGACCGTGCTGCTGCGCGGCGCGCGCGCCGTGCTGCCCGGTACGGTCGAGCTCGCCGACGGCCGCTGGTCCGCGCGCGTCCCGCTCGCGATCGAGGTGTGGGGCGCAGCGCCGACGCCGCCGCGCTCTGGTGAATATGCCCTCACCGTCATGAGCTCGCCCGGCCACCCGCTCGAGCTCGACACGGGCGCTGCGCTGCCCCCTTCACGTCGCTATGGGAACTCGTTCCGGGCAGCGGTGTCAGCGGCGCGCGGCGCGATCGCCGTCGAGCTCTCGGCACCACTCGCCGACGACGAGGTCGGTGCGGCGAACCAGCGCCGCCTCTTCTCCGCCTATCGGTCGAGCCCGGCGCCGCTGGAGCAGGCGGTGTTCTTCGAGAGCTACTTCGGCAACAACGTGTCGTGCAACCCGCTCGGCATCGACCGGGCCCTCGCGGCCGCTCATCCCGAGGTCACGCGCTACTGGTCGGTGGCCGACGCGTCTGTGCAGGTTCCGGAGGGCGCCGTGCGCGTGATCGACGGCAGCGCGGAGTGGTGGCACGCCCGAGCGGCGTCCCGTCTGCTGGTCGTCAACGACTGGCTGCGGAAGCGCTGGCGCAAGCGACCGGGGCAGACCGTGCTGCAGACCTGGCACGGCACGCCGCTCAAGAAGCTCGCGCTCGACAAGTCAGGCCTGCGGCCGCGCGCCCGGCTGGCAGCTCGGGCCGAGAGCTCTCGGTGGGACATCCTGCTCGCGCAGAACCCCTTCAGCGCCGACACATTCCGGTCGGCGTATGCCTTCCGCGGCCCGATCTGGGAAGAGGGGTACCCCCGCAACGACATCGTGGCGCGAGGTGAGGCCGGCCCCGGCATCCGTGCCCGCCTCGGTATCGCCGCGAACGCGACCGTCGTGCTCTACGCGCCCACGTGGCGCGACGATCGGCCGGGCGCGGTCGACCATCTCGACGTCGCCGCCTTCGCACGGCGGCTCGGGCCGGGCTTCGTCACGCTGATCCGCGGCCATTCGCGCACCCTCCGCCCCGGGGCATCCGTCACCGCCCCCGGCGTCATCGACGTCACGGGCTACCCCGAGATCAGCGAACTGTATCTCGCCGCCGACATCCTCATCACCGACTACTCGTCGGTCATGTTCGACTTCAGCGTCACCGGCAAGCCGATCTTCTTCTACATGCCCGACTTCGAGCACTACCGCGACCAGACGCGCGGCTTCACCTTCGACCTGTTCCCCGTCGCGCCCGGCCCGGTGACGACGAGCCTGACCGAGCTGGCGGACGCGGTGACGGATGCCTCACCCGCCGCCGCCACTCACGCGACGCGCTACGCCGAATGGCGCGCGCGCTTCAATCCGCAGGACGACGGGCACGCCGGCGAGCGGGTCGTCGAGCGGATCTTCCGCGAGGGGCTGCTCTAAGCCCGGGTCAGCGACCTGTGAACTCCGCGAGGTTCCGCGTGAGCTTGAGGAACCCGAGGATGAAGCCGAAGCCCCAGGTGAAGTGGATCACCGGCAGCACGACGACGAACCAGGCCATCGCCCTGAGGCCATGCGCGCGGGCGATCACACTCGACGCGAGCACGACCAGCAGATAGCCCGCCGGGATCACGTAGGCGAGGAACAGCCACGGCGACTCGTCGCCGAAGCTGCCGACGACGAGACCCAGCACGATGAGGACGACGGCGATCGGCGGCGCCCAGTAGCGCAGCCCGTTGTTCGCCGGGAAGCGGCGCGCGAGCTCACCGCGCCACACGCCGGTCGAGAAGAACTGCCGGGCCAGCGCGAGCACGCTGGCTCGCGGGCGGTACCCGACCTTGAGCGCCGGGGTGAACCAGACGATGCCGCCGCGCGAGCGGATGCGGCGGTTGAGTTCCCAGTCCTGCCCGCGCTTGAAGCCCTCGTCGAAGAGGCCGGCATCGATGAGGCTCTGCCGACGGAAGACCCCGAGGTACACCGTCTCGGCCGGGCCCTCCTTGCCGCTCGTGTGGTGGCGGGTGCCGCCGAGGCCGATGCGGCTGCCGTAGGCGACCGCCACCGCCTGCTCGAACGGGGTCACGCCCTGCGCGTCCATGACGCCGCCGACGTTGTCGGCACCCGTGCGCTGCATGACCTCGACCGCGATGCGCGTGTAGTCGGCCGGCAGGATCGAGTGCGCGTCGACGCGCACCACGACGGGGTACGAGGATGCCTCGATCGCCCGATTCAGGCCCGCGGGCGTCGACCCGTCGGGGTTGCGGACCACCGTGATGCGCGGCTCGGCCGCGAGCAGGGCGGCGACTGCGGCATCCGTGCCGTCGGTGCTGGGCCCGAGCGCGAGGACCACCTCGGAGGGGCCGTCGTAGTCCTGTGCGAGCAGGCTGGCCACCGCGGCCGCCACGTGATCCTCTTCGTTGAGGACGGGCATCACGTACGAGACGCCGGGCTGCTCACCCAGTTCGTGGAAGTCGTGCGGCATGGATTCCAGACGTTCGGCGGAACTCCAGCGTAGCAATCGCCACGCTGGAGTTCCGCCGCGCGCCGGGCCCGCGCGGACCCCGCGTGAGGGTTACGACTGGGGCGAGTAGCTGCCCAGCGTGACGTCGGCCTGATAGGTCTTCCCGTCGCGCACGTAGGTCAGCTTGACCTTCGCGCCGGCCGCCGCGGAGCGGATCTGAGCCGTCAGATCGTCGGAGCTCGTGACCGGCACACCGTCCACGTTGGTGACGACGTCGCCGGCCTTGAGGCCCCCGTTCGCAGCCGCGCTGCCGGCGTTGACCGACTCGATGCGGGCGCCGACGGTCGAGGCATCCGTCTGCGCCGCCGCGTTGCTCACGGTCGCGCCGAGCAGGCCGTGGGTGGCCTTGCCCGTGTCCTTCAGCTCGTCGGCGATGCGGTGCGCGACGCTCGCCGGGATGGCGAAGCCGACGCCGATGTTGCCGGACTGGGTCGAGCTGTCGCTCGAGCCAGTGCTCGCGATGGCGACGTTGATGCCGATGAGCTCGCCGTTGTCGTTGAGCAGGGCGCCGCCCGAGTTGCCGGGGTTGATCGCGGCATCCGTCTGGATCGCCGGAACGAAGATGCTGTCGGTGTCAGACGACTGCTGGCCCTGGTCGAAGGGGTTGCTGCCGCCGAAGCCGCCGAAGGGGTCCTGGCTGTCGTTGCCGCCGCTCGACTGCTTCGGGGCGCTCGACTGGAGCGTGACGCTGCGGTTCAGCGCACTGACGATGCCGTCGGTGACGGTGCCCTGCAGGCCGAGCGGGGCGCCGATCGCGATGACCTGGTCGCCGACGTTGAGCTTGCTCGAGTCGCCCCAGCTGATCGGGGTGAGGCCCTTGGCGTTGTTCAGCTTGATGACCGCCAGGTCGTCGGTCGGGTCAGTGCCGATGACCTTGGCCGTGTATAGCGAGCCGTCGTTGGTCTGCACCTGGATCTGGCCACCCGACTCGTCGCCGTCGAGCGTCACCACGTGGGTGTTGGTCAGAATGTAGCCGTCGTCGGTCAGGATCACGCCCGACCCGGTGCCGGATTCCTGCTGACCGGTCACGTTGATCGTGACGACGCTGTTCGACGCCTTCGCCGCGACCGCGGTGACCTGCGTCGCGTTCTTCGGGTCGTTCACCGTGATGTTCGAGGCGCCGCTGCCGCCGCCGCTGATGCTGACCGGTGTGCTGCCGCCGTGGCTGGTCGCGGCCGCGATGCCGCCGCCGATGCCGCCGCCGAGCAGGCCGCCGACAACAAGCGCCGCCGCGATGATCGCGATCGACTTGCCCGTGAGGGTGGTCTTCGGCTTCTCCGCCTTGGGCTGGCCGGGCTGCTGCTGAGGCGGCAGGTTCATCGGCTGCGGCGAGGTGAACTGCGCGTAGTACGGGTGCTGCTGCGGCTGCTGCGCGGGCTGCTGGGGGTGGCCGCCGAGCGGCTGCGTCGGCTGCGTGTGCTGGTAGCCGTTCGAGCTCTGCCCGTATCCGTTCGGGTACTGCTGCGTCGGCTGCGCCTGGGCCGGCTGCGCGGGCTGGCCCGGCTGCTGCGACGCGTACTCTCCCCAGCGCGGTGCCTGCGCCGACGCCTGCTGCGGAGCAGCAGGCTGCGCGGGGGCCGCGGGTGCAGCGGGCTGCTCAGGGGCGGATGCCTGCGGCGGCGTCGCCTGCGCGGGTGCCTGCCACTCCGACTGCTGAGGGGTGGTCGGGGTCTCGGGCTGCTGCGCGCTCTCGGGCTGTTCAGGGTTCACAGGCTCGTTCGCGTTGTCGCTCATGGGTTCGCTCCTTTTCCAAGCACTACAAGCATCCGACGCGAAGCTGTGCGGACCTTATGACGACTCTTGGAGCGGTCTCGAATGTCGCCCAACGTTACGGCAACTCGTTGCTGCGCATTAACAACCTGGTCCTGAGGGGTTTTCCTCGCACGTCTTCCCGACCAGCACGGTCTTCACGCCCTTCACCGTGACGGTGATCGGGTCGGAGGTCAGGCCCAGCGTACCGGCGATGTCCATCCAGCCCTGCCCGGCGAACTGATACCTCGCCGCGAACTCGACGGTGACGGTCACCGTGTACGTCCCACGGTTCTCGTAGGCATGGCTCGTCGGCGTCTTCGCGAAGTTCGGGAGACCGGATGCCGCCCAGCTGCGCCCCGGAGACGTGACCGTCTGTCCCATGCCGTCCCCATACCGCCAGTCGTACGCCACCGGTGTGAAGTGCACCGTCACCGGCTGCCCCAGCAGCTCCCCCGCCTGTTCGCGCTCTCCTGCGCTCGCGATGAAGTTCGTCTGCGCGCCGGCGATCGTCCACCCCGCCGGCTCCGACGTGACCGTCGGGTTTCCCACCAGGAATCTCGCGACATCGCTGATCCCCGGCGTGCCCGGCTGCGCCGGCGGCGGTGGAGCGGGAGGCGTCCCCGGTGGATCAGACCCGGGGCAGTTGTCCGGCGAGTCGCACGACAGAGCTTGCGGCCCCGTCCCCGGCTCCCACGGGTCGGGCGTTGGGGTCGTAGCCGTGACCCCGGTTCCTGAGTGCCTGCCTTTAGGGTGCAACCCCTCGTCGCCACGGGTCGAGCCTCCCACCTTGACGCCGTCATCTACCCACGTTCCACCCACGTCCGTTTCGCTCGCGAGTGTTGCTGATGGCGTCATCGTCATCACGATTGCAAGAACGGCGGCCGTTATTGCTTGCATATGCCCCCACCCGACCAGTAGTCGAGCGATTGAATGACAAGCGACGTCGATGACTTGCCGCGGAGCTCGGTTACAAATGCAACAAAGTCTGCTCGACTCGGATCGATTAGGGACTTCCCGGACCCATCAATGACGTCAACAGCAGATAAGTCCTCGCACACATACATGCGTACTGTGGCGACGCCGTTCTCCTCGCGATGCGATTCAAGTTCCGTGTTGTTGATCACCGTATTGCCGATGGCGTGCGCCTTCTGTGCGCGATATTTCGTCGCCGAATTCACTTCGTGCTGATAGCCGGTGTCAGAGACAAACGGGCGCACTGGCGTTGTATCGCGCCATCCGTTCTGACCGACACGATCTGAAGCGGACTCGTACTTCTTGAATCTGTCCGTCGCCGCGGCGAGGGCGTCGGCGTCTGAGGTGAAGACCGGCGTCGGAGTCGGCTTGGAAGTCTTGGTCGGGTCGGTCACGGGGTGCGACGGCGTGCAGGCGGCCAGCAGCGAGGCGGCGAGCGCGAGAGTGCACGCCGCGAGAAACGTGCGACCAGGAATCCGCATGGCCCCCAAGGTAGGACATCTCAAGAGCTCGAGACGGAACTATCCACAGGCGCATGCGTTCGTCACCAAACGCACGATGTGTCACACGGATGCAGCGATCGGGTGTGACATATCGTGCGTCGCGTGACTGACCGGGCCCTAGCGTTGACCTCATGGAGATTCCTGGACCCTGGCGGCGCGCCGCCGCCGGCGCCGGCCTGCTCGCTCCCGACGGAAGCATCGCCTCGACGATCTTCGCCGAGATGAGCGCCATCGCCGCGCGCACCGGCGCCATCAACCTCGGTCAGGGCTTCCCCGACGAGGACGGCCCCAGGGAAGTCCTCGACGCAGCGGTCGACGCGATCACGAACGGCGTCAATCAGTACCCGCCCGGCATCGGCATCCCCCAGCTGCGTCACGCGATCGCCGACCATCAGCGACGCTTCTACGGTCTCGAGTACGACCCTGACCGCGAGATCCTGGTGACCGCGGGCGCCACCGAGGCCCTCGCCGCGACGCTGCTCGCGCTCGTCGAACCGGGCGACGAGGTGGTCACCTTCGAGCCCTTCTACGACGCCTACGGCGCCCTCATCAACCTCGCGGGCGGCCGCCACGTCACGGTGCAGCTCCGCGCCCCCGAGTTTGCCCCCGACCTCGACGAGCTGAGCCGAGCCATCACCGACAAGACGAAGATCATCCTCGTCAACAACCCGCACAACCCGACCGGCGCGACCTTCGACATCGCGACGCTCACCCGCATCGTCGAGCTCGCCGAGCGCCACGGCGCCTACATCGTCACCGACGAGGTCTACGAGCACCTCAGGTTCGAGACGCCGCACACTCCGATCGCGAGCCTGCCCGGGGCATCCGATCGCACCATCTCCATCTCGAGCGGCGGCAAGACCTTCGCCACGACGGGGTGGAAGATCGGCTGGGTCATGGCGAAACCCGAGCTGATCACGGCGATCCTGGCTGTCAAGCAGTTCCTCACCTACGTCAACGGGGCGCCGTTCCAGCCGGCGATCGCCGTCGGACTCGGCCTGCCCGACAGCTTCTTCGAGACCGCCGCCGCGACCCTCAAGGCCAAGCGCGATCTGCTCAGCGCAGGGTTGCGCACCGCGGGATTCGACGTGTTCCCCTCACGTGGCTCCTATTTCGTGGTGGCGGATGCCGCACCGCTCGGCTTCCCCGACGCGGTCGAATTCTGCCGCGAGCTGCCGCACCGGGCGGGCGTCGTGGCGATTCCCCTCTCGGCGTTCTATTCAGATGCCAACCGGGGGCAGGCGCGCTCGCTCGTGCGCTTCGCGTTCTGCAAGAAAGAGGACGTGCTCGAGCGCGCCGCCGCTCAGCTCGCCGGGATGACTGCGTAGCGGCGCAGCTTCAGCGCCGGGTTCACGCCGCGCACCTCGCGCACGCGCTCGGACGAGACGACGGCGAGCGCGGCATCCGTCTCATCCTCGAGCTCGGCCAGAACGACGCCCATCGGGTCCACGATGAGCGACGCGCCCACACCGATGGGCGGGATGTGATCGGATGCCGCGACATAGACGGTGTTCTCGATGGCGCGCGCCGTGATGAGCGTGCGCCAGTGGTGCAGCTTGAGGTTGCCGTGCACCCACTCGCTCGGCACGAGCACGAGCTCGGCGCCCGCGTCGACGATGCGGCGCGTGACCTCGGGGAAGCGCAGGTCGTAGCAGGTCTGCAGTCCGATGATCACCCCGCCCGCGGTGAACACCTGCGGCTCGGCGAGCTCGCCGGGTGCGACCCACTCGGATTCCCGCGCGCCGAACGCGTCGTACAGGTGCTGCTTCCTGTAGCTCGCGACCAGCCCCGCGCCGCGCGTCACGGCGACGACCGTGTTGGTGAACCGTCCTGCATCGCCTGAGGTCTCGGCCATACCGGCGACGACGGTCACGCTGCGCTCGTCGGCCAGCTCGGCGAGCGCCGCGACGAACGGCCCGTCGAGCGGCTCGGCGGCGTCGAGGAAGGCGGCGCCGATGGGATTCACGAAGAAGGAGGAGTACTCGGGGAAGACGACGAGTTGGGCGCCCCGGCTGACTGCGGCATCCGTCAGCTCGCGGATCGCCTCGAGATTGGCATCCGTATCAGGTCCAGGCGCGAACTGCGCGACGGCAACCGAGAGCTCGCTCACGACTCGACCTTACAGACCACGTTGTGCAGGCCGGCGAGTTCGGAGAGGTACTCGACCGTGAAGTGCGTGATGGCGTCGAATTCCTCGGGCGTCGCGCACGGATGCTCGCCGCCGGTGCTCCACCAGAAGCGGTCGTCCTCGTGCTCGTGGAAGAGGCGGAACTCGAGCGGGATGGGCCGGCCCTCGGCATCCGTCAGCTGCTCGATGAACATGGCGACGTGATCGAGCCAGCGCACGTATTTCTCGTGGCTCTCGCCGCCTGGCAAGACGGATGCCACCGACATCGGCGCCGTGTTGTGACCGGCGCCGCCGTTCGTGATCGGATTCATCGAACTCCAGGTCAGCTCGACGGCCTCGCCCGCCGCGTATGCCTCGCGGATCTGCCGGGCGAGCGCCGGGAACGGCACGCCGTCGACGTTGTGGCCGGCCAGCACCTCGATGCCGCCGATCTCGAAAGTGGCCGATGCTCCGGGCGTCGCTGCCATGCCCCAGAGCCTACGGAAGTCGGCTCCCGATTTCGCGCGTGGTTCACAAGCTGGTAATGTGGTCTCTTGTGACGCGGGGTGGAGCAGCTCGGTAGCTCGCTGGGCTCATAACCCAGAGGTCGCAGGTTCAAATCCTGTCCCCGCAACCAAATGGCCCGGTCAGAAGCAATTCTGACCGGGCCTTCACTTTGCCTGCTGCACGACGGTTAACTTTCGGGCAAAGTCGAGAGGCCGAGCTTCGCGCTGACGCGCGAGCCATAGGCCAACGGCAACGATCACGAGCCCGACGACCGTCAGCGGGCCGATCGGGGTGCCGAGGATCGGCCAGGATGCCAGCACGGTGACTCCCGGGACCGCGAACAGCAGCGTGCTGGCGCGCGTGGCCCCGCGGCGGCGGATGAGGGAGAACAGCATCAGCGGAGCGACGATGCTGCCCGCGACGGCGAGCCAGGCAAAGCTCTCGATCGCCTGGGCGCTCCGCGGGATCGCGAGGCTGCCCGCGAGCGGCGCCCACACCGCCATGACGACCAGGCCGGCCGCGGTCTCGACGGTGCCCTGAGCGGTCGGGCCACTCTGCGCCCGCAGTCGGCCGTGCAGCAGCGTTCCCGAGGCCAGCCCGGCGAGTCCGAGCAGGGTCCACAGCAGCGCCGCGAGGCTCGGCGGCCTGCCGACGCGGTCGGAGAGCGTGACGATGACGCCGATGACGCCCAGGCCGATGCCGACCCAGCGCCGAGGCGAGAGCCTCTCCCACCCGAGAGCCGCACCGGCTGCGGCCACGAGCAGCGGCGACGAGCACGCGATCATCGCGACGGTTCCGGCGGGCATCCCTTCGGACAGCGCCGTGTAGAGCCCGCCGAACTGAAGGGCGAACATCAGCACGCCGATGCCCGCGAGACCCCACAGCTCACGCCCTCGCGGCCACGGCTCCCGGCGGAGCGCCGCGATCGCACCGAGCGCGACCACCGCGAAGACGAAGCGCCACAGCATGACCGTCAGAGGCGGCATGACATCGGTGGCGAGCGCGCCGACGACGTACCCGCTGCTCCAGAGCAGGATGAAGGCGACTCCGACCACGTCGATCCGTAATGACTTCACCTGTTACACACTGGCACGAGCCCGGTAACGCGTCAAACCGTTACACTGACCGCATGACGACGTTCCGCAGCGGCAACGGCGCCGCATGGCTCGACCTCCTGTCGACCCGAGAGGGCCGCTACCGAGACGCTTCGCGCTACCGGGACCGCATCGACACTCCTGATGCACTGCACGAGTGGCTTCGGCAGAACGGTCTCGAGCCGGCCAGGTACCCGACCGCCACAGATGTCGAGCTCTTCGCCGTCACGCGCGAGGCGCTGCACCGGGTGACCGTGCAGGCACTGCACGGCGAGGCGGCCTCGCCCGCCGACGCCCACGCCGTCGCGGAAGCGCTCTCAGCCGATCGCGGGCTGGAAATCGAACGCGGCGACGCGGGCCTGCGCATCCGGCGACCGGATTCCGCGCAGGAGGCGCTGGCACGGCTGACCCGCACCGCGGTGGAGGACCTCACCGGGCCGCACGTCGCCCAGCTGCACGCCTGTGGCGACGACACCTGCGCGGGCGTTTTCCTCGATCCGACCGGCCGGCGCCGCTGGTGCACCGACCAGTCCTGCGGCAACCGCCTCCGCGTGCGCGCACACCGTGAGCGCACCCGCCAGACGTCGGGGGCGTGAGTCAGCGGAACCGGGCGAGGCGAAGCGCCTGCGGTCCGGCATCCGCCCCGCTGATCGCGAGGTCTGCGAGCACCCGGCCGATCGCCGGTGTGAACTTGAAGCCGTGCCCGCTGAAGCCGGCGCCGACGACGAGCGGGCCGACGCGGTCGAGCACGAAGTCGTGGTCGGGGGTCGTCGTGTAGGTGCAGCTGATCGGCTCGAGTCGCTCGGGGTCGGCACCCGGCAGCCATTCGGCGACGTAGCGCTGCAGCAGAGCGAGCTGCGCCGGCTCGGGCAGGAAGCTGCGCGCATCGGGATCCGTGACCGGCCCGGAGCCGTGCCAGCCCGCCTTCACCCCGAAGCACGGCGTATACATGCCGTAGATCGGGGTGGGCCACCACTCGTCGCCCGACGGCCGCGGCCGATGGTTGAAGCCGGGCCATCTCGACTCGGCATCCGCATCAGGCACGCGCAGCGCGAAATGCGCGGGCTGTTCCTGCGTCACCCTGAGCCGAGGCAGCGGAACGAGGCCGTCGAGCAGCTTGGCCGACCAGGCACCGGCGGCGACGACGGCGACGGATGCCGCGAACGATTCGCTCTCGGTCACAATGGTCACGCCGTCGCCGTGCGGCTCGATCGCGATGACGGGCGACTCGTGTCGCACCACCGCGCCGTGCACTGCTGCCGCCGACTGCAGCGCAGCGACCGACGCGTCGGCGTTCAGCCGGCCGCCCTGCGGGTTCCACAGCACCGGGGTCTCGAATCGGATGCCGGGGAAGCGCTCGCTCGCCTCTGCCGCGCTCAGGATCTCGCCGGGGATGCCGACGGCGCGCCCTGCCTCGAGTTCGGGGTACTCCCCCGTTCCGCCGTGGGTGACCATGCCGACGAGGTCGAGCAGCCGGGCATCCGTCTCCCCCTCCAGCTCGCGCCATAGGCGCTGGGCCTCGACGAGCAGGCCGAGATAGGGCTCGCGGTCGTAGGTGACGTTGAAGTTGCGGCTCGGGCCGTGCGACGCGCCGTTCACGTGGCCGGCCGCGAACCGCTCGAGCAGCACGACCTCGCGCCCGCGCCGCGCGAGCTGCCACGCCGCGGCCGAGCCCATCGCACCGCCGCCGATCACCACGAACTCGACTCGCTGCGCCATGCCCCGACGCTAGCGACACGCGAACGGCCGGGCGAAACCCGCCCGGCCGTCGTGAACCCGCGTTACGCGCGCGGCGGCGCGGCCCGGCGCGGGCCGCCCTGAGCCGCCAGCTCCAGGTCCTTCTGCAGCGTGAAGTACGCCTGCTTCGGCTGCTGGTTCACGTCGTAGATGCAGGCGTAGCCCTCGCCCGGGAAGGTGCCGGGCACCCAGGAATCCGCGTCCGTCCAGCCCCAGACCGTGAACGAGATGACCTCGGGCACCGAGATCGCCGCCTGCAGCATCGCCGAGTACTCGAAGGGCTGCGCGAACTGGGCGAGGCTGTCCGTCGGCGTCTGGTTCGAGTCGGTCGTCTCGACGAAGGTGCGCACATCGGCCTCGGTGATCGCGATCTTGAGGCCGATCGAGGCGTAGTGCTCGAGATCCTGCTGGAATCGCTGCGGGTCGAAGCCGTACTGCGTGTCGAGGTGCGCCTGCGTTCCGACGCCGTGGATCGGCACGCCGGCATCCCGCTGCTTCTTCACCCAGTCGAAGACGGCGTCGTGCTTCGCGTTCGTGCCGTCCTCGCCGGTGACGTTGTAGTCGTTGTAGAACAGCAGCGCGCCCGGGTCGGCCTGGTGCGCCCACTTGAATGCCTGCGCGATGATGCCCTCGCCGGCGTTCACGACCCACCAGTCGTTCGGGTTGACGCCGGAGGGGTTCGCGTCGGTGAAGAACTCGTTCGCGACGTCCCACTGCCAGATCTTGCCCCGGTACCGGCCGAGCTCGGTGAAGATGTGCTTCTCGAGCAGGCCCCAGAGCTGCGTCTTCGTGATGGTGCCTGCTGCGACGCCGGCGGTGAGCCAGGCGGGCAGCTGGTTGTGCCACAGCAGGGTGTGACCGCGCACCAGCTGATGGTTGGCCTTGGCGAAGGCGACGAGCTGGTCGGCATCCGTCCAGTCATATGTGCCCCGCGCGGGCTCCACCGTCTCCCACTTCATCGCGTTCGCGCCGGTCACGACCGAGAACTGGCCACCGGAGATCGACGCCCACTGCGTGATGTCCTGCGGGGTCAGCGCCGAGCCGATCGGCAGATTGATGAGAGTGCCGAGGGCGCGCAGCGACTGCGGGTCGCTGCTGCCGACGGGCCTCGGGCCCCGTTTCGCCGTGTCGGCGAACGCCGGCGTCGCTGTCGCGACCCCGCCCGCCAAGATCGTTGCCGCACCGATTGCGCCCATCGTGAGCACGCTGCGTCGTTCCATGCCTGACTACCTCCAAATACGCCGTTGTGTTTGGGCTACGCCAGGCTATGTGGCCCCCTTTCGCGGATCAAGCAACAAACTCCTATGAACGGATGCCGGGGTCGGCGCTCAGCGGAGAGTGCGCAACGCCGGCGAATGCAGGGCGATCTCGTGACGCGCCTGCTGCGCGAAGTGGGCGAGCACACGGCGAAGCGTCTGGACCTCCTCGTCGGTCCAGACGGCGGTCAGATCGTCGACGGTGCGCCGCGCATTGGCGATGATGCGCTCGCCGAGGGCTCTTCCCTCAGCCGTAAGCGCGATGAGCACGCTGCGGTCATCGGACGGGGAGGGCGCGCGGGTGACGAGCCCCACTTGCTCGAGCCTGCGGATGATCTTGCTGATGTTCGTCTTGCTCATGCCCAGCACCGCGGCGATGTCCGTCGGCCTCAGCGCGCCGCGGTAGCAGAGCTGGTTGACGACGAGGAACATCGGCATGTCATCGACGGGGAACTCCGAGGCCTCCATGGCCGCGAGGCGGACGTCGCGGCTGTCGGCCCAGTGCACGATGGACGTAACGGAGAGCAGAACGTCCAGCGGGTCCTGAGGGATCACCGGCGACAGATCCGGCTCGCCGTTCTTCGCACCCTGTCCAGCCACACGCCACCTCCGCGACCACTATCTCAGCAGTCGCCGCCCTGACGAGGAACGCCGCTCCCGCACGAGCCTCACCGGCCCGACGAGGCCGTACTCCCGCACACGCACAGTGTGCGTCGCCTGCCTGCCGAGGAAGAGCGCCCCGATGTCCGGTAGCTCGTCGTAGTAGCCGCGAGCGATGAGCCTGTTGTTCAGCGAGCTCGACACCCGCACGACCACGCGGTTCGCCCCAGGCACGAGATCGTCGGTCACGTCGACGATCGGCACTGAGGTGTCGAAGCCGCGCGGTGGCGCACCGTTGAGCGCCACCGAACCCAGCCCGCCGTTGGTGGACCCGAGCTCGAGCAGATACCGCGAATCCGGGTCGACCTCGCCGGGAAGGTGGAACTCCGCGACGTACTCGCCGACACCCGACACCTCGGCGCCGACGCCCGCCAGTTCGGTCCAGGGCCGCAGCTCGCTCAGCCCGGACACGTGCAGCGGGGTGATCTCGGTCGTCGGCTGGACCTCGCGGGTGACGTACCCGAGGCCGCGATCCTCGGTGATGATCGCGGGCTCGCCGGCATCCCAGCTCTCCACCGTGATATCCCAGCTGCGAAGCTCGGCGACGACCGCGCGCTCAGCGAGGTCGCGGGTCTCAGCCCGCTGCGTGCGGTCGATCGTGAAGAGCGCCATCTCCCCCGCCCCGAGCGCGACAGAGATCCGGGTGCGCCCGTCGCGGAGGCCGGTCCCCGAGTGCGGCCGCACCGAGCCGCTCCATGCGTCGACCCGATACACCTCCCCCTCGCCGAGGACGGAGATGTCCAGTCGGGTCTCTCCGCCGGTCTCGTAGAGGAAGTTGTAGACGTAGAGGTGCAGCAGCTCGCCGTCTTCGCGAAGGTGAGTGAGGACGCTGGCGTTCGCTGCATCGAACTCGGCGCGCCCCCGCACCCCGAGTCGGCGAAGAGCCGTGACGGTCTCAGCGGGGTCCGCGATCTCGGCGACAGAGGGCAGCGCCCGCAGCTCGTCCATGACGGCACGCAATTCCGCGTCGCGGCCGTCGAGCCCCGGGGTCTGCGAGGCCGCGCGCTGATGCGTCGTGTATGCCCCGGCGAAGAGCCACTTGAGCTCGCGCGCCCCGTTGACGATGAGAATCGGCAGCCCCTGCGTCGCCCACTCTCTGAGCAGCTCCGCGACCTCGACGTCCAACGCCTCCTGGAAGACGATGAGCGCCTGATAGCCGGGGCCGTCGGGCTGCACCACCCCGTCTTGGAATATGACCTCGGGCCGCGTGAGCAGCGTCCCGTCGAAGAACTCGTAGGTCCAGCCGGCATCCTGCATGCCGAGGTCCTGCCACCAGTGATTCTGGCGATCGCGCATCCACAGCCGGCCGTACGCCTCCTCGTCCGGAATCCGCCCGCCGTCCGCGGTGCCGAAGTGCATCCCCGAGGTGTTGTCGACGAAGTGATCCGTTCGCAGGATCCCCACGTCGATGCGCGGCCTGCCCTGCCGGAGCAGGTACTGGTACCGCCCGATGGCGTCGTTCCAGAGCGGGTAGAACTCGCTGCCGGGCTGCCGCAGATCGAAGCGCTCGGAGAACATCGACCACATGCCCTCGTGACCGGGCCATTCCGTCGCGCCCTCGGCGCCCGCGGTGCTGGCCCAGCCATGGAGGACCGTCTTCGTGACTCCGGCGGCCAGCTGTGTCGCGATGATCTGGTCGTAGAAGCGGTGATCCAGCATGTGGTTGCGCGTCGTCGCACCGGTCTCGGAGGAGTACTGCTTCCCGAAGAGGTGGGCAGGTCCGGCCAGCAGCCGGTAACCGTCGATCTGCGAGCCGAACTCCAGCGATTCGGTCTCGATCCCGTCCACTTCGGGGCCGGGGCGGGTCAGCTCGAACGGCAGGCCGTAGCTGATCTCGGAACGCAGCAGGATCCCGTTCTCGTGCAGGAACGACGCGAACGGGCGCAGCATGTTCTCGATGTAGAGATCGGTCAGCGTGCGCACATAGTCGAAGCGCACCTTCCCGACGGTGACGCTGTGCGCCGCTTCCGGCTCGTAGTGGTAGGCGGTGGATGCCGCCATCATCGGCGCGCTGCGCACGAGGAACGGCAGCCACGGGACGATGTCGTACCCGCGCCGACGGCGGAACTCCTCGGCGACCGAGCGCCCCCAGAACATCCCGCCCTCACCCCACGTCGTGAGCTCAAGGGAGTCCATGTACATCTGAGCGCGCGGGTTGCGCGCGATGTCTGCTTTCAGTTCGGGAGTCAGGACGACGGTGCGCCAATAGTGCGTGAGGGCGTCGACTCCGTCGCGATCCAGGTAGTTGATCGTGTAGTTCACGCTCGCGGACGGCGAAGCGGTCTGCCCCGTGCCGTGAGACCAGAACACGAAAACCCGCCACAGGCGGGCGTCGGGAGCCGTCCAACTGAGCTCGCCCTCGCTCACCGACGCCGTCAGATCCACCACTCCCTCTGGGTCGAGCACACCCTCGCCGAGCACGGGCGCCGCGACGACGGCGACCAGTTCTTGCTTCGTCGGCGCGATCCGCTCGCCGGGCAGCAGCGAAGGGGCGTGCTCGGCCTGCAGGTCGATG
Organism: Gryllotalpicola koreensis; assembly: GCF_039538185.1. Lineage (NCBI taxonomy): Bacteria > Bacillati > Actinomycetota > Actinomycetes > Micrococcales > Microbacteriaceae > Gryllotalpicola > Gryllotalpicola koreensis. Next base: position 261,435 of record NZ_BAABBW010000005.1, read on the forward strand.
CGGGGAAGAACGCGGGAGGCATGCTGCAGGCCCGGCACGTCGAAGCTCACGAAGTTCAGCTCTTTGGCCGCAGCCGGGTGATCGGGGTCGATGGTCGGCAGATTGGCGTTCGACCAGTTCGTGCCGGAGGTGAAGCTGAACGACATGCCGCGCGCGGTCGTCTCCTCGACGACGATCCCGGAATCGTGCACCCACTCCTCAGAGCCCCAGCCGTAACGCCGATGGTCGAGGTGCCCCTCGTCCATGGCGAGGAACTCCATTCCCCCGAACCCCAAGCGGTGAGCCGCGGCGATCTCGGCCCGCAGAGTGGCGTCGGTGTGGAGCCCCTCGGCCAGCCACCAGCGCAACTCGGGACGGTATTCGATCGGCGGATTCCGCAGTGCGCTGCGGTGGTCGTCGAGGCCGGGCATCTTCGTTCTCCTTTGAACGATGGTGTCCACATGACACCAATCGGTGTCACCGTATACCTAAGCCGTCACTAAGTGACAATAATTATCGGACGCCAGTTGAGGCACGGGCCACGAGCTCAGGCTGGAACCGCACCGCGCGCGTGGGCTCGGACGCTCGACCGACGACCGCCGCCTCGCCCGTGCGCGTGAGCAGCAGTTCGACGGCCGTCGCGCCGATCAGGGCCGCCGGCTGCCGGATTGAGCTCAACGGGACGATCGCCGCGCTCGCGAAATCGATGTCGTCATAGCCGACCAGGGCGATATCGTCCGGGATCGTGACATCGCCGGAACCCGCAAGCACCTGAAGCATCCCGATCGCGAGCAGGTCGTTGGCCGCGAAAACCGCGTCAGGGCGGTCGGCCGGCGGGCGCGTCAGAAGGGCATGCGCCGCCTTTGCGCCCTCATCCACGGTGAGCGCTGCCGTCTCCACGACCTCGAGCGATGCGCCGGCGTGCTCGGCTACCGCCGCGCGGGCACCGGTGAGTCGGTCGCTGACCTGCCGAATCGCGAGAGAGCCGCCGACGAAGGCGATGCGGCGCCGCCCGATCTCGAGGAGGTGCCGCACCGCGATCTCCCCACCTGCCACATCATCGACGAACACCGAGCCGAATGCGATGTCCGACGACGGGCGGTCGACAAGCACGGAACGGATGCCCCGGTCACGGAGCCGGTGCAGCCTGCCGGTGATGTCGCCCACCGGCGAGATCAGCAGACCGCGGATCCGCTGCTGCTCGAAGAGATCGAGATAGTCGGCCTCACGCGCGCTGCTCTCGTCGCTGTTGGCGAGCAGCACGGCGTGGCCGAGTTCGGCGGCCCGAGCCTCGGCGCCGCGGGCAAGATCGGTGAAGAAGGGGTTGCGCACATCGAGGATGAGGAGCCCGATCGCGCGCGAATTCCCCGCCCTCAGCTGCCGTGCCACGTCGTTGCGCACGAAGCCGAGCTTCTCGATCGCCTCCTGCACGCGTGCGACGGTCGCCTCCGCGACCTTATCGGGGTGATTCAGCACGTTCGACACGGTTCCGACGGATACCCCGGCGAGCCGGGCGACGTCCTTGACACTCTCTGCCATGCGCTCCCCTCAGTTGACGACCATACTCACACTCTGGCGATTGAATCGTGACAATCAAGCCTTGACAGGCGATCTCCGCGCGCTCTAGCGTGCGTTGAAGCGTTTCAATAGAGCCAGCAACGCCGCGGCGAGAATGCGGTGAGTGCTGTGCTTGCCGCCGACGAAGATGTCGATCGCCGAAAGGGTAGAGATGGCTTGGACAGCCCAAATGATCGCTCCAGACGATGCGTTCAACGGAGCTCCGCAATTGCGAACGGAATTCGAGACCGAGCGAGAGCATGGTGCGGTCCGACGCGCCACGCTCCTCGTCACGGCTCGCGGCCTGGTGGAGGCCTGGCTCAACGGCCGGCGCGTCTGCGACGATGTGCTCACTCCCGGATGGAGCAGTTACGAATGGCGCCTGCGGTACGCGTCCTATGACGTGACCACGCTCATCCAGGAGCGCACGGTCGTCGGGCTCTCGTTGGGGAAGGGCTGGTTCGGCGGGCGTCTCGGCTGGTCCGGGAAGGGATCGTTCTATGGCGATGAGCTCGGCGCTTTCGCCCAGCTCGAGATCGAGTTCGAGGACGGCACCGTCCAGCTGGTCGTGACCGACGAGAGCTGGCGGAGCGGGCCGAGCGCGGTGCTCGCGAACGACCTGTACGACGGGCAGACCATCGACGCACGGCTCGTCGACGACGCATGGAAGCGCCCGGGTTTCGATGATGGCGGCTGGCGAGGGGTGCATGCCCTCGAGTTCGACACCTCGACGCTCGTCCCGTACATCGGGCCCGCCGTGCGGCGGTGGAACGAACTTCCGGTCGCTGAGGTGATCGTCTCGCCGTCGGGAAAGACGATCCTCGACTTCGGCCAGAACCTCGTCGGCTGGATCCGGGTTCGCACGAGCGGACCGGCAGGAACCGAGATCACCATCCGCCACGCCGAGGTGCTCGAAAACGGCGAGCTCGGCACGCGCCCGCTGCGCAGCGCGAAGGCCACCGACCGATATGTCCTGAGCGGCGGCACGGACGAGTTCGAGCCCACCTTCACCTTCCACGGGTTCCGCTACGCGGAGATCGAGGGCTGGCCAGGGGCGCTCTCCCCTGAGGCGTTCACCGCCGTGGCAATCGGGTCGGAGCTCGACCGCATCGGAACGATGCGCACCTCCGATCCCCTCCTCAACCAGTTCCACGAGAACGTGGTCTGGGGCATGCGCGGGAATTTCGTCGACGTTCCCACCGACTGCCCGCAGCGAGACGAACGCCTCGGATGGACCGGCGACATCGCGGCTTTCGCGCCGACCGCGGCGTTCCTCTTCGATGTCGACGCATTCCTCTCGGACTGGCTGGTCGACCTCGACTTGGAGCAGCAGCACCATGACGGCATCGTCGGCTTCGTCATCCCCGACATCCTGAAGTATCACGACCGCGAGCGGCCCACGGACATGGGCCCTGTCGACTCGACGGCGATCTGGAGCGACGCGGCGGTCTGGGTGCCGTGGACCCTCTACCAGGCCTACGGCGACGAGAGCGTGCTGAGACGGCAGTTCGGCTCGATGGCCGCGCACGTGCGACGGGTCGACTCCCTGCTCTCCCCCTCAGGGGTCTGGGAGGGGAATTTCCAGTTCGGCGACTGGCTCGACCCCGATGCTCCGCCCGAGTACCCGGCCGATGCGAAGGCCGACAAGGGAGTCGTCGCCACGGCTGCGATCTACCGCTCGGCGCGTATCGTCGCCGACACCGCGGCTCTCCTCGGCCTCGAGGAGGCCCACCGCGAGTTCGACGCCATCGCCGCCCGGCTGCGCGACGCCTTCAACTCCGAATACGTCGACGACGGAGTGGTGAAGAGCGATTGCACGACGGTGTATTCGCTCGCCATCGTGTTCGGGCTGCTGAGCCCGGAGCATGAGGAGTTCGCCGGCAGACGACTCGCAGAGCTCGCGGAACAGGCGGGCTATCGCATCTCGACCGGATTCGCGGGAACGCCGTTCATCACGGACGCTCTGACCCAGACCGGACATGTGGATGCCGCATACCGGCTCCTCATGGAGAAGGACTGCCCGTCCTGGCTCTACCCGGTGACCATGGGAGCGACGACCGTCTGGGAGCGCTGGGACTCGATGCTGCCCGACGGCAGTATCAACCCCGGCGAGATGACCAGCTTCAACCACTACGCCCTCGGCGCCGTGGCCGATTGGATGCACCGAGTCGTGGGTGGGATCGCCCCGCTCACTCCCGGGTACGCATCGGTGCTTATCGCGCCTCAGCCGGGAGGCGGCCTGACGGAGGCGGAGACCGCGCTCGAGACGCCCCGGGGCCGCGTCGCCGTGCACTGGACGACCGACGGCGACCAGCTTTCCGTGGAAGTCGAGCTGCCGGAGGGCGTCGAAGGCATCCTGCGTCTGCCAGGCGAAGGCGACCGAACGATCACGGGCGGCCGTACCACCTCGATCTCAGAACTCACACCCGCCGTCGCCTGACGGCGCTCATCCGGCATCACCAGCACTCGCACACCACGCACCCACATATCTACAAGGAGGTAGATGGGATGAAGAAGAACCGCTTGTGGCGGCCCGTTGTGGCCGTCGCTTCTCTCGCCGCGGCCGCGGCCGCACTCTCCGGCTGCAGCGGCTTCGGCGCCTCGACCGGCAACGCCGGCAGCAAGGTGACGATCACCTTCCTGGTCCAGAACGACCAGGCCACCACCACGAGAGCCAAGCAGCTGATCGCCGGCTTCGAGAAGAAGAATCCCGACATCACCGTCAAGCTCGACACCCAGCCCGCGGGCACGCAGGGCGACAACCTCATGAAGACCAAGCTGTCGACCAAGACCATGGACAACGTCTTCTACTACAACTCGGGCTCCCTGTTCCAGGCGCTGAACCCGAAGACGAGCATGGTCGACCTGAGCGATGAGAGCTGGGTCAAGGACCTCGACAAGAACTTCAAGCAGGTCGTCTCGGTCGATGGCAAGGTGTACGGCGCGCCACTCGGCACGTCGTTCGCCGGCGGCATCCTCTACAACAAGGCGATCTATAACAAACTCGGGCTGTCGATCCCGACGACCTGGGACGAGTTCATCGCCAACAGCAAGAAGATCGCGGCCTCGGACCCGGGAGTCACCCCGATCCTCCAGTCCTACGGCGACACCTGGACGTCGCAGCTGCTGGTGCTCGGCGACTTCGCGAACATCAATAAACAGGACCCCAACTGGGCCGACAACTACACGAACAACAAGGGCGACGCCAAGTACGTCAACGAGCCGGCGTTCGAAGGCTTCCAGCACACCGCGGACATCCACACCTCCGGATTGGTGAACAAGGACTTCGCCTCGATGACCAATGCCCAGGCGATGGACGCCCTCGCGACGGGGAAAGCGGCGCAGTACCCGATGCTCACCGCCTCGATCGCCACGGTTCAGCAAGACAACGCCGACAAGGTGAACGACATCGGGGTGTTCGCGATCCCCGCGACGACGGCGGCCGATACCTCGCTCACACTGTGGGAGCCCAACGGCGTCTACATCGCGAGCACCACGACGGGCGACAAACTCGCCGCCGCGAAGAAGTTCGTCGCGTTCCTCAACTCTCCTGACGGATGCGAGATCCAGAACACCACGGGTGCCGTCGCGGGACCATACGTGGACAGCGTCTGCAAGGCGCCGTCAGACGCACCGGCTCTCGTCGCCGACATCCAGAAGTACATCGACGATGACAAGGCGAGCCCCGCGCTCGAGTTCCTCTCGCCCATCAAGGGACCGAACCTCGAGACCATCCTCATCGGCGTCGGCTCCGGAACCACCTCGCCGCAGGTGGGCGCTCAGCAGTATGACCAGGACGTGAAGGCCCAGGCGCAGCAGCTGGGAATCAAGGGCTGGTAGGGCCTCGATTCACCCCTGATCGATCGATTGTGGGCGGGGGCCGCGTTCGTCTCAACGGCCCCCGCCCCTTATCAAGGAGCCTCCAATGACCACTGCAGTCGCCGGTGTGGAGCCCGCACGGCATGCGAACGCCCCGAGGACCCCGCGCAAAGGGCGCGGCGGCATCCGGGGCCTCTACCCCTCCTGGTTCTACATCCCCGCAGGCGTGCTCTATCTCCTGTTCTTCGCTCTGCCGACGTTCTCGTCGTTCTATTTCGCCCTCACCAGGTGGACGCTCTTCGACCAGCAGTTCATCGGCCTCGGCAATTTCGTCCAGTTCTTCCAGACCCCGGCTCTCACCCAGGGCTTCATCAACACCTTCATCTATGGATTCGTCACCTCGGCTGCGAAAGTCGTGCTCGGCCTGGCGCTCGCCCTGCTGCTGACGACCTCGATCTTCGGCCGCGGATACCTGCGTGCTGTGGTGTTCTTCCCCGTGCTGGTCTCCACGGTTGGCGTCGGCTTGACCTTCAAGGCGCTGCTCGACCCGTTTCACGGCGTGGTCAACTCCGTCCTGGGCGCGCTCCATCTGCCGCAGCCAGGCTGGTACACCGACCCGCACCTCGCGCTGCTCACCGTAGCGGGCGTGGACATCTGGAAGGGCGTCGGGATCGCGACCCTCATCTTCATGGCGGGGATCGTCGCCATACCGCAGGAGTATTTCGAAGCGGCGCGCGTCGACGGTGCCTCCGCCTGGAAGGTTTTCCGCAGTGTGACCCTGCCCCTGGTGCGACCGGCGATGGCGACGGTGATCATCCTTTCGCTCATCGGCGGTCTGCGCTCCTTCGACCTGATCTGGGCGATGACCAACGGCGGACCGGGTTTCTCGAGCGACGTGATCGCGTCCGTCATCTACAAGCAGTACCAGGCCGGATTCTTCGGACTGTCGACCGCGGGCAACGTCATCCTGTTCATCGTGGTGACGGCGATCATGGTCCCCGTGCAGTGGCTGCTCACCCGACGGGAGGCAGAGCTGTGAGCGCCCCGACGGCGGCCGCGCGCCGGCCGTTCACGGTCAGGCGATTCGCCCGCAAATATCTTCTCGGCGCCGTTGCCATCCTCGTGTCGATCGTGGTCTTCCTGGTCCCCTTCGTCTTCGTCCTCCTCCAGGCGTCGAAGAACCCGCGAGAAGCGGGCCTCATGCAGTTCGCGCTGCCTGCGCAATCGCAGTTCTGGCGCAACTTCGCCGAGGTCATCCAGACGAACAACTTCCAGCTGCTCGCGGCGTTCATCAACAGCATCGCCCTCACGGTGGTCAGTGTCGCCATCATGGTCGTCTTCTCGGCCATGGTCGGCTATCTGCTCCAACGCAGACGATCGCGGCTGAACCCCGTCGTCAACTTCTTCGTGCTCGCCGGGCTGATCGCGCCGCCGGCCGTCGTCCCCACCATCTGGGTGCTGCAGCGGCTCGGCATCTTCGACACCCTTCCGGGCATGATCCTGATCGAAGCCACCTTCGGGCTGTCCTTCGCGATCCTCCTGTTCCGCGCCTTCGTCGCGACCATCCCGCGCGAGCTCGACGAGGCCGCGATCATCGACGGGGCCGGGGCGATGCGCCTCTTCTTCGGCGTGATCCTGCCGCTGCTGCGCCCGGTGATCGTCACCGTGATCGTGGTGCAGGCCGTCGCCGTGTTCAACGACTTCACCGGTCCGCTGTACTTCCTGCCCGGCAGCGACAACCCGACCGTGCAGCTCACGCTCTACAACTTCCAAAGCCAATCGGTGAGCCAGAACAACCTGCTGTTCATGAACATCCTGCTCATCACGATCCCGCCGCTGATCATGTACATCTTCTTCAACCGGCAGATCGTGGCCGGCATGACCAGCGGCGCCGTGAAGGGATGACGACAGGCGTCGTTTGCGTGCGGGCACCCTGACCCATATTGTTTGAAACGATTCATTTCGCGGCAGCCGTGCGCTGCAGAAGGAGCCACATCATGACCAAGGCGTTCGCCGAGATCGCCGACCGGCTCGCCGAGCAGGCGATCGAGCTGCCGAGCTGGGCGTTCGGGAACTCGGGCACGAGATTCAAGGTGTTCGGCTCTGCGGGGACGCCTCGCGACCCGTTCGAGAAGATCAGCGACGCGGCCCAGGTGCAGAAGGTCACGGGCCTCTCCCCCTCCGTCGCGCTGCACATCCCGTGGGATCTCGTCGACTCGTACTCCGACCTCGCGAAGCACGCCGAGGACAACGGCGTCGCCCTCGGCACGATCAACTCGAATACCTTCCAGGACGACGCCTACAAGCTGGGCAGCCTCGCGCACAGCGACGCGGCGGTGCGGCAGAAGGCGATCGACCACCACTTCCGCTGCATCGACGTCATGAACGAGACGGGCTCGCGCGACCTCAAGATCTGGCTCGCCGACGGCACGAACTACCCCGGGCAGGACGACCTGCGCGGCAGGCAGGACCGGCTCGCGGAATCCCTCGCCGCGATCTATGAGCGCATCGGCGAGAACCAGCGGCTCGTGCTCGAGTACAAGTTCTTCGAGCCAGCGTTCTATCACACCGATGTGCCGGATTGGGGCACGAGCTACGCACAGGTGAGCGCGCTCGGCGAGCGTGCGGTCGTCTGCCTCGACACCGGCCACCACGCGCCTGGCACGAACATCGAGTTCATCGTCATGCAGCTGCTGCGCCTCGGGAAGCTCGGGAGCTTCGACTTCAACTCGCGCTTCTACGCCGACGATGACCTGATCGTCGGCGCGGCCGACCCGTTCCAGCTGTTCCGCATCCTCTTCGAGGTGATCCGCGGCGGCGGCTACGGCGCCGACTCCGATGTCGCGTTCATGCTCGACCAGTGCCACAACATCGAGAAGAAGATCCCGGGGCAGATCCGCTCGGTGCTGAACGTGCAGGAGATGACGGCGCGCGCACTGCTGGTGGACACGGACGCCCTGTCTGCGGCGCAGCGCGCCGGTGACGTGCTCGGCGCGAACGGCGTGCTGATGGACGCGTTCTACACCGATGTGCGCCCGGCGCTGGCCGAGTGGCGGGAATCGCGCGGACTGCCGGGCGACCCGATGGTGGCCTATGCGGCATCCGGATATCAGGAGAAGATCGAAGCCGAGCGCGTCGGTGGCGTGCAGGCAGGCTGGGGAGCGTAGAGATGGCAACGGATGCCGCGAAGGAACTGATCGCCCGGTCGAACCGCCTCGGGGCCGACCCTCGCAACACCAACTACGCCGGGGGCAACACCTCGGCGAAGGGCACCGACATCGACCCGGTCACGGGTGAGCCGGTCGAGCTCATCTGGGTGAAGGGCTCGGGGGGCGACCTCGGCACTCTGACCGAGTCGGGGCTCGCCGTGCTGCGCCTGGACCGGGCGCGCGCGCTCGTGAACGTCTACCCGGGCGTGGAGCGCGAGGACGAGATGGTCGCGGCGTACGACTACACGCTGCACGGCAGGGGCGGCGCGGCCCCCTCGATCGACACGACGATGCACTGCCTGGTGGACGCCGCGCACGTGGACCACCTGCACCCCGACTCCGGCATCGCGATCGCCGCGGCGGCAGACGGCGAGGCGCTCACGGCCGAGATCTTCGGCGGCCGCGTGGCGTGGGTGCCGTGGGTCCGCCCGGGTTTCCAGCTCGGCCTCGACATCGCGCGCATCAAAGCCGAGAACCCGGGCGTGATCGGCGCGATCCTCGGCGGCCACGGCATCACCGCGTGGGCCGACACGAGCGACGAGGTCGAGGCGAACTCGCTGTGGATCATCAACACCGCCGCGCGGTACATCGAGGAGCACGGCAAGCCAGACCCGTTCGGGGCCGCCCTGCCCGGCTACGAGCCGTTGCCCGAAGCCGAGCGGCGGGCCAAGGCGGCGGCGCTCGTGCCGCACCTGCGCGCGATCGCCTCGCACGACCGACCCCAGGTGGGGCATTTCATCGATACGGATGCCGTGCTCGACTTCCTCGCGCGTGAGAAGCACCCGCAGCTCGCCGAGCTCGGCACGAGCTGCCCCGACCACTTCCTGCGCACGAAGGTGAAGCCCCTCGTGGTGGATCTTCCGTCCACGGCATCCGTCGAGGAGATCGTCGACCGCCTGCCGGCGCTGCACGAGGCGTACCGCGCCGACTACACCGCCTACTACGAGCGCGGCGCAGCCGCCGCTCGCGCGCAGGGCGAGGAGCCGCCGGCAATCCGTGGCGCGGACCCGGCGATCGTCCTCGTGCCGGGCGTCGGCATGTTCAGCTTCGGTGCCGACAAGCAGACCGCGCGCGTGGCCGGCGAGTTCTTCCTCAACGCGATCAACGTGATGCGCGGCGCCGAGGCGCTGTCGACGTACGCGCCGATCGAGGAGTCCGAGAAGTTCCGCATCGAGTACTGGGCGCTGGAGGAGGCGAAGCTCCAGCGCCGCCCGAAGCCGAAGCCGCTCGCGACGCGCATCGCGCTCGTCACGGGCGCCGCCAGCGGCATCGGCAAGGCCACCGCCACCCGGCTCGCCGCCGAGGGCGCCTGCGTGGTCATCGCCGATCTCGACCTCGAGAAGGCGCAGGCGGCGGCCGCCGAGCTCGGCTCGGCCGACATCGCGGTCGGCGTGCAGGTGGACGTCACCGACGAGGACCAGGTACAGGCCGCGGTGGATGCCGCGCTGCTCGCCTTCGGCGGGCTCGACATCGTCGTGAACAACGCCGGACTGTCGCTGTCGAAGTCGCTGCTCGAGACGACGGTCGCCGACTGGGACCTGCAGCACAATGTGATGGCCAAGGGCTCCTTCCTCGTCTCCAGGGCGAGCGCGAAAGCGCTCATCGACCAGAAGCTCGGCGGCGACATCATCTACATCTCCTCCAAGAACTCCGTGTTCGCCGGCCCGAACAACATCGCCTACTCGGCGACGAAGGCGGACCAGGCGCACCAGGTGCGGCTGCTCGCGGCCGAGCTGGGTGAGCACGGTGTGAAGGTCAACGGCATCAACCCCGACGGCGTCGTGCGCGGCTCCGGGATCTTCGCCGGTGGCTGGGGCGCGAAACGGGCCGCGGTCTACGGCGTGCCGGAGGAGAAGCTCGGCGAGTACTACGCCCAGCGCACGCTGCTGAAGCGCGAGGTACTGCCCGAGCACGTCGCGAACGCCGTGTTCGTGCTGTGCACGGGCGATCTCGACCACACCACAGGCCTGCACATCCCGGTGGATGCCGGCGTGGCGGCCGCGTTCCTCAGATGAGCTCCCCCGTCGAGCTGGCCGCGGTCGACCTCGGGGCGACCAGCGGCCGCGTGATCCTGGGCCGGGTCGGCCCGGGCGAGCTCGAGCTGCGGCACGTCGCCCGCTTCCCGAACGAGCCGGTCGCGCTGCGCGACGGGCTGCACTGGGACGTGCTCGGGCTGTACCGCAACGTGCTCTCGGGGCTCGCGGCGGCCGCTCGCCAGTCGGCCGAGATCGCGTCGGTGGGCATCGACTCGTGGGCCGTCGACTATGCGCTGCTGCGGAACGGGCGGATGCTCGGCGTGCCGTACCACTACCGCGACGAGCGCCGCGGGCGACGTGGGCCGCAGCTGGTGCACGATGCGATCGACGGGGCGAGCCTGTTCCGCCGCAACGGGCTGCAGCACCTGCCGTTCAACACGGTGTACCAGCTCGCCTGCGACCGGGCCGACGGCATGCTCGACAGGGCGGACGCGATGCTGCTCATTCCCGACCTGCTCGGTTTCCAGCTCACGGGCACGGTCGTCGCCGAGCGCACGAACGCTTCGACGACGGGCCTGCTCGGGGCCGGGGCCCGTGACTGGGATCGCGAGCTGGCGACAACGCTCGGCTTCGCCCGCGAGCTGTTCCCGCCGCTCGTCGACCCGGGCACCTCGCTCGGCGCCGTCGAGGCGATCGGCGCCCCGCTCACGGCGGTCGGCTCGCACGACACGGCCAGCGCCGTCGTCGCCATTCCGACGCCGCGCGACGACATCGCCTACATCTCGTGCGGCACGTGGGGGCTCGTCGGCGTCGAGCTCGAGGAGCCGGTGCTGACGGATGCCGCACGCGAGGCGTCCTTCACCAATGAGGGCGGCGTCGACGGGCGCGTCCGCTTCCTGCACAACGTCATGGGGCTGTGGCTGCTGTCGGAATCGATCCGCACCTGGCTCGGCCCGGGCGCGAGCTCGGCGGAGCAGTCGAGCGCGCTGCAGGAGCTGCTGGCGCAGGCGGCTGCGGTGCCGGCATCCGTGCCCGTCTTCGACGTCGACGACCCGCGCTTTCTGGCACCGGGCGATCTGCCGGCGCGCATCGCCGCGTGGCTCGGGGAACACGATCTTCCCGTGCCCGACTCGCGCCCCGCGTTCGTGCGCTGCATCGTCGAGAGCCTCGCGCAGGCCTTTGCGGACACGGTGGCGACGGCCGCCGCGCTCTCGGGCAAGCGGGTGTCGGCGATCCACCTCGTCGGCGGCGGCGCGCTGAACGGGCTGCTGTGCCAGGCGACCGCCGACCGCTCCGGACTGCCCGTCGTCGCGGGGCCCGTCGAGGCGACGGCGATCGGGAACCTGCTCGTGCAGGCGCGCGCCGTCGGCGCGATCTCCGGCTCGCTCGAGTCGCTGCGCGCTGTGGTCGCGGCGACGCAGCGGCCGCAAACGTACACTCCGACCACGATGAGAGAGACGGTTTCCTATGGTTGAGCGTCAGGTGCCGAGGCCGGCGGAGATCTTCGAATTGATGAAGTTCAAGAAGCCCGAGCTCGACGGCAGGAAGCGACGGCTGGAGTCCGCGCTGACGATCTACGACCTGCGGAACATCGCCAAGCGGCGCACCCCGGCCGCAGCCTTCGACTACACCGACGGCGCCGCCGAGGGCGAGCTGTCCCTCGCCCGTGCCCGGCAGGCGTTCGAAGACGTGGAGTTCCACCCGGGCGTGCTGCGCGACGTCTCCACCGTGGACACGTCGACGACGATCTTCGGCGGCCCCTCGGCGTGGCCGTTCGGGATAGCGCCCACGGGGTTCACTCGCCTGATGCAGACCGAGGGCGAGACCGCGGGCGCAGGAGCCGCCGGCGCGGCCGGCATCCCGTTCACCCTCTCCACCCTCGGCACCACGAGCATCGAGGCGGTCAAGGCCGCGAACCCGCAAGGGCGTAACTGGTTCCAGCTCTACGTCATGCGCCAGCGGGAGATCTCCTACGGGCTCGTCGAACGCGCCGCGAAAGCCGGGTTCGACACCCTGTTCTTCACCGTCGACACCCCGGTCGCCGGCGCCCGGCTGCGCGATAAGCGCAACGGGTTCTCCATCCCGCCGCAGCTGACCCCGAAGACGATCCTCAACGCGATCCCCCGCCCCTGGTGGTGGTGGGATTTCCTCACCACGCCGAAGCTCGAGTTCGCCTCGCTGTCGGCGACCGGCGGAACCGTCGGCGAGCTGCTGGATGCGGCCATGGACCCGTCGATCGACTATGAGGATCTCGAGACCATCCGCGGCATGTGGCCCGGCAAGCTCGTCATCAAGGGCGTGCAGACCCTGCACGACGCCAAGCGGCTCGCCGATCTCGGCGTGGACGGGATCGTCCTCTCCAACCACGGCGGCCGCCAACTCGACCGCGCGCCGATCCCGTTCCACCTTCTGCCCGACGTCGCGCGCGAGATCGGGAAGGACGTGGATGTCGTCGTCGACACCGGCATCATGCACGGGGCCGACATCGTCGCGAGCCTCGCCCTCGGCGCCAAGTTCACGCTGGTCGGCCGCGCCTATCTCTATGGCCTCATGGCCGGCGGTCGCGAGGGCGTCGACCGGGCGATCGCGATCCTGCAAGAGCAGATCGTGCGCACCATGAAGCTCCTCCAGGTCTCGAACGTCGCCGAGCTCGAACCGCGGCACGTCACCCAACTCCGACGACTGGAGCCCCGCGAACTGTGACGTCCGGTTGCGTGTCATTCACCAAACGTTCGTGGAGAGCTGGTCGAATAAAGGTATGAGCCTCCGCACAGCGGAATATCCGCGGCCGGACCACTTCCTCCTCCACCTCTCCGACACGCACCTGCTCGCCCGCCGCGACGGCACCCCCGGCAAGCTCTACGACCGGGTCGACAGTGCTGCCGCCCTCGCCGAGCTGTTCGCCGAGCTTGAGGCGAGCCGCGGGCGCCCCGAGGCGATCGTGTTCACGGGCGACCTTGCAGACAAGGGCGAGGCGGATGCCTACGAGCTGCTGCGCTCGATCGTCGAGCCCGCCGCCGCCCGCCTGGGCGCCCAGGTGATCTGGGCGATGGGCAACCACGACGACCGCCGCACCTTCCGCGAGCACCTCTTCGGCGAGGTGCCGACGCCACGGCCCGTCGATCGCGTCTACGACGTCAACGGGCTGCGCGTCATCACCCTCGACACGAGCGTTCCCGGCGAGCACTGGGGCGTCGTGACGCCGGCGCAGCTCGACTGGCTCGCGGAGGAGCTGTCGGTGCCCGCGCCGCACGGCACGATCCTCGCCATGCACCACCCGCCGGTTCCCGCGGTGCTCGACCTCGCGGTGACCGTCGAGCTGCGCGACCAGGCCGCGCTCGCAGAGGTCGTCGAGGGTACCGACGTCCGCGCAATCCTCGCGGGGCACCTGCACTATTCCTCGAGCGGCATGTTCGCCGGCATCCCCGTGTCGGTTGCGTCCGCCACCTGCTACACGCAGGATCTCAACGTTCCGATGCACGACGAGAGCCGGGGCACGCGCGCCCGCGACGGCGCCCAGGCGTTCAACCTCGTGCACGTCTACCCCGAGACCGTGCTGCACTCGGTCGTGCCGCTCGGCCAGTACGAGGCGCTCGACTATGTGAGCCCCGAGGCGGCCGCGGCGCAGCTCGCCGACGCCGGCATCCGTATCCCCGAGCGCGTCAACGCGTGGGTCACGCCGGAGGAGCCGCTGCTGCTTCCGCAGGAGGAGCCGGTTCTCGAGAGCTAGCCGCCGGCCGCTCCCAGGGCGCCGGAATCGGGAAGTAGCGCTCGAGGAACTCCGTCACGGCTGCCGTGCGCTCCTCGACGGAGAGCTCGGGATTGCTTCCGTCGTTGAGGCAGAACATGTCCTGGTCGCGACGGCGCAGCAGCCGATCGAGCTGGTTCAGCGAGCGGCGCAGCGTCGTCTCGACGTAGGTGACCTTCGCCTGCTTCTGCTCGACGGCGTGCCCCGTGATGAGCGCGTAGTAGTGATAGAGCGAGTTGGTGACGGAGATGTCGCTCGCGCTGCGGAAGCGGCTTGCGGCGGTGCGGCGGAAGTCCTCGGGGAACTCGGACTCGAGCTCGTTCATGACGCTGACACGCAGTGGGGCGGCGCAGTGCTCGAGGTGCCGCGTCGTCGTGCGGCCGAAGCGCTCGCGCAGCAGCCGGCGGTTGACCCGCGCGGCGTTGTCGTGGCCGCTGCGCGCCGGGTCGTTGTCGCCGAGGCCGATGCGGGTCGTCGCCTCGACGAACTTCGACACTCCGCCCGGTGAGAAGAACAGCGACGGCTGCACCGGGCGCCCGAAGAACATGTCGTCGTTGGAATATAGGAAGTGCTCCGCCAGGCCGGGGATGCGGTGCAGCTGCGCTTCGACGGCGTGCGAGTTGTGCGTGGGAAGCACCTCGGGGTCGGCGAAGAACTCCTCGCTGCGCACGATCGTCACTTTGGGGTGCTCCGCGAGCCAGGCCGGCGCAGACGAGTCGGTCGCGATGAAGATGCGGCGGATCCACGGGGCGAACAGGTGCACGCTGCGCAGCGCGTACTTGAGCTCGTCGATCTGGCGGAAGCGCGCCTCGGAGTCGTCGCCCTCGCCGACGACGTAGTTGGCCATGCGCGCAGCGCGCGCCCGCTGAAACTCGGCCGAGGAGCCGTCGACCCACGAGAACACCAGGTCGATCGGGAAGTCGATGTCGGTGACCGCCGGCTCGAACATGCCCTGCAGGGTCGGCCAGGTGGTGCCGAGCAGCTCGACCTCGTCGGCGACGGCCTCCGAGCGCTTGATGCGGGTGCGGGTCAGCAGGTTCGGCAGCGGCGCCTCGATCTCCTCGTCGCCGAACCGCCACAGCTCGAGCTGGAACGCATCCCGATGCCCGTATCGCAGTTGCCCGACCGGCTCGATGCGGGGCCGGTACAGCCGGAACACGGTCGCCTTGCGGCGCTCCGAGAGCACTCCGTCAGCAAGCAGCAGCGGCCGGCTGTCGTCCTTGCGCGCGGTGGTGCCGTCGACGCGCATCGTCCTGGCGTAGAACGGCTCGTCTCGGAACGCCTCGGCGAGCGCGGCCACGAGCCGCTTGCGCGCGGCACGATCGACGGCGAGCACGAGCCGGCCGGTCTCGTCGCGCACGAGCAGATAGGGGATTTCGGATGCCGCGAGCACGGCGCGCACGGCGAGCAGGTCGTTCACCATGGATTCGTACGGCGTGAGGTCGGTGTTGCGCAGAGCGTAGAGGCCGCCGCGCAGCACGATGTCGGCGCGCTCGGTCAGGCTCGACCTCTGCGACGTCGGGGAACCGGGTTCCCGTGGAATGGCGTGGAGCATGTCCCCACTGTAAAGAACCCGAGCCCGTATCGTGGTGCGCATGCCTGAGCCCGCACGCCGCCGCGGGCGTCCGCGTGCCGGAGCGCAAACGGATGCCCGCGAGGCGATCCTGCGGGCGGCGGGCGAGGAGTTCGCCGAGAACGGCTACGACGGCACCTCGCTGCGGGCGATCGCGCGGCGGGCCTCCGTCGATCCCGCTCTGGTTCATCACTACTTCGAAGACAAGCCTGCGCTCTTCCACGCGGTCCTGAGCGCGTCGGGCGTTGTCGATTCCGCGTTCCTCGCCGTGCTCGACGGCCCCCGTGAGTCCCTCGCCCGCGGATATCTGCGCTACGCGCTCACGCTCTATGAGCAGCCCGCCCCACGCGAGCAGATGACGGCGCTCGTGCGCGCGGCCGTGGGCACTACGGAGATGGCGCATCTCTCGCAGATCTTCGTCGACGGCGAGGTCAACGCTCGCTTCGCCGCAATCGCGGCCGGGCCGGACCCGGCGCTGCGGGCGGGGCTCGTCTCGACCCAATTGCTCGGGCTGTTCGTCGCCCGCTACGTCTTTGAGATCGAGCCGCTGGCCTCGGCATCGGTCGACGATCTCGTCGAGCTGGTCGCTCCGACGATCGAACGCTACCTGTTCGGCGAGTGACCCTCCCCCCGAGCTGGGGCCTTCTGCAACGTTCCCATGCCATCGTCGGAGACCTATATTTCATCAGGTGATGATTTATTCGAGGGCAACAGCCGCCGGCGCGCTCGCGCTGGCGCTTGTTCTCGCGCCGGCGCTGCACGGCACCCCTCGCGCTTCCGCGGATGCCGCCTGGGATGCGCTGCAGGCGCAATTCGCGGCCGCAACGAGCGGCGCGGTCATCACCCTCGAGCAGGACATCGTCGGCGACGCGAACGAGGGACTCGCGGTGCCCGCGGGGTCCGCTGTCACCCTGGACCTCGCCGGGCATGCGCTCAGCGTGCAGGCCGGCGGCAGCTCGGCGGGCATCCAGGTGCTCGGCGTCGGCACTTCGCTCACCATCGAGGACAGCAGCCCTGATCGCAGCGGCACGCTGATCGTCCACGGCGGAACCGCGGGCAACGGCGGCGCAGGCATCGGAGCGCCGGGCGCGACCCCCGGCCCCGGAGCCGTCATCATCGCGGGAGGCACCGTCGAGGCATACGGCGGCCCGCAGGCGGCAGGCATCGGCGGCGCGAACTACCCCGGCGGCAGCGTCACGATCACCGGCGGTCAGGTCACCGCGGTCGGCGGCCAGACCGCGGCCGGCATCGGCGGCGGCTGGTCGAGCGCGAACTACGCGAACGGCGGCGGCACACTGGAGCTCGCCGGCACTCCTCTCGGCACCGTGCCAGCGAACGGCGGCAGTGGGGCGACCGCAGCCGGTGCAGAGATCACGGTGGCAACCGGGCCCGCCCACTTCAGCGCCAGCTCCGGCGGCGGAAGCTTCAACGTCGCCTTCTCCGCCGTGCTCAGCTTCGACAGCGCCGGCGGCAGCGCCGTCGCGGAGCAGACGGTGCCGCAGGGCGCCGCGCCCACCGTACCTGCAGACCCGACGCTCGACGGCGACACCTTCGGCGGCTGGTTCGCCGACGGCGCCGCGACGGCGCGCTTCGATTTCACAGCGCCCCTGCTCGCCGACCGCACCCTGTACGCGCGGTGGAGTCTGATTCCACCGACCCCAGACCCGACGCCGACATCAACGCCGACACCGACACCGACACCGGCCCCCACCCCAACCCGGACGTCGGCGCCGGGCCCCCCTCCCATCCCGAAACCCGTTCCTACGGCCGCGCCTACGCCCATGGAGGCGCCTACCGTGGCGCCGACGGCCACACCCTCACCGGCACCGACACCGACACCGACACCGACGACAGCGCCCGTTGCGATCGGGTCCGGCGCCGCGCCAGATTCGGGGCCCTCGCCACGATCCCAAGGTTCCGACTGGGCGCTCCCCAGCGCCGTCACCGCCGCCCTGCCGGACGCTGGCGCCCTCGCCCACGACCTCGCACGCCATCCGGAACGGCTCGCCCTCGACACGGCCGCCGGCATCGTCTGGATCCTGCTGTTGGTCTTCGTCGTGCGCACCCTCGGCGAGGCGCTCCGACACCGATACCTTGACTGGTCGGCGAGCCTTGCGCGCAGGCATCCGACGCTCGCCAGGCGCGCCCGCGCCGTCGTGGGCCTCCTCGACGGATCGAACCCGGTTCCGCTCACGATGAGCATCGTGCTCGGAGCGATCATCATGTGGTTCATCGAGCCGGCCGAGAACGGAACAGCGGTCGCCGTGCGCCTGCTGGCATCCGTCTTCATCGCCTCGCTTGTCACCAACCTGCTGACGCGGGTCGCCGCAGCCGCCATCGGCCGCGCGGCATGGGGCATCCGCATGAGCAGCTACGCCTCGGTCTGGGGCATCGTCATCGGGCTGCTCGGCCTCCTGATCTCCCGCGTGCTCCACTTCGTCCCCGGCCTTCTCGAGCCATCAGCGATCCTGCTGCGCGCCCGTGAGCCCGGCGCGGCCAGCGGAGCGATCAGGGTCGAGGCGCTGCGTGCCTGGCTCGCGCTGGGGGTTTCGATCTCGGCGTGGGCCGCGGCCTCGCTTGTCCCGGGCCGCGGCGATTGGACCACGCTGATGTGGCACGACGCCCTCGTGGTGATCGCCGTGGGCGGGGTGTTCGGCCTGCTCACGGACCTGCTGCCGCTGCCCGCATTGCTCGGCGGCGAGTTGTGGCGGCATGCACGCCGAACCTGGATCGCGGTGTCGCTGCTGACCGCGATCGCCTTCGCGGTGATCGTCGTGCCGGACGCCTCGAACTGGCTCGAGGTCGACGACGTCACCCGCTGGGTCGTCGTCGCCGTCACGGCGGCCATGCTCGCGGTCGTGGCCATCATCGCCGTCAACCGGGGCGCCGGTCGCGAGTGGCCTACCTTCGCACCTGACTGAGCATCCATCGCCAGACGGGCTCGAGCATCGGTCGCCCATGGGTGTCGAGCGGCGTCCGATCGCTGACGATGCGCGAATGCGACTGGCCGCCATCGCCGAGCGGCAGCGTGGTGATCAGCCCGTGCGCGCCGGTCGGCAAGGGCGCAGGCGCGCCCGTGCCGATGCCGAGTGCGTGCCAGGTCGCCGCGATGCGCGCCGCGTACATGTCCTGCCGGTCGTCGAGTCCCCAGAACCGCGATGCGGGTGTTGCACTCGACATGGAGAGCCAGTCCGCGATGCGGCCATCGAGCCCCTCTGCGGGCGCCGAGAACATCAGCACTCCGCGCACGGCATGCAGGTGGGCGATGTAGGCGGCCTCGCCGCCGCCCTGCGAGTGCCCGGCGAGCACCACCCGCTTCCAGCGCACGCCGTTGCCGTCGCGGTACCGCTGCCAGTCCCCCGCCGGTTCGTGGGTGGTCAAGTAGCTGAGCGCATCGCGCAGCCGGGCGAGAATGCCGTCACCCGCGGCCACCTCGCTGAAGCGGGTCGGCCGGGTGCCGTCGAAGCGGTTCGCGAGCATGTCGCCGTAGCAGGCCATGTCAGGCCCGCAGCTCTTCGCGAGCGACCGCCCGAGGTTCGGGTACGAGAGCCCGAGCACGCTGAACCCGGCGGAGTGCGCGGTGTCGAGGAAGCGCGTGTAGTCCTGCGGAACGGCTCTCGTCGCGGGGAGGAAGACGAGCAACGGTGCCCGCCCGGGGGCCGATTCGGCCAGATCGCGAGCGTCCGGCACGATCGCACGGCCGTGCTGCGGCGGCAGGGTGAAACTCAGCGGCCCTTCTGCCTGCGCCGTGTGCCCCGGCCACGCGAGCATGCCGGCCGTGAGCGCGCACGCGATGGCGACGAGCGCGGCGGCGAGCAGCACGCGACGGCGAGGAGCGGACACGAGCGGATGCTATGGGAGATTCCCATGACGGGGGCATCCCCCAGCAAGGGGATGGCTGAGAGGTGCGCCGCCGACGCTTTCGCCGCATAGTGGAGTCGATGGTCACCGACTGGCTCCTCGATTCAGATCCGGCGTTGCGCTGGCAGGTCGAGCGCGACCTGGCCGGCGAACCGGTCGAGGTGTGGCAGGCGACCCGAGCACGCGTGCCACGCGAGGGCTTCGGCGCCCGTCTGCTCGCGCTGCAGGACGACGACGGGCAGTGGGCGGGCGGTGCGTTCTTCCCCGCCGACTTCGACTTCGACGGGCCGGAAGCGCAGCCGGGCGCAGGGCAGCCGTACACGGCGACCACCTGGCCGCTGAACATGCTGCGGGAGTGGGGTGTGCCGGCCGATGCCCTCGGCGACACCGCGGCGAAGCTCGCCCGGAACAGTCGCTGGGAATATGACGGGTCGCCGTATTGGCACGGCGAAGTCGACTGCTGCATCAATGCGTGGACCCTCATGAACGGCCTCTGGCTCGGAGCCGACGTCGACCACCTGGCCGACTGGTTCGTCGAGCACCGCCTGCCCGACGGCGGGTGGAACTGCGAGTGGGTCGACGGCTCGATGCGTTCCTCGGTGGCCTCCACGCTCAACTCGCTGCGCGCGCTGCTCGCTTTCGAGGAGGCGGGCCGCGGCACCGAGGCCGTGACCGCGGCGCGGCACGGCGGCGAGGAGTACCTGCTCGAGCGACGGCTGATGCACCGGCTCTCGACGGGCGAGCTCATCGGCCCGTGGGTGACGCGGCTCGCCTACCCGTTCCGCCATGTCTACTCGACGCTCAACGCCCTCGACTACTTCCGTGCGGCGGCGCTGCACGACGGTGCGGCGCCCGATCCACGTCTCGCCGAGGCGGTCGAGTCGGTCCGCGCCCAGCGCCAGCCGGACGGCACCTGGCTGCAGGCGCGCCGTCACCCCGGCCGGGTCTGGTTCGAGGTCGACGTCGACGCGGGCGAGCCATCGAAATGGCTGACGTTCTACGCGTCTCGGGCGCTGAGCTGGTGGGACAGCTCGTCGAGCTGAGCCTCGAGCACCGCGTCGAGCCGCTCGTCGGAGGTGAAGGCACCGTTCCCATCGATGCGCTGTGCGACCCACGGGATCTCGACGTTCGCGCGCGTGCCGCGCATCGCGAGCCCCATGAACACGGCCTGCAGCGCGACGGCCGAGCGGGTGCCGGCGCTCACCCCGCCGTAGGTGGCGAGCCCGAAGGGCTTGCCTGACCACTCGAGCAGCAAGTAGTCGATGGCGTTCTTGAGGGCGCCGGGGATGCTGTGGTTGTACTCGGGGCTGACGAACAGGAATCCGTCGGCATCCTCGACGATCGCGCTCCACCGCTTCGTGTGCTCGAACTGGTACTCGCGCAGCCTCGGGTGGTTCGGCTCGTCCATCACCGGAAGCGCGAGCTCGCGCAGATCGGCGACCTTCACGTCCCAGCCGGAGCGCGCGCGGGCGTGCTCGAGCACCCACGCGGCGACCGCTCCCCCGACGCGGGTCGGGCGCACGCTGGCGACGATGACGAGAAGAGTGGGCATACGGATTCCTTCCTCAGTGGGCTTCCGCCACGGGCCGCGCGTCCCACAGCGCCCAGTCGGCGCTGAGGTCGCCGGCGACCCGCAGCAATTGGGGCAGCATGGTTTCCGTGAGGGTCTCGAGGCTCGTCTCGGCCGCGTGAGCGTTGACGTTGACCGCGGCGACGACCGTGCCGTCGCCGTTCCGGATCGGCGCGGCGACCGAGCGGATCGCGGGCGCCAGCTGCTGGTCCGTGAGCGCCCAGCCGGCCGCGCGCACCTCGCGCAGGGTCGCGTCGATCTCGGCCCGGCCCGGCTGCCACGACGGCGTGATGCCCGAGCGCGACGGCGTCGCGAGCGCCGCGTCGAGCCCGTCGGGCGGCAGGGCCGCGAGCAGGACCTTGCCGAGCGAGGTCGGCAGGGCGGGGAAGCGCGTGCCGATCGTCACGGACAGCGTCACGAGCTTCGGCATGGCGACGCGCGAGACGTAGACGATATCGGAGCCGTCGAGCTGCGCGATCGAGCAGGACTCCCCCGTCGCGGCAGCCAGTTCCGCGAGGCGCGGCCGCGTGACCGTCCAGATGTCGCTCGACGAGATGTACGACATGCCGAGCTCGAGCACGCGGGGGGTGAGCTCGTACTCGGCGGTGCTGCCCCGCACGTATCCGAGTTCGGTCAGCGTCAGCAGGATGCGCCGCGCGGTCGGGCGGGCGAGCCCCGTCGCCGCGGCGACGTCGCTCAGCGACATCGTGCGATAGGCCGGCCCGAAAGCGCGCAGCACGTCGAGGCCGCGCGCGAGCGCCTCGATGTAGTCGGGACCCGGCACTGCACCTCCCTGTCGGCGAACTGTTGACGACGGCTTGCCGACAGCTTAGATTGCGAATCACCGATCAGCGGACACTTGTCCGAAATAGGAGGCAAGGATGCCGGAGGCCGGGATGCCGGAAGCGAGCGGGCCCCTCGAGGGAATCCTCGTGGCGGACCTGTCGCGCGTGCTCGCCGGCCCGTACGCCACGCAGCAGCTGGGCGACCTCGGCGCGACCGTCATCAAGGTGGAAGCTCCGGTCGGCGACGAGACGCGCGGCTGGGCCCCGCCCGAGCGCGACGGCGTCTCGACCTACTACCTCGGCGTGAACCGCAACAAGCGCGACGTCGTCCTCGACTTCCGCGACGCGGCCGACCTCGAGCTGGCGCGCGAGCTCACCCGCCGCGCCGACGTCGTCTTCGAGAACTTCAAGCCGGGCGGCCTCGTCAAGTTCGGGCTCGACTACGACAGCGTCGCCGCCGCGAATCCCGCCGTCGTCTACACCTCGATCTCGGGCTTCGGCTCGGCCGCCGGCGCCGGCCTGCCGGGCTACGACCTCATCGTGCAGGCCATGAGCGGGCTGATGTCGCTCACCGGCTCCCCCGACGGACCCGCGTACCGCAGCGGCGTCTCGGTGTTCGACGTGATGAGCGGCATGAACGCCCTGGTCGGCACGCTCGCCGCCCTGCGCCACCGCGACCGCACGGGCGAGGGCCAGCACGTCGAGGTCAATCTGCTCTCCACCGCGCTCGCCGCGATGGCGAATCACAGCTCGACCTACGTCGCGGGCGGCCAGGTGCCGTTCCGTATGGGAAACGCGCACCCGAGCCTGTTCCCCTACGAGCCGCTGCCCGCCGCCGACGGCGAGATCATCGTCGTCGCCGCGAACAACGCGCAGTTCCGTCGCCTCGCCGCCGCCCTCGGCCGCCCGGAGCTCGCGGACGACCCGCGCTTCGCCGAACCCGAGAAGCGCAACGTCAACCGCGGCGAGCTGCGGCCGCTGCTCGTCGAGGCTCTGACCGAGCACACGGTCGCCGAGTGGTTCGAGCTGCTCACTGCGGCGGGCATCGCCTGCGGGCCGGTGAACACCATCGACAAGGGCGTCGCGCTGGCCGAGCGCCTGGGGCTCGAGCCCGTGGTGCGGGTGGGCGATGGGGCGGCATCCGTGCCCATGATCCGCAACCCGATCACCTTCTCGCGCACGGCGCCCGCCTATGTCACCCCGCCGCCCGCGCTGGGGCAGGACAGCGACGAGATCAAGGAGTGGCTGCGGTCATGAACGACTACCCGACCGGAATCGGCACGAGCGATCTGCACACCATCCAGGTGCTCGGCCACGAGCTTCCCGAACTGATGCGCGACGTCGGCTTCGCCGAGCTCGCGTACTGGCTCGCGACCAAGCGCCGCCCGACGCCCGGGCAGCTGCGCGTCTTCGAGGCCGTGCTCGTCTCGCTCGCCGACCACGGCTTCACACCCACGGCGATCGCGGCGCGGCTGACGCTGTACAGCGCCCCCGACGCGCTGCAGGGCGCCATCGCCGCGGGGCTGCTCGGCGGCGGCTCGCGCTTCCTCGGCGTCACCGAGGACACGGGCAGGTATCTGCACGACGTGCTCGCCGAGCTGGGAGATACGGATGCCTACACCGAGGACGACTGGAACGAAGCCGCACGCTCCGCATTGGCCTCGGCACGCGCCGCGCGCAGGATCGTCCCCGGCCTCGGGCATCCGAATCACAAAGAGGGCGACCCGCGCACCCCGGTGATCTTCGCGATCGCCGAAGAGGAGGGGGTGCTCGGCCCCCACCTGAAGCTGTTCGCGGCTCTCGGCCGCGTCGCCCCCGAGGTCCTCGGCCGGGCGCTGCCGCTCAACGGCGCCGGCGTCGCGGGCGCCGCCCTCGCCGACGCAGGCCTGCCGCTGCCGATGCTGCGCGGCTTCGCCCTGCTCGCCCGCACCGCCGGCCTCATCGGCCAGCTCGCGGAAGAGCTCGAGAACCCCATCGCGCCCGCGGTCTACGAGGAAGTCGACCGCCACGCCCGCTACACCCCACCGGAGAACTGAATGGCAACCCTGAGCGCCGTGCTCGCCTCGACGCACCACCCGTTCTATCTGAAGGCGACCGAGCTGACGCCGCCTGAGCAGCGCATGCCCCAGGCCGCCGAATGGAAGGCAAAGGTCGAGGCCTACCGCGAGACGCTCACCGCCGCGCAGCCCGAGCTGCTCGTCATGGTGGGCAGCGACCACTTCCACCAGTTCTTCCTCGACAACTACCCGACGTTCCTCATCGGGAAGCAGCCGGTGTACGACGCGACGTACTACAACGAGGAGCGCGAGTTCTCGATCCCGAAGTACATGCTCGCGGGCGACGAGGACCTCTCGGGCTACATGTTCCAGGGGCTGCTCGACCGGGGCTTCGACTTCTCGATCAGCCACGAGCTGAAGCTCGACCACTCGATCATCTGCCCGATCATCACGACCCGGCCGCAGGCCGATCTGCCCGTCGTGCCGATCTACACGAACATCTTCGCGCCGCCGCTGCCGAGCGCCCGGCGCTTCTATGAGCTCGGCCGGGCGATCCGCTCGATCATCGACGAGTACCCGCGCGACGTGCGCGTCGCGGCGATCGGCACGGGTCATCTGTCGCTCGAGCTCGGCGGCCCTCGGCAGTTCGGCGAGCACGGGCCCGACCCCGAGTGGGACCTCAAGGCGATCGATTGGCTCGCCCGCGGCGATGTCGACGCGGTGCTCGAGGACGTCACCTTCGAGAAGCTCTCGCAGTCGGGCAACGCGACGCCCGGATTCCTCGACCTCGTGCTCATGCTCGGGGTAGCCGGCCCGATGGCGGCGTCCTACGTCGACCAGCTCGACCTCTTCCACACCCGCGAGATGTACGTCACCTGGTACCCCAACGGAGACCCCCGGAGCGCGGCATGAGCGTCTACTTCGTCGACAAGTTCCTCTACGAGATTGATCGCGACCCCGCCCTGCTCGAGCGATATCGAACGGATGCGGCATCCCTCGTCGCCGAGTGGGAGACCGGCCAGGGCACCCTGCTCGGCATCGCGCACACGGTCGAGCGCACCTCGTGGCTCGAGCTGACCGCCGCCGAGCGCGCCGCCCTCGTGGACCACGACTACGTCGCCCTGTTCGAGATGGGCGCGCACTTCTTCCTGAACCTCACCATCATGATCGCGCTCTACGACGAGGAGTACGCGGGACGGCTCGGCCCGCTGTCGTTCCAGCGCGAGATGGCGGCGAACCTGGCCCACTGGATCGGCAAGCCCTACCCGAGCGTCGAGATCTGAACGGAGACAACGATGTCTGACACCCCCACCCCCGCCCCCGGCCGGCCGATCGTGTTCCGCGGCGGCACCGTGCTGACCATGGACGACCGCCACACCGTGCTGCGCCGCGGCGATGTGCTCGTGATCGGCGACCGCATCGCCGAGGTCGGCCCGCAGCTCGCCGTGCCAGAGGGCACCTTCGAGATCGATGCGAGCGACGGCATCGTCATGCCGGGCATGATCGACACCCACCGGCACATGTGGCAGACCGCGATGCGCGGCTACGGCGCCGACTGGACGCTGACGCAGTACTTCGTCTGGTACTACCTCGAGCACGGCATGAAGTTCCGGCCGGAGGACCACTACGCCGGCAACCTCGTCTCGGCGATCGACGCGATCGACGCCGGGGTGACGACCTCGGTCGACTGGTCACACGGACTGCGCACGGTCGACCACGCCGAGGCCGCGCTCTCAGCCCTCACCGAGACGACAGGCCGCTGGGTGTTCGCCTACGGCGACATCTTCGCCGGCCCGTGGGAGTGGTCGGTGCGCGAGGACGTGCAGAGGTTCATCCGCGACCACAACACCGGTGGCGACCGGCTCGGCTTCCAGCTCGCCTTCGACGTCACCGGCGACCCGGCGTTCCCCGAGCGGACCGCCTTCGAGGTCGCGCGCGAGCTCGGCCTGACCGTCACCACGCACGCGGGCGTGTGGGGCGCGACCAACGACGACGGCATCCGTCTCATGTACGACAACGGATTCATGGCGCCGGGCACCGTCTATGTCCACGCCGCCACGCTCACCGACGACTCGTACCAGCGCATCGCCGCCACGGGCGGCTCGGTGTCGCTGTCCACCGAGAGCGAGGAGAGCTGCGGGCAGGGCTTCCCGCCGTCGTGGGCGCTACGCGCCTTCGGCATCCCGATGTCGCTGTCGGTGGACACGAGCGTGTGGTTCTCCTCCGACTTGTTCTCGGCGATGCGGGCGACGCTCGGCGCCGACCGCGCGCACGAGCACATGATCGCGCACGCCGCGGGGCAGACGGTCACGCATCATGCGCTGCGCGCCGAGCAGGTCGTCGACATGGCGACCCGCGGTGGGGCGAAGGCCCTCGGACTCGACCACGTCGTCGGCTCGCTCGAGGCCGGGAAGAAGGCCGATGTGGTGCTGATCAAGAGCGACGACCCGACGATGTTCCCGATTGTGAACCCCTACGGCCACGTCGCGCTGCAGGCGGGGCGCGGCGACGTGCACACCGTGCTCGTCGACGGGCAGCTCGTGAAGCTCGATCACCACCTCGTCGGCGTCGACGTGCTGCGCGCGAAGCGGCTCGTGACCGAGACCGTGTCGTATCTCGAATCGACGCTCGGCACCGAGGTGTGGAACGCGGGGATGAACCCCGAGATCCCGACGTCGAAGGTGCTCGACAACCCGTACATGTACACCGAGTACGCGAGCGACAGGACCCACGCCGCCGCTAAGCCAGAAGCTCGGTAGTCCGGTCCCAGAGGGCGGCGGCAAGCTCGGCGTCGCGGGGGCGGGTGACCCTGCGCCGCTCGCAGTACTCCCCCGGCATCCAGTCGCGCCCTGGCTCGCCGGCCGCGAACCAGGCCAGCTCGCCGCCGCCGTGCGCCGGGCTGCGCATGGTCGCGCGGGCGAGCCACGTGCCGTACACGTGCCGGATCCAGCTACCGCTCTGCTGCCCGAAATCGGAGGCGACGACGCCGGGGTGGAAGGCGACGGGATTGGTTCGCGGGTGGCGGCGGTGCAGCTCGCGGGTAAACAGGATGAGCGCGAGTTTCGCTTCTCCGTAGGCCGTGAAGGGCGAGCGAGCGGATGCCGCATCGGGGCTGTCCAGCCGGTCGGGGTCGAGTCGCCCGAAGTACCGGGCCGCCGTGCTCGCGGTCTGCGCGATCGTGGCCGCGCTCTCCTCGAGCCTGGGGAGCAGCAGGGTCGTCAGCAGGAACGGCGCCAGGTAGTCGACCTGCAGGGTGAGGCTGTGCCCGTCCGCGGTGCGGGCGCGGGGGTCGAACATGCCGCCCGCGTTGTTGGCGAGCACGTCGATGCGGGGCAGCTCGGTCGTGAGCGCAGCGGCGAGGGCTCGGATGTCGTCGAGCAGTGCGAAATCGGCCGTGAAGTCGCTGCCGCTGCCCGGCCGATCGACCGTCACCACCCGATGTCCCTGTTCGCGCAGCATCCGCACCGCCGCCGCCCCGATGCCGCCGTTCGCCCCGGTGATGACGATGGTCTTCTCTTGAAAGACTGGGGGCATGGCCTCATCCCGCGGAGTCGCGCACCTGTCTCGCGAGCTGGTGAACAAGCTGGTCGGAATCGTAACGGACCCCGCGATGCCCGCTCAGCGCAAGCTCGACCAGGCCACCGCGACGCTCGACCGGGTGATCCGCGACGCGGAGTCGCCTGCGGCATCCGTTCGTCACACCGTGGTCAGCGCGCTCGACGACGCGATCAGCTCGGCAGGTGAGCTGGCGCACGGCGGTGCGTCACGGGCAGACATCGAGGCGCGCGTGCGGGCGAAGCTCACCGACGCGCTCGGCGAGGTGCCGGGCTTCTCGATCGAGCGCGGTCGGTAGACGGCGGCGGCTACCGCTACGGCTACGGCCTGAGGACGTGGCGCTCGCGGCTCGCACCGGCGCCGGTGACGAACTGCGCGAGCAGCAGGACGACGAGAGCGGCGATCGGGATGCCCCAGCCGTCGGTCGCCGTGTGGAGGACGCCGAGCCCGAGCGGCCCGAACCCGGCGAAGAGGTAGCCGATGCCCTGGGCCATGGTCGACAGGTGACCGGTGTGCTGCGCGTCGGGAGCGCGCTGGACGATGTATCCGAGGGCGAGGGCGATCGCCGCCCCCTGCCCGAGACCGAGGAGTGTCATCCAGAGCCAGGGCAGTTCGCCGGTCGACGAGACGAGCATGCCGGCGAACCCGGCGATGCACAGAAGTGTGGAGACGGCGACGATGAGCCAGGTGGGACGGGCTCGGTGCATCGCGGGCACGGCGAGGGCCGCGACCACGCCCGGGAGGCTGGAGTAAGACAGCAGCACGCCGGCGGTGTGCGCCGAGGTGCCGGCGTCCTGCAGCATCGTCGGGATCCAGGTCAGGCCGCCGTAGTACGTCAGGCTCTGCAGCCCCATGAATCCGGTGACGGCCCACGCGACACGGTCCCGCAGCAGTCGCCTCAGGCTCGGCTCATCACGGAGTTCAGCGGTGCCGTCGAGCACGCGGTGGGTGTTCGGAACACGCCCGGGGCTCCGGAGCATGCGGGGAACCCAGACGAGGAACGCGATGACCGCCGGCACGGCCCAGAACCCCAGCGCGTCTCGCCACGACCCGTGGAAGCCGGCCTCGAGCGGCACGGTGAATGCGGCGGCGAGCGCGCCGCCGACGAACAGCGCGGTCGTGTAGAGGCCCATCATCAGTCCGGCACGGTGGGCGAAGTCCCGCTTGATCGCTGTCGGCATGCACACGTTTCCGACCGCGATCGCCGCCCCGACGAGCACGGTGCCGGCGAAGAGCGCGACGGGCGAGTCGATCATCCGGATGCCGATGCCGGCCGCTGCGGCGGCCATGGTGAGCCCGAGCAGGCGGTGGAGCCCGAGTCGGCTGATGAGAACGGGCGTGAGGAAGGCGAACGCGCCGAAGGCGAACACCGGGATCGTCGTCAGCAGGCTGGCCGTCGACGCGGAGACCCCGAGGCCCCGTCTGATGGAGGACAGCACCGGGCTGACAGAGGCGACGCCGATACGCAGATTGAGCGCGATCAGCAGGAGCCCGATGCCGACGTAGGCGCTGAGCAGCGCGGCGCCACGGCCGGGCCGACCGCGAGGAATCGGGCTGGAAGCTGCGTCGATCGGAACGTCGGTCTGAGTCATGATTCGATTACAGCAGCGAGCCCGATATGCAAGAAATACATAAACTGCTTCATGATGCCGGTTTCACGCCATAATCTCGACGCCGCGGACGATGAGCAATGGACAGAGGGCGCGTTCCGATTCGCTCATGCCGAGACCTCTCCCCTGCACCAGCACTCGCGCGGGCACCTCGTGCACGCCGCGACCGGAGTGCTGTCGCTGCTGACGGAGACCGGCGCGTGGATCGCGCCCGCCAATCGCTTCGCGTGGGTGCCTGCCGGGTTCCCGCACCGCCATCGCGCACACGGCCTCACCGACATGCGCATCATCTACCTCGATGACGACCTGGCCGCCGAGCTGCCTGCGGCGCCGGCGGTTCTCGTCGCCTCACCCCTCGCGCGTGAGGCGGCGCTGGCGATCACCTCGGGCAGCGGTCGCAGCCCTGAGGCGCTCGCGCATCTGCGGCAGGTGGTCGTCGATGAGGCATCCACGGCGCCTGAGCAGCCTCTGCACCTACCGGAGCCGCACGACTCGCGCCTGCGCGCAGCCGCCCGACTGGTCGAGCACGATCTCGCCACCCCCGTGTCGCTGGAGCAGCTCGCCGCCCGCACACACGTCGGCACGCGCACGCTCACCCGGCTCTTCCAGGACGAGACCGGGATGGGCTACCGGCAATGGCGGCTCCAATTGCGCGTGCACCGGGCGCTGGTGCTGCTCGCGAATGGCGCCACCGTCACCGAGGCGGCGGCCGCTTGCGGCTGGGCGAACACGAGTCAGTTCATCGAGCAGTTCACGCCCCTGGTTGGCATGACCCCAGGTCGGTACCGACGACCGGCAGAGCCCGGCACCGACCACGAACTTCAGAACGGCACCTCGTCGGGGTACTCCACGTGAGCGCGCTTCGGCCGCGGCGGCGGGTCGAGGCTGCGATCCCAGTAGCGGCGGCCACCCGGCGAGGTCCAGACCTCGGTGATGCCTGCCGAGGTCTCGCGGGTCGAGACCTGCCAGCGGGTGACGTGCTTGATGGTGTGGTCCTTCGGACAGCGGGGCGTGAGATTGTCGGCGTTGGTCTCGCCGCCCTTGGCGAAGTCGACACGATGGTCGAGATCGCAGTCGTTCCCGGCGCGCACGCACCCGGGGGTTGCGCAGATCTCGTCGCGGGCGATCACGAAGCGCTTCAGATCGGCGCTCGGCACGTACTTCTTCCGGCCGACGCCGAGCACGGCGCCATCAACCGGGTCGGTGAAGATGCGCGTGAGCGACGGTGAGCGGCCAACGAGCTCGCGCGCGCGCTTCTCGGGGATGGGAACAATGCCGTCGATGCTCGCCGGACGCACCTCGTCGGGACAGCCCGCGAGGTTCAGCAGCGGAACGTAGAGGCTCACGACCGGCCGCACCTCGCTCGGCTCGCCCTTCCCGATCAGGATGTCCGCCGCCACGTCGGCGCGCTTCTGGTCGGCGCTGCGCCGCTCCGCCTTGGGGAGGTGCGAGTCGTCGAGCGTCGCCGCGATCGCGGTGATGCGCTTCTTCGCCATCAGGGCCTCGTCGGCGTGCAGGTACGCCGTGAAGTACGCCATACCCGTGCCCTCTTCGACATCGACCCAGACGCGCCGCGCCTTCGCCGCCTCGGCGTGCACCACCTCGATCGGCCTCTCGGTCAAACGGTCGGCGAGCCGCGCGGCCTTGCGGCGCAGCTGCTTCACGTTCACCGTCTGGGCCGCCGTCGCCATCGTGTCGTCGAAGAACAGCTGGATCTCTTCGTCGACGGGCAGGCGGCGGAAGTGTATGAGGATGACGCGCGCCTTCTGGCCGGTGATCGTTCCCTCGCCGAATGCCGACCACGTGGCGGGCAGCAGGTTCCGCAGCGTGCGCCCCTCGTCGAGCATCGTGTGCACCTGGTCCTGGCTGAGCCCGAGCTCGAGCGAGAGGCCGAGCACAGCGGAGCGGGCCGCATAGTCGGCATCCGTCGCCCTCGGATCGGCCGGCGCCAACTCGATCTCAGGGTGCGCGACCGCGTTGGCGACCGCTCGCACGACGACGTCGATGAGCCCCGCCTCGGCGCGCGCTTGCGCGGTCTGCAGCTGGCGCGCCTCGTCGAGCAGCCGCTCGCGGGCTCGCTCAGCGGCACTCGCAGCACCGTCTGACGCGCCGATGTCGGTGGGGTGGTTCATGATTCCAGTCAAGCAGGGACCACTGACATTGAAGGCTGTACATCCAGAACTTTGTCCACTGGTGAGACGACGCCGAACTGATCGCGACGAACGCTAGAATTCTGTACATGACGACGCTTTCGGTGGCGGATGCCCGCGCGAATCTCTCGAAGCTCATCGAGTCGGCGGTGACCACGCACGAGCGGTTCGAGGTCACCCGCAACGGCTCCAGGGCAGCGGTGCTCCTCAGCGCCGATGACTACGACTCCCTGGTGGAGACCGTCGACATCCTGAGCCATCCGGACGAGATCGAAGCGATTCGCGAAGGCCTCGCCGACCTCGCGCTCGGGCAGGTGTCCACTGCCGACGAGGTGCGCGCCGCGATGGCCGCCCGTGGCAGGCTCCCGGCGTGAGCGCACCTTACGAGGTCGTTTTCACCCATGCCGCTCGCCGCGCACTCGAACAGGACCTGCCCGAGAAGATCGCCGCCGCAGCGTTCGAGTTCATCATGGGCGCCCTTCGCGAGAATCCCCGCCGGCTCGGCAAGCCGTTACGTGAGCCGCTGGCGCCTCTGTACTCGGCTCGCCGAGGCGAGTACCGCATCCTTTACCACATCATCGACGAACGCCTCATCATCGAAATCGTCTCGATCACCCACCGCCGCGACGCTTACCACCATTGACGGGCCGCGGAAACGCGCGCGACACGGGTGCTCTGACACAATCGGCGCATGCGCGTCATCACCGCCGAACCTCAAGCGCCCTATCTCAAGACCGACGACAGCCCGCGGCGCACCGCGCGGGTCGCGCTCGTGCAGCACCACTGGCTGCCCGACGCCGCAGAGCTCCGAGCCCAGTTCGAGGAGGGCATCGCGCTCGCCGCCGCAGCGGGCGCGCAAGCGGTCTTCCTGCCCGAGCTGACGCTCTCGAAGTACCCGGCCGACGTGCGCGCGGAGGGGAACGTGAAGGAGACGGCTGAGCCGCTCGAGACGGGGCCGACCTTCGCCTTCGCGGCCGAGCAGGCGACGAAGCACGGCATCGTGGTGCACGCGAGCCTCTACGAGCGTCCCGCGGACGATGACGACCCCGACGACCCCCGCGGCTACAACACCGCGATCGTCGTGAGCCCGGAAGGCGAGCTGATCGGCCGCACGCGCAAGACGCACATCCCCGTGACCGCGGGCTACTACGAGGACACCTACTTCCGGCCGGGGCCTGCCCAGAACCCCTACCCCGTGTACGAGATCGCCCAGCTCGGCGGCGCGAAGCTCGGCCTGCCGACCTGCTGGGACGAGTGGTTCCCCGAGGTCAGCCGCAGCTACGGGCTCGCCGGCGCCGACATCCTCGCCTACCCGACCGCGATCGGCTCAGAGCCCGACTTCCCCGACTTCGACACCGCCCCGCTGTGGCAGAAGGTGATCGTCGCGAACGGCATCACGAGCGGCCTCTACATGGTCGTTCCGAACCGCTGGGGCGACGAGGGCACCCTGACGTTCTATGGCACGAGCTTCATCTCCGACCCCTACGGCCGCGTGCTCGTCGAGGCGCCGCGCGACGAATCCGTCGTGCTCGTCGCCGACCTCGACCTCACCAGCCGCGGCGAGTGGCTCGAGCTGTTCCCGTTCTTCACCACGCGCCGCCCCGACACGTATGCCGGTCTCGCATGAACTCCTCCGGAACCGTGAGCTGGCCGGCCGAGACCGAGCCGCACGAACGCCTGTGGCTCGCCTTCCCGACGGGCGGCTACACGCTCGGCGAGACGGATGCCGATGCGCACGAAGCCCGGCGGATGTGGGCCGACGTCGCCGCAGCCGCGGCCGACTTCGAACCGGTGACGGTCGTCGTCGACCCGAGCCAGGTCGAGGTCGCGAGCACGTATCTGCGCGACGACATCGAGACCGTCGTCGCGCCGCTCGACGACGCCTGGATGCGCGACATGGGCCCGACCTGGGTGCGCGCCGACTCGGGCGGCCTGAACGCCGTCGACTGGGTGTTCAACGGCTGGGGCGCGCCCGCCTGGGCGACCTGGGGCAAGGACTCGCTCATCGCCCAGACCGTCGCCGCGACGGCCGGCACCCCGGTCATGACGTCGTTGCTCGTCAACGAGGGCGGCGCGATCCATGGCGACGGGCAGGGCACGGTGCTGGTGACCGAGACGGTGCAGCTCGATAAGGGCAGGAATCCGTATGCCACCAAGGCCCGCGTCGAAGCCGAGCTGGCGCGCACGCTCGGGGCGCGCAAGGTGATCTGGCTGCCGCGCGGGCTCACCCGCGACTACGAGGAGTTCGGCACCCGCGGCCACGTCGACATGGTCGCGACCATCCCGAGCCCGGGCACTCTGCTGCTGCACGCGCAGCCCGATTCTCGGCATCCCGATCACCTCGTGATGCGGGAGCTCAAAGAATTCCTGGAGGAGCAGACGGATGCCTCAGGCCGGCGCTTCGAGATCGTCGAGCTGCCCGCGCCGAGCGTGCTGACCGATGATGAGGGCCCCGTCGACTACAACTACGTCAACCACGTGGTGGTCAACGGCGGAGTGATCGCCTGCGCCTTCGGCGATGCGGAGGCCGACGACCGGGCGGCGGGCATCCTCGCGGACGCCTACCCGGGCCGCCGCGTGGTGTCGCTCGACGCCAGGCCACTGTTCGCGCGCGGCGGCGGCATCCACTGCATCACCCAGCAGCAGCCCGCTACTCGGTAGGCAGGCCCCAGCCCGACTCGATGAGCGCCGCGGTCGCCATGCCGCGCGGATCGTACGGATGCCGCACGCCCTGGATCTCGCGGTGGGTCTGGTGGCCCGGACCGAACCAGAGCAGGGCGTCGTCCTCCCCCAGCATGCCGACGGCGACCTTGATCGCCTCCTCGGGCGGGAAGATCTCGCGGATGTCTCCATCTGGTCGCGCCTCGCGCGCCCCCTTGAGCAGCCCGGCGCGGATCACCGCGGCGTCCTCCCACCGGGGGTGGTGGTCGGTGACGATCGTCGCGTCGCTGTTGAGCGCCGCGGCCGCGCCCATGGCGGGGCGCTTCGTGGTGTCGCGCGAGCCGTCGGCGCCGATCATCGTGATGAGGCGGCCCTTCGTCACCTTGCGCACCTCCTTGGTCGTGCGCTCGAAGCCGTCGGGCGTGTGGCCGAAGTCGAGGTAGACGATCGGGCCGCGGCCGGTCGTGACGACCTCGGTGCGACCGGGCAGCACGGTCTGGATGCCGCCGTCGCGATCGAGGGCGGCGACGATGTCGCCCCACGCGTAGCCCGCCTCGAGCAGCATCACGATCGCGATGCCGGTGTTCGCGACCATGTGCGCGCCGATGACGGGCGTGACGCTGGTCACGACGTGCGAACCGTCGGCCGAGCGCAGCGTGAACGCCGTGTGCACGTCTGCGGTGCTCTCGCCCGCCTCGACGATCCAGTCGGCGGTGGCGGCGAGCGCCTGGTCCTCGGCGATCTGCGGCGCGACGATGGTCACGACGGGCACGCCGTCGCCCCGGGCGGTGTCGGCGACGACGGCGCCGGCCGGCGTGTCGAGCGAGACCACCGCGCGCTTGGCGCGGTCCGCGCGGAACATGGGCAGCTTCCCCTGCAGGTACTCGTCCATGTCCGCGAAGTCGTCCATGTGGTCGTACTGCAGGTTCGTGAACCCGGCGACGTCGAACCTGAAGCCGTCGACGCGGTGCCGCACGATGCCCTGCACGCTCACCTCGAGCGCGAACGCCTCGACGCCGCGCTCGACCATGAGCGCGAGCAGGGCGTGCAGCTCGCTCGATTCGGGCGTGGTGAGACGGGCGGTGATGGATTCCCCCGCGATGTGCCGCTGCGCCGACGATGACATGCCGGAGACCACGCCGAGCTGCGTCAGCAGCGCGTCCTGCAGGTGCACGACCGAGGTCTTGCCGTTGGTGCCCGTGACGCCGAGGATCTTGAGCGCCGGGTCGGCGGTGCCGTAGACCCACGCCGAGTAGTCGGCGAGATGGCCGCGCGGGTCGTCGGTCACCAGCACCGGGACGGAGAGACCCGCCTCGCGCACGAGGCGCAGGCCGTCGGAATCCGTCACGATCGCGACCGCGCCCTTGTCGACCGCGTCGGGCGCGAAGGACGCGCCGTGTGCGCGCACCCCGTGGATGCCGACGAAGATCTCACCCGGGCGCAGATCGGCCGTCGCGAGCGTGATGCCGGTGGTCTGCAGCCCGTCGAGCGAACCGTCGACCTCGAGGCCGAAGTGCTCTGCGAACTCCGTCAGGGACCGGGGCGTCGGGTGCTCTGGGCGAAGGACGGGAGGAACGCTCTGCATTCGGGAAGTCTACCGGCGGGGGCTAGTTGCCCTCGGCATCCGCCGCCCTCTGCAGCGCGTCCTGCAGGCGCTGCTGCGCCTCGCCGTACGCCGTCCAGTCGCCGCTCTTCAAGGCGTCCTGCGCATCGCTGTACGCGCTCTGCGCGTCCGCGATCGCCTGCTGCAGCGCCGCGCTGTTGCCCGACTTCCCGGTCGGCGCCGGCGTCGGAGTCGCCGTGGGCGCAGGGGTCGAGCCGCCCGAGCCGCCGCCCGTCGACGGGGTCGTGGGATTGATGTTCTGATCGGGCGTCGAGGTGCCGGAATCGCCGCTGAACAGCTGGTCGAGCGCCTTGTCGAGCGTCGGCTGCATGACGACCTTCGTGCCGAACGACACGATGACCTCCTGCAGCAGCGGGTAGCTCGTCGAGCCCGTCGACTTCACGTACACCGGCTCGACGTAGAGCATGCCGCCGCCCACCGGAATGGTCAGCAGGTTGCCGTACTGCACCTGCGTCGAGCCGCCGACGATGCGCAGCTGGTTGAGCTGCTGCGAGACCCCCGGATCGGACTCGGCCGTCGCCTGCACCTGCCCCGGCCCCCAGACATTGTCGTCGGAGGGGATCGTGAGCAGGGTCAGCTTCCCGTAGTCCTTCGAGACCTTCCCCTTGACGTCGCCCGCATCCGAGCCGACGGCGAGATACCCCTTGAGGATGCTTCTGCTGGCGCTCGAGCTCGAGGCCGGGATGTACGTCGAATAGAGCGTGTAGGCCGCCTTCGACTGCTTCGGCAGCTTCATCGTCAGGTAGTACGGCGGCTGCACCGTCGTGCCGTCCTTCGAGGGGTCGGGCGGCGACTTCCAGACGTCCTC
Organism: Gryllotalpicola koreensis; assembly: GCF_039538185.1. Lineage (NCBI taxonomy): Bacteria > Bacillati > Actinomycetota > Actinomycetes > Micrococcales > Microbacteriaceae > Gryllotalpicola > Gryllotalpicola koreensis. Next base: position 297,917 of record NZ_BAABBW010000005.1, read on the forward strand.
GTTCGAGAAGAACGCCCCGGAGTCGGTGACGTGGTACGAGGCGAGAATCTGGCGCTGCACCTTGAACAGGTCCTCGGGGTAGCGCACGTGGCTCATCAGCTCGGCGCTCATGTCGGAGACCGGCTTGATGTCGAGCGGCAGGATCTTCTGCCACGTCTTGAGCACCGGGTCGCTGGCATCCCACGCGTACAGCGTGACCTTGCCCGTGTACGCGTCGACCGTCGCCTTCACCGAGTTGCGGATGTAGTTGATGTTGTCCATCGGGAACGGCTGGCGCTCGTTCTGCGAGTCGGCGATCGCGCCCGACAGCGACTGCTTCATCGAGTACGGGTACTGGTCGCTCGTGGTGTAGCCGTCGATGATCCATTCGATGTGCCCGTCGACGATCGAGGGGTACGGATTCGAGTCGAGGGTCAGGAACGGTGCTACCGCCTGCACGCGCTTCACCGGGTCGCGGTTGTAGAGGATCTGCGAATCGGGGTTCACCTGGTTCGAGAGCACGATCTGCTCGTCCTGGAACTTCAGGGCGTACAGCAGCCGCACGAAGATGTTCGAGAGCTTCGGTCCGCCGTTGCCGCTGTAGGTGTTGTAGGTCGCCTGCTGGCCGTTGTCGCCGCCCGGGTAGTCGAGCTCGACCGCCTTTCCGCCCTTCGGCGCGCCCACGATCGAGTAGTTGGGAGAGTCCTCGCCGAAGTAGACACGCGGCTGGTACTTCCCGAGATCGCCCGTGGTCGGGATGTCGGATTCGACGAACGTCGGACCGCCGTCGTCCTGCCGCTGGTTGCCCGCCGCCGCGACGAGGCCGTAGCCGTGCGTGTAGACGAAGGTGTCGTTGTACCAGTTCTGCGTCGACGAGCCGAGGCCGCTCTGGTCGAGCTCGCGCACCGACACCACCGTGTCCTGCGTCTTCCCGTTGACGTCGTAGCGGTCGACGTCGAGATCGTCCTGGAACTTGTAGTACTGGCGGAACTGCTGCAACTGGCTGAACGCCGGGCTGACGACGGTCGGGTCGAGCAGACGGATGCTGGCCGTCGTGTCGGCGTCTTGGCGCAGCGCGCCGGCCGGAGTGTCAGAGGTCGCCTGATACTGCTCGGTCTTCACCCCCGCGACGTCGTACGCCTGCCTGGTCGCCTCGATCGCCTTCGACACATACGCCGTCTCCTTCGGCTTCTCGCTCGGGTCGACGGTGAACTTCTGCACACCCCACGGGTACAGGGTGCCGATCACGATCGCGCTCACGATGAGCAGCGCGAGGCCGACGAGCGGGTAGCGCCAGCGCCCGGTCACCGCGGTGAGCACGAACACGAGGCCGACGATGACGGCGATGCCCGCCAGGATCGTGCGCGCCGGGATGGTCGCATGCACGTCGGTGTAGGCGGCGCCGTTGATCTGGTCCTTGACGTTGGAGTCGGTGAGGGTGTCGAAGCGGTCGAGCCAGATGCTGAGCGCCTGCACCACCATGTACACCGCGCCGATGACGGCGATCTGCACGCGCGCCGAGCGCGAGATGCGCACCTCGCGGCCGCTCACCCGGATCGAGCCGTAGAGGTAGGCGGTCGCGATCGTCGCGAGGAACGCGATGATCAGCACGGCCAACGCGAAGCTCACCGCCGAGTGGTAGAAGGGCAGCTGGAAGATATAGAACGCGTCGTCGATGTGGAACTGCGGATCGGTCTGCCCGAAGGGCGTCGAGTGCATCCACTCGGCGGCGAGCTGCCAGCGGCTCGAACTCGCGATGCCGGCGAACAGGCCGAAGACGATCGGGACGCCCCACATCGCGAGGCGCCGCAGCGGCTCGACGACCTGCTGATAGCGGTCGAGCTGGGTGTTGAGCTTCGCATAGACCGGCCGCAAGCGGTACGCCAGCTGGATCGCCAGCCAGAGCGGGAAGCCCATGCCGAGGAACCCCACCGCGAACATGCCGAGCCCCCACCACCACTGCGTGGTGAGCACCCCGAGGTAGCCGAGCTGCTGGAACCAGAGCACGTCGGTGTAGAGGCTCGCGAAGATGAAGAACGCGATGATGAGCACCACGACCACACCGATGGTGATCCAGACGGCCGCACGCCTGCGACGATCGACAGGGGGCCGAACGGGACCGGAGGCAGCGGCGGAGCTCACCTTTCCAGCCTAACTGTGGCAGCTTGCGAGCTTGCTGGTGTCGCCCCCGTCAGAGACGGTTTTCAGCACGTTCAGGGAGTCCGTCAAGGTGCTCACCGCGAACACGTGCAGCCCGGCGGGGATGTGGCCGACGACCTCGTCGCAGTTCGACTTCGGCGCGAGGAACACGGTCGCCCCCGCGGCGCGCGCACCGAACATCTTCTGCCTGATGCCGCCGATCGCCCCGACGTTGCCCTGCGCATCGATCGTGCCCGTTCCGGCGACCCGCTTGCCGCCGTTCAGGTACCCCGGCGTGAGCTTGTCGTAGATGCCGAGCGCGAACATCATGCCGGCGCTCGGGCCCCCGATGTTCGCGAGCTGGAAGTCGACCGTCACGGGCAGGGTGCCGTACTGCTGGCCCGCGACAACGCCGAGGATGAACGAGCCGTCCGACTTCTCCGGTGTGATCGTCACGTCCTGCTTCTCGCCGCCGCGCTCGATCGCAAGCGTCACGGGGCCGCCCTTCTGCGCCTGCACCGCATCGCGCAGATCCTGAACGGATGCCAGCGCCGTGCCGTCCGCCGAGTCGATGCGGTCGCCCGCCTTGAGCTTCCCGTAGGCCGGCGACTTCTTCTCGACACTCGCGACGACGACGTGCTGCGGGACGTCGTAGCCGAGCGCGACGAGCGCCGCCGCCGTGGCATCCTGCTGCGAGCTCGACATCAGCTGCGCGTTCTGCTGGTTCGCCTGCTCGCCGGTCTGCCCGCGCGGGAACTCGGCCTCGACAGGCACGACCGACTTCGAGCGCTGGAACCACGCGGTCACGACCTGGAACCAGTTCGGCAGCTGCTGCGGATTGCCGACGACGTTGACCGTGAGCAGGTCGAGGGAGCCGCTCGTCGGGTAGGTCTTCCGGTCGCGCACCGTGAGCACGGGCTTCGCGTCGGCCTGCTTCGGCTGCCCGACGGCGGTGTCGACGCCGAGCGTGTTGAACACGGGCCCCGGCTGCTCGATGACGTACGGGCTGGGCGCGAAGCCGAGGATCAGGATCGCGGCGACGGATGCCGCCAGCAGCACGTATCCCACGCGCTTCGCGCGCGGCATCCGTTCGCGCACAGCGTTCTCAGGCTCCTCGGAGTACAAGGTCATCGCGATTCTTTCCGGGTTAGCGTGGACGGGCGCGCCTGAATAGTACCCGGGCGCCTGATGAGTGAAGGGTTGCACGCAATGTCGGACGAGGACGACCGGTCTCCTGAGGACGCCCTGCGCGACATGCTGCGCGACATGCTCGCGGGCAACGCAGAGCTCGACCCGCAAAGGCTCGCCGGAGCGGCCGGGCTGCCGAGCGACCCGGCGAGCATCCAGCAGCTGATCACCCAGCTGCAGGGGGCTCTGCGCGGGAATCCGGATGGGTCGATCAATTGGGACCTCGCCCTGCAGCAGGGGCGGCAGCTGGCCATGTCGGGGTCGGTGGAGGCCCCGCCCGGGCAGGTCTCGGCGCTCCAGCAGGCGTTCCACGTCGCCGAGCTGTGGCTCGATGAGGCAACGGGCGTCGGTGCGCTCACGCAGACGCCCGCCCTGCTCTCGCGCGGCGAGTGGGTGAAACGCACCATGCCGCTGTGGACTCAGCTCGCCGAGCCGGTCGCGAACTCGATCGCCGACTCGCTCACCAAGGTCATGCAGGAGCAGGCGCCCGAAGAGCTGCAGGGCATGCTCGCGAACGCCGGCCAGATGGTGCGGGCGGTGGGCGGCACCCTGTTCGCGATGCAGCTCGGCCAGGTGGTCGGGCAGCTGTCGACCGAGGTGGTCTCGGGCGGCGACATCGGCATCCCGCTGCTCGAGGACGGCCAGGCGGCGCTGCTGCCGCAGAACGTCGCCGTGTTCGGCGAGGGTCTGGACATCGGGGACGACCAGGTCGGCCTCTATCTCGCGGTTCGCGAGCTCGCGCACGCGCGCCTGTTCCGGCACGCGAAGTGGCTCAGGCTGCAGGTGATCACCGCGATCACCGAGTTCGCGCGGGGCATCCGTATCGACACCGAGCGGCTCGAAGACGTGGCCTCGTCGTTCGACCCGGCCAACCCTGAGGAGCTGCGCGAGGTGCTCGCCTCGGGCGCGCTGATCCCGCCGAAGACCGAGGCGCAGGAGGCCGCGCTCGCGCGCCTCGAGACGCAGCTCGCGCTCATCGAGGGCTGGGTCGACGTGGTCACGGCCGCGGCGACGTCACGGCTGCCCAAGGCCGACGCGGTCGCCGAGACCGTGCGGCGGCGGCGGGCGGCCGGAGGGCCGGCTGAGTCCGCCTTCGCCACGCTGGTCGGTCTGGAACTGCGCCCGCGCCGGCTGCGCGAGGCCGCCGCGATGTGGCAGCAGGTGACGGATGCCGTGGGTGCCGCCAAACGCGACGAGCTGTGGTCGCACCCCGATCTGCAGCCCGAGGCCGCCGACATCGACGACCCGCAGCGCCTGATCGCGAAGCTCAACGGCACCGCCCCCGCCGACCCCGAGCTGGACGCCCTCGATCGGGCCCTCGAGGACCTGTTGAACGACGACTCCGGGGATCGGCCGACGGAGGAGTAGCCCCGCGGGGCTGTGGACAGTTCGCGCGCGGCACCCGGGATTCGGCGATGCTTGCTGCGTGATCCTCCGACTCGACCCCGCCGTCCCGGTGGTGTGGCGCTCGCCCACCGCGGTGCAGCTCGGCGTCGATCCGGTGGTGTGCGTCTTCGACGGGGTGAGCTACGCCACCGAGCGGCTGCTGGCGGCGCTCGCGGTCGGGGTTCCGGAGGAGGGGCTCGAGGTCGTCGCCGAGGCCGCCGACGTCGGGCCGGACTACGCCGCCGCGCTGCTCGACGCGGTCCGGCCCGCGCTGCTCGACGAGACCGCCGTGCGCCCGGCGACGCCGCGCGGGCCCGAGGGGCTGCGCATCGCGGTCGACGGCAGCGGCCCGGCAGCGCGGCAGCTGGCCGAGGTGCTGGCCGGGCTCGGCGTGCGGCTCGTCGACGCGCTGCCCGCGCTCGGCGACGAGACGGATGCCGCGGTGCTGCTCGGCTCGCACGCGATCTCGCCCAGTCGGCACGGCGCCTGGCTGCGGCGCGATGCGCCGCACCTCGGCGTGGTCTTCGGCGAGCGCGGCGCCCGCATCGGGCCGTTCGTCGAGCCGGGCGCCGGCCCGTGCCTCGCCTGCCTCGATCTCGAGCGCTCCGACGAGGACGACGCGTGGCCGGTGATCGCCGCGCAGCTCATGGCGAAGCGCTCCCGCGTCGAGGGCGGGCGCTTCGCGGCATCCGTCGTCCTCCGGGTCGTCGACGAGCTGCTCGCGCACCTGCTCGACGGCTCACGCGAGTTGGTCGACCAGTCGATCGAGCTGCGGCCGGACGGCAGCGAGACGCGGCTCAGGCACGCGCCGCACGCTCGATGCGGCTGCCGAGCTCTGCCAGGAACCGCGACGACTGACGTGCTGACGCTCGACCGGTTCCGGTCTCGGCCCAGCTCAGCCGCAGCCGCCGCCGCGCCCGCGTGATGCCGACGTAGAGCAGGCGGCGCTCCTCGTCGACCTGGTCGAAGGTGGTCGCATACGAGATCGGCACGAGCCCTTCGGAGAGGCCGACGAGGTGCACTTCGTCCCACTCGAGGCCCTTGGCGCTGTGCAGGGTCGCGAGCGTGACCGCACGCACCGTCGGCTCGTGCTGCCCGGCCTGCCGCTCCAGCAGCTCGTCGGTGAAGCGGCGGAAGCTCGTGCCGGGCGCGGCCTGGTCGGCGAGCGTCATCAGCGCGTTGAGGCTCTCCCAGCGGTCGCGCACGGCGCCCGCGCCCTCTGGCGGGTTCTGGCTCCAGCCGAGGGAGCGCAGCACGTCGGAGACCGACTTGAAGAGCGGCTCGCCGCTCACCGTGACGGAGGCCGCGCGCAGCGAGAGCACCGCCTGCTTCACCTCGGGCAGGTCGAAGAACCGCTTCGCGCCGTGGACGCGGTACGGCACCCCGGCCTGGGTGAGCGCCGCCTCGAGCGCGGCCGCCTGCACGTTCACGCGGTAGAGCACCGCGATCGACTCCGGCGGCGTGCCCGCGGCGATCGAGGCGGCGACGGATGCCGCGACCGCGGCCGCCTCTGCGGAATCCGACGGGTAGCTCGCGAGCGTGGGCGTCGGCCCGGGATCGTCACTCGCGGCGTGCAGCTTGAGCGCCCCCTGCCTGCCGCGCATCAGCTCGTTCGCGGCCGCGACGACCGGGGCGGCCGAGCGGTAGTTCTGCTCGAGGCGCACCACCGTCGCATCCTCCCAGCGGCGTTCGAAGCCGAGCAGGAACGCACTCGAGGCGCCCGCGAAGGAGTAGATGGTCTGGCTCGCGTCGCCGACCACGCACAGCTCGCGGCGGTCGCCCAGCCACAGCTCGAGCAGCTGCTGCTGCAGCGGCGAGACGTCCTGGTATTCGTCGACGACGAAGAAGCGGTACTGCTCGCGCACCTGCATCGCGACCTGCGGCTCGGACTCGATCATGCCCGCGGTGACGAGCAGCACGTCCTCGAAGTCGATCTGCTTGCGCTCGTCCTTCAGGGTCTCGTAGGCCGCCATGAGATCGGCGAGCTGTTCGGCCGTGAGCCTGCCCGGGGTCGGGCGGGCGGCGCGGGCATATGCGTCGATACTCATGCCGCTCACCTTGCGGAACTCGATCTCGGCGGCCGCGTCGCGCAGCGTCGGCGTGTCGAGGCGCAGCTTCAGCAGCTGCGCCGCTTGCCCGAGAGTGCGCGCCTTGCCGGGCATGAGCTCAGGCATCCGCCCGCCCGCGACGAGCGGCCAGAAGTGGTTCAGCTGCGCGAGAGCCGCCGCGTGGAAGGTGCGCGCCTGCACCCCGCCCGCGCCGAGCTGCCGCAGCCGACCGCGCAGCTCAGCGGCCGCGCGGTTGGTGAAGGTGAGCGCCATGACGCGGTTCGGGGCGTACGCCCCGGTCGCGACGCCGTAGGCGATGCGATGCGTGATCGCGCGGGTCTTGCCGGTGCCCGCGCCCGCGAGAATGCACACCGGCCCGAGCAGCGCCTCTGCCGCGACCCGCTGCTCGGCATCGAGGCCGGCGAGAAGGTCGTCGGGGGTCATGCCGTCGTCTGGCGCGGGCGCGGCGGCTCGTCCAAGGGTCCGCCGTACCAGTCGGTGATGATCGCGTGGGCGATGGAGAGCGACATCGGCAGCTTGAGGTCGTCGCGCTCGGCCCACAGCTCGTCGCGGCTGAACCAGCGCACCGCGAGGATCTCCTGCCCGTCGGGGCGGGTGGGCACCTCGCCCTGCGCGACAGCGCGGGCCTCGAAGCCGATCATGACGGATGCCGGGAAGGGCCACGGCTGCGAGCCGAGGTACCTCGGCGAGGTGCACACGACGCCCGCTTCCTCGTGGACCTCGCGCAGCACGGCAGCCTCGAAGGACTCCCCCGGCTCGACGAAGCCCGCGAGGATCGACCAGCGGTTGTTCTCCCACATGGCGTTGCTGCCGAGCAGGATGCGGTCGGTGTCGTCGAGCACCCGCACGATGATCGCCGGGTCGGTGCGCGGGAAGACCTCTTTGCCGTCCACGAAGCAGCGCCGCACCCAGCCGCCCTGCTCGACCACGGTCGGGGTGCCGCAGCGCGGGCAGTGCGTGTGCGACTCGTGCCAGTTGGCGATCGCGACGGCCTCGGTGAACAGCGCGTAGTCGGTCTCGCCGAAGGTGGCGCCCGCCTCGCGCAGGCTCACCCAGCGGGACTCGTCGGGCTCGAGCTCCGCCGCCGCGGCATCCGTCAGCGTCACCGCGATGACCGGCACGTCGCCGACGACTGTGCGGCCCAGGTAGACGCGGATGAGCGCAGTGGTCTGACGGTCGGGAGAGATGAGATCGAGGGCGGCATCACGGGCCAGCGTGCGGCCCCGCCAGAGGGCGAGGAGCCGGGTGGCGGGGTCTTGCAGCAGCTCGTCGAAGAGCTCGGGGCGCGTGCGCCGCTCAGCGTCGCGATCGACGACGGGCCCTGTGACCGGCTCGAGCGCCGTGCGACGTGTCATCCGTGTCCCTTCGAGCGCGCGGGCCTACCCTGAGGGGCATGGCCAGAACCCCATTCACTCTAGCCGCGCTCTCCACGGCGGCGGTTCCCGGCCTTGAGGTGGTCGCCACGCGCGAGCACACGACGGGGGAACACGGCGACTACGACGCGGCGACGATGCGGACGGCCGACGGGCGCGAGCTCATCGTCCGCGTTCCGCGCACGCAGGCGGCCGAGACCGAGCAGGCCGCCGACCTCATCGCGCTCGGCGCCATGACGGGCGGCATCCGCTCGCGCCTGCCCTTCGAGGTGCCGACCCCGCTCGGTCAGGCGCCCTACGACGGATCCCGCGCCGTCGTCTACGACTTCCTTCCCGGCCGGCCGCTCGAGCTCGACCGGGTGCACGGCGAGATGGCCGTCTCAGCCGGGCAGGCGGTGGCGGCGATCCACTCGCTGCCGAGCGGCTTCGTGCTCGACGCGGGGCTGCCGCAGCAGTCCGCCGATGACGCGCAGCATGCCGTCATGTCGGTCATCGACCGCGCGCAGGCGACCGGCTCGCTGCCCGCCGCCCTGCGTACTCGGTGGTATCAGGCCGCCGCCGACCAGGCCATGTGGCGCTTCGCGCCGACCGTCATCAACGGGGCGCTCTCGGCCGACTCGCTGCTCGTCGACGACGCCGCGGTGCGGGCCGTGATCGGCTGGTCCGCGCTGTCGATCGGCGACCCCGCGCGCGATCTCGCGTGGGTGATGGGCGCGCAGCCCGAGGCGGCAGAGGCCGTGTTCTCGTGGTACGAGATGGGACGCCAGGCATCCCCCGATCCGCGGCTGCAGCACCGCGCACTGCTGCACGCCGAGCTCGATCTCGCGCGCTGGCTGCTGCACGGGCACGAGCTGCACGACCAGGCGATCATCGCGGATGCCGAGGCGATGCTCGACACGCTCGTCGAGCGCGTGCACCAGAACGGCGTCGACCCGCTCGAGCAGGCGACCGGGCCGGTGCTCGATGCGGCGCAGGTCGAGCAGCTTCTCTCGGACCGGCCGACTCACTCGGCGGGGCTGGCGCCTGTCGAGGAGGAGAGCGGCGAGAACGTCGAGAGCCAGCGCTCCTCCAATTCGGACGACGAGTAGATCCGCTCAGGCCGGATGACGGCGTCGTCGGCGACGAAGTAGAACACCGCGTCGATCGTCTCGGGGTCGGTCTCGGTCCACGTCGAGTACGCGTGCCGGTAGAGGGCGAGCTGGAACTGCTTGCGCTCGAGGTCGTCCTCGTCGGACGGCGCCTTGCCGGTCTTCCAGTCGACGATCTGCGTGCGGCCGTCAGGCAGGCGGTAGACCGCGTCGAGCTTGCAGACGAAGACGTGCCCGGCGAGCGGCGCGTGGATCTCGACCTCGACCTCGACGGGCTTGAGGCCCGCCCATGGACTGCGCTCGAAGGTCGCCTTGAGCTCGGCGAGGCGGTCGGCGTCCGCCTCGTTCTCGGGCGTGAGGTCGTCTCGCTCGAACTCGGCGGCGTCGATGACCTCGGTCTGTCCGAAGACGCCCGCCCGCTGCTCGACCCAGGCGTGGAACAGGGTGCCGATGCGGGTCGCCTTGTAGGGCCGCTCGGGCATCGGCCGGCTGAGGCTCTGCAGCGTGCGCGCCGGGTCGCTGACGAAGTCCTTGTAGCGGGAGGCCGGGATGCGCACGGGCGGCTCGAGCTCGGCCGCGCCCGCGCGGCGCGCGTCGAGCTCGCGCAGCAGCAGTTCGAGCTCGCCGCGCCACGGGCCCGCGTCGCGCGCGGGGTCGCCGGGGCCGAGCTCGAGCCGGTGCCGCACCGCGTCGGCCGCGGCGCGCACGGCGGCCTCGCGCCCGCGCAGCGGGTTCTTCGGCCACAGCACCGGATCGGCGAGCTCGGCGTCGAGGGGGTTCTCGTCGGCGGCGAGCTCGGGCACGGCATCCGTCGGTATCAAACCGGCCTCGAGCAGCTCGGTGACGTACGTGCTGGGCTGCCGCGGCTTCGCCTGGCCGCCCCAGTACGAGCCGGCGAGCAGCAGCCGGTCGCGGGCGCGGGTGACCGCCACGTACGCGAGCCGGCGCTCCTCGTCGAGGTGGCGCTCGCGCAGCTCGGCCTTGAACGTGTCGAGGCTTGCGAGGAACTCTTTCTGGGTGGCGGCCGACCGCCAGCCGAGCACGGGCAGCGCCGAGCGGTCGCCGCGGAACTCGAACGGCAGCTTCCCGAAGCGCACCCAGCCCGCGCCGTCGCGGTAGGCGTTCGGCAGCTCGTCGTCGACGAGCCGGGGCACGGCGACCAGGTCCCACTCGAGGCCCTTCGAGCCGTGGATCGTCAGCACCTGGACCGAGCCCGGCTCAGGCGGGTCGGTGCGCGGACTGAAGCGCTCGCGCCCCTCGGCCTCGTAGAGCCAGTCGAGGAAGGCGCGCACCCCTGCGCCCGTGTCATCGCTCGCGTCGAAGCCCCGCGCGAGGCCGAGGAACGCGTCGAGCCCGGCCTGACCGCCCGTCGCCGACTCGTTCGCGCGCACCTCGATGTCGAGGTTCAACTCCTGGATGACGAGCGTCACGAGGTCGAGCAGGCCGAGGCCGAGGCGGCCGCGCAGCTCGTCGAAGAGCGTGGCGGCGGCGCGCAGACGCGCGAGGCCCTCCGCCGAGAAGTCCGCCAGTGCGCCGTGCTCGGGGCGCGCGGTGCCGATGAAGTCGAGCGCCTCGACGATCGACGCGCCCTCGTCGTCGGCGACCGAGCCGCGCAGCTGCTGGCGCACCTCGCCGTCGAGCAGCTGCTGCCGGAAATCTCGCTTCTCGAGCCAGCTCGCGAGGCCCCGCAGCGCGGCGATGTCGCGCACGCCGATGCGCCAGCGCGCGCCGGCGAGCAGGCGCAGCAGCTCGCTGCCCGCGTCGGGGTCGACGAGCACCTTCAGCGCGCATACCAGGTCGACGACCGCCGGCTGCTCGAGCAGGCCGCCGAGACCGAGGACGTGATAGCGGATGCCCGCGTCGCGCAGCGCCCGCGTGAACACATCGGTGCGGCTCCACGAGCGCATCAGGAGCGCCGCCGTCGGCGGCTGTTCCGCGCTCGCGAACCGCACGGCGAACCACTCGGCGACGGCGGCCGCCTCGTCGAGGATCGTCTGCTCGAAGCGCACCTCGACCGCGCCCCGCGGCGCCCCGGCACGCGCATCGAGGCGCTCGACGTCGACGCGGGCCTTCGCGTTGAGCGGCGCGGCGATCAGGTTCGCCGCGTCGAGCACGGTCGTCGGATTGCGCCAGCTGATGGTGAGCGGGTAGGTCGGCGCCACGCCCGGCGCCCCCGCGAAGGCGCGCGAGAAGTCGTCGAGGTTGTCGGCGCTCGCCCCGCGCCAGCCGTAGATCGACTGGTTCGGATCGCCGACGGCCATGACCGCATGCCCGGCGAACAGCCCGGCGAGCAGGTCGGTCTGGATGAACGAGGTGTCCTGGTACTCGTCGAGCAGCACCACCTTGAACCGGCTGCGGTACTCGGCGGCGAGGTCGTCGCCGCGGCGCTTCACGGCCTGCAGCGCGAAGGCGACCTGGTCGCTGTACTCGATGAGGCCGCGCCGTCGCTTCTCGGCCGCGTACTCGACAGCGAGGTCGATGAGCAGGGGCAGCTCGGCGATCAGCGCGACGCTCTTGACCGCGTCGGCCATCGAGGCGTTGCGGCCGCCGGAGGGCAGCGCGAGCAGATCCTGGAACTCGCCGGCGAGCCGCACGACCGCGCCGGGATCGCCGACGTCGTTGTCGCTCAGCGCGTGCGCGAGATCGAGCACGGCGGTGGCGAGCTTGTCGAGGGAGTGGTCCGTGTCGAGCAGGCGCGGGTCCTGGCTGCGCTCGACGATCGTGCGGGCGAGCCGCCATGCCGCCGCCTCGCCGAGCAGCACGCCGTCGGCCTCGCGGCCGATCGCGAGCGCGTTCTCGCGGAACAGCGCGTTGGCGAAGGAGTTGTAGGTCGACACCGTCGGAGTGTCGAGCGGGTCGGCGTCGCCGGGGATCGCGCCCGACGCGCGCAGCTTGTCGATGTGCCCGCGGATGCGCGCCGCGAGCTCGCCCGCCGCCTTCCTCGTGAAGGTGAGGCCCAGCACCTCGCCCGGGGCCACGAGCCCGTTGGCGATCAGCCACACCACGCGCGCCGCCATCGTCTCGGTCTTGCCGCTGCCCGCGCCGGCGACCACCAGGGCGGGCGCCGCGTCGGCCTCGATGACCGCGCGCTGCTGCGGGGTCGGCGCGTAGGACTGGCCCAGCAGCCGGGCCACGTCGTCGGGGGTGTGCCTCACTCCTCCGCCTCCGAGACCTCTGGGACGAGATGGATGCGGTAGTCATAGCCGTCACGGCCGTTGTCCGACCGCACGCCGACGAACTCGGCCGCCGCCATGCCGCGGCCGGCCTCCTGGATGCGCACCCGGAACTCCTCGAACTCCGCCTCGGTCTTGGCCGGCTGCACGACCTCGCGATAGTGCCTCCCCTTGAGGTCGGCGACCTCTGGGGCGACGAAGACGAGCTTGGCGCCGCCGAGCGGCTCGTCGTTCGGGATCGCCCCCTCCCGATACGCCAGCTGGTAGGCGTTCAGCTGTGCATGCCCCGGGATCTCGGGGCCCCCCACCTTCTTCCGCCCGGTCTTCAGGTCGACGATCACGATCGTGCCGTCTGTGCGGCGTTCGACGCGGTCGATCGCCCCGTTGATCACCGTCTGGCCGAGCTGCAGCGTGAAGGTGCCCTCCGCGCCGAGCAGTGCCCCGCCTGAGCGCTCGAAATCGGCCAGGTACTCGTGCAGCCCCTGCGCCATCTTCTGCACGCGGCGCTTCTCGCGCTGCTCGACCCAGCCGTGCTCCAGCCCGAGCTCGCCCCACCGGCGCTCGACGTCGCCCCAGATGCGGTCGACGCTGATGTCGCCCTCCGGCTCGGCGGCGACCCTCTCCATGATGGTGTGCATGATCGTGCCGACGCCGGTCGCGAGTCCGCCCGACGAGCCGGACATGACATCGACGAACCACTTCAACGGCGAGTCCTCGAAGGAGGCGACGCGCGACGGCGACACGGCCACCGTCGCCTCGGGGTCGGCGTCGAGGTCGACGAGCGGGCCCTCGGTCGACGGATCGAGCACCCCGTACCAGCCATCGGGGTCGGCCCCGGCGACGCCCGCCTCGGCGAGCGTCGCGAGAGAGGCAGCGGCCGCGGCATCCGTCGGCACCGTCGTCAGCCGCCGCCGCAGCTGGCCGACCAGGCCGCGCAGAGTGAACGGATGCCCGGTGACCGGCACCTGCTCGCCCTCGGCGAGCCGCAGGAACGGGGAGGCCTGCTGGTCCTCCCCCTCGCTCGCCGCGACGATCAGCACGCGGCGCGCGCGCGAGACGGCGAGCGCGAACATGCGCAACTCGTCGTGCAGCACGGCGGTGCGCTCGTCGAGCACCGCGTCACCGCCGCCGGGCGCCGCGCCGGCGAGCGCCTGCGGGTGCAGCAGGGACCCGCGCAGGCGCACGTTCGGCCAGGCGCCCTCTTGCAGGGCCGCGACGGCGACGACGTCGAACTCGAGGCCGACGGCAGCGGGTGGGGTGCACACGAGCACCGCGTCGGCGAGCGAGCGCGGCGCGAGCGTGTCTTCGGGGACGGCGGCCTCGAGCAGCTCGGTGACGAAATCGCCGGGCGGGCGCCCCGGCGAGCGCTCGACGAAGCGCTTCGCCGCCGCGAACAGCGCGACGACGCCGTCGAGATCGCGGTTCGCCTCGTCGCCGACGACGCCGCCGCGCGCTGCCTGCCTCGACCAGGTCGCGGCCAGCCCGCTCGTGTCCCACAGCGTCCACAGCAGCTCTTCGATCGTCGCGCCGCGCCCGGCCTGCCCCCGCGCGGTCTGCAGGGTCTGCGCGAGCTTGCGCGCGGCTCGACCCGGGCCCATGTCCTCGACGGTCACGAGCGCAGCAGGGTCGGCGAGAGCCTCGGCGAGCAGCACGTCGCCGGGGCGGCTGCCGTCGCCCGCGAGCTCCTCGTGGCGCAGCGCGAGCCGCAGCTTGCGCAGTTGCACGACGTCGAGGCCGCCGAGCGGCCCGAGCAGCAGCTCGGTCGCGACCGCCCCGTCGAGCGGGGTGAGGCCGAGCACGACGGCGACCGCGGTGAGCAATTGCTTCGCCGCGTAGTCGTCACGCAGCGCCCCGGACGCCGCGGTCGTGCGTGTCGGCACCTCGGCGACGGCCAGCGCGCGGGCGAGCTCGGGAACCTGACGCCCTGAGCGCACGATCACGGCCATGCGGTTCCACGGCAGGCGGGGCTCGAGCAGGTGCAGCTCGCGCAGCCGCCGCGCCAGCGTCGCATACTGCTCGGCGTCGCTCGGCGCCACGATGTTCTGCACCGCGCCGCCCGCGGCGCCTGCGTCGCCCGCGGGCTCGGCCTGCCGCTGAGCGCCGGCGAGGGCGGTGCCGATGCGCTCCGTCACGCGCCGGGTGAGCGCGCGCAACACGGCGGGCTGGCGGTGCGCCATGGAAAGCACGAGTGGAGCGGCGGCGATGCCGATGCGCGCCCCGAAGCCGGCGACCGCGGCCGGGTCGGCGCCGCGGAACGTCGTCGTCGCGACATCGGGGTCGCCGAAGGCGACCACGGGCACCCCTCGGCGCGCGAGCGCGGCGAGGAAATCGAGGCCGGCGCGCGTGAACTCCTGCAGGTCGTCGACGACGAGCAGGCGGATGCCGGGCACGACCTCACCGGAGGCGACCAGCCGCGCGGCATCCGTCAGCAACTCGCCCGCCGTCACGAAGCCGGGCCGCAGCGTGTCGAGCGTGTCCTGATAGCGGCCGATGAAGGCGCCCGCCGCGACCCACTCGGGCAGCCCCCGCTCATGGCCGAGCTCGACGAGCCGCCCTGCCGAGACGCGGTTCTCGACCATGCGCTCCATCAGCTCGCGCAGCTCGGCGCGGAAGCCGGCGAGCCGCCGCACGTCGAGCGAGAGCTGCTCGGGCCAGGCGACCGTCTCGTCGTCGGCGTCGCCTGCCAGCTGCTCGGCCAAGAGCTGGTCCTGCTCGGCGCCGGTCAGAAGCCGTGGCTCGGGCGCCCCCGTCGCGGCGGCGTGCTCGCCCACGATGCCGAACGCCAGCGAGTTCGCCGTGCGCGCCCGCGGCCCCTGCGTCGCGACGCCGAGCCGCAGCGACAGCCGGTCGCGCAGCGCCGTCGCCGCGGTGCGGCTCGCGCACAGCGCGAGCACCTCGTCTGCGCCGACGTCGCCCGATGCGACCCGCGCCGCGATCAGCTCGACCAGCGTCGACGTCTTCCCGGTGCCGGGCGCGCCGAGCACCACCGCCGACCGGCCGAAGGGCAGGTCGAGGACAGTGTGTTGGGAGGCGTCGAGATGCACGCTCGCCAAGCTAGCCGACACCTCGGACATCGCCTCTGGCGAACACGCGGATGCCGCCGCGCGCGCACTCGATAGGCTCGACGCAGGCAACGACGAAAGGCACCAACGGTGGAGATCCGCATCGGCATCCTGAACGCCCCCCGCGAGCTCAGCTTCGAGACCGACGAGTCGGCCGCAGACGTGAGCGGCAAGGTCAGCGCGGCGATCGGCGGCGGCACCGGAGTGCTCGAACTCACCGACAACAAGGGCGCCCAGTACGTCGTTCCGGTCGCCGGCATCGCCTATGTGCAGATCGGCGCGGAAGAGACCCGCCGCGTCGGCTTCGTCGCCTAGGCAACACCCGCCATGGAGCTCATGTTCATCGCCCTCGCCGGCCTGATCATCGGGGCTGTCGGCCGCTATGCGCTGCCGTGGCGGCACGCGCACGGCGCCGCGCTCATGCCCGTCGTCGGCGGTGTCGCCGCCATGGTGCTCTGGGTCGCGCTCACCTGGGCCGGCCTCGCGTGGGACGGCGGCGTCATCTGGTGGATCGCACTGTTCGGCACCGGCGCGATCGTCGCTGCCGTCGACCTGCTGGTCGGGCGCATCAGGACGCGATCGGATGCCGCACTGCTCGCCCACGTCACGAAGAACGGCGCCGTGGCGCAGAGCTAGGCCGTCAGGCCGAGGGCGTCCATCCGCCGGGTGTGCGCGGCGATGACCTCGGCGAAGAGCGGCTCGGTGTGCGGGTCGTCGGCCTCGGCATCCCCGGTCAGCCGCAATGCCGAGCGCGCGACCAACAGGGTGTCGCCGACCAGCCTGCGCCCCCACATCGCGAGCCGCGCCGCGAGCTGCGCGTTGCCGGCGAGCGACTCCTTCAGCAGCTGCTCGAGCGCGTGCCCGTCGGCGGGGTCGACGGCGAACAGCGCCGGCAGGTCCTTGACGCCGTCCGACGCCACGCCGCGGGCGAGCGCCGCGAAGAGGTCGTCGAGCAGTCCGCCGCAGATGTGCGCGCCGAGGGTGCGCTCCGTCCAGTCATGGCCGGCCGTCGCCGCGCCGAAGCGCTCGAGCGACGCGATGAACGGCGTCATCTCGCGCTCAGGATCCGCACCCAGGTGCTTCAACTCGTCGACGAGCGCCTGATGCCGAGCGAAGGCGCGGGCCGCCGCCCGGCCGATCGCCTCCTTCGGGGCGAAACCCGGAACATCGGCGACGAGCGCAGACAGCCGCTCGAACGAGCCGAGCTGCACGCAGGCCGCCTGGCCGAGGAACTGCCGCAGCTCGGGGGCGATCTCGGCGAGGTCGGCCGCGACGCCGTACTTCTTCTCACGGCGGGGCCGCAACCGCGGAGCGTCGAAGCTCAGGCGCGGGCGGCGGAACCACGAGAAGGGCACGGCAAGGAGTCTAGAAGCTAGCCACCGGTAGACTGTGAGGAGGCTTGAGGATTCTCCCTCGCCGGACCGACACCGAACAGGTATCCACTTCGTGACTTTCGCAGATCTCAACATCGACACCGACATCGTCGAGGCGCTCGCGGCCAAGGGCATCACCGAGCCCTTCCCCATCCAGCAGCAGACGATCCCCCTCGCCCTCGCCGGGCAGGACATCATCGGCCAGGCCAAGACCGGGACGGGCAAGACCTTCGGCTTCGGCCTGCCCGTCATCCAGCGCCTCGGCGCCGACCCAGAGCCGGGCGTGAAGGCGCTCATCGTCGCGCCGACGCGCGAGCTCGCGGTGCAGGTGTCGGAGGACATGGAGCTCGGAGCGTCGGGCCGCCCGACCAAGGTCGTCGCCATCTACGGCGGCAAGGCCTACGAGGGCCAGATCGCCGCCATCAAGGACGGTGCGCAGATCGCGGTCGGCACCCCCGGCCGCCTGCTCGACCTCGCTGGCCAGCGCCTGCTCAACCTCAGCAACGTCACCGAGGTCGTGCTCGACGAGGCCGACAAGATGCTCGACCTCGGCTTCCTGCCCGACATCGAGAAGATCTTCCAGCAGCTGCCCGCCGTGCGGCACACCATGCTGTTCTCGGCCACGATGCCCGGCCCGATCGTGGCGCTCGCGCGGCGCTTCATGAACAAGCCGATCCACATCCGCGCGAACGACCCAGACGAGGGCCTCACCCAGGCGAATATCAAGCACGTCATCTACCGCGCGCACGCGCTCGACAAGGACGAGGTCATCGCCCGCATCCTGCAGGCGAACGGCCGCGGCAAGACCGTCATCTTCACGCGCACCAAGCGCGCCGCGGCCAAGCTGCAGGACGAGCTCGCCGACCGCGGCTTCCCCGCCGTCAGCGTGCACGGCGACCTCAACCAGGAGCAGCGCGAGCGCAACATGGCGGCGTTCAAGTCCGGCAAGAAGGACATCCTGATCGCGACGGATGTCGCAGCCCGCGGCATCGACGTCGACGACGTCACTCACGTGATCAACCACACGATCCCCGACGACGAGAAGACCTACCTGCACCGCGCCGGCCGCACGGGCCGCGCGGGCAAGACCGGCATCGCGGTGACCTTCGTCGACTGGGAGGACCTGCACAAGTGGTCCCTCATCAACCGCGCCCTCGAGTTCGGCCAGCCCGAGCCGACCGAGACCTACTCATCGTCGCCGCACCTCTACACCGACCTCGATATCCCCGAGGGCACCAAGGGGCGCCTCAAGACGACCCCGAAGCCGAAGGTCGAGTCCGAGGTCGCGAAGCAGGGCGCGAGCGAGGGCGGGTCGCGTTCGTCGCGCAGCCGGAGCCGGACGCGCACGCGCACAGGCACAACGGATGCCGCGGCCGCCCCGTCATCGGAGGAGAAGCCCGTCGCCGTCGGCACCCACGACGGCCAGGGCGCCGAGCACCACGACGGCAACGCGGCCCCGCGTCGGCGCCGTCGCCGCCGCGGCGGCTCGCGCCCCGCAGGCACGACCCCCGCGGCTTAGCTCAGGCTGCCGCGCTCAGCGCGCCGCGCCGCCGAGACGTGCCGCGATGTCGTGTCCCTCGCGCTGAGACGACATCCCCGCACTCCTCGGCGAGTGGCTTACGCACCCGGGCGCTGCTCTCCCGCGCGCTGGATGTCGGGCTTGAGCCCGGCGGCAAGCGCGTACACGCGGTCGGGTCAGCGTTGACGTGCCCCTGCCGAGTACAGATTTCTCATCTCGACCCGATGGAGGTCGAGCTCCAGTCGATGCACTCTGTCTCTGAGGAACTCGATGTCATCAGTGAGCCGCTTCAGCTCCCGCTCCCGACGTTTGCGTGCCTCCAGAACCATGGTGATCACGGAGTACAGCAGGCAGCCGACACCCACTGCCGCATAGGCCCAGGTACTTGGTGAGATCGCCTCCATTGCCCAAGTCTGCGCCGCGCCAGAGACCGACGGGAGAAATCCCGCGGTCCGGCTACGCGCCGCGGCGCTGCTCCCCCGCACGCTCAATATCGGGCTTAAGGCCTGCGGCAAGCGCATACACGCGGTCGTCGACACGCTGAATATCCGCCTTGAAGTCCGAACCGAGCGCAGTCAACCGGTCTTCGACGCGCTCGATGTCTTCCTTCAGCTCCGCCCGGAGCCCGCCGATGTCCGACTTCAGCTCTGTCCGCAAGCCGCGGAACTCCGTGCGCATGACTGTGTACAGGCCCGTGCCCACGGTGACGAAGCCACCGATTGAAACCCACGTGTCGAGCGTCAGGGTGATCACCCCTCAAGTGTGCGCCGCGGCGAGCGCGGATGCCAGCAACCGTACGGCAGAGCACGGACACTACCGAGCGCCGGAGCCCCGAAATGTGGAGAACCCCGGCGATCGGCCGCGCTGTCAATAAGTGAGCAGCCCCCGGGCGCGGAACTGCGCGCGCACGCGCTGGACGAGCTCGGGCGAGGGCGGCTGCGTGTCCTCGAGGACGTAGGGGCGGCGCAGCTGGTGCCACTTCTCGCGGCCCAGCTGGTGGAAGGGCAGCACCTCCACGCGCGAGACGGCTCCCGGCCGCAGCGCGTTCAGTGAGGCCGTATAGTCCGCGACCCGCTCGACGTTCGACCACGCATCCGTGAGCCCCGGCACCAGCACGAAACGCACCCACACCTCGACGCGCCCCTCGCGCGCGAGCCGCCGCCCGAACTGCAGCGTCGGCTCGAGCGCCTGGCCGGTGGCCCGCCGGTAGACGTCGGGATCTCCCGACTTCACGTCGAGCAGCACGAGATCGGTGTCGGCGAGCGCCTCATCCGTCAGAGCCCGGCCGAGGAATCCGCTCGTGTCCAAGCAGGTGTGCACCCCGAGCTCCTTCGCGCCGCGCAGCACACGCGCGGCGAAGGCCGGCTGCATCAGGATCTCTCCGCCCGACAGCGTCAGCCCGCCGCCGGTCGCCTCGAAGACCGGAACGTACCGCGCGATGCGCGCGATGATCTCGGATGCCTCGACCTCGATGCCGTCCCGCATGAACCACGTCTCGGGGTTCTGGCAGTAGAGGCATCGCAGCGGGCATCCGTTCATGAACACCGTCAGTCGCGTGCCCGGCCCGTCGACCGCGGTCACGAGCTCCCACGAGTTGATCGACCCGAGCTCGCCCGAGTGCAGCCGTTCGAGCCGCTCGGTGCGATCAGCGAAGCTCGCGGTCTCGACATCGCCGAGCCGGCCGTTCGTCACCGCCACCGTCATGGCCATCACATGCTCTCGTGGAAGGTGCGCGACAGCACGTCGAGCTGCTGCTCGCGGGTGAGCCTGACGAAGTTCACGGCGTAGCCCGAGACGCGGATCGTGAGCTGCGGGTAGTTCTCGGGGTGGTCCATCGCGTCGAGCAGCGTCTCGCGGTTCAGCACGTTGACGTTCATGTGGTAGCCATCGGTGCCGACGGATGCGTCGAGCAGGCCGGCCAGGTTGGCGACGCGCTCCGCAGTCATGCGCCCGAGCCCGGTCGGCAGCACGGTGTTCGTGAGCGAGATGCCGTCCTGCGCCTCGGCGTACGGGATCTTCGCGACCGACAGCGCACTCGCGAGCATCCCGTGCGTGTCGCGCCCGTTCATCGGGTTCGCCCCGGGCGCGAACGGCTGGCCGGCGCGGCGGCCGTCCGGCGTGTTGCCCGTGTTCTTGCCGTAGACGACATTCGAGGTGATGGTGAGCACCGACTGGGTCGGCACGGCGCCGCGGTAGCACGGGTAGTGCCGCAGCTTCTCCATGAAGGAGTCCACCAGCTCGACCGCGATCGCGTCGGCGCGCTCGTCGTCGTTGCCGTATGTCGGGAACTCGCCGGCCGTCTCGTAGTCGACGACCAGGCCCCGGTCGTCGAACACCGGCGTCACCCGCGCGTACTTGATGGCCGAGAGCGAGTCGGCTGCGACCGAGAGCCCCGCGATGCCGCACGCCATGGTGCGCAGCACCGTCTTGTCGTGCAGCGCCATCTCGAGCCGCTCGTAGTCGTACTTGTCGTGCATGTAGTGGATGACGTTCAGCGCCTCGACATAGGTGGCCGCGAGCCACTCCATCGTCTCGTCGAGGCGGGCGCGCACATCCGCATAGTCGAGGGGTCTTCCCGCCTCGACTGCGGGGCGCGCCGGCGCCACCTGCGCGCCCGTGATCTCGTCGCGGCCGCCGTTGATCGCGTAGAGCAGCGTCTTCGCGAGGTTCGCGCGGGCGCCGAAGAACTGCATCTGCTTGCCGACGGCCATGGGCGAGACGCAGCAGGCGATCGCGGCGTCGTCGCCCCAGGCCTCCCTGATGTACCGGTCAGACTCGTACTGCACGGCCGAAGTGTCGATCGACACCTGCGCGCAGAACTCCTTGAACCCCTGCGGCAGCCGCGCGGACCACAGCACGGTCATGTTCGGCTCGGGCGCCGGCCCGAGGTTGTACAGCGTCTGAAGGAAGCGGAACGAGTTCTTCGTGACGAGCGTGCGCCCGTCCTCCCCCATGCCGCCGATCGACTCGGTGACCCACACCGGGTCCCCAGAGAACAGCTGGTCGTACTCCGGCGTGCGCAGGAATCGCACGATGCGCAACTTGATCACGAAATCGTCGATGAGTTCTTGAGCGGATGCCTCATCGAGCGTGCCGCTCTCGAGATCGCGCTGCAGATAGATGTCCAGGAAGGTCGAGGTGCGGCCGAGTGACATCGCCGCTCCGTTCTGCTCCTTCACGGCGGCGAGATAACCGAAGTACAGCCACTGGATCGCCTCGCGCGCCGTGCGCGCCGGCCCCGAGATGTCGTAGCCGTAGCTCGCGGCCATCTGCTTGAGCTCGGCGAGCGCCCGCAGCTGCTCGGCGTGCTCCTCGCGCTCGCGCACGACGGACTCGCTGAACGGCTGCGTGTCCCAGTCGAGCTTGTCGAGCTTCTTCGCGGCGATGAGCGCGTCGACGCCGTAGAGCGCCACGCGGCGGTAGTCGCCGATGATGCGACCGCGGCCGTAGGCGTCGGGCAGGCCCGTGAGCACGTGCGAACTGCGCGCCGCGCGCACGGCCGGCGGGTACGCGTCGAAGACCCCGGCGTTGTGCGTCTTGCGATACGCGGTGAAGGTCTTCTTGAGGTCCTCGTCGACCTCGTAGCCGTAGACGGTGAGGCTGTTCTCGACCATCCGCCAGCCGCCGAGCGGCATGATGGCGCGCTTCAGCGGGGCATCCGTCTGCAGTCCGACGATCAGCTCATCGTCCCTGTCGATGTAGCCGGGACCGAAAGCCGTGATGGCGGCCGGGGTGTGCGGGTCGACGTCGTAGACGCCGCGCTCGCGCTCCTCCGGCATCATGCCGGCGATGCGGTTCCACACCCGCATGGTGCGATCGGTCGGCCCGGCGAGGAATGACCCGTCACCCTCGTAGGGCGTGTAGTTGCGCTGGATGAAGTCCCGCACATCGATCGTGTCCTGCCACGGGCCCGCCACGAAGCCCTTCGTCTCCACGCTGATCATGGTCATGGTGACATTGTTACAGCTACAACTTGTATCTATCTGGGTATTGAGTCCCAAAGACCCAACGCGGAGAAGGGCCTCCTCCCGCCGCGAGGAGGCCCTTCTCGGTTCCGACTACTTGACCGGCTTCCCGGTGACGACGGTCAGCGCCGCGGCATCCGTGGCGGTCGAACCCACCGCGTTCGAGAACACCGCGCGGTAGAGCGTGCCGTTGATCGACGCGTTGACCTTGACCGAGAGCGACGTCGTGGTCGCCCCCGAGATCGTCGTCCACTTCGACGCCCCGGCCGCCTTGCTCTGCCAGACCACGGTCGCGGCAGGCTTCGCGTCGGCCGCCGCCACGAACTTCACCGTGTCGCCCGGGTGGCCGGAGACCGCGACGGGCTGCGAGGTGATCACCGGCGCGTACTGCGCCGGCCCCGCCAGCTCGGCGACACCCCAGCGGGAGGTCGTCTGATACGCCGTGCCCGTCTGCTCGGCCCAACCGAAGTTCGCCGTGCGGGCGCCCGCCGTGCCGTCGTTGACCTCGTAGTCGAGGCCCTCGAACTTCCCGACCCCCGTCGAGTCCTTCAGGTCGATACGCGCCTCGACGAGATAGCCCGTCGCCGTGCGCGAGGTCGCGCTCGTCAGGCGCGCCTTCTGCACGTCCTCCGAATCGCCCGCGCCGAACGACACGGCGTTGTCGGCGCTGATGCGCATCTGCGCGTCAGCGGAGCGGTACGAGCCGTTCTTCGCGTTGCCGAGGTCGGTGAAGATCTCGACGGAGTCCTGCTCGTAGGCGTTGGGCGAGGTGGTGTCGATGGTCGGGTCGGTGACGTCGGCCAGCACGTAGAGGTAGTCGTCCTTCCAGAGCTGGGAGATGGTCGCCTTCGCGCCGTCGGCGGAGCCCGAGATCAGCTTGTTCGTCGTCACCGTGCTCGCCTGGCTCCACACGGCGTCCTTCGTCCCGTCGATGACAGGGGCGACGGAGCCTTCTGGAATCGTCGTGAACGAGAGCGGCTCGACCAGCTGGAGCGTGCCGAGGGTGCCCGGCGTGTTCCAATCGGACGTCGTCGTGCCATCGGTCACGGTCACATCGAACTTCGGCGTGCTCGCGGTGGTGAGCCCCGCATCGGGCAGATTCACCACGGCGCTCCAGCCCGAGGCCGTCGATGTGACGGTCGCCGTCACGCCGTCACCGGTCACCGTGCCGTCGCGCTTCACGGTCGCGTCCTGGGTGCCGTCGCCCCAGGCGAAGGTCGCCTGATCCGCGGCATCCGTCGTCGCGTCCGTCGCCGTCACATAGGCCGTGAGGTGATCGGATGCCCAGCGCAGCTGGAACGCCGAGGAGCCGTCCTGCGCGATGGGGTGCAGGGGCAGCTGGTCCCAGGCATCCGTCGCCGACTGCTGGAACACGATCGCCGACAGCTGCTTGGCGGGCAGCTGCTGGTCGGTGACGCCGTAGTATGCGGGCTTCGCCTGCAGCTCGTCGTCGAACAGCAACGGTGCGCCGTCGGCAGAGCGCCAGCTCTGGCCGTCGGTGAGGCCCCACACGGTCGCCGAGAAGATCGACGCCCCCGCGGCCGCCTCGCTGCGCAGCATGTCGAAGATGCCCTTGTAGTAGTAGCCCTGGTCGATCTCGTTGGCCGTCGTCACCGGGGTCCCGGTCGGCACGTCGAGCTCGGTCACCGCCTGGTAGAGCGGGTGGCCGGTCGCGGTCGTGATGCCGTTGAAGCCGTCGATCGCGTCCTTCAGCGTGGACAGCGGCGTCGACATCGTGACGTGGAACTGGTGGCCGATACCGTCGATCGGCACGCCGGCCGCGATCAGCTTGTTCACGAGCTCGAGCACGCGGTCGCGCTTGCCGGACTGCTCGGTGTTGTAGTCGTTGTAGAACAGGGCGATCGGCCGGTCCGTTCCGTCGGCCGCGAAACCGCCGTTCGCGGCCGACGTGTTGAAGTACTTGTTCGCGTCGTTGAACGCGTCGGTGATGTACTCCGGGCCGAGGATCTGGTACCAGCGGCTCTGCCGCAGGTCGTCCGGGTCGCCGGCGTTGTCGGAGACCGCCTCGTTGACCACGTCGAACGACACCAGCGGGTTCGTCGACGAGCCGAAGGCGCCGAACTTGCTCGACAGGTACTGGGCGACGTCCTTGATGTGGGTGTCGAGGCGGGCGCGCAGAATCGCCTTGTCGGCGTCGCTGTTCGTCAGCGGGGTGCTGTCGCTCGGCGACACGTTGAAGAACCAGTCGGGCGTCTGCTGGTACCAGACGAGGTTGTGGCCGTAGACCCGCATGTCGTTCTGCTGGGCGAAGGTCATCAGCGCGTCGGCGTCGGCGTTCGTCGTGACGAAGTCCCCGTTCGCGTCGTACCAGGACTCGGGCTTCATGGAGTTCTCGGGGGTCACCTGGTTGAAGTGCTTCGCGAGCAGCTGGCCGGGCGCGCCGGTGATCTCAGGGTCGGAGACCGCGGCGCCCACCGGGAACGGCAGGGTGTCCTTGATGTCCGTGAGGTCCGTCTGGATGCTGATCGCCGGCTTGCTCACCGTGATGTCGTCGAAGTACAGGTCGGAGGTGTTCCCCGGCAGCGCGCCGCTGTGGTAGTCCGTCTCGAAGTACAGCAGAGCCGAATCGCTGGATGCCGGCATCGTGAACTTCTGGTCGATCTGGGTCCACCCCGTGTTGGTCACGGTCGAGAACTGGCCGAGCGTCGTGTAAGTGGTCGAGCCGCTCACGGTGTTCGCGAGGCTCACCCACACGTTGTCGGTCGGCTGGTCGGCGGCGAAGCGCACCCAGGCGCTCACCTCGTAGCTCTGACCGGGCTGCAACAGGCAGGTCACGTCGTGTCCGACCGCCTCGCCCTGGTCCTTGCGGTCGGTGGCCGCGATCGAGTGCGTGCCGCCGTGGGCGTCGGTGTCGATGACGGAGACCGTCGCCGAGCCAGCGG
Organism: Gryllotalpicola koreensis; assembly: GCF_039538185.1. Classification (NCBI taxonomy): domain Bacteria; kingdom Bacillati; phylum Actinomycetota; class Actinomycetes; order Micrococcales; family Microbacteriaceae; genus Gryllotalpicola; species Gryllotalpicola koreensis. Next base: position 323,134 of record NZ_BAABBW010000005.1, read on the forward strand.
CGTCGGCGCGCGCCACCCAGCCATCGGGGTCGCCCGACTCGAAGTCGGAGCTGATGATCGTGTCGCCCGTCGGGTAGCTGCAGTTCGAGCCGGAGCCGCCCGCGGGGCCGGTGATGGTGACGTTGTCGATGAGCACATTGCCGAACGCGGTCTGGCCTGAGGCGAGGCCAGAGTTCAGGTACATGTTCGCCTTGGTGGCGCCGGCGGCCAGGGTGTACGAGCCGGCGATCGGCGTCCAGGCATCCGCCGTCAGCGCGCTCGGCCCCGACACCCAGCTGTAATTGCCGTCATCGACCGTGAAGTGCGCCGTCTGCCCGTTGAAGGTGGCATCTTCCAGCCGCGCGTCGAACGAGATCTGGTACTGGACGCCCGGCGTCAGCAGCTTGGTCAGGTCGACCGCGGCCCCTGCATAGTCGGCGTCGATGTTCGAGACCTCGAGCGACTTCCCCGTGCCGGACGGGTCATCGACCACGGCGAGCTTCGCGTTGCCGTTGGCGGCCCACGGCGCGATGGTGCTGTCGTCGAAGGTGCTCGAGAGCACGGTCGTGCCGCTGTCTGCGGCGGCGGTCTGGGCGGCGGCCAGCGGTGCCGCGATCACCGCGGCGAGGACCACCCCCCAGCCCAACTTCGCGAACGGCGTGCGCCGTCGCAGGGCTGACTTCATGGAACGCTCCTTTGCGTCACGTGAATGGGTGCGAACGCGCGGGATTTGTTGGCACCGGCGCGCTATTGGCTGAACGGTACCAGTTCGGGGGCCACGATTGCGATAACGATTTCGAAGCGCTACCGGAGGGGCGCGGATGCCGCGCGGAAGAGGCGCTCAACGGCCTCCGGCTCCGTCGTGTTCTCGCCGAGCACGTTGGGCTTCCCTGCCCCGTGGTAGTCGCTCGAGCCGGTGACGACGAGACCATTCGCCGCCGCGAACTCGAGCAGATAAGCGCGGCCGTCGGCGGTGTTCTCACGGTGGTACACCTCCACGCCCGCGAGCCCCGCGTCGACGAGCGAGCGCAGGTAATGCGGGTCGAGCACGTTGTCGCGTCCGCGGGTCGCGGGGTGCGCGAGCACGGGCGCTCCCCCGGCGCCGCGGATCAGCTCGACGCCCTCGAGCGGCGTCGGCGCATAGAGCGGCTCGAAGTACCCGCCGCTCGGGTGCAGCAGCGTCTCGAACGCCGCACTGCGGTCGGCGACGTGCCCGCGCGTCACGAGCGCATCGGCGATGTGCGGGCGGCCGACGGATGCCCCCGGCGCGGTGTGCGCCAGCACGTCGTCCCAGGTCAGCTCGTAGTCCACCGCGATGCGGGCGACCATCGCCTCGGCCCGGGTGCGGCGCGCGCTGCGGATGCGCTCGGTCTCGGCGACGAGCGCCTCGTCCGCCGGATCGAAGAAATAGGCGAGCATGTGCACGCTCTTCCACCCGAAGCGGGTCGAGAGCTCCATGCCCGGCACGAAGTCGATATCGACGGCGGATGCCTCGGCCGCGGCATCCGCCCACCCCGCCGTCGAATCGTGGTCGGTCAGCGCGACCGTGCCCAGCCCGGCCGCGGCGGCGGCCCGCACCAGCTCAGCCGGAGCCTCGGTGCCATCGGACACGCTCGAATGCGTGTGCAAGTCGATGGGGGCTCGGTACGGCACGCCACCAATGCTAGACAATTGGGGTATGGACACGAGCGACGCGCTGACCACCACCAAGGCCCCTCGGGCCACCTCGAACCGCTCGACGCTCCCGCCCGGCGCCTCGTTCAAGGAGTACATAGGCTCGCAGTGGGCCGAGCGCGCCGACGTGGTACCTCCCGCGCGCGAGCAGGCGTCGTTCGCGGCGGCTCGGCGCGCGAAGCTCGCGGCGATGTACCCGGGCAAGCGCCTCATCATTCCGGCCGGCGGCACGAAGGTGCGCAGCAACGACACCGACTTCCCATTCCGCGCACACTCGGCGTTCTCCTGGCTGACCGGATGGGCGGCGGATGCCGAGCCCGATTCCGTGCTCGTCCTCGAGGACGGCGCCGCGACGCTCTACTTTCGGGAGCGCGCCGGCCGCGACTCCGACGAGTTCTATTCGAACCCGCAGATCGGCGAGTTCTGGATCGGTGCACGGCCGTCGCTCGCCCAGGTCGCCGGCGACCTCGCACTGGCGACCGCGGGCATCGCGGATGCCTCGGCCGTCGTCGCCGCCTCAGACGCCGACACCCTCGTGCTGCGCGAGGCCGACTCCGAGATCACGGCCGCGGTCGACGCGGCGCGAGGTGAGTCACCTGATCTCCTCGACGCCGACGCCCAGCTCGCCCGCGATCTCTCCGAGCTGCGCCTCGTGAAGGACGCCTACGAGCTCTCCGAGCTGCGCGCCGCCGTGGCGTCGACACAGCGCGGCTTCGAGGACATCATCCGCGCGCTGCCGCAGATCACGGCCCACGAGCGCGGCGAGCGTTTCGTCGAAGGCGTCTTCTACACGCGCGCCCGCGGCGAGGGCAACGCGGTCGGCTACGACACGATCGCCGCCGCCGGCCCGCACGCCTGCATCCTGCACTGGACCCGCAACGACGGCCCGGTCGTGCCCGGCGACCTGATCCTCATCGACGCGGGCGTCGAGGGCGACAGCCTGTACACCGCCGACATCACCCGCACGCTTCCCGTGAACGGCACCTTCACCGACGCTCAGCGCCTCGTCTACGAGACCGTGCGCGAGGCGGCCGACGCCGCGTTCGCGGTCGCGCGCCCCGGTATCCGCTTCCGCGAGGTGCACGCCGCCGCGATGGAGGTCATCGCGCGGCGCACCGCCGAGTGGGGGCTGCTGCCCGTCACCGCGGAGGAGGCGCTCGAGGCCGACGGCCAGCAGCACCGCCGCTACATGGTGCACGGCACGAGCCACCACCTCGGCCTCGACGTGCACGACTGCGCGGCGGCACGGCGCGAGATGTACCAGGACGGCGTGCTCGAGCCCGGCATGGTCTTCACCATCGAGCCCGGGCTGTACTTCCAGCCCGACGACCTCACGGTTCCTGAGCACCTGCGCGGCATCGGGGTGCGCATCGAGGACGACGTGGTGGTGACGGATTCCGGCGTGGAGAGCCTCTCGGCCGGCATCCCCCGTACCGCCGACGACGTCGAGGCCTGGATCGCGGGACTGCGGGGCTAGTCAGGGACGCGTCGCGCGACGGGCCTTCCACCACTCCCACACGCGCTGCACCTGGCGGCGCACCCAGTTGGCGGCGGTCCGCGCCCAGCGGAACTCGGTCCCCAGCACGGCGACGCCGACGAAGACGATGAGCCACCCCGGCCCGGGCAGCGGCACGAGGATGAGGCCGCCGATGATGATCGCCGTGCCGACGATCGCGATCAGCACGCGGTAGCTGACGTGGAGGATCGGATGCCGGCGCAGGCGCAGCCGGAAGTGGGCGATGGCCCGTGCCCGGCCCGGGTGCGCGCTCGGCGATGACGTCACCACGTGAGCATCGCAGCGTTCCCTTAGAGAACGGTGCCGGTTCCGCGCCCTGCGTTGGCGAGCAGGTTGCGGGCTCGGTTGGCGTTCTCGGGGTCGACGACCACCGCGTAGCTCGTCGCCAGCACGGCGGTCTGCGAGGTGTAGTCGCGGCGGCGGCGCGTGAGGGCGTACGACACGAGGCTGAACAGCATGCCGAATCCGGCACCGAGCAGCACGGCCGCGAACTCGAGGCTGAGGTCGGCGCGTCCCGGGTTGAAGATGGCCAGCACGATCGCGAGGAAGATACCGAACCACGCGCCGCTCGCCGCGCCGGACAGCGCGACCCGGCCCCAGCTGAGCCGCCCGGTGATGTGCTCGACCGACTTGAGGTCGTTGCCCACGATCGACACGCCGCTCACCGGGAAATCGGCGCGCGCCAGCACGTCGACGGTCTGCTGCGCCTCGAGGTAGCTCTCGTACGAGGCGATGACATCGCCCTTCGGCACGGTGGGAAGCTGGATACCACGACGCCCGCCGAGCGGGCCTGCGTTCGTCATGGCCCCATAGTGGCACGCACGGTGCCAAAAGGAGCCCAGCACTAGTCTTAAACGCGTGAGTGGACAGCGGGTCTTCGTGGCACGCCTGGCCGGTTGCCTCGTCTTCGACCCCGTCGGCGACCGGGTCGGCAAGGTGCGCGACGTCGTCGTCGTCTTCCGCGCGGACGCGCCGCCCCGCGTCGTGGGACTCGTCGTCGAGATCCCCGGGAAGCGCCGCGTCTTCGTCTCCATCACCCGCGTCACGTCGATCGGCGCGGGCCAGGTGATCACCACCGGGCTCATCAACGTGCGCCGTTTCGAGCCGCGCGCCGGCGAGGTGCGGGTCATCGCCGAGATCCTCGGTCGCGAACTCGCCTTCCGCGACGGCAGCGGCACCGCGACCATCGAGGACGTCGCGATCACACAGGCGCCGAGCGGGCTGTGGGACGTGACCCAGCTGTTCGTGCGCCGCCCCAAGACCTCCTCCTCCCCCTTCGCGAAGGGCGCGACCCAGTTCGTCGCATGGAGCGAGATGCGCGAGACGGATGCCGCAGCCGGCGCCCCCCAGTCGGCGGAGCAGCTCATCGCGACCTACACCGATCTGAAGCCGGCTGACCTCGCGAGCAGCCTGCTCGAGCTGCCCAAGGAGCGCCGCGTCGAGGTCGCAGCCGAGCTGCCGAACGAGCGGCTCGCCGACGCCCTCGAGGAGATGCAGGAGCAGGACCAGGTCGAGCTGCTGCGCACCCTCGACGACGAGCGCGTCGCCGACGTGCTCGATCAGATGCAGCCCGACGACGCGGCGGACCTGTTCGCCCAGCTGCCCAGGGCCGAGCGCGAGCACCTGCTCGAACTGATGGAGCCGGAGGAGGCGGAAGACGTCCGCCGCCTGCTCAACTACGCGCCGAACTCGGCGGGCGGCCTGATGACCACGGAGCCGGTCATCATGTCGGCCGACGCGACGGTCGCCGAAGCACTCGCGCTCATCCGCCAGGAAGAGCTCGCGCCCGCTCTCGGCGCCGCCGTCTTCCTCACCCTGCCGCCCTACGAGCCGCCCACCGGGCGCTTCCTCGGCACGGTGCACTACCAGCGCATGCTGCGCCACCCGCCGCACGAGCGCCTCGGCGGCCTCGTCGACCAGGGCCTCGAGCCCGTCATGGTGAACGCCTCGATCGCCGAGGTCTCACGTACCCTCGCGAGCTACAACCTGGTCTCCGTGCCCGTCGTCGATGACGCCGGGCGGCTCGTCGGCGTCGTCACGATCGACGACATCCTCGACCATCTGCTGCCCGACGACTGGCGCCGTCGCGACGGCGAGGACGCCGCACTGAAACGCTCGGCCGCGGCGCGGACAGGAAGCATCGGCATCATCGGAAGGAGGTGACCCATGGCACGGGTCGACAACAAGGCCCTCGGGCTCGACGCCCCCAAGGGCCTCTCCGGCCGGGGTCGCTCACGACGGGACTCCGACCGCTTCGGGCGCTTCACCGAGTGGATCGCGCGCGCCATGGGCACGCCCGTCTTCCTGTTCGCTCTGACGGCGTTCTGCGTGCTGTGGATCGCCTGGAACTCGCTCACGCCCGAGTGGCTGCACTTCGACTCCGTCTCCAACGGCTTCACCGCGCTCACCCTGGTGCTGTCGCTGCAGGCCTCGTATGCCGCGCCCCTGATCCTGCTCGCGCAGAACCGCCAGGACGACCGCGACCGGGTCCAGATCGAGCAGGACCGCCAGCAGGCGGCGCGGAACCTCGCCGACACCGAGTACCTCGCCCGCGAGGTCGTCGCGCTGCGGCTCGCGCTGCGCGACGTGCCGACGAAGGACTTCCTGCGGCAGGAGCTGCGCGCGCTGCTCGACGAGCTCGGGCCGGAGCCGACGGCGGATCGCGTTGAGTGACCTCGCCGAGCGGGTGACCGCGGCGCTGGCATCCGTCATCGATCCGGAGATCCGGCGGCCGATCAGCGAGCTCGACATGGTCGAGTCGGTGTCGGTGGATGCCTCGGGTCTGGCATCCGTCGCCATCCGGCTGACCATCGTCGGCTGCCCCGCCGCCGACCGCATCGAGCGCGACGTGCGCGCGGCCGTCACCGGGGTACCCGGCGTCATGGGCGTCGACCTCGCCGTCGGGGTCATGAGCCCTGAGCAGCGGCAGGCGCTCACCGATCGTCTGCGCGGCGGCCGGGCACGCGCAATGCCGTTCGGGCCCGACTCGCTGACGCGGGTGTACGCGGTCACTTCGGGCAAGGGCGGTGTCGGGAAGTCTACGATCACCGCGAATCTCGCCGTCGCGCTCGCGGCGCGCGGCCTGCGGGTCGGACTGGTGGATGCCGATGTGCACGGATTCTCGATCCCGGGGCTGCTCGGGCTCGCGGGCGCGCGGCCGACACGGGTCGGAGAGATGATCCTGCCGCCCGTCGCCTTCGGGGTGAAGACCGTCTCGATCGGCATGTTCCTGGACCCGGATCGTGGGCAGGGGCCGTCCTCCGCCGTCGCGTGGCGCGGCCCGATGCTGCACCGCACCATCCAGCAGTTCCTCACCGACGTGTACTTCGGCGACCTCGACGTGCTGCTGCTCGACCTGCCGCCCGGTACGGGCGATATCGCGATCTCGGTGGGACAGCTCCTGCCGAACGCCGAGGTGATCGTCGTGACGACGCCGCAGGCGGCCGCTGCCGAGGTCGCGGTGCGCTCGGGCGCGCTCGCGGCGCAGACGGGGCAGAAGGTCTACGGGGTGATCGAGAACATGTCGGGCGAGCTGTTCGGCACGGGCGGCGGCGCTCGCGTGGCCGAGGCGCTCGCGGCGCCGCTGCTGGGTGCTGTGCCGGTGTCGGTGCCGCTGCGGGTGGGTGGCGATGAGGGCTCCCCGGTGGTCGTCTCCCGGCCGGAGGACCCCGCCGCCACTGTCATCAGGGACATCGCCGGGGCGATGGCATCTCGCCCGAGGAACCTCTCCGGGCTTCGGCTCGGGGTCTCCCCCTCCTGAGCTCACCCCGGCAGGGGCAGCGCTACCGTCGCCGCTTTCAGGCCGAAACGAGCCACCTTGGACCCGAACTCGGCGGCGCAACGCCCAGTTCGTGGGCACGGCGATGCAACGTCGCGTACACGAAGCGGAGGAAGCCCACGGGATCCACGAAGAGATGGTCCGCATTGACGCGGATCACCTTCCATCCGACAGCTTCGAACTGCTGGTATCGCCACGTGTCGAACCTCCACTGCTTCGGCGAGCGCAGATGAAGCAGGCCCTCGTACTCATAGAGCGTGCGCCACAGTTTGTGCTTGAGATCGGGCTTATAGCTCTTCCCGTCTGCCACTCGAACCGGGTCATTCACCAGCGGCTCCGGCAGCCCCGCGGCGACGAGCAGCAGGCGGAGGATGGTCTCGGGTCGCGAATCCACGCCGACGCGCACCCGCTCGATCGCCCACGCCAGCTTCCGCGCTCCGGCGCGACGGCCATGGCGGCGGACGGCGTCGCGCAGCTCGGCGATGTTGCAGCACGGGACGGTGCGCACATTCCTTCCTTCAGCCGGGACACCGGAGACGAGGAAGTCGCCGACCGCGACGAAATCCTCGCGGCTCAGCATGGTGGAGAGCTGACACCACATGTCTGCGGGAGCGACGACGCGGATGCCGCGAATCACGTCCAGCTGCAGAGATTCATTCCACTCATGACCCACAAGGTTCGGCCCGCGATGCGCCCGCGTACCAATGCTCGTGACGTGCAGGGGGAGGAGCGGCGGTTCCGCCTGCGGAAGCGGCGCCCCGAAAAGTAACGCCGCAGAGGTATGGCTGATGGCGTCGTTCGGACGCATCAGCGGCCGGAATGCGAGGCTCAGCCCTTCGATGGTGGCGAGATCGAGACCGGCGCTGCTGACACCCCAGAAAGGATGCTCGACGTCGTTGCCGCGCATGAGCCGTTCGCGGCTCATGCCGTGGGCATCGCGGTCACCCGTACGCACGGCTTCGTAGTCGAGAATCCTGTTGAGCTCAGTACGTCGCGGCACGCGCCCAGATTGCCCGGCTCGCGGCATCCGCGCTGAAGCTGTCCACAGCGCTCGTTGCGTCGCCGCTTTCAGGCCCAAGATCGCGCGTTTAGGCCCGAAACCGGCGACGCGAACTCGCGCGCCTACGTGGCCTCTGCGTCGAAGGGGGGCAGGGCGCCCGCGGCGAGGGCAGCAGGGGCTGGCTTCGTGGCGACGGCGGGGATGCCGACGACTTTCTCGGGCTCGGCCGCATCGTCGTCGTCCGACAGCAGGGCATCGGCGATGATGCGGCGCGGGTCGTACTGCCGGGGGTCAAGCTTCTTCCAGTCGATCTCGTCGAAGACGTCGGAGCCGACCTCCTCGCGCACCTTGTCGCGCGCATCATCGGCGAAGCGGCGCAGGTTGCGCACGAACTGGCCGAGCTTCTCGGCATAGCCGGGCAAGCGGGTGGGGCCGATCAGGATGACGGCGATGCCGGCCATGACCAGCAGCTTGTCGAACCCGATACCCAGCACTCCCACATCGTAATCTCTCGCGGCCGTGCGTCTGACCAGCTCTCAGCTGTGCCGACGGATACTCTGAGACAGGAAGTACGGAGGCCCATGTCGGACAACGACATCAACTGGAAATTCGCGAACGACGTGGTCGTCGAGAGCGAGGTGATCGCCCGCGCCCGCCAGCATTCGCTCGAACTGGGGGTGAGCCCCATCGCGCCGGCGGTCGGCGCGCAGGCATCCGTCATCGTCGCCGCCACGAGCGCGGCCAAGATCATCGAGATCGGTACCGGTCTCGGGGTCTCGGGTCTCTGGCTGCTGCGCGGCGCGGCGGATGCCGAGCTGACCAGCATCGACAGCGAGGTCGACCACCAGCAGCAGGCCAGGCAGCTCTTCCTCGAGGCCGGCCACGCGCCCGCCAAGCTGCGCCTCATCGCGGGCCGCGCCCTCGACGTGCTGCCCCGCATGAACGAGAACGCCTACGACATCGTGCTCGTCGACGCCGACGCGGGCAACGTCATCGAGTACGTCGAGCACGGGCTGCGCCTCGCCCGCCCGGGCGGCACGGTGCTCGTTCCCCATGCTCTCTGGCAGGGCAAGGTCGGCAACCCCGCGAACCGCGACGACGTCGCCACCGCGTTCCGCACCCTGATCGGCGAGATCTCGCAGTCCGGCGCCGTCGTGAGCGCGCTGTCGACCGTCGGCGACGGGCTGCTGCAGATCACGAAGCTGCGGCCTTAACCAGGTCTTAACCAAAAGAGCCGCCCCGAAGGGCGGCACTTTCTGGGACGCTCGGGCTCAGGCTCCGATGGCGGATGCCAGTGCGTCGTGAAGCTCTTTGGCCTCGTCGTCGTTGACGGAAACGACCAGCCGGCCGCCGCCCTCCAGAGGCACGCGCACGATGATCAGGCGCCCCTCCTTCACAGCCTCCATGGGTCCGTCTCCGGTTCTCGGCTTCATGGCCGCCATGTAGCTCCCCTTTCGTGGTTTGAACCTATTATCCCGCACCGGGCCGGGCCCCCGGCACCACCCGGGAGGGGACTTACGGCGGCGACCAGTCGTAGTCGCCGATCGTCCAGGCGAGCAGCAGCCAGCCCACTTGGCCCGCGACGAAGACGACGACCATGCCGATGCGGTACCACCTGGCGCGCGGCGCGGCCACGATTCCGAGCGCCGGGAACAGCGGCAGCAGAATGCGGAAGGTGCTCGACTGGGGGAAGAAGACCGCCAGCACATAGAGCCCGTACGAGACGATCCAGAGCCGCAGTTCGACCCCGAGCCGGCGGGCGGGCGGCACGAGCAGGAACACCACGGCGAGGCCCACGAGCGCTGCGAGGGCGACGTAGCCCACCCAGGCCGGGGTGTGCAGCCAGAGCGTGAACCACCACTTCGCGCCCTGGATCCACGGGGTGAACGGCACGAGCGGCTCCCACCCTGTGTACGACACCCGCCACGACAGCTCGGTCTCGGTGTAGGCGCCGGAGTAGCCCGTCACCCGGTCGGCGATGACCGGCCAGGCCAGACCCGAGACCAATGCGACGACCGTGGCGATGACGGATGCCGCGAGCTCAGGCATCCGTATCGGCTCCGTCCCCCGCCACGCGCGCCAGAGCCGCCACACGACCCACAAGCCCAACGCGAGGGCGAGCGCCACCTCGCCCGGCCGGGTGAAGGCGGCGACGACGATGAGCGGCAGCATCCACCAGAACCTGCGCTTGACCCAGAGGTACAGGATGCTCGCGAGCAGCAGCGTGAACATCGCCTCGGCGTAGGCGACCTGGAAGAGCGCCGCGACGGGGGCGACCGAGAAGAGCACGGTCGCGTACATCGCGGTCGACGGACGCAGCCGGGCGCGCATCAGCTTGTAGAACACGAGCGTCGCGCCCCACGCGCACAGCACGGTGACGAGCACGGCGGATGCCTCCCACGACATCCCCGTGAGCGCCATCATGCCCTTCACCACGTAGGGGTAGACGGGCAGGAACGCCCACTGGTTCTGGGTGACGTGGCCCGTCGTGTCGAATTGCAGGGTGTGCGGGTAGCCGACCGCAGCGATGATCTGGTACCACCGGCCGTCCCAGATGTTGGCGAAGACGAGGTAACTCGGGTGGGCGCTGGTCCACGCGTTGGCGCCCTCGATGGAGGCTTGCCAGAGCAGCAGGATCGTGTCGAGCGCCCGGCCCAGCATGAACACGACCGTCACGCGGGCCCACCACGGCAGGGCCCGCCAGCGGGCGGTCGCTGTCTTCACGGGCGTCAGCTCAGCCACGCCCGCAGGGCGTCCTCGCAGGCCGTGATCTGCGCGAGCGGCACGCGCTCGCCGTCGGCGTGGGCGAGGCTCGGGTCGCCCGGGCCGAAGTTGACGGCGGGGATGCCGAGTGCGCTGAACCTGGCGACGTCGGTCCAGCCGTACTTGGGCTTCGCCTCGAGGCCGACGGCGGCGAGGAACTCCTGCGCGAGCGGGTCGTCGAGGCCGGGGCGGGCGCCAGGCGCGAGGTCTTGCAGGACGAATTCCCCCAGGGGCTCGAACAGGGCGCGCATCTTCGCCTCGGCCTCCGCCCCTGAGCGCGATGGCGCGAAGCGGTAGTTGATGTGGATGCGGCACTCGTCGGGGATGACGTTGCCCGCCACTCCCCCGCTCACGAGCACCGCATTGAGCTGCTCGCGGTAGGCGAGGCCGTCGACCTCGATCGTCTCCGGCTCGAAGTCGGCGAGCAGCGCCAGGATGGGCGCCGCCTTGTGGATGGCGTTCTCGCCCATCCACCCGCGCGCGCTGTGGGCCCGCTTGCCGCGGGTCACGACGTCGAAGCGCATGGTGCCGTTGCAGCCGCCCTCGACCGCGCCATTGCTCGGCTCGCCGAGGATCGCGAAGTCGCCGGCGAGCAGTTCGGGGCGGGTGCGAGCGAGGCGCGCGAGGCCATTGAGGTCGCTCGTGACCTCTTCGTGGTCGTAGAACAGCCAGGTCACGTCGACGCTCGGGCTGCTGAGCTCTGCCGCGAGCTTGAGCGCGACCGCGACGCCCGGCTTCATGTCGACCGTGCCGCGGCCCCAGAGGTATTCGACGCCGCCCTCGGCCTCGAAACGGGTCGGCAGATTGCCGTTCACGGGGACCGTGTCGATGTGGCCCGCGATCACGACGCGGCGCGCGCGGCCGAGGTGCGTGCGGGCGACGACGAGGTCGCCGTCGCGCAGGACCTCGAGATGCGGCATCCGTTCGAGCGCCTGCTCGATCTCGTCGGCCACGGCCTTCTCGTTGCCGCTCACCGACTCGATGTCGCAGATCTGCCTGGTCAGCTCGATCGAGGTCGCGGCGAGGTCGAGGGGCATGGCTCTAGCCTAGAAGGGTGACTGAGACCTCCCGCCTCGCCTGGGGCTTCGGCCTGGCGACCATCGCCGCCGACGACACCGTGCTCGACACCTGGTACCCCGAGCCTCAGCTGGGCGCGCTGCCCGACGACGCCGAGGTGCCCGCGGAGCTGGCCGCGTTGTCGGGCCCCGACGAGCGCCGCAACGTGCGCATCGAGGCGGTGGCGGTCGGGATCGATCTGGATGCCGCCGTCGGCGGCACCTCCGACGCCTACCTGCGTCTGCACCTGCTCTCGCACCTGCTCGTGGCACCGAACGGGCTCAACCTGGAGGGCATCTTCACCTACCTCCCGAACGTGGTGTTCACCTCGGCCGGCCCCGTCTCGGCCGCCGATTACCCCGCGCTGCTGCCGACACTCAAGCGGGCGGGCATCCAGGCCTATGCGGTGGACAAGTTCCCGAGACTGCTCGACTATGTCGTGCCCGATCGGGTGCGGATCGCGGATGCCTCGCGCGTGCGCCTCGGCGCCCATCTCGCCCCCGGAACCGTGGTCATGCACGAGGGCTTCGTGAACTTCAACGCGGGCACGCTCGGCGCCTCCATGGTCGAGGGCCGTATCTCGCAGGGAGTCGTCGTGGGCGACGGCGCCGATATCGGCGGCGGCGCCTCGATCATGGGGACCCTCTCGGGCGGCGGCACGCAGCGCGTCGTCATCGGGGCGCGCGCCCTGCTCGGGGCGAACGCGGGCGTGGGCATCTCGCTCGGCGACGACTCGGTCGTGGAGGCCGGCCTGTACGTGACCGCCGGCACGAAGATCACCCTGGTCGGCGAGCGCGACGAGAACGGGCAACCCGTCACAGTGAAGGCCCTCGAGCTGTCTGGGGTGCCGAACCTGCTGTTCCGCCGCAACTCGGTGACGGGCGCGGTCGAGGCCGTGCAGCGCCAGGGCACGGGCATCACCCTGAACGCGGCGCTGCACGGGTAGCGCGCGTTACACCCCGGCGAGCTGGCCGGCGGGGTAGCCCGCGTCCTCGCGCGAGAGGGCGCCCGCGAGCTCGAGGACCACGCGGCCGAGGATGCGGCCGTCGCGCATGTCGTCGAGCACCCGGTTCACATCGGCGAACGGATGCTTGGTGACCGTCGCGTGCACCTTGCCGCGGGCCGCGAAGTCGAGGGCCTCGGCCAGGTCGCCGCGGGTGCCGACGATGGAGCCGCGGATCGTCAGCCCCTTCAAGACGGTGTCGAAGACGCTCACGGGGAAGGTGCCCGAGGGCAGCCCCACCAGGGAGATCGTGCCTCCGCGGCGCGCCATGCCGACCGCCTGCGCGACGGCAGCCTCGCTCGGCGCCGTCACGAGCACCCCGTGGGCGCCGCCGATCTCGCGCTGGATCTCGGCCGCGGCATCCGTCTTCGCCGCATTGATCGTGAACGTCGCACCCAGCTCGCGCGCCAGCACGAGCTTGGAGTCCGCAACGTCGACGGCGACCACGTCGAGCCCCATCGCGACGGCGTACTCGACGGCGAGGTGGCCGAGACCGCCGATCCCCGAGACGACCACCCACTGGCCGGGCCGCGCGCCGGTCGTCTTCAGGCCCTTGTAGACCGTGACGCCCGCGCACAGGATCGGCGCGACCCGAGCGGGATCCAGGGATTCCGGAACCCGGGCCGCATAGCGCGAATCGACGATCATGTAGTCCTGGAAGCTGCCGTCGACCGAGTAGCCGGCGTTCTTCTGCGCCGGGCAGAGCGTCTCGCGCCCGCTCGTGCAGTACTCGCACTCGCCGCACGCGGACCACAGCCACGCGTTGCCGACGCGGTCCCCCACCTTCACAGAGGTGACGGAATGCCCGACGGCGACGACGCGCCCCACACCTTCGTGGCCGGGCACGAAGGGGAGTCCGGGCTTCACCGGCCAGTCCCCGCCCACGGCGTGCAGGTCGGTGTGGCACACGCCTGTGTACTCGACCCTCACCAGGGCCTCGAAGCCGTGCGGCAGCGGCACGACCCGATCGTCGAACTCGAGCGGCTTTCCGAACTCGCGCGCGACGGCGGCGCGCATGCAATCTTGAGACATGCGCTCAGCGTGGCGCGCGCACCTGCCTGCCGTTAGGGCGGAAAGTCCCGGCCGCAGGCCGGGACGGGCTCAGCGAGCCGGCAGGTCGCGCTTCGGCGCGCCGACGTAGAGCTGCTGCGGGCGGCCGATCTTGCTCGCCGGGTCGGTGTTCACCTCGCGCCACTGGGCGATCCAGCCGGGGAGGCGCCCGATGGCGAACAGCACCGTGAACATGCGCGGCGGGAAGCCCATCGCCTTGTAGATGACACCGGTGTAGAAGTCGACGTTCGGGTAGAGCTTGCGCGAGACGAAGTAGTCGTCCTCAAGGGCGGTCTGCTCGAGCTCCTTGGCGATGTCGAGCAGCGGGTCGTGCACGCCCAGCTCGGCGAGCACCGCGTCGGCGCTCTCCTTCACGAGCTTCGCGCGCGGGTCGTAGTTCTTGTAGACCCGGTGGCCGAAGCCCATCAGCTTGACGCCGCCCTCTTTGTTCTTCACCCGCTCGACGAACTTCTTGACGCCCTCACCGGATTCCTGAATGCCGGCGAGCATCTCGAGCACCGCCTCGTTCGCGCCGCCGTGCAGGGGGCCGTACAGCGCCGAGATCCCGGCGGAGATCGAGGAGAAGATGTTGGCCTTCGTCGAGCCGACGAGCCGCACGGTCGAGGTCGAGGCGTTCTGCTCGTGGTCGGCGTGCAGGATGAGCAGGCGCTCGAGCGCCTTGGCGACGACGGGGTTCACCTCGTACGGCTCGGCCATGGTGCCGAAGTTGAGGCGCAGGAAGTTCTCGACGTACGACAGCGAGTTGTCCGGGTAGAGGAACGCCTGGCCGAGGCTCTTCTTGTGCGCATACGAGGCGATCGTCGGCATCTTCGCCAACAGGCGGATCGTCGCGAGATCGACCGCCTCTGGATCGTCGACGTCGGCCTCGTAGTAGGTGCCGAGCGCGCCGACCGCGCTCGAGAGCATCGACATCGGGTGCGCGTGGTACGGCAGCGCGCCGAACAGCTGCTTGAGGTCCTCGTGCACGAGGGTGTGATGGCGGATCCGCTCGGTGAAGTCGCCGAGCTCATCGGCGGTCGGCAGCTCGCCGTTGATCAGCAGCCAGGCCACCTCGAGAAAGGTCGAGCCCGCTGCAAGCTGCTCGATCGGGTACCCGCGGTAGCGCAGGATGCCCTCGTCGCCGTCGATGTAGGTGATGGCGGATGCCGTGGAGGCGGTGTTCACGAAGCCGTAGTCGAGCGTCGTGAGCCCCGTCTGCTTGGTCAGCGACGAGATGTCGATACTCGAATGCCCGTCGACCGCTGCGCGGATGGGGAACTGCGCCTGCCCGCCCGGGTAGGACAGCGTCGCGAACTGGTCTTCGGATTCGGGCACCTAGAACTCCTTCGTCTGCTGTGTCAGGCCGTAGGCCTGCCGTCCCACCTTATACGGGCGCAGTTACGCCAGTCTTTCGGCGGCTTCGCGGATGCGCTCGTCGCTCGCGGTGAGCGAGAAGCGCACGTGGTCGGGGAAGAACTCGCCGTAGAACTCGCCGGGGCCGGCGACGACGCCGAGCCCCGCGAGGCGGTCGATGCTCGCCCAGGCATCCGTGCCCTCGCTCGCCCACAGGTAGAGGCCGGCCTCGCTGTGGTCGATCGCGAAGCCGGCGGCCTCGAGCGCGGGCTTGAGCACGGCTCGGCGGGCGCGATAGCGCTCCTTCTGAGCGGCGACGTGCGCGTCGTCGCCGAGCGCGACCACCATGGCGGCCTGCAGCGGGTCGGGCAGCATGAGCCCCGCATGCTTGCGGCGGGTGAGCAGGTCGTCGATCACCCGCGCGTCACCTGCGACGAATGCGGCGCGGTAGCCGGCGAGGTTCGACTGCTTCGAGAGCGAGTAGACGGACAGCACGCCCGTCAGGTCGTCACCCACGACGCGGGGATCGAGGATGCTGGGCACGGATTCCTCGGCCCAGCGCCCCTCCCACCCGAGCTCGGCGTAGCACTCGTCGTTCACGACGAGAGCGCCCAGCTCGCGGCCGCGGGCGACGGCCGCTTTCAAGAAGTCGGTGTCGAGCACGCGCCCGTCGGGGTTCCCCGGCGAGTTGAGCCAGATGAGCTTCGTGCCGTCGGGCCATTCCGCCGGGTCGTCAGAGGCGAACGAGTCGGCGCCCGCGATCGCGGCGCCGACGGCGTACGTCGGGTAGGCGGCGCGCGGGTGCACGACGACATCGCCCGCACGGATGCCGGCGAGCAGCGGCAGCAGCGCCACGAGCTCCTTCGAGCCGATCGTGGGGAGCACCTGGTCGACGCTGAGGCCCGTGACGCCGCGACGGCGCGCGTACCAGGCGACGATCGCCTCGCGCAGCGCGGGCGTGCCCGTGGTGGTCGGGTACGCGTGCGCGTCGGTCGCCGCGGCGAGCGCCTCGCGGATCAGCTCGGGCGTCGGATCGACGGGCGAGCCGATCGACAGGTCGACGATGCCCCGCGGGTGCCGGCGGGCGCGCTCGGCATACGGGGCCATCCGGTCCCAGGGGTAGTCCGGAAGCTCGGTGATCGCCATGGCCGTGGCCGGATCAGCGGTTCTGCGGCGGCAGCGCGGCGATGATCGGGTGGTCCTTCGCGATCACGCCCACCTTGGCCGCACCGCCGGGCGAGCCGATCTCGTCGAAGAACTCGACGTTGGCCTTGTAGTAGTCGGCCCACTCGCCGGGCAGGTCGTCCTCGTAGTAAATGGCCTCGACGGGGCAGACCGGCTCGCAGGCGCCGCAGTCCACGCACTCGTCGGGGTGGATGTACAGCGAGCGCTCGCCCTCGTAGATGCAGTCGACCGGGCATTCGTCGACGCAGGCGCGGTCCTTGACGTCGACGCACGGGAGGGCGATCACGTAGGTCATGAGTTCAGTTTAGAGAGTCGGCGCGAGGGCTCTGCGCAGGCAGCCGGGGCCACGCGAGCACGCCGACGGCGATGAGCGCGGGCACGAAGTCCCACACGCGGCCGAGAGTGTCCTGCACGATCACGACGGATCCGCCCGGGCCCTCGAACGAGAACACGAAGATCGGGATGAGGAGGCCGAGCGTGCCCGCGAGGGTCACGACGCGGCTGCCCGAGTAGAGCCGGCAGCCGAAGAGGAAGCAGGCCGCGCCGAGAACCGAGACGACGATGCCCCACGGCAGGTCCGTGCCGCCCACTCCGATGACGCCGCGGTGGTTGAACGTGCCGACGACGCCGAGGATGAGGCCGGCGACGAAGGCGAGGAGCGACGCGCCGAGGCGATTCTGCATGAGGGCCATCGTACGGCGGAGGGATTTGCCAGCACCTCGAAGCAGACCTTAGGCTGACCTACGTAAGGTAAGCCTTACCAAGCCCCCACTCCCCCGCTGAAGCGAAAGCATCCGTGCTCCCCACCCTTGTCATCGGCCTGCGCGAAGGCCTCGAAGCCGCACTGATCGTCGGGATCATCGCCGCCTTCCTGCGCAAGAACGGCAAGAGCCTCACGCCCATGTGGATCGGGGTCGGCGTCGCCGTCGCGCTCAGCATCGCGGTCGGCGTCGTGCTGCGCGTCATCGAGAAGTCGCTGCCGCAGGCCGCGCAGGAGGGCATGGAGTCGGTCATCGGCGCCGTCGCCGTGGTGTTCGTCACGGGGATGATCGTCTGGATGAACACCCACTCGCGCGGGCTCAAGCGCGAGCTCGAGGCCGAGGCGAGCGAGGCGATCCACGACGGCCACGCCTATGCGCTCGCCGGCATGGCGTTCCTCGCCGTCCTCAAGGAGGGCTTCGAGACCAGCGTCTTCCTGCTCGCCACCTTCAGCGCGTCGACCAGCATGTCGCTCGCCGCGACCGGCGCCGTCATCGGCGTGGTCGTCGCGGTGCTGATCGGCATCGGCATCTACGCGGGCAGCGTCAAGCTCAACCTCTCCACCTTCTTCCGATGGACGGGCGGATTCCTGATCCTGGTCGCCGCCGGACTCGTGCTCACCGCGCTGCGCACCTCGCACGAGGCCGGCTGGCTGAACGCCGGGCAGCAGACCGTGCTCGACCTCGGCGCGGTCGTGCGCCCGGGCACGGTGCAGTCCGCGCTGCTGACGGGCGTGCTCGGCATCCCCGCCGACCCGCGCCTCATCGAGGTCGTCGGCTGGCTCGCCTACCTCGTGCCCGTCGCGCTCTTCGTCTACTGGCCGCGCGCCCGCCGCGCGCAGGGCATGCAGATCGCGCGCGTGCAGTTCGGCGTCGCCGGCGCCGTCGCGCTCGTCGCGCTCGGCCTGGTCGCGTTCGCGCCGCGCGCGTCGACCCCGCACGATCAGCCGCTCGCGATCTCCAGCGCGGGTGCCGCGGACGAGGGGAACGTCGCGCTCAGCCGCTCGACCCTGAAGGTCGGGCTCGGCGATGACACCACAGCGGTCGAGCTCCCGGGTGCGGGCACCGCGGTGACCCACAACGGCATCGCCGCCCGGCAGTGGAAGCTGCCGGTGACGCCGCGCGCCGCGCTGCCCGCGACACTCAGCCTCGACCAGCTCGTGGCGGCGAACGGCGGCCGGCTGCCGGTCGGCGTGAACGCCGCGCAGAATCCAGGTCCCTTCGACGCGCAGTGGTCGACGGGCGGAGCGCTCGAGGTGTGGACGTCGGAGGGCGTGCTCATCGACGCCCAGCAGACCGCGCGCACCGTCGTGACCATCACCGGCGGCGGCCTCACCACTTCGCGCACCGTCTCGATCGCCTCAGGCCCGCTGGCACAGCCGAGCTGGGCGGCGACGGATGCCGCAGTGCAGTCCGCCTCGGACGCGATCGCCGCCACGCAGGCGCGGCAGGCGGAGCACCGCCTGTGGGGCATCCAGCTGCCCATCGCCCTCGGCGTCGCCGCGCTGATCATCGCCGCCTTCGGGCTGCGCTCACGCCGCCGCGCCCTCACAGACCAGAACACCCCTGTCGGCCCCACCGCGTCGCCTGCGATCCCGGCGACATCGCAGAGGAGCAATAGCTATGCAGCTCAGTAGTCCCACCCGCCGTCTCGCGGCGGCCGTCGGCGTCGCCGCCGTCGCGGCCATCGCCCTGTCCGCGTGCGCGAGCGGGGGCAAGACCGCCACGGGCGACGACGCGAAGCCCGCGTCATCGGTCGCCCCGGTCTCCAGCGGTGCCAGCCAGGTCACGGTGACGCTCACCGGCGATTCCGGCGACACCTGCGCCATCGACCACACGAGCGCGAAGGCGGGCCCCATCACCTTCACGATCACCAACAAGAGCTCCACGGCGATCACCGAGCTCGAGCTGCTGCAGGGCCAGCGCATCGTCGGCGAGAAGGAGAATCTCGCCCCGGGCCTCGCGCCCGTCAAGCTCACGCTGACCCTCGGCGGCGGCAGCTACACCGTGTACTGCCCCGGCGCCGATAAGGAAGAGCAGAAGTTCACCGTCACGGGCAAGGCGGCCGCGAAGCCGACCGGCAGCGTGCAGACCATTCTCGCCGACGGCACCAAGGGCTACGGCAGCTACGTCGCCGGTGTGCTCGCCGACATGGTCACCGCCGTCGGCAACCTCAACACCGCCGTGCAGTCCGGGAACGTCGCGGAGGCAAAGAAGGACTACGCGCTCGCCCGCCCCTTCTACGAGAAGGTCGAGTCCGACGTCGACGGATTCCTGCTGCCGGGCGCCGACGCGACCAGCAACAAGGGCAACCTCGACTACCTCGTGGACATGCGCGCGAGCAACCTCGACCCGTCCGTCGGCTGGAGCGGCTTCCACGCGATCGAGCGCGACCTGTGGCAGAACGGCGCGATCACCGACCAGACCAAGCAGTACGCGAGCGGCCTGAACACCAACGTCGGCAAGCTCGCCGAGCTCGCGAAGGGTCTCAGCTACAAGCCCGAGGACCTCGCCAACGGCGCGGCCGGCCTGCTGGAAGAGGTGCAGAGCAACAAGATCTCCGGCGAGGAGGAGTCGTACAGCCACATCGACCTCGTCGACTTCGCCGCCAACGTCGAGGGCGCCGAGCAGGCGTTCGCCTACCTCGAGCCCGGCATGAAGAAGATCGACCCCGACCTGACCGCTCAGGTGCAGACGCAGTTCGGCAAGGTCACAGCCCTGCTCGACACCTATCGCGACCCGAGCGTGCCCGGCGGCTACGTCGACTACACGCCGCAGCTGAAGCAGGCGGATGCCTCCAAGCTCAGCCTCGCCGTGCAGGCGCTGCAGGAGCCGCTGTCGAAGATCGCCGAGAAGGTGGCGACCGCAGGTTGAGCGCCCCTGACGACACCGGCCGCGCCGCCGGCGACGCGAAGGGCGTCTCGCGCCGCGGCATGCTGCTCGGCGGCGCCGCGGCCGCGGGCGGCCTCGTCGTCGGCGCGGCCGGCGGCGTCGGCGGAGCCTATGCTGCAGGCCTGCGCGGCTCAGACGCCTCTGCGGCGGGCGGGGCGGACGACAACGGCGACGCCGTCGAT
Organism: Gryllotalpicola koreensis; assembly: GCF_039538185.1. Lineage (NCBI taxonomy): Bacteria > Bacillati > Actinomycetota > Actinomycetes > Micrococcales > Microbacteriaceae > Gryllotalpicola > Gryllotalpicola koreensis. The sequence goes on from NZ_BAABBW010000005.1 coordinate 343,323, forward strand.
CTCACGGTGCAGCACGCGTTCTACGGCGAGGCCGAGCAGGCCGGCATCCGTACCCCTCCGCAGCGCTACAGCGTGTACATGACCTTCACCATGTCCTCGCCGCTGGCGCGCGATCTGCAGGTGCTGCTCGCGCGCTGGTCCGGCGCGATCGCGCAGCTCATGAAGGGCAAGACGATCGGGCAGGTCGAGCCGAACCGCGTCGACGGCATCGGCGTCGACACGGGCGAGGCGCTCGATCTGGCGCCCGCCGGGCTGACCGTGACCGTCGGCCTCGGGCCGGGCCTGTTCACCGATGCCTACGGCCTCGCGGACAAGAAGCCCACGCTGATGCGCGAGCTGAAGGCGCTGCCCTCCGACGCGTTCCAGCCGGGGCTCACGGGCGGCGACCTGTCGCTGCAGGCGTGCGCCGACGACCCCCAGGTCGCCTACCACGCGATCCGCGACCTCGCACGGATGGCGAAGGGCACCGCGGCGACGAACTGGACCGTGATGGGCTTCGGCCGCGCCTCGGCCGGGAAAGGCCAGTCGACGCCGCGGAACCTGATGGGCTATAAGGACGGCACCCGGAACATCACGGAGGACGCCGACTTCGAGAAGTTCGTCTTCGTGAAGGACTCGGGGCCCGCCTGGACCCAGGGCGGCTCGTACCAGGTGGTGCGGAAGATCCAGATGCACATCGAGAACTGGGACGCCGACCGGGTCAGCGACCAGAACACCGTCTTCGGCCGGGACAAGCGCGCAGGCGCTCCCCTTTCCGGCGGCACCGAGTTCACCACGCCGGACTTCCATGCGAAGGGCGCCGGCGGCGCCGAGAAGATCTCGCCGACCTCGCACATCGCACTCGCCGCGCACGAGAACAACGGCGGCGTCAAGATCCTGCGCCGCGGCTACAACTACACCGACGGCTTGAACCAATACGGGCTGCTGGATGCCGGGTTGCTGTTCATCTCCTACCAGAACGACCCCGCGCACTTCGAGACGCTGCAGGCGAAGCTCGGCTCCTCCGACCGGCTGAACGAATACATCTCGCACATCGGCTCCGGCATCTTCTTCGTGCCGCCGGCCGCGAAGCAGGGCCACTACCTGGCAGAGGGCCTCTTCGCGTAGCACGTGGCCCGTTTTGGGCGATGCCGATGGGCTGGAACTGCACGTACGGTGCAGTCATGGCCGACAACCAGTTCGCCTCGGGCGCGTTCGCGCTGGACGAGAACGGATTTCTCGTTCCGCCGCCGTTCGACGGGCAGCCGGCGCACGCCTTCGAATCGCGACGGGACCATGCACAGGAGGTCGCCTACTCCTCCCCTGCTCTCGCCGAGCTGGGCTGGCAGCGACCACCATCGGCGCGCGAGGCCGCGGCGCCCCCACAGCAGCCCGCGGGACGTCTCAACTGGGTCTTCGGCGCACTTGCCATCGTCACGGGCCTCGCGAGCTTCGTCTGGCCGCTCGTGTGCCTCACCGTGCTCGTCGGTCTGGCGCTCAGTGCCGTCGGCATCAGCCGTGCGAACAGGCTGGCTCGCCGCGGCGCGAACGGCCGCGGCATTGCGATCGTCGGGCTCGTCATCGGGCTGGCATCCGCTGCGAACCTGGTGTTCGGCTTCAGCTCGCTGTTCGAGCTGCAGTCGCAGCTCTCCAGCCTGTTGCCCTAAGGCGCTACGCGTCCTGCTTCTTCAACCGGGCTGCGGCGCGGCCACGAGCCGTCGCGTCGAGCTCGACCTTGCGGATGCGGACCTTCTCGGGCGTGACCTCGACGCACTCGTCCTCGCGGGCGAACTCGAGGCACTCCTCCAGCGTCAGCTGGCGCGACGGGGTCATGGCCTCGAAGTTGTCGGCCGTCGAGGTGCGCATGTTGGTGAGCTTCTTCTCGCGCGTGATGTTCACGTCCATGTCATCAGAGCGCGAGTTCTCACCGACGACCATGCCCTCGTAGACCTCTTCGGTGGGGTTCACGAAGAAGCTCATGCGCTCCTGCAGACCGATGATCGCGTAGGCGGTCACGACGCCCTGGCGGTCGGCGACGATCGAGCCGTTGTTGCGAGTCACGATCGGGCCGGCCCACTCGTCGTAGCCGTGCGAGATGGCGTTCGAGATGCCGGTGCCGCGGGTCGTGGTGAGGAACTCGGTGCGGAAGCCGATGAGGCCGCGCGACGGCACGATGAACTCCATGCGAACCCAGCCGGTGCCGTGGTTCGTCATGCCCTCCATGCGGCCCTTGCGGGCGGCGAGCAGCTGGGTGATCGCGCCGAGGTACTCCTCGGGGATGTCGATCGTGACGTGCTCGTAGGGTTCGTGCACCTTGCCGTCGACCTTCTTGGTGACCACCTGCGGCTTGCCGACGGTGAGCTCGAAGCCCTCACGGCGCATCTGCTCGACGAGGATCGCGAGCGCGAGCTCGCCGCGGCCCTGCACCTCCCAGGCATCCGGCTTGCCGATGTCGAGCACCCGGATCGAGACGTTGCCGACCAGCTCGCGGTCGAGGCGGTCCTTCACCATGCGCGCGGTGAGCTTGTGGCCCTTGACCTTGCCCATGAGCGGCGAGGTGTTGATGCCGATGGTCATCGAGATGGCGGGCTCGTCGACATGGATCGCGGGCAGCGGACGCACGTCGTCGGGGTCGGCGAGCGTCTCGCCGATCATGATGTCCTCGATGCCGGCGACGGCGACGATGTCGCCCGCCTTGGCCGACTCAGCCGGGAAGCGCTCGAGCGCCTTCGTCATGAGCAGCTCGGTGATGCGGGCGTTCGAGGTCGTGCCGTCGTGGTGCACGCGCGTGACCGTCTGGCCCTTCTTGATCGTGCCCGAGAAGATGCGCAGCAGCGCGAGACGGCCGAGGAACGGCGACGCGTCGAGGTTCGTCACCCAGGCCTGCAGCGGGGCCTCGTCGTCGTACGACGGCGCCGGGATGTGCTCGAGGATCGCCTCGAACAGCGGCTCGAGGTTCTCGCTGTCGGGCAGCGAGCCGTCGGCCGGCTGGTTGCGCGAGGCGCGGCCCGCCTTGCCGCTCGCGTACACGACGGGCACGTCGAGCAGCGCGTCGACGTCGAGGTCGGGCACGTCGTCGGAGAGATCGGATGCCAGGCCGAGCAGCAGGTCCTGCGCCTCGACGACGACCTCGTCGATGCGGGCGTCGGGGCGATCGGTCTTGTTCACCGCGAGGATCACGGGCAGCTTCGCCTCGAGCGCCTTGCGCAGCACGAAGCGGGTCTGCGGCAGCGGGCCCTCAGAGGCGTCCACGAGAAGAACGACGCCGTCGACCATCGACAGGCCGCGCTCGACCTCGCCGCCGAAGTCAGCGTGGCCGGGGGTGTCGATCACGTTGATCGTGATGGGGCCGCCGGGGTTGTGCTCGGCCGCGTGCTCGCCGTTGTACGAGATCGCCGTGTTCTTGGCGAGGATCGTGATGCCCTTCTCGCGCTCGAGCTCGTTCGAGTCCATCGCGCGCTCCTCGACGTGCGCGTGCTCGCCGAAGGAGTTGGTCTGCTTCAGCATCGCGTCGACGAGGGTGGTCTTGCCGTGGTCGACGTGAGCCACGATGGCGACGTTGCGCAGGTCGGTGCGGAGGGCAGTGGCCATGGAAGTAGGCATCCTTTGGAGAAGATCGGATTTTTGCGGCATCCGTGCCACACAGAAAAAGGGGCGGCGCAGAACGCACCGCCCCTCCAGTCTACCGACCCTTAGCTGATCCCAGACTCAGCCAGCAGCGCGGCGCGCGCCTCGCGGCGCTCCTGCTGCTCGTCGGGGTCGGGCACGGGCACCGCGGCGATGAGGCGCTGCGTGTACGGGTCCTTCGGGCCTCGCAGGATCTGGTCGGCCGAGCCCTGCTCGACGAGCTTGCCGCGGTGCATCACGGCGATGCGGTCGGCGAGCAGGTCGACGACGGCGAGGTCGTGGCTGACGAAGAGGCAGGCGAACTGCTGCTCCTGCTGGATCTCCTGCAGCAGGTCGAGGAAGCGCGCCTGCACCGAGACGTCGAGCGCCGAGGTGGGCTCGTCGGCGACGAGCAGCGAGGGCTCGAGCGCGAGGGCGCGGGCGATGCCGACGCGCTGACGCTGGCCGCCGGAGAGCTCGTGGGGGTAGCGGTTGCGGAACGAGCGGGGCAGCTCGACCTGGTCGAGCAGCTCCTCGACGCGGCGATCGATCGCCTTCTTGTCGAACTGCTTGGTGAGCAGCAGCGGCTCGCCGATGCACTGGCCGATCGGGAAGCGCGGGTTGAGCGACGAGCCCGGGTCCTGGAACACGATGCCGATGTGGCGGCGGATGTCGCGCAGGCCCTTCGCGTCGGCCTTGGCGAGGTCGTGCCCGTTGATCGTGAGGCTGCCCTCGACGACGGGCAGCAGTCCGACGACGGCGCGGCCGATCGTGGTCTTGCCGGAGCCGGATTCGCCGACCAGGCCGAGCACCTCGCCCTTGCGGATCTCGAGGTTGATGTCGTCGGCCGCGCGGAACGCGGGCACGCGGCCGTGCTTCGGGTACTCGATCGCCACGTGGTCGAGCTTGAGCACGGTGTCGGCGCCGGCGAAGGGGTCGGCGCCCTCCGTGCGGTCGGTGACCTGCAGGCGCGGCACGGCGCCGAGCAGCTGCTGGGTGTACGGATGCTTCGGCGCGTTGAAGATCTCGCGGATCGGCGCCGCCTCGACGATCTCGCCGTCCTTCATCACGATGATCTTGTCGGCCAGGTCGGCGACGACGCCCATGTCGTGGGTGATCAGCACGATGGCGCTGTTCAGGCGGTGGCGCAGGTTGCGCAGCAGGTCGAGGATCTCGGCCTGCACCGTGACGTCGAGCGCCGTGGTGGGCTCGTCGGCGATGAGCAGCACGGGGTCGCAGCTGATCGCGATCGCGATCATGACGCGCTGGCGCTGGCCGCCGGAGAACTGGTGCGGGTACTTGTCGAACGAGGCCTCCGGGTTCGGGATCTCGACCATCTCGAGCAGCTCGATCGCCCGCTCCCGCGCCTCGGTCGGCGTCATGTGCAGGTGCAGTCGCAGCGACTCCACGACCTGGAATCCGACCGTGTAGACGGGGTTCAGCGCCGTCATGGGCTCCTGGAAGATGACGGCGACATCTTTGCCGCGGATCTGCCGCAGCTGGCCCTCGGTGAGGCCGGCGAGCTCGCGGCCGTTCAGCTTGATGGAGCCTGAGACGCGCGAGTTGGACGGGAGCAGCCCGAGCAGCGCCATCGAGCTCGAGCTCTTGCCGGAGCCGGACTCGCCGACGATCGCCAGGACCTCGCCTGGGGCCACGGTGTAGTCCATGTGCACCGCCGCGGGGTACCAGGTGCCGTCGACCCAGAAGTCGACGCCGAGGTCCTTGACCTCGAGGATGGGGGCTTCGTTGTGCTGTGCCATGAGTGCTTTCGGTTCCTCTCGTGGAGGGTTGATCAGGTGAAGTCTGGGACGATGGTGCGATGCGCGTGACCGAAGAATCCAGAACTCTGCGGCCCCGATTCGGACTGGTCCTCACCGTGCTGGTGTGGTGCGTGTGCGCCGCCGCGCTGGTGACCATCGTGGTGACCGGCCGCTGGGCCGATCTCGCCCGCTACGGCGTGGTGGCGGTGCTCGTCGGGTACGTGATGTGGCTGCTGTTCTGGTCGCCGAGCGTCACGATCGCACTCAGCGGCGTCAGCGTGCGCAATCTGCTGCGCGTGCACGAGGTGTCGTGGCCCGCGATCCAGAGCGTCGACACGAAGTACGCTCTGACGCTCATCACTCCGAAGGGCAAGGTCACCGCGTGGGCGGCCCCCGCCCCGAGCCGCTATGCGAGCATGCGCGCGACGAAGACCGACGCGAACGGGCTGCCCGAGTCGACCTTCATGCTGGGCAGCATCCGCCCGAGCGACATCCCGTCGAGCGACTCCGGCCTCGCCGCGCTCTACGTGCGTCGCTACTGGGAGGAGCTGCAGGGCGCCGGGCACCTCGACAGCGGAGTGGTCGAGGGCACCGGTGTGACGACGCGCTGGCTCGGCCGCGAGGCCGCCGCTCTGATCGCGCTGGCGATCATCGCGGCGGTCTGCGTGGCGCTCGTGCATTGACATCCGGCTGCCGGCTTACGCGGTCTGATCGACGGCGGATGCCCCTGCGCGGGCCTTCTCGCGCGCGGCCGTGGCCGCCTTCCGCGCCGCCTTGTTCAGAGCGCGCTTCTGCCGAGGGTCGAACGCGTCGCGCAGGCCGTCGCCGATGAAGTTGATCGTCAGCGAGATGATCACGATGAACGCCGCCGGCCAGAAGAACAGCCACGGCCGGGTCTGGAACGCGGTCTGGTACTGGCCGATGACCGAACCGAGCGACACGTCGGGCGCCTGAACGCCGAAGCCGAGGAAGGACACGGCCGACTCGGTGAGGATCGTCGCCGACATCAGCAGCGTGGTGTTGACGATGATGACGCCGATGGCGTTCGGCAGGATGTGCACCATCATGATGCGCCACGGGCTCGCGCCGGCGACGCGGGCCGCGTCGACGAACTCGCGCTCGCGCAAGCTCAGGAAGTCGCCGCGCACGAGGCGCGCGAGCGCGGTCCACGAGGCGAGGCCCAGCACGACGGCCAGGATCAGCGAGCCGTGCGCACCGTAGCGGCGGCCGAGCGTCGCGGTGAGCACGATCAGCGGGATGATCAGCACGATGTCGGTGAAGCGCATCAGGATCGTGTCGATCCAGCCGCGGAAGAAGCCGGAAGCCGCGCCGATGATCACACCGATGACGAGCGAGATGACGCCGACGATGAACACGATCATCAGCGACTGCTGGCACCCGCGCATGACGATGGCGAACATGTCACGGCCGAGGGAGTCCTCGCCGAACGGATGCTGCCAGCTCGGTGCGCCGCTGCCGTGCATCGTCGTCAGCTCGGTGTAGTTGTACGGCCACCAGCCGGGGATCTTGATGCCGGCCGCGTCGATGCCCTCGGAGGTGAAGGCCGCGATGACGATGAGCAGCAGGATCGCCGCGGAGATCATGGCACCGCGGTGACGCAAGAAGCGCCGCATGACGATGCGGCCCTGGCTGAGGCCCTCGACCTCCTTGAGCTCGAAGTTGCTCTGCTGATCGGCCGGAGCGGCGGCTCCGAGGCCTGCGCCTGCCGCCGCCTCGTTGAGGTCGGGTTCGATGGGGGGAAGCTGGCTCATGCTGCGATCCTGATCCTCGGGTCGAGGGCGGAGTACGCGACGTCCGCCAGGAGGTTGAACACGACGACGGCGACGCCGGCGACCACGAAGTAGCCCATCAGCGAGTTGACGTCGACCCGGCGGAGGGCATCGGTGAAGAGCTTCCCCATGCCGGACCAGGCGAACACGTTCTCGGTGATGACCGCGCCGCCGAGGAGCGCGCCGAGGTCGAACGCGACGATGGTCGTGAGCGGGATGAGCGAGTTGCGGAACGCATGCCGCATGACCACCGTGCGCTGGTTGAGGCCCTTCGCGCGCGCCGTGCGGATGTAGTCGCTGTTCATCACGTCGAGCAGGTTGGAGCGCATGTAGCGGCTGTATCCCGCGATCGAGATGAGGCACAGCGAGATCGTCGGCAGCAGCAGGTGCGTGTAGGTGTCGATGCCGTGGATCCAGAAGCTGGTCGAGATGTCGTTCAGGTTCGGCGTGCCGGAGCCGACCGTGGCGATCGGGCGCCCGTTCGCGACGTACTGCACGTAGTCGTTCCACGAGCGCAGGAAGCGGCTGATGACGATGACAAGGCCCGTCGTGAACGCGACGATCGCCCCGTTGCGCATCGACTGGCGGCGGTCGAAGCCGCCGTAGAGATAGCCGATGAGCGCGCCGACGGCGATCGTGACGACGCCGAGCAGCAGGACGGTCCAGACGTTGAGCTGGTTCGAGATGGACAGGAACGGGAAGTAGAGCACGAGGCCGACGGCGACCGCGGTGAGCGCCGAGTACAGCGCCTTCCGGTTCTGCAGACCCGTGTTCAGGATCGTCACGAGCAGCGCGATCGCGGTGGCGACGATCGCGACGAGCACGATATCGGCTGCACCGAGGGTCGGGGTGACGAGCCAGTTCGTGGCGGCGACGAAGGCGACCACCGCCAGGGTCGCGGCGGTCGCGACGGCGAAGGTGATCCACCGGAACTTGCGGGTACCGCCGGAGACGCCCGCGGCTGCCGCGCCGATGACGAGCGGGATGAACACGTATGCCCACCACGAGACGTGTGGATCGCCGAGGTAGTTGTTGAAGGTGATGCCGACGTAGGCCTTCAGCACGACCGCGATGAAGAACGACGGCAGCGAGAAGAACAGGAAGGCGAGGAAGGTGACGGTGTAGTCGTAGCCGCTGTACTGGCGCAGCGCGGTCGTGATGCCGATCAGGATGCCGAAGACGATCGCGAGCACGACGCTCGCGACGATCAGCTGGATCGTCACGACGGCGGCCGAGCCGACGGCCGACGTGACCGGCGTGCCGCTGATGGTGTCGCCGAGGGTGAAGTGGCCGACGAAGACCTTGAGGATGCCCCCGAGCCACAGGAAGTAGCGCAGCGGCGTCGGGATGTCGAGGCCGAGCTGCTGGATGCGCTGCTGGATCAGCGCCTCGCGGTTCTTCGCGGTGCTGGTGCGCAGCTCCTCGAGAGGGTCGCCCGCATTCGCGGACAGGATGTAGACGAGGTACGACGCGAGCAGCAGCACGATGATCGATGCCAGCAGGCGCCTCGACAAGAAGGTCAGCACAGCGGAATCCTCGCGCTCAGCCGCCCCCGAGTGGAAGTGGTCTTCATAGATTTTCCTCGGACGTGGCCCACGGCCCGACGGATCGCGTCGGATGCGGGGCCTGACGTGGGTGTGCCGGGGCGATCTTCTCGCCCCGGCACACCGGTGTTCGGTTCTAGGTGAACCTGGCGTTACCGATCAGGGTACGTCAGGCCTACTTGGTCCACTCCCAGAAGTTCCAGAACTGGTTCGGGGAGAGCGGCGAGTAGGACACGTTCTTCACGTTGCTCGCGTACGCCACGACGTCCGGGAACTGGAAGATGGTGGCGCCGTAGGCGTCGTTCCACATCTCCTTGTCGATCGTCTTCAGGCCGGCCGTCTGGTCCGACTTGTCGAACGAGCTGGCGACCTTGGTCCAGGCGGCGTCAACGGTCTTGTTGCTGTAACCGCTGAAGTTGTTGCCGCCACCGGTCTGGATGGCTGCCTGGCTGCCGGTCACGGCGAGCGAGGAGTACTGCCATGCGAACAGAGCCGCGTCGTACGAGCCGTTGCCGAGGATCGAGGACCAGTTGTCGTCGCCATCGTCGATGACGTTGAAGCCGGCCTTGGCGCCTGCGGCCTTGATCAGCGCGTACTCCTGCGCACGGCGGGTGTTGCTCTTGCCGTAGAGGAAGCGGACGTTGACCGGGGTGGTGACGCCGGCCTGCTTGAGCAGGTCCTTGGCCTTCGCGATGCCGGCGTCGGTGCCGCCGTCGGCGTACTGCGCCGAGCCGTTGTTGGCGACGGAGGCGGTGTAGCCCGGGGTGCCCGGCAGGAAGGTCTGCGAGTTCATGACCTTGGAGTCGGGGTTGATCGGCTTGATCAGGTTGTCGATGATCTGCTGACGCGGAAGGGCGTGCAGGAAGGCCTCACGGACGAGCTGCGCCTTGTTGGCGTCGCCGCCGTAGGTTGCCGGGTCGAACGGTCCCTTGTTGTTGAAGGTGAGGTCGACGTGCTCGTAGGTCGAGCCGTTCTCCGTCTTCGTGGTGACGCCCTTGAGGTCCTTGAGCGAGGCGACGGTATCGGCGTCGGCCTGGCCCTGGATGATCGAGACCTCACCGTTCTGCAGCGCCTGGACCTCTGCGGTCGGGTCCTGGATGAAGCGGATGGTCAGCTTGTCGACCTTCGGGATCGGGCCCCACGTGTAGTTCTTGTTGCGCTCGAGCGTGACGTACTGGTCCTTCTTGAGGGCGGTGATCACGTACGGGCCGTCAGAGAGGTACAGGTTCTTGTCGGTGGGAAGGTCGCCCGAGAACTCGTAGCCGGTCGCCCACACCTTGGCGAGAGCCGCCAGGGTGGTGGTGTCGTTGTTCTCGACGGCGTCGATTACGGCCTTGTTGGCAGCCGCGCCGCTCAGCTTCTTGTCCGGGAACGCGACGTTGTAGGTGCCGTGCGCCGAGACGCCCGGGTTGAACGCGAGCTGCTCCCAGTCCACGAACGGCGTCGCGTACTTGAAGGTGATCGAGCGGTCGTCGTCGCTGACGGTCGGCGGGGCGCTCTCATCGAGCGGCACGGAGCCGGCGCTCACCGACGTGAAGTTCACCTGGCCCTTCTCGTCGTTGTACTTGGTGGTCATGCTCGCCCACTGCAGGAGCAGGTCGGCCGCGTTGACTGCGGTGCCGTCGCTCCACTTGACGCCCTTGTTGACCGTGTACTTGACGGTCAGCGGGTCCTCGGACAGCACCTTGTACGTGCCGAACTTCGTGTTCTTCACGAGCTTGGGCGTGTTGTCGTAGTAGTTGAACGACGACCACGTCATGTAGGTGACGTTGGAGTTGTAGGTGGTGTAGTCGTTGCCGGTGTTCGAGTTGTAGGCGTTGAACGGCCCGTTCTGGGCGATGGTCAGCGCCTGCGACTTGTTGATCTCGTCGCCGCTCGAATTGTTTGAAGTGCCGGAGCACCCGGTCAGCGCCAGGGCTGCGGTGGCTGCGACAGCAGCCAGGCCCACCCCGATCCGCTTGATCTTCAATTTTCCTCCTGTAGGAATGGTGCAGAGCTGCAGGCACGCCTGTTGGGCACACCACAGCGCTCTTGATAGAAAGCAAGATATGCATCGAGTGCGTGCGTGGCCAAACCGGGGACGAAACCGTTACACGCGCGTAACGATCTCCACGGATTCCATTGCAGGGCGAGGATTGCTCAATTGAAACGACGCCTGCGGTGGGAATTGGCCATTGTGCTCGGGCTGTCGCTCGGCGCATCTGCTGTATACGCAATCGTCGCTCTCATTGCTGACCTTTCGTCGGGAAAGCCCCTCGCCGAGCAGTCGACGGCGCTCAACTCCTCGCAATCGCCGGTGCAGTGGCTGGACTTCACCTATCAGGTTCTCGGGGTCTTCTTCGACCTCTTCCCTGTTGCATTGGCCATCTACCTGCTGTGGGAGCCCGGGCGAAGCGCCTTCGAACGGATCGGGCTCACCTGGCGCCGACCTGGGCACGATCTGGGCACGGGTGCGCTGCTCGCGGCCTGCATCGGCATCCCCGGTCTCGCCTTCTATGCCGCCGGACGGCTCGCCGGCATCACGATCGAGGTGCAGGCGTCACCGCTCGACGCCCACTGGTGGACGGTGCCCGTGCTCGTGCTCTCCGCGCTGCGCGCCGCGCTGCAGGAAGAGGTCATCGTCGTCGGGTACCTCTTCACCCGGCTGCGGCAGCTCGACTGGGGGAAGTGGCCGATCATCATCGCCTCGGCGATGCTGCGCGGCTCGTACCACCTCTATCAGGGCGTCGGTCCGTTCTTCGGCAACGCGGTGATGGGCGTCGTGTTCGGCTGGGTGTACTCACGCTGGGGGCGCACCGCGCCGCTGGTGGTAGCCCACGCCCTGCTCGACATCGTGTCCTTCGTGGGCTACCCCTTGGCGGTCGCGCTCTGGCCGGGCATCTTCAAATAATCCGCCAACTGCGCTGAACGGTCACCGCTGCGCCCAACGGCCACGCGCGCGAAGCAACAATGGCCATCCGGAGCAGTTGAGCGCGGCGGCTATGCGAACGATTCCACGGGCGGGCACGCGCAGAAGAGATTGCGGTCGCCCCAGGCCTGGTCGATGCGACCGACCGGCGGCCAGTACTTCGTGCGCGCCTGCCCCGGGCCGGCCGGGTACACGGCGAGCTCGCGCGAGTAGGCGTGCGCCCACTCCCCCACGACGACGGATTCCGCGGTGTGCGGCGCCCCGTGCAGTGGGTTGTCGTCTGCGGGCCACGCACCGTCGCCGACGAGCCGCGCCTCGCGCTCGATCGCGATCATCGCGGCGATGAAGCGGTCGAGCTCGCCCCGGTCCTCCGACTCCGTCGGCTCGACCATCAGCGTGCCGGCCACGGGGAAGGACATCGTCGGCGCGTGGAATCCGTAGTCCACGAGCCGCTTGGCCACGTCGTCGACCGTCACTCCCGTCTCGGCCGAGAGCGTGCGCACGTCGAGGATGCACTCGTGCGCGACCAGGCCGCCCTCCCCCGCGTACAGCACCGGGTAGTGCTCACGCAGCCGCACCGCGACATAGTTCGCGGCGAGCACCGCGGCGCCCGTCGCACGGGTGAGCCCGTCGAGCCCCATCATGCGCACATAGGCCCACGAGATCGGCAGGATGCTGGGCGAGCCGAACGGCGCGGCCGAGACCGGCGCGCCGCCATGCGGCAACCCGACATGCGCGTTCGACTGTGCGAGCGGATGCCCGGGCAGGAACGGCGCCAGATGCGCCTTCGCCGCGACGGGCCCGACGCCGGGGCCGCCGCCGCCGTGCGGGATGCAGAACGTCTTGTGCAGGTTCAGGTGCGAGACGTCGCCGCCGAAGCCGCCGAACGCCGCGTAACCGAGCAGGGCGTTGAGGTTCGCGCCGTCGACGTACACCTGGCCGCCGGCCTCGTGCACGGCATCCGTGATCTCCACCACATCGTGCTCGTAGACGCCGTGCGTCGACGGGTAGGTGATCATGAGCGCCGCGAGCTCGTCGTGGTGCGCCGCGATCTTCGCGCGCAGATCGCCGAGGTCGACGTTGCCGTTCGCATCGGTCGCGACGACCACCACGCGCAGGCCGGCGAGCACCGCCGAGGCGGCGTTGGTGCCGTGCGCCGACTGCGGGATGAGGCAGACCGTGCGCTGCGTGTCGCCGCGCGAGTCGTGGTAGCCGCGGATCGCGAGCAGTCCCGCGAGCTCGCCCTGGCTGCCCGCGTTGGGCTGCAGCGAGACGGTGTCGTAACCCGTCAGCTCGGCGAGCCAGGTCTCGAGGTCGCCGATCAGCTCGAGATAGCCCGCGACGTCAGACGCAGGGGCAAAGGGGTGCAGCTGCGCGAACTCCGGCCAGGTGACGGCCGCCATCTCGGTCGCCGCGTTGAGCTTCATCGTGCACGATCCGAGCGGGATCATGCCGCGGTCGAGCGCGTAATCGCGATCGGCGAGCTGCTTGAGGTAGCGCATCATGGCGGTCTCGGAGTGGTACGAGTTGAACACCGGGTGCGTGAGGTACGCGGAGGTGCGCGTGAGCTCGGTCGGGATGCCGATCGACGGCCCCGTGGAGTTGCCCAGCACCTCACGCAGCACCGCGAGCACCGGCTCGGGGTCCTCGGCGACGGCCTCGTCGACGCTGAAGGACACCGTGGTGTCGTCGGCCTTCCAGATCAGCACGCCGCGCTCGTGCGCAGCGGCGACCGCGGCGTCGGCATCCGCCACTCCCACGCGCACAGTGTCGAAGAACGCACCGCCCGCACCGAGCTCTGCCGCGAACCGCTTCGCCGTCTCGTGCACCTGCGCCGCGATCGCGCGGATACCGCGAGGCCCGTGGTACACGGCGTACATCGAGGCCATCACGGCGAGCAGCACCTGCGCGGTGCAGATGTTCGACGTCGCCTTCTCGCGGCGGATGTGCTGCTCGCGCGTCTGCAGAGTGAGCCGGTAGGCGGGCTTGCCCGCGGAATCCTGACTCACACCCACCAAGCGACCCGGCAGCTGCCGCTCGAGGCCCGTGCGCACCGCCATGTAGCCGGCGTGCGGGCCGCCGAAGCCCATCGGCACGCCGAAGCGCTGCGAGGAGCCGACGGCGATGTCCGCGCCGAGCTCGCCGGGGGGTGCGATGATCGCGACGGCGAGCAGGTCTGCCGCGGCGATCGCGAGTGCGCCCTGCTCGTGTGCGGCGGCGAAGACGGATGCCGGGTTCCAGACGAGCCCCGAGCTGCCCGGGTACTGCACGAAGACGCCGAAGAACTCGCCGAGCTCGGCGGGTTCCGCGTCCGCGAGGCGCACCGTCTCGAGCTCGATCCCCACGGCGGCCGCACGGCCCGCGAGCAACGCATGCGTCTGCGGGAATGCGTCGGCGTCGACCACGAAGCGGTTCGACTTCGACTTCGAGGCGCGCCGCGCGAGCAGCATCGCCTCGACCACCGCGGTCGACTCGTCGAGCATCGACGCGTTCGCGATGTCGAGCCCCGTGAGGTCGCACACCGCCTGCTGGAAGTTGAGCAGCGCCTCGAGCCGGCCCTGCGAGATCTCGGGCTGGTACGGCGTGTAGGCCGTGTACCAGCTCGGGTTCTCGAGCACGTTGCGCTGGATCACCGCGGGGGTGAGCGTGCCGTAGTAGCCCTGCCCGATGAGGGAGCGGTTCACCGTGTTGCGCGACGACAGCGCACGCAGCTCGGCGAGCGCGGCGCGCTCGGATGCCGCTGCGGGAATACTCGAGGCGCCGGACTGCGCAGGCAGCTGGATCGAGGCGGGCACGGCGGCCCGCACGAGCTCCTCGAGGCTGTCGTAGCCGACGGCGGCGAGCATCGCCGCCGTCTGATCCGCGTCCGCCCCGATGTGGCGGTCGGCGAATGACTCCCTGCTCACTTGCTGGTCAGCTCGTCATAGGCGGCGGCGTCGAGCAGCGTGGGCAGCTCGGTGAAGCGCACCTTGATCAGCCAGCCGGCGCCGTAGGGGTCGGAGTTGACGAGGTCGGGGCTGTCGACGACGGCCTGGTTCGCCTCGACGACCTCGCCGTCGATGGGCGCGAACAGCTCGCCGACCGACTTGGTCGACTCGATCTCGCCGACGACCGCTGCGGCCGCGACCGCGGTGCCCTCCTCGGGAAGATCGACGAACACGACATCGCCGAGCGCGGCCTGCGCGTAGTCGGTGATGCCGACGGTCGCGATGTCGCCGTCGATGAGCACCCATTCGTGCTCTTCCGTGTACTTCAGGTTCTCGGGTGCAGCCATGGCTAGTTGCTCTTTCTCGTGTAGAACGGCAGGGCGGTGACGGTGTACGGATGCTTCGCGCCGCGCACATCGATGGCGAGCTCGGTGCCCGCCTCGCGGTACTGGGGGTCGATGTAGGCCATCGCCACGGGCACGCCGAGCGTCGGCGACAGAGCGCCGGACGTCACGACGCCGATCTCGGTCGTGCCATCGGCGGTGAAGACCGGGTAGTCGGCGCGGGCCGCGCGGCGACCGTCGCCCACGAGGCCGACCAGCACCCTGGCATCCGTCTCAGGTCCCTGCTCCACCGCCGCGCGGCCGACGAAATCGCCGGGCTTGCCGAAGTCGACGACGCGGCCGAGCCCCGCCTGCACGGGCAGCGTGGCCGGCCCGAGCTCGTGGCCGTAGAGCGGCATGCCGGCTTCGAGGCGCAGCGTGTCTCGGGCGGCGAGGCCTGCGGGAACGAGCCCGAACGGGGTGCCCGCCTCGACGAGCGCCTCCCACAGCTCCTTTGCGAAGTCGGGGGCGCAGAACAGCTCGAAGCCGTCCTCGCCGGTGTAGCCGGTGCGAGCGAACAGCAGCGGGTGCTCGCGGAACAGGCCGGGGACCGAGCGGTAGTAGCGCAGCTTCCGCAGCGTCTCCGGCACGTCCTCGCCGTCGGGGTGGCCGCCTTCGATCGCGAATCCCTCCACCGCGAACAGGACCTCGAGCGCCCGTGGGCCCTGCACGGCGATGAGCGCGACGTCGTCGCTCTCGTCGAACACCTCGGTGGCGAAGCCCGACGCGCGTTCCCGCAGTTCGGCGGCGACCGCCTCGGCGTTCGCGGCGTTCGCCACGACGAGGAAGCGGTCATCGCCCGTGCGGTACACGATCAGATCGTCGATGACTCCGCCTTCTGCGTTCAGCAGCAGCGTGTACTTCGCCTGGCCCTGCTGCAGCGCGGACATCCGCCCGCTCACCGCATAGTCGAGAGCGGCTGCGGCCTCGTCGCCGACGAGCACGATCTCGCCCATGTGGGACAGGTCGAAGAGACCGGCGGCCTCGCGCACCGCGCGGTGCTCGGCGAGGTCGCTCGAGTAGCGCACCGGCATCTGCCAGCCGGCGAAGTCGGTGAACTGGGCACCCGCGGCTTCATGCACCTCGGCGAGCGGTGAGACACGTTCAGACAAGAGTTCTCCTAGGGAAGGAAGGAACTCCCCCTCTGTATCTGTGCCTGAGAGATTCGCACCACGTGCTTTCACCATCGGCGGGAATTCTTCGCAATTCCGCTCTTCAGAGTGGCCGGCCTGCCGCGGTACGTGTACCTGAGAGATTGTCGGGGAGGATTGCTCCTTCGGTGCTGCGCGCGCAGCTCTCCCGCGGCGGCCTTAGCGGCCCGGTATTCGATTAGGTGGTGCTGCGGCAAGCGTAGCGGACGCACCCTCGCTCGCGCGGCATCCCGATGTCACTGGCGATCCTTAGTCTGTTCACATGTCCACGCCGCTCATCACTGCCCCTGCGACCATCGACAGACGATCGAGCCGCGTGATCTGGCTGCTGCTCGGCGCGACGTTCGTCGTCATCCTGAACGAGACGATCATGGGCGTCGCGATTCCCCATCTCGTCGTCGATCTCGACATCAC
The DNA here is from genome assembly GCF_039538185.1 of Gryllotalpicola koreensis. Lineage (NCBI taxonomy): Bacteria > Bacillati > Actinomycetota > Actinomycetes > Micrococcales > Microbacteriaceae > Gryllotalpicola > Gryllotalpicola koreensis. The sequence goes on from NZ_BAABBW010000005.1 coordinate 359,785, forward strand.
GGTCGAGCTCGCGCAATGGCTGACCACCGTGTTCATGCTGACGATGGCGATCGTCATTCCGATCACGGGGTGGCTGCTGCAGCGGCTCGAGACCCGGCCCGCGTTCATCCTCGCGATGAGCTTCTTCTCGGCAGGCACCCTGATCGCCGCGATCGCGCCGGGGTTCACGGTGCTGCTCATCGCCCGGGTGACGCAGGCGTGCGGCACCGCCATCATGATGCCGCTGCTCATGACCACGATCATGGGGCTCGTCCCGCCGCACGAGCGCGGCCGTCTGATGGGGCGCGTCTCGACCGTGATCTCGGTCGCCCCGGCGATCGGCCCGACCATCTCGGGCCTGGTCCTGAACTACCTGTCCTGGCGCTGGATGTTCCTCATCGTGCTGCCCATCGCCGTCGCGATGCTCGTCATCGGCATCCTCAGCGTCGAGAACGTCAGCCCGCCTGAGCCCGCACCGCTCGACGCGCTCTCGATCCCGCTCGCCGCGCTCGGCTTCGGCGGGCTCGTCTTCGGACTGGCGCAGATCGGCAGTGCGACGGATGCCCCGGGCGGCTCGGCTACATGGGCGATGGCGGTCGCCCTCGCCGTCGGAGCGATCGCGCTCGCCCTCTTCGTCGTGCGACAGCGGCTACTCGCTCGGCGTGAGCGGGCTCTGCTCGATCTGCGACCGTTCGCCGTGCGGAACTTCACCGTCTCCGTCACGGTGATGGTGATCATGATGATCGCCCTGTTCGGCACCATCATCGTGCTGCCGATCTACATGCAGAACGTGCTGGGCTTCGGCTCGCTGCTGGCTGGCCTGCTTCTTCTGCCGGGCGGCCTCGTCATGGGGCTCTTCGCCCCCATGGTGGGGCGCATCTACGACCGGCGGGGGCCGACCGTGCTGCTCGTCCCCGGCGCGATCATCGTCTCGGCGGATCTGTGGTTCCTCGCGCTGTTCGCGACCGAGCGCACCTCGGTGTGGCTCGTGCTCGCAGCGCACATCGTGCTGAGCTTCGGGCTGTCGCTGATGTTCACACCGCTGTTCACCGCGGCGCTCGGATCGGTGACGAAGCACTTCTACCCGCACGCGAGCGCCATCGTCGGCACGATTCAGCAGGTGGCCGGCGCCATCGGAACCGCAGTGTTCGTCGCCGTGCTCGCCGCCGGGACGCTTGCGGCGGCCTCGGGTGGGGCAGCGCAGCTGCCCGCGCAGGCGTCCGGCGTTCGCGCGGCGTTCCTGATCGGCGCGATCGTGTCGCTCGGGGCCGTCGTCGGGGTGTTCTTCGTGCGGCAGCCGCCTGAGAGCGACGAGTGAGCGGCTACTCGGGGAACGACTCTGCGATGCCGCGCAGCTTCGCCGTGTAGGCGGCCCACCACGCCTCGTCGCGATCGGGCAGGTTGGAGGTCTCGGACGAGAGGCCGACCCTTCGATCGGTCAGCTCGCGCACAATGTCGGCCTGACCGGCGTGCCGGGCGAGTTCTTGAATGTGGTGGACGAGCACCAGATGCAGCGTCGGGTGCTGCCGCTCAGGCGGCCACCACGGCACGAAGCCGAGGTCGTCGAGCGAGAGCGCGTCGATCGTGGCATCCCCGTGCGCCCACGCGCGCCGATAGAACGCGACGATATCGGCCGCCGACTCATCGGACCGCGCCCACATGTCGTCGTTGTCTGCGGCCGTCTCGAAGTCGAGCAGTATCGGGTCGTCGGCCGGGCGGCCGAAGACCTCGCCGAGATAGCCGTACTCCATGTGCGCGACGTGCTTCACGAGCCCCAGCAGATTGGTGCCGGTCGGGGTCATCGGCCGGCGCACCTCGCGCTCGCTGAGGCCCTCGACCTTCCAGACGAGCGCATCCCGTTGGCGCTGCAGGTAGCGCTTCAGGGTGCGCTTCGGGTCGTTCGCGTCGTCGGCCATGACCCGAGACTAGGCGGCACCGCCGACATCCGTGCTCGCGAACTCGGTCACATAGGTCAGGCTCGGCCGCCCCGTCGCGGGGTGCGCGAAGACCTCGCCGAACGGATGCCAGCCCGCGCCCTCGTAGCGGCGGATCGCCCCCGTGTTCTCGGTGAGCACATGCAGATACGCGCCGGGGGCCCCGGTCGCGGCGAGCTCGACGGCCAGCCGATCGAGCAGCTGCGTCGCGATGCCGCGCCCCCACGCACCGGGCGCGACCGCCAGCAACCCGAGGTAGGCGTAGCCGGCGGGGTCGTGCGGGCCGACCGTGCCCGTGCCGCCCTCGCTCGCGAGGGCGAAGGCGACCGGGGTCTCGCCGTCGCGTGCGACGAGCCAGGCGAGTCGCCTCGGCGCGGTGAGCTTCGCCCGCGCGCGGCCCGGCACGGCAGGGTCATCGACGCCGTCGCGCGCCTCGATGGCCCGTGCCCAGATCGCCACGCAGTCCTCGAGGTCCGCCGGCGCAGCGTTCTCGATGCGCACTGTCACAGCTGCTCCGATGCGGGTCGGGCGAGCAGCCCCGTGACGACCGTTGCGACAAGCTCGCGCACGGCGACGCGGTAGTCGAGCTGCATCGCGGCGAGCTCGGGGTGGCTCCGGTAGGCCGCCGCCATGCCGGGCGACGGTCGGCACATGCCCCAGGCTCCGCCGATGGCGAGATTGACGGCTGCCGCGAGTGCGATGCGGCTCGCCTCGGGCAGCGCCCCCACCTGGATCTCGACGAGGTCGACGAGGCGCATCGCCTGCGCGTAGGCGCGGAGCTTGTAGTCGGCGGCGATCTCTGCGGAGACGTTGTGCTCGAGCACCATCGAGGTGTTCGCGACGAGCTCGGAGAGCACCGGGCGCTCGGCGACGGTGCGGGAGATCGCTTCGGCGACGAGCTCGACAGGAGAGACGCCGGCGCCGGCATCCGTCTTCTCCAGCTCGGTCTGGAGCGCATCGAGCCACTCGCCGTACACGTCATCGAGCAGGGCGAGCAACACCGCCTCGCGGGTCTCGAAATAGCGCAGCACATTGGACTTGGCGAGGCCCACCCGTCGCGCGAGCTCATTCAGGCTCAACTCTGCGACCCGCGTACCGTCGCCGAGCAGCTGCGCCGCAGTGCGCACGATCGCCGTGCGCCGCACGGCGCGCTGCTCGTCGCTGCGAGCGCGCGCGAAGTCCGTGGTCATCACATCTCCATTCACACAACAGACCAATGGTCTGTTATTCTCGACTCAACAGACCAGCGGTTCTATTATTTTAGCAAGGAGCTTGCCATGTACTACGACGTGCCCGACCAGACCGGGCGGCGTTTCATCGTCACGGGGTCGAACAGCGGGACGGGCCGCGAGGTGGCGCGCCGGCTCGCGCGCGCCGGGGCCGCGGTCGTGCTCGCGGTGCGCACGCCGGAGAAGGGCGAAGAGGCCGCAGCGGCGATCCGATCCGAGGCCCCGGAGGCGCAGCTCGAGGTGCGATGGCTCGACCTCGCCGATCTCGCGTCGGTCCGCGAGTTCGCCGCACAGGTGGTCGCCGACGGCGCTCCGCTGCACGGGCTCGTCAACAACGCGGGCGTGATGGTCCCACCGCAGCGCATCGAGACGGCCGACGGCTTCGAACTGCAATTCGGCACGAACTTCCTCGGCCCGTTCGCGCTCACGAACCTCCTGCTGCCGGCCGTGCTCCGGACGCCAGGCGCGCGCGTCGCCACGATGTCGAGCGGCACCGCCAACTTCGGCCGGATCGACTTCGACGACCTGAACTGGACCAGGCGCCGGTTCTCGCCGCAGTTCGCCTACGCGCAGTCGAAGCTCGCCGACCTGCTGCTCGGCAGGCAGCTCGCCGCCATCGCGCAGCAGCGCGCGTGGGATCTCCTCAGCACGATCGCGCACCCGGGCTACACGCGCACCAATCTGCAGACGGCGGGCCGCAACCTGGGTCGCGGCGCCGACAGCCAGCTGCCGCCGATCCGCCGCACGCTGCTGCCCTCGCAGGGCGTCGAGACCGGCGCGGAGCCGCTGCTGTTCGCCGCGACGTCTCCCGCCGCCGAGCAGGGCGCCTACTACGGCCCGGGCCGCAGGCTCGGTCTCGTCGGCCCGACCAAGAGGGCCAGGATCCCGCGCTCAGCGCGGTCGATGGACGTCGCGGCGCGGCTGTGGCGCACCGCCGAGGAGCTCACGGGGACTCGAACGCTCTCTGAGTAGCCCGCCGCAACTCATCAGCCATAATGTCCGCGGGCATGTGAACGACCACATCCCAGTAAGGCAACCCGATGAGCTCCCCCGACTCCGCGCGCACGCGGGCCCCGAACATGCGGGACGTGGCGCGCCTGGCCGGCGTCTCGTACCAGACGGTGTCGCGCGTGCTCAACAACTCGGAGGCACTGCGGCCGGAGACCCGCGATCGCGTGCTCGCCGCGATGGAGGAGCTGCACTACCGGCCCAACCGCGCCGCGCGAGCGCTCAAGACCAGCCGCTCGCGCACCATCGGAGTCCTCGCGTCGATCCGCGCGACCTATGGCCCGGCGCTCACGGTGCAGGCCATCGAGGCCGCGGCCGCCGCCAAGGGCTTCTCCGTGAACACGGCGCATCTCACCGAGATCGACGACGAGTCGATCACGTCCGCCGTCGACCGGCTCATCGAGCAGGACGTCGAGGGGCTCGTCGTCATCGCCCCGCAGCAGCGCGTCTTCGAGACGCTGGCCCGGCTGGTCGACCTGCCGCCCATGGTGACGCTGCGCTCGGGGCTCGACGGCGATCCGCAGGCACTGTGGGTCGACCAGGCGGCCGGCGCGCGGGCGGCGACCGCGCATCTCGCGGATCTGGGGCACGAATACATCCGGCATCTGGCCGGCCCCCAGGACTGGATCGAGGCGGATGCCCGCATGCAGGGCTATCTGCTCGAGCTCTCCGATCGCGAGCTGCCGACCCTGCCGCCGATCCGCGGCGACTGGACAGCGGAGTTCGGCTACTTCGCGGGGCGGCAGCTGATCATGGCGAACGACGCGACGGCGTTCTTCTGCTCGAACGACGAGATGGCGCTCGGCGTGCTGCACGCCGCACACTCGCTCTCGGTGCGGGTTCCCGAGGACATCAGCGTCATCGGCTTCGACGACATCCCCTCGGCCGAGCATTTCTGGCCGCCACTCACGACGGTCCATCAGGACTTCGCCGAGCTCGGCCGGCGCTGCGTGCAGATGCTGCTCGAGGGGCGGGACGACGACACCGTCGACATCCAGCCGCATCTCGTGGTGCGGCGCTCCAGCGGACCGGCGCGGCGCGGCTAGGACTCAGCTCGGTTTGACAACACCCCGACCGTTCGGCTTATGATCCTCTGCGGCTCGCAATGTGATCGTTCACATTGAGCTCAAAGAGGAGTGAAGAGGAACAGGTGAGCAATCACACCATCTTGGAGATGCGCTCCATCACCAAGGAATTCCCGGGCGTCAAGGCACTGTCCGACGTCAGCATGACCGTCACGGCCGGCGAGATCCACGCCATCTGCGGCGAGAACGGCGCCGGCAAGTCGACGCTCATGAAGGTGCTCTCCGGCGTCTACCCGTACGGCACCTACACCGGCGACATCGTCTACCAGGGCGAGGTCGTGCAGTTCTCGAACATCAAGCAGTCCGAGGAAGCCGGCATCGTCATCATCCACCAGGAGCTGGCGCTCATCCCCGAGCTCTCGATCACCGAGAACCTGTTCCTCGGCAGCGAGATCGGCAAGCGCGGCGTCATCGACTGGACGCAGGCGCAGCTGCGCGCGCGGGAGCTGCTCGCCCGGGTCGGCCTCGACGAGGACCCCGACACGCAGATCAAGAACCTGGGCGTCGGCAAGCAGCAGCTCGTGGAGATCGCCAAGGCGCTGCACAAGAACGTCAAGCTGCTCATCCTCGACGAGCCGACGGCGGCCCTCAACGAGACCGACTCGCAGCACCTGCTGAGCCTCATCGTCGGCCTCAAGGAGCGCGGCGTGACCTCCATCATGATCAGCCACAAGCTGAACGAGATCGAGCAGGTCGCCGACGACATCACGATCATCCGCGACGGCCGCACCATCGAGACGCTCGACGTGCACACGGGCGTCGACGAGGACCGCATCATCCGCGGCATGGTGGGCCGCTCGCTCGAGAGCCGCTTCCCCGACCGCACCCCGCACATCGGCGAGGTGTTCTTCGAGGTGAAGGACTGGACGGTGCAGCATCCGCTCGACTCCTCCCGTCTCGTCTGCAAGAACGAGAGCTTCACCGTGCGCCGCGGCGAGATCGTCGGCTTCGCGGGCCTCATGGGCGCCGGCCGCACCGAGCTCGCGATGAGCCTGTTCGGCAGGAGCTATGGCACGTGGCTCGGCGGCCAGGTGTTCAAGGACGGCCGCGAGATCAAGCTCGGCAGTGTGCGCCAGGCGATCGACGCCGGCATCGGCTACGTCAGCGAGGACCGCAAGGCCCTCGGCCTCAACCTGCTCGACTCGGTGAAGCGCTCGACCGTATCGGCCGACCTCCGCAAGATCTCGAAGGGCGGCGTGGTCGACTCTCTGAAGGAGTTCGACGTCGCCGAGCAGTACCGCAAGATGCTGCGCACCAAGGTGCCGACGGTCGAAGAGGGCGTCTCCAAGCTCTCCGGCGGCAACCAGCAGAAGGTCGTGCTGTCGAAGTGGATGTTCACCGACCCCGACCTGCTGATCCTCGACGAGCCCACGCGCGGCATCGACGTCGGCGCGAAGTTCGAGATCTACCGGATCATCCAGCAGCTCGCCGAGCAGGGCAAGGGCGTGATCCTCATCTCGTCAGAGCTCCCCGAGCTTCTCGGCCTCTCCGACCGGATCTACACGATCTTCGAGGGCTCGATCACCGATGAATTCCCCGTCGCCGAAGCGACCCCAGAGACGCTCATGCGCAGCATGACCAGCCACAGCAAGAAGGATGCACTGATCTAGATGAACCCGCTCCGTCAACTCTTCGGCGGCCGAGGCACGAGTGCCGGCCAGTACGGGATGATCATCGCGCTCATCCTCATCGTGGCGATCTTCGAGATCGCGACGGGCGGGCTCACGCTCAGCCCGACCAACGTCATCAACGTCTTCCAGCAGTACTCCTACATCCTGATCCTGGCGCTCGGCATGGTGATGGTGATCATCGCCGGTCACATCGATCTCTCGGTGGGATCGGTCGCCGCCTTCGTCGGCATCATCGTCGCCCAGGCGATGAGCCAGTGGCACTGGTCCTGGTGGGAGGCGATCCTGCTCGGCCTCGTCATCGGCGCCCTGGTCGGCGCCTGGCAGGGCTTCTGGGTCGCGTTCGTGCGCGTCCCGGCGTTCATCGTCACCCTCGCCGGCCAGCTGATCTTCCGCGGCGCGAACCAGTGGATCGGCAACTCGACCTCCGTGAGCGTCCCCGAGTCGTACCAGACCATCGGCAACGGCTTCATTCCCGACTTCGGACCGAACACCGGCTTCAGCAATGGCACCCTGCTGCTCGGGCTCATCACCGTCATCGTCCTCATCTGGAGTGAGGCCCGCGGCCGCGCCAAGCGCCGCAAGATGGGCGCAGAGCTCGTCCCCATGTGGGTGAGCATCGTGCGCACCGGCATCCTCGTCGCCGTCACCCTGTTCGGCACCTACCTGTTCGGTGCGGGCTCCGTCGGGACCAGCTTCCCGGTCGTCGCGATCATCGCGGGCGTCCTGACGATCCTCTACGGCTTCATCACGCGCAACACGATCTTCGGCCGCCAGGTCTACGCCGTGGGCGGCAACGCCAACGCGGCCGCCCTCTCGGGCGTCAGCATCCGCCGGGTCAACTTCTTCGTGATGGCGAACATGTCGCTGCTCGCCGCGATCGCCGGCATGGTCTACGTCGGCTACGCCGGCGCCTCCGGCCCCGCGGACGGCACCGGCTGGGAGCTCGACGCGATCGCCGCGGTCTTCGTCGGTGGCGCCGCAGTTTCGGGCGGCATCGGCACCGTCGCCGGCTCGATCGTCGGCGCGCTCGTCATGGCACTGCTGCAGAACGGTCTGCAGCTCATCGGCGCCGAGTCGAACCTGCAGCAGATCATCCGCGGTCTCGTGCTGCTGCTCGCGGTCGCGTTCGACGTCTACTCGAAGACGCAGGGCCGCCCCTCGCTCATCGGCGGCATCACGAGGGGCCTCGGCATCGGCCGGGACCGCACGAAGGCGACGGATGCCCCGGCGCAGGTCGCCGCGCTGCCGAAGTCGATCGACGACCAGTCCACAGTCTCCCTGCCCTAAGCCCGCAGGAGAACCACGGGCGGCCACAACGCCGCCCACGCTCGAAGAAGAGAAGAAAAGGCAATCACATGCGCAAGAAGTACATCGTCGGCATCGCCGCCGTGGCTGCGGCCGCAGCCCTGACGCTGAGCGGCTGCTCGACGGGCCGCACCACCAGCGGCTCGAGCGACAGCAGCTCGACCACGATCAAGAAGGGCGACCTCATCGGCGTCGCCCTGCCCGCGAAGACCTCGCAGAACTGGGTTCTCGCCGGCCAGGACTTCAAGGACTCGATCGAGAAGGCCGGATTCAAGGCCGACATCCAGTACGCGGACAACTCGAGCCCCGTCCCCAGCCAGCAGGCCGAGATCAACTCGATGCTGACCAAGGGCGCCAAGGTCGTCATCATCGGTGCGGCCGACGGCTCGCAGCTGACCACGCAGGTCGCCACCGCCAAGAAGGACGGTGCGATCGTCATCGCCTGGGACCGCAACATCCTCAACACCAAGAACGTCGACTACTACGTCGCGTTCAACAACTTCCACGTCGGCGAGCTGCAGGCCCAGGCCCTGCTCGACGGCCTGAAGAAGGAGAAGGGCTCGGGCCCGTACAACGTCGAGCTGTTCGCCGGCTCGCCCGACGACGCCAACGCTCCCCTGTTCTTCAACGGCGCGATGAGCGTGCTCAAGCCGAAGATCGCGGACGGCACCATCAAGGTCGTCTCGGGTCAGACCACCTTCAACAATGCCTCCACCCAGGGCTGGCTCGCCCAGAACGCGCAGAAGCGCATGACCGACCTGATCACGGGCTACTACGCCAAGGGAACCAAGCTCGACGGCGTGCTCTCCCCCAACGACACGCTCGCCCGCGCCATCCTGCAGGCGACCAAGTCGGCCGGTCTGCCCAACCCCGTCGTGACCGGCCAGGACTCCGAGACCGACTCGATCCCGCTGATCATGAACGGCACGCAGTACTCGACGATCTACAAGGACACCACCCTCGAGGCGCAGGCCGCGGTGGACCTGGTGACCACGCTCAGCAAGGGCGAGAAGCCGAAGACCGTCGACAACGACAAGAACAACGACAACGGCAAGATCATCGTCAAGTCGATCGAGCTCTCCCCGGTCCTGGTGACCAAGGACAACGCGGTCGAGGCGTACAAGAACAACCCCGACCTCGAGAAGCTCGCGACCGCCAACCAGTAAAGTCGCAGCCCTACCAGAACGGCCCCGGTGCGCTTCGGCGTCCGGGGCCGTTTCGCGTCCGGCATCCGCGAGGGTCAGTAATCCGCCTCGTCGACGACACGGGCGATGAAGACGAACTCGCGGCCTGGGCGGTCGGGGGCGTCGCGCACCTCGACGGTCTCGAAACCGGCGGCAGCGAGCGAGACGCGCAGCTCCTGCTCCGTGCGGAAGCGCAGGGTCGTGTCGACCTCGATCACGGTGCCGTCCTCGAAGGCGTTCGAGGTGCGGAACGTCACGAGGTGGCCGGTGACGTCGAGCACCTCCTGCCACGCCTCAACGCGGCCGTAATCCTCGGTCTCGGCCTCGACGCGGGTATGCGCCGGTGTCCAGCCGTCCCAGGCGCGCGCCTCGGGGCGGCGCGACTCGAAGACGAGATAGCCACCGGGCAGCAGCGCGTCGCGGATCGAGGCGAGTGCGGCATCCCACTCGGCATCCGTCAGGAAGTGCTGCGCGACGTTCGCCGTCATCGTGACCAGGTTCGCCGACATCGGCGGCAGGTCGGCGGCGTCGCCGACGACCCATTCGACGGCGTCGGCTCCCTCCTTGTGACGGGCGACGTCGACCGCGTCCTCGTCGGGGTCGACCCCGGTGACCCGGATGCCCTTGCCCGCGAGCATCAGGGCGAAGGTGCCGGTGCCGCAGCCCAGATCGATCAGTCGGCGGGCACCCAGCTCGCCGACGATGTCGACGTAGACATCGAGGTCTGAGCGGTCAGGGTCAAGCGGGTCGTAAAGGGCGGCAAGGCGTGCTCTGTCATAGCCGTCTATGTCGTCTGGCACGTCTCGACGTTATCGAAAAGTGCGCGCCTCGGCCATGTGGATCGGGACGATCGGCCCATGCGGCAGCGGGGGCGCAGAGGTTGACTGCGAGGCATGACAAGTGTTCTGGTTGCATACGCGTCGCGGCGCGGCGGCACGGTCGGCATTGCCGAATGGATCGCGCGGGAGCTGCTCGAAGGAGGGCTCGAGGTGGAGCTCGAGCCGGCGAGCCTGGTCGACACCGAGGCCGAGCACTTCGATGCGGCGGTGATCGCCGGCGCGGTCTATGAACAACGGTGGCACCGCGACGCGCGCCGGCTCGCGCACCGCGTGGCGAAGGAGTGGAAGGACACGCCCGTGTGGCTCGTCGCCTCGGGACCGCTGACGACGGTGGACACCGGGCATCCCGCCGCCGTTGCGCCCCAGCTGCAGCGCGCAGCCGCCGAGGTGCACGCGCGAGGGACCGCCACCTTCGGCGGCCGCCTCGACACGCACCCGGCAGGCTGGCTCGCCGGCTCGGTCGCGAAGAAGCACGCCGGAGACTTTCGTGATCGCGCCGCCGTCGAGCGATGGGCCGCGCAGCTCGCGCACGAGCTGAAGGGATAGCGGTGCCGCTAGCCGCCGAGTGACGCGGCGCCGCGCTTCCTCGCGGCCTCACGCACGCGCACGAGCGACGGATCGGTCTCGTCATCGAGGGAGCGGGCGAGCAGCGTGTAGTCGCGGTGCTCGCCGAACGCGTCCTGCAGCGCGGCCCCGGTCTTCGCGGTGTCGTCGTCGCCGAGCGCCTCGGCAAGATAGCGCAGGGCGCGGGCGTGCTTGCGAGCCTCGTGCTGCACCGCGAGCTCGTCGAGGTCGTCGGCGTCCTCCGCGACGTCCTCGAGCAGCGCGAGCAGTCGGCGGTAGCTGCGACCGTCGAGGTATTCGACGACCCTCCCGTGCGCCTCACGGTACTCGGCGCGAAGGTCGGTGACGAGGCGCTCGTGCGCGGCATCCGTCTCATCGTCGTCGCCGAGCTCGTCGAGAAGGCGGGCCGCCAGCTCGGCTCGCACCTCGAGGTCTCGGGCGTCGCCGAGCACTCGGCCGTAGTGCTTGAGCTCCCTCGCCGCCGGGCGGCCGGCGTCGCTGGGAACGAGTGCGACGATCACCCGCAGCCTGCGCGTCATCGTGCGCGCCTGATGCACCGAGTCCGGCTCGTCGCGGCGCACTGCGGTACCGAGGCCGACCAACGACGCGATGACGTCGCGCAGCCAGATCTCGACCCCGTCGCTCCTCACGCGCCGCCCACTGACAGCTCGACGGCCACCTCGTCGCCGACATCGATGCCCTCCGCACGCCGGACGGCGACCTTGACCGGAAGCAGATAGACGCCGTCCTTCGGGAAAAGCGCGGTGTAAAAATCGGTCTTCCCGATGCGCGCGTTGACGGGGATCGCGCCCCAGCCGTAGCTCACCATCGACGCGATCTCGGCGATGTCGTCGCTCTGCGCCTCGGGGATGCGCACGAAGGTGAACGGCGCGGGCCCGCGCCAGTAGATGATCTCGCTTCGGAAGCGCAGTTCCATGGGCATACCGTACGGCCTCACGCCCTGCGCATGGCCAGGCCTTCGGGAACAAGGTCGGCCGACGCGTCGTAGCGGGTCATGTCATGCGCCACGGCGCGGAAGTAGGCGCCGAGCCGCGCCGCCGGCTCGGGAGGAATCGGCGATTCGACGAGCGCCTGATCGAAGAGCCGCAGGCAGATCTCGTCGAGCTCCTCGTGCGGGCCGTTGCCGGCGTGCATCCGCCGCACCATGGATTCGGTGCCGTAGCCGCCGGTGTACAGCTTCGGACCGCCCGCAGCCTCGCTGAGGTAGGCGGCGAGCCGTTCGTCGTGCTGCGGGTGCACATGGGGGTGCGAGAACGGATGCTCGGCGACGGGGTCGGCGAGGCACAGCTCGCTCCAGCGGCGGCAGACCGCCAGGATCGCATCGAAACCGCCCAGCTCGTCATAGAGCGCCATGCGGACAGCGTGGCATCGCACGCGCCGTGCCGCCAGCGCTGTTGACGCCACACCCTGTGCATGGTGTGCTCACGGCCATGACGACGTATCTGATCTCGTTCCCGAGCTCGGCGATGCAGGTCACGCTCGATGAGCTGCAAGAGGTGGCGGATGCCGCGCACGCGGTCATCCAGGAGATGAAGGACGCCGGGGTGTATGTCTTCGGCGGTGGGCTGAACGAGGCCGTGACGCCGGTGCTCGTGGGAGCCGACGGATCCGTCTCGGACGGCACATACCCCGAGACCGCGCAGCTGGACGGCGGATTCACCGTCATCGAGGCCGCCTCGCGCGACGAGGCGGTGCGGTGGGCCGCGAAGACCGCGGGAGCGTGCCGTTGCGCACAGGAGCTCCGCGAGTTCCAATACGATCCGCTTGTCTGATCGGAGAAACAATGGCAGTTCGGGTTGACCTCAACATCTCGCTCGACGGGTTCGCGACCACGACGGACCAGACGCCCGAGAATCCGTTCGGCGAGGACTGGGCACGACTGACTCACGCGTACGTGTCGACCAGGACCTTCCGCGAGCGGGTCATGCACGATGTGTCCGGCGAGGGCACGACCGGTGTCGACGACAGGTACGGGAAGGCGTACTTCGAGGAGGTCGGCGCCGAGATCATGGGCGCCGGCATGTTCGGACTGCACAACTTCGCCGACGACCCCGACTGGCGCGGCTGGTGGGGTGACGAGCCGCCGTTCCGGTGCCCCGTGTTCGTCCTCACCCACAGCGCCCCAAGACCACCGCTCGAGTTCGCCAACGGCACTGCCTTTCATTTCCTGGCTGCGGCACCGCAGGAGGCGCTCGATCGCGCGCTGGAGGCGGCCGACGGGAAGGATGTCCGCATCGGCGGCGGACCCACCGTCGTGCGCGACTTCCTCAAGGCGGGATTGGTCGACCGGCTGCATGTCGGCATCGTTCCGATACTGCTCGGCCGAGGCATCCGTCTCTGGGACGATCTACGCGGCCTGGAGTCCGGCTACGACGTGACGTCGGAGATCGCCGAGAGCGGCGTGATCCACGTGACTTTCATGAGGTGACGAACCGAACGTTGAGCAGGTCCTGAGCGAGAGCTTCGCCGTCCTTGGGGTAGACCCGTCAGTCTGTATATGCGGGCACCCGAACCCGTAACCTCAACCCCATCTACCGCGGCCCGCGACCTCTGACCCGAACAGAGCGCGGGCCGCGGTGATTATGGGCAGGCGGCGGCCTGGTGTCTCCCCAAGTCAGGCCGCCGCCATTCCCGCTGGCACCGGCCCCCGCTATTCGATAACCTGCGAGCGGGGTTGAGGGATTATCCGAGCAATTGAGGGGAAAAATGCTTGCGACAATCCATCATGCGGTCATCGCTGCGCGCCAGGCGCTCGAGGGGCAGGACATCGACGAGGCGGCGTTCTGGCTCGATCGTGCGGTCGAGGCCATTGAAGCCGACGCGGCCAGCGAATAACGAGGGCCGGAGCCTTCGGACTCGGCGCTAGACGTTGAACCTGAACTCCACCACGTCGCCGTCCTGCATGACGTAGTCCTTGCCCTCGAGGCGGGCCTTGCCGTGCGCGCGCGCCTCGGCGACCGAGCCGAGTTCGATCAGGTCCTCGAACGAGATCACCTCTGCCTTGATGAAGCCCTTCTCGAAGTCCGTGTGGATCACCCCGGCGGCCTGCGGCGCCTTCCAGCCCTTGTGGATCGTCCACGCACGCGCCTCCTTCGGGCCGGCGGTGAGGTAGGTCTGGAGCCCCAGGGTGTCGAAGCCGACGCGGGCGAGCTGATCGAGGCCGGATTCCTCCTGGCCTGTCGACTGCAGCAGCTCGAGTGCTTCGTCCTCAGGCAGGTCGATGAGCTCCGATTCGATCTTCGCGTCGAGGAACACGGCCTTCGCGGGGGCAACCAGCTCCGACAGAGCAGCCTTGCGCGCGGCATCCGTCAGCACGCCCTCGTCGACGTTGAAGACGTAGATGACCGGCTTCGCGGTGAGCAGGCCGAACTCACGCAGCGCGGCGAGGTCGAGGCCCGCGACGGCCGAGAGCACGCGGCCCTCCGACAGCGCCGCGATCGCCTCATTGACCGCCGCCAGCACTGCGGGGTCGGTCTTCTTGCCGCGCACCTCCTTCTCGATGCGCGGCTGCGCCTTCTCGAGGGTCTGCAGATCGGCGAGGATCAGCTCAGTGTTGATCGTGTCGAGGTCGCCGCGCGGGTCGACGGCGCCGGCCACGTGCACGACGTCGTCGTCGGTGAATCCGCGCACGACCTGGGCAATGGCGTCGGCCTCGCGGATGTTCGCGAGGAACTGGTTGCCGAGCCCCTCCCCCTCGCTCGCGCCCTTGACGATTCCGGCGATGTCGACGAACGACACGGTCGCGGGCACGATGCGCTCGGAGTGGAACACCTCGGCAAGCTTCTGCAGCCGCTCATCAGGCAGGTTCACGACACCCACGTTCGGCTCGATCGTCGCGAACGGATAGTTCGCCGCGAGCACGTCGTTCTTGGTCAGCGCGTTGAAGAGGGTCGACTTGCCGACGTTGGGGAGACCGACGATGCCTATGGATAACTGTGACATGAGGTCATCAGCCTATCGGCGCCGACCGTAGCGGCTCATCTCAGGCGTCGAGTAGGTCGGACTCCTATCGACCCGCTTCTCCGCTCCGGATGGGTTGATCGTGATCCGACCGACGAGCAGTCTGAGCGCCTCTCGACGACGCTCGGTCGTCAGGGTTGGTGGTTGCTCCACGAGATCGCCGACGAATGCGATGGGGTGCACCGTGACCTGAGCGGATGCGCGCTTCAGCTCTGCCTCGAGCGCGACCCGCTCGGCTTCTAGCCAGTCGCGGAGGCGGATGCACGTTGCTTCCAGCATGATTCGCGCGTTGAGGTCATCCGAGGCGTTGTCAAGGCGCTCGGCGAGCTTCACGAGTCCCGCCCTGATGGGACGCGTCGGGGTGCGTCCGGTAGCCAGCGGACTGGACGCACGCGTAGCGCAGTCGGCCGTGGCCGGTGCTGCTGCCCATCCTTCCGCCGCAGTGGCAATAGATGATGCTGGAAGCTCCTCCAGCAGCTGCGCGAAGCAATCTTCAGCGGCATGGAATCCGGCGGTGGCTCGGCCGCATTCGGGTCGCGGCCGCCGATCGAAACGGTGGCCGTCGATCTGCTCGAACGCATCACCGACGAAGCCGCCCGGGTACTCGCCCAGGTCAGCAAGCACCTCAGATTTCAGACCCGCGAACCAGTCGAGAAGCCGAAGCCTCACCAGTCCGCATTCTTCTACGCCCGCCACGACTACTCGGCCCTGACGTTTGTCGAGCGGTAGGCGAGTGCCACCCGCGCATACCTGACGCCGACCGTGCCCGAGACACCGATCAAGGCATCGTGCCCCGCATGCAGTGTCGAGCACCTTGAGAAGCGCGATGCCGGCGAGCTCGTCCGCCCCCGAGCTCTCGTCTTCATCCGCGACAAGCAGACCGAGACGACCACGGCCGCGCGCTGCAACGCGCGCGGCCGTACGGGACTCGTCACAGTTCCGCATGCTCGGCGAAGCGATCGCCGCCAGCGCGGGAAGGCACGCGAGGCGGCAGTCGCCGACGGCTATGAGCTACATCCAGCGCCGCACGCTAACCAAGCGCAAGTCTCATCCGGGTCCGGTCTACCCGCTCCAGGCGAAGAGAGCGAAGTGCATCACCGTGAGGAAGATGACCAGATCCGCCAGAAAGTGCGCGACAAGTGCACCGACCGCACCGACCCGGACAGAGACCAGGTACAGGAAAGCCGAGAACACGGCTGCGGCAACAATCCCGACCGGCCCATTCGGAATGCCGTTGTAGTGCGCGAGACCGAAAGAAAAAGCTTGGACGACTGTCGCGGTCCGAAGCGTGAGCACTCTTGCACTGAGCGTTGCGAGCATCCCTCGCCAGAGAGCCTCTTCCCCGATCGTGTTGAGAACGGCTGCCCCGATGGCCAGCAGTGGAACCGACCACTCCGGTGGAATAGGTAGCGGGAACACGTAGCCAGTTCGGATCTGCCGCCAGTCGAGCGCAACCGCCATGGTGCCGGCGCCGATCGCGCCCGCCGAGATGATTGTCCACGTTGCCCACGGACGCGTGGGACGCACAACCCAGAACTTCGGATCTTGCAGTGCGTGAATGTTGAGCATGAAGAAGGCCGCGGCGGCCACTGCCGGGGCCGAGGGCCACGGCAGGCCGCCAATCTCTGCGCCAACGTAGAGCGCCACTGACAAGCGGAGTCTCCAGCCAGCAACGAGCACAAGCCCGACGATTCCAACGACGACCGGCACAACCCAGGAAAGAGCAAGGGTGCTGGGAACAAGGCCGAATACTGCGCCGAGCACCCATACATCGACAGGTCGATATGCCCTCCCAAGCGACCCCGCAGCGCTGCTCAAGCGCTGAGAGTCTGCGTGAGTTGACCGAACGGCGTCACTCCGTTCTTCCATACCCACCGGGGACTGCCTCCTCGAAGCTCCGGCTCCGCCACGCCCTCACTATCAGAACGCACAGGCCATCGCGCGTTCAGCTGATCCATCACGTACTCCTGAAGCAGCGAGGCAACTTCGACGGCCAGCGCTCCTCTGCCTGACCACTCCGCGTCGACCGATGAGATGTTGTTCCCCACCACCAACAGAACCTGAGACTGTTGCCCGGCAGGAAGCCATTCGTCCGCATCAGGAAGCAGAGCCGACACGGCCGGGTCGTGCGAATGGTCGAGCATCACGAGACGGGCACGTGCGGAATGGTCCAGCACAGCTGAGAAGTCCGCAGAAACGTCAGGCAAGACATCGGCGAGATCGACCACGCGGCTCATCTCAGGCGATCTTGCACTTTCCATCGAACGTCAAGAGATCATCCTTTCCATGCAGGGCCGACCCGGAGATCTCCAGGATCTTTCCCGAGTACTTCGCCGCGCGGGCCGCGTTTACGCTTCCGTGCGGTTCGTACGCCTGGTTCTTTGAGTCAATCTTGGTGCCATCCGCTCGCACCGTGACGTGCCACGTGGTCCCAGTCTTGTATTTTGCCGCGACGTAGATTCCCCACGTGATGGCCTTCCCCTTGCCAGCCTGCTGAACAGTCAGGCCGCCCTCGGCCGCGCCCACCTTGTACTGCGGGGAGCAGTGCCCCACCGGAGCGACCGCTGTCTGCGAACAACCGCTAATTGTGCCGACCAACGCCACGGCCAGTGCTAGGGCGGCGATCCGCGTCCGCCTCGGCTGCCGCCGTATAGCCGCTAACGACCGAGATGATCCATACATAAGTTCAACCCCCAACTCTTGGCGGATGTGCTCTTGCTTCGACTACTTGAGACCGCGCAATGCGCACCTGTGATCAGAATCACCGGAAGCTAACCGATCGTCTAGCCGCCCATTTGGGGGCAGCGGAGCTCCAGCACGAGTACCACCGGACTAACCCGGCGCGCCGCGGCGATCGAGCGCATCGGGCGGAGCCACGTGCATTGATTTTGCAGAGCGGATGCCCAGGTGTCGGTCGCCGCGCATACGCTGAACTCGTGCCATCCTCACCTTCGCTCGGTCGCGGCCTGCTCGCCGGCCTCGGGGCGAACGTGATCTGGGCCACCGCCTTCGTCGTCGGGCTCATCACCCCGCCCGCTGTGCCGCCGATCGCGCTCGCCGTCGGCCGCTACACGGTGTTCGGCCTGATCGCCCTCGCGCTGCTCCCCCGCGCGTGGCGCGCGTTGCGCACGCTCGGCCCGCGCGGCTGGCTGACCGCCCTGGTGTTCGCCGCCGTCGGGAACGTGGGCCAGTTCGTGCTCGTGCTGCTCTCGGTGCGCTTCGCCGACGGCGCCACGTCGACGATCGTGTACGGCGTGCTGCCCGTCGCCCTTGCAATCTGGGGCAACCTGAAACGCCGCGAGGTCCCCATGCGACGACTCACCTGGCCGATCATCCTCACGGCCGGCGGGCTGGTTCTGCTCTCCGGCGAGTCCTTCATCGGCCATCACATCGCCGACCCGGCACGCTACGCGCTCGGCGCCGGGCTATCGCTCGCAGGCATGCTCGGCTGGGCCTGGTACTCGGAGGCGAACGTCAGCTTCCTCGAGCGGCATCCGCACGTCTCGTCACGCGACTGGGCGGCAGCGGTGGGTATCGGATGCCTGCCGCTGGCCCTCGCCCTGATCCCCGCTGCCGCTACGCAGCATCGCACGCAGCCGGCCCTCGGCGCCGCCGACTGGCTGTGGCTGATCGCGGTGAGCATCGCGATCGGCGTCCTGCTGTCCTGGGTCGCGACCGTGCTGTGGAACGTCGCGTCCCTCGCGCTGCCGGTGTCCCTCGCGGCTCAGCTGATCGTGGTCGGAACGCTCGCGGGCGTCGTCATGGTGCGCCTCGTGACGCTCACCGCGCCGAATCTGTGGGAGATCGCAGGCCTCGTCGTGTCAACCGCCGGCGTGCTGCTCGCGGTGCGCGCCACACTGCCCGCGACGGATGCCGCGGCATCCGTCGCGTCGGTCCCGCCGTCACCCGCGCCGGAAGCGGTAGGCCTGCGTGATGTGGGGCAGCTCGATCACTCCGGCGCTCTCGATCTCGGGGTGCCCGTCGAGCACGGCCTCGACCCGGCGTAGCGTCTCGGCCTGCTCGTCGGGGCCTTTGACAAGGAAATAGCTGCGCGAGCGCACGAGCGTGAGGATGCCCGCACGGCTGAGGTGCTGGATCCACGCGAACTCGGCGGATTCGCCGTCGTCGAACGGCGCGGTCACGGCGTTCTCGGTGAGGGACGCGTTGCCGTAGCGGTCATTGCTGCTCATCGCCTCGCCCAGCTCGCGCACCCAGTCGATGCGCTCGTCGCGACTGTTCCAGACGAGACCGAGGGTGCCGCCCGGCTTCAGCACGCGGGCGACCTCGCGTGGCCCATGCTCGGGGTCGACCCAGTGCCAGGCCTGCGCGAAGGTGACGGCGTCGACGCTCTCATCGGGCAGCGGCAGCCGCTCGGCGGTGCCCACCAGGGTCTCGATTCCCGCGGAGTGCGCGCGCAGCACGTCGAGCATCTCCTGGCTCGGATCGACGGCGATCACCTCGCGCTCGGGCGCGCGCAGCAAGCGGGTGAACTTGCCGGTTCCCGCGCCGACGTCGAGAACGCGGCGGGCGGATGCCGGCACGAGCCACTCCACGGCGGCCGCCGGGTAGCCAGGGCGGGACTCCTCATAGACCTGCGCCGCCGGGCCGAAGCTGAGGGCGTGGGCCTCGTGACTGGCCGGGGTGTCATTGACCACCCTTCCATCCTGCCGTGCGAGCATGGGGCTCGTGGCACTGGACTTCACCGCGATCGATTTCGAGACGGCGAACTCCTCCGGCGCCTCCGCCTGCAGCGTGGGGCTGGTCAAGGTGCGCGGCGGTCGGGTCGTCGATCGGGCGTACTGGCTGATCCAGCCGCCGGCCGGGCACGACGAGTTCCTCGAGTGGAACATCCGCATTCACGGCATCCATGCCGCCGACGTCTACGGTGCCGCGACGTGGGCGCAGCAGCTGCCCGACCTGGTCGCCTTCGCCGACGGCGACGCGTTCGTGGCGCACAACGCCGGCTTCGACATGGGCGTGATCCGCAGGGCGTGCGAGGTCACCGGCGTCGACGTGCCCGTCGCGGAGTACGTCTGCAGCTTGCAGGTCGCACGGAAGACCTACCACCTCGACTCCTACCGCCTGCCGTCCGCCGCGATGGCCGCCGGTTTCGAGGACTTCGAGCACCACAATGCCGCCGCCGACGCCGAGGCTTGCGCCGCGATCATGGTGCACGCCGCGCGCCGGCACGGCGTCGACGACGTGATCGCCCTCGCGCGCGCCTGCGCGATCAAGGTCGGCCGGCTCGGGGCAGTGCGCGCGGCGGCGTAGTCCACCCTCGACGCGCCTCACGGCCGATGTCAGTGGCTGGTTGAAGACTGACGCCATGCCCGCTCTCCTCGCTCTCATCATCGGCCTCGTCGCCGGTGCCCTGATCGGCGCGCTCGCCGTCCTCGCGCTGCGCAGACACTCCACGGCGGATGCCTCGGCCGACGAGCTGCGCGTCGAGCTCGCCGCCGCCGAGGCCACCGTGACGGCCCTGCGCGAGCAGCTCGCCGCCCAGCGCGAGGCGGCCGAGCAGCTGCGCGCCGACCAGGCCGCGCGCGAAGCGAGGGAGCGCCAGCAGAATCAGGTGCTGCAGGCGCTCGCTCCGGTGCGCGAGACGCTGGGCGCGATGCAGCAGAAGGTCGCAGAGCTCGAACGTGAGCGCGCCCAGCAGTACGGCTCGCTCGCCGAGCAGCTGCGCCTCGCGCGCGTCAGCGACGAGCAGCTGCGCGCCACGACCGAGTCCCTCGCCGGCGCGCTGCGCTCCAATTCCACCCGCGGGGTCTGGGGCGAGACGCAGTTGAAACGGGTCGTTGAGGCAGCGGGCCTGACCGAGCACGTCGACTTCACGGTGCAGACCACGATCGCGACGGATGCCGGCGCGCTGCGCCCCGACATGGTGATCCGCCTTCCCGGCGGGAAGCAGCTCGCCGTCGACGCGAAGGTGCCACTCGAGAGCTACCTCGAGGCGTCCGCGATCCCCGACACCGCCTCGGGCGATGAGGCGGCACGCCGCGTCGCCCTGCTCGGCGCGCACGTCAAAGCCGTGCGCGCGCACATCGACGCCCTCGCCAAGAAGGCCTACTGGCAGGGGCTCGAGGTGAGCCCCGAGTTCGTGATCGCCTTCGTTCCGAGCGAGTCGCTGCTGGCATCCGCCCTCGAAGCCGACCCCGCGCTCCTCGACTACGCCTTCGGGAAGCGGGTGGCGCTGGCATCCCCCGTCAATCTCTGGGCCGTGCTGAAGACCGTCGCTGTCACCTGGCAGCAGCAGGCCGTCACCGACGAGGCGCGCACGCTGTTCGACCTGGGCAACCTGCTGTACTCCCGCATCGGCACGCTCGCCGGCCACGCCGACGCGCTGCGGAAGGCGATCGAGCGCACCGTCGAGTCGTACAACGCATTCGCCGGCACGCTCGAGTCACGCGTGCTGGTGACGGCCCGGCAGTTCCCCGGCATCGACCCCGGTCGCCTCGCCGACGTTCCCTCGCCGGAAACAATCGAGAAAGTTCCGAGACCCCTGACCGCGCTGGAGCTGACGGAATCCCCCTAAGGTAAGAATCGGCCCGCCACTTCGAAGGAGACCCGATGCCCGTCGCAACGCCCGACCAGTACGCCGAGATGCTCGACAAGGCCAAGGCGGGTGGCTTCGCCTACCCGGCCTTCAACGTGTCGTCCTCCGCGACGATCAACGCCGTGCTGCAGGGGCTCGCCGAGGCGGAATCCGACGGCATCATCCAGGTCACCACGGGCGGCGCCGACTACTTCGCGGGCCAGTCGGTCAAGGCGCGCGCGACCGGCGCGCTGGCCATGGCTCGCTTCGCGACCGAGGTCGCGAAGTCCTACGGCATCACTGTCGCCCTGCACACCGACCACTGCCCGCAGCCCGCGCTCGAGTCCTTCCTGCTGCCGCTGCTCGCGGCGAGCGAGGAGCAGGTGCGCGCCGGCGGCGAGCCGATCTTCCAGTCGCACATGTGGGACGGCTCGGCCGTGCCGCTCGACGAGAACATCTCCATCGCCAAGGACATGCTCAAGCGCACGAGCGCCATCAACGCGATCCTCGAGATCGAGATCGGCGTGGTCGGCGGCGAGGAAGACGGCGTCAAGCACGAGGGCACCAACGAGGCCCTCTACACGACCGTCGGCGACGTGACGAAGGCGGTCGAGGCTCTCGGCCTCGGTGAGAACGGCCGCTACATCGCCGCCCTCACCTTCGGCAACGTGCACGGCGTCTACAAGCCCGGCAATGTGAAGCTGCGGCCCGAGCTGCTGGGCGAGATCCAGGCGGGCATCGCCGAGAAGTTCGGCCATGGGCCGAAGCCGCTCGACCTCGTCTTCCACGGCGGCTCCGGCTCGTCCGCCGAGGAGATCGCCGAGGCCGTCAGCAACGGCGTCGTCAAGATGAACATCGACACCGACACCCAGTACGCGTTCACGCGCTCGGTCGCGGGCTACATGTTCGCCAACTACGACGGCGTGCTCAAGGTCGACGGCGAGGTCGGCGACAAGAAGAAGTACGACCCCCGCGCCTGGGGCAAGGTCGCCGAGTCCGATATGGCCAAGCGCGTCATCGAGGCGACGCAGCAGCTCGGCTCGGTCGGCAAGTCGGGGAAGTAGCCTCACCGGGGCTTCCCCTCGCGGGCACAGCCCGCTCGGCGCCGGGCCGCGCGTCAACCCGCCGGGTTGACGCCGCTCTGCGGCCCGCGCCACCGGTACACGTTCGTGTCCCGCTCGGCGAATCCGCTCGTGCGGTAGAGGTGGTTCGCCGCCTCGCGGTCAGGCCGTGAGGTGAGGTCGATCGTGCGCGCCCGGAACCTCTCGTTCGCCTCGGCGATGAGATGGTTCAGCAGCAGGCGCGAGAGGCCGTGGCCGCGTGCGCTCTCATCGACCACGACATCGTCGATGTGAGCACGGATGCCGGTCGGGATCGGGTAGACCACGAGGCACGCCGTGCCGACGATGCGACCGTCCAGTCGCGCCGCATAAAGATGCGTCGCGTCGCTCGCCACGATCGCCTGCACGGTGTCGACGCTGTAGACGGCGGTCGACGAGAGCTCGGGCAGCAGACGCTCGATGGTGTCGGCCAGCTCGTCGCTGAACTCGGTGACTTCCTCGATGGTGATGTCGGCCATGGTGCGAGGGTACCGAAGCAGCCTCAGGTCGCTGAGCCCGTGCCGTCAGGCGACGGCGAGGGCAGGATGTTGAGCAAATCGGGGTTCTCACCGAGGGCGATCACGAAGATGGCGAAGAACAGGATGCCCGCGACGACGGCGCCGAGCAGGGGAATCCACCACGACCGGCGGCCCGCACGCATCGCTGAGACGGAGACGATCAGCGTCACCAGCCAGACGACCCCGTAGATGATCGCCTGGCCCTGCCACAACCAGGCCGGCAGCGCGTTCGCGAGTCTCTCGTAGCTCCCGCCCATCACGGCCATCGACTCGCGCATGACCTGACCGCCATTGAACGCGTCGCTGACGACGCCGAACACATTGGAGAGGCCGAAGCCGAGCAGCACGAAGGTGACGAGGCGGTCGCCGAAGCCGGGCCGCACCGCCGACGGCGGCTGGGGCGGTCGCGACTCCTCCGGCGGCCAGTGGAACGGCGCCTGCGGGGGCGGCGCCTGCGGGTGCTGGGGACCGCCCGGCCGGTAGGCGCCGGGGGCCGGCTGCTGCGGTGCGGGGTGCTGCGGTGCGGCATCCGCCTCGAGCCCCTCGAGCTGCCATTCGGCGGGTTCCTTGATCGCTGCGCGCTGCTCCTCGGGGGTCGCGTACTCGCCGTACTGCGGGCGAGGGCGGCGTTCTGAGCCGGAGTCGCTCATCGGCTGCGACCGCCGAGAGCCCGGGCGTCGCGGTTGCCCGCGGTGTCGGTGCGCAGCTCGCGCGGCAGGGAGAACATCAGGTCCTCCTCGGCGGTCTGCACCGTCTGCACGTCGGCGTAGCCCGCCTGGGCGAGGTCATCGAGCAGCTCCTGAACGAGCACCTCGGGAACGGAGGCCCCGCTCGTGACGCCGACGGTCGCGGCATCCGTCAGCCACTCCTGCTGCACCTCGCTCGCGTAGTCGACGCGATACGCCGCCTTCGCCCCGTGCTCGAGTGCGACCTCGACGAGCCGCACCGAGTTCGACGAGTTCGCCGAGCCGACGACGATCACGACATCGGCCTCCTGCGCGACCTTCTTGATCGCGACCTGGCGGTTCTGCGTGGCGTAGCAGATGTCGTCGCTGGGCGGGTCCTGCAGTTTGGGGAAGCGCTCGCGCAGCCGGCGCACGGTCTCCATGGTCTCGTCGACCGAGAGCGTGGTCTGCGACAGCCACACGACCTTCTCGGGGTCGCGGACGACGACGCTGTCGGCCTCTTCCGGATTGTTGACCACCGTCACGTTGTCGGGAGCCTCGCCCGCCGTCCCCTCGACCTCTTCATGGCCGGTGTGGCCGATCAGCAGGATCTCGAAATCGTCGCGCGCGAAGCGCACGGCCTCGCGGTGCACCTTGGTGACGAGCGGGCAGGTGGCGTCGATGGCCCGCAGACCGCGATCGGATGCCGCCTGCACGACGGCCGGCGCGACACCGTGGGCGCTGAAGACGACGTGCGAGCCCGCCGGCACCTGGTCGACCTCGTCGACGAAGACGGCGCCCTGCTGCTCGAGGGTCGCGACGACGTGCTTGTTGTGGACGATCTGCTTGCGCACGTAGACGGGGGCGCCGTAGCGCTCGAGCGCTTTCTCCACAGCCACCACAGCACGGTCGACTCCTGCACAGTAGCCGCGCGGAGAGGCCAGCAGAACCCGCTTGTGTCGGGGGCCGGGGATATTCTTGAGCCGCCCGCCGGCACCCGCGACGCGGGGCATGCCGAGGCTGATCGAAGAGTCGCTCACGCCGTTCAGTTTAGGTCGGCGCGTGCACAGTACCTGGGAGAAGAGGTCGTTCATGGCAGCGTTCACGACGGAGGCTCCGCCGACGCTCGAGGCGCCGTGGCCGGTCGCCTTGCTCGCCACGAAGATCAAGCAATACGTCGACCGCCTGGGCACCGCCTGGGTCGAGGGCGAACTCACCCAGTGGAACGTGCGCGGCGGCAATGTCTACGGCAAGCTCAAGGACCTCGAGCTCGACGTCACGGTCAGCATCAACGTGTGGTCGTCGGTCGCCTCGCGCCTCGACGGCGACTTCACGCAGGGCGACCGCGTGATCGCCGCGGTGAAGCCCGACTACTGGGTGAAGGGCGGCACCCTGTCGATGCAGGTCTACGACCTGCGGCACGTCGGCCTCGGCGACCTGCTCGAGCGGCTCGAGCGGCTGAAGCGCCAGCTCGCCTCCGAGGGGCTGTTCGACGTCTCGCGGAAGCAGCCGCTTCCGTTCCTTCCGCACCTGATCGGGCTCGTGACCGGCAAGGACTCCGACGCCGAGAAAGACGTCAAGAAGAACGCGCTGCTGCGCTGGCCCGCGGTGCAGTTCCGCACGGTCTACGCCGCGGTGCAGGGCGAGCGCTCGGCAGCCGAGGTGACCGCGGCCATCCGGCAGCTCGACGACGACCCAGAGGTCGATGTCATCATCGTCGCCCGCGGCGGCGGCGACTTCCAGAACCTGCTGCCATTCAGCGACGAGACCCTCGTGCGCACCGCCGCGGCGACCCGAACGCCGCTGGTCTCGGCCATCGGCCATGAGAACGACCGCCCTCTGCTCGACGAGGTCGCCGATCTGCGGGCATCCACCCCGACGGACGCCGCGAAGCGCGTCGTCCCCGACGTGGCGGAGGAGCTCGTGCGGGTGCAGCAGGCCCGCACCCGCATGCAGCAGCGCATCACGCACCAGATCAGCATCGAGATCGACCGCATCGCCCAACTGCGCAGCCGTCCCGCCCTCGCGACCACGAGCTGGATCGTCGACACCCGCGCCGAGGAGATCACCCGCTACGTCGCCAGAGGCGCCGAACTCGCCGAACGCACGGTCGAGCGTGCCGAGACCTCCGTGCGCGAGCTCGCCGCTCGCCTGCGCACCCTGTCGCCGCAGTCGACGCTCGACCGCGGCTACGCGATCGTGCAGGCGGGCGGCCACGTGGTGAAGCAGACGGATGCCGCACCTCACGGCACCCCGCTCGTGATCACCCTCGCCGACGGCTCTCTCGACGCCGTCTCGGCGGGCGCCCACCCCCGTCCCGATGCTGGCTGACAGCACAGAGGAGCCGCTTAGAATGAACGCCGTGCCCACCCCCGAAGCCACGAGCGATGTCGCCGCTCTCTCCTACGAGCAGGCGCGCGACGAGCTCGTCAGGGTCGTCAGCGAGCTCGAGCAGGGCAACGCGAACCTCGAGCAATCGCTGCAGTTGTGGGAGCGCGGCGAGGCACTGGCCCGCCGCTGCGAGGAATGGCTGATCGGTGCGAAAGCGCGGCTCGACGCCGCGCGACAGGGTCAGGCCGATGAGTAATACCGGCCCAGGGGGGCGTGTCGTCGCCGAGCTGGGGCGGCCTGAGACCGCCGCAGAGACAGCGGCCCGCAAGGCCGAGTCGAGTCGGCTGCACCGCCAGCGCCAGACCGTCAACAACCTCGTCTTCTCGCTCATCGCGACCCTCGGCATCGTCCTCGTGATCGTGCTGATCGTGCCCCGCAACAATCCGGGGACCGTCGGAAAGCCCGTCGACTGGCAGTCTGTCGCTGCCCAGGGCGCGGGCACGGAGCCCGATCCGCTGCTCTCCCCTGAATTGCCGAAGGGGTGGAACGCGAACGCCGCGGAGCTGCGCACGGGCGCGGCATCCGGAATCGACGACTGGCACATCGGGTTCATCGCGCCCGACAAGCAGTACATCGGCCTCGACCAGGGTTTCAAGGCCGACGACACCTGGATCGTCAGCACGGTCGACGGCGTCCGCGCCACGGGCTCGAAGACGATCGACGGCGTGAAGTGGGTGGTCTACGGCAACCGCGCAGGCCAGTCCGACAGCACGAACACCACCTACGCGCTGGTCGCGACGCACGGCTCGAGCACCGTCGTGCTCGCCGGAACCGCGAGCCCGAAGGAGTTCGACACCGTCGCGAGCGCGCTGGCGACGCAGCTCGGAGGGAGCACCGCTCGATGACCGCCCCCACCCCCGCAGAGGCCTGGCAGAGCCTGATCGATGGCAACCGCCGCTTCGTCGCGGGCACGCCGAACCACCCGAACCAGAACGTGGAGCGACGCGTCGACCTCGCCGAGGGGCAGCACCCGACCGTCGCGATCTTCGGGTGCAGCGACTCAAGGCTCGCGGCGGAGATCATCTTCGACCTCGGGCTGGGCGACGCCTTCGTGATCCGCAACGCAGGGCAGGTGGCATCCGATTCGGCCATCGGCTCGCTCGAGTACGCCGTCGGCGTGCTGGGCGTTCCTCTCATTCTCGTGCTCGGCCATGACGAGTGCGGCGCCGTGCGCGCGGCCATCGACTCGCAGGCATCGGATGCCCCGAGCCTGACGCCCAAGATCGAGAAGCTGATCGGCCCGATCGTCCCCGCCGTGCGCCGCGTGGCGCGCGCGCGTCGCGACGAGCCGCTCGACACCTCGGCCATCGACGCCGGCGAGGTCGGCCGCGAGCACCTGCGCGACACGATCACCGACCTGCTGACGGGAAGCGAGCTGATCAGCCGCAAGGTGGTCGACGGCTCCGTCGGCATCGTGGGCGCCAACTACCGCCTGCACGAGGGCACGGCGGTGCCCGACGTGCTTCTCGGCCTGCCGTCGGCAGAGTCCGACTGACCGCAACACAAGACCGTATTCACAAAAGAGAGTGCACACTGAAGTGACGACCGAATCCGACGTCGACTACCGCATCGAACACGACACCATGGGCGAGGTGCGGGTTCCCCGCGATGCGCTCTACGCCGCGCAGACGCAGCGCGCGGTGGAGAACTTCCCGATCAGCGGCTCCACGCTCGAGCCGGCGCAGATCGCGGCGCTCGCCCGCATCAAGAAGGCCGCAGCCTTCGCCAACAAGGAGCTCGGCACTCTCGACGGCGCCATCGCCGATGCGATCGCCGGGGCCGCCGACGAGGTCATCGCCGGCGGATATGACGACGAGTTCCCCATCGACGTGTACCAGACGGGCTCAGGCACGTCGTCGAACATGAACATGAACGAGGTGCTCGCGACCCTCGCGAGCCGCCGCCTCGGCAGCCCCGTGCATCCGAACGACCACGTCAACGCCTCGCAGTCCTCGAACGATGTCTTCCCGACCTCGGTGCACATCGCGGTCACGAGCGCGCTGATCGACCAGCTCATCCCGGCGCTCGACCACCTCGCGGTCGCCCTCGAGGAGAAGGCGGAGCTCTGGAAGGACACCGTCAAGTCGGGCCGCACCCATCTGATGGACGCGACGCCGGTCACCCTCGGGCAGGAGTTCGGCGGCTACGCCGCCCAGTTGCGCTACGGCATCGAGCGCGTCAACGCGGCGCTTCCCCGCGTGGCCGAGGTGCCCCTCGGCGGCACCGCTGTCGGCACGGGCATCAACACCCCGCTCGGCTTCCCGCAGAAGGTCATCCAGCTCATCGTCGACGAGACCGAGCTGCCGATCACTGAGGCGCGCAACCACTTCGAGGCGCAGGCGAACCGCGACGCCCTCGTCGAGACTTCCGGCGCGCTGCGCACCGTCGCCGTCTCGCTCACGAAGATCTCGAACGATCTGCGTTGGATGGGCTCAGGGCCGAACACCGGCCTCGGCGAGCTGAAGATCCCCGACCTGCAGCCCGGGTCGTCGATCATGCCAGGCAAAGTGAACCCCGTCATTCCCGAGGCGACGCTCATGGTCGCCGCCCGCGTCATCGGCAACGATGCGACGATCGCCTGGAGCGGCGCCTCGGGCGCATTCGAGCTCAACGTCGCGATCCCGGTGATGGGGTCTGCGCTGCTTGAGTCGATCCGCCTGCTGTCGAACGTGACTCGCGTGCTCGCCGACAAGACCGTGCGCGGACTCGAGGCCGATGTCGAGCGCGCTCGGTTCCTGGCCGAGGCGTCGCCGTCGATCGTCACCCCGCTGAACAAGGTCATCGGCTACGAGGCCGCCGCGAAGATCGCGAAGTACTCGGTGGCCGAGGGCCTCACGATCCGCGAGGCGGTCATCAAGCTCGGCTACGTCGAGCGCGGCGAGATCACCGAGGCGCAGCTCGACGAGAAGCTCGACGTGCTCTCGATGACGCACCCCTAACCGGGGCGGCGACATTGCGCCGTCGCGCTTGGCTCCATAGTCCAGGGTTTACAGCCAAACGCGGCGGCGCGTCGCTGTGTCAGGCGCGGAACTCGCCCGGACGCGGCTGGATCCACGTAGGGATCGAGTACCCCTCCTCCCACGGGAACCGACCGTACTCGTCATCCCACGTCAACTGCAGAACCGGGACGGAATGCACGCCGCACCGTCGGTAATACGCATTGGCGCACCGCACGATCCGTGCCGGATTCGGAACGACCTCGGGGCAGAATCGTTGCGCCCAGCCCCCGAGGGTCAGCACCTCGCCGGGCGCCAGCCTCTTCCCGGCTCGGACGCGTCG
Organism: Gryllotalpicola koreensis; assembly: GCF_039538185.1. Taxonomy (NCBI): domain Bacteria; kingdom Bacillati; phylum Actinomycetota; class Actinomycetes; order Micrococcales; family Microbacteriaceae; genus Gryllotalpicola; species Gryllotalpicola koreensis. The sequence goes on from NZ_BAABBW010000005.1 coordinate 389,012, forward strand.
GGCGAGGTCGTTCAGCAGGAAGTATGCGGGCAGCGGCGGCAGCCCGAGCACGAGCAGCTCGGGTTGCCCAAGGTCGAAGAGCCCGATCGTGTACGAGAAACTCGTGGAGCTGCGCGACGGCTCGCCGCTGACCTGCTGGATCGCGACACCGTGGGTGCGGATCATCGCCGCGATCGGTGCGTTGTGCTCGTCGAACCAATCGGCACCTGCCGAGGCACTGCGCTTGTTCACTTGTGCGTCCCATTCCGGCGCGGAGCGGGCGCAGCCAAAGCTAAGCGCGGCCACCGACATTGGCGGATGCCTGGGCAGAGTCACGGAACGCTGCGGAAGGGATTCCGCACGTCCAGCGGCGTGTCGCCGCCGGTGAGCGGCGTGTCGCGCCAGATCCCTTCCGATAGCGACCGCCCAGCCGCCAGGCGGCACGACGGCCCCGGAGTCTTCTCCGGGGCCGTCGGCGTCTGTGGGAGCTCGCGTTACTCCAGCATCTCCGTCACGAGCGCCGCGATCGCGGAGCGCTCGGAGCGGGTCAGCGTGATGTGGCCGAACAGCTCGTGGCCCTTCAGCGTCTCGATGACGGATGCCACGCCGTCGTGCCGCCCCACGCGCAGGTTGTCGCGCTGCGCCACGTCGTGGGTCAGCACCACGCGCGAGTTCTGGCCGACGCGCGAGAGCACAGTGAGCAGCACATTGCGCTCGAGCGACTGCGCCTCATCGACGATCACGAAGGCGTCGTGCAGCGAGCGGCCGCGGATGTGCGTGAGCGGCAGGACCTCGAGGATGCCGCGCTCGACGACCTCCTCCAGCACGTTGTCCGACACGAGAGCCCCCAGCGTGTCGAAGACCGCCTGGCCCCAGGGGTTCATCTTCTCCTGCTGATCGCCGGGCAGGTAGCCGAGCTCTTGGCCGCCGACGGCGAACAGCGGGCGGAAGACCATGATCTTCTTATGCTGCTGCCGCTCGAGCACGGCCTCGAGGCCCGCGCACAGCGCGAGCGCCGACTTGCCGGTGCCGGCGCGACCGCCGAGCGACACGATGCCGATCTCGGGGTCGAGCAGCATGTCGATCGCGAGCCGCTGCTCGGCGGAACGGCCGTGCAGGCCGAAGACGTCGCGGTCGCCGCGGACGAGGCGGATGGCACCTTCCCCAGTGACCCGCCCCAGCGCCGACCCGCGGTCGGAATGGAGGATGAGGCTCGTGTTGACGGGCAGCCCCGCCACGGCATCCGTCTCGAGCTCCTCATGCTCGTACAGCGAGGCCATCTGCGCCGCCGACAGGTCGACGTCGGAAAGCCCCGTGTAACCCGAGTCGACGGCGAGCTCTGCCCGGTACTCCTCGGCCAGGAGGCCGATCGACGACGCCTTGACGCGCATCGGCAGGTCCTTCGAGACCACCGTCACATCGAGGCCGTCGTTCGAGAGGTTCATCGCGACCGCGAGGATGCGGGCGTCGTTGTCGCCGAGCTGCATGCCCGACGGCAGCACCGTCATGTTCGAGTGGTTGAGCTCCACGCGCAGGCTGCCGCCGTCGCCGACGGGAACCGGGAAGTCCAGCCGCCCGTTCTCGACGCGCAGATCGTCCAGGTGCCGCAGCGCCTGCCTCGCGAAGTAGCCGATCTCGGGGTCGTTCCGCTTGCCCTCGAGCTCGCTGATGACCACGACGGGGATGACCACCGAGTGCTCGGCGAAGCGGAAGATCGCTCGCGGATCCGACAGCAGGACAGAGGTGTCGAGGACGAAGGTCCTCTCGGTCTGACGCGTCTGGCTCGGCGATTCCCCCTTCACGATCGAGTTCGGCTGATTGGTCGAAACTGAAGCCACAACCACTCCCGTCCGACGCGGGCCCGGCCCGCGCGCGGTTCACATTTCACAAAGCGAAGTGGCCGCATGGTTGCGAAGTGAACTTATGTGGCCACTTCGACCGGGCGCCGTGCCCGATGGCTGCCAAGTTACGTCGCTGTAATTCGATCCGCTACCCCCGACACGCGTCACAGCGGTAACAAGCTCGTTAACTGGCTGTCAGTAGGCGCTGGCGTACGAGGTGAGCGCGCCGCGCAGCATGGCGAGCGTCTCCTCGGTGGTTCCCGCGTGGGCAGAGAGCCGCACGCCGCCGCCCCGCGTGCGCGTCGAAACGCCGTGGTTGTGCAGGCTCGCCGTCAGCTTGGTGAGGGACTCGGGCTCGGGCTCCAGCACCACGATGCCGGCGCGCTCGTTCTCGGCCCGCGGCGAGGCGACGGCGATGCCGTACTCATCGGCGAGGTCGATCAGGCGTGCCGCGCTGTCCGCGACGGCGGCCGAGATCTCGGCGACCCCGACCGCGGCGATCTCCTCGAGGGCCGCCGCGAAGCACGCCTGGGCGACCCGGTCGGGATTGCTGACGGTGAACGCCTTGGCCGAGGCCGAATACGGCGGCACGCTGTCCCACGGCTCGACGAGGTCGGTGCCGGTCCAGCCGCTGAACACGGGGGTGATGTGTCCGAGCGCGCGCTCGGAGAGGGCGAGGAAGCCCGTGCCCCAGCCGGCCCGCACCCACTTCTGGCCGCCGGTGGCGACGACGTCGGCGACCTCGTAGGGCGCGTCGACGACTCCGAAGCCCTGGATCGCGTCGACGACCAGCAGGCGGTCGCCGATGACCTGGCGGATGCCGTCGAGGTCGGCGACGTAGCCCGTGCGCGCGTCGACGAGCGACACGGCGACGGCGGTGACGGAATCCGTCAGCTGCTCGCGGATCTCGCTGGGGGTCACCTTGCCGTGGTCGGTTCCGAGCCAGACGGGCCGCACGGCGCGCAGCGCCTCGGCGGCACGCTGCACCGCGACAGGCAGGCTCGGGAACTCGCCGGGCGAGACGAGCACGTCCCCGGTGATGCCGAAGATGGCCTGCATCAGGCCCTGGGTCGTCGAGGGCTGGAAGACGATCTGGTCGGCGGCGAAACCGGTGAGAGCGGATGCCGCAGCGCGCACGCGCTCGTCGGCGTGGCCGAGCTGCGCAAGGGAGCCGAAGCGAGCACGGGCGAACAGGTCGGCGTGCGCGTAGATCTCCTCCTGCACAGCTTTCGAGATGGGCCCGACGCCCGCGTAGTCCAGGTAGCCCGGCTCTTCCAGGAACCCCGCCCGGTACTCGTCCAACGTCGTCACATGAACCTCCGCCTCAATTCTGACGGAACGTTCGGCCCTGGCCTAAACGCCAGGCACCAGTTAGAATCTTTCTTGTATCTAACAGGGAAGGATCATTCATGTACGACTACTTCGCCGGCAAGACCGCACTCATCACGGGAGCCGCCTCCGGCATCGGGAAAGCCGTGGCAGAGCAGCTCGCTGCGGAGGGCGCGAACGTGGTGGTCGCCGACCTCAAGCCCGAAGCCGCACGGGCGGTCGTCGACGAGCTGGTCGCGGCCGGCGGCACGGCCGCGGCGTTCGCGGGCGACGTCTCCGACCCCGCGATCGTGAAGGCCGCGGTCGACTTCGCCGTGGCGACCTACGGCGGCCTCGAGCTCGCCGTCAACAACGCCGGCATCGGCGGCCCGCAGGGTCCGCTCGCCGACTACGACGACTCCGACGGCTTCGCCTCCTACCACCAGCTGATGGGCGTCAACCTGCACTCCGTCTTCTACGGCATGCGCTACGAGATCCCGGCGATCCTCGCCGCAGGCGGCGGCGCGATCGTCAACATGTCCTCGATCCTCGGCCTCGTCGCCGAGCCGAGCGCGACGCCGTACACGACGGCGAAGCACGGTGTCTCGGGCATGACGAAGGCGGCGGGCGCGACGTATGCCTCGCGCGGCATCCGTATCAACTCCGTCCACCCGGGCTACATCGACACCCCGCTGCTGGCCGCGATGCCGCCCGAGTACAAGCAGGTGCTGATCTCGAAGCACCCCGCCGGACGGCTCGGCACGGCCGAGGAGGTCGCGAACCTCGTGCTGTTCCTGCTCTCCGACAAGGCGAGCTTCATCAACGGCACCCAGCATGTCGTCGACGGCGGATACACGGATATCTAGACCGCCTACCCCCCGTAACGGCGGTTGCGGCGCGTGAAATCGCGCAGCGCGCGCAGGAAGTCGACCTCGCGCAGGTCGGGGCCCAGCGCCTCCACGAAGTAGAACTCGCTGTGGGCGCTCTGCCAGAGCATGAAGTCGGAGAGGCGCTGCTCGCCCGAGGTGCGGATCACGAGGTCGGGGTCCGGCTGGCCGCCCGTGTAGAGGTGCTCGCCGATGAGCTCGGGCGTGAGCGTCTCGGCGAGGTCCTCGAGCGAGCGGCCGGCCGCGTGGTGCTCGGCGACGATCGAGCGCATCGCATCCGTGATCTCCGTGCGGCCGCCGTAGCCGACGGCCAGGTTCACGTGCAGGCCGGTGCTGTCACGGCTCGCCTGCTCGGCAGTGCGAAGCGCCTCCGCCAGTGGACCGGGCAGCCCCGCGGTCGAGCCGACGTGCTGCACCCGCCAGTCGCGGTGGCGCGACAGGTCCAGGGCGAGCTCGGCGATGATCTTCATGAGCGCGTCGAGCTCGTCCGAGCCGCGATTGGTGAGGTTGTCTGCGGAGAGCAGATAGAGCGTGACGACACGGATGCCGAGCTCATCGCACCACTCGAGGAACTCGATCATCTTGGCCGCGCCCGCGCGGTGCCCGTGCTCGACGGTCGTGTATCCGACCTGGCGCGCCCACCTGCGGTTGCCGTCGATGATCATCGCGACGTGATGCGGCAGCGCCTCGGCACCGGCCGCAGCGAGGTCGCGGCGCAGCCGCTTCTGGTAGAGCCCGTACAGCAGACCGCGCCCCGGGGTATGCCGCCTGTCACTCACAGGCACAACTTACCGAAGATCCTCCAGCCCGAGCGGCTACTCTCGCCCCATGACGTACGCAGCGCCGCTCCCCCGCACGCCTGCCGTCGAGCTCGAGCTCAAGCCGAGCTGGCGCGGCTGGATCCACGCGGCGACGACGCCGCTCACCATCGCCGCCGGCATCGTCCTCATCTGCCTGGCCCAGGGCGCCGCCGCCAAGACCGGAGCGGCGATCTTCATGGGCACGTCGGTCCTGCTGTTCGGCAACTCGGCGCTCTACCACCGCTTCAATTGGCCCCCGCGCGCGAAGCTCGCACTCAAGCGAGTCGACCACGCGAACATCTTCCTGCTCATCGCGGGCACCTACACCCCCGTCGCCCTGACGATGCTCCCGCTCGCGTGGGAGGGCGTCCTCGTCCTCTCCGTCGTGTGGGCGGGCGCGATCGCCGGCGTCTTCTTCCGCGTGTTCTGGATCACCGCGCCGCGCTGGCTGTACGTGCCGCTGTACCTCGTGCTCGGCTGGGCCGGCGTCGCCGTGTGCGCGGCCGAGGGTTTCAACCCGTTCCTCTCGACGGGCGCGATCGCGGCCGGCATCCTGATCGGCGCCGGCGGCCTGCTCTACACGCTGGGCGCCGTGGTCTACGGCACCAAGTGGCCCGGGCGCGTTGCGAAGCACTTCGGCTTCCACGAGATCTTCCACGCCTTCACGGCGGCGTCCTTCGCCTGCCACTGGGCCGCGATGCTCGTGCTGGCGCTCAATCCCCCGTTCAACGGCTGAACCCATTTGTGCGCCGCCGCCCCTGCGGCGCACCGCGGTCGACTTTTCGATTCCCCGCTTTCGGCTGCGATCACGTCGCAGCCTTGTAGAGCGTCTTACGACTCGCTCTGGTCGCGCTGAGCCTGCTCGGCGTCGAGCTTCTCGTTGACCTCGGCGCGGTAGCGCACCCGGCGGATGCGGCGCGTCATGTCGATCACGAGCAGCAGCACCACGACCGCGACGCCGAAGAAGGCGACGAAGCCCCACACGCCGGGCGTCGTGATGTCCGCAGCGGGGATGCTCGGCGTCGGTGAGGGTGTCGGCGTCGCCGCGAGCTGGACGAGAACGGATGCCGCGCTCATGCCAGCTCCGCCTCGGGGATGCCGGCGAACAGATCGGTCTCAGGGGTCACTGCAGGAACTTTCGAATCGATGAGCTGGTAGTCGTCAGTGGGCCACGCGGCGCGCACGACGTCGTTCGGCCAGAAGAAGAACGGGCTGTCGGGGGCCACCTGGCTCGCGTGCGACCGCAGTGCGGCATCCTTCTTCTCCAGGTGATCGCCGACGTCGATGCGCGTCGTCGCAAGGTACGGCGACTCGGTGAGCCAGCGCTTCATCTCCTGGAACTCGGCGATCAGGGGCGAGTCGGGGTAGCGCTTCACCAGTTCGTCATACACCGCACGCGTTTTCTGCGAGCTGAACAGGCGGTCGTAATAGAGCTTGGGGATCTGCCATGCCTCGCCCGCTGCCGGGTACCGAGCGGCATCTGCCGCGGCATCGCGCGCGTACACCGCGATCTCATGGGCCCGGATGTGATCGGGGTGCGGGTAGCCGCCGTTCTCGTCATAGCTCACGAGGACATGCGGGCGGAACTCGCGGATGAGCCGCACGAGCGGCTCCGCCGAGATCTCGAGCGGGATCGTCGCGAACGACAGCGCAGGCAGCGGCTCGCCCTCGTCGGGCAGCCCGGAGTCGTAGTAGCCGAGCCAGCGGTGCTCGAAGCCGATCGCCCGCTGGGCGGCCGCCATCTCGAGGCGCCGCAGCCCGGCGAGGTCGCGATGCGCCATGGGCACGTCTTCGACGGCAGGATTGAGGATGCTTCCCCGCTGACCGCCCGTGCAGCTGACCACCATCACCTCCGCGCCCTCGGCGAGGTAGTGCGCATACGTCGCGGCGCCCTTGCTGGACTCGTCATCGGGGTGGGCGTGAACCGCCATCAGACGCTTGGCCACACGCCGCCTCTCGGGTTGGGGACTGAAGCGCACAGGAACGCGCCGTAGTGTTTTCAAGAATACGTGGAAGGACCGACATGCCAGCTGGCAGCCCGACCCTCGCCGGGCGATACGGCGAGACCGCGAAGCGGCGCGGCACGACCCGCTGGCTGCTCATCGGGCTCGGCGTCTTCATCGCGTTCGTCATGATCGCGTGGGCCGTCTGGGGCTCCGGCCTCGGCTCGAAGACGGCGGCGCTGCAGTACACCTCCACGGCGAGCGACACCGTCGACGAGCAGCACATCCTGGTGAGCTTCACGGTGGACGCACCGGCGCACACCGCGGTCTCGTGCGCGGTCGAGGCCCAGAACCTCGGGTTCACCGTCGTCGGCTACGACGTCGTGCATCTGAAGCCGACGATGAAGACGCATCAGGTCGTCACAAAATCCCTGGTCACGTACGAACCCGCCGTCTCAGGCTCGCTAGACAAATGCTGGTTGTCGTAGGATTGGTCCTCAACGCCTCGACGCACACCGTCGGGGCGTGACCTTATCCCGAACGAGACGGCAGTTGCAGGCTGCTGTCGAAGCAAGGAGAAATCATGTCCCAGGAGACCACGGTCACCTTCCTCACGCAGGAGGCCTACGACCGGCTGAACGACGAGCTCACCTACCTGGAGACGACCGGCCGTACGGAGATCGCCAAGCGCATCGAAGCCGCGCGCGAAGAGGGCGACCTCAAGGAGAACGGCGGCTACCACGCCGCCAAGGACCAGCAGGGCGTGCAGGAAGCGCGCATCGTGACGCTGAAGAACCTGCTCGCTCACTCCAAGGTGGGCGTCGCCCCCGAGAGCAATGGCATCGTCGAACCCGGCACCCTCGTGACCGCCAAGATCGCCGGCGCGGAGGACACCTTCGTCGTCGGCAACCGCGAGATCGCGAAGGACAGCGAGTACTCGGTGTACAGCGAGCAGAGCCCCATCGGCTCCGCGATCCTCGGCCTCAAGATCGGCGACAAGACCAGCTACACGGCCCCGAACGGCAAGGAGATCTCGGTCGAGATCACCGACGTGCAGACCTGGAGCGGGCAGTAGCCTCCGGGCATCCGTTCTACTCGCTCTGCTCCACGAGCGGCTCGTAGCCCGCGTCGCGCAGGTGCTGCAGCACCTGCGCGCGGTGCTCGGGCCCGCGGGTCTCGACCGAGATCTCGAGGGCGACCTGGCTGATCTGCAGCCCGTTGTGGTGCCGCGTGTGCAGCACCTCGATGACGTTCGCGCTCACCTCCGCCAGGATCTGCGAGATCGTCGCGAGCTGCCCAGGACGGTCGGGCAGCATGATGCGCACGGTCAGATACCGGGCGGATGCCTCGAGGCCGTGCGCGATCACCCGCTGCATCAGCAGCGGGTCGATGTTGCCGCCCGAGACGATCGCGACGGTCGGCCCGGTGCTGCGCACCTTGCCCGCCAGGATCGCGGCGACACCCGCGGCCCCCGCCGGCTCGGCCACGAGCTTCGCCCGCTCGAGCAGCAGGAGGATCGCGCGGGCGAGGTCGTCCTCTCCGACCGTGACGACCTCGTCGACGTACTCCCGCACGATCGGGAAGTTGAGGTCGCCGGGGCGTGAGACCGCGATGCCGTCGGCGATGGTCGGCTCGAGGCTGATCGTGACCTGCTCCCCTGCGGCGAGCGAGGGCGGGTAGGAGGCGGCGTTCTCGGCCTGCACGCCGATGATGCGGATGCTTCGCCCGGAGGCCTCTGCCGTGAGCTTCGCGGCGCGCGCGACTCCGGCGATGAGGCCGCCGCCGCCGATCGGCACGATGATCGTCTCGACCTCGGGCACCTCCTCGACGATCTCGAGGCCCAGCGTCGCCTGGCCGGTGATGACGTCCTCATGGGAGTACGGCGGGATGAAGACGGCGCCGGTGCGCGCGGTGAACTCCTGCGCGGCGGCGAGGGTCTCGTTGAAGGTCGTGCCATCGAGCACGGTCTCCGCGCCGTAGGCGCGGGTCGCCTGGAGCTTCGGCAAGGCGACACCGACGGGCATGAAGATGGTGGCGCTGATGCCGAGGCGCTGCGCGGCCATCGCGACGCCCTGGGCGTGGTTCCCCGCAGACGCGGCGACGACGCCGCGTGCCTTCTCGTCGGCCGTGAGGCGGCTGAGCCGGTTGTAGGCCCCGCGGATCTTGTACGAGCCCGTGCGCTGCAGGTTCTCGGCTTTGAGCCACACCGGCGCGCCGAGGATCTCCTCGAGGGCCCGGCTGTGCTCCATCGGCGTCGGCTGAATCACCTGCGCGACCACCTCGCGGGCCTGCTCGATCTCGTCGAGACTCGGGCCGAGGTAGAGGGCGGCTGGCGATTCGGACACGGAACTCATGCCCTGAGTTTATTTGCCTGGCAGCACGCGGTTGCGGCGCACCCGCTCGGCGGGCACCACCTGCCACAGAGCGGTCCCCCGCTGCGCGAGCGGGGGCGAGCCCCTCGTCCCGGTGTCTGCTGAGAGGAATCCGATCATCGCGTTCAGCACCGCGGCGAACGGAACGGCGAACAGCGCGCCGGTGATGCCGGCCAGCAGCGACCCCGCCGTCACCACCAGAACGACGGCCAGCGGGTGGACCTTCACCGCGGTCCCCATGATGAGCGGCTGCAGCACGTGCCCCTCGACCTGCTGCACGAACAGCACGATCGCGAGCATGATCAGCGCGAACCAGAAGCCCTTGTAGACCAGCGCGATGAACACGGCGAGCGTGCCCGTCACGACGGCGCCGACGATGGGGATGAAGGAGCCCAGGAAGACGAGCACGGCGACCGGGATCGCAAGGGGAAGACCGAGGAAGAACGCGCCGAGGCCGATGCCGAATGCGTCGATGGATGCCACCAGGATCTGCACGCGCACGAAGGTCCCGAGGGTGGCCCACCCCGCGCGGCCCGCGCCGTCGGCGGCGAGCCGCGCACGCTTCGGGAAGACGCTGACCGCCCAGCGCCAGATGCCGGCGCCGTCGATCAGGATGAACAGCGTGCTGAACAGGGTGAGCAGCAGACCGGTGACGAAGTGGCCAACCGTCGAGCCCACCGACAGGGCGCCGTTGATCAGGACCTGCGTGTCGGCCTGGATCGCATCCGTGATCTGGCTGATGCCGCCGTCGATCTGCCGGTTCGAGAGGTTGAACGGCGGTCCCATGAGCCAGGTGCGCAGCGCCTCGACGGACGCCATCGTCTGATGCCGCAGCGTGCCGGCCTCTGAGCGCACCTGCTGACCGACGAGGAAGACCAGGCCGCCGATGATCGCGATCGTGATCGCCATGCAGAGCACGATCGCGATCCACTTGGGCAGATGGGCGCGCATCAGCAGGTCCCTGAGCGGGATCAGCAGTGCGGAGAGCAGGATTGCGATCAGCACCGGCACGACGATGAGGCGCAGCTGCACGACGAGGAAGAGCAGCACGGCGATCGCGGCGCCGATCAGCAGCAGCCGCCAGGACCAGGCGGATGCCAGCAGCACGCCGCGGGGAAGGGAGTCGTCGACCTTCTGCGACTCGCTGCGCCGGGGGTGCGGCCGAGGGGCGGGCATGGGGCCGAGTCTAGGGCCCCGGCAGGCGGGGATGTCAGAGGCTCGGGGTACCTTCGAGACGATGGTTCAGACACTCAGTGCGGCCGCCGCGCGCCGCGTCGCGCTTGCCGCCCAGGGCTTCGGGAAGGCGCCCTCTGGGCGCGTCGGCACACGGCAGCTGAACGGGCTGTTCGACCGGCTCGGGCTGCTGCAGATCGATTCCGTGAACGTGTTCGAGCGGTCGCACTATCTGCCGGGCTTCGCCCGGCTCGGCGGCTACGACAAGGCGCTGCTCGACCGGCTGACCTTCCGTCCGACCTCTCCGTCGTCAGAGGCCGGCTACACCGAGGTGTGGGCGCACGAGGCGGCGTTCGTGCCCGTGCGCGACTGGCCGCTGTTCCGCTTCCGCAACGCGCGCTTCCGCGCGAAGTACCTCGCCGGGAAGGACAGCTGGGGACTCACCGCCGGCCGCGACACGATCGAGTGGCTGCGCTCCGAGCTCGCGGCCAGGGGGCCGCTCGCCGCGAGCGAGATCGAGCACGACGCCAATGTGCGGCAGGGCCCGTGGTGGGGCTGGTCAGAGGTGAAGCAGGCGCTCGAGCTGATGTTCCGCTCCGGCGAGCTCGCGACGGCCGGCCGCACACGATTCGAGCGGCGCTACGCGCTCGTGCAGCAGGTGCTGCCTGCGTCCGTTCTCGAGCGACACCCCTCCGAGCCCGATGCCGTGCGCGAGCTGGTGCGCCGCTCGGTGACGGCGCTGGGCGTCGGCACCCTCTCGGACATCGCCGACTACTACCGGCTGTACACCGCCGAGACGAAGGCGGCGCTGCACGACCTCGTCGACGCCGGCGAGGTCGAGCGGGTGCATGTGCACGGCTGGACCGGGGCGGGCGGAAGGCCGCTCGCCGCCTTCGTGCCGGCGGGAGTGCGGGTGCCGCGGGCGATCTCGGCGACCGCGGTGCTCTCGCCCTTCGATCCCGTCGTGTGGGAGCGCGACCGGCTGCTGCGCATGTTCGGCATGCACTACCGCATCGAGATCTACACGCCGGCGCCGAAGCGGGTGTTCGGCTACTACGTGCTGCCGGTCCTCGTCGACGATGAGATCGTGGGCCGCGTCGACCTCAAGAGCGACCGGCAGGCCGAGGTGCTGCGCGTGCAGGCCGCCTGGGTCGAAGAGGGGCGCTCGGCGGGCGCGGTCGCCGAGCGGCTCGCTCCCTTGCTGGGCTCGGTGGCCGAGTGGCAGGGGCTCGGCGATGTCATGGTCGCCGGCCGCGGGAACCTCGCCGGCGCGCTGGCCGACGAGTTGGGCGGTGCAGCACTCGCAGGCTGAAGCTGCAGACTGGTGGTGATGGCCAAGATGCACGCGCACCAGATCGATGTGACCGATGACGATGCGCGCCGCCTCGTGGCGACACAGTTCCCGCAGTGGGCGCACGAGAGCGTGCGGCGCGTGCCCTCGTACGGCACGACCAACGCGATGTTCAAGCTCGGCGCCGACAAGGTGGTGCGGCTGCCGTTCATCCCCGGCGACGGGGTTGGCGTTCCCGTCGAGACCGCGATCCTCGAGCGCATCGGCGACGAGCTTCCCGTGGCCGTGCCTCGGGTGCTCGCGACCGGCCGACCCGACGAGCGCTACCCCTACACGTGGAACGTCCTCAGCTGGGTCGAGGGCGAGATGCCGGTGCCCGAGGCGCTGGTCGATGCCGCCGGGCTCGCTGACGACCTGATCGACGTCCTCGCGCGGTTGCGCGAGCTTCCGACGGAGGGGGTGCGCGTCGCGCAGCGTGGCGGCACCCTCGCGCCCTTGGCCGATCCGGTGCACGACACCATGAGCGAGCTCGACGGCGAGTTCGACACGGATGCCCTGCACCGGCTCTGGGATGACGCTCTCGGCGCGCCCCTGTGGCCGGGCGACCCGGTGTGGCTGCACGCCGATCTGCTGCCGAGCAATCTGCTGGTCGACGGGCGCGGGCGCCTCGCCGGCCTCATCGACTGGGCCGCGGCCGGTGTCGGGGACCCGTCGTGCGAGCTGCTCGCCGCCTGGAACGTGTTCCCCGCGGAATCCCGCGCGCTGTTCCGCGAGCGGCTCGAGGCGCGCCTCGGCCTCGACGACGCGACCTGGCGGCGCGGCCGCGGCTGGGCAATCTCGCAGGCGGTGCTGGCACTCCCCTACTACCGCGCGACGAATGCGGGCATGGTCGAGATGGCCACCCGTGCGCTCAGAGCCCTCGAGCAGGAATCCGTTTAGCCTCCCGTCGAGAACTGTTCCCGTTCGGCGCAATCGTGCCCGACGTACAGGGCGCTGCTGCGCCGAACGGACGCAGCGGCGCGCCGTTCGGACGCAATCGGGCTCAGAAGCCCTGACCGATCTTCTTGAGACGCTCGATGCGGTCGGGGATCGGAGGGTGCGTCGAGAACAGGCGCGAGGTGAAGGAGGGCTTCAGCGGGTCGGCGATCCAGAGGTGCGCCATCGAGGTGTTCTGCCGCTTCATCGGGCGGCCGTAGTCGCCGAGCTTCTGCAGAGCCGACTCGAGCCCCTCGGGGAACCGGGTGATCTCGGCGCTCGTCGCGTCGGCGAGGTACTCGCGCTGACGCGAGATCGCCGCCTGCACGAGCGCCGCGAGGATCGGGGCGAGCACGATCGCGACGAGCCCGAGGATCAGGATGATCGGGTTGCCCCCGCCCCCGCCGCCGTTGTTGTTGCCGCGGCCGCGGTTGTTGCCTCCGCCGAACACGGCGCCGAAGAACGTCATGCGGATGAAGATGTCGGCGATGAGGCCGATCGCCACCACGAGCCCGAACACGATCGTCGACACGCGAATGTCGTAGTTGCGCACGTGCCCCATCTCGTGCGCCATGACGCCCATGAGCTCGGTGGGGTCCATGATCTCGAGCAGCCCGGTGGTCGCGGCGACGACGGCGTGGTCGGGGTCGCGCCCGGTCGCGAACGCGTTCGGCGCCGGATCGTTGACGATGTAGATCTTCGGCATCGGCATCCCTGTCGAGATCGAGATGTTCTCGACCGTCTGCCACAGCACGGGGTGATCGGATTTCTGCTGCAGCTGCACCGCGCCCGCCATGGCCACCGCCTGCGAGCCCGCGGTGAAGTACTGCAGCACCGCATAGGCGATGGCGATCACGACCGCGATGATCGTGACCGACCAGCCGCCGCCCATGAAGTAGCTGATGGCGTAGGACACGAGCCCGACGAGGACCAGGAAGAACAGGATGAAGAAGACCGTGTTCCGCTTGTTCCGGGCTATCGCTCGGTACATGGAAAGACGCTAGAACTGAACGCGCGGCGGCTCGGAGATCGCCGCCGCATCGGGCACCTCGAAGAACTCGCGGTCGGCGTAGTGCAGATTGCGGGCCACGATGTTCGACGGGAACTGCTTGATCTTGGTGTTGTACTCGCGCACGCCGCCGTTGTAGAACCGGCGAGCCGCCTGGATCTTGTCCTCGGTGTCGACGAGATCGGCCTGCAGGCGCAGGAAGTTCTGGCTCGCCTGCAGCTGCGGGTACGCCTCGGCGACGGCGAAGATGCTCTTCAGCGCGGCCTGGAAATGGCCTTCGGCGACGGATGCCTCACCTGGCGTCTGCGCCGAGATGGTCTCTGCGCGGGCCTTCGTCACGTCTTCGAAGACGGTCTTCTCGTGGGTGGCATAGCCCTGCACGGTGCTGACCAGGTTGGGGATGAGGTCGGCGCGGCGCTTGAGCTGCACCGTGATGTCGCTCCAGGCCTCGTCGACGCGCACGTTGAGCTGGATGAGCGAGTTGTAGGTGGCCCAGTACCAGATGCCGATGATCACCAGGATCACGACGACGATGATGAGCGGGATGAGCCATGCCAACATGCGCACATCTTATCGGCGTAGGGGCCGGCTTCCGGATGCTTGTCGGCTCACTCAAAGCAATAATCGAAGCGTGGTGGAGATCGGCGCCATCGAGACCCGCGGGCTGCGCGTGCGGCGCGGCCGCGCGGAGGTGCTGCGCGGTCTCACGGTGAGCGTGCCGCGCGGACAGGTCGTCGGCCTGCTGGGGCCGAGTGGAAGCGGCAAGACCACGCTCATGCGCTGCGTGGTCGGCGTGCAGCGCGTCGCGGACGGCACGGTCACCGTGCTCGGCCAGCCTGCGGGCAGCCCGCGCCTGCGGCGGCGGGTCGGCTACGTGACGCAGGCGTCCAGCGTCTACGACGATCTCACCGTGCGCGAGAACCTGCGCTACTTCGCGCGGGTGCTCGACGCGCCGGCATCCGATGTCGATCGCGTCATCGACGAGACGGGGCTCGGCGGCCAGGCCGGGCAGCTGACCGGCAGCCTCTCGGGCGGGCAGCGGAATCGGGTCTCGCTCGCCGCCGCGCTGCTCGGGGCGCCCGAGCTGCTCGTGCTCGACGAGCCCACGGTCGGGCTCGACCCGGTGCTGCGCAGCGAGCTGTGGGGGCTGTTCCACCGGCTGGCGGATGCCGGCACGAGCCTGTTCGTCTCGAGCCACGTCATGGACGAGGCCGCGCGCTGCGACCGCCTGCTGCTGCTGCGCGACGGCGAGGTGATCGCCGACGACACACCCCTCGGCCTGCTGCAGGCGACCGGCGCGAACGACGCCGAGGCGGCGTTTCTCGCGGTCATTCGCGCACGCGAAGCGCCGGAGCGGCGATGAGCCCCGGGCGTACGATCGCGACGGCCGGGCGCGTGCTGCTGCAGATCAGGCACGACCCGCGCACCATCGGCCTGCTCATCGTGGTGCCGAGCCTCTTGATCGGCCTGGTCGCGTGGATCTTCCAGGACACCCCCGTGTTCGCGCAGATCGGCCCGGCGATGATCGCGCTGTTCCCGTTCATCGTGATGTTCCTCGTCACGAGCATCACGACGCTGCGCGAGCGCCGCACCGGTACCCTCGAGCGGCTGCTCGCGATGCCGCTCGGCAAGGGCGACTTCATCGTCGGCTACGCGCTGGCCTTCGGGCTGCTCGGCCTGATCCAGTCGGCGATCGCCGTGTCGTTCGCGGTCTGGGTGTGCGGGCTTTCGATCGAGGGGTCGATCTGGCTGCTGTTCGCGGTCGCGGTCGCGGACGCGCTGCTCGGAACGACGCTCGGGCTGCTCGCGAGCGCGTTCGCGCGCACCGAGTTCCAAGCGGTGCAGTTCATGCCGGCGCTGGTGTTCCCGCAGATCCTGCTCGGCGGCATCTTCGTGCCGCGCTCGTCGATGCCCGACGTGCTGCGCGTGATCGGCGACTGGCTGCCGCTCTCGCACGCCATCGACGCGCTGAACGCCGTGGCGAACGGCACGCACGACGACGGCTGGGTGTGGGTGCGCATCGGATTCCTGGGCGCGTGGGTCGTCGGGGCCGTGATCGTCGGCGCGCTCACACTGCGTCGGCGGACGGCGTAGGGCCGGTCGCCGCGGCGAGGGATGCCGCGGGCTCCGGCTTCCGCGGCGGGTAGACCCACGCGACCAGCACGACCGAGATGATCATGAGCAGGAACCAGCTCACGATCTTCGCGGGAGTGACCGGATGCCAGCCCGCGAGCTGGTCGGGATAGGCCCACGCCCCGCCGAAGGTCGCGAGGTTCTCACCGAACCAGATGAAAACGGCCACGAGTCCGAAGGCGACGACGAGCGGCATCCGGAAGCTGTGCCGGAACACCCGGAAGTGCATGACGCACGGGCCGAAGGCCGCCAGCACCACGGCGAGCAGCACCCAGCGCAGGTCGACGATCCAGTGATGGGTGAAGAAGTTGAGGTAGATCGCGCCGGCCACGACGGCCGTCAGCCAGCGCCACGGGTAGCGCGCGAAGCGCAGGTCGAAGAGGCGGTAGACGCGCACCAGATACGAGCCGACCGCGGCGTACATGAAGCCGCTGTAGAGCGGCACGGCGCCGAGGTGCAGGATGCCGGGGCCGGGGTACAGCCAGGCGCCGATGCCCGTCTTGAAGAGCTCCATCACCGTGCCGACGACGTGGAAGATGACGATCACCCGCAGCTCGCGCAGCGTCTCAAGGCCGAAGATCACCATGCCGGCTTGGATTAGCACCGCGCCGATCGTCACGAGGTCGTTGTGCGCGACGGGCCCGACGCCGTGCGGGAACGCGAACTTCGCGATGAGGATGAGCACGAGCATGAGGAATCCGAAGACGCACGCCCACGCCTGCTTCGCCCCGAACACGAGGAACTCGACCAGCCGCGCACGCCAGCCCGTCTCGGGCGCGTCGCCGAGCAGCCGGTTCGCGGCCGCGTCGATGCGCTGCTCGAGCGGCGTCGCGGGCGCTCCGGCTCTCATCCCGAAGACCTCAGCATGCAGGCATCCTGCCCTGCGATGCTGGAAAGACGCGCGCTACGCGACCGGCAGCAGCTCGGTGGCCGCGTCCGGCTCGACGATGAGCACTCGCGGCAGGCTCGCGACGATCTCGGTGAGCTGTGCGGCGGTCGGGCGGTCGCCCGGGTCGCGCGCGGTCATCGCGGTGAGCAGCCGCCGCCACGGCAGGCAGAGGCCGGCGGGCATCGGCGGATCCTGCGTCATGCGCGCGATGGCCGCCTCGACGGCGCCGCCCGGGAACGACCGGCGGCCGGTGAGGCACTCCAGCAGCACGAGCCCGAGGGCGTAGATGTCGCTGGCGGGGACCGCGCCCTCGCCCGCGACCTGCTCGGGCGCGAGGTACGCCGCCGTTCCGAGAATGCTGCGATCGGCGGTCAGCCGCTCGTCGCCGAGCAGTTGCGCGATGCCGAAGTCGACGAGCTTGGTGGTGACCGAGCCCCGCACGCCGGTGGTGGCCAGCAGGATGTTCTCGGGCTTCAGGTCGCGGTGGATGATGCCGTCGGCATGCAGATACGCCAGCGCGCCGCCGAGCTCGGTGGCCAGCTGCGCGGCGAGCGCCGGCTCCGCGCCCCGCACCTCGAGGCGTCGCCGCAGCGTCAGACCGCGCACGAGCTCCATCACGAGGTACCCGTTGCCCGAGTGCTCGACGTCCCAGTCGGCGTCGAACAGGGTGACGAGGTTGGGGTGGTTGACGCGCGCCAGCAGGCAGATCTCTCGGGTTCGTCGGTCGCGTCGCTCCCCATCGGTGCCCGTGATGTCGTCTGTCGCGAAGACCTTCAGCGCCACCTCGCGGTCGAGCTTCAGGTCGACGGCGCGGTAGACGGTGGCGGCGCCGCCGCGGCCCAGTGCCTCACGCACCGAGTAGCGGCCGCCGATCACCATCGAGCGGCTCTCCGGATTGTCCAGACCGGTCATGATCGGTCACTCCCACCTGTCAGTGGTCGGCAGGGCCTGTGCGTAGCGCTCCGCCACCCCATGCCTCGCGCTCGCGGCATCCGCGAACACGTCCAATACGGTTCCCAGTGCGTCGCGAGCGCAAAAACGCCTTCCCATGCGCTCGACCGTGCCGCCGAAGTTCCCGTCGATGCTGGCCGCCCAGAAGCCGGGCTCGACCTCCCGCCACTGCATGGCGGCGGCGCCGGACGTCGCCGCAGCGGGAGCGGCAGCCTGCGCATCGCGCCGGTCGCCCGGTGCCTCAAGGAAGGTCGTCACGGTGAGTCCTCTCGATCCGCTGCGCTCTCGGCGCCGCAGGTGGGTTGCGGAAGTCAGGCGGTTGCCATCTCGCCCGAGTGATTGCGGGCGAGCTGCTCGACGACGGCGAGGAGGCCGTCGTGCACGGCATTGTTGGTGGCTTCGTCCAGATCGTCGATCACGTCCACGAGGGTCTGGTGGAAGGGGGCGTAGGCGGCGTTGATCTTCGCCTCGCCCGCTTCGGTCGGGGTCAGATAGATCGCACGGCGGTCATGCGGGTGCGCCGTGCGCTGCAGGTCGCCGAGCGCGACGAGGCGGTCGACCACCTTGGTGACGGCGGCAGGCGACAGGTCGAGCATGACCACCAGGTCCTTCGGACCCATGGGGCGCTGGTCGCGCTGCGCCTGCAGCAGGTAGCGCAGCGCCTGGAACTCGCTGCGGGTCAGGTGGGCGGCGCGTCGTGCGTTCTCGAGTTCGATGGTCTCCGCGCGCTGAAGCGCGAGAAGTGCCTCGACGGCGCGCAGTCCCGCTTCCGTCTTGGGCAGACGGCTGTAGAGGTGCTCGCTTTCGCGACGTACGACGGTGAGGGGCACGTGCGTTCCTTTCCGCAGATGAAACTACTCGGTGAAATATTTACCGACAAAATTTACCCAGTGGGCTATACACAAAGTAGTGCTTGTGCTAGGGCGCGAGACCCGGCGCGCGGGCCTCGATGGTTGAATTGAGCGGATGCCTGCCAGCCTGCCGGAGCGCCTGCCCCGCCCATACGACCCGGACGCGATGTATGAGGCGTTCACCGGCTGGGCGACCGATCGCGGGTTCACGCTCTACCCCGCGCAGGAGGAGTCGGCGCTCGAGCTCTTCTTCGGCTCGCACCTCGTCCTGTCGACGCCGACGGGCACAGGGAAGTCTCTCGTCGCGGTGGCCGCGCATGCGGCATCCGTCGCCCAAGGAAAGCGCAGCTACTACACCGCGCCCATCAAAGCCCTGGTGAGCGAGAAGTTCTTCGCACTCGTCGAGATCTTCGGCGCAGAGAACGTCGGCATGGTGACGGGCGACAGCTCGGTGAATCCGGATGCCCCGATCGTGTGCTGCACCGCCGAGATCCTCGCGAACCTGGCACTGCGACAGGGGTCCGACGCCGAGGTCGACCAGGTCGTGATGGACGAGTTCCACTACTACGCCGACCCCGAGCGCGGCTGGGCGTGGCAGGTGCCGCTGCTCGAGCTGCCGCGCGCGCAGTTCGTGCTCATGTCTGCCACGCTGGGCGATGTCACGCCGATCGTCGAAGACCTGCGTCGGCGAACGGGACGGGACGTGGCCGAGGTGACGGGGGTCGCGCGGCCGGTGCCGCTGTCGTACTCCTATGTGGACACGCCCGTGCACGAGACCGTCGAGTCGCTGCTCGAGGGGCGCGAGGCTCCGATCTACATCGTGCATTTCTCGCAGGCGGCCGCCCTCGAGCTGGCGCAGGCGCTGTCGAGCATGCGCATCGCCTCGCGCGAGCGACGCGACGAGATCGCGGAGGCGATCGGCGGATTCCGCTTCACAACCGCGTTCGGCAAGACGCTGTCGCGGCTCGTCCGCGCCGGCATCGGCGTGCACCACGCCGGCATGCTGCCGCGCTATCGCCGCCTCGTCGAGACGCTCGCGCAGCGCGGGCTGCTGCCCGTCATCTGCGGCACGGACACGCTCGGGGTGGGCATCAACGTGCCGATCCGCTCGGTGCTGCTCACCGGGCTGTCGAAGTTCGACGGCACGCGCATGCGGCAGCTCACGGCGCGCGAGTTCCATCAGATCGCCGGCCGCGCGGGGCGAGCGGGCTATGACACCGCGGGCACAGTCGTCGCCCTGGCGCCCGAGCATGAGATCGAGAACGCTGCCGCGCTGCGCAAGGCGGGCGACGACCCGAAGAAGCTGAAGAAGGTCGTGCGCAAGAAGCCGCCGACGGGTTTCGTCACCTGGGGACGCGGCTTGTTCGACCGGCTGATCGCCGCCGAGCCCGAGCCGCTCACGCCGCACTTCGAGGTGACCGCCGCGATGCTCATCAACGTGATCGCCCGCGGTGGCGACGCGCTCGCGAACATGCGCCGGCTGATCTTCGAGAACCATCAGCCGCGGGCGCGGCAATACGAGCTGGCGCGGCGCGCGCTGGGGATCTACCGCACGCTCGTGACGTCGGGCATCGTGCAGACGGATTCCTCGGGAAACGTGTCTCTGACGGTGGACCTGCAGCCCAATTTCGCGCTCAATCAGCCGCTGTCGCCGTTCGCCCTCGCGGCGATCGAGCTGCTGGACCCCTCCGACGAGGCGGGCGGCGCCGGCACAGGTCACTACGCGCTCGACGTGGTGAGCGTGATCGAGGCGACGCTCGACGACCCCCGGGTGATCCTGTCGCAGCAGCAGTTCGCGGCGCGCGGCGAGGCGGTCGCGGCCATGAAGAGGGAGGGCATCGAGTACGAGGAGCGCATGGAGCTGCTCGAGGACGTCACGTGGCCGAAGCCGCTCGACGAGCTGCTCGCGCAGTCCTATGAGACCTTCGCCACGAGCCAGCCGTGGGTGCGCGACTTCGCCCTCTCACCGAAATCCGTCGTGCGCGACATGTTCGAGCGCGCCATGTCGTTCGCGGAATACGTGCAGCACTATCAGCTCGCGCGCTCGGAGGGCCTCGTGCTGCGCTACCTGTCGGACGCGTACCGCGCAATCAGGCAGACCGTGCCCGACGAGGCGAAGACGGACGAGCTGCGCGACATCATCGAGTGGCTCGGTGAGCTCGTGCGGCAGGTGGATTCCTCGCTCGTCGACGAGTGGAGCGAGCTCGTCAACCCGACCGTCACCGATGACACCCCCGTCGTGCCGCCGGCACCGCCCAGCGTCCTGACGAACACGCGCGCGTTCACGATCTTGGTGCGCAACGAGCTGTTCCGGCGCGTGCAGCTCGCGGCGCTCGAACGTGACGACGAGCTCGCCGAGCTCGACCCCGACGTCGACTGGGGCGCGTTCCTCGACGGGTACTACGCCGACCACGACGAGGTGCTCACGGGGCCAGCATCCCGCTCGGCGTCGCTGTTCTCGGTCACCGCTGGTGCCACCGAGTGGAAGGTCGAGCAGACGCTCGACGACCCTGCGGGAGACCACGACTGGCGCATCCGCGCGACCGTCGACCTCGCGGCTTCCGAAGAAGCCGGCGAAGCCGTGCTGCACGTCGACTGGATCGGGCGGTTGTGATCGAACCGAGCACGCCCGCTCAGCTCAGCCCGAAGGCCTCGAGTTCCTCGTCGGTGAGCAGTCGCGAGCGGATCAGGAAGCGCTTGCCCTCTGGCGCCTCGACGGAGAAGCCGCTGCCGCGGCCGTCGACCACGTCGATCGTCAGGTGTGTGTACTTCCAGTACTCGAACTGCGCCTTCGACATGTACACCGGCACCGGGTCGATACCGGCGACCGGAAGCACGCCGAGGAACTCATCGCCGGGGCCCGTGAGGAACATGCCGACGGGGTAGCACATGGGTGACGAGCCGTCGCAGCAGCCGCCCGACTGATGGAACATCAGCGGCCCGTAGGACGCGGCGAGATGCCGCAGCAGGTCCGCTGCGGCATCCGTCACGTCGACGCGGGAAAGCGTCGAGGTTCCCATTAGAAGAACCCCATCGGGCCCTCTGCGTAGGAGACGAGCAGGTTCTTCGTCTGCTGGTAGTGGTCGAGCATCATCTTGTGGTTCTCACGCCCGATGCCCGACTGCTTGTACCCGCCGAAGGCAGCGTGCGCCGGGTACTGGTGGTAGGTGTTCGTCCACACACGGCCGGCCTCGATGGCGCGGCCCGCTCGGTACTGGAGCGCCCCGTCGCGCGCCCACACACCAGCGCCCAGGCCGTAGAGCGTGTCGTTCGCGATCGAGATGGCGTCGTCGAAGTCGCTGAACGAGGTCAGCGCCACGACGGGTCCGAAGATCTCCTCCTGGAAGATGCGCATCTTGTTCTGACCCTCGAACACCGTCGGCTGCACGTAGTAGCCGCCGGCGAGGTCTCCCCCGAGATCGGCCCGCTCCCCGCCGATGAGCACCCTCGCGCCCTCCTGCTTGCCGATGTCGAAGTAGCTGAGGATCTTCTCGAGCTGGTCGTTGGACGCCTGCGCGCCGACCTGCGTCGAGAGGTCGAGCGGGTTGCCTTGCTTGAACCCGGCGACCCTGGCCAGGCCATCTGAGACGAAGCCGTCGTAGATCGAGCTCTGCACGAGCGCTCGCGACGGGCAGGTGCACACCTCCCCCTGGTTCAGCGCGAAGAATCCGAACCCCTCCTGCGCCTTCTCGTAGAACGCGTCGTGCTGCGCCGCCACGTCCTCGAAGAAGATGTTCGGGCTCTTGCCGCCGAGCTCGAGCGTGACGGGGATCAGGTTCTGGGTCGCGTACTGCATGATCAGGCGGCCCGTCGTGGTCTCGCCGGTGAACGCGATCTTGCGGATCCGGGGATGCTGCGCCAGCGGCGCCCCCGCCTCGATGCCGAAGCCGTTGACGATGTTGAGCACGCCGTCGGGGATCAGGTCCTTCACGAGGTCGAGCCACACGTGGATCGACGCCGGGGTCTGCTCAGCGGGCTTCAGCACGACGCAGTTCCCCGCGGCGAGCGCCGGCGCGAGTTTCCACGTCGCCATCAGCAGCGGGAAGTTCCACGGGATGATCTGCCCGACGACGCCGAGCGGCTCGTGGAAGTGATAGGCGACCGTGTCGTGGTCGATCTCCGAGATGCCGCCCTCCTGCGCGCGGATCGCACCGGCGAAGTAGCGGAAGTGGTCGATCGCGAGCGGAAGGTCGGCGGCGAGCGTCTCGCGGATCGGCTTGCCGTTGTCCCAGGTCTCGGCGACGGCGAGCAGCTCGAGGTTCTGCTCCATGCGGTCGGCGATGCGGTTCAGCAGCAGCGCGCGCTCCGCGACCGAGGTCTTGCCCCAGCTCTGGAATGCCCGCCACCCTGCCTCGACCGCTGCGTCGACATCGGGCGCGGTGCCGCGCGCGACCTCGGTGAACGGCTTGCCGGTGACCGGTGTGACGTTCTCGAAGTACTGGCCGGATGCCGGCGGCACATACTTCCCGCCGATGAAGTTGTCATAGCGGGGCCGGTAGTTGACGGCCGCGCCCGGGGTGTTCGGGGCGGCGTAGACGGTGGATGCCGGCGCCTGCACCTCGGCCTCGACCGGCTTGTCGACGATGGTCATGTCTTCTCCTTGTCTGACTGCTCTGTCTGACGCGGCCAGCCTAGGAAGGAGGACGTTGCAACGCGTTGCGCCGGTCAGCGCTCGAGCACTTCGAGCCTCTCGACGACGGCCGCCCGTTTCGGCGAGTGCGGCGGCAGCTGGCGAAGCGCTTCGCGCAGCACGGCGACGTCCGTGGCGCCTTCCGGGGTCGCGGCGTATTGCAGGAGCACGTCGGCCGCGGCATCCGTCAGCAGCGCCTCCCTCAGGCGCCGCCGCAGCACCTCGCGAATGTCGGCGATGCCCGGGGCCGCGCTTCCCGGCAGCGGCGGGCCCGCGTAGGCGGCGAGCGCGACCCGGTGCGCGCCGCGGTCGAGCAGCGCCAGCACCTGATGCGCATCGAGCTCGAGCCGCTTCGACAGCCGATAGGGGTGCGCCTCGATCGTGAGCTCAGGAGCGGCCTGCGCGAGCAGGCGGCGCAGCCGGACGAGCTCGGCGCGCAGGGTCACCTCGGCCGCGCCCTCTGCATACGCGAGCTCCCGGAGCGCCTCGGACGAGAGGCCCTGCGGGTGCCAGGCGAGCAGGGCCAGGATCGTCGCGTGCCGGGTGCTCAGCGGGGTGATGCGGCCGCCGAGGTCGAGTTCGCCGGTGTCTCGGCCGAGAACGCGGAGGACCGGGGCGACCCCGACGGCTGAGGAGCGCGCAGCGCGTCTCGAAGCCTGCTGAGATGGTTTCGAGACACCGCGATGCGGCTCCTCAACCATCGGAGGTCTTTGCGCGAGCCGTTGAGCGAGCAGCTGGGACTCGGCCGCGGCCGCCGTCGCCTCGAGCAGCGGCAGGGTGAAGGGGGCGATGGCGCGGGCATCCCCCGTGATGTCGAGGACGCCGAGGATGCGGCGCGTCTCCGGATCGTGGATCGGGACGGCCGTGCAGCTCCAGCCGTGGACGATGGTGTCGAAATGATCGGTGTCATGGATCTGGATGCCGTGATCGAGCGTCAGCGCGGTTCCAGGAGCCGACGTGCCGACGCGGTCCTCCGCCCAGTTGGCGCCCGCGACGAAGAGCATGCGCTCAGCGCGCTGCCGCGCCGCGGCGTCACCCTCGACCCAGAGCAGCCGCCCGTTCTCGTCCCCCACCGCGACGAGCAGCCCCTCGCCGTCGACGTCGCGCACGAGCAGCCGCCGGATCAGCGGCATCACCGCGGCGAGACGGTGGCTGCTGCGGTAGTCCTCGAGGTCTGAGTCGAACTCGAGTGCCGGCAGCACGCTCTCGGGGTCGAGCCGGCGCTCGCGCGCACGACGCCAGGAGTCGAGCACGACGCCACGCGGGCCTCCGCGCCCGGGAAGCGCGAGCCACTCGCCGGCGTCATCGACCGTCATCGCCCACCTGCTCCACCGATCTTCTTCGACCGCCTGTCTTGCGCGCCATGCTACCTCGGGGTACGACGGACGGATGTCACGCGCCTAACTGCTCCAGACGGTCACCGCAGCGTCAGATCGACGTGTGCGCGGCACAGCGGTGACCGTCCAGCGCAGGTGAAGGGCGGCGGCCGACCTAGTGCTGGATGAGCGGGTGCACTTCGATCCGCGCGTGGGGCTCGTGCGTCTCGTAAAGGCCGGAGGCGCGGGCGACGGCCTCGTCGACGTCAGCCGCCTCGATCACATAGAAGCCGCCGAGCACCTCCTTGAACTCGGCGAACGGGCCGTCGGTGACGAGCGCGCCGCGAATGGTCTTCGCCATCTCCGGCGCATCGAGCTCGCCCGAGGCGAGCGCGCCGCCGGCCTGGAACGCGCGGTGCGCGGCATCCAGCTGCTCGAGCTGCGCCTCGGTGCGCTGCCCCCACTTCTCGTCGTCCCCATAGATCAGGATCAGGAATTCGGCCATGGTCGCCGCCTTTCAATCACGAGATGGTCGGAGTGCGGCATCCGTTCTCTACAGTCCGAGAACGCGATCGAGATACGGATTCCGGAACAGGCGCCCAGGGTCGAGGCGGTCGCGCACCGCGAGGAAGTCGGCGAAGCGGGGGTACGCATCGGCGAAATAGGCGGCGTCTCGCGTGTGCAGCTTGCCCCAGTGCGGGCGGCCGCCCGCCGCGACCATGATCTTCTCGACCTCGGTGAAGTACTCGAGCTGGTCGGGTCGCGTCTCGCGGTAGTAGCGGTGCACCGCGATGTAGCCGGTCTCGCGCCCGGAGGCGGTCGACAGCCAGTTGTCGTCAGCGGCCGCCGAGCGCACCTCGACGGGGAAGGAGATGCGCCAGCCGCGCCGCTCGATCAGCCGGTCGAGCTCACGCAGCGCGTCGGGCACCGCCGTGCGCGGCAGAGCGTACTCCATCTCGCGGAAGCGCACGGAGCGATTCGTGACGAAGACCTTGTGCGAGGCATCCGTGAAATCGCGGTTGCCGGTGAGCCGCTGTGCGAGCCGGTTGACGCTCGGGATCATCGCCGGCGTCACGGTCGCGAGCGCGCACAGCGCACGGTACAAGCCGTTCGCGGTCACCTCGTCGTCGAACCAGCGGCCCACGGGATTGAGCGGATGCCGGGGTGCGTCGCGCGGCAGCCGGGTGTTCGTCTTCGTCAGCGCATACTGCGTATGCGGGAACCAGTAGAACTCGAAGTGGTCTTCCCGCGCCGAGCGCTCGAGATAGCCGTCGAGCACCTCGGGCAGCGGCTCGGGCCGCTCGACCGCCTGCAGCGTGAACGCGGGCACGCACTGCAGGGTGAGATCGACGAGGATGCCGAGCGCGCCGAGGCCGAGCCGCGCGGCGGGCAGCAGCTCGGGGTTCTCGGTCTCGGAGATGCGCAGCAGCTCGCCCGCACCGGTGACGAGGGTGAAAGCGACGATCTGCGTCGCGAGCCCGCCGAAGGAGCCGCCCGTGCCGTGCGTGCCCGTGCTCGTCGCCCCGGCGATCGACTGCCGGTCGATGTCGCCCATGTTCTGCAGGGCGAGTCCGTAGGGCGCGAGCAGGCGCGGCAGCTGGTGCAGCCGGGTGCCGGCTGCCAGGGTGACGCGGGCGGATGCCTCGTCGACGGCGATCACGCCGGAGAGCCGGTCGAGCAGCAGCTGCACACCCTCGGCGACCGCGATACCCGTGAAGGAGTGTCCGGCGCCGATCGCCTTGATCGTGAGGCCCTGGTGCGCAGCGGCCTGCACGGCGCGCTGCACGGCCTCGGGGCTGTCGGGGGTCTCGACGCGGATAGGACGCACGGATTCCGTGCGAGACCAGTTGCGCCATTCCGCTGCGCGGAAGACGTTCGGACGAGGCGGCGCAGCGACGCTCACAGGAACGCCTTTCCCTCGCCGCGGTAGGTGGGGGTCGTGCCGACGACGCCCTGCTCCCCCACGAGCGCGAACTCGTTCAGGTGCTCGGAGAGCTCGCCCGACTTCGTGTGCCGGAGCCACACCCGGTCGCCCACGCGCAGCGCCTCGGCCGCGGCGCCCGACAGCGGCGTCTGCACCTCCCCCGCCATCTCGCGCGGGGCGAACTCGAGGCCTTCTGGCCACACCGGCCGCGGCATCCGATCGGCTCCGGGCGGGCCGGACGCGATCCAGCCGCCGCCGAGCACCGTCGCCGTCGCGCGCTTGGGCCGGCGCACGACCGACAGCGCGAACGCGGTCGCGGGCGCCGGCGCGAATCCGCGGTAGTTGTCGAAGAGGTGACCGCCGAACAGCCCGCTGCCGGCCGCGATCTCGGTGCACGACGGGTCCTCCGAGGTGAACTCGAGCGAGCCCGTTCCGCCGCCGTTCACGAACTCGAGCTCGGCGAGCTCACGCACCGCGGCGACGGCGAGCGCGCGCCGCTCGAGCAGCTCGGCCTTCGAGCGGCGCTGCATCCAGCGCACGGTCTGCGCGAATGCGGGCCGCCCGGCCGGGTCGTCGGCCTGCCCCGCGATCTGCGCCTCGTAGGACATCATGCCAACGAGGGCGAAGCCCGGCCGCCGGGCGACGTGCGCGGCGAGCGCGCGCGCCGCCGCGGGCGTGTGCACGGGCGAGCGCCACACGCCGATGTGACCGGCGGGACCGTCCCACGAGGCGTCGAGCTCAAGGGCGATGCGGATCGGCTCGCGCTCGGCGGGCGCGACGACGGCGTCGACAAGGTCGAGCTGCGCGACGGAGTCGACCATCAGGGTCACGCGCGCGGCGAGCTCCGGGTCGCGGGCGAGCCGGGCGATCGCGGCGCGCTCGGCGGTCGGATAGCCGACGACGACGTCGCGGATGCCGGTGCGATCGGGGCCGGCATCCGTCGCGAGCCACAGCGCCTCGCTCAGCGTGTACGCCAGCACCCCCTCGTAGCCGGGCAGTGCGAGCACGGCGTCGAGCACCTCGCGCACCCGCACCGACTTCGACGCGACGCGGATCGGCTTGCCGCCGGCCCGCCGCAGCATGTCGTGGGTGTTGTGGGCGAGCGCTCCGAGGTGGATGACGCCGTAGGGCGGGTCGAGCCGGCTCGTGGCATCCGTCAATCCCTGCCAGTATTCGGCGGGAGTGAGCCAGGGCTGCGCGGCGGGGGCCGCCGAAAGGTCGATCATGCGACGCTCCTCACGCGTGCGACGGCGAACGCCCCGCCGAGGGCGGCGAGGCCGGCGAGGATGAACAGGCCGGTGAATCCGCCCAGCCAGAAGACCACGATGCCGCCGAGCAGCGGGCCGAACGCCTGCGGGATGGCCCAGGCGATGTTCATGATGCCGAGGTCCTTGCCGCGGCTCTCGGGGTCAGGAAGCACCTGCGTCGCGAGCGCCTGATCGACCGCGAGGAAGCAGCCGTAGCCGAGGCCGAGCAGCGCGGCGCCGACGTAGGTCATCGGCATCGAGGGGAAGGCGGCGAGCAGCACCGCCGCCAGCGCCTGCACCACGCTTGCGACGAAGACGAACAGCTTGCGGCGCTGCAGGCGATCGGATGCCCGACCGAGCACGAGCGACGCGATGATCACGAACACCATGTAGACGAGGACGATCGGGATGAGGTCGTCTTCGGCATTGCGGTCGTGCAGTCCGAACTCGAGGAAGTAGAGCAGCAGGCCCGTGCCGAGTGCGTTGCCGAGGTTGACGAGCACGCGCGAGAGCAGGGTCCAGCCGAAGTCGGGGTGGGCCTTGGGCGAGATCCACAGCGAGCCGACGATGTGGCGGGGCGTGAGCGGCGGCAGGCCGCGGGAGATGTGCCGCGGGTCGGGGATGACGAGCAGGAACGGGGCGACGAGCACGAGGAGCGCGACCGCCGCAAGCGCGTAGCCGCCGAAGGCACCGAGCCCGAGGATCGTCACGAGCACGAGGCCGAGGATCACGCCGATCGCCTGCGGGGCGCTCATCCACCCGGAGACGTAGCCGCGCTGGCCGACCGGCACCTGGTCGGAGATCATCGCGGTGAGCGCGGCCGTCAGCACGCAGAAGCCCGTGAGAGTGAGCGCCCAGAAGACCGCGATGCCTGCCATGGTCGTCTGCGCGCCGAGGGCAAAGAGCGCGAGGGCGAACAGCAGCGCGCCGCCCGCGACCCACGGGCGGCGGCGGCCGAAACGGCTCGCGGTGCGGTCGCTGAGAGCACCCGTAAGCGGGTAGGCGACGATCGCGCACAACCCGGCGATGCCCGAGACGACACCGAACCACAGCACGTTGTCGACCCAGTAGCCGCTGTGCAGCTCGGTCTCGATCTGCGCAGGAAGCAGCAGCTGGATCGGCGTGAGCTGCGCCAGCCACACCCCGAGCCACGCCGTGGCGAACAGCGCGATCCACCGACCGGGCACCGGGGTGAGCGGCTCGGTGCGGCTCGGTGCCGCCGTGGTCTCGCTCATGATGCGGCGCCCTGCGTGCCCGCCGCCACGGGCGCGGCGGCGTGCGCCTCCACCGCGCGCGCCGCTGATCGCGCGAGCGCGAGCGCCTCGGTGTCGTCGCGACGCACGAGCCACGAGATCGTCATGCCGTCGGCGAGGGCGACGACCATGCGGGCCACCTCGACCAGCGGCGTATTCCAGCGCCATCCGGTGCGCCCGGCCGCCGCCTCGAGCGCCATCTGCACGAGCTCGGTGTAGCGCTCGTATTGCAGCCGGGCGAGGTGCGCGGTGCGCTCGTCGCGCAGCGCGTACTGGGTCAGCTCGAGCATCGCGCGCTCCCGCTCGGGCTCGGCCTTGACCGAGTCGAGGTAGCGCTGGAGCCCGGCGTAGACGAGGTCGCCGAGTGCGGCATCCGTCACGTCCGAACCCAACAGCGGCGCGATCGCGCGATACTCCTCGTTCACCGCGCGCTGTACGAGCTCGGCCATGAGCTCGTCATGCGAGGCGAAGACGTAGTGGAAGCTCGCGAGCGGCATACCCGCCTCGGCGACGATCGCCCGGGTGGTCGCCCCCGCGATGCCGTCACGCGCGACCACGCGCAGGGCGGCCGCGATGAGCGCCTCGCGCCGCTCATTGGCGGGTATGTGGGCCAACGGATGCCTCCCTTGAGGTGGACTGGGACATTTGTCCCAGTTGGAGAGAGCATATGGGCTGGCGCGCCGATGTCAATGCTGCGCGGGTACCCCCGGCCGGGCTCGAACCGGCACTTGGCCGATTTTAAGTCGGCTGCCTCTGCCAATTGGGCTACGGGGGCGTGTCTGAATCAGGCTAGACGGCGAATCGGGCCCGCCCCGAAGGACGAGCCCGATTCTGCTAGCAAAAAACGGATGCCTACTCGGCAGGCGTCTCGGCCTTCTCGGTCTCCGCAGCCTCTGCCTCTGCAGCCTTCTGCGCAGCGGTCTTGCGCGGCGCGCGCTTCGGCGCAGCCGGGGCGGCGTCCGCCGCGGGCGCGGAAGTCTCAGCGTCGGCAGCCGCGGGCGCAGCCGGCGCCTCGACCGCGGGGGCGGCGGGCTTCGGACGCGACGCGAACTCCTCGAAGTTGGCGCGCGGCTGCTGCACGAGCGCGAGCGTCTCGAAGTCGCGACCAAGCAGGAAGTTGCCGATCCAGCCGAAGATCACGCGCCACTTGCGCTCCCACGTCGGCATCGCGAGGCCGTGGTAGCCGCGGTGCGCGAGCCAGGCGATGTAGCCCTTGAGCGCGAAGTTGCCCGACTGGAACACACCGTCGTTGAGGCCGAGGCCGGCGACGGCGCCCAGGCTCTTGTGGATGTAGTCGACGGGCTCCTCGCCGCGGAGCACCGCGATGAGGTTCTTGGCGAGGCGCTTGGCCTGGCGGACGGCGTGCTGAGCATTCGGCACGCAGAAGCCGCCGACGCCCTTGCCGGTCAGGTCGGGCACAGCCGCCACATCACCCGCGGACCAGGCGCCCTCGATGACGTCGCCGTCGGCGTCGATGACGCGCAGCGACGCATTGGTCGTGATGCGGCCGCGCGCCTCAATCGGCAGGTCGGTGTTGCGGGTCACAACGGGGTTCGCCATGACGCCGGCGGTCCAGACGATGAGGTCGGACTCGAAGACATCGCCGTTGGACAGCTCGATGCGCCCGCCCTCTGCGCTCTTGAGCTGGGTGTCGAGGTGGATCGGAGCGCCGCGCTCGGCGAGGCGGTTGACGACCCAGTGGCTGGTCTCCAGCGACACCTCGGGCATGATGCGGCCCATCGCCTCGACGAGGTGGAACTTCGTCTCTTCGAAGTCGATCTCGGGGTACACCTTGAGCAGCGCCGAGGCGACCGAGCGCAGCTCGCCGTACGCCTCGATGCCGGCGAAGCCGCCGCCCACGACGGTGACGGTCAGCAGGCGCTCGCGGCGCGGGTCGCCCTTGGGCAGCATCGCCGCCTTGTCGAAGTTGGTGATGAGGCGATCGCGCACGCCGACGGCCTCTTCGATGTTCTTGAGGCCGTAGGCCAGGTCCGCAACACCCGGGATCGGGAAGGTGCGGCTCACCGCACCCGCCGTGACGACGACCTGGTCGTACTCGAGGTCGAAGGGCTCGCCCACGAGCGGGGTGACGGTGACCTTCTTCTCGGCGTTGTTGATGTACGTCGCGCGGCCGGAGATCAGCTTGGTCGTCTTGAGGTGGCGGCGGTGGTTGACGACCGCGTAGCGCGGGTCGATGGAGCCCGCGGCGACCTCGGGGAGGAAGGGCTGGTACGTCATGTAGGGCAGCGGATCGATCAGAGTGACCTCTGCCTCGCCCTTACGAAGGGATTTCTCCAGCTTCCACGCGGTGTAAAAACCGGCGTAGCCACCGCCGACAATCAGGATCTTGGGCACAGTTCAGCGACTCCTCGGAGGACAAAGTGTGCCTCTAGCCTACAGGCGGCCGATCAGACGCCGTAATCGGCGCATTCGCAGACAGCAGGGGACCAATTCCCACGTTGCAGGGCCAGATCGCCGATCGGGTTGACCCCTGGGCCGGCGGCGAGAGCGTGCGCCGCGAGGGCGTGCAGGCACTTCACGCGGGCGGGCATGCCCCCTGCGGAGAATCCCCTGATCTCCTCGACGACCTCGATCGACTCGCGATCGGCGAGGTATGCCTCGTGAGCCTTCTGATAGGCGGCCTGCACCTCGGCATCCGTCGCCAAGAGGTCCTGCAGTTCGACCATGACGTGCTCTGCCTCGAGCCGGGACATCGCCGCGGTGGCAGCCGGGTGGCTCAGGTAGTACAGCGTGGGGAAGGGCGTGCCGGAGCCGGGCAGACGCGGTGCCGTCGCGACGACCGTCGGGTTGCCGCAGGCGCAGCGCGCGGCGATGCCGAGCACCCCGCGGGCGGGCCGGCCGAGCTGCGCCGAGACGATGGCGATGTCACGGTCGCCGGCGGGCTCGAACGGAGGAGTGGTCATCGGCCCATTCTCTCAGGGGTGCACGCTCAGTGCTTCGCGGCCGCCGCCGGCTTCTCGAGGATCGACCGCAGCAGCGTCGCCGACCAGTCGCCGTCCTGCTGCTGCACTTTCGTGCTGACCTTCTTCGGCGCTGTCTGCGGTGCAGGCGGCAGGTCGTCGATGATCAGGTAGCTCGTCTCCCCCGGCATCACGTAGAGCAGCCGGTCGCGCGCCTGCGCCTTGATGTAGTCGGGGTCGTCCCAGTCCTTGATCTGGGTGTTGAGCTTGTCGACCTCGGCCTTCTGCGCCGCGTTCTGCTGCTGCAGTTTCGAGATCTGCTGCTGCTGGGTCGCGTACATGCGGATCGTCGGCGCGAGCACGAGCACCGCGAGCACGATCACGCCGAACATGACGACCGCGAACCAGGAGAATCGGATGCCGCGCAGCCAGCCCCGCGCGTTGACGGTGTTGGGACGGGCGGTCGACATGATCCCGAGCGTAGGCGAGGCACAGAAGCGCGCCGCCCCACTCGGACGGCGCGCCTCCTGAAAGAACCCTCTTACTTGCCGAAGCGGGGGAACGCCTTCGCGCCGGCGAAGATCGCGGCGTCGCCGAGCTCCTCCTCGATGCGCAGCAGCTGGTTGTACTTCGCGACGCGCTCGCTGCGGGCGGGGGCGCCGCTCTTGATCTGGCCCGAGTTCACGGCGACGACCAGGTCGGCGATCGTGGTGTCCTCGGTCTCGCCCGAGCGGTGCGAGAACATCGTGGTGTAGCCGGCGCGGTGCGCGAGCTCGACGGCGTCGAGCGTCTCGGTCAGCGTGCCGATCTGGTTCACCTTGACGAGCAGCGAGTTGGCGACGCCGAGGTCGATGCCCTTCGCGAGCCGGGTCGGGTTGGTGACGAACAGGTCGTCGCCGACGAGCTGCACCTTGCCGCCGAGCGCCTCGGTGAAGGCCTTCCAGTTGTCCCAGTCGTCCTCGGCGAGGGCATCCTCGATCGTCACGATGGGGAAGTCGTTCACGAGTCCCTCGAAGTAGCCGATGAGCTGCTCCGCCGTCCAGTCCTTGCCCTCGACCTTGTAGACGCCGTCCGAGAAGAACTCGGTCGCGGCCACGTCGAGGCCGACGGCGATGTCGGTGCCGGGGGTGAAGCCGGCCTTCTCGATCGCCTTGATGAGGAAGTCGAGTCCCTCGCGGTTGCTGGGCAGGTCGGGGGCGAAGCCGCCCTCATCGCCGAGGCCGGTCGAGAAGCCCGCCGCCTTCAGCTCGCCCTTGAGGACGTGGTAGGTCTCGGCACCCCAGCGCAGCGACTCCGCGAAGCTCTCGGCGCCGATCGGCGCGAGGAAGTACTCCTGGAAGTCGATGCCGTTGTCGGCGTGCTCGCCGCCGTTGATGACGTTGAACAGCGGGACGGGCAGGACGTGCGCGTTCGGGCCGCCGACGTACTGATAGAGCGGCAGGTCGACCGAGTCGGCTGCGGCGCGAGCGACGGCGAGCGAGACGCCGAGGATCGCGTTGGCGCCGAGGCTCGACTTGTTGTCGCTGCCGTCTGCCTCGATCAGGGTGGCGTCGATGACGCGCTGCTCGGTGGCCTCGACGCCCTCGATGGCCGGCCCGAGCACGTCGAGCACGGCATCGACGGCCTTGGTCACGCCCTTGCCGAGGTAGCGGCCCTTGTCGCCGTCACGCAGCTCGTACGCCTCGAACGCGCCGGTGGATGCACCGGACGGGACAGCGGCGCGGGACACGGTCCCGTCGTCGAGCAGCACCTCGACCTCGACGGTCGGGTTGCCGCGGGAATCCAGGATCTCGCGAGCGCCAACGGCCTCGATAGCAGCCACAGTGTTCTCCTTCTGCTGGGGTTCGGTTCAACTTTAGTGAGGGGCGGGGTGGCGCAGGAAAGCAGGACTTCAGCCGTTACCCGGAAGTTTTTCGCCAATACGACCGGTGCGGACACCGGCTTCGAAGAGCTGCTGCCAACCGGCATCCGTCACCCGATCCACATTCTCCGAACGGAGGAACACGCCGCTCGGCGTCCGGGAGCCGTCGCGGCGGCGCAGGCCGCCGAGGTCGCGAACGTTGACAGGTCAGTCGACGGCGAGCCCCGCTTGGTCACGACAACGGGCGGAACTCGAGCTCGGCGACCGACGCAGCGTCGGCGTTCACGTTGGCGACGGAGCCGTAGCCGGATTCCGCGGCGCGCGCCAGCAGCGCCTTGACGTTCTTGGTGCGCTTCTCGAGACGCACCCGCTTGCCGTCGGCGACGAGCGCCGTCTGAAGCGTGATCAAGGTCGCGGGGGGAACGTCCTTGTCGTGCAGCAGCACGACGGCGTCGCGGGCGGCGGCCTCGTCGTCGGGAAGGAGGTCGACGATGCGCTCGAATCCGATCGAGAAGCCCGCGGCCGGGGCATCCGTGCCCGCGAATCGCCCGATCATGCCGTCGTAACGCCCGCCGCCGCCGAGCGACGAGCTGAACTCGGGGTGCTGGATCTCGAAGATCGCGCCCGTGTAGTAGCCCATGCCGCGCACCAGGTTGTGCGAGAAGATCAGCGGCACGTCGGGGGCCGCCGCCTTCACCGCGTCGCGGATCTCGCGCAGCTGCGCATAGGCGTCCGCGTCGAGCCAGGCCGGTGCGTTCTCGCCCACGAGGTTCCAGCCGTCGTCGGCGAGCTCGGCCAGATCGGCACGGGCCTGGTCGGCGAGCTCTGGCGCGAGCAGCTCGAGGGCGACGAGCTCGGCGACCACGCCGTCGACGCCGATCTTGTCCTCTTTGTCGATCGTGATGAGGGCGCGATCGGCCTGCTTCGGCCCGATCCGCCACGACGCGATCAGGTGCTTCAGGATCGCGCGGTGGTTGATGCGGATGCGGCAGCCGGCCAGCCCCAGGGCGGTGAGCGTCGCGGCGGTCGCGGTGATCAGCTCGACCTCGGCCAGGATGCCGGGCTCGCCGATGATGTCGATGTCGCACTGCACGAACTGGCGGTAGCGGCCCTTCTGCGGACGCTCGGCGCGCCAGACCGGCGCGATCTGGATGGATTTGAAGACGCCCGGAAGCTTGGCGCGGTTGGTCGCGTAGAAGCGCGCGAGCGGCACGGTCAGGTCGAAGCGCAGGCCCAGGTCGGTGAGGGCGGACAGATCGCCGGATGCCGCAGCCGCACTCACATCGTCGGTGTCGAGCCCTCGCTTGAGGATGCCGAAGGCGAGCTTCTCGTTGTCGCCGCCGAGGCCCGAATGCAGCCGGGCGGAGTCCTCGACGACCGGCGTCTCGATCTCCTCGAATCCGCGGGCCGCGTACTGCGAGCGAATGATGGAGAGGAGACGCTCGCGCTTCGCCTTCTCAGCCGGAAGGAAGTCGCGCATGCCACGAGGCGGGTTCACGTCTTGGGCCATAAGGCAATCCTGCCATTGGACGGGAATACCCCAGGAGCGACGATGGCTTGTAGTTCATATGCCTGAACGATCTTCCGGGGTCGGGCTGCGCTCAGAACGCGGTCCGGTGCTTCTCTCTCAAATGCTCGCGACAGGCCTCGTCGCACTCGACTCCACGATCATCGCGACCGCCTCGACGTCGATCGCGAAGGATCTCGGGCACTTCCAGCAGCTGCCCTGGCTCTTTTCCGTCTACCTGCTCGCGCAGGCCGTCGTCGTGCCGATCTACGGGCGGCTCGCCGACGTGCTCGGTCGCAAGAACACCCTGCTGTTCGGCGTCGCGCTGTTCGTGCTCGGCTCGATCCTGTGCGGCGCCGCCTGGTCGATGCCGGTGCTGATCGGCGCCCGCGTGATCCAGGGACTCGGCGCCGGCGCCGTCATGCCCGTGTCGATGACGATCACCGCCGACCTGTACACGCTGCAGGAGCGCGCCAAGGTGCAGGGCTACCTCGCCTCGGTGTGGGCGATCGCCTCGGTCGTCGGGCCGACGCTCGGCGGCGTGTTCGCCCAACTCGGCATCTGGCGCTGGATCTTCTGGATCAACATCCCCCTCGGCACCGTCGCCGTGTTCATGCTGTGGCGCTCGTACCACGAGAAGCGTGCGGCCTCCGAGCGGGAGCCGATCGACTACCTCGGTGCGGTGCTGCTCGCCGGCGGCACCACGCTGCTGCTGCTCGGCCTGCTCGAAGGCGGCCAGGCATGGGCGTGGGGCTCCGCGCTCGGCATCGGGATCTTCATCCTGGCTGCGGCGCTGATCGCCGGCTTCGTGTACGTCGAACTGCGGGTGGAGCATCCGATCTTCTCCCTCGCGCTGCTGAAGCGCCGGGTCGTCGCCGCGTCCACCATCGCCTCGCTCATGATCGGCGTCGTCGTGCTGGGCCTGTCGACGTACGTGCCGATCTACGCGCAGAACGTGCTCGGTTTCGGCGCTCTCATCGCCGGCCTCGCCCTCGCCGCGCTCACGATCGGCTGGCCTGCGGCCGCGTCGCAGGCGGGGCGCCTGTACCTGCGCTGGGGCTTCCGGGTCACCTCGGTGATCGGCTCGCTGCTCGTCGTGCTGGGCGCAGGGCTGACGCTCATGCTGCGCGAGCACTCGTCGATCTGGCTGGTCGCGCTGTTCTGCTTCATCATCGGAGCGGGCATGGGATTCACCGCCGTGCCGTCGCTGATCGCGGCCCAGTCGTCGGCCGAGTACCACGAGCGCGGCGCCGTCACCGGGACCAACATGTTCGCCCGCTCGATGGGCTCGGCGATCGGCGTCGCGATCTTCGGCGCCGTCGTGAACTCCCGCGTGACGCTGACGGCGGCGGGGGTCCCCGAGGGGCCGGGGCTCGCGCACGCCATGCACCTCGTCTACACGGCGATCTTCGTCGTGGCGATCGTGCTGCTCGTGTCGGTGCTCTTCCTGCCTGGTCATCGCCGCCGCGAGGCGGAGCAGACCGGCACAGGCGCCGCGGTCGCCGCGTAGCGCGCCACGTGCTCGCGTGCGCTACTCAAATCCCGGGTGCGCTACTCGGATCCGAGTAGCGCAATACGGATCGCAGTAGCGCACGCGGCGGGGCGGCGAGCTCATCGAGCAGGCTCCGCCGCCGCGACCTCTGCGGCGAGAGTGCGCACCCGGGCGCGGAGGGCACGCTCGGCGTCGAGGCCCTGGGCGCGGGCCGCGGCGACGATGGCGAGGAGCTGGTCGCCAAGCTCCTCCTCGTTCGAGAAGAGCTGCGGTGCGGCATCCGTCTCGACTCCCACGGACGCGGCGCGGCCGATCGTCTTGTCAGCCAGCGCGAGCGCCGGCAGGGAGCGGGGGATGCCGTCGAGCACGCTCTTCCGATCATGTTTCTCGGCCTTCTTGGCGGCCGTCCAGAGGCGCACGACGTCCTCGGGGGTCTCGGCGACCGCACCGGCGAAGACGTGCGGATGCCTGCGGACCATCTTGTCGCGCACGTTCGCCGCGACGTCCTGCACATCGAAGCCCTCGGCCTCGGTGCGGTGTGCGATCTCGGCGTGGAAGACCACCTGCCAGAGCACGTCGCCGAGTTCTTCGAGCAGGTCGTCCCGCGTGCCGGACTCGATCGCCTCGACGAGCTCGTAGCTCTCCTCGATGAGGTAGGGCACGAGGCTCTCGTGGGTCTCGCGCTGACTCCACACACAGCGGTCGAGGACCTCGGACATGGCGGCGGCGAAGGCGTCGAGCTGGCTCTCGGTCATCCAGCCAGTATCGCCGCGTGTGGAAACGCCACGCGCAGCATCGCCGAATTATGGGGCACAGCCGTTCCTCATAAGAATCTTTGACTCGGCACTCGTAAGTTCTGCTCATGAAACGTGGCGCAGTGACTCTGCTGGCGATCGCCGGGGCCGTCGCCGTCGTCGCGCTGTGGTGGCCGACGGCGGTCGTGACCGCCTCTGCGCCGGCGCTCGCCACCGCCATCGCCGAGCTGGCCGGAATGATCGGCTCGTACCTGGTCTGCGTGCAGCTGCTGCTCATCGCCCGCGTGCCCTGGCTCGAACGGCTGATCGGACTCGACCGGCTCGTCGGGTGGCACACAGTGGTCGGGGCCGCCACGCTCTTCCTCGTGCTCGCCCACGTGTGCTTTATGACGCTGAGCCAGTGGATCACGAGCGGGCACGGCCCGATCGGCGCCTACCTCGGCCTGTTCGACCTCTACCCCGACATGCTCACGGCGACCGTCGGCACGGCGGTGCTGCTGCTCGCCGGGCTGCTGAGCGCGCAGGCGCTGCGCAGGCTGCTGCCATACGAGCTGTGGTACTGGACGCACGTCACCACGTATATCGCGATCTTCCTGACCTTCCTGCACCAGATCAGCGCAGGGCCGGTCTTCGCGGGGCATCCGTTTACCCGCGGTCTCTGGATCGCCATGTATGTCGCGACGGCCGCGTGCATCGTGTTCTGGCGCGTCGCGACGCCGCTGATGCGCTTCGCCGAGCACCGCTTCGAGGTCGTCTCTGTCGTGCCGGAGTCGGCGCGCCTCACCAGCGTGTGGATCCGCTCGCGGCGACCCGACCTGCTCAGTGTGCGGCCGGGGCAGTTCATGCTGTTCCGCTTCCTCGCATGGGGGCACCTGCTCTCGGCGCATCCGTACTCCATCTCGAACGTGCCTGCGGACGGGCTGCTGCGGATCACCGTCGCCGATCTCGGCGACCACTCCGGCCGGCTGCGCGCGCTGCGGCCGGGTACGAAGGTTCTGCTCGAGGGCCCGTTCGGCGGGTTCTTCGGGCGACGGCGGCGTGCCGGCGCTGTGCTGCTCATCGCGGGCGGCGCGGGCATCGGGCCGATCAGGGGCCTCGCCGAGCAGTTCGCGCGGCTGGGGCGGTCGGTCGTCGTGATCTACCGGGCGAGCCGCCCCGAGGATCTCGCGTTCTACGACGAGTTCACGAGTCTGCCGAGCATCCAGGTGATCACCCTCGTGGGCCGACGCGATGAGCTCGGCTTCGACCCGCTCGACGCGGAGTCGCTCGGCTTCTACGTACCCGACGCCGCACAGCGCGAGGCGTTCGTATGCGGGCCACCGGCGATGATCGAGAAGACCGCCGAGAGCCTCAAAGCGCTCGGTGTGCCCGAGCGCCGGGTGCAGTTCGAGGAGCTGAGCTTCGCATGAGCCGCAAGTGGCAGGGCACAGCGCTGTTCGCGGCGATCATGGCGGGGTTGTCGGTCACGGTGGCCGGGCGGATGCTCGCGGGCAGTGGCACCGGGGCCGCCGAGGCCGGCGGCACGAGCTCGAGCACGTCGGTCACGGGCGGCTCGGGCTCGAGCTCAGGGTCGGGCTCGAGCCCGAGATCGAGCTCAGGACCGAGCTCAGGCGACACGGTCATGGGCTCCGTCGAGCAGACGCGCTTCGGCCCGGTGCAGGTGAAGGTGACCTTCGACGGCGCGAAGATCACCGACGTCACGGTCGTGCAGGCGCCGAGCGGCGGCGGCCGCGACGAGATGCTCACGCAGTACGCGACCCCGCTGCTCGCACAGGAGGTCATCGCCTCGCAGTCGGCCAAGGTCGACACGATCTCGGGTGCGACCTACACCTCTGAGGGCTACCTCGCGAGCGTCCAGTCGGCGATCGACGCGCACACGTGAACCTCACCCACCGCGTGATGGGCACGGTCGTCTTGCTCGATCTGCGCGGCCCGGCGGACGACCAGCTCGTCGCCCGTGCGCTCGAGATCTTCGATGACGCGGATGCCCGGTTCAGTCCCTTCCGCGCCGACAGCGAGCTGTCGCGCATCGGCCGCGGCGAGCTGGCCCTCGACGAGGCGAGCCAAGAAATGCAGGAGGTGCTCGAACTCGCCGACGCGTTCGAGCGCGCGAGCGGCGGCGCCTTCACGGTGTGGCGCGACGGGGCGCTCGACGCGAACGGGATCGTGAAGGGCTGGGCGGCGCAGCGCGCGGCCGACGCGCTCGTCGCGGGCGGAGCGACGGATTTCTGCCTCAATGCCGGCGGCGATCTGATCACCCGCGGCGCGCCGGAACCAGGGCGCCGGTGGCAGGCGGGCATCCGGCATCCGATGCAGGGCAATCGGATGCTCGGGGTCGTGGTGCTCGGCGAGGGCGCGATGGCGACGTCGGGGAGCTACGAGCGGGGCGCCCACATCGTCGACGGGCGATCGGGGGAGGCATCCGCTCACTGGTCCTCGGTCACCGTGATCGACACCGACCTGACCGTGGCCGATGTGCTCGCGACGACCGTGTTCGCGATGGGGTCCGCCGGGCCGCGGTGGGCGCACGAGGAGTTCGACGCCTCGGTGGTCGCCCTCGACCAGCTCGGCAGACTCGCCGTCGCGGGGCACGTGACGTGGGCCCGAGGATAGGTGAGCCTAAGCTCAGCACGGCGCAAACTGGGCCTCTGACCAGGGATTTAGGCTCGCCTCACCTTGCTAGCCAAGCCGCCGCCACGGTGATTCCATGGGGTCATGACGAACGTGCTGTCGCCCCTGCGCGCCCTGCTCGGAACCCCCGGGCAGGAGGTCGCCCCCGAGAGCCTCGCATCCCGCCTGAACTGGCTGCGCGCCGGCGTGCTGGGCGCGAACGACGGCATCGTGTCGGTCGCCGCGGTCGTCATCGGCGTCGCGGGCGCGACCACCGCGATCCACCCGATCATGCTCGCGGGCACGGCCGCGCTGATCGGCGGCGCGCTCTCGATGGCGCTCGGCGAGTACGTCTCGGTCAGCTCGCAGCGCGACGCCGTCCGCGCGCGCATGGCCCGCGGCGAGGCTGGTGAGGACGACGACGTGAGCCCCGTGCACGCTGCCCTCGCCTCGCTCGTCGCGTTCTTCATCGGCGGCCTGCTGCCGTTCCTGTGCGCCGTGCTCGTGCCCGTGCCGCCGCGGGTGCCCGTGACCTTCGGCGCCGTGCTGCTCGCGCTCGCCCTGACCGGCTGGCTCGGGGCGCGCTTCGGCGACGCTCCCCCGCTGCGGGCGACGGTGCGCGTCGTGGTCGGCGGCGCGATCGCGCTCGGCATCACCTTCGGCATCGGCGCCCTGCTCGGCACCGGGATGTCGCTCTAGCGGCCCGACGGGGCCGCCGCCGCGGCGCGGTACAGACGCACAAGCTCTGCGGCGTCTCCTCGCCACGGCGCCCCGTGACCGGGGACCACGAGCTCGATGTCGAGTTCGAGCAGGCGATCGAGGGATGCCGCCGCCTCGGCCGGCTCATCGGTGAACGGCGCCGGCCGAGGGCCACCTGCCGCCGTCAGCACGTCGCGCGTGGTGAGCGCGTCGCCGACGAACACGGCGCGAAGCTGCGGGAAGTAGACCGCGACGCTGCCCGGCGAGTGCCCGGGAAGGGCAACGATCTGCGGCTCGCCCGGCAGCGCGAGCCGATCGCCGTCGTGCACGGGGACTGCCTCACTGAGAGGCTTGGGACGCAGGCCGCCCATCGCCATCGTGTAGCCCAGGAATTGCAGCATGGGCCCGATGCGCCAGTGCCCCCAGGCGGGCGAGGTCTTCTCGAGCCCGCGGGCGCGGGCGATGTCGGCCTCGTGCACGTAGACGGGGACGTGGTGCTCCGCCCGGATCCGCTCGGCGAACCCGGTGTGGTCGCTGTCGCCGTGGGTGAGGACGACGCCGCGCACGTCCGCGAATGAGAGGCCGGCGGCGGCGAGCTCGCGGCGCAGCCCGCGATAGTGGCCCGCGAGGCCTGTGTCGACGACGGTCACGCCGGCGTCGGTGACGATGAAATGGACCGCGATCAGATCGTTTCCGATGCGGTGGATGCCAGGTACGATCTCCATGAAGGCTACGATAACTAGCCTTCATGGCTAATTGCAATAGCCATCGTGAAAGGAGCCGCCATGCCCGCACCGGGCCGCACCACCACCGCCGAGATCGTGGCAGCCGGGCGCCGCATCGTCGCGAGCAGGGGCGTCGAGGCCCTGACGATGCAGGCCGTCGCCGACCAGGTCGGCGTGCGGGCCCCGTCGCTATACAAGCGCGTACGCAGTCGCGACGAGCTGCTCAAGCTCGTCGTGGAGGCGGCCATCGACGAGCTCGAAGCGCGCCTCAGGTCAGCGGCAGGGCTGATCGAGTCAGACCCTCGTGCGGCCATCGCCGACCTCGCCCGCGAGCTGCGCGCCTTCGCGCACGACGATCCGTCGGGGTTTCGGATGATCTTCGGCTCCGTGCCGGCCGAGGCACGCCCCGACATCGCCGTCCTGGCGCGCTCGGCCGCGCCGCTGATCGAGGCGACCACGCGGCTCGTCGGCGCGGATGAGGCGCTCGACGCGGCGCGCACCGTCACGGCGTGGGCGAACGGATTCCTCGCGATGGAGCTCACCGGCGGGTTCCAGCTGGGCGGCGATGTCGACCGGGCGTTCGAGTGGGGGCTGGCACGCGTCATCGCGGCGGTGTCGGCCGAGCAGAAGCCCGCTGGTTAGGCTGGCAGAGCGCGCCGGAACCCTCGGGGCGCTCTGACGGAAAGGGACGCAGCATGCCGATCGGCCGCCCCGGCGTCGACCTCACGGCCGTGATCGACCTGGCCGCGATCGCCCGCAATGTCCGTGCGGCCCAGGCATCCGCCCCGCTCCCCCTGCTCGCCGACGTGCGACACGACGCGCTCGGCCACGGTCTCGTCGAGGTGGCGCGCGCCGCGCTCGATGCGGGCGCCACGGGCCTGCTCACGTCGATCACCGAGACGGATGCCGCACGTGCGGCGTTCCCGTCCGCGACCGTCGTCGCCGCCTCGGTCACGGGCGAGGCTCCTGAGGGCTGGTCGCTCGCGAGCGGCGAGCTCTACGGCCTGCCCGGCAGCGGCGGCGAGCCGGTGCTGCGCGCGCTCGGCCGCGTCGTGAACGTGAAGCCGGTGCGCGCGGGCGAAGGCGTCTCGTACGGATACATCCACCGCGCCACCGTCGACTCGCGGCTGGCGCTCGTCACCGGGGGCTACGCGCAAGGCGTCGTGCGCGGGCTCGGCAGCGCGGCCGAGGTCGCGATCAACGGACGCCGCCTGCCCATCGTCGGCCGCGTCGCGATGGACGTGTGCGTCGTCGACCTCGGCGACGCGCCCGCGGGCGTCGGCAACGCGGTCGTCTACCTCGGCACCGGCCCCGCAGAGCCCACGCTCGCCGACTGGGCCGCGGTGACCGGCCTCGACCCGGCCGAGCTCGTCGTGCAGGTCGCCGCCCGCTTCGAGAAGAGGTACGTCTCGTGACCCCCCGCCTCGTCATCGACCTCGCGGCGTTCGAGCGCAACGTCGCCGCACTGCAGGCGCGCGTCGCGCCGGCCAAGCTGATGGTCGTCGTGAAGAACGACGCATACGGCCACGGCCTCGAGTCGATCGTCACGCGCGCGCTCGCGCAGGGCGTGGAGTGGATCGGATGCCTCGACCTCGGCACCGCGCTCGCTGTGCGCGCCTTCGCGGGCGAGGCCCCGAGGCTGTTCTCGTGGTTGCTCTCGCCCGATGAGAACCTCGCGGCGGGCATCCGCGCCCGTGTCGATCTCGGTGTCGGCAGCCCGGCCGTGCTCGAAGCCGTCGCGGCGACGGCCGCCGCCCTCGAGATCGTGCCCCGAGTTCACCTCAAGATCGACACCGGCCTCAACCGGAACGGCGTGCGACGCGAGTCGTGGGCCGAGTTCGTCGCCCGCGCGGCCGTGCTCGAGGATGAGGGCCGCCTCGTCGTCGAGGGCATCTGGAGCCATATCGCCGAGGCCTCGGACGAGGAGGACGACCTGGCCCGCACCCGATTCGACGAGGCGGTCGACGCAGCCCGCGCCGCCGGGCTGCGCCCCGCGCTGCGGCACCTCGCGGCGAGCGCGGCGGGCACCCTGCGACCCGAGTTCGACTACGACCTCGTGCGCATGGGCGCCTTCACCCACGGCATCGCCCCGGCCGGCGGCCCCTACGGCGACGAGCTCGGCATCTCCCCCACGGCGTCGCTGCGGGCGCCCGTGCTCGCGGTCTCCGACGGCGAGGCCGTCGTGGGCGTCGGCGCCTGGCATGGGCTGCCGTCGACCGCCGCCGGTCGCGTGACCGTCGCAGTGCGGGGCGTCGCACGGCCTGTCATCCGTATCGAGCCGGAGCACCTCGTGATCACGTCGGATGCCGCGATTGAGGCCGGCGACGAGGCGGTGATCTTCGGCGACGGGTCGGAGGGCTCGCTCACGTCGACGCAGTGGGCCGAGGCGATCGGCACCATCCCGGAGGAGCTGCACACGCGCGTCGACGCGCGCATCCCCCGCACGTACCTCAACTGACACATCGCTCCGACTGGTTTTCCAGCCGCCAGGCTTCGCGTGCGCCGACGTGCGACTTCTGCGCCAGTTCGATCAGGGAACAAGTCTTGGCGGTACTGCAAGCGGCGAATGTGCCGGCACAGCTCGTGTTTCGCGAGGGAATCGCTCAGCGTGCACTCCGACCAGGACCGGGGTCAGCGAACTTCGACCAGACGTAATAGCAGTAACCACCGACCTTGAACCCGAAGCGCCCGCAAGCCGGTGGATCAGCTCACCGATTCAGGTTCCGGTGACGAGCCGGACTCCCGCGCTGATCTCTTTCCGGAGGTACGGCGGCAAATGCCCGACCGAAAAGGGCTGGAGGAAGTCGCGGCTGACAGGCCCGAGTCGAGTGACAAGGGCGACCGAGTCTTTGTCGAGCCCCGAGGCGACTGCAGGAACCAGGACGTTACCCGGAAAGGCTTCCTGGGCGAGATTCGAGGTCAGCGGAATGAGCAGAACCGTGTTGATCGACGTCGCTAGCAGCCAGTCGTCCTGAAAGATGACGGTGGCGCGCACCTTCGCCGGTTGCGAGCTGCAAGGCTCGCCGAGATCCACCCAGACGACATCGCCGCGAGCGATCACCACTCTGAACCCGTTTGGATGACTCGCTGCGACTCCGCATGCAGCAGGCCGTCTCCTGACGGCTGCCCGGCGAGGCTCAGTACGTCCTCGGCTATGGCGGTCAGCGCACTGGTTCCTTCAAGTTCCTCCGCGAACTTCGCACCGGCCCTTCGGTAGAACTCGGAGCGACTCATCCCATTGCGAGCGGCAACGCGCTCAAAACGTTCGAAGTCGTCGTCAAGAAGGGAGATCGCGGTCTTCACGACGCCAATACAACCGGTATGACCCGTATGCCCAGGAGGGGATCCGCTTGCGGGCGCTGCGCGGTCCAGCCGCTCATGCGGCGCGTCCGTTCAACTCGGCGACGTCCTCGTCCGTGAGTTCGAGGCCGGCGCCGACGATGTTCTCGCGCAGGTGTTGGGCCGATGAGGTGCCGGAGATGACGAGGATGTTCGGCGACCGGTGCAGCAGCCATGCGAGCGCGACTGATTTCTCGGTCGCCCCATGCCGGGCAGCAACGGCAGGAACCCCGGCGGAGACGTAGGGCGTGTAGCCCCCGCCAAGCGGGAAGAAGGGCACGTAGGCGATGCCGTTCACGGCGAGCTGGTCGA
Source organism: Gryllotalpicola koreensis (assembly GCF_039538185.1). NCBI lineage: Bacteria > Bacillati > Actinomycetota > Actinomycetes > Micrococcales > Microbacteriaceae > Gryllotalpicola > Gryllotalpicola koreensis. The sequence goes on from NZ_BAABBW010000005.1 coordinate 434,005, forward strand.
TGAGGTCGTCGTCCACACGGTGGGCCAGGTTATACGCGTTCTGCACGCAGACGATCGGCGCGATCGTCCGCGCCTCCTCGACCTGGGCAGCGGTGACGTTGCTGACGCCAAGGTGACGGATGAGCCCTGCCTGCTGCAGTTCGGCGAGCGTCTCGAATGCTTCCGCGATCGAGCCGGGCTGCGGACCGTTCGCGTCGCCCATGCGCATGTTCACCAGGTCGAGAGTGTCGACGCCGAGCGTCTCTGCAGTCTCGCGGACCTGAGCGCGAAGGTCCGCGGGTGTACGGGCCGTGGGCCATCCGCCGCGCTCGTCCCGTTCGGCGCCGACCTTGGTCGCGATCAGCAGCGAGTCCGGGTAGGGGTGCAGCGCGTCACGGATCACCTCGTTGACCGTCCGCGGCCCGTAGGCGACGCTCGTATCGATATGCGCGATCCCGGCCTCGACCGCACTGCGCAGAACGGCGAGCGCTTCGTCGTAGTCGCGCGGCGGCCCCATTACGCCGGGGCCGGACAACTGCATCGCGCCGAACCCGAATCGTGGCACGAGCCGGTCGCCGAGCATCCAGCTGCCGCCGGGGAGCGAGGTTGGGGTGGGCATGTGTCTTCCTCCTGTCCGAGGCCGCCGCCCTGCTGCCGGCGGCCGACTCGGTCAATCCTGAGGTGGTAACTTCCCGTTGGGAAGTAGTTACCTCAGGGTGCGTAGCTCACCACGATCGGAGGATTCCGTTGACAACGCTCACCGCGGCGCAAGCGCGCGAGAAGTCGAAGGCCGAGTACAACGCGTTCCTGGCTGCGTGTCCGAGTCAGAAGCTGCTGAGCACCATCTCCGACAAGTGGGTGACATTGGTGCTCGTGGCATTGCACAATGGCGGCGCCTACCAGCCGGATGACGGCGGCGAGGGTGAGCCTCGAAGGATGCGCTACTCCGAGATCGCGCGCGTGCTGGCCGGGGTGAGCCCCAAGATGCTCACGCAGACCCTGCGGCGGCTCGAGCGCGACGGGCTGATCGGACGCACGGTGACCCCGACCGTGCCCGTGACGGTGAGCTACGAGTTGACCACCCTCGGCCTCTCACTCTGCGAGCTGGTACGCGGCGTCAAGTCATGGGCTCAGGAGAACATGGACACCGTCACGCACCATCGCGCGGAGTACGACGCGCGCATCAGCGCCTGACGCATCCCCCCAGCGCGGGATCGACGCCGACTATGTCTTCGGCGATCCCGTCGGCTACCTCACCCGCGACCAAATGGTGGAGGTGGAACTCGCCCTTGCGCACTACCGTGGAGCCCACGCGTTCCGCCACGGGCGACGGAACTGCCCGCTGGGCGATCCCCGCCCGTGCCGGAGAGGGAAACACCATGTCGAAAGAAACGAAGTCACTGACGCTGAACCCGCAGTTGGAGGAGTTTCAGACCTCACTCATCGCGAAGTACGCCGCGGCGAATCAGACTGCGAGGCGGGGCCAGATCGTCTTCGTCGGCTCCAGCCTGATGGAGATCTTCCCCATCGAGCAGTGGGAGGAGGCGGGCGAGGTCGCCTTCGGCAAGTACATCTACAACCGCGCCGTGCGAGCCACCACCACGGCCTTCCTGCTGAAGCACATCGACACCCAGATCTTCGAGTTGGAGCCGTCGAAGATCTTCATCAACATCGGCACGAACGACATCGGGTTCCAGGTACCGGAGGAGGAGTTCCTGAGCAACGAGCGTGAGATCTTCCGCCAGATCGCCGAGCGCCTGCCCGACTGCGAGACCTACGTGCTGAGGTACTACCCGATCAACACGCTCGACTTCCAAAACGACGAGGACGAGAAAACGCTCTTCGCGACCCGCTCAAACGCTGCCTTTCAGGCCGCCTCGGACAAGATCGAGGCGCTCTCGCGCGAGTTCGGCTTCCGCTTCATCGACGTGAACGCGGGCCTGGCCGACGAGCGCGGCAACCTGAAGAAGGAGCTGACCTTCGACGGAGCCCACCTCAACCCCGACGGCTACCGAGTGGTATTGACCAACCTCACGCCGTATCTGTAGCAGCTTCGCCTGCTTCCACGGCAGATTGCAATCCACGGCGGCCATCATGCACCCGCTCGCGGGTGCGTCCACGCGGATCTCTCGAAAACGAGAAGGGTCACTGGGCGACGTTGATGACGTGCCCGTCGGGGCTTCACACGAAGAATCGCCGGATGCCCCAGGGCTCGCTCGCCGCTACTGCTCTCATGACCGCAGTCTGACCCGACGGCCCCACACCCGTCGAGACGCCACGAGCAGTGCGCACCCCGTCGTGCGCGGACGCGGACGCCCGGTAGCCGATCCTGTTGCGGGCTTGATGAGAAGTCTGCGGCGTTCAACATTTGTCGTACATCGAGCAAGATCATCGTATGCCTGCGTCGATCGGCTTCCGTCCCACTGACGACGACGCGCGCATTCTCCGCGAGGCGGCCAAGCCTGGCGAGTCGACTTCCGACACTCTGCGGCGCACATTGGGGCTGCTCGACCACGAGCGGTGGCTGACTCAGTTCCGCACTGACGCCGAGGCGCTGAAGAACGAGAACGTCAACACAGAGCCGGAAGCCTGGTGATCCGAAGCGCCGTCTACCGAGTCGACCTGGGCAAGTCCCGCGGCCATGGGCATGGCGGCAGGCGCCTCGGGCTGGTCGTCTCGCCCACGCAGTTGCCGCTTTCTGTCGTGACAGTGGTCCCGACCTCGATGTCGGCAGGCGCATCCGTTCATCGGCCAGCACTGGGGATCGCCGGGCGAATGACTCGATTGCTGATCGACCAGATCCGGTCGATCGACACCGATTACGTCATCGGCGGCCCGGTCGGCTACCTCACCCGCGACCAACTGGCGGAGGTCGAACTTGCGCTCGCGCACTACCTCGGAGTCCAAGACGTCGTCCCGCCACGGATAACGTAGCTGCCCGCTGAGCGATCCGTGAGCGAGCACAAGTCGGAACAGTTCCGATCCGTCGAAGGGAGCGCGCCGAAAACTCAGCGGCTGTTCCCGCTAAGCGTGATTGTCTCGGCGTGCTCGGTGCCGTTCTCGTACCAGACGAACTCGGCTTCGGTGAGCACTTCGCTCGGGCGTGGGCGGACGTCGCGTGCGTGCTTCTCATGCGCCGCTTCCCAGTCGCTGTTGCTCAAGGCGCCGCAATAGATGAGTGACACATGAAAGACCCATTGCTCAAGCGGCAGTTCGCCGATGCGCTGGAAGTCCGTCACATCCAACGCTGCGGTGAGTCCGGCGTACGCCTCGATCAGAGCCGTGTTCCTGTTTAGCCGCGCTATGAAGATCTGGAATGGCGTCGGGAACCCGTCGACGGCCTCAACCTGTACTTCGATCGGCGTCTGCCGGGCCGCCCAGGCGGCGATTGCGTCTCTCAGTTCGCGGACTCGTGTCGGCTCGTAGAAGCCGCGCAGAGTCACGTGTCCCGTGTGCGGGTGGGAGATCGAGGTCGGCAGTCGTGATTTCAACCTTGCCTGTTCGGACTCGTAGAACTCGGCTACACGACCGGCCGGCCTCAGCACGAGGTACTGCTGGCCGTTGAGAGGCTCCAGCAACGCCGGGTCCGTCATGAACGCTCGCACCAACAGGTCCTCCAGCTTCTTCGCTGTCGACGCTACCGGGCCCACGACGTTCGGACGCGCGACGTTTCGAGGCCCAATGGATCGGTAAGGCGCGGGAGGGGGATCGCTCAGCGGGCGTCGCTTCCCAGGGTGCGAGACCAGGCGACTTCGCGCTCCAGCTGGCCGCTCTCAACGAACAGGCGCACCTGATGCGCGTCCGGCAGCGCGGCCGCGAGCTCGTCCCGGTCGGCACTCATGAACCCGAGTTTTTGCCAGAACGGCCCAGACCGCCGTGAAAACAGCCATGCCCGCGTTGCTCCCGCCGCGTACGCCTGATCCATCGCGTACCGTGCCAGCCGCGAGCCAGCGCCCGCGGCGCGATGCTGCGGTGCCACCGCGACGCTGCGGATCAACGCGTGCTTCCGGTCCGCGCTCAACTCGAAACCCGTGCTGCCGATGATGTCGTCGTCGGCATTGCGCTCGACCCAGAGCTGAACCGTGGGCTCATCCAAGCCGGCTAGCGTGAGGTCGACATCGCGCAGGAATCCCCGCAGATCGTCAACATCGTCCAGAGACACGGGCGCAAAACTCACAAGACGATTATCGGTGACGCTCGTCAGCCCTCCCCTCAGGCCTGTGACCCGATCCATCAGCGTTCGCGCTGGCGCCTGGTGTGTGGTCATGCAACCGGTGCTTCTGACGACCACCCGACTGAGCCTCAGCGTCCCCACCGCGGCTGACGTCGAGGCAATGACCGGCTACTGCCAGGACCCCGACCTCACGCGATATGTACCGGTTCCAGTACCGTACACCGAGGACAGCGCCCGGTTCTTCATCGAGAAGCTGATCCCTGCAGGATGGGCCAGTGACAACGAATACAACTGGGCTATTCGCGCTCAGAACGGCGAGTTCGCCGGGATGCTCGGCGCTCGGCGCACCGCGCCCGATGCGGCGTCGTTCGATCTCGGGCTCTGGCTGGGCGCACCGCATCGTGGGCGCGGCTACGCAACCGAGGCTGCGCTGGTCGTTGTTGCGTGGCTGTTCGATGAGAACGTCACGAGTCGGCTGACGTGGGAGGCGATCGTCGGCAACGGAGCCTCGATACAGGTCGCGCGAAAGCTCGGATTTCGGTTCACGGGGACCCGCGCATCTGCTGGCGAGTTCCGCGACGGGTCGCACCCGCCCTGCTGGCATGCCGAACTCGACGCCGCAGACGAGCGGGGTGCAAATGCCGACAGCTGGCAGGCCCTCGAACCCGCGTAATCATGCCCGCAAGGGTCGTTCAGCGGGCGGTCATGCCAAGCGGACGAACGCGCGAAGTTCGTTCGGCCGGGCGTCATGCGTCTCGACCAGTCGCCGCGACTCATAGAACGCTCTTTGAGCCGGTTCGGCATCGGTTAGGAGCACGAATTGCCGTATCTCATGTGTGCGGTCGAGCACTTCGTCGAGCAAGGCTCCACCGATGCCCCGCCGCTGATGGCCGGGCGCCACCAGTAGATCCTGAAGGTAAGCGATCGTCTGACCATCTGAGATGGTCCGCGCCAACCCAAGCAAGTTGCCGTTGTCCTCATCCCTTGCGCACAGCACGAGATGAGAACCCGCCACCGCCTGCTCGAGCCTTTCGGGGGCAGCCGTATATGCCGACCAGCCGACTGACTCATAAAGCGCGACAAGTTCAGCACGGCCCGGACACTCGTCTCGGATCGAAAACCCCATCTGACGATTCTGCCGAACCGCCCGAAGCGGGATCCCCTTGCGTAGGGGCACGGTGCGAGCACTGATTGTTCATTCCCGAGGAAGAATGCGTGGTCGCATACCTTGGCGACGTGCACGTGCTCTCTTTGGAAGACGGCCGCGCGCTCGAGCTTGGCGAGCGGACCAAAGGCGGAACGAAGAACGAAACCCGCTATGGCACGATCGGCACCGATCCCGTTGTCGTGAAGATCCAGCGCGCTCACGGTCGCCTTCGCGACGAAGAAGCAGCCCTGGCGTTCCTCACCGCGGCCGGTGTAAGAGTGCCCCGTGTCGTCGCCGCGGGCACTACCCCGACGGGCGAGCCGTTCCTCGTCATCACTCGCGAGAGTGGCACCCGCACCAACACACCCGAGGGATGGTGGCGGTTCGGTCGCGACCTTGCCTGCCTGCTCGACGTGAGCACCGATACCTGCCCCTTCCCGCGAATCACCGCGACCGAGTTCACTGCCGACCATCGCGAGAGGCTGGACCTCGTGCGGCCGCTGCTCGCGCCGTCCCTCGCAGCGGAAATCGACGAGGCAATCGCCGTGATCAGCGGCACCGATCACCTGGTCGTCACGCACGGCGACCCAGGCAGCGGCAACTACCTCGACAGCGGCAACGACGACGAACCCGGTGTCCTTTTGGACTGGGAGACCGCCTCGGTCTCACCACAGGGCATCGACCTCGGCCGCGCGGTGTTCATCGGTCTCATGGACCTCGGCCGCAGCGGCATCCCAGACCAACTCACAGCCGCGTTGGTTCGCGGGTACACGGCGCGGGCAGCCGTCGCGGCGCGACTTGACAGCGCGCACCTTCGCGCGTGGACCACTATCGCCGGGCTGCAGTTCATCCACGGCAGATTCACCCAGCCCCTCGTACCCGAACGCACGCCAAAGGTTGCCGCGCGGGTGCTCGAAACCTACCTCGCGAATGCACGCTGACGGATCGTTCAGCGTGCACGCCCACCGAGGCGGCGCGGAAGCCGATGGGGTTACCCGTAGTGGTATCTGCAAGCGGCGATGCGCACGTCGTTCCCGACGACCTTGTACACGAGGCGGTGTTCGTCGGTGATGCGTCGCGACCAGTAGCCGGCGAAGTCGTGTTTGAGAGCCTCGGGCTTGCCGATGCCTTCGTTGCCATCTCGCTGAATGTCGGCGAGCAGCGCGTTGATCCGCTTCAGCACCTTGCGGTCCTGCGTCTGCCACCACAGATAGTCGTCCCAGGCGTTCTCGTCCCAGACCAGCTGCACGTCAGTCGGTCTCGATCAGCTCGTGGGGCTGACCGTGTCCAGCTTCGAGGCGTTCCATCGCATCCAGCAGGCGGCGCGCATTGGCGGGGGAACGCATCAGGTACGCGGTTTCTCGCAACGACTCGTAGTCGTCGAGCGAGACGATGACGACCGGCTCGTGTCCCGCACGAGTGATGACGACCTCTTCCCGGTCATCGACCACCGAGTCGAGTACCTCGGCGTAGTTCGCCCGTGACTCGGTGTAGCTCATCGTCTTCATGGTCGACCTCCTGTACAGGAAATTGTACGTCGCGCCGCGCGTCATCGCACGCTTGCACGTAAGCCGGTCCCCCACCGCGCGGACTCAGGCTGAAAGCGACTTCCGGGCGGGCACGGTTTGTGCCAATGCCCGTTTACCCCGCACGCAAAAGACGCCCGCTCGCGTACCGCAATTGCAACGCCGAAGTTGATCACCCGCCGGACGTCGACATGGCAGCGACGTTCAACGCGGTAGCGACCCAAACCCCGGAACCTACAAGCAGATCTGGTCAGGCGGGCCCGGCCGCGTCTGCGTGGTCAAGACTGTTCCGCTATCGAAATGCATGAGCAGAGGCACCAGCGCCGGCGTGGCCTCACGCTTCGCTAAGCCGCGCCCTCTGTGATCTTCTCGGGCAGCGGGAAGATCGCGCCCAGCAGGCCGCCGACCCATTCGATGAGCTCCGTGTCGGGCAGCGGGTGCCCGTCGACCTGCTTGATCGGCACCGAGATCGCCCTCTGCTGCTGGAAGTGGCGCGCGCCCGGGTACATGCGCTGCAGCCGAACCTGGATCGAGTCGGCGAGATCGGCCGGCGCGATGCGCAGGTTCGAGCCCATCGTGACGACTTCCGACAGCCCGGCGAGCTGCGCGTGCCGGCGCAGCCGCGCGACGGAGACGAGGTTCTGCACGGCCTCGGGCGGCTCGCCGTAGCGATCGGTGAGCTCCTCGACGACGAGGTCGATCGCATTGTCACGCGCGTTCGGGCCTGAGGCGGCCGAGAGCTTCTGGTACGCCTCGAGGCGCAGCCGTTCGGAATCCACGTAGTCCTCAGGGATGTGCGCGTCGACGGGCAGCTCGAGCCGCAGCTCGGTCTGCCCCTCGGCGACGTCGCCGCGGAACTGCCCGACGGCCTCGCCGATCATGCGCAGGTAGAGGTCGAAGCCGACCCCCGCGATGTGGCCCGACTGCTCACCGCCGAGCAGGTTCCCCGCCCCGCGGATCTCGAGGTCCTTCAAGGCGATCTGCATGCCAGAACCGAGCTCGTTGTTGGCCGCGAGGGTCGAGAGCCGGTCGTGCGCGGTCTCGGAGAGCGGCTTGTTCTCGTCCCACAGGAAGTAGGCGTAGGCGCGCTCACGGCCGCGGCCCACGCGCCCGCGCAGCTGATGCAGCTGCGAGAGCCCGTACTTGTCGGCGCGGTCGATGATGATCGTGTTCGCGTTGGCGATGTCGAGGCCGGTCTCGATGATGGTCGTCGAGACCAGCACGTCGAACTTGCGCTCCCAGAAGTCGACGACGATCTGCTCGAGAACGTGCTCGGGCAGCTGCCCGTGTGCGACGGCGACGCGCGCCTCTGGTACGAGCTCGGCGATCTGCGATGCGACCCGGTTGATCGACGAGACCCGGTTGTGCACGAAGAACACCTGGCCCTCGCGCAGGATCTCCCGCCGGATCGCCGCCGCCACCTGCTTGTCGTTGTACGGCCCGACGAAGGTGAGAATCGGATGCCGGTCCTCGGGCGCCGTCGCGAGGGTGGACATCTCGCGAATGCCCGTCACCGCCATCTCGAGCGTGCGGGGAATCGGGGTGGCGCTCATCGCGAGCACGTCGACGTTGGTCTTGATCTTCTTCAGCGCGTCCTTGTGCTCGACACCGAAGCGCTGCTCCTCGTCGACGATGACGAGGCCGACGTCCTTGAAGACGACGCCCTGCGCGAGCAGGCGGTGCGTGCCGATGACGACGTCGACGGTGCCGTCGGCGAGGCCGTCGAGCACCTCCTTCGCCTCCTTGTCGGTCTGGAAGCGGCTGAGCTGGCGCAGGTGCACGGGGAAGCCGGCGAAGCGCTCGCTGAACGTCTCGAAGTGCTGCTTCACGAGCAGCGTCGTCGGCACGAGCACAACGACCTGCTTGCCGCCCTGCACCGCTTTGAACGCGGCACGCACCGCGATCTCAGTCTTGCCGAAGCCGACGTCGCCGGAGATGAGCCGGTCCATCGGGATCGGCCGCTCCATGTCGGCCTTCACCTCGTCGATGGTCTGCAGCTGGTCGGGCGTCTCGGCGAAGGGGAACGCGTCCTCGAGCTCCTGCTGCCAGGGGGTGTCGGGCGGGAAGGCGAAACCCTTCGCGGCCATGCGCGCCGAGTAGAGCTTGACGAGCTCGACCGCGATGTCGCGCACGGCGCGGCGTGCCTTCGACTTGGCCGCCGCCCAGTCGCTGCCGCCCATTTTCGACAGCGCGGGCTCCTCACCGCCGACGTAGCGGGTGAGCAGGTCGAGCTGGTCGGTGGGCACGTAGAGCTTGTCGCGCGGCCCACCGCGCTTGCTGGGCGCGTACTCGAGCACGAGATACTCGCGCTTGGTCTTGACCGCGTTGCGACCGCCGCTCGAGACCTCGCGCTGCACGAGCTCGACGAAGCGGCCGATGCCGTGCGTCTGGTGCACGACGATGTCGCCCGCCTTGAGCTGCAGCGGGTCGACGACGTTCTTGCGCCGGCTGCCGAGCTTCTTCACCTGCCGCGAGTCGTAGCCGATCGTGCGGCCGTAGAACTCGGTCTCGCCGATCAGCGCGAGCTTCTCCTCTGGCAGCTCGAAGCCGTGCTCGACGGCGGCCTTCACCAGGTAGGCGACGCCCGGCTCGGCATCCGTCGGGTAATCGTCGACCACGCGCGCAGCCAGGCTCGCCTCGCCCAGTACGTCAGCCGCGCGGCCGACGAGGCCCTGCCCGGCCGCCGCGATGACGACCCGCCAGCCGCCCTCGAGCAGCTCGCCGACGTGCTCGAGAGCGCCCATGACGTTGCCCTGGAAGCTCGGCACCGAACGGCCCGCCACCCGTACAGCATCGCCGGCCTCGCCCGCATCGAAGGTCGAGATCGTCCACCACGGGTCGCCCGGCACGCTCGCCTTGAGCGCCTCGAGCGTGAGGAAGTCGCCGGCCTCGAGGTCGATCGGCGCTGCAGCGCCGACCGTGGCGGCGCTCCAGGCGGCGGCGAGGAACTCGCGGTTCGTCTCGGCGAGGCTGACTGCGCGGCTCGCGACGCGCTCGGGCGCGATGACCGCGACGGCCGCGCCCTCGGGCAGGTACGCCGTGAGCGGCACCAGCTTGTCGACGAGCGCCGGGGCGAGGGACTCCATGCCCTCGACCGGGATGCCCTGGCCGACTCGCTCGAGCAGGCCGGAGAGGCTCGGGAACTCGTGCTGCATCTCGCGTGCGCGTTGGCGCACGGACTCCGAGAGCAGCAGCTCGCGGCTCGGCGGCAGGCTCGCCGTGTGCACCGGCTCGGGAACCGAGCGCTGGTCGGCGACCGAGAACCAGCGGATCTGGTCGACCTCGTCACCGAAGAAGTCGATGCGGTACGGGTGCTCAGCAATGGGGCTGAACACGTCGAGGATGCCGCCGCGCACCGCGAACTCGCCGCGGCGGGTCACCATGTCGACGCGGGCGTAGGCGAGGTCGACAAGGGTCTGCGTGATGCGGTCGAGGTCGTAGCCGCGGTGGCCGACCTCGAGCACGACCGGGTCGATGTCGGTCAGATTGTCGGCGAGCGGCTGGAGGGCCGCGCGCACGCTGGCGACGACGACGAGCGGATGCCGCAGCTCGGGCTTCTCCGCCTGCCATTCCTTCAGCCGGCGCAGGGTCGTGAGGCGCCGCCCGACGATCTCGGCGCTGGGGCTGAGGCGCTCGTGCGGCAGCGTCTCCCATGCGGGGAACTCGATGATCTCGGCCTCAGGCGCGAAGCTCGGCAGCGCCTGCCGCAGCGCTTCGGAGTCGCGCCCCGTCGCGGTGACGACCAGCAGTGCCTGGCTCTCGACCGGCCGCTTCGCGAGCAGGGCCGCGAGCAGCGGCACCCGCAGGCCGTCTGCGGCCTGGAAATCGGCGCTGCGCGCCGCGTACGCAAGGGCGTCCTCAAAATTCTGGGCGCGCGAAAGCGCCTCGATCAATCCCTCGAGTACCACGTGTTCAAGTCTACGGAAGGGTGCCGACACCGCGGGCCGGCGCCCGTGGGCTCGCCACCTCAGGGAAGGGATTCGGAACGACACGCCGCCTGCGCCGCGCAACACGCCGGCCAGCGCTCGAAATCCCTTCCGCTAGACCCAGCCGTCGAGGGCTGCGAGGAATCCGGCTGGGTCGTCGCGGTTCACGGTGTGCGTTGCGCCGGCGACCACTCGCACGACGAAACCGGCCTCGGCGAGCCGGGCGGCGCGGGTCCCGTCGACAAGCTTTGAGTCCTCAGCGAGCACCAGCAGGGAGGGGACGATCGGATGCTCCGGCCCCACCAGCACATCGGCGATGTCGCGCCGCAGCAGGAACGCGCGGAAGCGCGGATCGAAGGCGTGGAAGTCCTCGGACTCGATGACGGTGTCCTCCGGCGCCCAGCGCGGGTTCGACTTCGCGACTTTCTCAGGCGTCGAGCGCAGCAGGCGGCGGGACGCGGGCCAGGCCAGCGCACGCACCGCGAGCGAGAGCCGCGGCGCAGAGAACGCCGGGTCCACATAGACGGCCCGCTCGGGCTGAAGCCGTTCGACCGCCCGACTCAGCGTGAAGCCGCCCAGCGAGTGGCCGAGGGCGAGCTCGGGGTGTGACGGCACGCTTTCGAGCAGGCTCTCGACCAGCAATTCGGCCGAATAGTGCTCAGCACGCGGACTCTGCCCGTGGCCCGGCAGATCGACGGCGACGACACGATAGCCACGGGCCGCCAGCTCGGGGCCGAGCTCCCGCCAGTTCCGCGAGCTGCTCATCACGCCGTGCACGAGCACCGCGACCCGGTCGCCCTCGCCCCACTCGCGAGTGAACAGCCTCATACTCGGAGGCTATCGGCGCTCTGAGCGAATTCGCTCGCGAGCACGGCGTAGACGAGTTCGGTCGACCAGACGCCGTCGGCGGGACGCCGGTCGTTCTCGATGTGCCGCGCCTCCAGCCGCATCCCGAGCCGCACGCACAGGCGCACCGACGGCAAGTTCTCCTCGTCGAGGCGCGCGAATGCGCGGTGGAAGCCGAGCTCCCCGAAGGCCAGATTGAGCAGGGCCCCTGCCGCCTCCGTCGCGTAGCCGCGGCCCTGCGCCGCGGGGTCGAGGGTCCAGCCGATCTCCGCCTGGGCTTCCCCCTCCGCACGCTTCAGCATGAGCTCGCCGATGAGCGTCTCCGGGTGCCGGCGCCGCGCGACGGCGAACTGCACGGCATCCCCCGTCTTCGCCAGCTCGCGCGTTGCGCTCCATTCCGCGAGCTTCGCCTCGGCGGTCTCGGGGGTCCACGGCTCCTGGTACATGAAGCGCATGACGTCGGGGCGCGAGCGCCAGCTCAGGAAGGCCGCGGCATCGGCAGGCTCGACGGGGCGCATCACGAGGCGAGAGGTCTGCAGCGGTTGAGCGAAGGTATTCATGGATGCCTCTCTAGGCCGACTTCGTGTGGAAGCGCAGTTGGGCCGCGGTGAGGCCCTGCGTCGTGATCAGCTCGACGGCGTCGGCGGCGTCGCCGATCAGGATCGGCAGGTTCTTCCGCTCGGCCGCGCTGAATGCCTTGAGCACGTGATCCGCGGCATCCGATGATCCCGGCGGCCGCCCCACGCCCACCCGCACACGCGTGAAATCGCCCGTGCCCGTCGCCTTGATGATGTCGCGCACGCCGTTGTGGCCGCCGTGGCCGCCGCCGAACTTGAGCTTCAGGGTGTCGAAGGGGATGTCGAGCTCGTCCTGCACAACGATCAGCTGCGCGGGCTCGAGCGAGTAGAACTTGAGCAGCTGCGACACCGGGCCGCCCGAGGTGTTCATGTAGCCGTTCGACTTCGCGAGGATCAGCTTCGGGCCGGGCACATGGATGCGCCCTTCCGCGACCTGCGCGTTCGTCTTGTGCGATTTGAACGCGGCGGATGCCCGCGTCGCAAGCTCGTCGACGACCATCTGCCCGACGTTGTGGCGCGTGCTCGCATAGGCCGAGCCGGGGTTGCCGAGCCCGACGACGAGCCAGGTGTCAGCAGGGGAAGCCATAAGCATCTACGGTACGCGAAAGGCGGGCCCCATCTGGGCGCCCGCCTTTCGTGCAGAACGGGTGTTACTCGGCGGACTCGGCCTCTGCCTCGCCCGACGCGGCCTCGGCCTGAGCGGCCTCGGTCGCCTCAGCCGTCTCCTCCGCCTCGGGGGCGGCCGGCGTGACGATGCCGACGATGAGCGTCTCGGGGTCGGTGAGCAGGGTCGCGCCGGCCGGGATCTCGAGGTCGGCGGCGGTGATGTGCGTGCCTGCCTCCTTGCCCTCGACGTCGACGACGATGCGCTCGGGGATGTTGGTCGCCTCAACCTCGACCGAGACCGTGTTGGCGTCCTGCTCGGCGATGGCGGAGCCGAAGGGCTCGCCCTCGACGTGCACCGGGACGTCGACGGTGACCTTCTCGCCGCGGCGGACGATGATGAGGTCGATGTGCTCGATGATCTGGCGCACCGGGTCGCGCTGCACGTCCTTGACGAGCGTCAGCTCGGACTTGCCGGCGATCTCGAGCTCGAGGATCGCGTTCGCCTTGCGGATGAGGAGCATGGTCTCGTGGCCGGGCAGGGTCACGTGACGCGGCTCGGTGCCGTGGCCGTAGATGACGGCCGGGATCTTGTGGGCGGCGCGGATCTTGCGCGCGGCGCCCTTGCCGAAGGACTCGCGGACCTCCGCGGTGAGCTTGTCAGCCATAGTCGTGCTGCTTTCGTCTCGGTGGGCTTGCCGGCCCACGTCTGGTGTGTGATTTCAACTCGAACGCGAATGCGCGTGAGGAATGACGTGAAGCCGGTTCCACCGCGTCGATAACGGATGCCCCTCAGGGGTTCCCTCGCCGAAGTTGGGTCCACTTTATCAGCCTCTGGGACCTACTCCCTGGGGAGGATGCCCGCCCTCGCCGCCCACCCCTACGCTGGCCCCATGCCCGCCAGCCCGGAAGAGCAGAGCCGACGCTCAGCGCTTCGCGTCTGGGTTCCGGTCGTGCTGTCGGCCTTCGTCCAGCTCGCGACGACCTTCGCGGTCCTCGCGACGCGCAGCGTTCGGTCGGCGCCGCCCTGGGTGCAGCATCACACCCCGCAGATCGAGCAGCCGGCGGCGATCGTCGTCGCGGCCCTCGTGCTGGCGCTGGCCGGCCCCGTTCTGCTCATCTGGATCAGGCGCCGCCCCGGCCCGGTGCTCGTTGCCATCGCCTCCGCCGCAGTGCTGGGCGAGGCACTGCTGATCGGGGTGGTCGGCGCGGTCGCGTTCTACATCTCGGTGATCTTCGGGGTCGTGATCGCGGTGTTCCACGGCGCGCGCCTGTGGGCCTGGATCGTGACCGGCGTGCTGTGGCTCACCCCGATCGCGCTCTATCTGCTGACGCGGCAGGCCGGAACTCTCCTGCTGCTCGTGCCGTGGACGATCGTGTCGATCCTGGTGCTCGTGCTGCCGGAGGGCGCACGCAATCGGCGTGCCTGGCGCGCGCAGCTGCTGCGCGACGCCGAGGCGCGCCGTGCGGAAGAGGCGCAGGCCGAACGGGTGCGCGTCGCCCGCGAGCTGCACGATGTGCTGGCGCACTCGCTGAGCCAGATCAACGTGCAGGCCTCCGTCGGCTTGCATCTGTTCGAGACCCAGCCCGAGAAGGCGTCCGAGGCGCTCGCGAACGTGAAGGAGACGAGCAGGCAGGCGCTCGGCGAGGTGCGGCAGGTGCTCGGGATGCTGCGCGGCGATGAGCCCGGCGAGGCGCCGCTCGCGCCGCAGCACGAGCTCGCCGGCATCCGTCAGCTGGTCGACGGGGTGCGCGCGCAGGGTCTCGACGTCACGCTGCGAATCGAGCCGACGGATGCCTCACGCGTGCCGGCCGCGGTGCAGCAGGCCGCCTACCGCATCGTGCAGGAGGCGCTCACGAACGTGACGAAGCACGCCGCGGCACACCACGTCGACGTGGTCGTCGCGGAGTCCGGGCGCGCGCTGAAGGTGAGCGTCGTCGACGACGGGGCCGGCGAGAAGTCGTCGCCAGCTTCTGCGGGTTCGACGGCGGGGAGCCCGCGAAACGTGGCGACGACTTCGGAGGGCGGCCGCGGGCTGCTGGGGATGCGCGAACGGGCTGAGCTGCTCGGCGGCATCTTCTCGGCAGGGCCGCGCGCGGGCGGCGGCTTCGAGGTGCGAGCTGAGCTGCCGTTGGGTGCCGCGTCGTGATCCGGGTCGTGGTCGCCGATGACCAGGCGCTGATCAGGGCCGGATTCCGCAGTCTGATCGACTCGGAGCCCGACCTCGAGGTGGTCGGCGAGGCCGGCACCGGGCGCGAGGTGATCGATGTCGTGCGCGCGACCCGGCCCGACGTGGTGCTGATGGACATCCGGATGCCGGACGGGGACGGCCTCTGGGCGACCGAGCAGATCGCAGGCGATCCAGCGCTGGCATCCGTTCACGTCGTCATCGTCACCACCTTCGAGCTGGACGAGTACGTCGCGCGGGCGCTGAAGGCAGGGGCGAGCGGATTCCTCGTGAAGGACACCGAGCCCGTCGACCTGCTGCGGGCGGTGCGCGTCGCGGTCGCCGGCGAGGCGCTGCTCTCGCCGGGCGTGACGAAGCGGCTGCTCGAGCAGCTGTCGGCCGGTCATGCCCCCGTCGACGCCGGCCGCCTCGCCGTGCTCACCGAGCGCGAGCGCGAGGTGCTGCGGCTCGTCGGGAGGGGCCTCAACAACCAGGAGATCGGGAGCGAGCTGTTCCTCAGCCCGCTGACGGCGAAGACGCACGTCTCGCGCATCATGACGAAGCTCGACGCGCGCGACCGGGTGCAGCTGGTCGTGACCGCCTACGAGACGGGACTCGTGCCGTAGCAGGGCGGGGCGGCTGCGATCCGGCTGCTGCTCCGTCAGGAGTACGGCAGATCACTCCGCCGGGCGGACGCGCCGAAAGACCCTGCCCGGAAGGGTTGCTCATGTCCGAGAAAGTCCCTGAAAGGAATCGACATGATGCACGGATTCGGGTTCTTCCCGTTCTTCATCTTTATCCCCCTCTTCTGGATCGCGGTCATCGTCGTGCTCGCGATCGTCTTCGGCCGGCGGCGCCGCGCGATGTGGGGCTACTGGCACTCGGAGGGCTCGCGGGCGGCCGAGCAGACGCTCGCGCAGCGCTACGCGAACGGCGACATCGACGAGAAGGAGTACCGCGCCCGCCTCGAGGTGCTGCGCGCGAACCGCCCCGAGTTCGGCCCGGGCGCGCGGCCGTAGTGAGCGGAAGTCGTCGCCATGTTCCGTCGACTCGCGCATGTCGAGGGCGCAGAAAATGGCGACGACTTCGCCGGAAGCGGCGCTACGCGGCTGAGGAGACCTCGGCCGGCCGTTCCTCGGTCGGCACAGCGGCGGTCGCGCGCCGTCTCGGAATGAACAAGGCGAGCAGAAGCGGGATCGCGCTCAGACCGAAGATCCACCAGAAGGTGCCGCCGAATGCGCCAAGCGCGAGCGCAGGCGTCACCGCGTGCGAGAGGCGCCCCTGCAGGATCACCGCGATCACGGCGACACCGAAGGGGGCGCCGACGCGCTGCACGACGCTGAACGCGGCCGAGCCTCGCGGCGTCTCGGCCGGGCTGAGGCTGGAGAATGCGAGCGCCATGACCGGCAGGCTGACGGCACCGAGACCGATGCCCTGAAGGAACTGTGCGGCGAGCAACACGGCCTCGCCGCCCGAGGCGCCCGCCAGGGCGAACGGCACGATGCCGATCATGGTGAGCAGGACCCCGCCGCCGACCACGATGCGGCCATCGACGTTCGCGAGGAACCGCCTCGAGAGAACCAGGAAGAACATCGTGCCGAGTCCCTGCGGGATGAGCAGCAGTCCGGTGTGAAGCACGGTCTCACCACGGATCTGCTGGTAGAAGAGCGGCAGCAGGAACATCAGCGCGAAGGTCGAGAAGCCGCCGACGAAGGTGATGACACTCGAGAGTCCGAAGCTGCGGCGGGCGAACACGCGCACGTCGATGAGTGCGGGCGTGCGCACGCGCAGCGCGTAGAAGACGAAGGCGACGAGCAGCACCGCACCGAGAACCAGCGGCAACCAGGCGCCGATCGCGGCGAATCCGTGTGCTCCGGCCGCTTCGCTGACACCGTAGGCGATGGCGATGACGCCCGGCGTGAGCATCGCGAAGCCCGCGAGGTCGAAGCGGTGTTCTCGCCGGCCGAGATCCTTCGCGAGGAAGACCGGGCCGAGCACGAGGGCGACGACGCAGATCGGCACATTCACGAAGAACAGCCAGTGCCAGTTCAGTGAGTCGAGGATCGCCCCGCCGATGACCGGGCCCAGGATGGGCGCAAGCTGACCGGGCAGAGCGATGGCCATCATGGCGTGACCGATGCGGGCATGGCCGGCGGCGCGGGTCAGGATCGTGATCGTCACGGGCAGGATCATGCCGGCGCCGATCCCTTGGAGCACCCGGAAGGCGACCAGTAGCGGCAGCGAGCCGGACAGGCCGCACAGCAGCGAGCCGACGAGGAAGGTCGCGATCGCGAACATCCAGGCGTTGCGGGCACCGAATCTCTCGGATACCCAGCCGCTGACCGGGATCACCGAGACGTAGGCCAGCAAGTACCCGGTGGAGATCCACTGTGTCTGGGCGACCGACGCGTGGAAAGAGGCATGCAGGTGGTCGAGCGCGATGTTCACGATCGTCGTGTCGAGCAGGGAGGTGATCGCTCCCAGCACCAGGACAACGCTGAGGAGATTCAGCCGGCGGCTCGATACCGGCTCCGTGGAGGGTGTGGTCATGCGCGTCACACTACACCGTGCAGTGTAGTTAAGTAAACCGCTCAGTGTAGGATGCGGAGCAGGAGGCATTCATTGACGTCCACTTCGGCAGCGGCGGTCGCTACGCCCGAGAAGCCCATTCGTGACGGCAACGCGGCCAAGCGCGCCGCCATCCTCGCCGCCGCTCGAGAGCTGTTCGTGCGCGACGGTGTCGAGCGCACCAGCATGGATGCTGTCGCTACACGAGCCGGCGTCTCGAAGCGCACCGTCTACGACTACTACGGCGACAAGCGCGGGCTGCTTCTCGGAGTGATCGAGTCCGCGGGCGAATCCCTCGTGCGCACTTTGCGCGGAGCGCTCGACGCACACCTCTCGGATGCCGCCGAGATCGCAGACGTCGCGGGCTTGGAGCGAGCTCTTGTCGACTTCGCGATCGAGCTGGGCGCCTCGATGATCGGCTCCTCCGACTACGCGGCGGTGCTGGGGCTGATCTCGGAGAACGGCGCACAGCTGGCCGAGCTGGAAGATCACCCGCTCGCTGTGGCCCCCGAGGAGGCGCTCGCCGAACGGTTGGCCCACTTCGCACGTGCCGGCCTTCTGAATGCCCCCGACCCGCGCCTGGCCGCCGATCACTTCAACGGTTTGACTACGCTACTGGCCGTCAACCTGCCGGCGAGCGCCCGCAACGATGCGACCAGGATCCGCCAGGTCATGGTCGATGGAGCGCACGCGTTCATGCGGGCGTACGGCCGAAGAGGCTGAGCCCCTCAGGCCGAGGCCCGCGCCCCTGAGGACGGGAAGTCTTGGCGGCGACTCTGCCGGATCACCCGATGCAGACGTTGCGCACATCGCGCTCGAACAGTGGTGCCGGGGCGGCTACCAGTCGTGCATGGAGCCGTCGAGAAGCCGGTTGACCGGCAGGTAGGCGGCCTCGTAGGGGCGCGCGGCGGCCGCCTCGTCGTCGTAGGAGACGCCCAAGCCCGGCTCCTCCGACGCATTCAACAGACCGCCCTCGAACGAGTACGTCGTGTGGAACACGTCGTGCGTCGCGGGCGCATGCCGCATGTACTCCTGGATGCCGAAGTTCGGGATCGCGAGCCCGAGGTGGATCGCCGCCGCGAGGCCGACGGGTGAGACATCCGTCGGCCCGTGCACACCCGATTTGATCTGGTACACGCTCGCGTAGTCGAAGATGCGCTTGAGCCCCGTGATGCCGCCCGCGTGCGTGACGGGGCTGCGCACATAGTCGATCAGCTGATCTTCGATGAGGGTCTTGTAGTCCCAGATCGTGTTGAACACCTCGCCGATCGCGAGCGGCGTGGTGGTGTGCTGCCGCACGAGCCGCAGCGCGTCCTGGTTCTCCGCCGGCGTCACGTCCTCGAGCCAGAACAGGTCGTACGGCTCGAGGGACTTCCCGAGCTTCGCCGCCTGGATCGGCGTGAGCCGGTGGTGCGCGTCGTGCAGCAGCGGCAGCTCGGGCCCGAACTCGTTCCGCACCGCCTCGAACACCCCCGGGATGTGCCTGAGGTACGCGCGCGTGTCCCAAGTCTCCTCGACGGGCACCGCGTTGCGCCGAGCGGGCTCGTAGTCGTAGCGCTCGTCTGTGCCCTCGGCCGATCCCGTCGCGGCATTGGCCGACGACGCGACGCCGTAGACGGACGGGAGACCGGGGATGCCGGTCTGAATGCGGATCGCCCGATAGCCCTCCTCCAGGTGCTCGCGAATCGAGTCGAACAGCTCGGGCAGCTCGGCCCCCGACGCGTGCCCGTAGACCAGCAGCCCCTCGCGCGAGCGCCCGCCGAGCAGCTGGTAGAGCGGCAGCCCCGCGACCTTCGCCTTGATGTCCCACAGCGCGGTGTCGACCGCCGCGATCGATGCCATCGTGACCGGCCCGCGCCGCCAGTACGCGCCCCGGTACAGGTACTGCCAGGTGTCCTCGATGCGCTGCGCGTCCCGCCCGATGAGCAGCGGCACGACGTGCTCGCGCAGGTAGGCCGCGACGGCGAGCTCGCGCCCGTTGAGGGTCGCGTCGCCGAGCCCCGTCACCCCGTCGGAGGTGGTGATGCGCAGGGTCACGAAATTGCGCCCCGGACTCGCGACAAGGACCTCGGCCTTCTCAATCAACACGGAACTGTCCCTTCCTCACGACGTCTTCGAAGGCGGCGATGGTCGTCTGACACGCTTCACCGGGCGGCAGCCCCGCCTCGACGCGCGTGGCCATGATCGCCTGCTGCCGCTGGGCGAGCTTCTCCCTGCCCTGCCGGGCGATCTGCTCGAGCCGGTGGGCGATGCGCGGGTTCGCGAATCGCGGGCGCAGCGCCGCGAGCGCGGCATCCGTCTCGTCGTCACTGAAGCCGAGGACGGGCCGCACCTCGCCCCACAGCTGCTCGACCGTGGCCCGGATCTCGGGCGAGGCCCACGCCTGGTCGACGGTCTCGAACCCGGCGAGCAGCCCGAGGTAGGCCATCGTCGAGTGCGCCGCGTTCAGCAGCCACAGCTTGCGGCGCTCATAGGGCGCGACGTCGTCGACGAAGCGCGCGCCGACCTCGTCCCATGCGGGGCGCCCGGCCGGGAAGCCGCCCGCGATCACCCACTCCGAGAACGGCTCGGTGACGACCGTGAGCGGGTCGCCCGAATGCGGCGTGATGCGGTCGACCATGGTCGACGGGAACGTCACGTTCGCCTCGACCCAGCGCGCAAGCTCGAGATCGGATGCCTCGGCCAGCCGCACCACCGCCCCGTGCAGCACCTCGCCGTTGCCCGCCAGGTTGTCGCAGCTCACCAGCGCGAGCGGGCCCCCGCCTGCGCTCCGCCGGGCTGCGAGGCCCGCGAGCAGCCGCGCGGGAGCCCCGCTCGGTTCGGCGCCGTAGCCCGACTCGGTGACGGTGACCGTCACGACGGCGAGCTCCGGTTCCGAGAGGGCCGCGGCCCAGGCATCCGTATCGCCGCCGGGAATCGAGTGTGCGACGGCCCTGATCGTCATCGCGCTGTCGCCGGACGCGCCGCGCTCGATCAGCGTGTAGCGATCTCCGCCCGCGGTCATCGCCGCGGCGAGGGCGGGCGAGCGGCCGGTGAACGCCGTGTACGTCCAGGGGTCCTCGGGCTGCAGCGCGTTCGCCCGCTCGGTGTACCAGGCCTGGTGCGCTCGGAAGAAGTTCCCGAGGCCGAGGTGCACGAGCCGGGTCATGCGGCGCCGCCAGCACGCTGCCAGGCGGCGCGCACATAGGCGAGGTTGTCGGCGGTTCGCTCTTCGAGCGGCAGCGCGGTCGAGAAGTCCTCGAGGGTCACCCAGCCGTCATACCCCACGGCGGCGAGCGCGCGGAAGAGCGCGTCGATGTCGCCCTGGCCCTCGCGCAGCGTCGCCCAATCCGCCTGCCAGACGGTGCGGCCGTCTGGCCCGGTCTCGCCGCTCGGGCGCCACGCGACGTTCTTGACGTGCACGTGGGCGAGGTATTCCCCCAACAGCTGCGCCGCGACGTCGAAGTCCTCGTGGCCTTCGAAGATCAGGTTGCCGATGTCGTGAATGACGCCGATGCGCACCGGGTCGAGCCCGTCGATGAGCCGCAGGGCGGCCGACGCGCTCGAGGTGATGGTGCGGTGGTGCAGCTCGACGAGCACCTGCACGCCGTGCTCCGCGGCGCGCTCCACGGCCCATTCGAGATCGGCACGGGTCGCCGCGAACGCCGCTCGGTAATCGTCGACCGGCAGCTTCGGCATCGTCACGCGCACGCGGTGCGCGCCGAGGGCGGCGGTCGCGGCCAGCATCCGCTCGACGTCGTCGTGATCGGATGCCGGCGCGTAGCCGCCGACGCCGGAGAAGTCGAGCCCGGCCTCGCGCGTGATGCGCAGGATCTCGGGCACGGATTCCTCGAGCCCGGTCAGCGGCCAGGTGGCGAGGTTGCCCGCCCAGAACCCAGGCCCCTCGCCGTCGGGGGCATCGACCTGGTCGGTGATGCGCCACTCGATGCCGTCCCACCCTTGGGCTGCGAGCGTGCGGGAGGCCTGCTCCGGCGTCCAGTCGGGTGTCGAGGCGGTGAAGACCGAGAACTTCATTGCGCGACCCTCCCGGCGGTTGGGTCGAAGACGACATCGTCGAACAACCCGGTGAGCACATCGGCGACGGCGATCTCGCGCCCGAGGGCAGCTGAGGCGTAGAGCGCGCGGACGACCGCGAGCGACAGCAGCGCGTCGTCGACGCCGACCCGGGGCGCCCGCCCCTCGCGAATCGCGGCGACCACGTCGTCGTACTGCCGGCGGTGGCCCTGCACGAAGGCGTCAGGCGGCACGTCGGCGCCGGCGAGATGCTCGGCCGGGACCAGCTCTGGCGCGAGATTGCGCGGCCCACGGCGGGTGGGGTCGACGTGGGTGTCGCCCAGCACCGCGGGGTCGATGCCTTCGGCGGGCTCGGCATAGAAGTACTCGAGCTGGTCGCGGTCGATCTGGGCGGAGCCCTTCGAGCCGTGCACGTTGAGCCGTACGGACAGGCCGGGGAACGCGGCCGTCGTGGTGTGCAGCACGGCGATCGCGCCGCCCTCGAAGCGGATGGTCGCGGCGAGCGTGTCCTCCACCTCGATCCGCTCGTGCGCGAGCGAAGCGGCATAGGCGAACACAGCGACCGGGTTGCCGAGGAACCAGACCAGCAGGTCGACGGTGTGCACACCCTGGTTCATGGTCGAGCCGCCGCCATCCAACTCCCAGGTGCCGCGCCACGCGCCGGAGTCGTAGTAGTCCTGGCTGCGCCACCACGCCACCGTGGCGACGGCGCTCGTCAGCCTGCCGAGCTCGCCGCCGTGCGCGGCTCGGGCGACGACGACGGATGCCGGGTCGAAGCGGTGCTGGCTGATCACGCTGACCACCTGGCTGCGGGCGGATGCCTCGCGCGCGGCCGCGGCGAGGGGCAGCGCCTTCCCGACCGTGGTGTCGAGGGGCTTCTCGATGACGACGTGCGCGCCCGCGGCGAGCGCCTCGAGCGCGAGCTCGACGTGGGTTCCGCTCGGCGTCGCAATGACGACGATGTCGGGCACGCCGGAGGCGGTCAGCTCGCCGAGGCTCGCGAACTCGGCCGGCGCAGCCCACACGGTCTCGTCCCGCAGGATCGCGGCGATCGCCTGACGCGCCGCCGGATCGGGGTCGACGAGCGCGGTGACGGCCATGCCGCCCTGTTGCGCGATCGCCCTGACGTGATTGGCGGCGATCACACCGTTCCCCACGATCGCGACGGTGAGGGCGGAGGTGTCATTCATACGGTGCGGACTCCGATCCGGTCGAGAAGACGCGCGAGTGCGCGCGCGGCGGTGCCGAAGGCGCCCGGGCCGCTGAAGCCGCCGAGCGAGAAGCCTTCCGCGAGGTGCGGCTCAAGGCTGACGAATCCGTCGTACCCCGCGTCGCGCAGCGCGGTCACCGTCTCGAGCAGCTCGCCGTCGCCCTCACCGGCGGGAACCACCTCGCCGGTCGCGGCGACGGCGTCCTTCACCTGCAGGTAGTCGACGTAGGGCGCGAGCGGCGCCCAGCCCTCGCTGAACGGCTTCACGCCGCACTGCACGTAGTTCGCGTTGTCCCACGCGAGCCGGAAGTGGTCGCTGCCGACGGATTCGACGAGGTCGAGCACCCGTGAGGGCACGTCGCCGTAGATCTCCTTCTCGTTCTCGTGCAGCAGCACGATGTCTTCGGCCTCGGCGAGGTCCGCCAGCGCACGCAGACGCGCGAGCACGTCATCGCGGATGCTCTCGGCCGGCGCGCCCTCGCGCCGGTAGAAGGAGAAGACGCGCACGTAATGCGACTCGAGCCGGTGCGCGACGCGGATCACCGCGCGCAGCCGCTCCACCTCGTGTTCGACGGGCGACGACACATCGACCTTGCCGATCGGCGAGGCGATGGCCGAGACGCCGAAGCCCGCGCCGGAGAGGAGGCTGGCCAGGGCATCCGTTCTCTCATCGTCGAAGTCGGCGACGTTCACGCCCCATGCGCTGCGCACCTCGAGATGCCGGGCGCCGAGCGCCTCGAGCACCGCGAGCTGAATGGCAGGGTCTGGGGAGATCTCGTCGCCGAAGCCGGAAAGGGTCCAGACCGCGGTGTCGCTCACGGCATTCACGCTAGGCATCGGCATCCGATTGCAGCAAACGTTTGCCAATTATTGCCACGGATGCTTGCATCGAGCCATGCCGCCTGCCGCTCGGCCCGCTCGCCGCGCCACCCTCGCCGACGTCGCGGCGCGCACCGGCGTCGCGATCTCGACCGTGTCGCGGGCGCTCACGCGGCCCGAGCGTGTGAACGCGGCCACGCGCGAGCGCATCTCCGCCGCCGCGGCAGAACTCGGCTACAGCCCCAATACGGCGGCGCGCGCGCTCGGCTCCGGCCGCACCCGCAGCGTCGCGATCCTCGTCTCCGACGTCACGAACCCGTTCTACTTCGACATCATCCGGGGCGCCCAGCAGGAGCTGGGCCCGGCCGGGTACACCCCGCTGCTGCTCGACACCGAGGAGTCGGAGGAGCTCGAGGAGGCGATGCTGCGCCGGCTGCGCGCCTCCTACGACGGCGCGATCATTGCGGCGTCCCGCCTCACCGACCGCCGGCTCGCCGAGCTCGCGCAGGCCGTGCCCCTCGTCGCGATCAACCGGCAGACGCGCGGCGTGCCGAGCGTGTTCATCGACACCCCCGCGGGCGTCGGCCAGGCGCTCGAGCACCTCGTGTCGCACGGGCACCGGCGCGTGGCCTACGCCGGCGGGCCCCTGACCTCATGGCCGAACGAGCGGCGCTGGCGCGCGTTCCGCACCGCAGCCGAGCGGCTCGGTGTCGAGGTGTCGCGCGTCGGACCCTTCGAGCCGCGGCAGAGCCAGGGCGCCGCCGCGGCGGACGCGGTGCTCAACACGGGCGCGAGCGCGACCCTCGCGTTCAACGACCTGCTCGCGATCGGCATGCTCCAGCGCTTCGCCGAGCGCGGCGTGCGGGTACCGCGCGATCTCAGCATGGTCGGCTGCGACGACATCTTCGGCGCGGACTTCTGCCACCCGCCGCTCACCACGATCACCGCGCCGGTCGCCCAGGCGGCGCGCGTCGCGGTGTCGACGCTGCTCGCGCAGCTCGGTGGTGAGAGCCGGATGCGCCAGGGGGTGACCCTGCCGACGCACCTGACCATCAGGGCGTCGACAGGGCCTGCGCCGGGCTAGCGTCAGCTCTGCAGCAGGGCCGACCGCCGGGCGAAGGGCTTCGCCAGCGCACGCCACCCGAGCAGCACCACGCCCACGAAGACGAGCGCGACGATGACGAACGGAAGGGCGACGCCCTGGCCGCTCACGAAGCGCAGAAGCATGCCGACGCCGATCGTGACGAGCCAGATCGGGACAGCCGACTTCATGACGGCGAGCGGGCGGCGCCAGGCGAGGCTGACGCCCCAGCCGAGCAGCGCCCCGACGAGGAAGGGCCATGCCGTGTGGGCGACCCCGAGGAAGCCGAGATCGTAGCCGTGGATCATGCGCCCGACCATCGTGAACGCGGTCACGAGCGCGAGATCCAGGAAGAGGGCCGGCACGAGCCACAGGCTCAGGCCGGAGCGGCGGGCCGAGGTGATCTTGTAAACGGTCATGTATGCATGCTTGCATCTATGTCTGGGAAAACGCCGTGGCTACCGCTCTGGCAAGCCCATGGCAAACGTTTGTCATGACGGATGCCTGCTGCTTGACTGCCCAGCATGAGCGCGCTGTCCCCGCACCCCGACCGCCTGCTGCCCTCGGACCCGGCGACACGCGACGTGGCCAGACGGCTCTACGACGAGGTCGCCGACGCCCCGATCCTCTCGCCGCACGGGCACGTCGAGGCGAGGCTGCTGCTCGACGACGAGCCCTTCCCCGACCCGGCCGCACTGTTCGTCACGCCGGACCACTACGTGACCCGGCTGCTGCACGCGCACGGCGTCCCCCTCGACCGGCTCGGAGTCGGCGTTCCCCAGGAAGACCGCGACGGCAGGGCCATCTGGCGGCTGCTCTGCGCGCACTGGGACGCCTTCCTCGGAACCCCCGTGCGCTTCTGGCTCGAGAGTGCGCTCGCCGGCGTCTTCGGCATCGCCGAGCAGCCCGGTGAGGAGTCCGCCGACCGCATCTACGACGAGCTGCAGGCGCGCCTGGCCGAGCCGGCGTTCCGGCCGCGCGCCCTCTTCGACCGCTTCGGCATCGAGGTGCTCGCCACCACCGACGACCCGGCCGACGATCTCGCCGCGCACCTCGCGCTGCGCGAGGACCCGACGTTCACGGGCCGGGTCATCCCCACCTTCCGCGCCGACCGCTACCTGACGCCGGGCACCGCGGCGTGGGCGCCGGCGCTCGCGGCGCTGGCCGAGGCATCCGGCATCGACACGGGGAGCTACGCCGGCCTGCTCGACGCACTGCGCAGCCGGCGCGCGTTCTTCCGCGCAGCGGGCGGCACGGCGACCGACACCGGCGTGCTCTGGCCCGACACGACGCCCCTCTCGAACACGGAGGCCGAGCGCATCCACCTCGGGGCGCTCGCGGGCGAGGTGACGCCGGCCGAGGCATCCGCCTATCGCTCCAACCTGCTGTACCGCCTCGCCGAGCTGTCCGTCGATGACGGGCTCGTGATGCAGCTGCACGCGGGCGTGCACCGCAACACACATCGCCCGACGTTCGACCGCTTCGGGCCGGACACGGGCCATGACCTTCCGGCGGTCGGCGGCTACACGCTGCCGCTCGCACCGCTGCTGCAGGACTTCGGAACGGCCGAGGGCTTCCACCTTGTGCTGTTCACGGTCGACGAGACGCTGTTCAGCCGCGAGATCGCACCGCTGGCCGGGTTCTACCCGAGCGTGTATGCGGGCGCCCCGTGGTGGTTCCTCGACTCCCCCGCGGCCATCGAGCGCTACCGCGCCGCCGTCACCGACTCCGCCGGATTCGGCAAGACCAGCGGCTTCATCGACGACACGCGCGCGTTCTGCTCCATCCCGGCGCGGCATGACATGTCGAGGCGAGCGGATGCCGCATTCCTGGCCTCCCTCGTCACGACCCACCAGCTGACGGAGGAAGACGCGCTCGGGGCTGCCCGACGACTCGTCGACGAACAGCCCCGGCGCGTGTTCAAGCTCTGAGCGCTTATGGGCTGGTGGGCACGCCCGTGCTCTGCAGCGACGCCGACTCCTGGAAATCGGAGTAGCTCAGGCTGTCGGCCTGTGCCCCGAGGAGGCCCAGCACCATGTGCCCCTGGCCGAGCAGCGTCATGAGCGCCTCGAGCGTGAGGGGGTTGGCGGCGAGGCTCTTGTCGAGCCCCTCGCCGTCGCCGTACTGCGTGCCGATGCGGTCGATGTACACCACCGCGTGGCCCTTCAGCGTCATGCCGGAGGTGTCGAGGTTCACGACCTCCTGACGGTTCTTCGTGTCGAGGTGGAAGTTCCCGATCGTGAGCTGGTCGCACTCGATGCGGATCGCGGTCGCCCGCGAGCCGTTCGCGAGCGGAACCGTCACGATGCCGATCTGGCTCGGACCGGAGAGCTGCAGCGAGTCGCCCCACGTGGTCGCGGACGGGGTCGTGAAAAGTCCGTGGTCGTTGTCGGCGCCGAGCGCGAGCAGCGGGGTCTGCGTCGTGGGGTCGCTCGCCCCGGGGGTGGCGGCCGGCTGCCCGGGCGCGGGAGCCGACGAGCCCGACTGGCCGGGCACCTGGATCGTCGTGCCGCCGCCGGACCCGGGCGTGATCACCGACCCGCCCGAGCCCGACGACGGGCTGGGGCTCGGTGTGCTCGACGCCGATGACGACGGAGTCGGAGTGGGAGTCGACGACGGCGAGCAGAAGATGAGCAGCACGCAGCCCGACTGCACGGCCGAGGTCTCGGCCGCCTGCGCGGGCTGCGGCGCCACAGCGGCGACGGTGAGCGCGAGCGCCGCGATGGCGGCGGCCGCACCACCCTTGCGCAGCCCGGGCGGGATGACGGGCTCGGCGTGCCCGGGGCCGTGCAGCACGCGCGACTTCCCTGGCGGGTCCTGCGATGCGGCGTCTTCTGCGTCAGAGACGTCGGCCCCGGCATCCGTCATCGCATGGCCCGCCTGTTTTCTGGATCTCGACGGCCTCGGCATCCAGGCGACGGCGAGCACCCCGCCCACCGCGGAGAGCAGCATGCCGATCACGAAGCCGCCGAGGTTCACGCCGATCAGGGAGTAGAGCGACAGGACGAGCGCGATGATGCCGTAGAAGATGCGGTGCACGGGCATGAGCGCGATCAGGATCGCGAGCAGGACCAAGACGGCGGGGATCACGAGGGCCTGCAGGCCCTCGAGCCCCAGCTGGATGTGGATCTTCCCGATGTCGAGCTGACCGGAGAAGAACTCCTCGATGCCGCCGAGCGCGATGAGCACCGCGCCCCAGAAGGGGCGTTCGCGGCGCCAGCGCGCGAAGGCGGCGCGTCGTGTCGTCACGATGCGCGCCGCCTACTTGCCGGCGGGGCAGCCGCTGCCGTCAGTGGTGATCTTCAGGTGCATGCCGGGCAGGGCCAGCGTGCCCGCCGTCGTGCTGTAGGCCACCTGCGAGAAGTTCTTCAGCGTGATGCCCTGCGAATCCTGGGCGAAGTCGCCCGCGGAGCCCTTCGCGTTCGTCACGACCGTCGACGCGTCGGCGCCGATGCGGATGTTGCTGAAGACCGCGTCGCCCTTGAGGTCGGTCATGCCGATCTGGAGGTCCTTCGCGGTCACCGGGTCGCCGCCCTCGCCCGCGGTGATCACGAGGCCCACCTTGCCGAGCGGCGTGTCCTGCACGACGGCCTGGCAGAGGTTCGAGATCGTCGCGCTGCCGATGTTCGCGATCGCGACGGGCTGCTCCTTGCCGTCCTGCAGCTTGGCGACGCCGCCGTACTGCGAGAACGAGGTACCGTCGAGCTCGGAGCCGCCCATGGTGAACGAGGTGCCCGAGATGGAGAACGAGACGGGAACCGCGCCCTGGGCGACTCCGCCCACCATGACCGCCGCCACGATTCCCACCGGAACGGCGACCATCGCGATGCGCCCCCCGCGCGAGTTCACGATGCTCTTGAAGTTCATTGCTCCCCCTTTGGAACGAGTGACAAGACCACTCTGTCTTGCCCCGTTGAGGTTACAAGCCTATTGACAAACGGTCAAATAGCGCTCTCAGGGCGTGTCGGATGCCGCAGCGGGCGTCGCCAGCTCGACGACGGCGAGGCAGCTGCGCTCGAGGAACGC
Organism: Gryllotalpicola koreensis; assembly: GCF_039538185.1. Classification (NCBI taxonomy): domain Bacteria; kingdom Bacillati; phylum Actinomycetota; class Actinomycetes; order Micrococcales; family Microbacteriaceae; genus Gryllotalpicola; species Gryllotalpicola koreensis. The sequence continues at coordinate 462,670 of NZ_BAABBW010000005.1, forward strand.
CACGAGTTCCTCGTGCTCGAGCCCCGCGTTGACGGCGCCGTCGATCAGTGCCTGCTCGGCCAGCGACACCCACGAGCGCAGCGCGATGTGCAGACGAAGGCTCGGCACGACGCCGAGCTCGCTGAACATCTGCGTCAGCCGCTCGGCCTGCGCCGAGCGCACCTCGTCGACGATCGTGCGCACCGTCTCGTCGCCGGAGGCCGCGCCCCGCACGAGCGAGAAGAACGTCTGGCTGTGCTCACGGGCGAAGGTCACAAAGCGCTCGAGGGTGTCGTGCAGCCGCTCGGAGGGAGCGAGCTCGGGCTTCGGCTCGGTGGCGCGCATCAGACTGTCGCGCGCAGCGCGAACGAGCTCGTGGTGCAGTCCCGTCTTCGAGTTGAAGTAGTAGAAGACCAGCCCGCGGGAGACCCCCGCCTCCGCCGCGAGGAACTCGATCGTGACCTCTTCGAGCGGCCGATCGGCGAGCGCGTTCACCCCGAAGGCGATCAGCTGCTTGCGCCGCTCCTCGGGCGTCAGTCGCGTGCGACGCTCCGAACCTGGCATCCCCCGAGCTTATCGGGGCCTCTCAACGGAGCTCTCGGGCGCGCTGCGAGCTGCGCAACGCGGCGGTCACGGCAAGGATCCCGGCGACGAGCAGGCAGGCGACGACGGTCAGGGCGTTGACGTTGCCGCTGATGTGGTCGCCGTCCCAGCGGCCGAGGTCGACGGGGCGCGCCTGCTGCTGGCCGCCGGCCAGCCGGTCGATCGCGGGCTGCAGGACGGCGAAGGTGTACACACCGCCCGCAGCGACCACGATCGCGGCACGGTACAGGGCGGCCACCGGAAGGTAGCGGATGACGAGGGCGATCAGCCATGGCAGCGCCGCGCTGACCACGACGATCGGCAGCGCCTGCGTGATGAGGTGCTCGGGCTGCCCGGTCGCCGCACGGATGACGAAGAGCAGCAGGACGAGCGCCACGGTGTCCGCGCCGAGCGCGATGACGGTGCGATGCCGGGCTGCGGTCTCCGGCAGCGGCCGTGCGGCGAGCCAGATGGGGCCGAGGATCAGAATGGTCGCGAACAGCACGGAGCTGATGGCGACGGCGAGCCAGGCGCCGTCGTCGCTGTACAGCAGCCGGATAATCGCCAGCAGCGCGAACAGACTGAGGAACGCGGCGGCCGGGGCGATCCACGGGTTGCGTTCCCCGGGAAGCAGCGGCAGCGTCGTCAGGCTGAAGGCGAGCGCGATCGCCGCCAGCACGACCCAGTACCAGCTGAGAGTGTGCGCGACCGAGAGGTTGACGATGAAGCATGTGACAAGCGCGGCGGCGTAGCCGATCGACGTGCTCCACAGCACCGCGGCCCGCCACCGGCGGTAGACCCGAGCCTCGCGTTCGACCCGCTGCGACGCATGATCATCGCTCGCGTTGATGAGCTCGCCCTCACTCACTCTCAGCGCCTCGGCCAGCGGGCCGACGAGGGTGATGTCAGGGTACGAGAGCCCGCGCTCCCACTTCGATACGGCCGACTCGGTGATGTACAGGCGCTCGGCGAGCTCGCGCTGAGTGAGGCCGGCCGCCTGCCGCTTCGCGATGACGAACTGGCCGAACGCCTTCTTGCTGGGGGTCATGGAAGAAGCTCAGCATGGGGCGCCGAAGGTTCGCGCATTCTGAACCTGATCGGCGACCCGACCGTCAAGCCAGTGGCGGAATTCCGCGGAACCCCGCACACCGACTCACTCGGCGTCGCTGCCGAATTCCCGTCGGAAGAGGAGCTGAACGTCGCGATCGAGTGCGTCGATCTTGGCGTTGACGATGTCAAACTTGGAATCCAGCCGGCCGATCTCCGCCCGGATCACCCGCACGAACATGTTCGACATGAGCGCGAGCATGCTGAAGAACAGGGTCGCGAAGACCCCGATAATCGTCCAGACCTGCGCTTCCGTCAACGTCGGCACCCCTCCATCATCGAACCGGTGCCGCCAGATTGCCAGACGATGAAGTCGATCTTTCCGCGATCGCACGGATTGTGGACGACTCGCCCGGCTGGACCGCTGTGCACGAGAAGACGGATGCCTCGGGCATCCGTCTCAGCAGATGATGTCGCCTTCGGCGGGCGCGCCGATGTCGACCGGCTCGCCCGCGGCGAGCGCGGCGCGGATCTCGGCGACCAGATCGTCGACGGGGCGCGCGATGTCGAAGACCCCGCCGCGTTCGTCGGAATCGAGCGGCTCGAGGGTCGCGAGCTGCGAGTCGAGCAGCGTCGTCGGCATGTACTCGTGGTGCCGCCCGGCGAGGCGCTGCTCGAGGAGCTCGCGCGTGCCGCTCAGCAGCGCGAAGTACGCCTCCGGCGCGTATTCGCGCAGCAGCTCGCGATAGGCGCGCTTGAGCGACGAGCACGCGACGATCGCCCCGTCGCCCACCGCGAGGCGCTCGCCGACGCGCCGCAGCCACGGCAGGCGGTCGTCGTCGGTGAGCGGGATCCCCGCCGCCATCTTCTCCTTGTTCTCGGCCGGGTGCAGGTCGTCGCCGTCGATGAAGACACGGCCGGATGCCGCGGCCAGGCGCTCGCCGACCGTGGACTTCCCCGACCCGCTCACCCCCATGAGGACGATGGGTTGCAGTGTGACGACCGGCGCGGAATCCATGTCTCTATCTTGGCTACTGTGGTCATATGACAGAGCAGTCCGTGGCAAACATCGGTGTCGTCGGCCTTGCGGTGATGGGGTCGAACCTCGCCCGCAACCTCGCCTCGCGCGAGGGCAACACCGTGGCGGTCTTCAACCGCACGTGGGAGCGCACGGAGACGCTCATCACCGAGCACCCTGAGGCCGGGTTCGTGCCCGCTCACGACTACGCCGAGTTCGCCGCGTCGCTGTCGAAGCCGCGCACCGCGATCATCATGGTGCAGGCAGGCCGCGGCACCGACGCGGTCATCGACGAGCTCACCAAGGTGTTCGAGCCGGGCGACATCATCGTCGACGGCGGCAACGCGAACTTCCACGACACGATCGCGCGCGAGCAGAAGATCCGCGAGACGGGCATCCACTTCGTCGGCACCGGCATCTCCGGCGGCGAGGAGGGCGCGCTGCACGGGCCGTCGATCATGCCCGGCGGCTCGGTCGAGTCGTACGAGACCCTCGGGCCGATCCTCGAATCCATCGCCGCGCGCGCCGACGACGGCGAGCCGTGCGTCACGCACGTCGGCACCGACGGCGCCGGCCACTTCGTGAAGATGGTGCACAACGGCATCGAGTACGCCGACATGCAGCTCATCGCCGAGGCCTACGACCTGATCCGCCGCGGCACCGGCAAGACGCCCGCCGAGATCGCCGACGTCTTCGACGCGTGGAACAAGACCGAGCTCGAGTCCTACCTGATCGAGATCACCGCAGAGGTGCTGCGGCAGACGGATGCCGAGACCGGCAAGCCCCTCGTCGACGTCATCCTCGACGCAGCAGGCGCGAAGGGAACCGGCGCGTGGACCGTGCAGAACGCGCTCGACCTGGGCGTGCCCGTCTCGGGCATCGCCGAGGCCGTGTTCGCGCGCTCGCTGTCGTCGAAGGCCTCGCAACGCGCCGCGGCCGCGGGCGTGCTGCCCGGGCCGGACAGCGAGGACTGGAAGCCCTCTGACCCCGACGCCTTCATCGAGGACGTGCGCCAGGCGCTGTACGCCTCGAAGATCATCGCCTACTCGCAGGGCTTCGACGAGATCATCGCCGGGGCAGAGCAGTTCGGCTGGGACATCAAGAAGGGCGAGATCGCGAAGATCTGGCGGGCCGGATGCATCATCCGAGCGCGCTTCCTGGGGCGCATCACCGAGGCGTACGCGGACGACCCCGATCTCGTCGCGCTCGTCCTCGCGCCGTATTTCCGCGACGCCGTGACCGCAGCCCAGGGCGCGTGGCGCCGCGTCGTCGTGTCGGCCGCAGAGGCCGGCATCCCCTCTCCCGCTTTCTCGTCGTCGCTCGCGTACTACGACGGCCTGCGCGCCGAGCGGCTGCCCGCCGCGCTCGTGCAGGGCCAGCGCGACTTCTTCGGCGCGCACACCTACAAGCGCATCGACAAGGACGGCATCTTCCACACCCTGTGGTCCGGCGACCGCTCGGAGATCGAGACGGAGCCCAGCTGGCACTGAGCCCATCGAGTGCGGAGTAGTTGCTCGAAAACCCGTGGTTTGAGAGCAGCTACTCCGTATTCGGGGTCAGATGTCGAGCTTGCGGGGAGCGTTGCGGTCCTCGCGGTGCTCGAGCAGACGGCGCGTGAGGGCGGCGCCTGCGACCGCGACGCCGAGCGGGGCGAGGAACTCGAGGGGCGCGTGCGTCAGCTCGAAGACGATCGCGAGCGCCATCAGCGGCGCCTTCTGACTCGCGGCGAGCAGCGCGGCTCCGCCGACGATCGCGAACGCGGCGACGGGCGAGCCCGGCCACAGCAGCGCCCAGCCGATGCCGAGCGCGGCGCCCGCGGCCGCGCCGAGCGAGATCGCCGGCTGCAGCACGCCGCCCGCTGCGCCCGAGCGGATCGTCGCGAGCGTCAGAACCGACTTGGCGGCGAATCCGATCACCAGCACGCCGAGCGCGGTCCACGACGTCGCGTTGAAGGCGTACTGGCCGAGCGCGCGCCCGTTGCCCATGATCTGCGGCAGCCAGATGCCGATGACGGCGACGATGACGGATGCCGCGGGCAGCAGCCACAGGATGGCGATGCCGTTCGGCTTCTTCTTCTCGGCCCAGGCCGTCCAGTGCGAGAACCAATAGCCGAGGAATCCGAACAGGGGCCCGAAGACCAGCGCGAACACGGCGAGCGACCACGACGGGTCGGCGCCGTGGATCGCGTAGAAGCCGTGGTCCCCCTCGACGACGCTGGCGACGAGCGCGGAGAGGGCAGACGCGCCCAGGGCGACGCCGATCGCCTCGAGCGACAGTTCGGCGAGCAGGATCTCGACCGTGAACAGCGCGCCCGCGAGCGGCACGTTGTAGACGCCGGCGAGGCCGGCTCCGGCGGCAGCTGCGACGACGAGGGTGCGCTCGCGCGCGTCCAGGCGGAACAGGCGGCTGAATCCGCCGCCGATGAGCGCACCGAGTTCGCGCGGCGCGACCTCACGGCCGACGGGCGCGCCCGCGCCGACGATGAACACCTGCAGCCCGGCGTGCACGATGGTCTCCCACCAGGGCATCCGCTCGCCCGTCACCGCCTTCTGCACGCTCGGCACCGCGCGCGCCCTGGTGCGGATCAGCCACCACACGACCGCGGCGATGCAGCACGCGACGATGACGGCGGCGAAGCGGCGCCAGACGGGCGCCGCGACCGCGCCGGGCCGCGACGGGTCCTCGAAGTAGCCGAACGCGAGGCTCTCGACCCCGCGGAAGAACAGCGTGACGAGCCCCGCCATGACGCCGACGAGCACGCCGACGATGAGGATGACGAGCGCGAGGCGCAGGATGCGTCGGGCGGCGGCGGGCATGCTCTCGACGTTAGCGGTTCCGCCGCGGCGTCAGCGACGGCGGAGCGTCTCGGGCGCGGGCCACGGGAGGGTCCACGTGGCGCGTCGGCGGCCTGGGGCGACCACTGCGGCCGAACCGAACGCGTCATCGACCACGACGATCGCCTCTGCCGACACCTCCGAGAGCCGCACAGGTAGCTCGACCCCGTCTTGCTCGAGCGACCACCGCTCGGCCAGGAATCCGATGCCCAGCTCGTCGAGCACGCCCTCGGCCCGGTCGAGATCGAGGGCAGCCGGCGCGGCGTCGCGGCCGAGCAGGTCGACGGGGATCCAGCCCTCACCGTCGGGGCGCAACCAGCCGACGAGCTCGCGATCGGTGCGGCGGAACTCGAGCCAGTCGGCGGGAACGGTCATCGCACCAGTCTCTCAGGCCGCTCGAGCAGAACCAGCATCTCGAAGTGCGCCGACTCAGGACGCGCGCGACAGCCGATCGGACACCAGCCGGTTGAGGCTGACCTTCTGCTCGGCCGCCTCGATCGCCAGGCGCCGATGCAACTCGGGAGGGATTCGCACGTTGAACTTGCCGGAATAGCTGCGGTCGCCTAGGGGTTCGGGCACGGGCTCACCGGAAGTCCTCATGTCCGCGATGACCTCGTTCACGAGCACCGCCAGGCCGCTCAGCGCCTCGGCCGGCGATCCTGCCAGCCAAGACAGAGAGGGTAGTTCTGCGACCGTGGCCACATGCTCACCATCCTCTGGCGACCATGCGACTCGATAGGTGTAGTGCGCGACATCGATCTCAGCCATCCGCATCTCCTTCCTCATGCAGTTTGTCGATCGCAGCGAGAACCTGCCGTACTTGATAGGGCTTGGCCCGCCCGCCCTCACCTCGCTGGATGTTGACGCGCGGGTCGCCCGGCCACGGCGTCTTGAACACCGCGTGCGAAGTGCCCCGCTGGCGAGGGCTGCCGAAATGCTCTTCACAGACTTTGATCAGTTCGTCGAAACGAACGTTCTGCGGTGCTCGACGCATCTCATCGATGATCTTGCCGAACCGCGTCACACGAAAACAATACCATTATTGGTACCAGAACGATCGCTCAAGCAGGACCAGCGTCTCGAAGTGCGCCGTGTGCGGGAACATGTCGAAGATCTGGGCGCGCACCGGGCGCAGCGTCGGCATCGCTGCGAGATCGCGCGCGAGCGATTCCGCGTTGCAGCTCGAGTAGAGCACGTGGCGCACGCCGCTCTTCTCCAGCCAGCCGGCGAGCTCGGCGCCGATGCCGCGACGGGGCGGGTTCACGACGACCAGGTCGGGGGCGGACACCTGGGCGAGCGCCCACTGCGTGGCATCCGCTGCGATGAAATCGGCGTCGAGGCGGGCGGATGCCGCGGCCATCGTGGCGCTTGCGACGGCGTCCTCGCTGAGCTCGATGCCGGTGACCTGCACACGATCATTTCGAGACGCGGCGTCGCCGCTCCTCAATGACCGGGAGGCGAGGTGGAGGGCGAAGCCGCCGACGCCGCAGTACAGGTCCCAGACGGATGCAGGAGCGAGCCCTTCTGCCCAGACTGCCGCCGTCTCATACAGCCGCGCGGCGATCGACTCGTTCGTCTGCACGAAGCTGCGCGGCAACAGCTGCAGCTCCACATCGCCCAGCGGCAGCTCGAGGGCGCGCTGCTCGGTCAGCCAGAGCTCCTCCTCCCCCTCGAGCACCGCCTTGTGCTCGGGCAGCAGGTTCACGGTCGCGACCCGCAGCTGCGGCAGCCCGTCGCGCAGCGCCGGCAGGTGCTTCCGGATGCGGCCGACGGATTCCGTCGAGCGCAGCACGAAGCGCAGCATCAGCTCGCCGCGCGCGTTCGCCGTGACGATCAGGTACTTGAGCTCTCCGCGGCGGGCCGGGATGTCGTACGGAACGAGGCGGGCGGTCGTGATGAACGACGCGAGCGCGGGCAGCGCCTCGCGGATGGCCGGCGTCACGATCGGACAGCCCTCGAGGTCGACACCGTGCTGCTGCGCGTCGAGGATGCCGAGGGTCGGGGAATCCGTCGTCCCGCCGATCACGAGCTTCGCCTTCGTGCGGAACCCGGCCACGTCGCTCGCCACGGGCGTGAGCCACTCGATGGCGCCGAAGCCGTCGATCAGCTCGTGAACTCGCGCCTGCTTGCCGGCGAGCTGATCGTCATAGGCGACGTCGAGCAGCGAGCAGGACCGGCAGACGCCCGCGTCGAAATACCTGCAGGGGATGGCGACGGATGCCGTGAGCTCAGGCCGCACTGCGCTTATCGTCGACGGCTTCGCCGCCGAGTGGGCCACGGGCCTACGCTGCCCCATCGAACATGCTCGTCACCGAGCCGTCGTCGAACACCTCGTGGATCGCGCGGGCGAGCAGCGGCGCGATGGAGAGCACGGTGAGGCGGTCCCAGCGCTTCTCCTCCGGCAGCGGCAGCGTGTCGGTGACGACGACCTGGTCGATGAAGTCGCTCTGCAGGATCTCGGTGGCCGGGTCGGAGAACACGGCGTGGGTCGAGGCGACGACGACGCCGATCGCTCCGTTGGCCTTGAGCGCCTCGGCCGCCTTGACGATCGTGCGCCCCGTGTCGATGAGGTCGTCGACCAGCAGGCACACCCGGCCCGAGACGTCGCCGACGATCTCGTGAACGGTGACGTCGTTGTGCACCTTCGGGTCGCGGCGCTTGTGGATGATGGCGAGCGGCACGCCGAGCTTGTCGCTCCAGGCATCCGCCACCTTCACCCGGCCCATGTCGGGCGAGACCACCGTCAGCGTCTCGGGGTCGAGGGACTTCTTGAAGTGCGCGAGCAGCACGGGCATCGCGAACAGGTGGTCGACGGGGCCGTCGAAGAATCCCTGGATCTGCGCGGCGTGCAGATCGACCGACATGATGCGATCGGCGCCGGCGACCTTGAACATGTCGGCGACGAGGCGGGCCGAGATCGGCTCGCGGCCGCGCCCCTTCTTGTCCTGCCGGGCGTAGGGGTAATAGGGCGCGACGACGGTGATGCGCTTGGCGGAGGCGCGCTTCGCGGCGTCGACCATGATGAGCTGCTCCATGAGCCACTCGTTGATCGGGCTCGTGTGCGACTGCAGCACAAAGATGTCGGCGCCGCGCACGCTCTCTTCGAAGCGGGTGTAGATCTCGCTGCCTGCGAAGGTGCGGATGTCGGTCGGCAGCAGCTCGATGCCGAGCTCGTCGGCCACATCCTGGGCGAGCCCCGGGTGCGCCCGGCCCGAGACCAGCACCAGCCTCCGCCGCGCGTCAGACTTGATGCCCCACTGGGTAACGGACTCCGTCACCGGCCCTGCCCTTCCTCGTGCTGCGCGTCGGCAGAGCCCTGCGCGTCGCGCGCGGCCTGGTCGGCCGTGCTTCCCGGGCGGTTGGCGTGCACCCACCGCTCGAGATTCCGCTGTGGTGAGACGGCCATCGCGAGCGCCCCGGGCGGAACGTCCTTGCGGATCGTCGCGCCTGCGGCCGTGTAGGCCCCCGCGCCTACTCTAACCGGCGCGACGAAGACGGTGTGCGCCCCCGTCTTGGCCTCAGGCCCGATCTCGGTGCGGTGCTTGTTCACGCCGTCGTAGTTCGCCGTGATGCCGCCCGCGCCGATGTTCGCGCCTGCGCCGATCTCGGCGTCGCCGATGTAGCTCAGGTGCGGCACCTTCGCGCGCTCCCCGATCTTCCCGTTCTTCACCTCGACGAACGCGCCGATCTTCCCGTCGGCGCCGAGCTCGGTGCCGGGGCGCAGGTAGGAGAACGGGCCGACGGTGGCCCCTGCTCCGATGACGGCGAGCGTGGCATCCGTTCTCTTCACCGTGGCGCCCGCACCGACCTCGGTGTCGACCAGCGTCGTGTCGGGTCCGACCTCGGCGCCCGCCGCGACCACGGTCGCCCCCTTGAGCTGCGTGTTCGGCAGGATCGTCGCGTCGGGCTCGAGCCTGACGGCGAGGTCGATCCAGGTGGTGGCCGGGTCCTGCACGGTGACGCCCGCGAGCTGCCAGCCCCGCACGATGAGGGCGTTGAGGCGGGCGGCCGCCTCGGAGAGCTGGGCGCGGTCGTTGATGCCCTCGACCTTCCAGCTGTCGGGCGTCGGCACGGCATTGACGTCCATTCCAGCGGCGCGCAGCGCGGCGACCACGTCGGTGAGGTACTTCTCGCCCTGCACGTTCGCAGTGCTCAGGCCCGCGAGCTTGTCGCGCAGCGCAGCGACGCCGAAGACGTACACGCCCGCGTTGATCTCGTCGATGGCGCGCTCGACGCTGCTCGCATCCTTGTGCTCGACGATGCGCGCGAGGGCGCCGTCGGCGTCGCGCACGATGCGGCCGTAGCCCGTCGGGTCGGGCACGACCGTGGAGAGCAGAGTGCCGCTGTCGCCCCCATCGCGGTGGGCGGCGACGAGCGCGCGCAGGGTGTCGGCGTCGAGCAGCGGGACGTCGCCGGACAGGATCAGCACATCGCCGTCGAAGTCGGCGGGCAGCGCGGTGAGCGCCTGCTCGACAGCGCGCCCGGTTCCCGGCACCTCGTCCTGGTCGATGAGGCGAGCGGATGCCGCGAGCTCGGCCACCGCCGCGGCAACCCGGTCGCGCTCGTGCCGCACGACGACGAGAAGGTGCGCGGCGTCGAGGGCCAGCGCCGTGTTGAGCACGTGGCCGAGCAGCGGAACCCCCGCGAGCTCGTGGAGCACCTTCGGGGTCGCGGACTTCATGCGCGTACCCTGCCCGGCTGCCAGGACGACGATGGCGAGGCGGCTGTCGGTCACAAAGCCATTATCGTCGCCACGACCACATCGGCCGAACGGGCGGCCGCGTCGTCGACGTGGGTGAGGAACTCGGTGCCGTCAGGCGCGCACAAGTCGCTGATCGCCCGGATCGAGACGAACGGCAGGCCGTGCGTGTAGGCGAACTGCGCGATCGCGGCGGTCTCCATGTCGACGGCGAGCACGTCGGGGAACGCCTCACGGAACCGCAGCGCGCGGTCGGAGGTGACGAAGGCCTCGCTCGAGCCGATGGTGCCCGCGCGCACGCTCTGCTCGGCCGAGTCCGCGCCGAGGGCCCGCTCGGCGAGCAGCGGCTCCGGGGCGTAGTCGGCCGGCATGCCGGGCACCTGCCCGAGCGCATAGCCGAACGCCGTGGCATCCGCATTCAGGTTCAGATAGCGCGAGCCGACGACGACCTCGCCCACCTGCACTCCCGTCGCGAGCCCGCCGGCGGTGCCCGCGCTGATGAGCGGGATTCCGGCGCTGAAGGTGTACCGCGCGTAGGCGGCGGCGGCCACCGCGTTGGCGAAGCCGATGCCGGCGCGCAGCAGCACGACGTCGTTGTCGCGGAAGGAGAGGTCGCGGCGGACGGCGTGCACGCCGGTCTCGACCTCTCTCACGCTCTCGGCGCGCTCGAGGAAGGGCGCGGCCTCTTCCTCCATGGCGACGATGACGACGGATGCCGGAGCCTGGGCATCCGTCATGCGGTGACCTGGCTCCACTCGTCGCGCTTCGCGAGGAAGTCGCGCGCCGCCTGCTGGGCGCCCTCGAGCGAGTGGTTCGCACCCCAGCCGCACTGCACCTCGTTGGCGGCAGGCACCTCGGTCGCGGTCGTGATGTCGGTCAGGGTCTGCTCGATGAGGGTGAGCACGTCGTCGTAGGCGGGCTCGCCCTGCAGGATCAGGTAGAAGCCGGTCTGACAGCCCATCGGCGAGAAGTCGATGACGTCCTTGCTGTGGTTCCGGCTCTTCTCGGCGAAGAGGTGCTCAACCGAGTGGACTGTCTTCATCTCGAGGTGGCCCACGTTGGGCTGAGCGAAGCGCACGTCGTACTTGACGATGACGTCGCCGTGCGGAAGCACCTTGCGGTCGGCGAGGCGGACGTAGGGCGCCTTCACCGTGCGGTGGTCGAGGTTGAACGACTCGACGTTCATGCGCTGCTGATCAGTCATGCCCCGATTCTTTCAGGCATGCGCGCCGAACGCGGTGCCGTTACAGCGTTTGAACGAGGCCGCCGTCGATACCGACCGAGGTGCCCGTGATGTTCGCTGCCAGGTCGCTCGCGAGGAACAGCACGAGGTCGGCGACCTCGCGCGGGTTGGTGAAGCGCCGGGTTGCCGTGCCTGCCACCGCACCGGCGGCGACATCGTCAGGCGCGACGCCGTTCGCGGCGCTCACCGTCTGCGCGACCCCGCCTGCGCCGAGCCAAAGGTCGGTGTGCACGGGGCCAGGAGCAACGTCGACGATACGGATGCCATGCTGCCCGACCTCCTTCGAGAGCGACTTGGAGAAGTTCGCGAGGCCAGCCTTCGCGGCGGAGTAGTCGATCACGAGCGGGTCAGGCAGCTTCGCGTTGACGCTTGAGACGTTGACGATCGCGCCGTGGCCGCGCTCGATCATGCCGGGCAGCACCGCCCGGGTGGCGCGCACCGCGGCGAAGAAGTTGAGCGTGATCGACTGCTGCCACTGCTCGTCGGTGACGTCGAGGAAGCCGCCGACGCGGGGCGTCGCGAAGCCGACGTTGTTGACCAGCACGTCGACCGGGCCATCGGCCGCGGCCACGAGCCGGCCGGGGCCGTCCACCGTGCCGAGGTCGACTTCGACGACGCGCGCGCGGCCCGTGGCGACCAGCGCCTCGAGCGCATCGGAGCTGTGGCGGGCGCCGGCGATCACCGTCGCGCCCTCGGCCACGAAGGCCTTGGCGATCGCCAGCCCGATTCCCTTGCTTGCTCCGGTGACGACAACCGAGCGACCCTCAAGACCGAGTTCCATGGGCACACCGTATTGGTACGGGGGCACGCCTGTCATCAGCTCATCGCCGCCGCGGCCCGCCGGTCGCCGTCGCGCGCACCTGGTCGCGGGCGAGCCGCACGGCCTCCTTCAGGCTGGCGGCGTCGTACGCGCCGTAGTGCCGCTGCCCGTTGATGAAGAAGGTGGGTGTGCCGGATGCCCCGCTGAGGTCGGCGCTCGCGATGTCGTCCTCGACCCGGGCGCGATGCACGTGCCGCTGCAGCTCGTCCTCCGCGAGCTCGGCGGCCACCCCGAGCCGCTCGAGGCTGCCGATCAGCTCGGCCTGGGCAAGCCGCCCCTGGTCGGCGAGCATGAGGTCGTGCAGCTCCCAGAAGCGGCCGGCGCGCCCCGCGATCTCGGATGCCTCTGCGGCGAGCGCCGCATGCGGGTGCACCTCGCTGAGCGGCAGGTGCCGCCACACGAACCGCACGTCCTCTGCGGCGACCAGCTCGCGCACCGAATGCTCGGCTCGGCCGCAGTGCGGGCATTCGAAGTCGCCGTACTCGACGACGGTGACCACCGCCGAGGCCGAGCCGCGGATGTGATCGCGCGCGGCGTCGACCGGCGGCACCAGGTCGACGCCGTCCTGCGCGTCGCCGAGCAGCGCGCGCACGCGGCGCTGCTCGGGCAGCCGTGCGGTGCCCTGCACGACGAGCCACGTCAGCCCGGTCGAGATCGCCGACCCGGCGAGCAGCGCGATCTTCGCCTCGCCGAGCACCGGCCCCGTGAACGCCAGCGTCGCGACGAGCACGGCGACGGTGAACCCCACGCCTGCGATCGTGCCGCTGCCGGCCACCGCGTTCCAGCCGACCGGCGGCCTGAGCCTGCCGCCCGACAGCCGCGCGAGCAGCGCCGTCGAGCCGATCACCGCGACCGGCTTGCCGACCACGTAGGCGACGACGATGCCGATCACGATCGGCGAGGCCAACGCCGCGCGCGCGAAGGAGCCGTCGATGCGCACGCCGGCGTTGGCGAGCGCGAACAGTGGGACGATCACGAAGCTCGTCCAGGGGTGCAGACGCGTCTGGAGGCGCTCGTTCGGCGAGGTCGTGCCGACGAGCGTCGTCGCCGCGAGCTGCGCGAGCCGCGAGGTCGGCTGCTCGCGGAAGCTGCGGAAGATGCCGCTCGCGTGCTCGAGCTGCTCCCGACCGGGGGTGTACGCGGGCGCGACGAGCCCGATGGCGAGCCCCACGACGATCGGGTCGATGCCGGAGGCCCGCACGAACGCCCAGCTGGCGACGCCCACGACGAGGAGCAGCGCGCCCGGCGTCCGTGTCCATCGCATCAAACCCGCGAAGAGCGCGAAGCAGACGATGCCGGCGACCAGAGGCAGCACGCGCACGTCGCTGCTGTAGACGACCGCGATGACGACGAGTGCGACCAGGTCATCGACGATGAAGACCGTCACGAGGAAGGTGCGCACCTGCTCGGGCAGCCGCCTGCTGACCGCCGCGAGCAGCCCGAGCGCGAGCGCCGTGTCGGTCGACATCGCTGCGCCCCAGCCGTGCGCGCCGCCCGAGTGCAGATTGAAGGCGAGGAAGATCAGGATCGGCAGCACCATGCCCGCGAGCCCCGCCGTGAACGGGACGATCAGCTGCCGCCGCTCGCGCAGGGTGCCGAGGTCGAACTCGCGGCGAGCCTCGAGCCCGACCACGAGGAAGAAGAGGGGCATGAGGCCCTGCGTCACCCACTCGCGCAGGCTGAGCTCGACGTCCAGGGAGCCGAGACGGATGCCGAGCTCAGTGCCCCACGCATCGTCGTAGCTGCCCGGCGCGGCGTTGATCCACACGAGCGCCGCGGCGATGGCGCCGATGAGCACGATCGAGCTCGCGGCCTCGGTCTCGGCGAAGCGGCTGAGCTGCATCGCGAGGCTGCGGGTCCACACGGTGCGATCGGGCGACGTCACACCGTTCATCGTCGCAGACAGGCGACCATCGGGCTCTTCGCAGTCGGGGCTCGCGCCGCTAGCCTCAGAACCATGGCCGACGGCGATCGCATCCCGCTGGACGCGCAGAGCGTCGCCGCCCCGTTGTCGCGCTTCGCGGTATTCCTCGTGGTGACGGTCGGGGCTTCTGATGCCGCGCTCGAGCAGGCGCGCGGGGTTGTCGCCGGGGTCGACGATTTGATCAAGACCGTCGGCTTCCGCGACCTGTCGGCGCACCTGTCGTGCGTGGTCGGCATCGGGTCGGAGCTGTGGGATCGGCTGAGCCCAGGCGCGAGACCCGCCGAGCTGCGTCCGTTCCCGATGGTCTCGGGCGCGCGGCACACGGCGCCGTCGACGCCGGGCGACGTGCTCTTCCACATTCGCGCCGACCGCGTCGATCTCGTCTTCGAGTTCGAGCGGCTGCTGCTCGACGCGCTGCGCGGTGCCGCGACGGTCGCGAGTGAGACGCAGGGCTTCCGCTATTTCGACGCGCGCGATGTGCTCGGCTTCGTCGACGGCACCGCGAATCCGGTGGGCGCCGAGCTCGCGGAATCCGTTCTCATCGGGTCTGAGGACCCCGATTTCGCGGGCGGCAGCTACGTCGTCGTCCAGAAGTACCTGCACGACCTCGACACCTGGGGCCGGCTCTCGACCGAAGAGCAGGAGTCGATCATCGGCCGCACCAAGCTCGACAACGTCGAGCTCGACGACGCGCCCGGCCCGCAGTTCGCGCACAAGACGCTCTCGACGATCGACGACGGGGCGGGCGGCGAGCTCGACATCCTGCGCGACAACATGCCATTCGGACGGCCCGGCCATGGCGAGTTCGGCACCTTCTTCATCGGCTATTCGCGGCGGCTGTGGGTGATCGAGCGGATGCTGGAGCGCATGTTCATCGGCGAGCCCACGGGCTTCCACGACCGCATCCTCGACGTGTCGACCGCGCTCACGGGCACGACGTTCTTCGTGCCGTCGCGGCCGGTGCTCGTGGGGCTGGGCGAGTCTGAGGAGCAGACGGATGCTTCGCCGGCATCCGTCTCTCACCCGTCTCCCCCTGCTGACCCCGACGAATCGCTCGGCATCGGATCTCTTCGAATAGGACGGACATCATGACCGGTCATCTGCTGCGCAGGCACGCTCCGATCGCCGACGAGGTGTGGGAGCTGCTCGACAACGAGGCGAAGGAGCGGCTCACCGTCGCGCTCGGCGCGCGCAAGTTCGTCGACGTGGCCGGGCCACTCGGCTGGCAGCACTCGGCGACGAATCTCGGGCGCGTCGGGCCGAGCGTTGCGCTCGGAGAAGGCGTCGTCGGCCGCAGCCGCCGCGTGCTGCCACTGACCGAGCTGAGGGCCGACTTCACGCTGCCGCTTGCGGAGTTGACGGATGCCACACGCGGCGCCGCCGACGTCGACCTAAGCGCCCTCGACCTCGCCGCCCACCAGATCGCGAGCGCCGAGAACGCGGCGGTGTTCCACGGCTTCGAGGAGGCGGGGATCGTGGGGATCATCCCGTCGTCGCCGCACGAGCCGCTGGTGCACGAGCCCGGCGCGACCGGCTTCGAGGCGGTCGCGGCGCGGGCCGTCGCCACACTGAAGTCGGCCGGCATCGGCGGCCCGTACGCGCTCGCGCTGTGTCCCTCTGACTGGACGGCCGTCATCGAGGCGACCGACCGCGGCTACCCGCTGCTGCGCCACCTCGGCGAGGTGCTCGACGGGCCGATCGAGTGGATCCCGGGCATCCGCGAAAGTGTGGTGCTCTCAACCCGCGGCGGCGACTGGCTGCTCGAGCTCGGCGAGGACCTGTCGCTCGGGTACGCGGCCCACACCGGCGAGTCGGTCGGGCTGTACCTCGAGGAGACCCTGAGCTTCCGGGTGGCGACGCCCGAGGCGGCGGTCGTCATTCACTGAGGGCCCGTCGTTGTGCGCTCCGCGGCCTGGATTCGAACCAGGACTTAACGGCTCCAAAGGCCGTCGTGCTGCCGTTACACCACCGCGGATCGCCTACAAGTCTTGCAGAACGCGCGCCGCTAGGCTGACCGCATGCCGGCACCCCAGGACGAAGTCGACCGCATCGTCGACGCCTGGCTGCGCGAGCGCCCCGACCTGGACTTCACGCCGCTGCAGGTGCTCTCGCGCGTCGACCGCCTCTCACGGCACCTCGAGGCGGCGCGCAAGCAGGCGTTCAGCCGCTCGAGCCTGCAGTCGTGGGAGTTCGACGTGCTCGCGGCGCTGCGCCGAGCCGGCGCGCCGTATCAGCTCTCCCCCAAAACGCTTCTCCAGCAGACGCTGGTGTCCTCGGGGACGATGACCAATCGCATCGATCGGCTCGTCGAGCGCGGCTTCGTGCAGCGCTCTTCCGACCCGGCCGATGGGCGCGGGGTGCTGGTGCGGATGACGCGCTCGGGCCTGACCCACGTCGACGCGGCGATCACCCGGCTGGTGGATGCCGAGGCCGGCATCCTCACCAATCTCGGCGCCGCCGATCGCAGTCGGCTCTCGACGTTGCTGCGCAAGCTGACGGTCGACTTCGACGAGCCGACGCAGCCCTAACGGAAGGGATTCGGTCGCCTCGTCGGCGTGTTGAGCGCGACACGCCGGAAGCCGCGCGGAATCCCTTCCGCTGGAATCCGGCGCGCGCCCGGCGAGGGCCGGTGCGCCGTGGACTCAGACGTCCACGGGCTCGAGGCGCGCCGCACGACGCGCCGCCGCGGCGAGGTCCTCGAGCAGGGCGGCGGTGTCGTCCCAGCCGATGCACGCGTCGGTGATCGACTTGCCGTAGACGAGGCCGGCGAGTCCGGCATCCGTCAGCTTCTGCGCGCCCGGCTCGATGAAGCTCTCGATCATGACGCCTGCGATCGGTTCGCCGTCGGCGATCTGGGCGGCGAGCTCGTGCGCGACCTCGAGCTGGCGGATGTGGCTCTTGCCGCTGTTCGCGTGGCTCGCGTCGACGATGATGCGCGGCGATAGCCCCGCCCGGGCGAGCAGCCGCGCCGAGTGGATCACGTTGTGGGTGCCGTAGTTCGGCCCGAAGCGCCCGCCCCGCAGGATGATGTGGCCCGCGTTGTTGCCGCGCGTCGTGACCACGGCGGCCCGGCCGTCGTCATCGATGCCGAAGGTGGTGTGCTGCTGGGCGGCGACGGTGACGCCGTCAATCGCGACCTGCACGTCGCCGTCGGTGGCGTTCTTGAAGCCGATCGGCATGCCGAGGCCCGAGGCCATCTGGCGGTGGATCTGACTCTCGGTGGTGCGGGCGCCGATCGCGCCCCAGCTGACCAGATCCGAGATGTACGAGGGGCTGACCGGCTCGAGGAACTCGGTGCCGGTCGGCAGGCCGAGCTCGACGATGTCGAGCAGCAGCTTGCGCGCGACCCGCAGACCCGTCGCGATGTCGTGCGTGCCGTTGAGGTGCGGGTCGTTGATGAGGCCCTTCCACCCGCCGGTCGAACGCGGTTTCTCGAAGTAGACCCGCATCACGATGAGCACGTCCTCGCGCAGCTTCTCGGCGATCGGCGCGAGCCGGCGGGCGTAGTCGAGGGCGGCCTCAGGGTCGTGCACGCTGCAGGGGCCGACGACGACGAGCAGGCGGTCGTCCTGCTCCTGCATGATCGCGTCGATCTCGGCGCGATGGCCTGCGATGCGCGCGGCCGCTTCGGCGCTGATCGGCAACTCGGCCTTGAGCTGGTTGGGGGTGGGCAGAGCCTCGAAGGTCGCTGCCGAGTCGATGTCGTGAGACATTCCGATTCCTCTCTCCCTTCCCGGCGGAAGGCCCACAGCCCGACGCCTAGAAAGACGAATGGCAGAGATCGAAATCTCTGCCGGGCTGAAGGTGGGGTTCTGGTCGTGTCAGAGAGCCGGCACCTCAGCCGGAGCCTCATACACATACCAGAAACGGTTCATGCCGCTGAGGTTATCACGGGTGGCGCGCCAGGGCTTTGCGGCGTGTCCCCTGGCGGCGAGTGTGCGTCGTGACCACTATGGGGGCCATGCCCTCTGACGTCCGCGGCGAATGGAACCGCGACGCCGCCTACCACCCTTGGATCCGGCGCATCGCGGCCGAGCACGCCGGCGATGTGCTCGATGTCGGCTGCGGCGATGGCCTGCTGGCCCTGCGGCTTGCCGAGGTCTCGCGCTCCGTCGTCGGCATCGACAAGGACCCGGTCGCGATCGCCCAGGCGCACAAGCGGCTGGGCCTGGTGCCGAACACGGATGCCGCGGTGTCCGAGTTCGGCACGGAGTGGGGCCTCATTCCCGAGAGCTACGACGTCATCACGATGGTGTCGGTGCTGCATGAGCTGCCGCTGATCCCCGCGCTCGAGCGGGTGGTCGAGTTGCTCAAGCCGGGCGGCACCCTGATCGTCGTGGGGCAGACCGCGCCGACGACGCTGCTGGACCGCGGCGTGCAGTGGATCTCAGCGCCGTACTCCCGCGCGCTCGAGCTCTTCTATACATGGCGCGGCATGTATCGCCCCGAGTTCGCCTCGGCGCAGCCGGTCGCCCCCTCTTACTCCTTTGCGGATGTGACGGATGCCGCAGCCGAGCTGCTCCCCGGCGCCGAGCTGCACCGCGGCCTGCTCGGCAGGTACCGGCTGCAGTGGGCCAAGCCCGTGGCGGTGGCGGGACCCAAGGCCGAGTCAGAGGCGAGGGCGGGCGAAGCGCCGGAGGAGCGCTCGAGCGAGGCATCCGCCGATGCCGAAGACGCCCGCGTGCTGGCGCGCGACGATGTCGACGAGCTGTCGCACATGTTCGACCAGACCCGCGAGCTGCCGACCATCGAGCCGCCCGGCGACGTGCGCCGCAGCGCCTGAGCTGTCGCGTAGCCTCGGATGAGTGAGTGACGCATCGGCTGCACAGCTGCCATCGGCGACGTTGCGGGCGGTGTTCTCCGGGCCGCGCGGCCGGCTGCTGACTGCGCTGCTCATCGGCGAGTTCGGCGCCGCGGTGCAGGGCATCGCCTATTCGACCGTGCTGCCGCTCGCGGCGACCGAGCTGCACGGCGCGGCGCTCTACGGCGCGACGCTCGCCGCCGCCACGCTGTCGTCGATCTTCGTGCTCGCGCTCGGCCCCGGGCTCATGGTGCGACTCGGCTTCTCGAACGCCATCGGCGCCGCGACCGTGCTGTTCGCGCTCGGCGCCGCACTGTCGGCGCTCGCCCCCGCGATGGTCTGGATCCTCGTCGGGAACGTGATCAGGGGCCTCAGCATGGGCGTCATCGCCGGGCTCGGCTATGCGGCGCTCGGCTCGCTCTATGAGGACGCGCTGCGCCCGCGGGTGTTCGGGCTGTTCGCGTTCATGTGGCTCGTGCCGTCGCTGGTCGGGCCGCTGATCAACGCCGCGGTCGCGTCGGCCGCCGGCTGGCGATGGGCGATGGCATGGCCGGCCGTCCTCGTGATCGGGGGACGGCTGCTGATGTGGCGCTCGGCCGCGATCATCCCGAAGCAGGAGGGCGGCGCGCGCGTCAGCCCGCTGATCGGCTTCGGCGTCGTGGCCGCTCTGGCGCTCGCCACGTGGACGTCCTCGGGCGGCGGGCTGCTCGCCTGGGCCGGCTATCTCATCGGACTGTGCGCCGCGATCGTGCTCTCGCTGGTCCTCATCGTGCACGCCTCGGTGGGCTCGCGGCGGCGCGTGGCCGCGCTCACGGCCTTCTTCGGCTCGTGCGTCGTCTACTTCGCCGCGGAATCCGTGATGCCGCTCTCGGTGGTGACGGGGCTCGGCGGCACCGTGCTCGCGGGCGGCATCGTCGTCGGCGCGGCGGGTGTGGCGTGGTCGCTGCTCGGCCTCGTGCCCGTCGGCAGCGCCCCGCGTGCCTTCGGCCGGGCGCCGATCGGCGCCGTGCTCATCGGCCTCGGCCTGGTCGGACTCGCGCTCGCCGTGCTGTCGGGGTCGACGCGCGTCGGCGTGCCTGCTGCGATCGTCGCCGGCACCGTGGTCGGCATCGGCATGGGCATGGCCTACACGGTGCAGTCCGCGGCGAACTTCAACGACCTGGAGCCGACGCAGGTCTCCGCCGTGGCGACGGCCGCCGCGTTCGCCGAGACCGGCTCCATCACCGTCGGCTCGCTGCTGACCGGCGGCAGCTATTCGCTGGCGACGAGCTCGGGGGCGGCTGCGGCGCCGACCCTGACGATCGGATTCCTGATACTCGCCGCCCTCACGGCACCCGTCGTCTGGCTGACCGTCGTCTCGCTGCGCCGGCGCGCGGGAGTGCTCTCATGACCGACTTCGCCGCACTGGCCGATGCGGCGTGGCCTCCGCTTGAGCGCGCCGAGCTCGGTGGGTGGCGGCTGCGCTTCGCCGGCGGGGTGACCAAGCGGGCGAACTCGGCGTGGGCGGGCGGCGCGGATGATCTCGACGGGCTCGATCCGGCGGCCTCACTCGAAGCGCTCGCCGCCGTCGAGCACGCGTATCGCGAGCGCGGGCTGCCGCCGCTGTTCCAGCTGTCGGGCGCAGACGGCGATGCGCGGGCACAGCTGATCGGGCGCGGCTACCGTGCGATCGACGAGACGCTCGTGCTCGCGGCATCCGTCTCTCCGTCACCGCCCGTGAGCGGGGTCGAGATCGCCGACGCGCCGAGCGACGAGTGGATCGCCGTGTGGTGGGCGGTCGATGGGCGCGGCGGCACGGCCGAGCTCGCCATCGCGCGCCGCATCCTGACCGGCGTGCCCGCCCTTTATGCCGGTCTGCGCAGGGACGGCGTGCTGGTCTCGGTCGCGCGTCTCGCCCTCGTCGGCTCGTGGGGCGGGCTGTACTGCGTCGCGACGCTGCCTAAGTGCCGCCGCCGGGGCTTCGGCGAGCGCGTGGTGGCGGCAGTGCTCGCGGCCGGTGCGGAGCGCGGCGTGACGGATGCCTGGCTGCAGGTACTCGCCCGCAACGCCGGCGCGATCGCGCTCTACGAGCGCTTCGGCTTCGCCGAGGTCGACCGGTACAGCTACCTCTGGGTGGAGATCTGTAGCTGATGCCGCGCCGAGACGGTCCGTAATGGCGGAATTCTGCCGGAGAGGCCCGTTTCAGCGCGTCTCGGCGCGCCCGGTCAGCCCTCGAGCTGCTCCGAGAGTTCGAGCCAGCGGGTCTCGAGGTCGGCGAGCTGGGTTTCGAGCGACCGCAGGGCCTCCGTGAGCTCGCCTAGGCCCACGTAATCCGCCTGGTCGTGCGCGGCGAGCCGGTCGTGCGCCGCCGCGATGTCGCTCTGCAGGCGGGTGATGCGGCGGTCGATGGAGGCGACCTCCTTCTGGGCGTTGCGCCGGTCCGCGCCGCTGAGGGCGGACGCCTCGGGGACCGGCCGGTCGGAAGCCGAGGCCGCGGCAACCGCGGCCGTGGCCGAAGCGGCAGCGGGTGCGGCATCCGTTGCCTGTTGTGCGCGTCGCAGCCGCAGGTACTCGTCCACCCCACCGGGCAGATGCCGCAGGCGCTGGTCGAGGATCGCGAACTGCTGGTCGGTGACGCGCTCGAGCAGGTAGCGGTCGTGCGAGACCACGATCAGCGTGCCCGGCCACGAGTCGAGCAGGTCCTCGATGGCGGCGAGCATGTCGGTGTCGAGGTCGTTGGTCGGCTCGTCGAGGATCAGCACATTGGGCTCGTCGAGCAGGATGAGCAGCAGCTGCAGGCGGCGCTTCTGCCCACCAGAGAGATCCTTCACGGGCGTCGACAGCTGCGCGGACGAGAAGCCGAGGCGCTCGAGCAGCTGGCCGGGCGTGAGCTCCTGCGCCTTCGAGCCCGAACCGATCGTGTACGAGGCGCGCAGCCGGCCGATCACCGTGCGCACCGGCTCGTCGAGCACCTCGTCGAGCTCGTCGAGGCGCTGCGTCAGCGTCGCGACTTTCACCGTCGCGCCCCGCTTCACGCGGCCCGAGTCCGGCGCGACCGTGCCCGCGATGAGCCCCAGCAGCGTCGACTTGCCCGCGCCATTGACGCCGAGCACCCCGGTGCGCTCCCCCGGCGCGATGCGCCAGGTCACATCGCGCAGGATCGGCCGGTCGAACGCCACCGACACGTCGATGAGGTCGACGACGTCCTTGCCGAGGCGCGAGACAGCGAGCCGCTGCAGCGAGACGGCGTCGCGGATCTCGGGTACGTCCTCGATCAGCTGGTTCGCCGCGTCGATGCGGAACTTCGGCTTCGAGGTGCGGGCGGGCGCGCCGCGGCGCAGCCAGGCGAGCTCTTTGCGAGCCAGATTGCGGCGCCGCGACTCGGCGGCCGCCGCCATCCGGTCGCGCTCGACCCGCTGCAGGATATAGGCCGCGTAGCCGCCTTCGAACGGCTCGACGATGCGGTCGTGCACCTCCCACGTGGCGTTGCAGACCTCGTCGAGGAACCAGCGGTCGTGGGTGACGACCACGAGCGCGCCGGCCCCGGCGGCCCAGCGCGTCTTGAGATGCCCGGCGAGCCACGCGATGCCCTCGACGTCGAGGTGGTTGGTGGGCTCGTCGAGGAAGACGACATCCCACTCGCCGACGAGCAGCGCGGCGAGCGCCACGCGGCGGCGCTGACCGCCCGAGAGGGTCGAGATCGCGGCATCCCACCCGATGTCCGCGACCAGCCCGGCGAGGACGTCCCTGGTCCTGGCATCCCCGGCCCACTCGTGATGCGCGGCGTCGCCGACGATCGCCTCGGCCACCGTCAGAGAGGGGTCGAGAGTGTCGGCCTGGTCGAGCACGCCGACGCGCAGCCCGCGGCGGCGGGTCACTCGCCCGGCATCCGGCTGCATGAGGCCTGCGAGCAGCCGCAGCAGCGTCGACTTCCCGTCGCCGTTGCGGCCGACGATGCCGACGCGGTCGCCGTCCTGCAGCCCGAGGGTGACGGAATCGAAGACCACGCGGGTCGGGAATTCGACGTGCAGCGACTCGGCGCCGAGGAGGTGGGCCATTCTGTCCAGTCTACGGACGGCTTCGTGTACCTCTGAATTGGGGGGCAGACCGCCGGGTACCTAGACGAGCAGACTGTGGCATCCTGTGTTTCCAGCGTGTATCCGCGGCCCGAGATGCGGCGCACGCACGCCACTTCAGCCTGGGGGAAGGCATGAGCGCATACCCGACGCCCCGCGCGGTCGCCACGGCGGCCACGTACGAGCGTCTGCGCTCCGCGATCGCCCGGGTCGCCGCGCTCACCCTCGAGCCGCGCGCCCGGGTCGGATCGGTGCTCGTCTACGGGCCGCCCGGGCACCAGCCCGCGACTCTGCTGCGCGACTGCGTGCGCTTCCTCGAGGACTGGACGCTCGTCGCCGGGGTCGCCGATGAGCGCGAGCGGATGTCGGACTGGGCGTTCCTCGAGTCGCTGGGCTCCACTCTCGCCCACTTCGGTGCGCAGCTCACGACGCCGCTCTCGGCACCGGGGGTCCCCGACGACCCGACGGTCGTCGGCCGCGGCCTGGCGCGCGCACTCGCCGGCATCGAGGCGCCGATCTGCCTCATCGTCGAGAACATGCACTTCGTCGACGAGAAGTCGGCCGATGCCGTGCGCTTCGCCATGCGCCGTCACGGGCGACAGCCGCAGCTGCTGCTCATGTCGACCGAGTCGCTCGCGAGCCCGAATGAGCTGACGCTGCTCTCGCTCGCCCAGCAGCGGCCCGAGAACAACGTCATCGTGCGCGTGCCCGCGCTCTCAGCCGCCGACGTGCAGGAGCTCGCCGTGGAGCGGGCAGGCCGGCCGCTCGCGGGCCGGGTGGCGCGGCACTTCGTCGAGGACACCGAGGGGAATCCGACACTGATCGCGGGCCTGTTCGAGGCCTACAGCGGGGACCTGCGGCGTGCCCTGCACCCGGCGGCGGTCGACCTCGACCGCGGCCGCATCGTGCCGCTCCTCCCCCACCAGCAGCGCGCGCTCGGCGAGGCGCCGCTCGGGGTGCGCACGGCGGCCGAGATCGTCGCGGTGCTGCGCGAGCCCACGGCGATCGCCGCGGTGAACCGGGTCGCCGCCTGGCTCGGCATCACCGACAGTTTCGGCGCGTTCGACCTCGACGGCGCGGAGCGCGCGGGCCTCGTGCGCTTCATCGCGGACGCCGCCGTGCCGACCGTCGCACCGCCCACGCGCGTGGCCGGGGACGCTATCGCGGCGGGCATCACGATCGACCGCCGACGCGAGATCCACCGCGCGGCTGCCGATGTGCTGACGGGCGTCACGGTGCTGCGCCACCGCATCGGCGCGATGGACGTCGAGGACGTCACTCTGGTCGCCGACCTGATCGAGGGCGCCCTGACCCGTGCCGCCGTCGGCGACGCCGAGCGCGCCATGTCACTCGCCCTCTCGGCTGTGCAGCTGGCGGCCCCGGGCGCAGAGTATGAGCGCGCCCTGCTCTCCGCCGGCACACTCGCCCTGCGCCTGCACGAGCACCAGCGCGTCTTCGGTCTCAAGGGCGAGGTGGCCGCACTGCCCGAGTCGCAACTGCGCGACGCGATCCTCGCCGACCTCGAGGTGCTCACCGGCAACCGCGACGCCGGCATCGAGCGCGCCCTCGCGGTCATCGCGGCGCCGGACGACTCGCCCACCGGCCGCGCCCTGCGCGCGCACGCCGCCGCGATGATCCCGCTGTACGACGCGGTCAACGAGCACCACGAGCTCGTCGGCAGCCACGTCGCTGCCGCGCGCCGCATCCTCGCCTCCGCCCCCGTCCGCGCGGCCGACGTCGCCCCCGAGCTGCGCTGGCTCGTGCGCCCCGGCGAGAACGAGCTCTGGCTCACCTCATGGGAGCTCGTCGCCGCCGCCCGCCTGCGCGAGCCCGAGCGGCTCGCCGACCGCATGGCACGGCTCGACCTGCTGCTGCGCTCGACCCCCGACTCGCCTGCTGCCGTCGATGCGATCGTGTACCGGGCGCGCACCCTGCTCTATGCGGGCAGGGTGACGGATGCCGCGAATCTGCTGCACCGCGCCATCAGAGTCGCCGGCGGCTACCCCAACGCCTGGATGCGGCACACCGCGCTCACGATGTACGCGCACGTGCTCTTTCTCACCGGCGACTGGCAGCAGGCGCTCATCACGGGTCGGAAGGCGCTCGACAGCGCCTTCGACGACCCCTATCGCGCGACGCTGCCCACCGCCTACGCGATCTCCGGCCTCGTGCCGGCCGCTCGTGGCGACGCCGCCGAGGTGCAGCGCGTCGAGCGGCTGATCGGGCTGCTGCCGCCCACCGGCGGCGGCGCGGTGCCCTACGACCCCGACCTGGCCGATCTGATGCGCGCCGAGCTCGGCGCCGCCCTCGGCGACCCTCTGGCGCAGCTGCGGGCGACAGAGGCCGCGCGCGTCGCCACTCGCCGCGGCAGCGCCTGGAGCTGGCTGCCGCTGCACGTCGACGCCCTGCTCGCGCTCGGCCGCACCGCCGAGGCTCTCAGCATCGCGAACGAGGCGCTCTCCGGTCAGACGCCGTGGAGCCGCTCGCCCCACGCGGCGAGCCGGCTGCGCGCCCGCATCGCCCTCGCCACGCGCGAGCTCGAGCAGGCGAAGGCGCTCTACGCCGGCGTCGTGAAGAGCCAGACCGGGGCAAGCCAGCCCTTCCTGCTCGCCCGCGACCGCGTCGACTACGCGTCGGTGCTGCAGGCCTCAGGCGACGCCGATGGCGCACTCGAGCAGCTCGAGCTCGCGGCTGCGACCTTCCGGCGGCTGAAGGCGGGCACCTATCTGATGCGCACGCTCGAGCGCATCGAGGCGCTCGCAGACGAGCGCCCGGCCGTGCCGCCTCCGCCGGTTCGGCCCGCGCTGGACCAGCCCGCGAACGCCGCCGTGCTCGCCGAGCTCACCGCGCGCGAGCGCGAGGTGGCCCTCGCGGTCGCGAGCGGCCTCACGAACCGCGAGGTGGCCGAGCAGCTGTACATCTCCGTGACGACGGTGAACTTTCACGTGCGCAACATCCTCGCGAAGCTCGGCCTGCGATCACGCCGCGAGCTGCGTGTGGTCCTTCACCGGAAACCACGGGACGGCGACGGGACTGTCAGGTCTTGACGGTTTGCCCGGCGGGCGGCGAGCACGGGCTTCCCGCGCCCATAGCCTGGTCAGGCCAGGCGGGGGACCAGTGCTCTAGGCGAGCCCACACCCCCTAACTCCCCCCAACCCCGTGGAACGACCCGACGACCCGAAGGGTTCCCCGCCGGCTTACATGTCGCGCGGCCGGCTCACACGGCACGGGCGCCGTGCACCGGCCCGGTGACACGCAGCGCGTGCAGGCCCGAGGCCGAGAGGGCGATCTGCAGATCGAGCGCACCGTCGCCGTCCTCCGCGAGGAACGCGACCGTGGGGCCCGAGCCCGAGACCAGCCCGGCGAGCGCCCCGGCCCGCTCCCCCGTCTCGAGCACTCCGGCCAGCTCGGGCGCGAGGTGGATCGCCGCCGCCTGCAGGTCGTTCGCCAGCACCTCGGCGAGCTGCCGCGCGTCGCCGGCGCGCAGTGCCTGCAGCACGGCGGGGTCGACCGTCGGCGCGAGCCGCGGGGCGAGCTCGGCGCGGTGGCGCTCGCGGTGCCGGTCGAGCTCGCCGTACACGGCCGGGGTCGACAGCTGCGCCTCAGGCAGTGCCAGCACCCAGTGGAAGGTGCCGTGCGCAAGCGCGGGCGAGAGCTCCTCGCCACGGCCGGTGCCGATCGCCGTGCCGCCGGCGAGCGCGAAGGGCACGTCGGCACCGAGCAGGGCGGCCAGCTCGTGCAGCTCCTCGCGCGGAACGCCGGTGCCCCAGAGCGCGTCGCAGGCGACGAGCGCCGCCGCGGCATCCGCCGACCCTCCGCCCATGCCGCCCGCGATCGGGACATGCTTCTCGATCTCGAGCCGCACGCCGCCCGCGTAGGCGGTGTGCGTCGCGAGCAGCCGCGCCGCGCGCAGGGCGAGATTCGTCTCGTCGGTCGGCAGTCCGGAGCAGTCGATCGGACCGCGGAAGGCGACCGTGAACTCGGCGGACTCGCTCGCGTACACCTCCTCATAGAGGCTCACCGCCTGATACGTCGTCGCGACCTCGTGATAGCCGTCGGCCATCACCTCGCCGACGCCGAGATAGACGTTGATCTTGCCGGGCGCGCGCACATGCACGCGCGTGTCGCGCCCCGTCTCCACCGCCTCGGTCATGACGCTTCCCGCGCGATCGCGACGAAGGCGGCGAGGTCGAGCTCCTCGCCGCGCGCGGTCGGCGCCGCACCCGCCGATTCGAGGGCGGCGGACGCCTCGGCCGAACCCCCGAAGACGCCCGAGAGCGACTGGCGCAGCATCTTCCGCCGCTGCTGGAAGGCGGCGTCGACCACCGTGAACACCCGCCGCCGCAGCTCCTCGGAACCCGGCGCCTCGCCCTTC
Organism: Gryllotalpicola koreensis; assembly: GCF_039538185.1. Classification (NCBI taxonomy): domain Bacteria; kingdom Bacillati; phylum Actinomycetota; class Actinomycetes; order Micrococcales; family Microbacteriaceae; genus Gryllotalpicola; species Gryllotalpicola koreensis. Next base: position 490,047 of record NZ_BAABBW010000005.1, read on the forward strand.
TCGAACGCCACGAGGATGGAGTCGACGTTCGGCACCGGCCAGAACACCTGCCGGCTGACACCTCCCGCGGTGCGGAAGCGCCCGTACCACGCGGCCTTCACGCTCGGAGCGCCGTAGACCTTCGAGCCGGGCCGGGCGGCGATGCGCTCGCCGACCTCGGCCTGCACCATCACGACGCCCGAGCGCAGCGAGGGCACCGTCTCGAGCAGGTGCAGCAGCACGGGCACCGAGACGTTGTAAGGCAGATTCGCGACGAGCCGGGTCGGATCGCCGGGCAGCGCGTCGACGGTGAGCGCGTCCTGGTGGACGACGGTCAGGCGGGCCGCCGCCTCGGCCCCGAGCTGCGTCTCGACCGTCACCGGCAGCTGCGCGGCGAGCCGTCCGTCGATCTCGATGGCGACGACGGATGCCCCGGCCTCGAGCAGCCCGAGCGTCAACGAGCCGAGCCCGGGCCCGACCTCGACGACCGTGTCGCCCGGCTGCACCTCGCCGACGCGCACGATGCGCCGCACCGTGTTCGCGTCGTGCACGAAGTTCTGGCCGAGCTTCTTGGTCGGCGTCACATCGAGCAGCTCGGCGAGGTCGCGCACCTCGGCCGGCCCCAGCAGGCCCGTCACGACTCCCCCACGAGCGACTCGAGCTCGGAATCCCACGAGCCGTACACGTCGACAGTGTTCGCCGCGAGTTGTGCCGCGAGCTCGTCGACGGGCATCCCCAGGGTCTCGGCCATGAACCGCACGGTGTGCGGCACGAGGTACGGCGCGTTGGGACGTCCGCGGTACGGCGTGGGCGTCAGGTACGGGGCATCCGTCTCGACCGTGATCAGGGTGCGCGGCACGACGGCGAGCGCCTCTCGCAGCGCGGGCGCGTTCTTGAAGGTGACCGTTCCGGCGAACGACAGGTACCAGCCGTGCTCGGCGGCGAGCCGGGCGAGCGCGGCATCGCCCGAGAAGCAGTGGAACACCGTCCGCTCGGGCGCGCCGACGCGCAGCAGAGTCTCTACCACCTCGGCGTGCGCGTCGCGGTCGTGGATCTGCAGCGCGAGGCCGTGGCGCTTCGCGATGTCGAGGTGCGCCTCGAAGCTGCGGAACTGCGCGGCCCGCCCCGACTCGTCGGTGCGGAAGAAGTCCAGCCCGGTCTCGCCGATCGCCCGCACGCGCGGCCGGGCGGCGAGGGACGCGATCGTCTCGAGCGCATCGTCGAGCCGGCCGGATGCCGCGAGCTCAGGCGCCTCGTTGGGGTGCAGGGCGACCGCGGCAAGCATCCGCCTGTCCCTCAGCGCATGCTCCGCGCTCCAGATCGACGTCTCGACGTCGACCCCCACCTGCACGACCCCGCGCACCCCGACCGCGGCCGCACGGTCGAGCTGCTCGCGCCAGCCGAGCTGCTCGAGCCCGGGCTCGTCGCGGTGGATCGCCGGGTCGAGGTGCGTGTGGTCGTCGTACACCGGCACGGCGAGCGCATCGGGCAGCGGCGGGTAGGAGCGATCGGATGCCACGCGCTACGCGGCCTCGATGCGGGGGAACAGCGGCTCGAGTTCGCCGACGGCCGTGCCGGGCTTCAGCTGCCCCCACTCGCCCGCGGAACGCAGCGGCTGGGCCGAGAGCTCGCCGAGCGAGTCCTCGACGCCGAGCGCCGCCCACAGCTTGGGCGCCGCCTTCGTGAGCACGGGCGAGAGCAGCACGGCGAGGGCGCGCAGTCCCTCGGTCGCGGTGTACAGCACGGTGGCCAGACGGTCGCGCCGGGCCTGGTCCTTCGCGAGCGCCCACGGCTCCTGCTCGGTGATGTAGCCGTTCAGGGCGTCGACGATCTTCCACACCGCGGCGAGCGCGTCATGGATCGCGAAGCGCTCGATCGCGGCATCCGCCTCGAGCACCGCGGCGCTCACCGTGGTCTGGATCGCCAGCTCGGCCGCCTCGTCGACGACCGGCTGCGGCACGACGCCGTCGAAGTAGCGCTTCACCATCGCGAGCACGCGCGAGGCGAGGTTGCCGAAGCCGTTGGCGAGCTCGGCCTGGTAGCGGGCCGCGAGGTCCTCCCACGAGAACGAGCCGTCCTGCCCGAAGGAGATCGCGCGCATGAAGTAGTAGCGGAAGGCGTCCGACCCGAAGGTGTCCGTGATCTCGTTCGGCGCGATGCCCGTCAGCTTCGACTTCGACATCTTCTCGCCGCCGACGAGCAGCCAGCCGTGGCCGAAGACGCCCGCGGGCACCGGCAGGCCGGCCGCCATCAGCATGGCCGGCCAGATGACGGCGTGGAAGCGCAGGATGTCCTTGCCGACGATGTGCTGGGCGGGCCAGCGGCGGGTGAACTCGGCGTCGTCCTCGCCGTAGCCGATCGCCGTGGCGTAGTTGAGCAGCGCGTCGACCCACACGTAGAGCACGTGCGACGGGTCCCACGGGATCGGGATGCCCCAGTCGAACGACGACCGCGAGATCGAAAGGTCGTTGAGCCCCTGCGACACGAAGGCGACGACCTCGTTGCGGGCGCTCTCGGGCTGCACGAACTCGGGCCGCTCCTTATAGAGGTCGAGCAGCTGCTGCTGGAACGCGCTCATGCGGAAGAAGTAGTTCTTCTCCTGCATGAGCTCGAGCGGCCGGCCGTGGATCGCGCACACCTTCTGCCCCGCGTACTGCCCGGTGCCCTCGACGATCTCGGATTGCGGCTTGAACTCCTCGCAGCCGACGCAGTAGAGCCCCTCGAACTCGGCCTCGTAGATGTGGCCGGCCTCGTGCAGCTTCTCGATGAACAGCTTCACACGGCGCTCGTGGCGCTCGTCCGTCGTGCGGATGAAGTCGTCGTTCGCGATATCGATCGTCTCGAGCAGGGGCTTCCAGGCCGTCTCGACGAGCCGGTCGGTCCATTCCTTGGGGCTCGCGCCGTTCGCGGTCGCCGTGCGCAGGATCTTCTGCCCGTGCTCGTCCGTGCCCGTCAGCAGCCAGGTGTCGTCGCCCGACTGGCGGTGCCAGCGCGTCAGAACATCGGCCGCGACCTCGGTGTACGCGTGCCCGATGTGCGGCACATCGTTGACATAGAAGATGGGGGTGGTGAGGTAGAACGGGCGGCCCTCTGGCATGTTTTTAATCCTAGAGGCGGATGCCTGAGCGACTGTGCCGGGGCAGGTCAGGTTGCATTTCGCCGGATTTTCCTTATCGGAATCTCGGCAATCGTCATCTTCGCGCCAGGGCGGCCCGGCTTATGGTCTGCGTATGAGCACGCCGAACGAGCCAGAGACCGCCGAGCAGGCATCCGTCGCCGCGCCTGCTGCGCCTGCGCCTGCCGCACCCGCGCCGGCGCCCGCCGCGCAGCCGGTCGTGGACCGCAGCCAGCTGCCGCCCTTCAACATCATGGCGATCATCGCCTTCGTCGGAGCCTTCGTCATCCCCGTGGTCGGCATCGTGTGCGGCCACATCACGCTCGCCGAGTACCGCAAGGGCCTGCCGGAGCGCGGGCGCGAGTACGCGCTCGCCGGCACGATCCTCGGCTACGTGTTCACCGCGATCTGGGTCGTGCTCGCGATCGTGTGGATCGTGTTCGCGTTCACCCACTTCGGCCACGGCTCGGTCGTCACGCCGGGCGGCCAGGGCGGCTTCGGGGGCGGCGGGCCGCGGTTCCGGATCCCGACGCCGGGCGCGACCCCCTACGGCAACTGAGGCGCGTGCGGTCAGCGAGCCCGAAGCGCCGCCTCGTACAGCTCCCGGCGCGACAGCCCCGTCGCGCCCGCGACCTCGGCCGCGGCATCCTTCAGTCTCGTGCCCGCGGCGACCAGCTCGAGAACCCGAGTCACCCCGGAATCGAGCGACACGACCTTCTCGGCCGCGCCCTCGGTGACGATCACGATCTCGCCGCGCACCCCGCCCTCTGCCCACGCGACGAGCTCGGCGGCAGTGCCGCGGCGCACCTCCTCATGCAGCTTGGTCAGCTCGCGTGCGACGACCACGCGGCGACCGGCGCCGAAGTGCGCGGCGATGTCCGCGAGGGACGCCGCGAGCCGGTTCGGCGACTCGAAGAACACCAGCGTGCGGCGCTCGTCGGCGAGGGAGGCGAGCAGCTTGCCGCGCTCCCCCTCCTTCCGCGGCAAGAACCCCTCGAAGGCGAAGCGGTCGGTCGGCAGGCCCGAGACGGCGAGCGCGGTGAGCACGGCGGACGGGCCGGGCAGCGCGGTGACCGTGACCCCGGCGGCGATCGCGGCCTGCACGAGGTGGTAGCCCGGGTCGCTCACGGTCGGCATGCCGGCATCCGACAGCACGAGGACGTCGACGGATGCCGCGAGCGCCACCAGCTCGCCCGAGCGCTCGCGCTCGTTGTGGTCGTGCAGGGCGACGAGGCGGGGCCGATGCTCGACGCCGAGACCCTGCAGCAGCCGCTGCGCGACCCGCGTGTCCTCGGCGGCGACGAGCTCGACGGCGCCCAGCGCGGCGACGAGCCGCCGGGTCGCGTCGCCGAGGTTTCCGATGGGCGTCGCGGCGAGGATGAGCATGAGGCGAATCTAATGCGCGCGTCCGCTGAACGGCGGCGGCCCGGTGGGCCGCCGCGCGGCGCGCCGAGCGGGCTGTGCCCGCAAGGACTCTGAGTGGGCATCGGTGGCCCCGGTACGATGACGCGCGTGACTTCCCATGACCCCGCCGACGAGTTCGACGAGATCGTGGACGCACCCGTCGAACCCGATGAGCCCGAGCCCACGGGCACCCGCCTCGACCGCTGGTGGGCGCGGCGGCTCGCGAGCCCGCTGAACAAGCGCCTGTGGGACTGGGGCGGCCCCATCGCGGTGACGCTGCTCGCCGCCGCGCTGCGCCTGTGGCACCTCGGCATCCCCCACGTGCTGGTCTTCGACGAGACCTACTACGTGAAGGACGCCTGGACCCTCTCGCACCTCGGCTACGAGGGCTCCTGGGTCTCGAACCCCGACAAAGCGTTCAACGCGGGCAACGCCAGCGGCTGGTCGCCGGACCCCGAGTTCGTCGCGCACCCGCCGCTCGGCAAGTGGATCATCGCGCTCGGCGAGCACCTGCTCGGCATCGACAGCTCGGTCGGCTGGCGGCTGTCGAACGCGATCGTGGGCATTCTCGCGGTCGTCCTCATCATCCTGATCGCGAAGAAGCTGTTCCACGGCTCGACGCTGCTCGGCTGCGTCGCCGGGCTCCTCATGGCCGTCGACGGCAGCGCCATCGTCATGAGCCGTGTGGCGCTGCTCGACAACATGGTGATGTTCTTCGCGCTGCTCGGCGTGGGCGCTGTGCTGCTCGATCGCGGCTATCGCGATCGACGGATTCCTCGCCTTAGCGGGCAGCGCCCATTTGAAGCGGCGGGCTCAGCCCGCCGCAAGGCGCCCAAGCGCTTGCCCGGCCCTGTCCTCTGGCGCCCCTGGCTGCTCGCCGCCGGGCTCGCCTTCGGGCTCTGCTCCGGCGTCAAGTGGTCGGGCTTCTACTTCCTCGCCGTGTTCGGCGTCTACGCGGTGCTCTCCGACCTCATCGCCTACCGCAAGGCCGGCTTCCTCGGCGGCGTCGAGGCCGCGGCACAGACCGTCGTGAGCTTCGTCACGATGGTGCCGATCGCGATCGCCGCCTACATCGCGGCGTGGTCGGGGTGGCTGTTCACGGACGGCGGCTGGGACCGGCACTGGGTCGAGCAGAACCCCGCGCAGCACGCCTGGCACGGGCTGCTGTCGTGGGTGCCGTACTGGGCGCAGAACCTGTGGCACTACAACACGGAGCTCTACGGCTATTCGATCAACCTGCACGCGACGCATCCGTACCAGTCCAACCCACTGTGGTGGACGCTCATGCTGCGTCCGACGAGCATGTACTACAACCCGGTCTCGGACGGGCAGAACGGATGCACGGCGGCGCAGTTCGGCTGCGCGCAGGCGATCACCGACCTCGGGAATCCGTTCATCTGGTGGGCGGGCACGCTCGCGCTGCTCGGCCTGATCTACGTGCTGATCCGCTATCGCGACTGGCGCGCCGGCCTGCTGCTGACCGCGGTCGGCGCGGGCTGGCTGCCGTGGGTGATCCTGTACCACGGCCGCACGATCTTCACCTTCTACGCGATCGCGTTCGAGCCGTATCTGATCCTCGGCATCGTCTACTTCGCCGCGAAGGCGCTCGGGAGGGCGACGGATTCCACCTACAGACGCACCCGCGGCATCGTCGGCGTCGCGGCATATCTCCTGATCGTGCTCGCCGCGAGCGCGTTCTTCTGGCCGATCTGGTCGGGGGTGCAGACCTCATACGAGTTCTGGCGTGCCCACATGTGGCTGCGCAGCTGGATCTAGGCAGCCTGCCCACCCAGGCCCACTCCGAGTGAGGCGGGCGCCAACGGAAGGGATCCGGGGCGGTGATCGGCGTGTTCGAGCTCTGACGCGGCGTGTCGGCCCAAATCCCTTCCGCAAGGAGTCGATCGCATGAGACAGCATTGACGGATGCCACGCAAGATCATCCTCGACTGCGACCCCGGCCACGACGACGCCGTGGCCATGCTGCTCGCCCAGGCGCACCCCGCGATCGAACTGCTCGCCGTCACGACGGTGGCCGGCAACCAGAGCCTGCCGAAGGTGACACACAACGCCCTCGGGGTGGCGACACTCCTCGGCGTGACGGCGCCGATCGCGGCAGGGGCAGAGGGCCCGCTCGTGCGGTCGGCGGACTACGCCGCGGACATCCACGGGGACAGCGGGCTCGACGGCGTCGTGCTGCCCGCGGCATCCGTCGCCCTCGATCCGCGGAACGCGGTGGACCTGATCGTCGAGCTGGTGATGTCGCACGAGCCGGGCGAGATCACGCTCGTTCCCACGGGGCCGCTGACCAACATCGCCCTCGCGATCGCGCGCGAGCCCGGCATCGTCGGCCGCGTGCGCGAGGTCGTGCTGATGGGCGGCGCCGCGCACACCGGCAATCTGACACCTGTCGCGGAGTTCAACATCGCCTTCGACCCCGAAGCCGCCGACGCGGTGTTCTCGGCGGGCTGGCCCGTCGTGATGGCGGGTCTCGACGTGACGCACCAGGCGCTCGCGCTGCCCGCGGTCGCCGAGCGCATTGCGGCGGTCGGCGGTTCGAAGTCCGTGTTCATGGTCGACCTGATCGCGGAGTACGGGCGCCGCTACTCCGACGTGCAGGGCTTCGATGCGCCACCGGTGCACGACCCCGTCGCGGTCGCGATCGTCATCGACGAGGAACTGGGCGGCGGCCACGTCGACCTCGTGCGGGCGCCGATCGCGGTCGAGACCGGGGGCAGGCACACGACAGGCATGACGGTCGTCGATCTGCGGCCCTGGGTCGCCGCCGGCAGCGACACGCCCACGTCGGTCGCCCTCGGCCTCGACGCGGCCTGGTTCTGGGACCTGGTCGTCGACGCCGTCGCGGCATCCCCCGCTCCCTAGACCCCGCTCTCTAAACTGGGCAAGTGGCAGAGACGGGCGTGGGCGCGGCGCGCGTCCAGGTGCTCGGGCCGGTGCGCGTCGCCGGGCCCGACGGGTGGGTCGACGTGCCCGGCGTCAACGGCAAGGCGCTCATCGTCTCGCTCGTGCTGGCCCGCGGCGCGGTGGTCTCGGTGCCGTCGCTCGTCGACGACATCTGGCAGGACGACCCGCCCCGCAACGCCCGCGCCGCCCTGCAGACGCTCGTCTCGCGGGTGCGCGCCGTCGCCGGCGACGAGCTGATCGAGTCGCACGCCGGCGGCTACCGGCTGGGCACGGATGCCGTCGACCTCTGGTCCGCCGAATCGCCCCGCCGCGGCGAGCCGGGCGCGGACCTCGGCGAGACCGAGCTCGCCACCCGGCTACGCGAGACCGCGGACGGTGTGCGCGTGCGCGCGCTCGAAGCACGGGTGACGGATGCCGTGAACTCCGGCTCCCCCGCCGACGCGGTCGACGCGGCCCGCGCCCTCGCCGACGCCACCCCGTACGACGAGCGCGCCCAGCTCATGCTGATGAAGGCTCTCGCCGCCGACGGCCGCCGCGGCGAGGCGCTGCGCGCCTTCGCGGAGTTCAAGCAGCGCCTCGACGACGAGCTCGGGGCGCGGCCGGGGGCCGAGCTGGTCGCGTGCAACGCGGAGCTGCTGCGCGACCCCGGCGCCGCGACCCCGACACGTGCGCTGCTCGGATCCGCCACGCGCGGCTCGGATCCGGACAGCGCAGAGCGGATCCCAGCAGCGCAATCCGCGTCGGGGAAGGGCGGCGGCGCCCCGAAGCGCGTCGCGATCGGCCTGCGCGCCGCACCGAACCAGCTCATCGGCCGCGACGCCGACATCAACGCGCTCGAGAAGCTCATGGCGAGCTCGCGGCTCACGACGATCCTCGGGCCGGGCGGGCTCGGCAAGACGCGCCTCGCGCAGGAGCTCGCGCACCGCTCCGCCGAGACGACGCCCGGTGTCGTGGTGGTCGAGCTCGCCGGCATCCGTGAGTCCGACGATGTGCCGCTCGCCGTCGCCGCCACCCTCGGCATCGGCGAGGTCGGCGCCGGGCGGCTCAGCCTGCGCGACCCGATCGTGCTGCTCGAGGTGCGCACCCGCATCCGCACCGCGCTGGCCGAGCGCGAGACGCTGCTCGTGCTCGACAACTGCGAGCACGTCATCGAGGGGGCGGCCGAGCTCGTCGACCAGGTCCTCAGCGAGATCCCGACCGTGCGGGTGCTCGCGACGAGCCGCGCGCCCCTGCAGCTCGGCGCCGAGAGCGTCTACCCGCTCGGCCCGCTCACCGCTGACGAGCACGGCCCGGCCGTCGCGCTCTTCCTCGAGCGCGCCCGCGCCGCGCGCCCGGGCGCTGCACTCCCGCTCGACGCCGTCGCCCGCCTGTGCGAGCACCTCGACGGGCTGCCCCTTGCGATCGAGCTCGCCGCCGCGCGCATCCGCTCCATGTCGGTCGACGAGATCGAGCGCCGCCTCTCCAACCGCTTCGCGCTGCTGCGCGGCGGCGACCGCAGCGCGCCGGAGCGCCACCGCACGCTGATCGCCGTCATCGACTGGAGCTGGAACCTGCTCTCGGAGTCCGAGCGCCGCATGCTGCGGCGGCTCTCGCGCTTCCCCGACGGGTTCAGCGCAGAGGCCGCTGCGGCCGTCGTACTCATCGACACGGCGGCGGACGGCGAAGACGCAGCACGACTCGCGGCATCCGATGATCTCGATGCTCTGGTCTTGCAATCGCTCGTCTCGGTCACGGAGGGGCCCGTCGGGCTGCGCTACCGCATGCTCGAGACGGTGCGCGAGTTCGGCGACATGGCCCTGGTGGATGCCGGCGAGGACGCCCTCGTCGCGACCGCCCAGGCACGCTGGGCGCAGCGCTTCTCCCGTGAGGCGATCGCTCGTCTTCCGACGTCGCGGCAGAGCGAGGCGATCCGCGCGCTCGCCGTCGAGCACGACAACCTGGTCGCGGTGCTGCGCACCCACGACAGCGACCCCGCGGTCGTCGTGCCGGTGTTCGCCGCGCTGCTGTTCCACTGGATGGTCCGCAATCAGTTCCGCGAGGTGCTGGCGTTCGCGCCGCTCATCGCGCGCACCGCGGCCGGCGAACTGCCTGCGCAGGCTCCGGACGCGGCGACCATCACCCTGATCTTCGCCTCGATAATGGGCCTCGCGGGCTCGCAGGCGCCGCGCACCGGCCAGCGCGGGCGCGAGCAGCGGCCCGAGCTGCCCGACGAGCTCAAGGAGTTCCAGGCGGTGCCGCCGGGCGTGCTGCTGCGCGCCGGCCTGCGGGCGCGCGTCAAGGTGCGGCGCCTCGTGCGCTCGGGCGCGGTGTCGCCCTGGCTCGCCGCGCTCGGCGAAGTGCTCGCCTCGACGATCAGCTACCGAGCCGAGTGGGGTGCCGCCCAGCTCGAGGGGCTGCGCGACTCCGATGACGAGGTCGTCCGCATCCTCGGCCACCTGTTCAGCGGTCTGCTCAGCGAGAACACCGGAGAACTCGAGCGTGCACTGGCGCACGTGCGGACCGCGTGGGACGGCGCCTCGCGCCTCGGCCTCGACTGGGTCGCCGGGCAGGCGGCGCAGGGCCTCGCCAACCTCTCCAGCCAGGACGACCGGCCTGCCGACACCCTGGACTGGGCCGCGCGCTCGCGCGACAAGCTCGCGGCGATCGGCGCCGTCGAGGAGATCGGGCAGTCCGACTGGGTCGTGGCGATCAACAAGCTCAAGCTCGGCCGGCGCGACGGTGTCGCCGAGGCGTTCGAGCGCTTCGCGAACACGGAGGACGGCCCGCAGGGGGGCTTCGACGGCCTCGACGCGCGCGCGATCGGGTGGGCGGGGCTCGCCGAGCTCTCCGCCGCCGACGGCGACACCGACGAGGCGGTCGAGCGCTACCGCTCCGCCGTGCGGCTCTATGGCCCCAAGCCGGGCTCCTTCTCGCGCGGCGCGTGGTACCTGATCAGCGGGGCCGGCGCGCTCGCGGCATCCGTCTACTACGGCCGCAGGGACGAGGAGGCGCTGGCGATGTGGCGCATCCAGCGCATCGGCACGCGCGTCGCGGCCCGCGGCCGTGGGCGCGGCGGGCCGGCCATGGTCGACCGCCCTGTGCTCGCGACCGCCGCCCTGGGCCTCGCGATCTGGCTGCTGGGCGCGCCAGGAGCGACGGATGCCGCACGCCGGGTCGGCGTGCAACTCGTGGCTCTGGCCGAGCGGCTGCACTCCCGACAGGATCAGCCGGTGCTGGTGCGGGCGCGGGCGTTCGCCCTCGCCGAGAGCGCGGTCGGGGCATCCGCCGTCGCCTCCGCCCGCGAGCGGGTGGCCGCCCTGCCCGATCTCGCGGCCTGCACGAGCGACCTCGACGAGCTGCTGCGGCTGACCCGCCTCTGAGCGGCACCCGCGAAGCGGTCAAGTGCGCTACACATGCGGATCGCCGCCACCTCAAGAAGAGTGGCGGCGATCCGTAGCTGTAGCGCGGCGCGCATGGCGGGGCGGCGCCGAGGCCGCGCCGGGGCGGCTACGCCTTGCGCATGTACGCGCGCACCGTGAGCGGCGCGAACACCGCGACCACGACCGCGGCCCCGAGCAGGGTCCACCACACGTCGGCCCCGACCGGCTGAGAGGCGACGATCGCGCGCATCGCGGTGATGACGTGCGACACCGGGTTCACGTCGGCGAACCAGCGCAGCCAGTTCGGCATGGTGGCGGTGTTGACGTAGGCGTTCGAGAGGAACGTCAGCGGGAACAGCACCATGAACGAGATGCCCTGCACCGAGCTCGCGGTGCGCGCGATCACGCCGAAGAAGGCGAAGATCCAGCTGATCGCCCACGCGACGGCGACGATCAGCAGCCCGGCGAGCACGAGGCCGAGCACTCCCCCGTCGGGCCGCCAGCCGATCGCGATGCCGGTGAGGAAGGTGATCGTCGTGGCGATCGCGTAGCGCAGCGTGTCGGCCGTGAGCGCTCCGGCAAGCGGCGCGATGCGCGCGATCGGCAGCGAGCGGAAGCGGTCGAACACGCCCTTGTCCATGTCCTCGCGCAGCTGCACGCCGGTGACGACGGATGCCGTGATGACCGTCTGGGCGAGCACGCCCGGGATGATCGTCGGCAGGTACCCCTTGATGTCGCCTGCGAGCGCTCCGCCGAACAGGAAGGTGAACATGACGGTGAACAGGATCGGCTGCAGCGTCACGTCGAAGAACTGCTCGGGCGTGCGGCGGAACTTCACCAACCCGCGGTAGGCCATGACGAGCGAGTTCGACACCGTCTGCGCGATGCTCGTGTGGTTCTTGAGCTTGCGCTCGGATGCCGGGACGATCCGAGTCGTCGAGATGGTGGTCATGCGCGCACCTCCGCAGCGCTGTCTTCAAAATCCGAGTCGTCGGCCTCGGCGGTGACGCCGTGGCCGGTGATGGTGAGGAACACCTCGTCGAGCGTCGGCTTCTGCACCGAGAACTCGTCGAGGCGGATGCCGGCTTCGCGGAAGCGGATCAGCAGGTCGGTGACGGCGTCGGGGTTCGACATGGGTGCCGTGATGCGGCCGGCTTCCGGCGAGGGCGTGCCTTGCACGCCGAACACCTCGGAGATGAGGCGCAGCGCCTCGCCGGTGTCGTTGCGGTCGGCGATGCGCAGGATGAGCGAGGACGTGCCGACGGATGCCTTGAGCTGATCGGCCGTGCCCTCTGCGACGACCTTGCCCGTGTCGATGACTGCGATGCGGTCGGCGAGCTGGTCGGCCTCGTCGAGGTACTGCGTGGTCAGCAGCACGGTCGAGCCGGTCGCGACCAGGCTGCGGATCGTGTCCCACATCTGCCCGCGCGTGCGCGGGTCGAGGCCCGTGGTCGGCTCGTCGAGGAAGATGAGCGGCGGCTGCGCGATGAGGGAGGCGGCCAGGTCGAGGCGGCGGCGCATGCCGCCGGAGAACTTGGCGAGGGGCCTCTTCGCGGCATCCGTCAACCCGAACGCCTCGAGCAGCTCGTCGCCCTTGGCCTTCGCCTGCTTCTTCGACAGCCCGAGCAGGCGGCCGAAGATGTACAGGTTCTCGTTGGCCGAGAGCTTCTCGTCGACCGAGGCATACTGCCCGGTGACGCCGATCAGCTGGCGCACGATGTTCGCCTCGCGCACCACGTCGTGGCCGAAGACGCGGCCGGTGCCGCCGTCGGGCTTGAGCAGGGTGGCGAGCATGGAGATGGTCGTGGTCTTGCCGGCGCCGTTCGGGCCGAGCACGCCGTAAACCGTGCCCGCCTGAACCTGCAGGTCGACGCCGTCGACCGCCCGGTTGGACCCGAACACCTTGACGAGGCCCTCGGCCTCGACGGCGAGTTCGGTGGAAGTCATGTCTGTGTCCTCAATCTGTTCGTTGAGTGGATGATTCGATGATCGGACGCGGCGCTTTCACGCCTCTTGCGTGGCGCTTACAACCGCCTGGAGCAGCCGCGAACGGTCGAGACCGGCGTAGGCGAGCGCGCGCGGCACGGTGCCGAGAGAAGACGAGAGGATGCCTGCCGCGACATCGCCCGTCCTCATGTTGTGGCGTCTGTGGGATGCCGAGACGCGGTGGGCAGCGACCAGCGCCTGACGCGCCGAGGTGCCGAAGCGGGCGCGGCTCTGCCGCCCGGTGCTCACCAGACGGTCAGCAGGCACCGGCTCGACGCCGGCGGCGCGCAGGCTGTTCTCGCGCTCGGCGATCAGCGCGCGGGCGAAGGTGTCGTAGTCGAGCCCCTCGGCGGCGAGCACCGCCGCAGCGCCGCCTGTGCCGGCTGTGCCGCCTGTGCTGCCTGTGCCGGCGAGCAGCGCGAGCATCAGGTGCTCGGCTTCAACGGCCGGGAGGCCGCGGCGCTCCGCCTCGGCGGTGGCAAGGCGGACGAGCGCGCGAACCTCGGCGCCGATGGACTGGCCGGAGCGGCCCTGGTGGCCGCCGGTGCGGCCGTCAGTCGACGCGGACATTGCGCCTCCTCAAGTCGATGTCGGTGCCGGCGAGCCGGCGCAGGTGCTTCTTGTGCACCGCCTGGCGGGTCACCCCGAGCGCCTCGGCGACCTGGGACCAAGACCAGCCGGCACGCAGAGCGCGCTCGACGGCGGCGTCCTCGAGGCGGTCGGCGAGCTCGCGCAGGGCGACGACGGCCGCGAGCTCGTCGGCGGGGCCGCCGAGCGGGTCGGGAACAGTCGAGGCCATGACAAGCAATTGTGGTTGCTTAATTCGAGGATGTCAACTGAAGTTGCTATTCCGCGATGCTTAACACCGGTTGAACATCCGCCTAGCATTGCGCTTGTGCCGCACCCCCTCTTCGACGGTCTTCCCGACCCGGCCCTGGTCACGACGCAGTGGCTCGCCGAACACCTCGGCGCCGAGGGGCTCGTCGTGCTCGACGCCACGGTGCTGCGGGTGACGGGCTTCAACGGGGCCGACGCGTATGTGAGCGGCGAGGAGCAGTACCTCGTGAACGGCCACATCCCCGGGGCGGTGTTCGCCGACCTGTTCGACGATTTCAGCGACCCAGAGGGCGAGTACCCCTTCAGCCATCCGAGCGCCGGGCATTTCGAGCGCGCCGCACAGACACACGGCATCGACAACGACACCGCGGTCGTGGTGTACGACACCGCGGACGGCGTCTGGGCGGCGCGGCTGTGGTGGCTGTTCCGCTCGGTCGGCTTCGCGGTGCGGGTGCTCGACGGCGGCCTTGTGAAGTGGCGCGCGGAGGGCCGGCCGATCGCGACCGGCGACGTGCGCCCGCGGCGCGCCGGGGAGTTCTCGGCCCACCCCGACAACGACGCATGGGCCGACAAAAGCGAGGTCGAGGCCGTGGTGGCGGGCGGCGAGGATGCCGTGCTGCTGTGCGCACTGCCGGCCCCCGAGTACACGGGCGAGGCGGGCGGCATCCGCCGGCCGGGGCACATTCCCGGATCGGTGAGCGCACCGGCGGCCGAACTCGTCGACCGGGCCACGAACGCCTACCTGCCGGCGGCGCGGCTGCGCGAGACCCTGGCAGAGGCACTCGTCGCCGAGTCGCCGATCATCGCCTACTGCCGCAGCGGCGTCGCCTCGACGAGCGGAGCGCTGGCCCTCGAGCTCATCGGCCGCACCGATGTGAAGGTCTACGACGGATCGCTCAACGAGTGGGCCGCCGACGCGAGCGCCCCGCTCGAGACGAGCGTCCCGGTGCTTGCGGCTTCCGGCGGCGGTCGGCACCTGGCGCGGCCGGAGCAGCCGAAGCCGTAGCGCCTGCGTTCGCGCCTGCGCCCGAGTTCGCGCCGCGCGAGGAGTTCGCCGTGCGCCCGCGCACGACCCCGATGAAGTCGTCGATGCGCGGCCGCGACTCTTCTGGTGAATCTGTGAGCCAGGCGAGCCCGACCCGCCAGCCGGGCACGTCCGTGACGGGGCGCGCGACGACGTCCCTGCGGGCGTACAGCCGCGCGATCGACTGCGGCACGATCACGACGCCGACGTTCGCAGCGACCACCTCGATCGTCATCTCGACGTCATCGTCGAACGGATGCCGCACCTCGCCCTCGAGCTCGGCGAGCGTCACCTCATCGGCGGCCTCGACCACGTGGCCCTTGGGCGCGACGACGAACGGGCGCTCCTCGTAGAGCGCGATCAGGTGCACGTCGTCGGGGCGCTCCACACCCTCCTCAAGCCGGATGAAGGCCAGCTCGGCTGCGCGCTCGCGCAGCGGCTGCAGCTCGGCCGCGGCATCCGTCACCGCCGCGATCTGAACGAGTTCGAGCGGATGCCGGGGGAAGCGCTCCCCCCAGATGCGCGCCCACTTGCCGGGCGTGACGCCGCGGGCGTAGGCGATGCGCAGGCTGTCGGGCACACGGCCAGGCTACCGAAGGCGGTCGCCGGTAGCCTGAGGTCATGAGCGACAACGCGCCCCGACCCGCCGGCCCCGATGCGATGAAGCCGGCCACCGCCGCGAAGAAGCTCGGCATCTACCTGCCGGCCGCGCCGGAGACGTTCCAGGTGGGCGCGCTCACGCGCGACGAGTTCCAGGAGCTGCAGTCGAACCCGCCCGAGTGGCTCGTCGAGCTGCGTCTCGCCGGCCCGCACCCGCGCGAGGTCGTCGCCCGCAAGCTCGGCGTCTCGACCTCGGGTCTCGCCCGCGCCGGCGTCACCGAGGCGCTGACGACCGCCGAGATCACGGCTCTGCTGCAGAGCCCGCCCGAGTGGCTCGTGCGCGAGCGTGCGACTCAGGCCGCCGTGCGCGCCGAGAACGCGCGGGTGAAAGAGGCGAACGCCGCAAAGGCTGCGCGAGCTCAGGAGGGCTGAGAGCCGAAGCTGCTGCTGAGCTCGGCCGCTGATTCGCGGACGCGATCGCGCAGGCTCACCTCGGCGGGGGCGTTGAGCCACCGCTCGAACGCGGTGCGGAAGATCGCGATGGCGACCTGGGCGAGCAACGTCGCGGTCGAGGCAGGCACACCGCGGCTGCGCAACGCATCGGCCGCGGCATCTGTCGCGACGGCGAACTTCGTCAGCGCGCGCTCCTGCAACTCGGGGCTCGCGCGCACGACGGCCTGCCGCCGCGCGGCGATCGCGGCCTGGTCCGCGAGCCGCTCGGCGACGGCGTCGAGGGCGGCGAGCACGGCTTCCATGGGAGCGAGCGCCGCGTCTGCCGTTCGAATCCGATCGCCGATCACCGCCGGCAGCTCATCGGAACCGGCGAACAGCACGTCCCGCTTGTCGGCGAAGTAGCGCGAGAAGGTGCGGCGAGTGAGGCCCGCCCGCTCGGTGATCTCGGCAACCGTGACGTTCTCGTAGCCGCGCTCGAGGAACAGCTGGAGCGCCGCTTCGCGGAGGCGGCTCTCGCCCTCTGGGTCCCAACGCGGCATGGGTCAACATTAGCGCGATGACACAGTGAGACATCAGTGATAGCGTGATGTCACATTGAGACATCACGGCCGTATCGGCCCTTTCTCGCGAAGGAGACACCATGGCACTCACGGATCAGCACGTCGTCGTGATCGGGGGAAGCTCGGGAATGGGGCTCGCCACGGCCCGGGCAGCCGCCGAGGCTGGGGCGCAGGTCACCATCGCCTCCTCCAATCGGTCGCGTCTCGATGAGGCGCTCGCCACCCTCCCCGCCGACAGCGTCGGCATCGTGGTCGACGCCCGCAGCGAGTCCGACTTCGCGGAGCTGTTCGCACACACAGGCGAGATCGATCACCTGGTCTACACGGCGGGCGACTCCGTCCGGCCGAAGCCGCTCGCCGAAGTCTCGCTCGACGAAGCGCGGCAGCTGCGCGATGTGCGTTTCTGGGGTGCCGTCGCCGCCGTGAAGCATGCGACGCCGCGGCTGCGGGCAGGCGGCTCGATCGCCCTGACCTCCGGCACGGTCGGCGAGCGCCCCGCGCCGGGCATGGCGCTCGTCGCCAGCGGTGCAGCGGCGATCGAGGGACTGGCCAGGGGGCTCGCCGCCGAGCTGGCGCCGATCAGGGTCAACGCGGTCCGGCCGGGCGCGATCCGCACGCCGCTGTGGGACGGCGTCCCTGAGCCGCAGCGCGAGGCCGCGCTGGCCTCGCTCGCGAACCGCACCTTGACCAAGACGATCGGCTCGGCGGAGCAGATCGCGGCGGCGCACCTCTACCTGATGCAGAACGCCTTCGTGACGGGCACCGTGCTGACCGTCGACGGCGGCCAGCTGCTCGCCTGAAGCACGTCGCAAGACACTCCACGCGGCGGCGACGTGCTCGCCGCTGCGTCGATCGGGCCGTACTCCTCACGCCGGCTGCGGTGCGCCGGGTAGAGACCGGCGCACAATCAACTCAGCCCAGCGCGAAGAACGCCGTGACAGCGCTCGCGAGGGCGACCGGGTCGTTCACATGACAGAGCTCGCGGGCCGAGTGCATCGACAGCAGCGGGATGCCGACGTCGAGCGTCGCGATGCCGAGCCGCGTCGCGGTGAGCGGCCCGATCGTCGACCCGCACGGCACCGAGTTGTGCGACACGAACTCCTGGTACTCGACCCCGGCCGTCTCGCACAGCTGCGCCCAGAGCGCCGCGCCCGCGGCATCCGTCGTGTAGCGCTGGTTGGCGTTGATCTTGAGCAGCGGCCCTCGACCGGCGAGCGGCCGATTCACGGGGTCGTGACGGTCGGAGTAGTTCGGGTGCACCGAGTGCCCCGCGTCGGCCGAGACGACCCAGCTCGCCGCATACGCGCGCAGCCGCTCGGTCTCCGACGCCCCGAGCCCGGCGGAGATGCGGGTGAGCACGTCGGACAGGAACGGACCGGATGCCCCCGAGCGGGACTCTGAGCCGAGCTCCTCATGGTCGAACGCGGCGAGCACGGGGATCTGGGCGCCGGCCGCCGCGCCTTCGGCTGCCGCGATCAGCGCGGTCACGCCGGCATGCACCGAGCTCAGGTTGTCGAGGCGGCGACTCGCGAACAGCGACCCGCCCAGCCCGAAGCGCGCGGGCGGCTGGGTGTCGGCGGTCAGCACGTCGTAGCCGAGGACATCGGATGCCCGCACACCGGCCACCTCGGCCAGCAGCCCGACCACGTCGGCGCCGCCGAGCGGCGCGTCGGTGGCGAGCCCGAACACGGGCTGCGTGTGCCGCTGCTTGTCGAGCACCAGCCCCTCGTTGTTGACGCCGCGGTCGAGGTGGATCGCGAGCTGCGGGATGCGCAGCAGCGGCCCCGTGCGCACGAGATGCTCGCGGCCGTCGCGGGTGACGAGCCGTCCGGCGAGCTCGAGCTCGCGGTCGAGCCACGAGTTCAGCAGTGGCCCGCCGTACACCTCGACGCCGGCTTGCAGCCACCCCGAGCCCTCAACGGTGGGCTTCGGCTTGAGCTTGAAGGCGGGCGAGTCGGTGTGCGCGCCGAGGACGTGGAAGGGGGTCGTCGCCCCCGCACCCTCCGGCACGATCCACGCGACGACCGCGCCGTCGCGCACGACCACATAGCGGCCAGGGGCCTCAGGCCAGGCATCCGTCTCAGCCAACCGAGCGAAGCCCGCGTTCTCGACCCGGCGCGCGACCTCGGCTGCGGCGTGGTACGAGCTCGGGGATGCCTCGATGAAGGCGGTGAAGTCGGCGATATAGGCGTCGGTGACGGGGGATTCGCTGGCGTCGGTCACTCCTCAAAACTAGCGGCGACCCGGGCGACCTCGGCGAACTCTTCCGCACCGAGGCTCCGCACGCCGAAGTCGTGGCTGATGAGCTGCGCGTGCACGGGCACGCCCTCGTCAGCGCACGCCCACGCGAGCGCGGCGGCGGACTGCAGGTCGGCCTCGGTGGCGATCGGGCCGCCGAAGCGCTCCCACACGAGGATCACCGACTCGATCGGCGTGCCGGCGATCGCCTGGCGGAGCATTCCGGCGATGCCTGCTGCCAGCTCGGGATCGAGCGGCGAGGGCAGTTCGTCATTGGGCATGAGCGTCGGCAGCATCACCGAACGCTCATCGAGGAACAGCAGCCAGAGCTGGTTCCGGCAGGCGCGCCCGATCAGCAGGGCGACGCGGTCGTTAATGTCGGTGTCCGTGAGCAGGGGCTCGAAGCGGTCGATCTCGTCCATGCGGCCATCGTGCAGGCAGCCGCAGACCCGGCATCCGGTCGGACCCCCGAAATGTGGACAAGCAACCGCATCTCGCGCCTGTGCTGAAGAAGACCGGCGCCTCAGGCCGCCAGTTCGGGCCCCACATAGCGCGCCGACGGCCGGATGATCTTGCCGTCGCGCGCCTGCTCGAGCACGTGCGCCGTCCACCCGATCGTGCGCGCGACCGCGAAGGTGGGCGTCAGCATCTCGCGCGGCAGCCCGCACAGCTCCATCACGACGGCGGCGTAGAACTCGACGTTCGCGTGCAGCGCGCGCCCCGGCTTCAGCTCGGCGAGCAGCCGCTCGACGGTCTCCTCGAAGCGCAGCGCGAACTCGACGCGCGGGCCGCCGAAGCCCCGCGCGACCTCTTTCAGCAGCGCAGAGCGCGGGTCGACCGTGCGGTAGACGGCGTGGCCGAAGCCCATGATCCGCCGCCCGGCGGCGAGCTGCTCCCGCACCCACGGCTCGATGCGCTCGGGCGTGCCGACCTCGTCGAGGCTGTCGAGGGCGCGCGCAGGCGCCCCGCCGTGCAGCGGCCCCGAGAGCGCGCCGAGCGCTCCCGCGAGGCACGAGGCCACGTCGGCTCCGGTCGATGCGATCACCCGCGCGGTGAAGGTCGAGGCGTTGAAACCGTGGTCCATCGCCGCGACGAGATAGGCGCTCAGGGCGCGCTCGTGCACGGCATCCGGAACCTCTCCCGTCACCTGGAACAGGTAGTTCGCGACCAGTCCGCGGTCATCACGCAGCGGCAGCGGCTCGACCGCGCCGCGGAACACCGCTGCGAGCACGACCGGGGCGGCGGCTGCCAGCTCGATCGCGTCGGCGAGTCGCGCGTTCTCGTCGAGGTCGTAGACGGGGCGCAGGCCGCGCGCGGCCGACAGCAGCGGCCAGGCCGCCTTGAGCCCGGCGAGCGGCGTGACGGATGCCTCACCGGCCCCTTTTACGAGAGACGCGATCACCCGCCCGAGCTCGGGCGATTGCTGCGCGGCACGCACCCGCGCATGGAACGCCGCGAGCTCGGGCTCGCTCGGCAGGCGTCCCGTGACGAGCAGGTGCCAGACCTCCTCGAAGCTCGCGGTGCGGGCGAGCTCGATGGCTGAGTGGGCTCCGTATTGGTAGTAGCCCTCCCGGCCGTGCACGTCGCTGATCGTGGTCTCGGCCACCGCCACCCCGCTGAGGCCTCGCGGCACGTCGATGAGCTTGTCGTCCATGCGATCAGTGTGCGAACGTGATCGCCAGTCAGTCAATCTTGATCGGATCAATATGACAGAGCACGGCAGCCACGAACCGCTCCCTCGCCTCACCGCCGCCCAGGCAGCCGCCCGGCTCGGCATCAAGCAGGCGACGCTCTACGCCTACGTCTCGCGCGGCTTGCTCGGCCGCGAGCGCACGGCGGCCGGCTCGACCTTCGACCCGCTCGAGGTCGAGGCGTTCGCACGCGCGCGGCAGCGTGGCCCCGCGTCCGGCTCGACCGGAACGAGAAGCACGGCCGCCGCGGCGAGTGCGGCCGGCTCGCCCCTCATGGTGCTCGACACCGACCTCGCGGAGATCGCCGATGACGAGCTGTTCTACCGCGGCCGCCCCGTCGTCGAGCTACTTGGGCGGCCGCTCGGCGAGGTGGCGGCCTGGCTCTGGCACGGCCCGGGCAACGCGGTCGAGGCGGGCGCTGTTCTCCTCGACGATGCCGCCCTCGACACTGCCCGCGCGCTCGTCGCCGCGCTCCCGCCGGATGCCGCGCTGCTCGACCGCATCCAGGTGGCGGTGACGGGGCTGGCCGCCTCCGACCCGCTGCGACACGAGGCGACCGCCGACGGACTGCGACGTGCGGGCGCGCTGCTGCTGGCCGGCATCCCCCGCGCGCTCTCCCCCATCGACGCACCGCCCGAGGCCGGCGTCGCCGAAGTCCTCTGGCCGGCGCTCACCGCCGAGGCGCCGACGGCGGCAGGCATCCGTGCCCTCAATGCCGCCCTCGTCCTGCTGATCGATCACGATCTCGCCGTCTCGACGCTCGCCGCCCGGGTCGCGGCGTCGGCTCGAGCCTCGGGCTACGCCGTCGCCACCGCGGCGCTGGGCGCGTTCGACTCACCGCTGCACGGCAACGCGAGCCGTGCCGCTGCCGAGGTTCTCACCGAGATCGTCGGCGGCACGGAGCCGCACCGAGCGCTTGCGGTCGCGGTGCGCGACAGCGGCGGCGTGCCCGGGTTCGGTCAGCCGCTCTATGCGGGCACGGATGCCAGAGCCGCCGCCCTCTTCCCGCTGATCGCCGAGCTCGACGGCGCCGCGCCGGTGCTCGCAGCCGTCGATGCGCTGACCGCCGAGGTGAGCGGCCGCGCCTCGCACCTCCACCCGAACATCGACCTCGCGCTCGGGGCGCTTGCCCTGGCCGCCGGCATGCGTCACGACGCGGGCACGGCCGCCTTCGCCATGGGCCGCCTCGTCGGCTGGATCGCGCACGCGCTCGCCGAGTACGAGCAGCGCCCGATGCGGCTTCGGCCGCGCGGCCGCTACGTCGGGCCGTAGCCCATAGCACGCGGCACTCCACGGCGGCGCAATCCACCCGTCACCGGGCTGGCGTAGGGTTTTCCGCATGACCGGCAGCGAGGATCTCGAGACGCGGCGCCGTGAGGCGCGCGACGAGCTCTCCGCGATCATCGAGCTCAAGTGCCGAATGGGCGACGACCCGTGGGAGTTCCTGCCCGAGCTGCCGAGCGTCGACGAGCAGGTCGTGCTGACCATGCGGCTCGAGCGCATCGAAGAGGCCGGCCTCGAGGACGAGCGGGCGCGCGCCTACCACCCGACGGCCCCGCACGACGCGGCCGAGCGCTTCGAGTTCAGCGTGCTGCGCGGCATCGCGCTCGACCACCCTGGCCTCACCCGGGCCGTGTGGGGTCTGCTGGGCCGGCTGCACGACGCGGCGTAGCCCGGCTGCGCCCGTTCGGCGCACCTGCGTCCGCGGCACCGGGCGCACTTGCGCCATTCGGGCGCACCGCCCCGCCCTCTGGGCACAGTCGGCCCGCCGCAATAGAGTCGCCCCATGAAGGCATGGAAGGTCGACCCGTCCGTCGCGCTCAAGGCGGGCCCGAAGTTCGCGCTCGCCGATCTCGACCCCGCGTCGACGCCCGGATTCACGGGCGGCAAGAAGGACTCAGAGGCGGTGCTGGCTGCCGGCGCCGCCGACCTCACCGCGCTGCAGCAGCGCCTCTACGCCCGCGGCGTCGAGGGCGACGAGCGCCGGGTGCTGCTCGTGCTGCAGGGCATGGACACCTCGGGCAAGGACGGCACGGTGCGCCACGTGGTCGGCACGACCCACCCCGAGGGCATCGCCCTCAAATCCTTCAAGGCGCCCACCCCGTGGGAGCGCCGCCACGACTTCCTCTGGCGCGTCGCCCGCCAGGTACCCGGGCCCGGCATGATCGGCGTCTTCAACCGCTCGCACTACGAGGACGTGCTGATCCAGCGCGTGCACCAGATGGCGCCGGCCGCCGAGATCGAGCGCCGCTACGGCGCGATCAACGACTTCGAGGCCGGTCTCGTCGAGCGCGGCATCGCGGTGATCAAGGTGATGCTGCACATCTCGCCCGATGAGCAGAAGGCGCGCCTGCAGGAGCGCCTCGACCGCCCGGACAAGTACTGGAAGTACAACCCCTCCGACGTGACGGAGCGCGGCTTCTGGAACGAATACCAGGAGGCGTACCAGATCGCGATCACGCGGACGTCGACGGATGCCGCACCCTGGTACGTCGTCCCCGCCGACCGCAAGTGGTACGCCCGCATCGCCGTGCAGCGCCTGCTCGACGGCGTGCTCGAGGGCTTCGACCTGACCTGGCCGCTGCCGAGCTTCGACCTCGCCGCCGAGAAGAAGCGGCTCAAGAAGTCATAGGGCTTGAAGTCATAGGGCTTCACGCTGATTTCGTCGTGCGACGGCTGCGCGGCATCCTGAATCCATGACGTTCGAGCCCGCACTGCCGCTTGACGAACTGCGCCGCACGCGCTCGAGCATCAAGTGGCGCAGGTTCGACGAGGACGTGCTGCCGATGTCGGTCGCCGAGATGGATTGGGGCATCGCACCCGAGATCACGGCGGTGCTGACGGATGCCTTGGCCAAGGGCGACACCGGATACCTGGACAACCCCGGCCCGCTCGCTCCCGCCTTCGCCGACTTCGCGCTCACCTCGTGGGGCTGGCTCGTCGACCCAGGCTGGGTGCACCTCGCCACCGACGTCACGGTCGGCGTCGTCGAGGCGCTGCGCCTCGAGGTGCCGCGCACAGGCGGACGCGTGGTGATCACGCCGCCGGTCTACAACCCGTTCTACGAGATGGTCGGCGAGACGGGCGCGGAGATCGTCGAGGTGCCGCTCGATGAGGCATCCGGCTGGTCCCTCGATCTCGCGGGGCTCGAGGCGGCCTTTGCGAGCGGCGTCGACGCGATGGTGCTGTGCCATCCGCAGAATCCGACGGGGCGCGTGCACTCGCGTGCCGCACTCGAAGAGCTCGCCCGGATCGCCGCCGCGCACGATGTGCTGATCGTGAGCGACGAGGTGCACGCGCCGCTCACGCACCCGGGTACCGAGTTCGCCCCGTTCGCGCCGATCGCCGCGGCGGCCGGCGCGCGCAGCGCCACCGTCACGAGCGCGAGCAAGGGCTGGAACCTGGCTGGCGCCAAGTGCGCCGTCGTGGTCGCGGCCGATTCGCGCACTGCCGCACAGCTGCAGGGCCTGCCCGAGGAGCTCGCCGCCCGCACCAGCATCCTCGGCCTGCATGCCAACATCGCGGCGTTCGCGAACCCGTACTGGCGTGATGCCGCGGTGCGGCAGATCGTGGCCAACACCCGACTGCTCGAGCGCGAGCTCGCGGCGCACGCCCCTTCGGTGCGGCTGGTGCGACCAAACGCCGGCTACCTCGTCTGGCTCGACTTCCGCGACACCGCGCTCGGCGACGACCCGGCCACGCCGCTGCGCGAGCTCGGTCGGGTCGCCTTCAACGCGGGCCCGTCGTTCGGCGCACCTGGCCGTGGCTTCGTGCGCGCGAACCTCGCCTGCGACCCGTCGACGGTCGTCGAGGCGGTGGCGCGCATCGCGCGCACGCTGGAGCTCGTGGCGGAGGAATCCGCCGCTCCCGCCGCTCGCTGATCGCCCGCGCTACACCTGCGGATCGGCGTGGCCGCCACAGTTGCAGCGCCATCCCGTAGCTGTAGCGCGCAGCGCGGCTACGCCACCGACCCCGCCGCGACCAGCCCGCGCTCGAGGTCGGCGATGAGGTCGCGGGCGCTCTCGATGCCGATCGACAGCCGGACGAGGCCGGGCGTGATGCCGGCATCCGCCTGCTGCTGCTCGTCCAGCTTGAGATGGATCGTCGACCCCAGGTGGATCGCCAGCGTGCGCACGTCGCCGATGTGCGTCATCGGCGTGATCAGCTCGAGCGCGTCGATGAAGCGGCGCGCGGCCTCGCGCGAGCCGAGGTCGACCGACACGACCGAGCCGGCGCCCTTCGGCAGATAGCGCTGTGCCAGCGCGTAGTACGGACTCGACGGCAGACCCGGATAGAGAACGGATGCCGGCTCGGGCCGACCCGCGAGGAATTCGGCCACCGCCTGGGCGTTGGCGACGTGGCGCTCCATGCGCAGTGACAGCGTCTCGATGCCGTGCAGCAGCAGAAAAGTGCTCGTGGGCGGCACAGTGGGGCCGTACTCGAGCACGATAACCGTGCGCAGGTACGCCCCGAGCGCACCGGCGCCGAAGCGCTCGACGAACGACCCGACGCCGGGGCGCGGCGGCTCGCTGAGCTGCGGGAAGCGGCCGGACGCGGCCCAGTCGAAGCGCCCGCCGTCGACCACGGCGCCGCCGATGACCGAGCCGTGGCCCGAGAGCCACTTCGATGTCGAGTGGATGACCACGTCGGCGCCGAACTCGATCGGCCGCTCGAGATAGGGCGTGGGCACGGTGTTGTCGACCACGAGCGGGATGCCGTGCGCGTGCGCGATCTCGGCGAGGCGCGAGAGGTCGGTGACCTGGCCGAGCGGGTTGGTCAGGCTCTCGGTGTACAGCGCCTTCGTATTCGGCCGGATGCGGGCGGCCCACTCCTCGTCGCTCGCCTCGTCAGGCACGTATTCGGCCTCGATGCCCTGGCGCTTCAGCACGCCGCGGAACATCTCATTGGTGCCCTCGTAGAGCGACTTCGTGATCAGCAGGTGATCGCCCGCGCCGGCGAGCGCCGACACCGCGACGAGGATCGCCGCCTGCCCACTCGCGACGACGATGCCGTCGACGCCGCCCTCGAGGTCGGCGATGCGCTGCCCGGCGACGAAGTTCGTCGGGTTCTCGTTGCGCGAGTAGGCGCGCCCGCCGCGGCCGGCGAAGCGCGCCTCGCCGTCGTCGAAGTCGTCGAACACGTACCCGGCGGTCTGATAGATCGGGGTGACGCGTGCCTGGGCGTGCGCGTCGATCACGGCACCCGCGTGGATCTGGCGCGTCTCGAAGTCGAGGGGCATGCCGACAACTGTATTGGCACTCCCGCGAGCGCCCGTTGTGGCCGGTTCACAAGACGCAACGAGAGCGCAGCGGCGTGCGATTAGCGTGACGCCATGGCAACGGAGCACCCGATCACCGCGCCCGACGGCACCAGGACCGTCGTCGACGAATACCTTCCGACCACTGCACCAGGCAGTGCAGGCGCGACGACGGATGCCGGGAGCGCCGTGCTCTTCCTGCCGGCCCTCGGCGTGCCGATCGGCTACTACACGCCCCTGTTCGAGAAGGCCGCCGCGCGCGGCATCCGTATCTTCGGCCTCGAGATGCGCGGCCGCCCGCGCACCTCGACGACCGACATGCGCAAGCACGACTGGGGCTACGCGACGATCATCGAGCAGGACATCCCGGCGGCGTTCCGGCAGTCCCCGCTCGGCGACGTCGAGCACTTGAGCGTCGTCGGCCACAGCCTGGGCGGCCTGCTCGCGCTCTCGGCGACCGGTGCCGGGGTGCTGAAGCCCGAGCGCATCGTGACTGCCGGCAGTGGCGCCGCCCACTACACGACGCGCGACGGCGCGATCCCCAAGCTGCAGCGCCGCCTGATCACCCCCACTGCCATCGCGATCACGAAGGCGGTCGGGTACTTCCCCGGCGACCGGCTCGGCTTCGGCGATCGGCAGCCGAAGACGATGATCGGCGACTGGCACCGTGAGGCGCGCACGGGCCGCTTCGAGTTCGCGAACACCGACGTCGACTACGAGGAAGCACTGCACCATGTCGAGGTGCCCGTGCTTCAGGTGTCGTTCGCGGGCGACACGCTGGTCTCGCCGCGTGCGGTCGACATGCTGGCGGCACGGGTCGGACCGGTCACGCCGCAGCGGCTTCATCTGGGTACGGATGCCAACGACGGCCGCGCCTGGGATCACGTGCGCTGGCCTCGCCAGAACGCAGACGCCGTGCTCGATGCGATGCAGTCCTGGGCCCGCGAGCACCCGGTTCCGACCGAGTAGCCGGCGCCGTTCAGCCGTGCTCGGCCATGCGCGCGGCGCGTTGCACGGCGTGGAACTCCCAGGGCGCGGTCGGCAGCACCTCGCCCGTCTCGAGCAGCGTCTTGAGGTTGGCGAACACGGTCGGCCAGCCTTGTCCGACGGCGTCGCGGTCGGCGGCGCTCGGGAAACGGGTCTGGGTGACGGTGAGCTTGACGATCTCGCGGAACGGCTCGATGTCGAAGGTCACGAGGCTCAGCTCGGCGGTCGGGTCGGCGGCGTCACGCGGATCTCCGAACTCAAACGAGAGGCGCGTCGGGCGGTCGACCTCGACGACGGTGCCGGCCGCGTCGGCGATGCCGGACCCGTCCGAGCGGACGTGCTCGATGTGGCTGCCGACCTTCCAGTCGGAGATCTGGGCGTGGCCCCAGAACCGGGCGGTGAGCTCGGCGTCGGTGAGGGCGTGCCAGACCTGTTCGGCCGTGGCACGGATGTAGGTGACGTAGACATAGTCGGGTATCGCCGGTGATGGCGTGGTCTCTGACATCGCGCTCTTCTCTGCTCTGTTCTTGATCGACGCGAGAGCCGCGAGCTGCGGCTCTTGGAACTTCCAGATCCAGCGGCTCTGGAGTTCGTGGATGGGCACCGGGTTCAGGTAGTGCAGCTTGCGCCGCCCGTTGCGCACCGCTGTGACGAGCCCGGCGGCCTCGAGCAGGGCGAGGTGCTGGCTGACGGATTGCCGGCGCAGCTCGAGAACCTCGCAGAGCTCGCCGAGCGTCAACCCGGCGCGCTCGTGCAGGGCATCGAGCAGCCGCCGCCGACCGGGATCAGCGAGCCCCTTGAACACCTTGTCCGCGTCCACAGTCGCATTATGCAGGCATTTACCTGCATATCTCAATGACCCAATATTCATGCTCGGGAGGAGAAATCCGTCAGAAGCTCCTCCCGAGCGTGCGTCTTGGGCGATTCGGCCGCCAGATGGCACGCGCACTCTCATGGGACACTAGAAGCGGCATGTCCGACACCGCCCCCGCACGCGAAATCCGCTTCCCCGCCGAGCTCCCGGTCAGCGCGAAGCGCGACGAGATCGCGGCGGCGATCCGCGACCACCAGGTGGTCATCGTCGCGGGCGAGACGGGCTCGGGCAAGACCACGCAGCTGCCGAAGATCGCCCTCAGCATCGGCCGCGAGCGCATCGGCCACACGCAGCCCCGCCGCCTCGCCGCCCGCACGATCGCCGAGCGCATCGCCGACGAGCTCGGCGAGAACGTCGGGCAGACCGTCGGCTACAAGGTCCGCTTCACCGATCAGGTGAGCAGCAGCACCCGCATCAAGCTGATGACCGACGGCATCCTGCTCAACGAGATGCACCGCGACCGCGACCTCGCCGCCTATGACACGATCATCATCGACGAGGCCCACGAGCGCAGCCTCAACATCGACTTCCTGCTCGGCTACCTCGCCCGCCTGCTGCCGCGCCGCCCCGATCTCAAGGTCATCATCACCTCGGCGACGATCGACCCCGAGTCGTTCGCGAGGCACTTCGCGGATGCCGCAGGCAACCCGGCCCCGATCATCGAGGTGTCGGGGCGGACGTACCCGGTCGAGGTGCGGTACCGGCCGCTCGTCGCGGAAGACGTCGAAGACGATGACGTGGATTCGGCCCCCGCGGTCGACCGGGACATGAATCAGGGCATCCTCGATGCCCTCGACGAACTCGCCCGTGAGAAACCCGGCGATGTGCTCGTGTTCTTCTCCGGCGAGAACGAGATCAGGGACGCAGCGGATGCCATCCGCGGCCACCTCACCCGTCAGGGCAAGGCCGAGCAGACCGAGGTGCTGCCCCTCTACGGCCGATTGAGCGCCGCCGAGCAGCATAAGGTCTTCGAGACCAGCACCCGCGCCGGCATCCGTCGCCGCATCGTGCTCGCCACCAACGTGGCCGAGACGAGCCTGACGGTGCCAGGCATCAAGTACGTGATCGACACCGGCACCGCGCGCATCTCGCGCTACTCGACGCGCGCGAAGGTGCAGCGGCTGCCGATCGAGGCGATCAGCCAGGCGTCGGCCACCCAGCGCTCCGGCCGCGCGGGGCGCACGAGCGACGGCATCGCGATTCGGCTGTACTCCGAGGACGACTTCAGCAAGCGCCCGGCGTTCACTGAGCCCGAGATCCTG
Organism: Gryllotalpicola koreensis; assembly: GCF_039538185.1. Classification (NCBI taxonomy): domain Bacteria; kingdom Bacillati; phylum Actinomycetota; class Actinomycetes; order Micrococcales; family Microbacteriaceae; genus Gryllotalpicola; species Gryllotalpicola koreensis. Next base: position 518,595 of record NZ_BAABBW010000005.1, read on the forward strand.
CGCACGAACCTCGCCGCCGTCATCCTGCAGATGATCTCGCTCGGGCTCGGCGCGATCGAGAGCTTCCCCTTCCTCACCGAGCCCGACCCGCGCGGCGTGAAGGATGGCCTCGATCTGCTGGCCGAGCTGGGGGCGATCAGCGCGGTAGCGCATTCGCGGCCGAAGGACGCGAACAATGAGCGCAGCGCGTTGCAAGGAAGAGGCGCCGAGCTCAGGCTCACCAGAACGGGCCGCGAACTCGCCCGGCTACCGATCGACCCGCGCTTCGCGCGCATGGTGCTCGAGAGCCGCCGCCACGGCACGACCCGCGAGGTGATGGCGATCGTGGCGGGCCTCACGATCCAGGACCCGCGCGAGCGACCGGTCGAACGCCGCGGCACCGCCGACCAGCTGCATGCGCGCTTCGTCGACCCGACGAGCGACTTCCTCACCCTGCTGAACCTCTGGAACCACCTTGAAGAGAAACAGCGCGAGCTCAGCTCCAGCGCCTTCAGAAGACTCTGCAAAGCCGAGTTCCTGAACTACCTGCGCGTGCGCGAGTGGCAGGACGTCTACCGGCAGCTCAGGCGCGCGTTGCCGCCTGAGGGAACGGCCATTTCTGGCCGTTCCGGCGGCCATCGCGCCGAGGCTCGTCCCGAGCCTCGGGATCCGGGCGCATTGAGCGACGGCATCCACAAGTCCCTGCTCGCCGGCCTGCTGAGCCATATCGGTCTGCGCGATCTGCAGAAGAAGGACTACGCCGGCGCCCGCGGCACCCGATTCGTCGTCTTCCCCGGCTCGGCGCTCGCCAAGAAGCAGCCGCCGGCCCTGATGAGCGCCGAACTCGTCGAGACGAGCCGGCTGTTCGCGCGCGTGAACGCCGCGATCGACCCCGCGTGGGCCGAGCCGATCGCGGGCGACGCGCTGCTGAAGCGCACCTATTCAGAGCCCCACTGGGAGAAGAACCAGGGCGCCGCCGTCGCCTACGAGCGCGTCACGCTCTACGGCGTGCCGATCGTCGAGCGCCGCCGGGTGCAATTCGCGCGCATCGACCAGGCGTACGCCCGCACGTTGTTTCTGCGCCACGGACTCGTGGACGGAGAGTGGCCGGGCGAGCGCAAGGGCCAGCTGTTCGCGTTCGACCGCGCCAACCGCGCGCTGGTGAAGCGCATCGGCCAGCTCGAGGAGAAGACGCGCCGCCGCGACATCCTGGACGGCGACGAGGCGGTCTTCGCCTTCTATGACGAGCGCGTGCCGCGCGATGTCGTCGACACCCGCAGCTTCGAGGCATGGTGGCGCGAGGCACGCACCGCAGACCCCGATTTCCTGACGATGACCGAACGGATGCTTCTCGGCGACGACTCGCCCGAGGAGCTCGTCGACCAGAACGCCTTCCCGAGCATCTGGCAGCAGGGCGACCAGCGCTTCGCCCTGAGCTACCGCTTCGAGCCGGGCGCCGAGGACGACGGCGTGACCGTCACCGTCCCCCTGCCGCTGCTGGCGCGGCTCACCCCAGAGGGCTTCGACTGGCAGGTGCCGGGGCTGCGCGCCGAGCTCGTGGCGGCGATGATCCGCTCGCTGCCGAAGGCGCTGCGCCGCTCGGTGGTGCCGGCCGCCGACTGGGCGGCGAAGATCGTCACAGAGCTTCCATCAGAACCCGATGGCCGTGCCTTCACCGAGGTGGTGGCATCCGTCATCAAGAAGCTCACCTACGCCCCCGTCGACGCGGGCGACTTCGACCTCGAGCGCGTCCCCGCCCACCTGCGCCCGACCTTCGCGGTGATCGACCAGCGCGGCAAGCGGCTCGGCCGCTCGAAGGATCTCGCCGAGCTGCAGCGCCGCTTCGCGACGCGCGCTCGCGACTCGGTCGCCGCCGTCGCGGCCGCCACGGTTCCCAACGCGCTCGAGCGCGCCGAGGTGCCCGAGTGGGACATGCGCGAGCTGCCCCGCCAGGTCGACACGACCGTCGGCGGGCTCCAGAACACCGTGCGCGGCTACCCGGCCCTCGTCGATGAGCGCGGCAGGGTCGCCCTGCGCATCCTCGCGACCCCGGCCGACCAAGCCAGGCAGCACCCGCGCGGGGTGCGTCGGCTGCTGCTCACCGAGATCCCGTCCCCGGCGTCCTATGTGCAGGAGCACCTCACCGCGCCCGAGAAGCTCGCCCTCGCCACCGCGCCCTACGCCAGCACGCCTGCGCTGTTCGCCGACTGCCTCGCGGCGGTCGTCGACGAGGTGCTCGAGAACGACCAGACCGGCGGAATGGTCTTCGCGCAGGCCGACTACGAGCGTGTGCGCGACCGCGTCTCGGCCGTCGTCGTCGACGCGATGTTCGACACGGTCAAGCAGGTCGCCGCCGTGCTCGCGGCCGCGCGCACGGCCGAGAAGGCCCTCACCTCGACGAGCAGCCTCGCTCTGCTCGCGCCGCTCGCCGACGCGAAGCAGCAGCTCGCGAACCTCGTCTACCCCGGTTTCATCTCGGCGACGGGCCGCGCGCAGCTGCGCCACCTGCCGCGCTATCTGAACGGCATCGCCTGGCGTGTCGAGAAGCTGCCCGACAATCCGGGCCGCGACCGGGTGTGGATGACCGAGGTGCAGAGCGCCACGGCGAGATATACGGATGCCGGGGGCACGCTGCCCCTCGCCCCGGGCGCTCGCCCCGGCATCCGTCATGCCCGCTGGATGCTCGAGGAGCTGCGCATCAGCCTGTTCGCCCAGCCGCTCGGCACCGCCGAGAGCGTCTCGGTGCAGCGCATCGCCAAGGTCCTTGCCGAAGCGGCCGGGGCATAGCGAGCATTGCGCATACCGTAACGCGCACGAAACAGGCGAATTCGCTCCTCTCTACGCACGTCACCTAACCTGACTTCCGTGAGCGACTCCCAGCCCGTCACCGCATCGCTGTCCACTCGCCGCCGCGATTCCGTGCGCGCCGAGGTCGATGAGTCCCTTCGCGCCGACGTCCGCACCCTCGGCGGCCTGCTCGGCCAGGTGCTGAGCGCGAGCGACCCCGGCCTGCTCGACGACGTCGAGCGGCTGCGCTCGCTGACGATCACGGCGTACACCGATGACGACCAGCAGGCGTTCGAGCAGGCGGAAGGCCTCGTCGAGAGCTTCACCCCCGAGCGCGCCGAGCAGGTCGCGCGCGCGTTCACCGCCTACTTCCACCTCGTGAACCTCGCCGAGGAGCAGCACCGCATCCGCCGTCTGCGCGAGCGCGACGTGCCCGGCCGCGCCGAGACGCGCACCGACACCTTCGCGGGCGCGATCACGCAGCTCACCAACGAGGTCGGTGCGGAGGAGACCGCGCGCCGCGTCGCCGCGCTGCGCTTCCATCCCGTGCTCACCGCTCACCCGACCGAGGCGCGGCGCCCGGCGATCTCGGGCGCGATCCGCCGCATCGCCGAACTGCTCGCCGAGCGCGACGACCCGCGCCTCGGCTACGCCGCCGGGCTCGAGAACGAGCGCCGCCTGCTCGAGGAGATCGACACCCTGTGGCGCACCAGTCCGCTGCGCGCACAGAAGCCGACGCCGGTCGACGAGGTGCGCACGGCGATGAACGTGTTCGACACCTCACTGTTCCAGGTCGTGCCGCGGGTGTATCGCGCGCTCGACGACTGGCTGCTGGGCACGGATGCCGGAAAGGCGCCCGCTCGCGCCACCGCCTTCGTGCGCTACGGCTCCTGGATCGGCGCCGACCGCGACGGCAACCCCTTCGTCACGGCGAAGGTCACCCGTCAGGCTGCGGCGATCGCCAGCGAGCACGTGCTGCTCGGCTACGAGCACGCCGCCACGCGCATCGGCCGCACCCTCACGATCTCGGCCGAGGAGGCGCCGGCGTCGGCCGAGCTGCAAGACCTGTGGGCCCGACAGCGCGCTCTTGCCGGTTTCGCCGCCGACGAGCTCGAGCAGCGCTCGCACACCGAGCCGCACCGTCGCGCCCTGCTGTTCGTGACGCGCCGCATCGTCGCGACGCGCACCCGCGACGCCGACCTCTCCTATGCCGGCCCCGACGAGCTGCTCACCGAGCTGCGCATCATCCAGTCCTCGCTGCGCGCGGGCGGTGCGGAGCGGGCCGCCTCGGGCGAGCTGCAGCACCTCATCTGGCAGGTCGAGACCTTCGGCTTCCACCTCGCCGACCTCGAGGTGCGCCAGCACTCGAAGGTGCACCGCCAGGTGCTCGAGGAGCTGCGCTCGGGAACCACGCCCCGCTCCGAGCTCGCCGACGAGGTGCTCGAGGTCTTCCACACGATCTCCGCCCTGCAGAAGCGCTTCGGCCTCGACGCTGCTCGCCGCTACATCGTGTCGTTCACCCAGTCGGCCGAAGACCTCGCGAACGTCTACGAGCTCGCGAAGCGTGCCCTCGGCTCGGCCGAGGCGGCGCCCGTGCTCGATGTCATCCCGCTGTTCGAGACCTTCGCCGACCTGAACAACTCCGTCGACATCCTCGACGGACTGATCGCCCTCGAGCCCGTCACGGCGCGCCTCGCCGCGACCGGCCGCAAGCTCGAGGTGATGCTCGGCTACTCCGACTCGTCGAAGGACGTCGGCCCCGTCTCGGCGACGCTCGCCCTCTACGACGCGCAGAGCCGCATCGCCCAGTGGGCGAAGGCCAACGACATCGAGCTCACCCTCTTCCACGGCCGCGGCGGCGCGCTCGGCCGCGGCGGTGGCCCCGCCAACGAGGCCGTGCTCGCGCAGCCGCCGCACTCGGTCGAGGGCCGCTTCAAGATCACCGAGCAGGGCGAGGTCATCTTCGCCCAGTACGGCGACCAGACCATCGCCGCGCGCCACCTCGAGCAGATGGCTTCTGCGACGCTGCTGGCCGAGGCGCCGTCGAACCAGGAGCGCAACGAGAAGGCATCCGTCGCATACGCGTCGCTCGCGACCCGCCTCGACGAGACGAGCCGCGCGCGCTTCTTCGAGCTCGTGAAAGCCGATGGCTTCGCGCAGTGGTTCGGCCGCGTCACCCCGCAGGAGGAGGTCGGCCTGCTCGCCCTCGGCTCGCGCCCCGCCCGCCGCGGACTGTCGCTCGAGTCGCTCGAGGATCTGCGGGCGATCCCGTGGGTCTTCGCCTGGTCGCAGGCGCGCGTCAACCTGACCGGCTGGTTCGGCCTCGGCACGGCGCTCGCCTCGATCGGGGATGCAGAGCTGCTGCACCGTGCCTACACCGAGTGGCCGCTGTTCGGCACGATGATCGACAACGTCGAGATGTCACTCGCGAAGACCGATGAGCGCCTCGCTCGGCGCTACCTCGCGCTCGACGGCCGTCCCGATCTCGCCGAGCTCGTGCTGGAGGAGATGGCGCTCACGCGCGAGCAGGTGCTGCTCACCTCGCAGCACGAGACGCTGCTTGAGGGGCGCGCCGTGCTGCAGCGCGCTGTGCAACTGCGCTCGCCCTACGTCGACGCGCTGTCGCTGCTGCAGCTGCGGGCGCTGCGTGAGATCAGGGCGACCGGATCGACGGATGCCGAGGACCGGCCGCACCGCCTCATGCTGCTCGCCGTCAACGGAGTGGCCGCGGGCCTGCAGAACACCGGGTGAGCTGTGCTCGCGAGGGCGCAGCTCAGACGATGACGGATTCCCTCAGCGGGGTTTCCGCCACCGGCATCCGCACCGGCTCCTGCGCCTTCTTCGTCGACTCGAGCTCCTCGATCGCCGTGCGCAGCGTCGTGATCAGCCGGTCGTCGGCGTCCCAGACGCATGCCTCGGCGATGCCGCACGCGGCGACGCGCACGATCTCGAGGCCCGCGCGCTCCTGCCGGGCGACCGGGATGCTGGTGTTGAACTCGGCGTGCCGGGCGAGCCAATCGGCGGCACCCGGCGCCGACGCGAAGGCGGCCGCGGCACGGGCCTTCAGCTCGGGCACCTCGACGCCCGCGTCGTCCAACGAGCCGAGCGCGGCGCGCAAGCCGACCGCCAGGGCGTGCTGGCGGTGCATGCTCGAGACCGGCAGCGCAGAGATCGCGGCGCTCGCCGCGACCCTCATCATGCCGACGTTCGACGCGGTCAGGCCGATGACGCGGGGCACGTCGCCGAGCAGCTCCTGACGGCGGGTGTCGCTGACCAGGTCGTTGACGGCGCGCGCCAATGCGGCCAGGACGGGATCGGTGCAGGCGGGGTGATCGCTCCAGCGCTCCCCCGCGAGGTATGAGGCGAACTCCATGAAGCAGGCGCCGCGGCGCGGCGTACGGTGCCGCCCCGCGCCGAGCCGCGGAAGGTAGTCCGGTGTCGAAATGCGTGAACTCATTGCGACCTCGCTCGTGTCGATGGTCCTTAGATCATCACCCCGCGCGGCACGGTCGGCAAGGGGGTGTGCCGAGGTTTAGGCACTCCCTCGCGAGCACAGCTCGCTCGGCGTCCAGCGCGCGACGACCCACCGGGTTGTCGCGCTAAGCGCCGAACGCAACAGGAAGCTCCGGGTGGTTCGACCACTGGCTGAATGAGCCCGGGTACAGCGCCGGCTCGAACCCGGCGAGGGTCAGGGCGACGGCCTCGTGCGCCGCGGTGACGCCGCTTCCGCAGTAGGCGCCGACGGCTGAGGCATCCGTCACTCCCAGCTCCTCGAAGCGCGCCCGCAGCTCGCCCGGCGTCAGGAATCGGCCGTGCGCGTCGACGTTCGCCGTCGTCGGTGCGCTCACTGCGCCCGGGATGTGACCGGCACGCGGATCGATCGGCTCGGTCGCACCCGTGAAGCGCTCAGAGGCACGCGCGTCGAGCAGGACACCGGATGCCGCGAACGAGGCGACCTCGTCGAGGGCGATCACCGGCAGGGCTCCGTACTCGAGCGTGACCGTGCCCGGGATCGGCGGGTCGCCGAAGCCCGTTTCGAGGGGGTTGCCCGCGTCCTTCCAGGCCCGCAGGCTGCCGTCGAGCAGGCGCACGTCGGCGACGCCCGCGTAGCGCAGCAGCCACCACGCCCGGGCGCTGGACAGGTTCTTGAGGTCGTCGTAGACGACGACGGTGTCGCCAGGGTCGATCCCCCAGCTGCGCGCCGACTGCTGCAGCTCGTCGAGCCGCGGCAGCGGGTGGCGACCGTCCTCTGCGCGGCGCTCGGCGGGCGGCAGCGCGAGCTCGGTGTCGAGGTCGACATAGACCGCTCCGGGGATGTGGCCCAGCTCGAAGGCCTCGCGCCCGTCCGGCTTGTCGGCCGGGCGCCCCACGCCGCCCCAGCGCACGTCGAGCACGCGCACCGGGCCGCCGTCCGCATAGCGCCCGTCACGCAGCGCCGTCTCGAGCTCGTCGGCGTCGGTCAGGATCGGGAAGTCGATGTCAGGCATGGCTCCAACGCTACGAGCCGGGGGCCTTGCGCACACCCGGCTCGTAGCATCCGTTCATCGTTCAGCTCGACTCAGCTCGACGCCTTCGCGTTCGACTCGTACGAGGTGTTGGTCGATTCGAAGAAGTTCACCAGCTCGAGGGTGTCGTTCGCGGTGGCCATCCACTTCGCGGGGTTCGACACCTTGTACTCGGGCTCGAAGCCGAGCTCCTCGAGGCGGCGGTCGGCGAGGTACTTGACGTACTGGTTGATGTAGTTCGCGTTGAGACCGAGGATGCCGCCGGGCAGCAGGTCGTTGTTGTACTGCTCCTCCATCTCGACCGCGTCGAGGATCATCTGCTTGATCTCGTTCGCGAACTCCGGCGTCTGCAGGTCGGGGTTCTCATCGAGCACCGTGAGGATCAGGTTCATGCCGAACTTCAGGTGCAGCGACTCGTCGCGCACGATCCAGTCGACGAGCGAGCCGAAGTTGCGCAGCAGGTTCCGCTGGCGGAACGAGAGCGCCACCATGAAGCCCGAGTAGAACCAGATGCCCTCGAGGATGATGTTGTATGCGACGAGGTTGCGGATGAAGTCCTGCTTGCCCGCGGTCGTCGTGATGTCGAGCGTCTCCTCGGTCATCCGCCGGATGAAGTTGACCTCGAACTCCTCCTTCTTGGCCATCGACGGGATGTCGACGTGGGCGTTGTAGGCCTCGTCGCGGTCGATGGGGAAGGTCTCGAGCACGTACTCGAACGACATGCAGTGGTTGGCCTCTTCCCACATCTGCTTCGCGAGATAGAGGTGTGCCTCAGGGGCGTTCACGTACGGGTACACGCCGAAGGCCAACGCCTTGTTGACGAGCAGCTCGTTCGGGTTGAAGTACGAGATCAGGAACGTGACCGCGTGCCGCTCCTCGTCGGTCATCTTCTTGAAGTCGGCGAGGTCTTCACCCAGCTGGATCTCGTTCGGGAACCAGGTGTTGGCCACCGCCTGGTCGTAGAGGTCCATCGCCCACTTGTAGGTGATCGGCTTGAGGAGCAGGCCGTCCTTGACGCCCGTGCCGAGGATTCCCATCGGTGATTACTTGCCTTCCGTGTGTGAGGAGAGTCCGCCGAAGCCGCGGCGCGCGGGCGCGCCGGCGGTCGCGGGCTCGGCGGCAGGAGCAGAAGCGGGGGATGCCGGACCCGAAGCGGCCCCGAAGCCCTTGCGCGCCCCGCCGAGCTCCTCGCTCTTGTTGACGCGCACGGTCGACTGCTCGGCCTGGTGACGCGGCTTCATGTGCAGGTAGTACGTCGTCTTCACGCCGCGCTTCCACGCCTCGGAGTAGATGTCGACCATCTCGGAGACGTCGCGCGTCTCGAGGTACATGTTGCGGCTGATCGCCTGGTCGATCCACTTCTGGGCGCGGGCCGCGACCTCGAGGAACGCGATCGGCGAGAGCTGGAAGCTCGTCTTGTAGACGCGCTTGATCTCGTCGGGGATCGCCGCGATGCCCTGGATGTCGCCCTGGCTGCGCAGCACCTGCTCGCGCACCTGCTCCCAGAGGCCCTTCTCCTGCAGGGCGGCGACCAGGTTGCGGTTGACCTCGAGGAACTTGCCGTTCGAGGTGGCCCGGCTGAAGATCTGCGAGAACTGCGGGTCGAAGCCGGGGGTCGTGCCGGCGACGAGGCCGATCGACGCGGTCGGTGCGACGGCCATCAGGGTCGCGTTGCGCACACCGCCCTTGACGCGCTCGCGCAGCGCGTCCCAGTCGAGGGTGCTGCGGCGGCTGACTTCGATCGGCACACCACGATCCTTCTCGGTCAGGGCGAGGGTGTCGAAGGGCACAAGGCCCTGACTCCACCGGGAGCCCTCGAAGTTCGGGTACGCGCCGCGCTCGGCGGCGAGGTCGACCGACTCCTCGATGGCGTAGTACGAGATGCGCTCGGCGACCTCGTCGATCAGGTCGTACGCCTGCTCGGAGTCGTAGGCGAGGCCGAGCTTCTCCACGACATCCGTGTACCCCATCATCCCCAGGCCGATGGCGCGGTTGTTGAGGTTCGCGTTGTCCGCCTCGGGCACCGATGACATGGTGATGTCGATCAGGTTGTCGAGCTGGCGCACGGCGAGGCGCACGGAGCGCTCGATGGATGCCCAGTCGAAGGTGCCGTCCTCGCGCAGGTGCCGCGGCAGGTTGATCGAGGCCAGGTTGCAGACCGCGATGTTGTCGATGTCCTGCGGCAGGCAGATCTCGGTGCACAGGTTCGAGAGGTGGATCGTGCCCGTGTTGTTGTTCAGGGCACGGTTGTTGATCGTGTCCTTCCAGGTGAGCCACGGGTGGGCCGTGGTCTGCAGGCTCATCAGGATGTCCTTGAACTGCTGGCGGGCAGGCAGCTTCTTGAACATGCGCAGCTTGCCGGCCTCGGCCTGCTCGATGTACTCGGCGTAGCGCGCGGAGAATGCCTTGCCGTAGAGCTCGTTGAGGTCGCCGACCTCGAGCGGGTCGAAGAGGTACCACGGCTCGTCGTTCTGCACGCGCTTCATGAACTCGTCGGAGATCCACACGGCGGTGTTCGCGGTGCGGGTGCGGCGGTAGGGGTCGCCCGAGTTCTGGCGCAGGTCGAGGAAGTCGGGGAAGTCGAGGTGCCAGTTCTCCATGTAGAAGGCAAGGGCGCCGAACTTCTTGCCGCCGCGGCTGACGGCGCGCAGCACCGAGTCGATCGTGTGCATGAACGGGATCGGGCCGGTCGAGACGGTGTTGTTCGAGCGGATCGGCGAGCCCTGCGAGCGCAGCTTGGTCACCGAGAGGCCGATGCCGCCGGTGCCCTTCGTGATCCACATGACGTCGCGCACGGACTTCGCGATGTGCTCGATGTCGTCGTGCATCTCCATCACGAAGCAGTTGGAGAGCTGCGGGAACTTGGTGCCCGCGTTCACGAGCGTCGAGCCCGCGGCGAGGTAGTCGAGGCGCGACATCGTCTCGTAGAACTCGAGCGCGATGGCGGTCGGGTCGGCCTCGTTGAGCGAGAGGCCCATCGCGATGCGCATCCAGAAGTACTGCGGCACCTCGAGCGGCTCGCCGTTGCGGGCCTTGATGCCGTAGCGGTTGTTGAGGGTGACCAGGCCGATGTAGCGCAGCAGTTGGTCGTTCGCCGGCTCGAGCGCGGCGGCGAGACGGTCGAGGTCGAAGAGCTGGGGGAACCGCGGGTCGAGCAGCTGCTCCTCGACGCCGCGCTCGACGTAGGCGCGGAACTGGTCGCGGTGCTTCTGCTTCAGCTCGGCATCCGTCGCGTAGTCCCCGAGCACGCGCTTGTAGATGGTCTTGAGCAGCAGGCGGGCCGCGACGGTGTCGAAGGCCGGGTCGTCCTTGACGTTCTGCAGCGCGACCTGGATGACCGCCTCGTCGAGCTGCTGCGTCGTGATGCCGTCGAACAGCGTGAGCTCGAGCTCGCTCGCGATCTGCGTCACCCAGGTGATGTTCTCGTCGAGCCCCTCCGCCGCCTTTTCGATGGCGAGGTTGATCTTGTTCGCGTCGTACGGCTCGCGCGTTCCATCACGCTTGACAACGGTGATTGCCACGGCTATTTCTCCTTCGTTCCCCGGTCAGATCGCTGCTCGTCCCCGCAACAGCTTGATCACTATATAGCGGGGGTGCTCGAGCCTCACGACACCACATCTAGTGGGCGTGTCATCCACAATCTGTGTATAACTTCGCCTTGTTTTCCACAGCTCAGGACAGGCTAGGCGCGACCTCCGACACTGGCGCAGCGGGCCGTTCCGGCACCCGTGATGTCGGTGGTCCCTCGATAGACTGGCTGAACTGTGAGCGCGTATTCGAGTGTCCTGAAGACGCCGGGCGTCGCCCGGATCATCGCCGCGCAGCTCACCGCCCGCTTCCCCTCCGGAATGCTCTCGCTCGGCATGCTGCTGCACATCGAGCAGGTGCACGCGAGCTACACCGCCGCGGGGCTCGTGCTCGCCGGGGGCGCCGCGGGCCAGGCCGTCGCGGGGCCGCTCACCAGCCGCCTGATGGGCCGCCTCGGCATCCGCCCCGTCCTCGCCGTCACGACGGCGGTGTGCGCCGCCGGCATCCTGCTCATCGCCTTCGTCACCATGCCGGTGCCGCTCACCGTGCTGGTCTCGTTCGTCGCGGGCCTCGCCACGCCGCCCGTGCAGCCGGCCGTGCGCACCATCTACCCCAAGCTCGTCACGAGTCAGCTGCTGACGCCGCTGTTCTCGCTCGACGCCTCTGCGCAAGAGATCATCTGGATCGCCGGGCCCGTCGTCGTCACCTTCGTCTCCACCCAGGTCTCGACCGTGCTCGGCCTCGTGCTGTGCGCGTTCTTCATGGTGTTCGGCGGCCTCTGGTTCCTGCTCTCGCCCGAGCTGGGCCGGGTGCGGATCCCTCGCTCGAAGCGCCGCTTCGGCGTGGTGCTCACCCGGCCGACCGTGCTGCTGTCGACGATCGTCGGCCTGCTGCTCATCGGCTCGTGCTCGGCGGTCGAGGCGGGCGTCGTCGCGAATTTCCAGGGGACGGGCACGGATGCCTCGGCGCACGGCTACCAGTCCGGGGTCGTGCTCGCGATCTGGTCACTGGGGTCTCTCATCGGCGGTTTCGCGTTCGGACATCTGCCGCTGTCGCCATGGGCACTCGCGCGGCGCATGTTCCTGATGTTCGCGGGCGTCGCGCTCGCGGCGGCCTGGCTCAACATCTGGTGGATGATCCCCGCCCTGCTGGTCTCCGGCGCGGGGATCGCGCCGGCGCTCGCGGCGATGTTCGCGATGACCTCGTCGTCGGTGAAGTTCAGCGACACGGCAGAGGCCTTCGGCTGGATCGGCACCGGCCAGCTCATCGGCGCCGGCATCGGCTCGGCGGTCGCCGGCGTCGTCATCGACGAGCACGGCGCGCAGGGGGCCTTCCTCGTCTCAGCGGCGGTCGCGCTGCTCGGCGTCATCGTGGCCGCGCTGGGGGTGCGGAAGCTGCCCGACCTGCGCGGCCGCGACTCGAGTCCGATCCCCGACACGGAGCCGATCGCCATCCAGCCGAGCTGAGCCGCGGCATCCGTCTCGCTCCCCTGCCTCACGGCGCCGCACCCGCACGCGCACACGCACCCGCATCGACTGCGCCCGTTGCGCGTCGAGGTGCGCCCGTTTGGCGCAAGCGCGCCCGGTACGGTGGCCACAATCGCGCCGTTTGGGAACCGTTCCTCAGATAAGCGGGCGGCGGACGATACGGATGCCGGCCCGCAACAGCTTCGGGCGCAGCAACGGCACCGGCTTACGCGCTTCCTCCCAGCCCCACCGCAGGAAGCCATTGCCCTCGCCGCGGAGGAAGTCCTCGCGAAACTTCTCCGCGACGAGGACCTGCCCGACATCCGTCCCGTTCCGATATCGCTCATCGAGGTACTTCATGACGCCGTCGAACTCTCCGATCGTCGGCGGCCGACGAGAGGTCCCCGGCCACTTGAAGTCCGCATCGTAGAAGCCGCCAGGGTGCGGATGCCGGACCTGCAGCTCCGGCAGTTCGAATCCGAGCTGGAAGATGTCAATGCGGCTGAGGGACTCCCCGACGCTGTCCGCACGGCCGTCGGCGAACTCGACCGCGGCGCGCGCTCTCGCGAGGCCGCGCGAACTGCCCGTGCGATCGAGCACCTCGCTCACGTCCTCCTTCGTCATGCGCAGCGCGTCGTTGGCACGCCGCGAGAGCGCGTGGTCGAGTGCGACCACAGCTGCGACGAAATCGCCGGACCGCGCCAGGTCGGCAATCGTGCGGGCGGGGGATGTCACATAGTGCTCACCCCACGGGACGATGTCATCGGCCTCGAACGCCGTGCGATGCACGACGATCCCTCGCTTGCTGCGCCGCGCTGAGCCTCGCGGCTCGAGGATCTCCACAAATGATGGCCACGCGGCGACGGTCGCGAGGTTCCAGATCGCGGCGGCGGATCGGCCAGCGAAGACAACCTGGCTCCGACGAGTCTCGGCCACCGCTGCCACGAGGTCGAGGTAGCGCGATCTGCGCTCGGCTGGCCGGTCGAAGCGGTCGACGAGAGCGAGCGGGACGGGCGCCGGGCGCCCGACCCCACGACGCAGCCGCTCGACGTCGCCCGCGCGAACACGTCGGGCGAACTCCTGATGCGAGAGCTCGGCGGCGGCATCACGCGACACGCGAATGATGCGGGAGAGGTCGGGCGTCGGGGCATCCATGCGATCCGTTGTAGGACCAGACGCCCCCGCAATCGGCCTTCTGTGCAGAACTCACGTGATCATCGCCCGTGGAGGGAGAGTCCCGCGCAACTGCTGCTGCGTCCGCCGCTGTGCGGGCGCGCCCGAATGGCCGGAAGCCGCGCCCGTTCGGCGCGAGTGCGCCCGATACGCCGGGCACATTCGCGCCGAACGGGCACCCTGGGCGAGGCGAGGCGAGGCGAGGCAGGGCGGGTCACGCGCGCGCCGGGGCGGACTCCACCGCGGCGATGAGGGCGTGCAGAGTGTCGCGCAGGGAGGCGAGCTCCGCGACGTCCATGTCGAGCAGTTTCATCACGGCGGGCGGCACCTCGAGGGCCTGCGCCCGCAGCGCCCTCCCGGACGGCGTGAGCTCGATCCGCAGTGCGCGGTCGTCCTCGGGGTCGCGGCCCCGACGCACATAGCCCAGCGCCTCGAGGCGCTTCAACAGGGGCGACAGCGTCGCCGGCTCGAGGCGCAGCGCCTCGCCGAGGGCGCGCACCGAGTGCGGGCCGCGCTCCCACAGGGCGAGCATCACGAGGTACTGCGGGTGCGTGAGCCCCATCGGCTCGAGCAGGGGCCGGTACATGCCGATCACGCTGCGCGACGCGACGGCCAGGGCGAAGCACACCTGGTTCTCGAGCGCGAGGAGGTCGTCGGGCGAGGTGGCGCGCGGTGCGGCATCCGTCATATGATCAGTGTACAAATAGTTAGTGCGCTAATGAAAGTAGGCACGCGGTGGCTGACCACAAGGGGTTCTGGGGCTTCTATCAGAAGGCGAACCGCATCGTGCGCACCTTCACGGGGCCCGCGCAGATCGGCGCCGGGCACCCCGAAGAACCCGAGATCAGGCGAGCGGATGCCGCGTGCCCGATCTGCGGGCAGCCGATGACGGCCCACACCGTGCTGCGCGCCGACGATCAGCGCGAGCCGACGCGGCTCGTGTGTCCTGCTTAGCTCACCACTTGTCGTGGATCACCGCACGGAAGCGGCGGTCGTAGATGTCGCGCACGCGCGCGTTGAACTCGGGCCCGAGTTCGGGCACGGATGCCGCGGCCGCATTGCTCAGCGCCTGGTCCGCGTTGCGTGCGCCGGGGATCACGGTCGAGACGCCGGCCTGCTGGGCGACCCACGCGAGCGCCGCCTTGGCGGGCGTGAGCAGGGCGTGGTTCTCGATCTTCCACTCCTCGCGCAGGCGGGCGACGGCGTCGGCGAACTCCTGCGCGGCGGCGACGCCGGTCTCGAAGTCGACACCGGAGAAGGTCTCGCCGACGTCGAAAGCCTCGCCGTGCCGGTTGAAGTTGCGGTGGTCGTTCTCGGGGAAGGTCGTGTCCTTCGTGTAGCGGCCCGTGAGCAGCCCCGAGGCGAGCGGGACGCGCGCGATGATGCCGACACCGGCGGCCTTGGCCGCGGGCAGCACCTCGTCGAGCGGCTTGAGGCGGAACGCGTTCAGGATGATCTGCACGGTGGCGACGTTCGGCCGGGCGATCGCGGTCAGGGCCTCGGCCGCGGTCTCGACGCTGACGCCGTAGTTCGCGATGACCTGCTCGGACACGAGCTGGTCGAGCGCGTCGAAGACCTCGTCGTTCGAGTACACGGGCGTCGGCGGGCAGTGCAGCTGCACGAGATCGATCGTGTCGACGCGCAGGTTCGACCGCGAGCGGTCGAGCCACTGCCGGAAGTTCGCGAGGGTGTAGTTCTCGGGCACCTGGTCGACGCGGCGGCCCATCTTGGTGGCGACCGTGATGCCGGCATCCGGATGCGCGGCCTTGAACCGCCCCACGATCGTCTCGCTGCGACCGTCGCCGTACACGTCGGCGGTGTCGAAGAAGGTGACGCCCGCCTCGGCGGACGCGTCGAGCACGGCCAGCGCATCCGCTTCGGTGACGGCTCCCCAGTCCGCGCCGAGCTGCCAGGTGCCGAGGCCGATGACGGAGACGCTGCGCCCCGTCCTTCCGAGCGTCCGTTGCTGCATGCCCTCCACTCTAAGTGGGTCGTCGTGCATGTCAGAGGGCTTGCATACGCTAGCGACATGGCCGAATCGATCCCGGGTGTGTCCGTTCTCTCCGATGAGCTGCTGGCAGGCATCCGTGCCCGTGCTGCCGGTTACGACCGCGATAACGGGTTCTTCGACGAGGACCTCGCTGAGCTGAAGGCGGCCGGGTATCTCACGGCGTTCGTGCCCGCCGGCTACGGCGGCCTCGGCATGACGCTCGCCGAGGTGGCACGCGAGCAGCAGCGCCTCGCGGGCGCCGCGCCGGCGACCGCCCTCGCCGTGAACATGCACCTCGTGTGGACGGGGGTCGCGAAGGTGCTGCGCGACCGCGGCGACGACTCGCTCGACTTCGTCCTGCGCGAGGCAGGGGCGGGCGAGGTGTTCGGCTTCGGCATCAGCGAGGCGGGCAACGACCTGGTGCTGTTCGGGTCGACGACGGATGCCGCGCCCGACGCCGACGGCGGCTATCGCTTCACCGGCACGAAGATCTTCACGTCCCTCTCCCCCGCCTGGACCCGGCTCGGGGTGACCGGGCTCGACTCCACCAGCGACGACGGGCCGCGAGTCGTCTACGGCTTCGTCGACCGCGCCGCGGTCGATGACGGCACGGTCGAGATCAAGGACGACTGGGACACGGTCGGCATGCGGGCCTCGCAGTCGCGCACCACCGTGCTGAAGGGCGCGCACGCGCCTGCCGACCGCATCGTGCGCCGGCTCGCACCCGGCCCGAACCCCGACAGCCTGGTGTTCGGCATCTTCGCGAACTTCGAGGTGCTGCTGGCCTCGGTCTACACGGGGATCGGGGCGCGGGCGCTCGAGCTCGCCGTGGAAACCGTGCAGAAGCGCACCTCGCTCAAGACCGGCCTGCCCTACGCGCAGGACCCCGACATCCGTTTCCGCCTCGCTTCGGCCGCCATCGCGCAGGACGGGCTGGCGCCGCAGATCCAGTCCGTGGCGAGCGACGTCGACAACCTCGTCAACCACGGCGGCCAGTGGTTCCCGAAGCTCGTCGGGGTGAAGATCCGCGCGACCGAGACGGCGCGCGAGGTGGTCGACGCGGCGATCCGTGTGTCGGGCGGCTCGTCGTATTTCAACTCCTCGGAGCTCGGGCGGCTCTACCGCGACGTGCTCGCGGGTATCTTCCACCCGTCCGACGACGAGTCGGCGCACAACACCGTCGCGAACGCTTTGCTCGGCCCCGTCGCCTAGCGCCGCTCGCCCCTGAGCTTCTCCAGCGCACGGCGGTCGCGCTTCGTCGGCCGGCCGGCGCCGCGCTCGCGCACGACCGGCGCGGCGCGCTCCTCCTTCGGCGGCAGCGCGGGAGTGCGGTCGTCGATCGCGGCGGCCGCCACGGCCGCGCTGACGCGCTTCGTCAGCAGCTGTTTCACGAAAACGATGTGCTCGCGGTCGGTCAGGGCGCGTACCTCATCGCCGACCTTGACCGGCTGCGCAGGCTTCGCGCGGTCGCCGTTCACCCGGATGTGCCCGGCCTTCGCGGCATCCGTCGCGGCCGAACGCGTCTTGTAGAGCCGCACCGACCACGCCCAGACGTCGACGCGCACGCTGGTGAGTTCAGCGGCCATCACGGAACTCGGCCAGCTCGGCGATCGTCGGGTAGGACGGCTGCGCGCCCCGGCGCGTGGTGCTGAAGGCGGCGACGACGGATGCCTCGGTCGCGGCGTCCGCCAGCGAGCGACCCTCGGCCAGCCTCACGGCGAGAGCCCCAGTGAAGGCATCGCCGGCCCCGGTGGTGTCGACCGGTTCGACGGCCGTCGGCTCGATCTCCGTGATGTCGTCGCCGTCGACCACGATGGCGCCCGCAGCGCCGCGGGTGACCACGATGCGCGCGATGCGATGCGGCTCGAGCGCCAGGCGCAGCGCCTCGGCCCCGGCGGGCCAGGCCGGTTCGATCGAGGCGTCGAGCAGCTGCTCGGCCTCGAGCTCATTGACGATCAAGACACCCACCGCGTCGAGCAGCTCGCCGGGAAGCGGCCGGTAGGGCGAGGGGTTGAGCACCACCGTCGCGCCGACCGACACCGCGCGGGACGCCGCGCGCAGCACCACGGGAAGCGGCACCTCGAGCGAGAGGCAGACGAGAGAGGCATCCGTATATGCCTCGATCGGAATGTCATCGGGCGTGATCGCGCCATTCGCACCGGGCACGAGGATGATCGAGTTCTCGCCTGCGTCATCGACCGGGATGATCGCCTGGCCGGTCGCCACCTCGGGCAGAACGCGCACGAACGAGACGTCGACGCCGGCGGCGGTGGCGTGCTCGCGCAGCATCCGCCCGTTCTCGTCGTCGCCGACGGCCCCGACGAGCCGAACCCTGCCGCCGAGGCGGGCCGCGGCGACCGCCTGGTTCGAGGCCTTCCCGCCGGGCAGCACCTCGACTTCTCGACCCGAGACGGTCTCACCGGGGGCGGGCAGGCGGTCGACACGGATGCCGAGGTCGGCGTTCAGCGCCCCGACCATGACGATGTGCTCAGTCACGCCTCAATGAAACCAAAACCTCGCGGAGGCCGCGCAGTTCGCCCCCGAGTTCGGCGCCGAGCTCGCGCGACGGGGCGGCGACGAAGCGCTCCAGACCGGCGCCGAGCGCAGCGGCGCGATCGACGAGGTCGGCGGTGCGGCGTGCGACCGCGACCCGGCCGAGGGTGACGATGCGCAGCGCATGGAAGGGCGGCGCGAGCTGCTCGACGCGGGCCGTCGCGACGCGCGCCTCCGCAGCGAGGGCGACGTATTCCTCGGCAGACCGGTCACCGGTCAGGACCGCACTGCCGAGGCTGAGCAGGTCGGCGGTGCGGCGGCGCACCACGTCGATCGACCGCACGGGCGCGATTAAGCAGCTCGCCGCGATCGCGATGAGGCCGCCGATCAGGATCGCGAGCAGCCGCTGCCCCAGCAGCCCGGTGCCGCCCTGGCCGAGGTAGTCGTACAGCAGCGCGAGTCCGCCCGTCATCGCGGCGGCCCACCACGCGTAGCTGACCGGGCGCAGCACGGCGCCGATTCCGAGGATGATGAACAGCACGACCAGCGCCGTCGAATCCCCTGGGGCGTACAGCGTGCCGAGCAGGGTCGCGACGACGGTGCCGACACCGGCGCCGATGAGGCGCTGGATGCCCTTGTAGACCACATCGCCCCGCCCGCGGTTCCCGCTGTTGACGAGGTAGGCGGTGAGCACCAGCCAGCCGAGGTGGTCGGGCAGAAGCCACCAGCCGAGCACGATCGCCGCCGCGAGGGAGAGGGCGAGGTGGAGGGACATTCGGGTGCTGGGGAGGAGCTTGCGTTCGGCGCCAGACCGCGAGCGGCGATTCTCGAACCTCGCGGGCACAGCCCGCTCGGGGGCCCGGCGCGCGGCGACCCACTGGGTCGCCGCTCCTAGCGCCGACCCCCATGCGACCGCGATCAGCGCGGCGAGCGCGCCCCACCACACCCCGCCCCCTGCGGCGAGCGCGGCGGCCGGCGTCACGAGCGCGGCGATGAACGGGAACGACCAGAGCGTACCGATCCGGGTCCAGGCCGGCCCGAAGCGACGCACCCACACCGCCGCGACGAGCGGCACCCCGATGAGGGCGAAGCCCAGTGCGGCATCCGTCTGCACCACGCGGCCGATCGCCGAGCCGAGCAGCGCGACCAGCGGGATCATCAGGAACCGCGCCGCCCACGTCGCCCAGCGCGGCAGGGGCTCGGGCTCGGCACGCCGCTCGGAAGAGCGGACGATCGACAGCGCGATGATCACGCCCGAGATGCACAGCTGGACGACGACCGGCTGGTGGCGCGCGACGTAGGCGATGGTCCAGAACGAGAGCAGGGCGGCGATGACGGATGCCACAGCGAGCCTCGCCCCTGTGCGCAGCCGACCGAGCGAGAGGCGCCTTAGTTCCCTAAGCATTCCTTCAATACCTCCCGTCATCGTGACCGCACTCTGTTGCCTGAATAGTACGTGTTAGCGTACTAATATGACTCCTTCGCCCGCACCCGAACTGCGCGAGATCGCGAGTCGGCTGCGCTTCGGCACGGTGCACCTCGGCCATCGGCTTCGCACCGAGCGAGGCCATGAGAGCGGCCTCTCGGGCAACAAGCTGCTCATACTGAGCCGCCTGCTGCGCGACGGGCCCAGCACGCCCGGCCGTATCTCGGCCGCCGAGCACGTGAGCCCGCAGGCCCTCACGCGTGTGTTCGCCGAGCTCGAGGCCGCGCAGCTGATCGCGCGTCACCCCGACCCCGATGACGCGCGCCAGTCGCTGCTCGAGGTGACGGAATCCGGTGCGGCAGCGGTCAGCTCGGACGCCGCTCGGCGTGACGCATGGCTCGCCGACGCGCTGGCGGAGCTGACCCCGGCGGAGCTCGCCGTACTCCGCCTCGCCGCCGAACTCATGACGCGCCTCGCGGAGTCGCCCTGATGGCCGCGCCGCCCTGGGTGCGCAGCGCCGTCTGGTGGCACATCTATCCGCTCGGCTTCGGCGGCGGCCTGCGCCGCATCGAGCGCTACCTCGACTACGCCCGTGAGCTCGGTGCGTCGGGCGTTGCCCTCGGCCCGGTGTTCGCGTCAGAGACCCACGGCTATGACACGGTCGACCATTTCCGCATCGATTCCCGACTCGGCCAGGACTCCGATTTCGACGCATTGATCGCGGCCGCGCACGAGCGCGGCCTGCGCATCGCCCTCGACGGCGTCTTCAATCACGTCGGCCGCTCGCACCCCCGCTTCCTGCAGGCCCTCGAAGACCCTGCCGTCGCGCGCGAGTGGTTCCAGCCGGTCGGCGACGACTTCTACGTCTGGGAGGGGCATCGGCAGCTCGTCACCCTGAACCACGACTCGCCCGCGGTCGCCGACTACGTCGCCGCGGTCATGACGCACTGGCTCGATCGGGGTGCCTCCGCCTGGCGACTGGACGCCGCGTACTCGGTGCCGCGCGCGTTCTGGGCGCGCGTGCTGCCCCGGGTGCGGGCGAGCCACCCCGAGGCGTACCTCTGGGGCGAGCAGATCGCCGGCGACTACGCGGGCCTCGTGCGCGATGGCGGCCTCGACTCCGTGACGCAGTACGAGCTGTGGAAGGCGATCGGCAGCAGCATCCACGACCACAATTTTTTCGAGCTCGCATGGAGCCTCAAGCGCCACCAGCAGCTCCTCGCCGACTTCGTGCCGTTCACCTTCCTCGGCAATCACGACGTCAGCCGGGTCGCGACACGCATCGGCGACTCGCGGCATCTCGCGCATGCCGTCGTCGTGCTGTTCACCGTGGCGGGCACGCCGGCGGTCTACTACGGCGACGAGCGCGGCCTGCTCGGCGTCAAGGAGGACCGCGTGGGCGGCGATGACGCCGTACGCCCGGCCTACCCCGACCGTCCCGACGAACTCGACCCCGCTGGCGCCGAGCTGTATCGGTTGCACCAGCGGCTCATCGGACTGCGGCGCAGGAACCCGTGGCTGCACGATGCCCGCACCGAACCGCTGAGCGTCGCGACGACGGCGCTCGCCTACGAGTCGCTCGGTGCGGCCGACGCCGCTCAGGGGGTCACCGTGCTCCTGAACCTCGCCGACTCCCCGGCGGAGCTGCCGACCGGCGGCCGCACGCGCCTGCTCGACGGGGCTGCCTCGTACGACGCCGAGCGTGCCTCCGTTCCGCCGCACGGCTGGGCCGTGCTCGGCTGACCCGCGCGCTGAGCGCCCCGCCCCGCTGCGCTCAGTCCACGTCGAAGGGGAGCTCGAGCTTCGTGACCCACTCGTCCTCGGGGTAGGGCCACGCCTTCACGTGCACCTCGCGCATGTAGCCGGCCGAATGCCCGCCGTGCTCGTGCACCCAGTCGAACAGCTCATTCCACGACTCGCGGATCGTTGCCATCGGCCCGTAGTGCATGCCGATCGCGACATGCTCCGCCCCGTCGAGCACGACCGGCGAGATCTCGCCGCCGATCTCGTCCTCGGCGGCGACGTAGCCGACCCACACCCGCTGGCTGTGCTCGCCGAACTCGCCGGTGACCCGCTCATACCAGGCGATCGCCCGCTCGGGGATCTCGATCTCGATGTCCGACAGCCGCTCACGCAGCTGGTCGAACAGCTTGTAGACGACGGGCGGCACCTCGTCGCGCGGGATCGGTGCCGGGCCGGAGGAGATCGCGTACACGTGCAGCGGATCGAGCCGCGCTTCCTCGATGTCCATGTCGCGCCCCTCTCCTGCGCATATCATCGGCAGCTATGGCCGCGGACGAGCGCTCACCCGAACACCAGCGTGTCGAAGCGGCGGATTCCGGGCAAGCCCCCTGGCGTGATTGGGGCCCATATGTCGCCGAGCGCGCGTGGGGAACCGTGCGCGAGGACTACAGCGCCGACGGCGACGCCTGGCGGTTCTTCCCCTACGAGCACGCCCGCAGCCGCGTCTACCGCTGGAACGAGGACGGCATGGCCGGCTTCTGCGATCTCGAGCAGACCTGGGTGCTCGCGCTCGCGCTGTGGAACGGGCAGGACGATCACCTCAAGGAGCGCATGTTCGGCCTGGGCGGGCCGGAGGGCAACCACGGCGAGGACGCCAAGGACTACTGGTGGTATCTCGACGGCACGCCGACGCATTCGTGGCAGCGCTGGCGGTACCACTACCCGCACGCAGCGTTCCCGTACGACGAGCTGCGCGCCGAGAACGCCCGCCGCGGCTCGCTCGACGCCGAGTACGAGCTCGCCGACACCGGCGTCTTCGACGACTCGCGCTACTGGATCGTCACCGCCGACTACGCCAAGGCCGGCCCGCACGATCTGCTGCTGCGCCTCACGGTCGAGAACGCCGGACCCGAGACCGCGACCATCGACGTGCTGCCCACGCTCTGGTTCCGCAACACCTGGAGCTGGGACGTGCCGGAGGGCGAGAAGCCCGAGATCACGGCGGGCGACGGCGCGCTGCGGGCCGGCCCGCTGACACTCAGCTATGAGAAGACGGATGCCGCGGCCGCGCTCTTCTGCGACAACGAGACCAACGCGGTGAAGCTCTTCGGGGAGGGCGCCGTGAATCGCTCGCCCTATCCCAAGGACGGCATCAACGACTTCGTGGTGAGCGGGGCCGAGACGGTGAACCCGGCGCAGACGGGCACGAAGGCATCCGTTCGCTATACGCTCACGGTCGCGCCTGGGGAGAAGCGGGTCATCAGGCTTCGGCTCCGCGAGGGCGCCATCGGGAACCCCTTCGGCGACTTCGACGATGTCATGCGCGCCCGCGAGGCCGAGGCCGACGCGTTCCACGAGAGCCTCGCGCCGGCCGGGCTCGACGACGACCGGAAGCGCGTGCTCAGGCAGGCGCTCGCGGGCCTCACCTGGTCGAAGCAGTTCTTCCACTACGACGTGCGCCGCTGGCTCACGGGCGACCCGGCCTACCCGCCGCCCCCGCCGGGCCGCGGCGCGATCCGCAACGGGGCGTGGCAGCACCTGGCCGCGAAGGACGTGATCCTCATGCCCGACGCGTGGGAATACCCGTGGTTCGCCGCCTGGGACCTCGCCTTCCACTGCGTCACCTACGCGCACGTCGACCCTGAGTTCGCGAAGGGCCAGCTGATCCTGCTGCTGCGCGAGTGGTACACGCACGCGAGCGGGCAGCTGCCCGCCTACGAGTGGGACTTCGGCGACGTGAACCCGCCGACGCAGGCGCGCGCGGCGCTCGAGGTGTTCCACCTCGATGGCGACCGCGACTTCACCTTCCTCGCCCGCGTCTTCCACAAGCTGCTCATGAACTTCACGTGGTGGACCAACACGAAGGACGCCGGGCAGGACGATCTCTTCGAGGGCGGCTTCATGGGCCTTGACAACATCGCGCCCGTGAACCGCTCGACGCTGCCGGCGGGCGAAGGCCGCATCGAGCAAGCCGACTCGACCGCGTGGATGGCCGTCTACGCCCTCGACCTGCTCGAGATGGCACTCACCCTCGCACACCACGATCGGGCCTACGAGGACGTGGCGGTCAAGTTCTTCGAGCACTTCACGCGGATCGCGGATGCCGCGAACGACGAGGGCCTGTGGAGCGAGGACGACGCCTTCTACTACGACGTGCTCACCCTGCCCGACGGGTCGAAGCACCCGCTCAGGGTGCGCTCGCTCGTGGGGCTCGTGCCGGTGACGGCGTCGCTGCCGCTGCAGGGCCTCGCCGACGGGCTGCCCGAGTTCCAGGCATCCGTTCGCGCATTTCTCCGGCGGCAGCCCGAAGCCGCCGAGAATCTGCACGCCCACCCACGCGGCGGCGGCACGACGCTGCTCGCCCTGGTCAGCCCGGAGCGGCTCACGCGCGTGCTGGCGCAGGTCTTCGACGAGCAGGGGATGCTGTCGCCGCACGGCATCCGCTCGATCTCGGCGTGGCATCGGGAGCACCCCTTCGAGGTGTCCGTCGGCGGGGTGCAGCAACTCGTCGACTACGAGCCGGGCGAGTCGACGAGCCACCTGTTCGGCGGCAACTCGAACTGGCGCGGGCCCGTGTGGTTCCCGCTCAACGTGCTCATCATCGACGCGCTGCGCGACTACGAGGCAAACCTCGGGGAATCGCACACGGTCGAGTACCCCGCGGGGTCGGGGCGCGCGCTCGGACTGGGCGCCATCGCCGACGACCTCGCCGAGCGGCTGATCACGCTGTTCACGCCGGCACCCGGGGGCGGGCCGCGGGCCTCGGATGCCCGCTACCCGCTGCTGTCGGCCGACCCGAGGTGGCGCGAGCAGCTGTTCTTCTACGAGTACTTCCACGGCGACACGGGCCAGGGTCTCGGCGCCTCGCACCAGACCGGCTGGACAGCCCTGGTCGCCCATCTGCTGCTGCGGAATCGCGCCTAGACCAGCAGCAGCGCGACGGCCGCCGCCGCGACACAGGCGGCGATCAGGGTGACCAGCCAGCGACGCTCGAGCACGACCGCCGCGATGACGGCCACGATCGAGAGCGCTCCGAAGACGATCGCCCCGACCGAGTGCAGCGCGGCGAAGCGCAGCGCCGACGGCAGCGTCTGGTTCGCGATCACCGCCTCGACCGCCTCGATGCCGAGGAACACGACCCCGACCGCGATCAGCAGGAACACCACGCGGCGCCGCCCAGGACTGTGCACGCGCCCAGGCTACCGGCGCGGCAGGGCGCACGCGGGCTTAGGCTCAGAGCGTGAGCAGCGAGTTCCAGCACGACACCGAGGCGCACCGCTACACCCTCAAGGTCGACGGGAAGCTGGTCAGCGCCGCCGACTACACGGTCAACGGCGACCGCCTCTCGATCACCCACACCTTCACCGACCCGATGCAGCGCGGCCACGGCTATGCCGGCCAGGTCGTCTCGTTCGCGGTCGACGACATCGAGAAGAACTCCCCAGAGCTCAAGATCGTGCCGATGTGCTGGTACGCCGCGAAGTGGTTCGACGAGCACCCCGAGAAGTCGGGGCTGCTCGCTGGCTGATCTCGCCCAGCTGGTCGCGAGACTGCGCGCGGCCGGCTGCGTCTTCGCGGAGGACGAGGCAGCGCTGCTGATCGCGGCGACGACGGATGCCGGCGAGCTCGAGGCGCTCGTCGCGAGGCGCATCGCGGGCGAGCCGCTCGAGTACGTGCTCGGCTGGGTCGAGTTCGCAGGGCTGCGGCTCGCGGTCGCGCCGGGAGTGTTCGTGCCCAGGCGGCGCACGGAGCTGCTGGTCAGGCTCGCCCTGCGATCGTTGAGGAGCGCCGTAGGCGCGTCTCGAAACGATCTCGCCGGTGACGATGGCTTCGAGACACCGCTGCACGGCTCCTCAACCATCGGGGGTTCGGTGCTCGAGGTGTGCTGCGGGGTCGCGCCGGTGGCGACCGCGGTGAAGAGACGGATGCCGCAGGCATCCGTCGTCGCCTCCGATCTCGACCCGGCCGCGGTCGCCGCCGCGCGCCGCAATCTCGAGCCGCTCGGCGGTGCGGTCGTCGAGGGCGACCTGTTCGCCGGGCTGCCCGCGGGCGCGCGCTTCGACGTGATCGTCGCGAACGCCCCCTATGTGCCGACGGACGAGGTGCGGAACATGCCGCGCGAGGCACGCGACTTCGAGCACGCGCTCGCCCTCGACGGCGGGGCGGACGGACTCGCGCTGCACCGGCGCATCGCGGGCGAGGCGGCCACCTGGCTCAAGCCCGGAGGCACGCTGCTCGTCGAGACGAGCCGGCGTCAGGCATCCGTCGATCTCGAGATCTTCGAATCCCACGGCTGGCGCGCCGAGATCGCGCGCGACGACGAGCTCGACGCGACGGCCGTGTGCGCGGTTCGCGCGTAGTGCTCAGAGAGCCTGGTGCGAACCGAGCGAGCTGGGGTCGCTCGGGACTTCGGGGGCGCCGAAGTCGAACATCCAGCTGATGCCGAACCGGTCGGTGAGCTGGCCGTAGTAGTCGCCCCACGGCGCGAGGTCGAAGGGCAGCACGTCGGCGCCGCCCTCGGAGAGGCTGGCGTAATACCGGCGGCCGGTGTCGAGTTCGGCGGCGTCGCCCGAGAAGCACAGGGAGACCCGGGAGCCCTGCGAGAAGGGCATCGACTCCGGCACGTCGGAGCCCATGATCGAGACCGGGCCGTCGAGGCTCGCGTGCATGATCTGGTTCGGATCGGCGCCGTCGGTCATGCCGCCCTCCGCGAAGGTCATGAGGCTCAGCTCGCCGCCGAACACCGACTGGTAGAAGTTCATCGCCTCGCGGGCCTGGCCGCGGAACGAGAGGTAGGGAGTGAAGCTGGCGGACATCGGAAGGCCTCCTGAAATGAGTGATTCTGTGGCCGAATGACCTGCAGTCGCGGGCATCATCCCGCCGGAGCCGCGCGGCGGCAAGAGTCGATATCGTGGCAGGCGGAACGGGAGGTACACCGTGCGCGCTGCTGTCGCCGTCGCTCAGAGCCTGGACGACCCGCTGTCGGGCCTATCCCTCAAGGAAATGCCCGATCCCGAGCCGAAACCGGGGTGGACGCGGGTGCGGGTGCGCGCCGCATCCCTCAACCCTCACGACGTGTGGACCCTGCGCGGCGTCGGCCACCCCGCCGAGCGGATCCCGATGGTGCTCGGCTGCGACGGCGCGGGAGTGACGGATGCCGGCGACGAGGTCGTCATCCACCCCGTGCTCGGCGATCCGAACCGCGGCGGGGGCGACGTCACCCTCGACCCGAAGCGGGCGCTGCTGTCCGAGACCGTCAACGGCTCGCTGGCGTCGTTCGTGCTGGTGCCCGACGCCTGCGTCGTGCCGAAGCCCGACTGGCTGGGCTTCGACGACGCGGCCACGCTCGGCATCGTGTGGGGCACCGCCTACCGCATGCTGTTCACCCGCGCCCGGGTCCGCGCCGGCGATCGCGTGCTCGTGCAGGGCGCGTCGGGCGGTGTCGGCAGCGCCGCGATCTCTCTCGCCCGCGCCGCCGGTGCCAAGGTCTACGCGACGGCGCGCACCGACGCCAAGCGTGCCTTCGCGCTGGAGTGCGGCGCACACGAGGTGTTCGAGAGCGGTGCCCGGCTACCCGAGCGGGTCGACGTCGTCGTCGACACGGTCGGCGAGGCGACCTGGGCGCACTCGCTGCGTTCACTGCAGCCGGGCGGCGTCGTGGTCACCTGCGGCGCGACGAGCGGCAACATGCCGCCGGCCGAGCTGAACCGCATCTTCTATCAGCAGCTGTCGGTGATCGGCTCGACGGGGTCGACGCGCTCCGAGTTCGAGGCACTGCTGCGCTTCCTTGAGGCGAGCGGCGTGCGGCCGCACGTCGATTCCGTGCTGCCCTTCGACGAGATCCCGGCGGGCTTCCAGCGGCTCATCGACGGCGAGGTGCGCGGGAAGCTCGTGGTGCGGATTTCTGAATAGCCGCGGCCCTTGCGCCGTGCACGCCGCATCCCTGGGTACCGTCGGCGTGATGCCTGCCCCCGTCACCGAAGTCGAATTGATGCTGAAGCGGAAGAACCGCCTCGCCGAAGAGCGCAAGGCGGCGGACTTCCGGGCGATCGAGCAGGAGAAGCGCGGCGAGGCGCAGCGGGTGCGGCTGCTGGCGGCATCCGCTCGCTCCGGTCAGATCGCGAAGATGCGCGAGACGGATGCCAGGCGGCTCGACGCCGAGGCGGATCGCTGCGCCGCAGAGGCCGCCAGAGCCGACGAGCGCGCCCGCCGGTTCGCTCTCGACGAGGAGCTCATCGCCGTGCGGCTGGCGCACGCCGAGCCGTCGGCGGCACTCGCCGACTCCGGCGACTCGGAGTGGACCATCGTCTGACCGGCTAGCGGACGGCCGCGAGCGGGGCGAGTGCATCCTCGAGCGCTGATCGGACCGCGGCGGGCACCGGCGAGGCGGGGCTGCGGCACTCGCCGAGGTCACGCCCGAGAATCGACAGCGCCGCCTTGACCCGCGCGGGGAACTGCGGCCCGCGGACGACCTTCCAGATCGGGAACATCGTGTCCTGCAGCGCGCGGCCCGCAGCGTGATCGCCTTCCTGCGCCCAATCCCACAGACGACGGCACTCCGCCGGGAACAGCGAGAGCACCGCGGAGATCGCGCCGTCGGCGCCGAGCTCGAAGCAGCTGAACAGCAGCTCGTCAGTGGCGGCGTACACCATTGCGTTCGGGGCCGTCAGCCGCATGTCGTACATCGCCATGATGCCGCCGACACTCTGCTTGACGCCCACCACGTGCTCGATCTCGAGGAGGCGCGTGAAGGTCTCCGGGGAGATCTCGTTCTGCGGGACGACGTTGTAGATCACGATCGGGAGCCCGACCTCGTCGGAGATCGCCCGGTAGAACACCTCGTTCCCGGCGGCGTCGGGCACCAGCACGTTGTAGAAGGTCGGCGTCACCATGAGGGCGTCGGCCCCGGCGTCCCTGGCGAGCTTCGCTGCACGTACCGCGGCCTTCGTCGAGCTGCGGATGACCCCGGCGACGACCGGCCGATCACCGCTGAGAGCGCGTGCCTCCGCGACCAGCCGGCCGAGCTCGTCGTCCTCGAGCACAGCGCCCTCGCCGGTGCTGCCACCCGGGCTGACCCCGTGCACGCCCTGCCCGAGCAGATGCTCGACCTGGTCGCGGAAGATCCCGTAGTCGATCGATCCATCGGCAGTGAAGGGGGTGAGCGCCGGGGCGACGAGGCCCCGGATGGGCGCGGTCGGCATGATGTTGCTCCTTGAGTGGGGTGAGGGGGTCAGCGGGCGGGTGCCGCGTCCGGGATCTCGCGGCCGATGGTCAGGAGATCGCGCTTCCGGGTCTCCGGCACGATCTTGATCGCGATGAGCGAGACGATCGCACCTACTACGACGTACCCGGCCACGAGGTACCAGCGCGTGCTGTCCGGGCCAGCGAGCAGGGCCGCGATGAACGGCGTGAGGCCCGCGGTGATGATGCCGGCGATCTCGCGGGCGCCGGCGACCGCGCTGTAGCGGCTGTGCGCCGGGAACATCTCCGAGAACAGGGCCGGCTGCACGGCGCCGACCGGGTTGTGTCCGAGGTTGAGCACGAGGACGTAGCCGAGCGTGATCAACCAGAAGTTCCCGGTGTTCATCAGCAGGAAGAACGGGAAGGCGGCGAGCGCGACGACGATCGATCCGAAGGCGAAGACCGGGCGCCGCCCGATCTTGTCGGAGGCCCAGCCGTAGAGGCATGTGGCCGGGATCGCGATGACCGCCATGATCAGGATCGAGGCCTGCATGCCGGACGCGTTCACGTCGATCGCCTTGGCGTAGCTGATCGCGAACACGGTGAGCAGGAAGTACGGGAGTCCTTCCGAGAAGCGCAGTCCGGTCATGAGCAGGATGTCGCGCCAGTGGTCGACGAAGAGCGTCGCGATCGGCCCGCGCTTGGCGAGCGGAAGAGCGCCCGTCGCCTCCGCGATCTTGTTCTCGGTGAAGACAGGAGTCTCGACAAGGCTGCGGCGCATCCACAGGCCGGCGATCAGCACCACGATCGAGGCGAGGAACGGCAGCCGCCAACCCCAGCTCAGCTGCGCCTCCTGCGGGAGCATGAGGACCAGGGCAATCGCCCCTGCGACGAAGAGCTGGGAGACGAACCCGCCGAGGTTCGGAATGGCGGAGAAGAACCCGCGGCGCCCAGGGGGCACAGACTCGGCCACGAGCACCATCGAGCCGCCCCACTCGCCGCCCTGCGCGATGCCCTGAATGACACGCACGACGATCAGCAGGATCGGAGCGAGCGCCCCGACGTTCGCATACGACGGCAGGAAGCCGATCGCGATCGTCGCGCCGCCCATCACCCAGAGCGTGAAGAGCAGCGCCTTCTTGCGGCCGAATCGGTCGCCGTAGCGGCCGATCAGCAGACCGCCGAGCGGGCGGACGAAGAAACCGACGGCAAACGTCGCGAGGCTCGAGAGGGTCGCGGCGAAGGCGTCGCCGGGGAAGAAAAGCGTCGGGAAGAAGAGGCTGGCGGCGGTGCCGTAGAGCAGGAAGTCGTACAGCTCGAGCGTGTTGCCTGCGAGACCGGAGAGCGTCGCCTTCCAGAAGTAGCCGCGGCCCTGGGCCGGGGATGCGGGTGAAGGAACGGAAGCATTCATCGTTGAAGTCCTGTCGGTTCGGGTGGGCCCGGAGCTGGGGGCCGTCGCCAAACTATATACACGTCAGTTGTCTGTCAACCGACAAAATAAATCGAGCAGAGGTCACTCTGCCGCGGCGTGGCCGTCACCACTCGCGAGACGGTGGACGTCCAGGCGCGAGTGATCGATGTGATTCCGCATCGCCGCGCTCGCGGCCGCGGGGTTCCGTGCGGCGATCGCCTCGAAGATCGCGCGGTGATGCGGGAGCGCCAGCAGAGGGTCGGCCGGTGGGGAGAAGACGTGCGCGCGATACTGCCGCAGGCTCGGGATGAAGGAGTCGTAGAAGACCCGCAAGCCACTGTTGCGGCTGGCCGCAAGGATGACGCCATGGAAGGCCTCGTCGGCCGCCACCTTGGCGTCGACGTCATGCCCGAGCAGGACAGCTTCGAATGCGTCGACGCTCTCGCGCAGCGCAGCGATCTCCTCGTCCGTCGCCCGTTCGGCAGCGAGCTCGGCAACGAACGGCTCGATCGCCGCGCGCATCTCGAGCAGCTCGGCGATCTCGAACTCATTGCCGCGAAACCATTCCTGGAAGCGCTGCCGATCGGACTGCGTCTTGTCCACGACGAACGCCCCGCGGCCGTGCTTGATCTCGATGTAGCCCTCGGCTCGCAGGGTGGCCAGCACCTCGCGAGCGGTCTGGCGGCTGACTCCGAACTCCTCGACGATCTGAAACTCGGTCGGCATCTGCTGCCCGACCTCCAACGATCGGGCGTGGTCCCGCAGAACGGGAAAGACCTCGTCCACACGACTCACACGACGCGCTCTCGCCATACTCTGCCCCTCCGGTGGACCGAGCCTACAGCCGGCCCGCGACCCGTCCCGGCAGCCAGGCGTGGGAGGGAGCGCCACCGGCCCCCTCCCCCTGACTCAGACGCCGGCGGGCTCGAGCAGGCGCGCCGACTTCAGCGCCTCCCGGATGCGCGACCGCCGACCCTCGTCGGGCGCGAGGATAGGGCTGCGCGACACGCCGTTGTTCCGACCGAGGAGCGAGAGAGCGTACTTCGCGTTCGCCGTCATGTTCGGACCCTCGATGCTGCGCCAGACGGGCAGAAGGCGACGATGCATGGCAAGCGCGCGGTCGTGATCACCGGCCTGCACGGCCGCATGGAGCTCGGAGGTCTCTCGCGGGAACACCGCAGTCATACAGGTCACCGCGCCGTCGACTCCGAGCGCGAAGGTCGGATAGAGAAGGTCATCGATGCCCGTCGTGATCGGCACCTTGTCGTGCAGCAGGGCCATCATGTCGGCCACCTTGTGCATATCACCGCCGCTCTGCTTGACGCCGAGTACCCACGGAGCGTCGTCGACGATGCTGTTCATCGCGTGGACGTCGATGTCGACCCACGGGATCACGTTGTAGATCAAGATCGGCAGTTCGACCGCATCGCCGATGCGGGTGAAGTGCTGAACGAGTCCGGCCACGGACGGCACCCACAGGTAGTGCGGCGGCGTGACCTGGAGCGAGGAAACGCCGGCGCGCCGCGCCGCCTCGCCCTTGCGGATCGCCTCGATGGTGGTGTCGGCGATGACGCCGCCGATCACCTTGACGCGCCCCGCGGCTTGATCGACCACGGCCTTGTTGAGCCGGTAGGTCTCGTCTTCCGAGAGCCCCTGACCTTCACCGGTGCTGCCGCCGATGCAGATGGTGTGCACGCCCGTCGAGATCAGGTATTCGACCTCCGCACGGATGAGGTCCTCGTCGAGCTCCTCCGTCTCTGGATCGAAGGCGGTCACCATCGGGGGGATGATGCCCGACAGGTCGAGTTGTACGCCGTTGTGCGACTTGGAGTAACTGTGACTCATGAGTTCGGTCCTTTGATTGAAGTCATCCGTTGACGGACAACTGATATCATGCCCGTATCGCGCGATGCTGGCAATGCAGGCACCCCAGGAAGGCGGACCACTCCGATGCCACAACTGTTCATCCCTTCCGGTCGAGAGGGGCTTGCGGCTGCGCTCCGCGGGTTCGCCGACGCGCACCCGGAGAAGGTGAGACTGGTCGAGGATCCGACCTACTTCGCCGGCGTGCAGCGCAATCCAGGCCGGTCGGTCGCACTGGTCTCCGGCGGCGGATCCGGCCATGAGCCCCTCCACGGCGGCTTCATCGGGCCCGGTCTCCTCGACGCCGTCGCTCCCGGGCAGGTCTTCGCCTCCCCGCACAACCGTCAGGTGTACGAAGCGAGCCGTGCCGTCGCGCTGCCGGGTGGAGTCGTGCACGTCGTCAAGAACTACACGGGCGATCGCATCAACTTCGGGATCGCGGCTGAGCGACTCCGCGACGAGGGCATCCCGGTCGGGCGCGTGCTCGTGCACGATGATGTCGCCACAGAATCCGCGCACACCGCGACGGGACGGCGCGGGACTGCGGCAACCCTGCTCGTTGAGAAGATCCTCGGGGCGGCTGCGGACCGGGGCGCGACGCTCGAAGAGCTCGTGCGCCTCGGAACGGCGGTCAACGACCGCAGCCGCAGCATTGCCGTCGCGAGCGAGTTCCTCACCTCGGTGCACACCGGGGCGCGCATGCACGAGCTCGCCCCCGGGCAGGTCGAATACGGCATCGGCATCCACGGCGAACGGGCCACGCTGTCGACCCCGTTCGCCGATCTGAAGACACTCATAACGCGGATGCTCGATGATGTCCTCGCCTCGCTCGGCACGCTGACCGGGCGCGGCTCCATCCTCTTCGTGAACGGTCTGGGCTCCGCAACCCCTCTCGAGCTCTACGCGATCTACTCGATCGCGGTCGAGCGCCTTGCGGTGCTCGGCATCGACGTCGCGGCACGCCTCGTAGGCACTTTCGTCTCCGCACTCGATATGCACGGATTCTCGCTGTCGCTCCTCGACCTCGCCGAGGACGACT
The DNA here is from genome assembly GCF_039538185.1 of Gryllotalpicola koreensis. Taxonomy (NCBI): domain Bacteria; kingdom Bacillati; phylum Actinomycetota; class Actinomycetes; order Micrococcales; family Microbacteriaceae; genus Gryllotalpicola; species Gryllotalpicola koreensis. Next base: position 551,399 of record NZ_BAABBW010000005.1, read on the forward strand.
GGCTCGGGCTTTGGCAGGCGGACGCATGCGCCGCCGGATGGAACGGACTGCACTGATGACCGCACTGGATGCGACCCTGCGCTCTGCCTTCGACGCCTATAAGAGACTCGTCGATGAGGCCGAGCCGCTGCTTACTGCTCTCGATGAGCGTTCGGGCGACGGCGACTTCGGAGCGAACCTCCAGGGCGGGCTGTCCCTCGCGGCGAGCCATGCGGAGGGCGACAGCGGCAGCGATGCCTGGGCGGCGCTCGCGAAGGTCTTCCTCGACGACGTCGGTGGAACCAGCGGCCCGCTGTTCGGCCTTCTCTTCCGGCAGCTCGCGCGAGCGGCGGCGATGGGCGCGACGCTTCCCGCCGTGCTCGCCGACGGCACCGCTGCGGGCCTCGCCGCGATTCAGCGGGTCGGCGAAGCACAGCTCGGCGATCGCACGCTCGTGGACGCGCTGGCGCCCGCCGTCGAGGTCCTCCGCACCGGCGGCACGCTCGCCACGGCCGTCACCGCGGCGGTGGACGGCGCCATCGCGACACGCGAACTGGTGGCCCGCCGTGGACGTGCGAGCTACGTCGGCGAGCGGGCCGTGGGGTCCCCCGATCCTGGTGCGGTCGGCATCGCCTTGATGTTCACGGCCTTCGGCCGATCCGCCGGCGAGGACGTCGAGCAAGGCCTCGACCGCCTGCTTCAGGCGTCAGCGAGTGCGGAGGAGTCGACCGACGCGGCGACCGACGCGCTCGCTCCCGATTCCGCAGTTGCCATAGCGGCCGCCCACCGCGCCCGCCGCCCCTTGGCGGGGCTTCCCCTCACACAGCGGGCCGATCTGCTCGATCAGCTGGCGGCGACGCTCGAGGAGCACAGCCAGGAGCTCGTCGCGATCGCCGAGGACGAGACACATCTCTCGACCGGGCGCCTCTCCGGGGAGGTCGTGCGCACCGCCTTCCAACTGCGGATGTTCGCAGACCTCGTCCGCGACGGCGGGTTCCTCGATGCCCGGATCGATCCAGCCGACCCCTCATGGCCGGTCGCGCCGCGACCGGAGCTCCGCCGCTCGCTGCGCCCGGTAGGACCCGTGCTGGTGTTCGCGGCGAGCAACTTCCCCTTCGCCTTCTCCGTACTGGGTGGCGACACCGCATCAGCGCTCGGCGCCGGGAATCCGGTCGTCGTGAAAGCACACCCCGGGCATCCCCGCCTCTCCCGCCGTGTGGCCGAGCTCGCGATCACCGCCCTCGCCGCGGCAGGGGCGCCCGAGGGGATCTTCGCCCTCATCGAAGGACAGGACGAGGCAGTCGCGGCGCTGCGCGATCCGCGAATCGCCGCCGCCGCATTCACCGGTTCGATCGCGGGCGGACGGGCGCTGTTCGACATCGCCCAGTCGCGGCCCGTACCGATCCCGTTCTACGGCGAGCTCGGGAGCAGCAACCCTGTGTTCGTGACGCCGGCTGCGGATGCGGATGACGCCGAGGAGATCGCCGCGGGCTTCATCGCGTCGTTCACGCTCGGCGCCGGCCAGTTCTGCACGAAACCCGGCACCCTCTTCGTACCGAGCGGATCGGCGGTCCTCACGGCGCTCGAACGATCGCCTCTCCCCGATCCCGCGCCGCTGCTGAACGACCACATTCTCACCGGCTTCCGGCGCCGCCTCACTGAGCTCATCGAGGCGCCCGGCGTCACGCGGCTGCGCAGCGTCGACGACCCGTTCGCAGACGTTCCCGGCCCGATCCTGTTGCGCACGCACGGCGATCAGGTGCTCGCGAACCCTGCGCGGTATCTCGACGAGTGCTTCGGGCCTGCGGCGCTGGTCGTCGAGTACGGCTCCGACGACCAGTTGCTCCGACTCGCGGAGGTCTTCGACGGGCAGCTCACCGCGACCGTTTTCGGGACGGAGGCGGATTCCCCGCGCACCCTCCTCGACACGCTTGCAGAGCGGGCGGGACGTCTGCTCTGGTGCCAATGGCCAACAGGGGTCGCCGTCACCGATGCGCAACAGCACGGCGGTCCCTATCCAGCGAGCACGGCGTCACAGACGACCTCGGTCGGCACCGCGGCGATCGTCCGATTCCTGCGCCCGGTCGCCCTCCAGGGTTTCCCGGGTCGGCTGCTCCCGGCCGAGCTCCGCGACGCCTAGGTGTAGTTCCTCGGCACGTTGTGAACGTGGGCTGAGGTAGCGAAGACCTCCGGAACGATGTGGGTTACCACACTCTCATCGCTTCACGGAGGTCTTCGTGACTCACGCTAATGCCCATCTGAC
>NZ_BAABBW010000006.1:0-226474 GCF_039538185.1 Gryllotalpicola koreensis
TGGGACACGAAGGCCTCCGGTAGGTGAAGCGGTGAACTAGACAGCTCCACTCCACAACCGGAGGCCTTCCCCTGTCACATCGACTCACCGCCGCACGGCGGGACAACCTCCCCGGACATCACAGCTAGCCGGTGAGCCGGGCGAGCAGTTCGAACAGCTCGCGGCGCAGCTCGGCGTCCGACGCCTGGGCGGCGACCCGGCCGTCGGCACGGAACCGGGAGAAGTAGGTGCCGCTCGGGGCATCCACGGGGAAGGTGCTCGAGAAGGCGATCAGCGGCTCCGCGCCGCTCAGCGCCGAGCGGCCCCAGTGGCCGCCCAGCACGGCATTGCCCAGGCGGACGAGCCGCGAGCTGCTGCCGAAGCTCGTCGCCACCGCGCCCGGGTGCACCGAATAGGCATCCACCCCGGCGCCTGCGAGCCGCTCCGCCAGCTCGCGGATCCACATCACGACCGCGAGCTTCGCCGCCCCGTAGACCGGCCACCCGCGGCGGTAGGGGCGCTCGGCCCATTCGAGGTCGCCCGGCACGATGCGCCCCCACTGGTTCGCCATGGACGCGGTCGCGAGCACCCGCACCGTGCCCGGCACGACCTCGGGAAGCGCAGCGGTCGCCTCCAGCCGGGGCCGCAGCAGTTGCGTCAGCAGGAACGGGGCGAGCACGTTGGACTGCAGCGTGCGCTCGTGGCCGTCGACCGTGAGCGCCCGCTCGCTGACGAGGCCGCCGGCATTGTTCACCAGCACATCGATGCGGTCGTAGCGGTCGAGCAGCTTCGCGGCCAGCATCCGTACCTCATCGAGTCGATCGAAGTCGGCGACGTATGCCTCACCGCGTATGTCCGCCGCGACCGAGCGCGTGCGATCGGGGTTCCTGCCGACGACCGCGACGTGGTCGCCCCGTCCGGCAGCGGCGCGCGCGGTCTCGCGCCCGATGCCCGAGCTCGCTCCGGTGACCACGACGACCCGGGAATCCCTGCTCACAGGTACCCGCCCTTCTCGAGCCCCGCCTCGATCTCGAAGCGGTTGCGCAGCGGGTCGCGGCCGGCGAGCCCGTAGAGGAACGGGAACAGCATGCCGTACGTCTGCCACTGCCGCTTGTGCACGGCCTCGTGCTCGAGCACCGCGTCGCTGACGTTGTGCGCGGTGAGATAGCAGGTGCCGACGCATGAGCCGCCGCGGCCGAAGGTCCACGTCGGCATGCCCGTGAACACCACGAGGCCCGAGCGCCGTTGCACCTCGCCGGTCGACCAGAGGAAGCCCCACACCAGGCCGACTCCGCAGGCGAACAGGTAGCCCGGCAGCGAGAGCAGCCGCAGCAGTGGCCTCATGCGGTCGGGCGCCCGTAGGTCTCGAGCAGCCTGAGCCACACCTCGCTGAGCGTCGGGTACGACGGCACGGCGTGCCAGAGCCGCTCGAGCGGCACCTCGGCGGTGACGGCGATCGTGGCGGAGTGCAGCAGCTCGCCGACATCCGCACCCACGAACGTCACCCCGACGAGCACGCGGCGGTCCTCGTCGACCACGGCTCGGGCGGTGCCCTCGTAGCCGTCCGAGTGGATAGTCGCGCCCGCCACCCAGCCGATCTCGTAGTCGACGACGCGGGTGCGGATGCCGCGCTTCTCGGCCTCGGCCGCGGTGAGTCCCACCGACGCGACCTCAGGGGTCGTGAACGTCACCTGCGGCACCGCGGCGTGATCGGCCGTCGCCGAATGGACGCCCCACGGGCTCGTGTCGACGGGCTTCCCGAGGGCGCGCGCCGCGATCGCGTCGCCCGCGATGCGCGCCTGGTACTTGCCCTGGTGGGTGAGCAGCGCACGGCCGGTGACGTCGCCCGCGGCATACAGCCAGTCGATCGGCGCGCCGTCTGCGTCGAGCACGCGCAGCGAGTCGTCGGTCGTGAGCCATCCGCCCGCCGGCAGCCCGATCGCCTCGAGCCCGAGGTCGCTCGAGCGCGGCACGCGGCCCGTTGCGACAAGGATCTTCTCGGCCACCACCGCCGAGCCGTCGGACAGCAGCAGGGTGTGGCCGCTCTCGGAATCCGCTGTCTCGACTCGCTCGACCGAGGTCCCGAGCCGCACGTCGGCGCCCGCCTTCGTGAGCGCCTCGGCGACCTTCTCGCCGGCGAACGGCTCCTGATTCGCGAGCAGCTTCCCGCGGGCGATGAGGGTGACGGATGCCCCGAGCGAGGTGTACGCCGTCGCCATCTCGGCCGCGACCACTCCGCCGCCGATGATCGCGAGCGAGCTCGGGATCGTCTTCGCGCTGGTGGCGTCGCGGCTGGTCCAGGGCTGGGCCTCGGCGAGCCCCGGGGTGTCGGGCAGCAGCGGCAGCGAGCCCGTCGAGACGCAGATCGCATGGTTCGCGGTGAGCTCCGTGACGGTGCCGTCGCCCGCGGTCACGCGCAGCGCTTTGGGCCCGGTGAAGACGGCGTGCCCGCGCACGAGGTCGATGTGGGCGGACTCGAGCCACTCGAGCTGCCCGTCGTCCTTCCAGTTGCTCGTGACCTGGTCGCGGCGGGCGAGCACCCGGGCGACATCGAGCGAGCCGGTCACCGCCTCGGCGGCGCCGGGAACCGCCCGCGCGGTCGCGAGCACGGAACCGCTGCGCAGCAGCGCCTTCGACGGCATGCACGCCCAGTACGAGCACTCGCCGCCGACCAGCTCAGCCTCGACGATGACGGTGCGCATGCCGCCCTGCACGGCGCGGTCGGCGACGTTCTCGCCGATCGCACCGCCGCCGATGACGATGACGTCGTAGTCGGTCACTGCTTCCTCCGGAAGGTCGGGATGCGGGTCAGGTGTGGTCAGGCCGCGGCGGCGTCCGCCGGCAGCCGGCTGGTGAGCGCGCCGAGCACGCGCAGGATCGGCGAGAGGTCGCCGACGGCCGCGTCGGGCGAGGCCGGGGCGAAGCCCGTGACGGCGCCGCCGACGAGCTGCAGCCGCCCGCGCAGCGCGCGGATCGCGCCGGTCAGCTCGTCGATGCTGAGCCCGAACGGCTCGGGGTAGCCGACGCCCTCGATGACCGAGGGGTCGAGCACGTCGAGGTCGACGTGGATGTAGACGCGCGACGCCCCCGTCGCGAGCGCCGCTTCGACGAGCGCGTCGGGGCTCGACAGCTGATCGACGGAGAGAGAACGGATGTCCGACGACGCGAGGTACTCCACCTCGGCGTCGTCGAGGTCGCGTGCGCCGGCGTGCACGACGCGCTCGGGGGAGAGCGGCGCCGGCTGCGGAGCGAGCCCCTCTGCGCCGTCGCCGAGGATCGTGCGCAGCACCATTCCGCTGAAGGTGCCGCTGGGCGAGGAATCCGGCGTGTTCAGGTCGCCGTGCGCGTCGAACCAGACGAGCGCCAGGTCGTCGTAGCGCTCCGCGGCGCGGGTCGCGCCCGCGAGGTCCGCGCCGCAGTCGCCGCCGACGGTGATCACCGTCTCATCGTCGGCGAAGGTGTCGAGCACCGCCTCGACCTGCTGCTTGATCGCGTGGATGGACGAGTACCGGTTCACGCCCGTGCCGAGCGCCTCGCCCGCTTCGACGCGCACCTCGACGGGGGTCGTCGAGGCGGCGGGCAGATCGCCGGCGATGATGTTCGCGCCATCGCTGAGCCGCATCGCGCGGGACGAGCCGGAGCCCTGCCACTGGGGGACCACGAGGAACCTGGCTGCCATGAACTCACACTACCCAGGCGGGTACGCACTTGGCAGGGTCGGGAAGCTCAGAGCGAACGCGCGTGGGCGACCAGCTTGTCGAAGGCGGCGTCGAGTGCGGCATCCGTCTTCTGTGCATCGGGGTGCGCGTCGAACCAGGCGATCGTCTCGGCCGCGCCCTGCCAGTACGGCACGGTGGTCTCGAACTCGGGCACGAGGGCCTTCACCTTCGAGTTGTCGAAGACCATCGAGTGCGCCTTGTCGCCGATGAGTCCGGCGAGGTGGTCGGGCAGCACGCGGCCGATCGTCTCGCTCGCGACGTGCACCAGCTCGGGCTCCGCCACGCCGGCGGCCTGGCCGATCCACGTGTAGATCTGGTTCCAAGTGGGCGCGTGGTCGCCCGTGATGTGGAAGGTCTCGCCGAGGGCGAGCGGGTTGCCGAGCAGTCCGACGAAGGCGACCGCGAAGTCGCGCGAGTGCGTGATGGTCCACAGGCTCGTGCCGTCGCCGTGCACCACGACCGGCTTGCCGGCGCGCATGCGGGCGACGTCGGTCCACCCGCCGGTCGTGGGCAGCCGCGTTTCGTCGTAGGTGTGCGAGGGGCGCACGATCGTGATCGGCAGACCTCGCTCGCGCACGGCGGCGAAGAGCAGGTCCTCGCACGCGATCTTGTCCTGCGAGTACTTCCAGAACGGGTTCACGAGCGGTGTCGACTCGGTCACCGGGATGCGGGCAGGCGGCGTCTGATAGGCGGATGCCGAGCTGATGAACACGTACTGCCCCGTGCGCCCGCCGAAGAGGCTCAGATCGGTCTGCAGGTGCTCGGGCGTGAAAGCGAGGAACTCGGCGACGGCGTCGAACTCGCGGTCCCCGAGCGCCTCGCGCACGGACTGGGGGTCACGGATGTCTGCCGTGAGCGTCTCGACCTCGGCGGGCAGCTTTCGGCTGGACTCCTTGCCGCGGTTCAGCACCGTGACCCGGTGACCCCGCTCGACGGCGAGCCGTACGCTGCTCGCCGAGATTGTGCCGGTGCCACCGATGAACAGAAACGTCTTCGTCGCCATATGCCTCACGTTAGTCGCGTCGCGCCCATCGTCGAAACGATTCGACCCCCGGGCCGGTCGCGCGGCGACATTAGTCGGCCCAATCGTCGCCGTGTTCCCACATGGAGTGTCGCCGCGTGGGCGAGCAGTGGGTCGCAGGTAGCGTCGAGCGGGTGACCTGGGACGACCCGTACGGCTCTGACGTTCTCGCCGACAAGAACTGGCGGCGCCGGGGAATCGTGCAGCCGGTCGAGACTCCGGCCGAGCGTGACCTTGTCGTCGAAGTGGTCGACGGCGGCTTCGTCGGCGCGGTCGTCGGCATCGCCGAGGGCGGCCTCGTGCAGCTCGAGGACCGCTTCGGCAAGGTGCGCGTCTTCCCCTTGGGGCACGGATTCCTCGTCGACGGCCGCCCCGTCGTGCTGATCAAGCCGCGGGCGGCGGCGCCCGCGGGGCATGCCCGCAGTGCATCGGGCTCGTTCCACGCGGGCGAGGTGAGGGCGCGGGTCGCGCGCGGCAGCCGCATCTTCGTCGAAGGCCGGCACGACGCCGAGCTCGTCGAGAAGGTGTGGGGCCACGACCTGCGGGTCGAGGGTGTCGTCGTCGAGTATCTCGAGGGCGTCGACAACCTCGAAGAGCTGCTGGCCGAGTTCCAGCCCGGGCCGGGGCGGCGGGTGGGCGTGCTGGTCGACCACCTCGTGAAGGGCTCGAAGGAGAGCCGCATCGCCGACGCCGTCGCGAAGGGGCCCTACGGGGCGGACGTGCTCGTGGTGGGGCATCCGTTCGTCGATATCTGGCAGGCGGTGAAGCCCGAGCGCGTCGGCCTGCAGCGCTGGCCCGAGATCCCGCGCTCGATCGAGTGGAAGAAGGGCATCGCCCAGGCGCTGCGGCAGCCGCACGAGAGTCAGGAGGACATCGCGCGGCTGTGGCAGCGGATCCTCGGGCGGGTGCGCACCTATGCCGATCTCGAGCCGGCGCTGCTCGGGCGGGTCGAGCAGCTGATCGACTTCGTCACCACGTAGCCGTCGGCCGAGTCACCGCGCGGCGTATCGAGGCCCTTAGGCTGACGTGACCTCTGCGGTCACCTGGTCGACCGTCTCGCACACGCCCTCTGGGTCGTCGTCGAGCGAGTGGGCGGCGCGCACGATGGCGGCGCGCAGGCTGTCGGCGTCGTCGCGGGGCAGGCGCGAGAGCAGCCGGTCTTCGACCTGGTTCATGCGGCTCGTCAGCTGGGTGAGGCGCTCGGTGCCGGCATCCGTCAGCGTCACGCGGCGCGAGCGGCGGTCGTTCGGATCCGGGGTGCGCACCACGAGGCCGGCCTTCTCGAGGTCGTCGATGAGATAGGTCAGAACCGTGCGGTCGAGGCCCGTGGATTCCGCGATCTGGGCCTGGTTGCCGCAGGAGTTCGACGCGGCGATGGAGAGCACCTGGAAACCGCGAGCGCCGCCGGGCAAGTCGCCGAGCGCCTCGGCGGAGAGCTTCAGGTAGCCGCGCAGCAGCGCGCCGAGGGACCAGCCGAGGTCGGCCTGCCGCTCCTGTGTGCTCGCCATGTCGCTCACTTTATCCGCCGGGGTTCCGATCTCTGGGTCATGTTGTTGCGATTCTCAGATCGTCTGTGCTTATTATCGTCTGTATCGCAGAACATCTGCTGAGAATAACGCTGGGCTCTACAACCAAGCCATCAAGGAGACCATTCCCATGAGCACCGTCTTCCGTCTCGACGCGAGCATCAAGCCAGAGGGCTCGGTCAGCCGCGCCGTCTCCGACACGCTCGAGTCGGCCATCGTGTCCGAGCTCGATGACGTGACGGTCACCCGCCGCGACATCGGCCTGAACCCGCTGCCGTCGGACGCCTGGGCGACCGCCGTCTTCGCCGGCTTCACCCCTGCCGAGGGACGCACCGACGAGCAGAAGGCCGCCGTCGCCCTTGCGACGCAGCTGGCCGACGAGCTGGCCGCGGCCGACGTCGCCATCATCGGCGCGCCGTTCTACAACTGGGGCGTCACGCAGCACACCAAGGCGTGGTTCGACCTGGTGCTGACCGACCCGCGCTTCTCGGCAGGCGCCGAGACCCCGGCGGGCGCCGGCAAGCAGGCGTTCATCGTGATCTCGCGTGGTGGCGGCTACGGCGAGGGCACCCCCCGCTACGGCTGGGACCACGCTTCGGCGTGGCTCGAGCGCATCCTGAAAGACGTCTGGGGCTACGACGTCACCATCATCGAGGCCGAGCTGACGCTCGCCGAGTCGACCCCGGCGATGGCCGGCCTCGTCGACCTCGCCCGCCAGAAGCTCGCCGACGCGCACGCGGCGGCCGAGAGCCACGGCAAGGCCGTTGCGGGCAAGATCGCCGCGTAGCTCGCGGCGGCCTTCTGAGCCCTTCCGACGGTTGCGGTCGCCTTCGAAGGCGCGAACGTCGGCGTCGGGCACAGCTGAAAGGGGTGGATGCCTGAGGCATCCGCCCCTTTCGCACGCTCCGGCTCTGATAACCTGATTCAGCCCTGGCCCCATTAGCTCAGGGGATAGAGCGTCTGCCTCCGGAGCAGAAGGCCGTTGGTTCGAATCCAACATGGGGCACCAGAGAGACGATGTCGGCTGATCGCATTACGCGGTTTCACGCGAAGAACAGAACTCGATGAATCGAGAGATGGACGGGTTCTTGTTCTCGACGCTCCAGCATGCGGACGTCGGCAACATGATCGAGGGTTTCACAAGCGGTCGGTACACCACGCCTCGGATGGTCAACGTGGCGACGGCTGCTGGTATCAGTGCGATACCGAAACCCGCCGCGACAAGGCCTATCTGATCTACGAATCCAGCCCCTTCCGCTTGGAACTCGACGTCTTTCGACCGAGGTGAGAATCCGGCATTTGCGCAGGCCGAGATGATTGCGTCGTGAAGGTCCGGTACTCCGCGGCGCTGGAGCAGCATGAACGTCTCGCTAGCTAGGTCGGCGATTCCTACCGCCGGCCGGCCGGTCAGGGCGTGTCCTTCAGGCAGGACGACCACGAACGAGTCGTCGTACAACTTCTGCCATTCCAGTGGCACGCTGGTTCGCTGCGAGAAGAGGAGGCCGACGTCCATCCGCTGCTGGTGTACGAGTTCGAGGATGGTCGACGTCTCTTCCCTGAGCAGTGTGAAGTGGACATCCGGATGTGACGCTCTGAACTTCCGAATAAGGTCAGGCAGACCGCTGTACATCAACGATGGTGCGATCCCTACGCGCAACTTGCCGACAAGCCCTTCGCGCGCTCTCGACGCTACGCCCTCGATCTGCCGCAGTTCCTCGAGAATGCGATTGCTGTTGTCGAGAAGCGCGCGACCGGCCTCTGTGAGCTCGAACGGTGTAACTGACCGATCGATAAGGATCGCACCGATCTCCTGCTCAAGCCGTTGGATCTGTTGACTCAGTGCGGGCTGTGAGATGAAGAGACTCCGTGCCGCGCGTCGAAAGCTGCGCTCTTTGGCGAGGGTGAGGAAGTACTCCAGTCGTCGGGTCTCCATTGTGGGGATCAGACTAGCCAGTCGGGCGTGACTGAGCGTTTGTCAAGCTCAGACGGCGTTCGCGTTGCGCGTGTGGATCCGGCACGAGAACAGCGCTCAGAAGCTTGCGCGTGTATTCCTCGCGAGGCGCTCGAAGTACCTGCGCCGCCGAATCGACTTCAACGACCCGCCCAGCCTGCAGAACAACGACACGGTTGGCGATCTTCTCGACGACTGCGAGATCGTGGCTGATGAAAATGCACGAGAAGCCGAGCTCGGACTGCAACTCGAGAAGCAGGTCGAGGACAGTCGCCTGGACTGACACGTCGAGCGCCGACGTGGGCTCGTCTGCGACGAGGACTCGAGGGCGCGTGGCAATCGCGCGGGCGATGCCGATGCGCTGGCGTTGACCACCTGAAAGCTCGTGGGGATATCGGTCTGCCCAGGAAGATGGGAGTCGGACTTGTTCGAGTAGTTCGCCGGCGCGCGCGGCCAACGCAGAGCGGCGGCGCTCGATACCGGTCCACTTGAGCGGGTCGGTGATGCTCTGCCCGATGGTCGCACGGGGATTTAGCGACGAACCCGGATCCTGGAACACCACAGAGGTATGTCGTCTGAGCTGACGCAACTCTGCCCTGCCGGCTTTGGTGACGTCCACCCCGACGACGCTCGCCGAACCGCTGGTGATCCGGGTCAGGCCGAGTACAGCGCGCCCCAAGGTCGATTTCCCGGACCCGGATTCGCCGACGAGGCCGACGATCTCGCCGGGCATGACGTCGAAGGTGACCTCAGTGAGCGCGTCGAATCGGGGGCGGCCGAACCCGCACCCGCCGGGGTACTGAACTCCGAGGTCGGTGAGCTCGACTACAGGTTCGGCTCGCGGTCGCTCGGGTTCGATGACCGGAATGTCTACGGTCGTGATCGACGGGACAGCTGCCAGCAACGACCTCGTGTAATCGTCCGTCGGTCGATAAAACACCTCATCTGCTGTGCCGTGTTCGACGACAGATCCATTGTGCATTACGACCACTCTGTCGGCGATATCGGCGACGACTCCCATGTCGTGGGTGATGATCAGGACTGCCATGCCATGACGGGCGCCGAGCTGGCGCAGGAGTGCCAGGATTCCCGCTTGCACGGTGACGTCGAGGGCGGTGGTCGGCTCGTCCGCAATGAGCAGGCGTGGTCGACCGGAGATGGCCATGGCGATGAGGGCGCGCTGTCGCTGTCCTCCCGAGATCTGATGGGGGAAGCGGGCGAGCATCTGCTCCGGATTAGGCAGGTCGACTTGCCGCAGTAGTTCGATCGCTCTGATGCGCGCCTCGGCCGAGGTGCAGTCGTCATGGAGGCGGATGGCTCGAGTGAGTTGCCTACCGATTGTGTATACGGGATTGAGGGCGGTCATCGGCTCCTGGAAGACGACGGAGATCTGGCTGCCCCGAAGCTGCCGGATCCGCTCATCGGAGGCTGTCGTCAGTTCCTCGCCATCGAAGCGGATGCTTCCGGCCATGGAGGCACCGGCTGGAAGCAGGCGCGGAATGGACATCGCCGTGACGGTTTTCCCGGAGCCGGATTCACCGACGAGCGCGACCACCTCGCCGACCGTGACGCTGACGTCGGTGCCGTGAGTGACCTCGGTGAGGCCAACAGCGCTGGGAAAGCTGATGCGAAGGCCGGAGATCTCGAGGAGCGACTGCGAGGGCGATTCATTAGCGGGCACGGAGGGCCTTCCTCTCCCGGGGATCAAGCCAGTCACGAACGGCGTCGCCGACCAGCCCGAAGCTCAGGACGGTCAGGACGATGGTCGCGCTGGAGACGATGAGCAGGGTGGGGTCGACGGCCATGAAGCGCTGCCCCGATGCGACCATGCCACCCCATGAGGGCGTCGGGGGAGTGATGCCGAGCCCTAGGTAGCTGAGCCCCGACTCGAGCAGGATCGTGTTGGCCAGCGTGATGGGCAGCTGCGCGATAAGGGCTCCCGCGATGTTGGGCAGGATGACGCGGCCCAGGATGGTCGGCGTCTTTGCGGAGAAGGCGCGCGCAGCCTCGACGTATTCTGCCGACTTCACAGATAGCGTCTGGGCGAAGGTCAGGCGCGCGAAAGCCGGCGCGAACACGAGGCCGAGCACCACGATGAGGGTCAGCTGGCCTGACCCATAGATCGTGACGACAAGCATGGCGAGCAAGATGGGCGGGAAGGCGAGTAGCGCCTCGACGAGTCGCATGGAGACCAATTCGACCCAGCTGCCGATGTAGGCGCCGATGAGGCCGAGGAATGAACCGAGGACGAATGCAACCGCCGTGGCGCCGAGGGCGATGACGAGCTCGACGCGGGCACCGTAGATGAGGCGGGAGAGGATGTCGCGGCCGAATTCATCCGTGCCGAGCAGGTGCCCGTCTGCACCCGGCGACTGAAGCCGGTTGGGGATGTGCTGAGCCAGAGGAGAAGCTGGCGCGACCCACGGAGCGAAAATTGCACTCGCGACGACGATGACGATGAATAGAGCCGCGGCGATGCTCACCGGTGAGGCGACGCTCACGAGTCGCCTGATTCCGCCGCGGTTCATCGCTGCCTCGTGCGCGGATCGAGGAGGCCGTAAACAATGTCGACGATCAGGTTGATCACGACGAAGAGGACAGAGATAACGATGACGACTCCTTGAACGACGGGGTAATCGCGGCTGGTGACTCCGTCGATGAGGAGCGAGCTGAGCCCGGGCAAGTTGAAGACTCGCTCGATGATGACGGACGAGCCGAGAAATGTGCCGATCTCGAGCCCGATGACCGTGATGACAGGATTCAGCGAATTGCGGACGACGTGGTCGCGGAACACGACGTTCGGGCGGTATCCGATTGAGGTCGCCGTACGTACCCAGTCCTGCCGAAGTGTTTCGCCGACACTGGCGCGGGTCATGCGAGCGATGATCGCCAGGAACGCAAGCGAAAGCGTCACCACCGGCATGATGAGGCGTTCGATGTGCGCCCCGGGGCCGGCGCCGAACGGGGGAAGGCCTCCCGCCGGCAGCACATGCCACGTGACGGCGAACAGCAGCACCATGACGGCGCCGAACACGTACACCGGCACGGCGAGGGCGATGCTCGTAACACCGGACAGTACTGAGTCGCGCCAACCACGGCGTCTAGCGGCCCAGGCGCCGAATGGCAATCCGATGATGATCGAGAGCACCGCGGCACATGAGATCAGCTCGAGGGTGATGGGCAGACGGCTTCCGATGGCCGCGGTGACTTTCTGCCCGGTAGAGAATGAAGTGCCGAGATTGCCGGTGACGACCCCACCCAGATAGTCCCCGTACTGCACGAGGAACGGCTTGTCGAGGCCAAGCCCATTCCGGATGTGCTCGAGGCCCTCCTTGGTGACACCGCTGTCGCCTCCAGCTAGCTGGTAGGCCGGGTCGCCGGGGATGGCGTGGATGGCGAGGAAGATCAAGGTCAGCACGATCCACACCAGGAGGATTCCTGATGCGAGTCGTCGCACGATGTACGGGGTCATCACCGGCTCTCTCGACCGACTCAGTTGTCGGCCATGTAGACGTTGGTCAGGTTGTTGATCGAATACGGCTGCGTGAATCCCTTCATGACGCTGAAGCCGGCGACCTTCGAGTCATAGGCGTAGGCCTGTGTCCGGCGGTCGATCGAGGCGAATGGAACATCGGTCCCGATGATCTGGTAGGCCTCGTCGAGGTACTTCTGCTTGGCCGTCTTGTCCGTGGAGCTCAGTGCCGAACCGAGTGCTTTGTTCAAAGCGTCGTTGTTGTAGCCGTACGTCTTGTTGGCCGCTGTCGGGGGCTGCACCATCACGGCTAGCCATGCTGACGGGTCGGTCACATTAGCGATCTCACCTTGAACCGTGACATCGTATTGGCCTTTGAGCGCTTGCTCCGTGAAGGTGTTCCAATCCGGGCTCGTCAGCTCGACCTTGAATCCGACGGCCTCGAGGTCAGCCTGGAGCGAAGTCGCCACGTCCTGAAGGAATGTGTAGGTCGAGTTGGCGAGCAGGTGGACTGTCGGGCCGCCGTTGGTGTAGCCGGCCTGCTTCAGCAGTTCTTTCGCCTTGTCAGGATCGTGGCTCCACAGCTTCTCGCCGGTCGAGCCTGTGTCGGGGATGCCGTACAGCGAGGTCGCGTTGCCGAAGAAGGCGGCCTTGTTGGCGTTGTCGCGGTTGATCGCGTACGCGACGGCCTCGCGAACCAGAGGGTTGTTGAACGGGGCCTTAGTGACATTGAACTGGGCGACCTGGAAGCTGCTGACCGCGCCCTTCACGGTAAGACCCGCCGACTTGAGCTGGTCGAAGCTCTCCCAAGGGACGTAGTCGATGAAGTCGACATCACCCGACTGGAGCGCGTTGACCCGCGCGGTCGCGTCGGGGTAGAACGTGACGTCGATCTCCTTCAGCTTCACATCCTTGGCGTCGTAATAGTCGTTCGATTTCTTGAGTGTCAGACCTACGCCGTCCTTCCAGCTCGTGAGCTTGAAGGGACCGGCGCCGATGTCTGCCTCGGCTCCCTCCTTGAGCTCACTGTCTGGCACGATGAACGCGCTGGGGTCGGCGAGGAATTCAAGGAAAGATGAATTCGGCGATGACAGTGTGATCGTGAAGTTCTGGTCGTCAGTGACCTCGATCGATTTGATGTACTTCATGCCGGGGTAGCTGCGCGCTGAGTTGGCCGGATCGGCATAGTGCAGCAGCGAGTTCTTCACGTTCTGTGCCGTCAGCGCAGAGCCATCTGAGAACTTCAGGCCGGAGCGCAGCGTGAACGTGTAGGTGGTGTCATCGACTTGGTCGGCCTTTTCGGCCAGCGCCGGAACCACCTTTCCGGTGTCGGAGTACATCATGACTCCGCGGTGCATGAGCCCGTACAGCTGGTAGTTCACGGTGCTCGCGGTGCCTGCGTTGGTCGTCGGCTTGGCAGGCTCGGCGGAGAAACCGAACTTCAACACCTGATTGGTGGACGCGGCGGATCCATCGCCGTCAGAGCCGCCTGACGAGCAGGCGCTGAGCAGAAGCCCTCCGACCGTGACAGCGACAGCGGCGGTTATGCGGAGACGGTGATGGCCGCCGCTCTGCCCGCTCCTTCGGGAAAAGAGTGATCGCATGACTGTTGATCTCCAATGTGAATGGGGTGGTGTGGTGGTGCATGGTTGATGTGCGCCGCACTCGACCCGGTTAGGGTCAGGATTGGTCTCCGTAGAGGCGCGCCGCCTCTTCTGCGGTTAGACGCCCTTCGCGTACGTCGCGCTCGACGTCCTCTCGTGGTCGCTTCGACGGCTCCCCGTAACCACCTCCTCCCGCGGTGAAGATGCTGGCGTAGCCCCCGGCAGCGAGGACGCCCTGGACCTCGTCCCGTACCGTGCCGTTGATCTCGATGCGCGAACTGGCGCCGTTGCCGCCGCCGAACAGGCCCCAAGGTTGCGAGTGGACCCGGCTCGTCTCGAGCTCGGTGCGGCAGTCGTCGTGATCAGCTCGGATCTGCCGATGGATGCCCATGCCTCCCCGGTGCTCGCCGGCGCCTGCCGAGCCGTCGACCAGCTCATAGCGCAGAACGGTAAGGGGATACTCGGCTTCGAGAGCTTCAACGGGCAGGTTGGACGTATTGGTGATGTGCGCCTGAACGCCGTCGAGCCCATCCGACTCGCAACCGGCGCCCAAACCACCGCCGATGCTCTCGGCGTAGACGTAGAAGCGCCCTGTGCGAGGGTTGATGCCGGAAAACCCGATCGATGCGACGGCTCCGTTGGCGGCCGCGAACACGCGGTCAGGGATGACATCGGCCAGGGCGCCGTAGACGAGGTCGACGACCCTTTGGGCGGTCATGGTGCGCACATTCACCGCGGCGGGGCTGACGCAGTTCAGCACGGAGCCAAGCGGCGCCGTGACCGTGATCGGCCGGTACAGGCCGCCGTTTGAAGGGATGTCCTTGCCGACCAGCGTCTTGATCGCGTAGTAGACCGTCGCCTCCAGCGCGGTACGCACGACGTTGAAGCCTGCGCGGACCTGTGGCGGAGCATCGAAGTCAAGCTGGATGTGCTCGTCTTCGACAGTCACGGTGACCGACATATCGAGGGTGCGATCGAAGCCGGTGTAGTCGAAGGTGTCGTGGAAGGCGTAAATCCCGTTCGGGATCTCGGCGATGCCGGCCCGCGTCTTGCGCTCGGTGTAGTCGAGCAACAAACGTCCTGCTTCGTCGAGCGTGTCGGCGTCGTATTTGTCGCAGAGCTCGCGATAACGGCGGACCGCCAGACGGTTGGAGGCCACCTGCGCGTTGAAATCCGCGACGCGCTCCTCAGGGACCTGCATGTTGGTCATGATGAAGCGGAAGACGTCGGGGACGTACCCGCCATCGCGGACGAAGCGGATCGGCGGTATACGCAAGCCTTCTTCGAAGATGTGATTGTGCTGCCGGTCCGCGAAGTCGGAGTGGTGCGCGAGGTTGGTCGCCCAAGCGCGGAGTTCGCCGTCGACGAAGATCGGTGAGACCAGCACGATGTCGTGCAGGTGCGTGCCCCCACCGGTGTACGGGTCATTGCCTAGGAAGGCGTCGCCGTCTCTGATGTCGTCCAGAGGGTAGGCCCGCATGACCTCCTTCACGATACCCATGAGGGAGCCGAGGTGGATCGGAATGTGCTCGGCCTGCGCCAGCGTGTTTCCCGCAGCGTCGAAGAGCGCGGTCGTGCAGTCGCGCCGCTCTTTGATGTTGGGGGAGTACGAGGTCCTGACGAGGGTCTCGCCCATCTCGTCACAGATCGACTCCAGGGCGGACCCGATCACCTCGACGTGGATGGAGGTCAGTTCGGTCAGCGCGGTAGCAGTCTCGGTGGTCATTGTCAGCGTGCCTCTTCTTCGGCGTCGATCGAGTGAGTGATGATGACCAGGCGGTCGTTCACGACGGCCTTTTGCCCGGGCAGGATGAGGGACGTTGTGTCGTACTGTTCGATCACGGCGGGGCCGGTGATCGAATGGCCTGGCTGAAGGAGCGACCGATCGTAAAGCGGGACCTCCGCGCGGTCGTCGACTTCGGACAGGTAGACGCTGCGGGTGCCGATCTGGGCCGATGCCACTGAGAGGGACGCCGCGTCGACGATGGGGAATTCTGCCTGAGGGACCTGGCCGACGACCTCGACACGGAGCGTGACCACTTCGACCCGGGCATCCGGGGTGTCATAGCCATAGCGGCTGCGATGCAGTTCGTGAAAGGACTGCTTTACTGTCTCGATCCAGTCCGCGGTGATCATGCCGCGAGGCGCTGCGACAGTGAGCTCGTAGTTCTGGCCGACGTATCGCACATCAGCGAATCGGTTGACGTCAGCATCCTCGACGGCCTCGGCCGTCGCCCATTCGCCGGCCTGAGCCTCGAGCCGCGCATAGGCATCCGAGAGCGCATCAACGCTGTCGGTGACCAGCGGAGATACCCGCGTGATGGTGAAATCCGAGCGCAGATCAGTCATCAACATCCCGAGTGCAGAAAGCGCGCCCGGCCGCTGAGGGATGAGGGTGCGAGGGATGTCCAGGGCCGCTGCCAGACGAGCGGAATGAAGCGGACCGGCACCGCCGAACGCAACCAGCGCGTAATCGGCCGGGTCGTAGCCCCGCTGCACTGAGATCACTCGGATGGCGCGTGCCATGTTCGCAGTGACGACACTGATGATGCCCTGCGCCGTCTCAAGTGTGCTCAGGCCCAGCTTCTGCCCAAGCTTCTCAACGGCCTCGAAAGACCGTGAGGCGTCAATGGGCATGCTGCCGCCGAGGAGATGCTCCTGGTTGAGGATGCCTAGAACCACATTCGCGTCGGTCACTGTCGGCTCGTCGTTCCCCAGCCCGTAGCAAGCCGGTCCGGGAACTGCGCCGGCACTGCGGGGACCGACCTTGAGGTGGCCGCCTGCGTCGACCCAGGCGATGGACCCGCCCCCAGCGCCAACCGTGTTGATATCCAGCATCGGGGCGCGCACCGGTCGCCCATCCAGACTCATCCCGCTCGAGGAGGTGGGCTTGCCCTCATTGACCAGAGCGACGTCGCTGGATGTGCCACCCATGTCGAAGGTGATGATGTTCGGGATGCCGGCCGCCGATGCGATGCGTGCCGCGCCAACGACGCCGGTGCTCGGCCCAGAGAGAACGGTGCGGACCGGCAGCTGCTCGGCCGCGTGGAACGACATCACCCCGCCGTTGCTCTGGGTCACATGAGGCGCGACCTTGAGCCCCTCGAGCGCGAGATTCTGACGCAAGGCGGAGAGGTAGCTTGCCATGACAGGCCCGATGAAGGCGTTGATCATGACGGTCGAGACGCGCTCGTATTCGCGGAATTCCGGCAGGACCTCGTGCGACACCGAGAGGAATACGCCCGGCAGCTCCTCCATCAGCACGCGCTTGACTGCAGCCTCGTGCTCGGGTCGCAGATAGCTGTAAAGGAAGCAGACGCCGACCGCCTCGACTCCGGCCTGCCGCAATCGTCGGGCTCCTTCGCGAACCTGCTCCAGGTCGAGAGGAGTCTCGATTCGACCGTCGAAGAGCACCCGTTCGTCCACTTCGAGGCGCAGGTCGCGCGACGCAAGTGGTGTCGGCTTCCGCGCGTTCAGGTCGTAGAGCTTGGGTCGCTTCTGCCGCCCCAACTCCAAAAGGTCGCGGAAGCCACGCGTGGTGATGAGGCCGGTCTTGGCACCGCGCTCCTCGAGGAGCGCGTTGGTGGCCACGGTGGTGCCGTGGGCGAAGTAGCTGATGTCAGCCACTTCGGTCCCCGGCACGAGCGAAAGCGCCTTCCTGACACCGTTGATGACCGCGAGCCCCGGGTCTCCGGGAGTGCTGGAGACCTTGGCGACCGTGATCGCCGAAGTCTCTTCGTCGTACAGACAGACGTCCGTGAACGTGCCGCCCGTATCCACTCCCAATCGCAGTGCCATGTTGTCCTCTCGTTCAGCGCTCGAAGCGCGGCGTGAGTCCAATTTCCGGCCTAGCGGCATTCAACGTCCAATATCAAAAGGCGTATGAACTATAAGTAAATGCTTATCTGTTCCGCGACAAATCATGCCCTCGGAATGTTGTCGGTGTGTAACGGAGTCAGCGCGAATTGGTAACGGACGAACCGTTCTTCCCGCAGACACGCGCAAGAAGGGGGCCCAGGCAACGCCTGGGCCCCCTTCGACATGCAGATCGGAGGTCAGAGGATGACGGTCTTGCGCTCCTGCTCACTCGCGCCAACGCCGACAACGGCGGTGACTTCGATCTCGACCTTGTAGTCGGGCCCGCCGAGAGGGCTGCACAGCACCGTGCTCGCGGGATCCACGCCACGGAGGATTTTCCCGACCTCGGCCATCACGTCCGGAGCATCCGTCGGGTTCGGGACAGTGACTCGTGATCGCACGATGTCGGCCACTTCCGCCCCGACGCTCCTCAGAGCGCCTTCGATGTTCTTGAATGCCTGGCGGGTCTGCTCGACGGGGTCGGTTGACATTTCGCGGGTTGCGTAGTTCCGGCCTGCACAGTTCGAGACGAACACCGCGTCTCCGACACGGACGACACGCGAATAGCTCTCGCGCTCTTCGTAGGGGCTGCCGGATTTCACCTTGACTACTTCGGGCACAGTGCTCCTTCTTCTGCTCTGACGAAGTCGCTCCCATACGCAGGGGACGACTGAGGCGACGCTATGCGGCGATTGGCGATGTCCGGATTGAGATCGGCGAATTCGAATGAGTTCACCCGAATGTCGAATCACGAGGCACTGATGCGCGACGTCACGCGTGCAGCAGCGTCAGCACGTGGTACATCACGTAGACCGGCCACACGGCCGCCTGCAGCAGGCCAAGGATCACCGGCCAGAAGCCGCCGCCCGAGTGCGAGATGAAGTAGATCGCCGCGCCGACATAGGCCATCAGGAAGATCAGCCCCCAACCGCCGTCCGATGCGCGTCCGCGCTTGCCAGCCATAGCTCCTCCTTGTCCTTGCGTTGCGCACAGTTTCGAAGGGCTGCCGGCAAGCCGCAAGAGGCGGGCGCTTCTGCTCGTGGCCGCGGCATGCGCGGCTCGAATCCGCCCTCGCGAGCGCAGCTCGCTCGGTGCCGGCCGCGCGGCGACCCACTGGATCGCCGCCGCTGAGCGGCCGACGCTGTCCGGATCCGAGCAGCGCGATGCGGATCCGAGCAGCGCACGTGAGCACACCGGCGCAAGCCGGGTACCGGCACGGCATGAGTGATGAGAACGAGACAGAGGGCACCCGCGAGGACGAGCTGCTCGAGTTCATCGAGCGCAACACCGTGACGACTAACGACGCCGTGGCCGGTGAGACGATCGACCCCGGCGCCGGCGAGGGCAATGACGGGCCGACCGGCGGCTCGCCGCGCGAGTTCCAGCCCGAGTATCACGAGCACGACGCGCACGACGACCCGAACGACGCTCCTGCGGACCTCGACGACGGAAGCTCCGGCGTGGGCGACGACGGACTGTGAGAACGACGGGCTGCCGGCCTCGGTGCCAGGCGGCCCAGCTGGGTATCCGAAGGACATGACCGTCGCATACCGGCTCGTGCACGCCGCCCCCGAGGCGCTGTTCGGCGTGCTCGAGGACCCCTGGACCTACCCGTCCTGGGTCGTCGGCGCGTCGCGCGCCCGAGCGGTCGCGGGGGAGTGGCCTCGACCGGGTGCCGCCCTGCACCATTCCTTTGGACTCTGGCCGGCCGTCATCGACGACCGCACCGAGATCCGCGAGTGGAACGCGCCCCGGCACGCGGTGCTCGAAGCGCACGGCAGCTTCCTCGGCGTCGCGCGCGTGCAGTTCGACGTCAAGCCGCGCACTGACGGCTGCGTCGTGCGCATGGACGAGGACGCGATCTCAGGACCGGGGATGCTGGTGCCGAAGCTCCTGCGCGACGTGTTCGGCTTCCCCCGCACGGTGGAGGCGTTGAAGCGCCTCGCCTACCTCGCCGAGAGGAAGGAGCAGCCATGAGCGACAAGCACCATAGGCGGCGCGACCGGGGCGTCGCTGTGGTGACGGGCGGCTCAGCCGGCCTCGGCCGCGCCATCGTGCGCGAGCTGGCCGCACGCGGCTGGGATGTCGCGATCCTCGCCCGCGGCCTCGAGGGGCTCGCGGGCGCGGCGCACGACGTGGAGCTGGCCGGGCGGCGAGCGCTCGCCGTCGAGACCGACGTCGCGGACGACGCACAGGTCGAGGCGGCCGCCGAGCGGATCGAGGCCGAGCTCGGGCCCATCGAGCTCTGGGTGAACAACGCCATGACGGGCGTGTTCGGCGAGTTCCTCGACGCCTCGCCCGAGGATTACGAGCGCGTCACCCGGGTCGTGTACCTCGGCGCCGTCAACGGGACGCGCGCCGCGCTCGCGCGCATGAAGCCGCGCGACCGCGGCCACATCATCCAGATCGGCTCCGCGCTCGCGCACCGCGGGATTCCGCTGCAGGCCGCCTATTGCGGGGCGAAGCACGCCATCACAGGCTTCACCGAATCCGTGCTCGCCGAGCTGCTGCACGACGGCTCGCACGTGCGCCTCTCGCAGGTCGACATGCCGGCGCTCAACACGATCCAGTTCGACTGGGTCAAGTCGTCGCTGCCCGAGCATCCCCAGCCGGTGCCGCCGGTGTACCAGCCGGAGGCCGGCGCGCGCGCGGTCGCCGATGTCGCCGAGCGGCCCCGGCGCCGCACGTGGGTCGGCGGCCCCACGGCCGCGACGGTGCTCGGCAACCGTGCGGCGAGCCGGCTGCTCGACAGCTACCTCGCGAAGACCGGGTTCCAGGGTCAGCAGGCGCCGGACAAGGGCGATGCGCCGGCGCTGCCGAACAACCTCTATGCGCCGGTGCCCGGCGATCACGGCGCGCACGGCGCCTTCGACGACCGCGCGATCGACGACTCGCCGCAGCTGTGGGCGCTGCGACACCGCCGCGCCCTCGCCGGCGCGGGCGTCCTGGTGGGGGTGGCCGCGGTCGTGGGATTGCTCACCGCGCGGCGGGTCTAGGCGGCGGCTTTACCCGCGCCGCAGCCACGCGAAGCCGTACGGTCCCAGCAGGTGTCCGTTCCAGCGCTCCGTGAGCATCGGCTTCGACCCGTAGGCCTCGAACACCTCGGCGGTCTGGCTGCCGAGGTTGTGCAGCGTGAGGCATCCGTCGACGCTCAATGCGAGCACCGAGGGCGAGCCCGGCAGCTCGTGGCGCCGCACCGGACGCGCCGCAAGGTCGACGCGGCCGCGAAGCTTCGCGAGCCGCCGCGCGAGCGTGAGGTGGGAGCCCTCGTCGGTCGCCTGGGCGCGGGCGTTCACGCGGTGGAATCCGAACGGGCCGCCCCGCTGCGCAGGAAGGATGAGCGGGGCATCCGACGCCTTCGTGAATCCGCCGCCCGGCGCCGCCGCCCACTGCATGACGGGCCGGCACGCGTCGCGCCCCTCGACGCTCAGGTCGTCGCCGATGCCGAGCTCCTGCCCGTACATCAGCAGGGGGACTCCCGGCAGGGCGAAGAGCAGGCTGAGCGACATGCGGAAGCGGCGCTCGTCGCCCATCATCGGCGCCCAGCCGCGCCGCAGCCCGCGACCGTAGAGGAACGCGTCGGGGCTTCCGCCGAACGCGGCGAACACCTCCGCCCGCTCGTCGTCCTCGAGCTGCTCGAGGTCGAGCTCGTCGACGTTGCGCACGAAGTTGAGGCGAGCGGATGCCGCGACCGAGCGGTCCAGCCTCTCGAGCGCCGTGTGCAACGGCCCCGCCTCGCCGCGCGCCAGTGCGAGGAAGATCGAGTTGTTGAGCGAGAAGTCGACGACCGCGTCGACGCGGCCGTGGTCGGCGAGCGCGGCGAACTCGGGCGGCGGCACATCCGCCTCGGCGACGAGCACGACGTCCTCGCGCACGGCGCTCAGGCGCCGGCGCAGCCGCTCGTAGAAGTCCGCGGGGTCGGCGCCCGTGCCCGCGGTCGGCTTGGGACGCACGGCGGGGATCGCCGCGTCGATGCGGAATCCGTCCACCCCGCGCTCGAGCCACAGCGCGGCGATGCGCACGATCTCCTCGAAGACATCGTCGTTGGCGACGTTGAGATCGGGCTGGAATCCGTAGAACTGGTGGTGGTACCACGCGCCCGCCTCGTCGTCGTACGACCACACGCTGTCTTCCTCGCCGGGGAACACCGGGCCGTCGCCGGGCGCCTCGATGGGCTCCTCCGACCAGATGTAATAGGAACCGAGGCGCGAGCGGTGATCGCGCCGCGCGGCCTGGAACCAGCGGTGCCGCTCCGACGTGTGGTGGATGACGAGATCGATCATGAGATGGATGCCGCGCGCGTGGCATCCGTCGACCAATGCCGTGAAATCGGCCGGCGTGCCGAACCGGAGGTCTATGGCCTCGTGGTCGTCGACGTCGTAGCCGTTGTCGCGCCGCAGGCTCGGATACACCGGAAGCAGCCACAGCCAGTCCGCGCCGAGCGCGGCGATGTGGTCGAGGCGGCCGGTGACGCCGGGCAGATCGCCGATGCCGTCGCCGTTGGAATCCTGGAAGCGGGACGGGTCGACGCCATAGACGAGCCCGGCGGGCGGCCATGCGTGACGGTGTGTTGGTGTCGAACGGCTCACTCAGGGTTCTTACCCGCGCCTCGAGGCGATCACACTTCTCCGCAGTGCGCCGCCCACGTGCTAATTTCTGGACAACGGCCGCGTCAGCGCCCTCGAGGCGTCCCACCCCACGCGGACCGTATCGGGGAGAGAACATGGGAACGCTGATCTATGGGGACTCGGGTCGGTTCGAGATCGACGACCGCACGCTCGCGCACGTCAAGATCGCCATCACGACGAAGCTGCGTCGGCAGGAGAGCTTCCTGCTGAACTGGACCATTCCCGCTGAGCAGGGCTCGGGGCGCGTCAGCATCTGGCTCTCACCCGCGATCCCGCTGCAGTTCGTGTTCTCGGCGCCGAAGCCGCCGGAGCTCAACCGGGAGTGGCTCGAGGCGCTCGAGCGCTCCTCGCACGGCATCCGCGGAATGGTGCTGATCCACGAGAACGAGGTCGGCGGCTATCTGCAGGCCGCCGGCGGGGCCGTGGCGCCATAGGGGCCGGGTGCCTCGATCGCAACCCCCTTCTTACCCCGTTGGGGGGACGCCTAATCTGAGGTTGTGGGCACCCCTGACTACTTCGCCGATCTCGCCGACGAGCTCTATGCGCTGGGTGATGCCACCCGTATCGCCGACGGCATCGCCCAGACCGGGCGCGAGGCCGTCGGCTGCGATGCAGCGGCCGTGAGCCTCGTGGCGGCGGGCAGGCGTATCCAGCCGGCCGCGGGAACCTCGCGCGCCGCATACCGCGCCGAGCAGCTGCAGGGTTCCCTCGGGGAAGGTCCGGGTCGTGTGGCCGCCGAAGAGCGCGAGGTCGTCGTGAGCGACGATCTCAACGCGGACGGGCGTTGGCCGCTGTGGGCGGGCGACGTCGCGGAACTCGGTTTCCGCAGCAGCCTGACGGTGCCGTTGCACGAGCGCGGCCGGGTGTTCGCGGTGCTGCAGCTCTACTCGGAGCAGCCCGCGGCGTTCGGCGCCGAGCAGAACGCGATCGCGACCCTGCTCGCGCGGCGCTCGTCCGTCGCGCTCGCCGCTGTGCGCCGCACCGATCACCTCAAGCAGGCGGTGGATGCCCGCACCGTGATCGGCCAGGCCGAGGGCATCCTGATGGAGCGCTTCGGACTCGACGCCGACGCCGCCTTCTCGGTCCTGCGGCGCTACTCCCAGCAGGGCAACACGAAGCTGCACGACGTGGCGGAGCAGGTCGTGCGCGATCGCGAATTGCCGGGCTGCGGTATCGCCGCGTCCTGATTCGTGGGCGACGGATGCCTGAGCGGGGCACCCTGCGGCGCTCAGCGGTGGACGCCCGGGGCGGCCAGGTGCACGAGCTTTGCGACGCTCAGCTCGTCGAGCAGTTCGGGGCCGTAGGCGAAGCCCAGCCCGCTGTCGCGCCGTGGCTGCGAGGAGGCGCCGGGCGCCCCGCCGAAGACATTGTTGATCTTCACGCTGCCGACCTGCAGCTCGGCGATCGCGAGCTGGGCGTGCGCGATCTCGCCGGTCAGCACGGTGGCGGACAGCCCGTAGCGGTCATTGCCCGCGGCGATGAGCGCCTCATCGAAGTCGTCGACGACTTGCACGGGTGCCACGGGTCCATAGGTCTCCTCGCGCATGACCGCCATCGTCGGCGTGCAGCCGGTGAGCACGGTCGCAGGGTAACCGCAGCCGGGGCCGGGGTCGGGTTCGCCCCCCACCAGCACGCGGGCGCCGTTCGCGACGGCATCCCGGATCTGCTCGTCGACGTGCGCGCACATGCGCTCGTCGACGAGCGGCGCAAGCTCGCCGCTCTCGTTGAGCTGCGTGGCGGCGGCGGTGAGCTCGGTGAGGAACGCCTCGGCGACGTCGCGGTGCACATAGATGCGCTCGACCGCGGTGCCGAGCTGCCCGCTGTTCGCGAACGCGCCGCGCGCAGCCTCGCGGGCGCACCAGCGCGGGTCGAGGCCGGCATCGACGATGAGGGCGTCGTTGCCGCCGTTGGCACGCACCACATGCGTGCCCGTGACCGACGCGAGCCGTGAGACGACCTCGCCGGTCGCGGACGAGCCGATGTGCGCGACGACGTCGATCATCGGGTCGCCGACGAGCCGCGCGCCGACGCCGGGGCCGCCGACGACGGTCTGCACGACGTCGGGCGGCAGCACGTCTGAGAACAGCCGGCCGAGGCGCAGCCCCGTGTGCGGGGCGCGCTCGCTCGGCTTGTGGATCACGGCGTTGCCGGTGACGACGGCCGCGCCGATCAGCCCGCAGGCCACCGCGACGGGATCCGTCCACGGCGTCAGCACGACGGCGACGCCGCGCGGCTCGAAGCGGGTGTAGTCGCTCGCCGTGCTCACGCCCGCGAGGCTGCGGCCGCCGTGCACGGCGCCCAGCTCGGCGAATCGCCGCAGGGCCGCGACGCCCGCGAAGACGCAGGCCCTGGCATCCGTCTGCGCCTGTCCCGTCTCGCGCGCCGTGAGGTCCGCGAGCTCATCGGCGTGCGCCGCGATCACCTCCGCGGCCTCGCGCAGCAGGCGTCCCCGAGACTCGGCCGGCGCCTGCTCCCACAGGGCCTGGGCGATGCGGGCCGCGTCGACGGTCTGCCGCAGTTCCCCGTCGCCCGTGCAGATCACGGTGCCGACGACCTCGCCCGTGCGCGGGTCGGTGATGGTCAGTTCTTCTTCCGCGTCGCCGCGTCGGGCGAAGTCGGGGAATACGAGTGCCGCCATGCCGGGCGGGTACCCAGGGCGCCCGCCCGGCACACGGCTCAGGCGGCGTCCCTGAGCCCCGCCGGGAACGTCGGCGCCAGCTCGTTGCGCAACTTGTCGAGGATCTTGGCGAGCAGGCGCGAGACTTGCATCTGGCTCACGCCGAGCTCCTCGCCGATCTCGGCCTGGGTCTTCTCCTCTCCGAAGCGGCGCTCGAGGATGAGCGCCTCGCGCTCGCTCAGCCGCACCAGCGATCGCTGCAGCATCGCCCGCAGCTCTGCACGGTCGAAGTCGGAGTCGACGTAGGCGGGCATGAGCGACGGGGTGTCGTCGTCCTCGCCGGCCGAGGTGACTGTCACCGGCGACTGGGCGTCGAGGCAGGCACGGGCGGCACGGACATCCTGTTCGGTCACGTGCAGTTCGTCGGCCAGCTCCTGATCGGATGCCTCGCGGCCGAGGCTCTGGGCCAGGCGGGGTCGTGCCCGCATCAGCGCGGAGCAGAGCTCTTGCATGCGGCGACCGGGGCGCACGAGCCAGCCGTGATCGCGGATGTGCCGCTTGAGCTCGCCGTCGATCGTCGGCATCGCGTAGGGCACGAAGGGCGTGCCGCGCTCGGGGTCGTAGTGGCGGGCGGCCTTCACGAGGCCGAGCAGGGCCACCTGGCGCAGATCGCTGTAGTCCTCGTCGCCGCGGCGGTAGCGGCGGGCGATCGACTCGGCGAGCGGGATGTGCGCGACGATCACCTGGTTCTCGAGCCGCATCCGCTCGGCCGGCGTCGAGGTGCGGACCTTGTCGAAGGTCGCGGTCGTCTCGGCGCTGCGGCGCCGCCGGGCCTCGAGAGTTGCGACGGGGTTCGTTGTGGTCTTCATGTGTGCTGCCTCACTCCGTGTTCGTGGAACGAGTGGCGTAGCGCGCTGTTCGACTACTTGCTCTCGATCTGATCAAGCCGCGGCCGAGGCTGAAACCCCCTTGCGGAACCGGGCCCGTTCTGCTTTTCGTGGGGAGATGACTTGGACGCAGAACACTTTCGACAACCCCGTCACGCGCTATCCGAAGGTCGAGCCGCCGGAGGACATGGTGGCCGAGCCGGGCCGCGACAGCGAGCTCGATCCGCCCGCCGACCACGGCGAGGACAGCTATGTCGGCAGCGGGCGCCTGGAGGGGCGGAAAGCGCTTGTGACCGGGGGAGATTCCGGGATCGGCGCGGCCGTGGCGATCGCGTTCGCGCGCGAGGGCGCCGACGTCGCGATCGTCTACCTGCCGGCCGAGCAGGTCGACGCGAACCACGTGGCCGAGCAGATCGAGAAGGCCGGGCGGAAGGCCGTGCTGATCCCCGGCGACCTCACCGAGCGCGCCTTCTGCGGCGTCGCCGTCGAGCACGCGCTCGATGCGCTCGGGGGCCTTGACATCCTCGTGAACAACGCCGGCAAGCAGATCTTCTGCGAGGACCTCGCCCAGCTGCCCGACGACCAGTTCGAGCTGACGATGCGCACGAACATCCACGCGATGTTCTACCTGACGAAGGCCGCGCTGCCGCATCTGCCGGCCGGTGCGACGATCATCAACACGACCTCGGTGCAGGCGTACCTGCCGGGAGCGCAGCTCGTCGACTACGCGACCACGAAGGCGGCCATCAACGCGTTCACGAAGGCGCTCGCGGGCCAGCTCGCGCCGAAGGGCATCCGGGTCAACGCGGTCGCGCCCGGGCCGATCTGGACCCCGTTGCAGCCGAGCCAGGGCCAGCCGCCCGCCAAGCTGCCGAAGTTCGGCGAGCAGACGGCGCTCGGCCGGGCAGGCCAGCCCGCCGAACTCGCCCCGGCGTACGTGTTCCTCGCGTCGCCGGAGTCGAGCTATGTGGTGGGCGAGACCCTCGCGGTCACGGGCGGCATGCCCACGCCGTAAGCGTTCAACTGCGCCAGACGGTCACCGCTGCGCTGGGCGACTGGATGCCCGGCGCAGCAGTGACCGTTCAGCGCAGTCTTGCGTCAGTACTCGCCCTTGATGACGAAGTACGAGCCGCGGATCTCACCGGCGAGTTTCGAGCGCTGCCGGGCGAACTTGAATTTCTCCGCGAGCTCGGCCGGCACCTCCATGCCCTGCGACAGCTTGAACCCGACCGCCCGCTTGCCCGCATCGCCGAGCGTGTAGAGCACATTGACGGACAGGCCGGACTCGTAGAACACGTAGGTCCAGTCGATGTCCTCGACCTGGAAGCGGCTCACTTCGAGCGCGGGCGAGGCGATCACGATGTCGCGCTCGTCGGCGAGCACCTTCTCGACGCGTGCGAGATCGGCGGATGCCTCAGCGGCGGGCACCGTCGTGAAGACATGGTCGTACTTGCTCTTGAAGTAGCGCGCCTCGTTCGCCCGGAGGCCCGCCAGGGCGTCGGCGACCGGCGAGGACTCGAGGCCCGTTGTGGAGACATTGACGAAGTCGACGGCGTACGGCATGCGCCCACCGTACCGGCCAGGGCGGCCGGATATGGTTCCGCAGGCTACCCGCGCGCCTTGCGCGTCGCCGTGTCGTTCGCCCTCTGGATCGCCTTGACGAGCTCGGGCTTCGTCATCGTCGATCGGCCCCTGATGTCGAGCTTCTTCGCGACCTCCATCAGGTGCGACTTCGAGGCGTTGGCGTCGACGCCGCCGGCGGTCCCTGCGCCGCGGCGCTTCGCCCCGGCATCCGACGGGCCCTTGTGCCCCTTCTCGACCCAGTGGTCGCCCACCTTCTCGTACTCGTGCTTGAGCGCCGCATAGGCGGTCTGCTGCGCGCGGCGGCCGCGGCCGTATTCCTTGATCGCCGCGTCGTGCGCCTTCACCCAGATCGCCTGCGCGTGCTTGGGCGAGCGCTCCAGCGTGCTGGGCAGATCCTTCGCGCCTGGCATCCTGTCCTCCTTCTTTCTTCACTCGAGCTCATGCGAGCAGCGTGACCAGCGCCGCCTCCGGTGAGCGCCTCACATCGAGGAGTTCCCCGTTGCGGTATCTGTCGAACACGCGCGGGTCGATGTAGCTCGCGCGGGCGACGGCGGGCGTGTTGCCCAGGGCGGATGCCGCGAGCCGCACCGCCTCGCGCTCGGCAGTGTCCCGTGCTCGGCGCGTCTCGGCCACGCCGGCTCTGGCGAGGGCGTCCGCGGCGATGATCGTGCCGCGTAGCGTGCGGAAGTCCTTTGCGCTGGCATCGACGCCGGTGCGCAGGCGGATGTCCTCATTGACCTCGAGCGGGCGCAGCGTGTGCCAGCGGCGGTCGTGCGCGGCCCGCGCGTCGCGCCACGCGAGCAGCCGCGCCCCCGCGCGGCGGTGGGCGGTGAGCTCAGCGAGGTATTCCGCGAGCTCGGGGTCGCGGAAGGACGAGTCCCAGCCCTGCCCGCTCTTCGAGGGGAAGCGCAGCTCGATCTCGGCCCCGTCGACGGTGATGTCGCGGCAGAGCAGCGTCGTGAGGCCGCGGGTGCCGTATGCCCGGCGATAGCGCTCCTCGCCGATGCGCAGGGCCGCTCGGTCGATCATGCGGAACGCGGCGGCGAGCGTGCGCTCCCGCACGACGCCCGGCAGTCGCAGATCGCGGGTCACCGTGCGGCGGGCGCCGGGCAGCGCCGCGGCGAGCTCGAGCATGCGGTCGAACTTCGCAGCATCGCGCTTCCGGCGCCATTCCTCGTGGTACAGGTATTGCCGTCGCCCCGCGGCGTCGGTGCCGACGGCCTGGATGTGCCCGTTCGGGTACGGCGAGATCCACACGTCGAGCCACGCCGGCGGGATCACAAGCGCTTCGATGCGCGCGATCACCTCGGCGTCGTCGACCGGGCTGCCGGTCGCGTCGACATAGCGCGGGGTCCGACCGGGCAGACGCGAGAAGCCGGGGGCGGAGGGGTCGCTGCGACGGACACGCATGCTTCCCCGGTGCCCGGGGGACCACTCGGGCATGACCACGTCTCGGCGCACGTCTCCGCGCACGGGGCGAAGCGCGCAGGCGCGGCCGGATGCCCAACGCGAGCAGTTTCGAAGAAGCATCCGTCGTCGTCCGCGATCACAATGGCTCCCATGACCGACACCAAGAAGACCGGATTCACCGCGGAAGAGCGCGCCGCCATGCGTCAGCGCGCCAAGGAGCTCAAGGCGCAGGAATCCGCCGCGGAGGCCCTGCAGGCGGTGCTCGACAAGATCGCCTCGCTCGACGAGCCCGACAAGACGAACGCCGAGCGCATCCACGCGATCATCACCGAGGTCGCGCCGCAGCTCAAACCGCGCACCTTTTACGGCAGCCCGGCCTACGCGACCGCAGACGGCAAGGTCGTCTGCTTCTACCAGGAGCGCGCCAAGTTCAAGGTGCGCTACGGCAACTTCGCCTTCTTCGAGGCGGCGCAGCTCGACGACGGCACCATGTGGCCGACCGCGTTCGCGATCACCGAGATCTCGCCGGAGGACGAGAAGCGCATCGCTGAGATCGTGCGCAAGGCTGCCGGGTCCTGAGACCCTACGGAGTCGTCGGCGTCACGGTCACGTGGACCGACCCGAACGGGAACGGCGCGAAGTGCCAGCCGGGCTGCGCCCAGTAGTCCAGCGGAACCGCGAAGAACCAGACATAGCCGACGATGATCGCGGCGACCGTGAGGGCGGCGACGACGATCATCGCGATGGTCAGGATGCGGACAGCGGATGCCTCGTCCGCGGCTCGCCGCAGCACGAGCACGATCGCCCCGAGCGCGATGACGGCGAGCACTGCGTACATCGCGAAGCTCGGCCGCAACTGGGCGTCGACCGTCGCGGAGGGGTTCGCCGGGTCGCCCGCGCCGCCGCCGTGGCTTCCGACCAGCACGGTGCCGTAGGCGAGCATGCTCAGCCCGGTCACGACGATGAGCCACAGCGTCCGCCGCAGCATCCGGGCACCCGGGAGGGGCATTCGCGTTCGGGCGGCGGCCTTTTCGAGCGTGGCGGTCATCGGGCTCCGATCTCTTGCGCTCACTGTGGCAGACCAGAGTGTCGTGAGGGAAGACCCCCTACGGCGGTCACGCGACGGGTGTCAAGCGCTGGCGCGAGCCGGCAGACGCGCCTACCGTCTCGCACATGGCTGAGCTCACGACGAAGACCGTGACGGATGCCGGGCGCGCGGTCGGCCGGCTGATCAAGACCATCGAGGGCGAGGCGCGGCTCGACCCGCTCGCTCAGAAGCTCGCGGGCCTCATCCAGAAGCTCGTGCCCGAGGGGCCGGTGCGCGATCTGCTGCACGGGGTGCCGCTCGGGCACCCGGCGCACCCGTTCCTCGTACAAGTCCCGCTCGGCGCCTGGACCTCGGCGAACGTGCTCGACCTGCTGCCTGGCGGGTGGATCCCGGCGACGGCGCTCATCGGCGTCGGCACGGCGGCCGCCCTGCCGGCCGCCGCGGCGGGGGCCGTCGACTTCGCCGCGGCGCATCCCGAGCAGCAGCGCGTCGGACTGGTGCACTGGGCGTCGGTGGCGACGGCCGGAACGCTCTATGGAGCATCCTTCATCGCCCGGATCACGGGGAACAGGAAGGCGGGGAAGCGCCTCGCCCTCGCGGGCCTCGTCGCGGCATCCGTCGGCGGCTATCTCGGCGGCCATCTCGCCTACCGCCAGGCGATGGGCGCCAACCACGCCGAGCACGTGCCGCACCTCACACCGACGGGCTGGCACGATCTCGGGCTGCTCACGGAGCTGCCCGAGCATCAGCTGCGGCAGCGGATGGTCGGCACGACTCCTGTGCTGCTCTACCGCGACGGCGAGCGCGTCCTGGCGCTCGCGGACACGTGCTCGCACCTCTCGGCGCCGCTGCACGAGGGCGAGCTCGCTGACGACGCCGAGCTCGGGCCGTGCGTCACGTGCCCGTGGCACGGCAGCGTCTTCGCGCTCGAGGACGGCGCCGTCGTGCACGGCCCGGCGACCGCGCCGCAGCCGCGGTTCGAGGCTCGCGTCACGGGCGGTCGCGTCGAGGTCATGCTTCCGGGCGCGGGCTGAGCGCGCTGTGTGCGCTGCCGGCCGCGGGTGGGTACGCATCACTCATGGCCAAGACCGTGAGTGATTTCGTCATCGACCGTCTCAAGGAATGGGGCGTGCGCCGCATCTTCGGCTACCCGGGCGACGGCATCGGCGCCTTCGACGGGGCGCTCGGCGAGCTCGACGTCGAGGGCGACGGCATCGAGTACATCCGACCCACTCATGAGGAGATCGCCGCCTTCATGGCGACGGCGCACGCGAAGTTCACGGGCGAGGTCGGCGTGTGCGTCGCGACGTCGAGTCCCGGCGCGTTCCATCTGATCAACGGGCTCTACGACGCCCAGATGGACAACGTGCCCGTCGTCGCGATCGTCGGCCAGCAGGGTCTCGACGCGCTCGGCACCTTCACCCAGCAGGAGAGCAAGCTCGAGCAGGTGTTCGCCGACGTCGCCTGCTACGTCGAGACGATCGTGTCGCCGCAGCAGGCGCAGGCCGTCGTCGACACCGCCTTCCGCACCGCGCAGGCGAGGCTCGCGCCCGCCGTCATCGTGCTGCCGCACGACGTGCAGGCCCTGGATGCCGCGGAGCCGGCCGCCGCCCACTGGGTCTCCCGCTCGAGCTCGGCGCCCGCTTCGACGCGGATCGTTCCTGCTCCCGAGGCGCTCGAGGCTGCGGCATCCGTCATCGATGCGGGTTCTAAGGTCACCCTGCTCGTCGGCGCGGGGGCGCGCGGCGCCACCGAGCAGGTCCTCGAACTCGCCCGCAAGACGGGCGCGGGCATCGTGACGGCGCTGCGTGGCAAGGATGTCGTGCCGTCCGAGGTGCCGTTCCACACCCAGCAGCTGGGCCTGCTCGGCACGCTGCCGAGCCTCCATCAGATGAAGGAGTGCGACACGCTCGTGCTGCTCGGCACGAACTATCCGTACGGCGAGTTCCTGCCCGAGACGGGCCAGTGCCGCGCGGTGCAGGTCGATCTCAAGCCCGAGCAGCTCGGTGTGCGCTACCCGACCGAGGTGAACCTCTGGGGCGACGTGGGCGCGACCCTCGACGCGCTGCTGCCGCTCGTCGCGCAGAAGTCCGACCTCGGCTGGCAGCAGGGCATCGCCGAGGAGTTCCAGGGCTGGGAGCGCGAGATGCGCGCCGAGGCGATGGTCGGCTTCCCCGACGGCGTCAACCCTCGACGCGTCTACTTCGAGCTCAACGAGCGGCTTCCCGAGAACGCGATCGTCACCGCCGATGCCGGCACCACGGCCGACTGGTACGCGCATCACGTGCGCCTGCGCCGCGGCATGCGCGGCGACCTCTCGGGCCGGCTCGCGAGCATGCTCGCCGCGATGCCCTACGCGGTGGCGGCGAAGTTCGCCTACCCCGACCGGCCTGTCGTCTGCACGATCGGCGACGGCGCCTTCCAGATGCTCGGCATGAACGAGCTGATCACGGTGAAGAAATACCTGGGGCGCTGGCCGAACAAGCAGCTCATCATCGCCGTGATGCACAACGACGACCTCTCACAGGTGTCCTGGGAGCAGCGCACGCAGGACGCCGACCCCGTGTGGCGCGGCTCGCAGGACGTCGAATCAATGGACTACGCGGGTTACGCCGAGCTGCTCGGCTTCCGCGGCATCCGCGTGCGGCACGACGATGAGGCGGCGGATGCCTGGGAGCAGGCGCTGCGCCACGACGGCGTCACCCTGATCGACGCCTACGTGACGCGCAACGCCCCGCCGCTGCCGCCGAAGATCACGAAGGAGTTCCGCAACAACACGCTGAAGGCGCTCGCGAAGCGCGACCCGCTGCGCGTCGGCGCGGTCGTCGACTCGGCAGAGGCGCTCGGGGCGGAGGCGTTGCAGCGGGCGAAGAACGCCCTGCACCTCGGCAGCGACGAGCCGGGCCAGCGGGAATGATCACCTC
This sequence comes from Gryllotalpicola koreensis, assembly GCF_039538185.1. Classification (NCBI taxonomy): domain Bacteria; kingdom Bacillati; phylum Actinomycetota; class Actinomycetes; order Micrococcales; family Microbacteriaceae; genus Gryllotalpicola; species Gryllotalpicola koreensis. The sequence continues at coordinate 32,229 of NZ_BAABBW010000006.1, forward strand.
GGCCGGCGTCGATGTGCGCGGGCTCGCCGCCGCGCTCGAAGACGAGATCGACGGCGAGGCGCGGTTCGACGACGGCACCCGCGCGGCCTACGCGACGGACGCGTCGAACTACCGCCAGGTGCCGATCGCCGTCGTCGTGCCGCACTCGGTCGAAGCGGGGGCGCGGGCGCTCGAGGTCTGCCGCCGCTTCGGAGCGCCGGTGCTGTCGCGAGGCGGCGGCACGAGCCTCGCGGGGGAGTGCTGCAACGAGGCCGTGGTCATCGACTGGTCGAAGCACTGCGACGCGCTGATCTCCCTCGACGTCGAGGCGCGCACGTGCGTCGTCGAGCCCGGCGTCCCGCTCGACACGCTCAACGCGCTGCTCGCGCCGCACGGCCTGCAGTTCGGGCCGAAGCCGGCGACGCACTCGCACTGCACCCTCGGCGGCATGATCGGCAACGACTCGTGCGGCTCGAGCGCGCAGGCGTACGGAAAGACCAGCGACAACGTGCGACGGCTCGAGATCGTCACCTATGACGGCGTGCGCTGCTGGGTGGGACCGACGACGGATGCCGAGTACGCGGCGATCGTCGCGGAGGGCGGCCGCCGCGCCGAGCTGTACCAGGCGATGCGCCGCATCGCCGACGACTACGGCGAGGAGATCAGGGCGCGCTTCCCCGACATCCCGCGCCTGGTCTCCGGCTATCACCTCGAGGCGCTGCTGCCCGAGAACGGCTTCGACGTGGCGAGAGCTCTCACGGGGTCGGAGGCGACGCTGGTCACGGTGCTGCACGCGGAGCTGCAGCTGGTTCCGGTGCCGGCGGCGAAGAGCTACGTCGTCTTCGGGTTCCCGACCATCGAAGAGGCGGCGGATGCCGCACCCGCGGTGGCCCAGCACGAGCCGCTCTCCATCGAGGGGCTCGACAGCATTCTCATCGGCAACGAGCGCGCCAAGCGCGAGAACACGGCCGCCCTGCACCTGATGCCGGCCGGCGATGCGTGGCTCGTCGTCGAGATGCCGGGGGAAGACGCCGAGGATGCCGACGAGCGTGCGCGCCGCATGATCGACGATGTCGTCGGGCGCGACCCCGCGCCGACGGTGAGGGTGTTCGATGACGCCACGCAGCAGCGTGAGATCCTCGACGTGCGCGAAGGCGCGCTCGGCGCGACCGCCTGGGTTCCCGGCCAGCACGACACCTGGCCGGGGTGGGAGGATGCCGCCGTTCCGCCGCAGTGCCTCGGCGACTACTTGCGCGACTTCCACGAGCTGCTGGACGAGTTCGGCTACGAACCTGCTTCGCGCTACGGCCATTTCGGGCACGGCTGCGTGCACTGCCGCATCCCGTTCGATCTGCAGACGGAGCAGGGCATCGCCCACTACGCGCGCTTCATCGAGCGGGCTGCGCACCTTGTCGCCTCCTACGGCGGCTCGTTGTCGGGCGAGCACGGCGACGGGCAGGCGCGCGGCGCGCTGCTGCCCGTCATGTTCGGCGACCGCATCGCGCGCGCCTTCGCCGAGCTCAAGGCCGCCTTCGACCCCGGCGACCTCATGAACCCCGGCAAGGTGGTCGTCGCGGCAGGCGGCCGCTTCGACGCGCCCCTCGAGCCCACGGACGATCTGCGGCTCGGGGCGGACTACCGCCCGAAGGTCGACGTCGCGCTGCACTTCTCCTACCCCGACGACCAAGGCCGCTTCGACCGCGCGGCGCTGCGCTGCGTCGGCATCGGCAACTGCCGCGGCCATGAGGGCGGCGTCATGTGCCCCTCCTACCGCGCGACGGGCGAAGAGGAGCACTCGACCCGAGGCCGCGCGCGGCTGCTCTTCGAGATGGTGAACGGCGAGGCGAAGGGCGGCCCGATCCAGGACGGCTGGCGGTCGACCGAGGTGCGTGACGCCCTCGACCTCTGCCTGTCCTGCAAGGGCTGCACGTCCGACTGCCCCGTCGACGTCGACATGGCCACCTACAAGGCCGAGTTCCTCTCGCACCATTACGAGGGCAGGATCCGACCGGCGGCGCATTACACGATGGGCTGGTTGCCGCTGTGGGCGCGGCTCACCCATGCTGCGCCGGGGCTGACCGGAATCGTCAACCGGCTGGGTCGATCGCGAGGTGCGCGGCTCGCCAAGCGCCTCGGCGGAGTGCAGCCCGAGCGGCCGCTGCCCCAGTTCCAGCCGGAGCGCTTCACGGACTGGTTCGCGCGGCATCCGTCGCCCGTCGCCGCGCCGCACGGCGACGTGCTGCTCTGGCCGGACACCTTCACCGACAACTTCCACCCGCACATCGCGCAGGCTGCCGTCGCTGTGCTCGAGAGCGCGGGGTACCGCGTCGTCGTGCCGCACGAGGCGCTCTGCTGCGGGCTCACGCTCGTGTCGACGGGGCAGTTGTCGAGTGCGAAACGGATGCTGGTGCGCACTGCCCGCGCGCTCGCGCCCTCCCTCGTGTCGGGCACCCCGCTGGTCGCCCTCGAGCCGTCGTGCCTCGCCGTGTTCCGCTCGGACGGCCCCGAGCTGCTGCCCGCCGACCCCGATGTGGCGCTGCTCCGTGACCGCTCGTGCACGCTCGCCGAGCTGCTGCTCGACACCCCGGACTGGGAGCCGCCGCGCGTGGACCGCCCGGCCGTGGTGCAGCCCCACTGCCACCAGCACGCGGTGCTCGGCTTCGCCGCGGACCAGACGCTGATGGAGAAGGCCGGCATCGACGCAGAGACGGTCGAGGGCTGCTGCGGCCTCGCGGGCAACTTCGGCTTCGAGGACGGGCACCTGGACGTGTCGATCTCGGTCGCGGAGCACGACCTGCTTCCCGCCGTGCGGCAGGCCTCAGCCGATGCGCTGGTGCTGGCCGACGGCTTCAGCTGCCGCACCCAGCTCGAGCACCTGGGCGAAGGCCGTACCGGGCTGCATCTCGCAGAGGTGCTCGCCGCCGCGCTCGAGGGGCGCGCGCCCGAGCCGCCGACGTCTCCAGGACGACATGCCCGAGTGCCGCGCAGCGTCGTCGAGCACGCGCTCGCGAGCTACCCGCCGCGCACGCCGTGAGGGTGTGTCGCGGCTGACGCGCCGCCGGCCTTATGCCGCCCAGCGGGGCCGGACGCCGGCGAGCATCGCCTGCACGTCCGCCGCACGCGGACGGAGCAGCTCGATCGCCCCCTCGAGCGTGTCGGCCGTGCGGTCGGCGAACGGGCGGCTGAGTGACTGCACGCGGTAGCGGCCGTCGGTCAGCGTGACGAACCCGAGCAGGCCGAACGGGCTGCCGCCGGGAAGGCTGACGCGCCAGTCGTCGTCGGTCACGGCCACCACTTCGACCTCGGCGAGCTCGGGCGCCTCGTGAACGGATCGTGACAGGCGGTGCAGTGTTGCGGTGACCAGGCTCATGAGATTCCCCCTCGGCTAGTGACTCTCCCGAGATGAGCGTGACGGAGCGGGGCCCTGGAAGACAGGGCTTGACAGCGAACCCGTCCGAATGCGAAGCCCCGCCTGTGCGCGGAAAGACCCGCGCAGCTCTCACGCCGAAACGGCCGGCGCAGTCTCGTCGATCGAGGCCCAGACCGCGTCGAGCGACAGCCCCAGCACCCCTGCGACGACCGCGACCGTCGCGAACGACGGCGTCGCCACCCGGCCGGTCTCGATCTTGCGCAGCGTCTCGGGCGAGATCCCCGCGGCGAGAGCCACCTCGATCATCGACCGTTCCCCACGCGCGTCCCGCAGCAGCGACCCGAGCCGCCGCCCGCGCTCGACCTCGGTGGGGGACAGGGGCAGGCGAACCATGACCCGATACTAATACCGGGATAGTAATCCGGGATAGTATTACCGCATGATCGAGATCCTCAGCCCGACCGAGCTTCAGCGCGCCGAGGCCAGCGGCAGCTTCGTCGCCCACGTGCTGCGCACACTGCGCGCCGAGGCGAAGACCGGCACCAACCTGCTCGAGATCGACGACCACGCCCGAAGGCTGATCGCCGAAGCCGGGGCCGTCTCGTGCTACGTCGACTACGCCCCGTCCTTCGGCCGCGGGCCGTTCGGCCATTACATCTGCACGTCAGTCAACGACGCGGTGCTGCACGGCCTCCCGCATGACTACGCGCTGCAGGACGGCGACCTGCTGACGCTCGATTTCGCGGCATCCGTCGAGGGCATCGTCGCCGACGCCGCGGTCAGCTTCATCGTCGGTGAACCGGCGAGCGCAGGCACAAGCGCAGAAGACGCCCGCATGATCGCGGCCACCGAGCGGGCTCTGGAAGCAGGCATCCACGCCGCGCAGCCGGGCGCGAAGGTCGGCGACATCTCGGCGGCCATCGGCGCGGTCCTGGGCGCCGCGGGCTACCCGATCAACACCGAGTTCGGCGGCCACGGAGTCGGCTCGACCATGCATCAGGACCCGCACATCTCCAACACCGGCCGCCCCGGCCGCGGCTTCCGCCTGCGCCCCGGACTGCTGCTCGCGATCGAGCCGTGGGTCATGGCCGACACCGCCGAGCTCGTCACCGACGCCGACGGCTGGACTCTGCGCAGCGCCACCGGTGCCCGCACCGCTCACAGCGAGCACACGATCGCGATCACGGATGCCGGGCCGAAGGTGCTGACGGCCTGAGACGGTTTCGAGACAGCCGCGAAGCGGCTTCCTCAACCATCGGAGCCGGGCCGCACGAGTCCTCTCTCATACGCGAGGATCACCGCCTGCGCACGGTCGCGCAGCCCGAGCTTCATGAAGATGCGCGAGACGTGGGTCTTCACCGTCTGCTCCGCGAGGAACAGACGGCCCGCGATCTCGCTGTTCGACAGCCCCTGCGCGACCAGCACGAGGATCTCGTTCTCCCGCTGCGTCAGCTCCTCGATCGCCGGCGACGAGGGAGATGGGGCAGAAGAAGAGGGAGAAACGGATGCCTGCCCCGCTCCCGCCCGCGCGAACTGCTCGATCACGAGCCGGGTGAGCCGGGGCGACAACAGGCCCTCGCCGGCGGCGACGACCCGCACCGCATCGACGAGTTCGGCGGGCAGGGCGTCCTTGAGCAGGAATCCGCTCGCCCCGGCCTGCAGCGCCTGGAAGACGTAGTCGTCGATGTCGAAGGTGGTGAGCATCAGCACCCGCGTCGGAATGCCGGCCGCGGCGATCGCCGCCGTCGCGTCGATGCCGTTCATGACGGGCATCCGCACGTCCATCAGCACCACGTCGGGAACGAGCGAAAGCGCCAGCTGCACCGCCTCGGCGCCGTCGGCCGCCTGCCCCACGACCTCGAGGTCGTGTTGTGCGGCGAGCAGCGCGGCGAAGCCGGCGCGCACCATCGCCTGGTCGTCGGCGATCACGAGCCGGGTCATGACGCACCCCCGGCGTGGGCGGGCAGCACGGCGGAGACCTGCCAGCCGCCGGCATCCAGAGCCCCGTACTCGACCGAGCCGCCGACCGCTCCCGCTCGCTCGCGCATGCCGCGCAGCCCGAAGCCGGCGCCCGCGAGCTGCCCCGTCTCGCGGTGCGGCGAGCCGGGCACGGGGATCCGTGCAGGTCCGTTCACGACCGTCAACTCGAGCATGCGCGAGTCGCGCGTGATCGTCACCGTGACGGTCGCGCCGGGCGCGTGCCTCAGGGCGTTGCTCAGCGCCTCCTGCACGATGCGGTACGCCGACAGGCCCACCACGTCGTCGACCGGACGCTCGAGCGCGTCGCCCGTCTGCGAGAGGATCTCGGCCCCCGCCTGCCGCGCCTGCTCGATCAGCGCCGGCAGCTGCGCGAGGCCGGGCTGCGGCTCGAGCACCGCCGTCGGCTGAGTAGAAGAAGGAGAGGAGGACGAGACGGATGCGTGTGCCGCCCCCGCCGCGTCACCCGGCTCCTCAGCGCGCAGCACCCCGAGCAGCCGTCGCATCTCGGCGAGCGTCGTGCGCGTCTGCGCGGCGATCTGCTCGAACTCGGTGACGACCTCGGGCGGCAGCCCGGGGTGCCGGTAGGGGGCGCTCGTGGCCTGCACGTTGAGGATCGACATGCCGTGGGCGACCACGTCGTGCAGCTCCCGGGCGATGCGCGTGCGCTCGTCGGCGAGCTGGCGGCGGGTGCGCTCGCTCTCGCTGGTCTCGCGCTCCTCCGCGAGCTGCACGCGGGTGCGCAGCAGCAGGCGCAGCACGATGGCGGCGGCGATCGTGAACAGCGCGATGTTCGCGAACACGACGATGTCGGTGAAGCTGTCCGCCGGCGGACGGTGCCGCCACAGCAGCAGCGCCGCGATCACGGATGCCGCACTGCTGCCCGCCCACGCCACGAGCGACCACCACCAGGTGTCCTTCCAGGCGACGACGGCGAGCGTGAGCGACTGCGTGATGAGCGGCGCGACGGCCCATGGCCACGGGGCCGTCAGCGAGCCGCCCGTCGAGATGAGCATGAGGATGAATGCGGCGATGACCGCGAGACCGGATGCCTCCCGCGGGCGCCACACCGCGAGCGGCAGCGCTCCGACGTGCGCCGCGACGATGACGAAGACCACCTCGACGGGCACGCCGTAGAGCGAGACGGAGAGGGGGACCTGCACCGCGTACAGGGCGGCGGCCACGGTGCCCAGCACGACCCAGAACAGCGCGCGGCGGCCGCGTGCGGACCGCGGCAGGCGTAGCCGGCGTCGAACCGGCCGCGGGGCAGGCGCGACCGGCACCGCAGGCGCGGGCTCAGCCACCGGCGCTGCGGGCGCAGCCGCCTTCGCGCGGCGCAGTCGTGGCATGGCATCCCCTTTCACAGCTACGGTCCCACATCGTCTCGCCGCCGCCCGCGCACGGCGCGAAAAGCGATACCGCAGTAGGGGGTCAAGAGGCGACCACAGGGTGACGACCGGGGCCTGCGGCATCCGTACCTTCGATGACATGGACACGATCGGGCACCTCATCACCCTCGCCGCCGCCTCACCCTGGGCTCTCGCGCTGGTCGCGCTGTTCCTCGTCATCGACGGCTTCTTCCCGTTCGTGCCGGGCGAGACGCTCGTGGTCGCGACGGCCGCCGCGGCGGCCGCGTCGGGCGGAAGCGTCTGGCTCGTGCTCGCCGTGGCCGTGCCCGCCGCGCTCGCCGGGGACCTGATCGCCTACCACCTCGGCCGCCGGCTCGGCGTCGAGCGCTGGATCACCCCGAAGCGCCCGCGCCTCGCCCGCGCCTTCCGATTCGCGCAGCGCCGGCTCGAGGCGAGCCCCGCCTCGATCCTCATGACGGCGAAGTTCCTGCCGTTCGTGCGGGTCGCGGTCTCGATGACAGCGGGAGCGGGGCGGATGCCGCTGCGCCGCTACTTCCCCCTGGCGGTCGCCTCGGTGACCTTCTACACCGCCTTCCACGTCGCGCTCGCCGCCGTGGTCGGGTCGACCGCGTTCGCGCTGCTGGGCAACCCGCTCATCGCGATGGGCGTCGCGATCGCCTTCGGCATCGTCGCCGGCATCCTGCTCGACCTCGTCGTGAAGGCGGTGCGCGCCCGATTTCGCCGCCCGGCCGCCCCGGCTGCCGTCACCCCCGTCGCCGCCTGACCTGGGCTGATGTCCCCCTCGGGCGGTGCGAGATGCACGCTCGCGGCAGCTCGAACGTGCATCTCGCACCGCTGGACCGCCCATGGCATGGGCCAGCCCCCTGCGAACTGGGATCGCAGGGGGCTGGCGCCGTGTCGGCCGCGAGCGGCCATCGGGTGGCGTCGACAGGGTTGAGGGAGAAGGGGTGGGTGTGATGTCGACGCTCCCGGGTCTGAGACGAGGGCGGGCTAGCGAGGGGTTCTCACGCGGCCTCCCCGTCGAGCACGAGCTCGGCCTGGCCGGGCCCCAGGTGCGGCCGTGCGGGGTCGATGCCGGCGTGCAGGAACGCGTCGATGATCGCTCCGAGGCGCACGTGCGGGTCGGCCCGCCCCGCAACAGAGAGCCCGTGGGCGATGAGCGCGCAGCGGTGGTAGCCGAAGCTCGCGCCGTCGCCCGGGTCGTCGGCGACCGCGATGCCGGGCGCCACCTCGCGAGTGAACGCCGGCACCGAGGCGCCGAACGACTCCTCGTCCCACATGGCCGTCGCCGACCTGACGAGCGCGGTCGCGTCGGCACGCGTCGTATAGAACACGGCCGCATCGGGCCGGCCGAAGTTCGCCGGGTTGTCGAGCAGCTTCGCCGCGAAGGCGACGCCTGCCGATTCGAGTCCGGCGGCGACCCCGGCGAACACGCGCGGCGCGGAATCCGGATTCACATGCAGGTAGCAGCGCAGCGTCGGCGGCACGGGCTCGCCCACCTGCTTCGAGCCGTGCACCGTGAGATAGCCGAGCAGCCGGGTGCGCAGGCGGTGGCGGCCGCCGAACTCGGCGTGCAGCCGCTCGACGAACACGTCGTCGGGGTCGCCGATCGGGTTGAGGGTGCCGCGGTCGGTGCGCGGCGGCCAGGCGTCGGCATCCGTGTGGCGGTGGAAGTAGGCCGCGTACAGGCGGCGGGTGAGCATATCGAGCTCGTAGGGCGAGGTGCCCGTCGTGGGCGCTTCGACCTCGCGGGCGATGCGGCGCAGCAGGGGGTACCAGCGCATGTTCGTGCGTCGGGGCGCACCGGGGGTCACGGGTGTCACGGGGGAGAGGTCCAAGGTCATCATGAGAGCAGTTCCAGCGCCGCATCGGGTCGCAGCGCGAGTTGTTCGGCGGCCTGCAGGCAGGCCAGGGAGTGCGGGGGCAGGGCAGGTGCGTCGGCGGCGACGCCGGCGACTTTCGACAGCAGGCTGAACGCGGCGAACCGGGCCCACTGCCTGCGGTCTTCGGGGGTCTGGGGGAGTACGGATTCGTACCCGGCGATGCCTGCGCGGATCTCCGCGAGCACATCGGTGAAGGCGATGGCCGAGCCGGCGATCCACTCGTCGAGGGTCGTGCCGTCGTGGAAGTCGAGTCCCTGCAGCCAGCTGGCGAGGAACTCGCCGACCAGGCATCCGAAATCCCAGCGGGGGTCGCCGTAGCCGGCGGACTCCCAGTCGACGAAGACGACGGGCTCGCGGGCATCCGTGCTCTCCGTGCACTGCAGGTTGTCGTCGGTGACATCGCCGTGGATCACGCACGACGGCGTCCAGTGCGCGACCGCCGTCTCGAGGCCGCGCAGCAGCCCGGCGTGGCGCACGAGCGCGAGCATCTCGACCCAGCCGTCCGAGCAGGCGGTGGCGGGGCCCGGCGAGACGACGGTGAGCGCGGTGAGCAGGCGCTCGGGCAGGCGCACGCGACTCACCTCGGTCTCGCCGCTGCCCGGCAGATCGACGGATGCCTCACCCGAGGTCGCGCGGTGCAGCATGGCCAGCCGGCGCCCGACCTCGTAAGCCCAGGTCTCGCTCGTGCCGCCGGCCTCGGCGCGGCGCTCGGCGAGCGGCGCGTAGCCGATCAGGTCCTCGGTGACGAGGATCTCGTCGTCGTCGGCGCAGAGCGTCAGGAACTCGGCGGGGATGCGGATGCGCCGCCCCGCGAGCACCTCGGTCAGTCGACGCTCATAGGCGAAGCTCGCGGCGAGCGTCTCGGCGGTCGAGCGCGACCGGCGCTTCACGAACAGCGACCGCCCGTCGGCGAGGCGCACGCGGTAGCAGAGGCTGCGGCGGTGCAGCGGCTCGACGGCGCTGACGGCGGTGCCGGCGAAGAATCCGCGGGCCTCGAGTCGGGCGACGGTGTCGATCGCGAACGGGTCGGAAATGAGCATGAGGCGACTCTGCCCGTGCTGCCCCGGTCGCCGAATCCGTGGAAGTACGTATTCGGCGCGCACCGCACTACGTATTCTGTGTTGCCCGCTGTGTCGGCCAACGCTGTCGGGGCGGTCGCAACGCGGTTACCCTGAGCACAGCATGGTCCGCCCCGCCCCCCGGATGATCGGCCGCGAACCCGAGTACGCGCGGCTTCTTGCCTACCTCGATGCGAGCGAGGTCGGCGTACCCACCGCTGTCCTCATCACGGCGGACGCCGGCACCGGCAAGACCCGCCTCGTCGACGAGGTGGCGCGCACGGCCGCCGAGCGCGGGCACACGGTCGTGCGCGGCAACTGCACGCCGTCGAGCGCGACGCGCCTGCCGTTCGGGCCGATCGCCGACCTGATGCGCGATCTGCGCGAGCAGCATCCTGAGCTGCGCGACGCCGTCACCGACGAGGTGTGGGCGGGTCTCGCGCCGATCGTCGCGGGCTGGAACGGTGATGGGGGAGCGGTGGATGCCGGGGCCGCGGTCGCCGCCGACCCCGCGCTGTCCCACGCCCGACTCTTCGCCGCCGTCATCGTGACGCTGTCGGCCGTCGCCGCGCAGCAGCCGCTGGTGGTCGTCATCGAGGACCTGCACTGGGCCGACGCCGCGAGCCTCGACCTGCTCGGCTTCGTGGCGCGCAAGCTCGCCGACCAGAACCTGCTGCTGCTCGCGACCAGCCGGCCGCCGCGCCCGAGCGACGAGCTGGCGGACTTCGTCTTCGAGTTCACCCGGCTCGGCGTCGCACAGACGATCGAGCTCGAACCGCTGCCGGACGTGGCGATCGCCGAGATCATCGCCGAGACCGAGCCGGGGCTCGAGCCGCCGGTCGTGGCCGCGCTGACCGCGCGTGCTGCCGGCAGCCCGTTCTTCGCGGCGCGCCTCGCGCGGCACGGCGTCCGGCCCGGGCTGCCGAGCGATCTCGAGCAGCTGCTGCGCTTCGAGCTGCGCGGCATCTCGCCCGAGGCGCGCCGGGTTGCGACCCTCGTCGCCGCGGTCGGCGGCCGGGCGCGGTTCGACGACCTCGACGTGCTGCCCGGGGCCGGCGCGGTGGTCGACGAGCTGATCGACCGCGACATCCTGACCGACGCGGGGGACGAGCTGCGGCTGCGGCACGCCCTCTACGGCGAGGTGCTGAGCAGCTCGGCCACGCCGCAGCAGCGCCGCGCGGTGCACGCGGCGGCCGCCGAGATGCTGTCGGCCCGCGGGCCCGTCGACGGCGAGCATGCGCTGGAGCTCGGCCGGCACCTGCACGCGGCCGGCCGCGTCGACGAGGCGCGCGGGCAGCTGCTGCGCGGCGCGCGGCACGCGCTCGAGGCACGGTCGTTCGCACTGGCGCGGGATGCCTACGCCGAGCTGCTCGCGCTGCCGGCGGTGTCTGGCGCGGGCACCGCCGATGAGCCAGAGCGGGCCGCGCTGCTGCTCGAGGCCGTGCCCGCCTACCACTGGTCGGGTGATGTCACGGCAGCCCTCGCGCTGCTCGACGAGGCGGCCCGCGCCGACGGGGCCGACGAGGCCCAGATCGCCTACGAGCGCGGGCGGCTGCTCTCGGCGGAGGGGCATGTCGCCGAGTCTGCGTCGAGCTTCCGCGCCGTGCTCGCGCTGCTCGACCCTGCCGACCCGGCGCAGCTCGGGCTGCGGGCGCGCACGCTCGCGGCGCTCGCGCGCGACCTGATGAACCAGGGCGACATGGCCGAGAGCGTGCGCACCGCGGGGCAGGCGATGGCGGATGCCGCTGCCGCGGGCGAGCGGCACGCGCTGGTCGACGCGCGGGTGACGCGCGCCGTCGTGAGCACCTTGGTTCCCGAGCCCGTCGCCGACGCGAGCGGCTACGCCGAGGCGGAGCTGCGCGAGTGCGCGCGCCTCGCTCTCGCGGATGACGACCTCGAGGCGGCGATGCGCGCCTATGGGAACCTCACCTACGTGCTCGGAGTCGCGGAGCGCGAGGCCGAGGTGATCGCCGTCGCCCGCGAGACGTTCGAGAAATGCGCCAGATACGGGCCGGTCCTCTCGATCGCGTCGAGTGTGACGTCGAACTATGTCTCGGCGTTGGTGGCGCTGGGGGAATGGGACGAGGCCTTGTCAGTCGCGCGGGCCGCGCTGGCGGAGCATGTCTCACCCAGCATGGGCATCTACCTCCACGACGAGATCATCGAAGTCCAGACCTTGCGGGGCGAATGGGCAGATGCGGCCGAGCACATCGAACTTGCCCGCCGCCAGTTCGGTGACGGCATTTACGCCATGCAGCTCGTCTTCAACGAAGCTGTGTTCGCCCTCTGGCAAGAACGTCCGGGTGAGGCCATCAACTTGATCGGCGGCATCCTCGACGAACTGCGGGAGCAGGAGGATCCCGAGATGGTTCTCCAGGCTGTGGAGGTGGGTCTCCAGGCGCACGCGGATGCGTTCGAGGAGCGATTTCCTCGCGCGCGCAACACTCAGGCGGATAGTGTCGCTGCGTCGCTCATCGGGCTGGCACGCGGGGTGGCGGAGGCGGACGAGCTGTCTCCACTCGCGGTGATGATGCTGCACCGCAGCGAGGCCGAGTTCGCACGGCTGTATGAACGCGATACCGCGAAGCAGTGGCGTGCGATCGCCGAGGCGGCGCTGGCTTCTGGCCACCTCTTCGAAGAGGCGTATGCGCGGTACCGAGCGGGAGTGCGCGCCCTTTCCGTACGAGCATCGGGCGAGGCATCCGATCTCCTAGCGCGGGCCCATGAGATTGCCGCTCAGTTGCGCGCGCGGCCACTCAGCGACAGAGTCCTCGGCATCGTGCACGCGGGTGGGGTGAAGCTCGGCGCGACGCCGCGGAAGCTCGAGCGCCGCGAGTTCATCGGTGGCCTCAGTGAGCGTGAGATGCAGGTGCTCGAGCTGATCGCCCAGGGGCTGTCGAACCGCGATATCGCCGCACGGCTCTTCATCAGCGAGCGCACCGTCGGCGTGCATGTCAGCCGCATTCTCGGGAAGCTCGGCGTGCGCAACCGCACCGAGGCGGCCCGCGCGGTCGGATCCGTGGATTCTGGCGTCACGTAGGGCCGTTTGTCCCTCATTATGGAGGGTCGACGGGGTAGAGGGCGCAGAGTAGAGAGATTCTCATGAGCACCCCTACCTCCATCACTCAACTCGTCACCGCCCTCGCAGGGGCGCTGCCGACGCGTTACAAGCCCTGCGTTCCTGTCCCGAACCCCGGCACCTACATCCACATCAGCGAGGCCTATGTGCCGCCGGCCACTCCGCCGGCCGCAGGCCAGCCGACGCAGAGCCTGTGCGGCGATGCGTCGACGGTCCTCGGCGCGGTCGTGGTGCCGAACTTCGCGATCTGCACCACCTGCTGGGAGGCCTTCGTCGCGCGCAAGCAAGCTGCGACGGCAACGGCCGGTGTGTGACCGCCCTGGGCCGTCACGAATGCTCGCTCCGCCCGGCCGATCGCGTGCGTTCGTGACGGCCGGGGCGGGGCGAGGTTGTGCGCTCAGCTCTCGGCGAGGATCTCGTAGAGAGACTTGCGCAGCTCGTCGATCTTGCCGGCGGCCTGCGAGCGCTGCTCGTCGCTGGCGACGAAGCGCAGCTGGTGGATCGCGCCCATCAGCTTGCCGATGGCGGTGAACAGCTCGGCGTCGGCTCCGCTGCGTGACGGCGCGGCCTGCCAGGCGGCGGCCAGCTCGTCGGCGTGCTCGTCGACGTAGGCCTTGCCGGCATCCGTCAGCGTGTACTCGGTCTTGCGGCCCTCGCCCGACGGGGCGATGAGGTCCTCGTCGACGAGCTGCTGCAGCGTCGGGTAGACCGAGCCGGGGCTCGGCACCCAGAGGCCGTCGGTCTTGTCGCCGATCGCCTTGATGAGCGCGTAGCCGCTGGCGGGCGCCTCGGCGAGCAGAGAGAGCAGGGCGGCGCGGATGTCCCCGCGGGAGGCGCGGCGACGGCCGCGGCCGCCCCGGGCGAAGTCCGCAGGGTCGAAGCTCGGCCCGAAACCGCCGAAGCCGCCGCGCATGCCGCGGCCGCCGAAGGGGCCGCCGCCGAAGCGCGGGTCATCGTGATGGTGGTGGGCGCCCTCGAAGTCGGGGCGGCCGTGGAAGCCGCGCGCCTCCCGGCCGTGGAAGTCGTGATGTCCGGTGTTGTCGTGATGAGACATGTTGTCGTATCGCATCGGTCGACCTTTCTATAAACAGGTCTTTGACCTTCAAAGACACGTTAACGATATATCGTTAGTATGAAATGTCAAGTGCGGTTATCGTGAGGCAATGCCCCTGAACCGAGCGATCGGAACCCGCGCCCTGATCACGGGGGCCTCGAGCGGCATCGGCGCCGAGTTCGCGCGCCAGCTCGCGGCCGACGGCCTCGACCTCGTGCTGGTCGCCCGCAATGCCGCCCGGCTCGAGGACTTCGCCGCAGAGCTGCGCGCCGCCCACGACGTCGAGGTCGAGGTGCTTCCCGCGGACCTGCTGACGAAGGCGGGCGTCAAGGCGGCGGAGGCGCGCGTTGCGGCATCCGTCGGCCGCATCGATGTGCTCGTCAACAATGCGGGCTTCGGTCTCGCCCGCGACTTCGACCAGAACCCGGTCGACGACGAGCTCGAGCTGCTGTCGATGCTCGTCGAGGTGCCGCTGCGCCTCACGCACGCGGCGCTCGGGCACATGCTGCCGGCCGGCGCCGGCACGATCATCAACATCGCCTCGGTCGCGGGTTTCACTCCGCGCGGCACGTACAGCGCCGCGAAGGCGTGGCTGCTCACCTTCAGCCGGTGGGCGAACGTGGCGTACAAGCGGCGCGGCGTTCGGGTCACGGCGATCGCGCCCGGTTTCGTGCGCACCGAATTCCATCAGAGGCTGGCGACGGATGCCCACACCGCGGCTCTTCCCGGTGCAGAGGCGCGCCCCGCGGTGCTCGAGAACGCGGTGCCGGACTTCCTGTGGCTCTCAGCGCCCGACGTCGTGCACGCCGCCCTGATCGACACCATGCGTGGGCGCGCGGTCTCGATCCCGAGTCTGCGCTACAAGCTGATCGTGGCGCTCGCGCGCCTCACCCCCGACGCGCTGGCCGAGCGCGTCGCACGCGTGGGCCGCTAATGCGGTTGCGCTGCTCGGATCCGCCCTCGCGAGCGTAGCTCGCTCGGCGCCGGCCGCGCGGTGACCCACTGGGTCACCGCCGCTAAGCGGCCGGCGCTGCTCGGATCCGAGGCGCGCATTGCGGATCGCAGCAGCGCAACCACGCCATGCTCCGTGGGGGAGCTACTTCAGGTTCCCCATCACGTCGCTGGCGATCTGATAGCTGTCGCCAGGTTCGAGGAAGGTCTTCGAGTCGACGACGACCCAGTAGCCGTTGTCCGTGAAGATCTGCAGCGTGCCGACCCCGTCGGCGACGGTGAAGTAGCTGACGGTCCCTGCCGGCGCGCCGTCGATCGGCACCTGCTGCGCGCCGCTCGACGCGACCGCGCCGCTGAACTGGTCGACATTCTCGGCAGACGGGTGCGCGACGGCGACCTCGATGGTGTCGCCGCTGGTCTGGTTCACCCATCCGAAGCTCACGCCGCTCAGCTGCACGAGCTTCGCGGCGGCGCTGCCGTCGGCGAGCTTGTAGTTCGGATCCGGCGAGAAATTCGGGTTGAAGTCATAGACCTGCTGCGCCGTCCAGATCTGGCCTTGCTGCAGGGTGACGGGCGTCGGGGTCGGGGTAGGCGTCGGGGTCGGCGACGCGGCGCTCGTGTCGGTGTCGGTGGGCGCTGCGCTCGAGCTGCTTCCCGGCTTCGACGTGTCCTTCGTGGTGCTTGACGCGGGCGCGCAGCCGGCGAGCAGCGTTGCCGTCACGGCAGCGGCGGCGAGGGCGGTCGTGAGACGGAGGGCGGGACGAGCGGAGGGCATTGGGCGGGCGCTTTCGTTCGAGGCATCCGTGCCGTGCAAGGGGTAGTGGCACGCGTTGGCCGCGAGCCTATCAAGCGGCCCGGCCTTCTCAGGACCCGCGAAATGCGCTCCCATAGAATCGTTATTTGTGACTCCCGCCGAGCTTTCCGCTGCCCTGTTCGCCCTCGTCGCGCCCATCGTCGCGCGACGCCGGGGCGAGAACGACGGGCCGGAGTTCGCCGAGTCCGACGTGACGCTCGAGCGGCCGAAGAACCGCGAGCACGGCGACTGGGCCACCAACGTCGCGCTCAAGCTGGCGAAGCCACTCGGCACGAATCCGCGCGAGCTCGCGACCGAGATCGCCGAAGCCGCGTCGTCGTTGCCCGGGGTCGCATCCGCCGAGATCGCCGGCCCGGGCTTCATCAACTTCCGTCTGGACGCGGCGGCCGCGGGCCAGCTGGCGAAGACCATCGTGGAGGCGGGGGATGCCTACGGCCACGGCCACCTCTACGACGGCATCACCATCAACCTCGAGTTCGTGAGCGCGAACCCCACGGGGCCGATCCACATGGGCGGGGTGCGCTGGGCGGCCGTCGGCGACAGCCTGGCGCGCATCCTGCAGGCCGAAGGCGGGCTCGTGACCCGCGAGTACTACTTCAACGACCACGGCTCGCAGATCGACCGCTTCGCGCGCAGCCTGCTCGCCAGCTATCTCGGCGAGCCGACGCCGGAGGACGGCTACGGCGGCGCCTACATCGCGGACATCGCGAAGCAGGTCGTCAGCGATTACGACGGCGACCTCGCCGCGCTGTCGCGCGATGAGCAGCAGGAGGTCTTCCGCTCGATCGGCGTGAACCTCATGTTCGAGGAGATCAAGCAGAAGCTGCACTCGTTCGGCGTCGACTTCGACGTGTTCTTCCACGAGGACTCGCTGCACACCTCGGGCGCCGTCGACAAGGCGATCGAGCAGCTGCGCGCGCAGGGGCATGTGTTCGAGCAGGACGGCGCGACCTGGCTGCGCACGACCGAGTTCGGCGACGACCGCGACCGGGTCATCATCCGCTCGAACGGCGAGCCCGCCTATATGTCGGGCGACATCGGCTACTACCAGAACAAGCGCGAGCGCGGCTTCGAGCAGAACATCATCATGCTCGGCGCCGACCACCACGGCTATGTGGGCCGCATGATGGCGATGGCGGCCGCGTTCGGCGACCAGCCGGGCGTGAACCTGCAGATCCTCATCGGGCAGATGGTCAACCTGCTCAAGGACGGCCAGCCGGTGCGAATGAGCAAGCGCGCGGGCAACATCGTCACGCTCGACGACCTGGTCGACGCCGTCGGGGTGGATGCCGGCCGCTATTCGCTCGTGCGGTCGTCGAGCGACACCCCGCTCGACCTCGACCTCGACCTGCTCGCCAAGCGCAGCAACGACAATCCGGTGTACTACGTGCAGTACGCGCACGCGCGCACGCAGTCCGTCGCGCGCAACGCGGCTGCGGCGGGCGTGGATCGCAGTGAGTTCGCGCCCGAGCTGCTGACGCACGAGACCGAGTCGGCGCTGCTCGGCGCGCTGCAGGAGTTCCCGCGCGTCGTCGCCCAGGCGGCGGAGCTGCGCCAGCCGCACCGCGTCGCCCGCTACGTCGAGGAGATCGCCGGGCTGTACCACCGCTGGTACGACAGCTGCCGCGTCATCCCGCTGGGTGAAGCGCCCGTCGAGCCGATCCACCGCACGCGCCTGTGGCTGAACGACGCGACCGGCCAGGTCATCCGCAACGGCCTCGGGCTGCTCGGCGTCTCTGCTCCGGAGAAGATGTAGCGATCGGCATGCGTCGTCTCGCGTGGCTTGTCGTCGTCCTCCTCGCAGTGGTGGCGGTGGCCTTCGGCGCCGACGCCACGCTGAGGGCATATGCCGAAAGGCGCATGGAAGCCGAGATCGCGAACTCGCTTCCCGCGGGGGTGACGGCGCCGGGCCTCGAGGTGCATGTGCGCGGCTTCTCGTTCTTGGCGCAGTATGCGGCCGGGCGCTTCGACCAGGTGCAGGTGGATGCCCCCGCCATCACGACCGCCCGGGGCTCCGTCTCGGCGACGGTCGAGGCGAACGACGTGCGCATCGACCGCTCCTTCCGTACCGCACCCGTGCTGGGCTCGGCGCGCGGCACGCTGCACGTCTCGCAGGCCGCGGTGAACAGCCTCGTGTCGCTGCCCGACCCGACGGCATCGATCGCGCTGAGCGCCAAGACGGTCACCTATATGGCGACGGCACAGGTGCTCGGATTGCCGCTCAGCTACTCGGCGGCGGTGCGCCCCGTCGCCGACGGCGCGATGATCCGCCTCTACCCGGAATCCGTCAACGTCACGTCAGGTCCAGTGCACTTCGACGTGAAATCCCTGCTCGGCGGCATCTTCGACGGCAAGCCGGTCAACGTCTGCATCGCGCCGTACCTGCCCGCCGGACTCGACGTCGGCGACATCACGATTGAGCGCAGCAAGGCGGCGATCGGCTTCCAGGCGACCGACTTCTCCCTCGACCCGAAGACCTTCCAGACGCACGGCGCCTGCCCCGCGGACTAGCCGTCGGCTTCCTGCCCCCTCGCCGCTCCGCCCGTGGGCCGCGCCCGCCTCGCCGAGACGCGCGAGCCTCGCCGAGACGCGCCGCGTGGGCCGCACCCGCCTCGCCGAGACGCGGACGCCTCGCCGAGACGCGCGAAAACGGGCTTCTGATCGCGCAGAGCCCCGTTTTTGCGCGTCTCGGTGAGAACGCCGCCCACGGCCGATCCCTGCGCAAAGGCCGCGTGTTGCGCCGCTCTTCCCCAGCACAGGCGCGACAGCGAGCCCGTTGTCCAAGAAAGCGGGCCCGCTCGAGACGCCGCCACCCGCCGCCTCGCCAGACTTCCGGCATGCGCCACCCAGCAGCACTGCCCGATCACCTCTCTGGCACCCCGTTCACCGTGGCCGCGGCCGATGCGGCAGGGCTTACCCGAGATCGCCTCAGAGCATCCGATCTCGCGAATCCCTTTCATGGTGTGCGCCTTCCCCATGCGCTCTGGATAGATGTTGACGACGACAGGCGGTTCGAACTCCTCTGCGATGCGTATCAGACACGGATGCCGCGCGGCTGGTTCTTCAGCGGGCCGACAGCGGCGCGCATAGCGGGGGTCCCACTACCCACGAGGCTTGAGCAGCCCGTCGTACACGTGACGGCACCCGGGCGTTACACCCCGCGCGGCTCGAACGTGATCGGGCACACCGCGAAGGGCGCCGAGACGTCATGGATCAACGGCCGCCGCGTGCGCTTTCTCGCCGAGGTGTGGTGCGAGTTGGCATCCGTTCTGGAAGTGGATGAACTCATTCAGGCAGGTGATCGGATGCTGTCAGACAAGCCCTTCCTGCTCGCCGCGCCGCGTCATCTCGAGCGCGCGCTCGCGGCATACGGTTCCGGCCGTGGGGTCCGCAAGCTGCGCGAGGCGCTTCCTCAGCTCAGGGAGAACGTATGGTCGCCGCGCGAGACCTGGGTGCGTCTGGTGATCCTGCGCGCCGGGCTGCCGGAGCCCGAGCGCAACCTGCGCATCTACGGGTCGGACGGGAAGCTCATCGCGATCGGCGACCTCGTCTACCGGCGCTTCAAGGTGGTCATCGAATATGAGGGTGAGCGCTGGCACAAGGACCGCTGGTCGGGCATCGACGTCGATCGCTACAACAAGCTCGTGCTCGCGGGGTGGACCGTGATCAGGGTGCGCAAGCACCACACGGCCGCCGATGTCGAGCGCATGACCCGCGAAGCGCTCACGCTGCGCGGCTGGCGCGGCTGAGCTCGGCATCGGAGGCTCCGCCGAGACGCGCGAAAACGGGCTTCTGATCGCGCAGAGCCCCGTTTTTGCGCGTCTCGGCGACGGCGCTGGCATGGAAGCGCCCCATCATGAAGTCCTGAGCGCCCAGGCGAGGCCGATAAACTCGATCGGAATCCCCGAACGACAGAGGACACCCGTGGCCACCAACCCCCTGGCGCCGAGCTGGCTCGCCGTTCCCGACGACGCGAACGAACTGCCCGCCGCGATCTGGCCGGCGAGCACGAGCCGCGATCCCGACGGCGTCGTCAGCATCGGGGGAGTGCGCGCGACCGACTTGAAGGCGCAGTTCGGCACCCCGCTCTATGTGATCGATGAGACGGATGCCAAGGCCCGAGCCGCCCGCACCCTGGCCGCCTTCGCCGCCGCCGCGGAAGCCGCCGGCACCACGGTGACCGTCTACTACGCGGGCAAGGCGTTCCTGTCGACCGAGATCGCCCGCTGGGTCACCGAGGCCGGCCTCAACGTCGACACGTGCAGCGCGGGCGAGCTCGCCGTCGCGCTCGCCGCAGGCGTGGATGCCGCGCGCCTCGGCCTGCACGGCAACAACAAGTCCCTCACCGAGATCGACCGCGCGGTGAGCGTGGGGCTCGGCACGATCGTCATCGACTCTGAGCAGGAAATCGAGCGGGTAGCCGAGGCCGCGACGCGCCACGGCCGCCGCCAGCGGGTGCGCCTGCGCGTCAACTCGGGCGTGCACGCGCACACCCACGATTTCCTCGCGACCGCCCACGAGGACCAGAAGTTCGGTCTGCCGCTCGAGCAGGTGGAGCGCATCGTGGCAGGCATCCGTGCCCACGATTCGCTCGACTTCGTGGGCCTGCACTGCCATATCGGCTCGCAGATCTTCGGGTCTGACGGGTTCGCGGAATCCGCCCGCCGCCTGCTCGCCATGCACGCGCGCCTGCTCGACGGCGGCCCCGTTCCGGAGCTGAACCTCGGCGGCGGCTTCGGCATCGCCTACACGACGGCCGACGACCCGACGCCGATCGACGAGCTCGCCGCCCACATCGTCAGCACCGTCGCCGAAACCTGCGCCGAGCTCGGCATCCCGGTGCCCCACCTGGCCTTCGAGCCTGGCCGCTCGATCATCGGCACCCCGGGCGTCACGCTCTACGAGCTCGGCACGACCAAGCCCGTCGAGGTCGCTCTGCCCGCCGAGCAGGGCGGCACGGCCACGCGGCTGTACGCGAGCGTCGACGGCGGCATGAGCGACAACGCCCGGTACGCGCTCTATCAGGCCGACTACAGCGTGCGGCTGGTGTCGAGGCGATCGGATGCCGCACCGGCGCTCGTCCGCATCGCGGGCAAACACTGCGAGTCCGGCGACATCATCGTCGACGCCGACTACCTGCCCGGCGACCTCGTTCCCGGCGACCTACTGGCCGTCCCGGCGACCGGCGCGTACTGCTTCTCCCTGTCGAGTCGCTACAACTACCTGCCGCGCCCGGCTGTCGTCGCCGTGCGCGACGGGGCCGCCCGTCTGATCGTGCGCGGCGAGACGGAGGAAGACCTTCTTTCCCACGACGCTGGAGTGAGCCTGTGATCGAATACCGAACGCTGCGGATCGCGCTGCTCGGCGGCGGCACCGTCGGCGCGCAGGTCGCGCGGCTGCTGCTCGAGAACGGCGACGAGCTGTCGAGCCGCATCGGAGCGCGCGTCGAGCTCGCGGGCATCGCGGTGCGCGACCTCGACAAGAAGCGCGACGCGGCCCTGCCGCGCGAGCTGTTCACGACGGATGCCGAACAGCTGATCCTCGGCGCCGACATCGTCGTCGAGCTGATGGGCGGCATCGAGCCCGCGCGCGAGCTGATCATCAAGGCGCTGAACTCGGGCGCCGACGTCGTCACGGGCAACAAGCAGCTGCTCGCGACGCACGGCACCGAGCTGTTCGACCTGGCCGGCCAAGTCGGCGCGCAGCTGTACTACGAGGCGGCGGTCGGCGGGGCGATCCCGATCATCCGGCCGCTGCGCGACAGCCTCGCCGGCGACTCGGTCACCCGCATCCTCGGCATCGTGAACGGCACCACGAACTTCGTCCTCGACCGCATGGATACGGGCGGCGACGAGCTCGGCGACGCCCTCGCCGTGGCCACCGAGCTGGGCTACGCAGAGGCCGACCCGACCGCCGACATCGGCGGCTACGACGCGGCCGCCAAGGCGGCGCTGCTCGCGGGGCTCGCCTTCCACACCAACGTGCCGCTCGACGCCGTCTACCGCGAAGGCATCGAAGACGTCACGAAGGAGCAGGTCGACCTCGCCCGCAGCATGGGCTATGTCGTCAAGCTGCTCGCGATCTGCGAGCGCATCGCCGACCCGGCCACCGGCGAGGCCGCGGTGTCGGCGCGCGTCTACCCCGCGCTCGTGCCGCACCGGCATCCGCTCGCCGCGGTGCACGGCGTGAACAACGCCGTGTTCGTGCAGGCCGAGGCCGCGGGCGACCTCATGTTCTACGGCGCCGGCGCGGGCGGCATCCAGACCGCGTCCGCCGTGCTCGGCGACGTCGTCTCGGCGGCGCGTCGACACGTGGCGGGCGGCCCCGGCGTCGCGGAATCCACGCACGCCGACCTGCCCGTGCTGCCCGTCTCGGCCGCCGTGACGCGTTACCACGTGACGCTGCACGTCGCCGACCAGCCCGGCGTGCTCGCCGAGATCGCCCGCATCTTCGCCGAGAACGGCGCGTCGATCGAGACCGTCGTGCAGTCGTCGGCCGGGGCGGCAGGCACGGCGGGCGAGAAGCCGCCGACGGCTACCCTGGTCATCGGAACCCATGCAGCCCTCGAGGCGTCGCTCGCCGCGACCGTCGAGGCTCTGCGCGCCAGCGCGGCGGTCACCTCGATCGCCCACGTGCTGCGGATCGAAGGAGCGTAAAGCAAGTGGCCCATCAGTGGCAGGGAGTCCTGCACGAGTACCGCGACCGCCTCGATGTGACGGATGCCACCCCGATCGTCACCCTCGGCGAGGGCGGCACGCCTCTGATCGAGGCCCCGGCGCTCTCGAAGCGCACGGGCGCCCGCGTGTACATCAAGTACGAGGGCATGAACCCGACGGGCTCCTTCAAGGACCGCGGCATGACGATGGCGATCTCGAAGGCCGTCGAGGCCGGCGCGAAGGCCGTCATCTGCGCCTCGACCGGTAACACCTCGGCATCGGCGGCCGCCTACGCCGCCCACGCGGGCATCAAGGCCGTCGTGCTCATCCCCGAGGGGAAGATCGCGCTCGGGAAGCTCAGCCAGGCGATCGTGCACGACGCCGAGATCGTGCAGCTCACGGGCAACTTCGACGACTGCCTCGACGTCGCGCGCGAGCTCGCCGCCGAGTACCCCGTGCACCTCGTCAACTCGGTCAACAACGACCGCATCGAGGGCCAGAAGACGGCGGCCTTCGAGATCGTCGAGCGCCTCGGCGACGCCCCCGACTTCCACTTCATCCCCGTCGGCAACGCCGGCAACTACACCGCGTACACCCGCGGCTTCGTCGAGGAGCTTGAGCGCGGCGCGACGACCAAGCTGCCCCGCATGTACGGCTTCCAGGCCGCCGGCTCGGCCCCGATCGTGCTCGGCCACCCCGTGAAGGACCCTGAGACGGTCGCCTCCGCGATCCGCATCGGCAACCCGGCCTCGTGGGGCCTCGCGCTCGAGGCGCGCGACAGGACCAACGGCTACTTCGGCGCCATCGATGACGAGACGATCCTCGCGGCGCAGAAGCTGCTCGCGGCCGAGGTCGGTGTCTTCGTCGAGCCCGCGAGCGCCATCGGTGTCGCCGGGCTGCTCGAGCGGGCCGCCGCCGGCGCGATCCCCGAGGGCTCGGTCGTGACGATCACCGTCACGGGCCACGGCCTCAAGGACCCGCAGTGGGCCCTGCGCCAGGCCGACGGATCCGAGGTGCAGCCGACCGTCGTCGAGGTCTCGGCCGACGCCGTCGCCGGCGCGATCGGCCTCGAGAAGGCGCCCGTCGGAGCCGCTGTATGAATTCGGAGTCGGCGGTTCCCGCCGACGCAGGCTCCGCCGCGTCATCGCGCAAGATGACCTCCGGGGCCGACCCCGGCGGAATGATGCCCAGGCCGGCGATCCCGGTCGGCCGCCGTGTGCACGTGCGCGTGCCCGCCACCACGGCCAACCTGGGTCCCGGCTTCGACACCCTCGGCCTCGCGCTGTCGCTCTATGACGAGATCGACGCGACCGTCTCGGGGACGCCCGGCGTGCGCGTCACGGTCAGGGGCGTGGGCTCGGACGGCTCCGTTCCGACGGATGCCTCGAATCTCGTGGCATCCGTCATTCTCGATGTGCTGAGCCGCAAAGGCGCGATGGTGCCCGGCCTCGACATCGTCGCGCACAACGCGATCCCGCACGGCCGAGGCCTCGGCTCATCGGGCGCCGCGATCGTCGGCGGCATCATGGCGGCCAAGGGGCTGCTCGAGGGCATCGTCGAGCTCGGCTCGGCCGAGCTGCTCGCGATCGCGACCGAGCTTGAGGGGCATCCGGACAACGTCGCCCCCGCCCTCTTCGGCGGGCTCACGATCGCCTGGCTCGAGCCGAGCGGCCCGCAGCACAAGAAGCTCAACGTGCACCGCGGCGTCTCGCCGGTCGTATTCGTGCCGGCGCACACCGTGCCGACGAAGCTCGCACGCTCGCTGCAGCCCGCGCAGGTCCCTCACGAAGACGCGGTGTTCAATCTGTCACGGTCGGCACTGCTGATCGCGGCGCTCATCCAGAGCCCCGAGCTGCTGCTTTCGGCCACCGAGGACAAGCTGCACCAGGACTACCGCGCCGCCGCCATGCCCGACACGCACGCGCTCGTGCGCCTGCTGCGCGACGCGGGCTTTCCGGCCGTCGTCTCGGGCGCGGGGCCGAGCGTACTCGTGCTCTGCGAGCGGCCGGCCGATCGGCTGGCCGCAGCCGAGCTGGTCGCGGCGACATCGCCCGTGCCGTGGGAGACGCTCATGCTCGCGGTTGACTTCAAGGGCGCGACGGTGGCTCAGGGAACCGCATCCGTGCCTGCCCTATAGCTCGTCGCCTGGGAAGCGTCGGGCCGTCTCCGTTGGGGACGCGACGCGGGCTGCGAGAAGGCCTCCGATTCCCGGGACGAGCGACCACAGCCAGACGCGGTGATGCCCACCGCTGACGAGGGCAGCCACAATGACCGTGCCGGTATATGCGAGCCCGTGGAGCGGTCCGAGCAGGTGCGACACCGCCGGCAGGTGGACGGTGGCGAGGTTCGCGAGCATCAGTGCGAGCGTGATGAGCTCCGCAGTGCCGACGATTTGCAGGATGCGCCGCGGGTTCACAGCCCGACGCCCGTCGTCGATCCGGGGCGGTAGATCATGAGGACGACCACGATCACCCAGAGCAGGTTGAACACGCCCGTCAGCATTCCGAGTCGGCGTGTGATCCCGTCGAGTGCCGGGTCGCGCAGTCCGTCCGCACCGGCATCGAGCGCCTGGATCACGCGTGTTTGATTCGGCAGGATGAGGACGATCAGGAGTGCCGCGGCCATGGCGGTGAGGATCATGGAGACGATCAGCCAGGTGTCGCCGAGAGCGCCGTTGCTGGCGCCGGTGGCGATGCCGAATACGGGCACAAGCACGCCAATGACTGCGTAGACCCGCGTGATCTGATGCAGGATGTGCGCGGCGGCGCCGGCTTTCAGGTCATCGGGTGCCGCAAGCCCGATGCGAGCGAATCGCGGGAACATGCTCGCGGCGATGGAGACAGGACCGATGGCGAGGATGGCGGCCAGCACATGGACCGAGAGCAGGAAGGCGCTCATGCGTGCGCTCGTTCGCCGGTGACGCGGCTGCGTGGCAGTCGTCCGGCGCGGGACTCGCCGACCAGGGTGTCGCCGGTGACGATGACGTCGTACTCAAGATTGAGGCGGAGCGGTCTCGTTATCCGCTGCCGCCAGGTGACGCGTTCGCCCTCTGCGCCGTCCGTGACGGCGATGTCCGTGAGCGGTGTGGTCTCTCCATTGCCTCGTGCGCTGCCGCAGAGCACCCCGTCGTCCTCTTCGAAGCGGTACTCGGCCTCGATGGTCCCGACAGGGGTTTTCATACGCAGCAACCAGGTTCCGGTGATGGCGCTCATTCGTCTTGTCTCTTTCCGTTCGTTGGGTGAGCGTGGATGCGTCTGGTCAGGCCGCCGCCGGTCGTTCGGTTCGCACGGTGACGCCGCGTCGTTCGTACTCGAACAGCTCCTCGACCGCGTGTGCGGTCGTCGAGCCGAAATCGCGTTCGAGCAGATACAGGGCGACGTCGAGTCCTGAGGTGACGCCGCCGCCGCTGATGAGGTCGCCGTCGTCCACCACGCGCGCACGAACGGCATTCACCCCGGTGGCATCGAGCATGTCGATGCCGAGGACGTGGGTGGTTGCGGTGCGGCCTTCGATCAGGTCGGCCATCGCGAGAGCGAGCGAGCCCCCGCAGTACGCCGCAACGGTGACCTCCGAGTCGTCGAGTGCGCGAGCGATCAGCGGCATGGCCTCGCTCGCGGCGAATCTGGCCAGGAGCACGGGGATGGTCTCGTCCCCGGCGTCCGGGTCGCCGTCGACGGGACCGACCGCTCCGGGGACGAGGATGTAGCCGGGGGCATGGGGGTCGAGGGCGGCAGTCGCCGTGAGCGCGATCTGGGGGAGTCCGGATTGCACGGGACCTGGGCCGGCCGCGCTCACCAACTCGACGGACAGGGCACCGGCGAGGACATCGCTGCCTGCGACGAGGGCCTCGAACGGGGCGATGACGTCGAGGGGGTCGAATCCGTCGAAGAGCACGAACTGGGCGCGGAGCTGAGGCATGGGGGATTCCTGTTCATTGAGGGGTCGTTCTCATCCTCTGGCCGAGCAGGCGTACGCCGCGACGGCTATATAGACGACTTATGCCTGAATCTAGACACCGATATTCGTTCTAAAATTCACGGATGTACACGGTCGCTGTGCTCGCTCTTCCAGATGCGATTGCGTTCGATATGGCCACGGCCATCGAAACGTTCGGGCGCGTTCGCCTGCCGGACGGAAGGCCCGGCTACCGGCTTCTCGTCGCCGGCCAGGAACCGTCAGTTCAGGCGGGGCCGCTGCGGTTGGCGATCGATGAGGGGCTGAACGCACTCGATCGCGCCGATCTCATCGTCGTGCCGGGCAGGAACGATCCGTTCGCGCCGGCGTCGCCTGAGGTCCTTGCCGCATTGCAAGCCGCTGCGGGGCGGAAGACGCGGATCGCGTCCATCTGCGTGGGCGCGTTCAGCCTCGCAGAGGCCGGCTTGCTCGACGGTCGGGACGCGACGACCCATTGGCTCGTCGCGGACGAGTTCGCATCCAGGTATCCGGCTATTCGTCTCAATGCCGACGTGCTCTACACGGACAGTGGCGACATCCTCACCTCGGCGGGCGCGGCATCCGGACTCGATCTGTGCCTGCACATCGTCGAGCGCGATTACGGAACTGCCATCGCGGCGGATGCGGCCCGCTTGGCCGTCGCCCCGCTGCACCGGCCAGGAGGGCAAGCGCAGTACATTGTTCGGAATCGCCCGCCGTCTCGAACGACCCTCGGGCGGACGCTCGCCTGGATCGAGGCCAACGCGCACCGCAATCTCGCGCTCGCGGACATCGCAGAAGCGGCGGGCATGAGCGCGCGCACCCTGACCCGTCGGTTCAAGGATGAGACGGGGCAGAGCCCCATGCAGTGGGTCAGCGGCGTGCGACTCCGCCATGCACAGGAACTGCTGGAGACAACCGATCACACGGTGGACCGGATCGCTGCACAGACCGGATTCCCCAGCACAAGCAACTTCCGGGCGCAGTTCGGTCAGGTCCTCGGCGTGACGCCAGGTGCATATCGCAGGGTGTTCCGCGCACAGACTGTTGCATGACGGATGCTGACTCGCGGGCGCTCTGCGCTCGCGCGCGTGGCGCATCGGGTGCCCACCCGTGGGTGTTAGGATAGGGCGCATCACCCACCGAAGTCCCGGCTCGCCGGCGAATCGGAATCTGCGGGTGAATCAGAAACACGTACGCCTCGCAATCGAGTTGATCCAACCCGAGTCCTACCCAGCGGCGAAACGTTCCGCCGCGCAACAGAGTCGATGCGAGTGCTTTCCCGATGTGGCCCTCATGCGCCCTTCGGAGATAGGAATCCCTGACAAGTGACTGATCTGATCAGCGCCGAATCCGCTGACGTCGACCTCAACTCGCTGCGCGTTCCGCAGTTGCAGGCCCTCGCGACCCAGCTCGGCATCGCCGGCGGCGCGAAGCTGCGCAAGGGCGAGCTCATTGCGGCCATTGACGCAGCGCGCGGCGCCGCCTCAGACGCCGTGGTCGAGGCCATCGAGACGGATTCCGCAACGGAGGCGCCCGTCGTCGAGACGCCGGCGGAGCCTGCCGTCGAGCTGCCGCTCGAGCTTCCCCAGGCAGACTCTCCTGCCGAGCAGGCGCCGACCGTCGCCGAGACGGCGGAGCCTACCGAGGCGACCGAGCCCGAGGCATCCACCCGCCCCGCGCGCCGCTCCCGTCGCGCCTCCACCGGCGGCGCCGTCACGGCGGCCGCCGGCCACGTGAACGCGGGCCAGACCGGTGTCGAGTCGCTGCTTTCCGCGCTCGACGCGGTCGCCGAGCAGCGCCAGGCGGGCCGCGGCGAGCCGCCCGCTCAGTCCGAGGCGGCAGAGGGCGAGGCATCTGCCGACTCCTCCGACGAGAACGGCCAGCAGGGTGGCGAGGGCGAAGGCGGCCGCGGCCGCCGCAACCGCCGCAACCGGAACCGCAACCGCGCCGACCGCGAGAACAACGGCCAGAGCAACGGCGGCCAGAGCGGCGAGCAGCAGCCCGCCAAAGAGGCAGACAAGCCCGAGGCCCAGCAGGGCGGCCAGAACGGCCAGGGCAACAACAACCAGAACAAGCAGGACGGCGAGCAGGGCGAGGGCGGCCGTCGCAGCCGCTACCGCGACCGCAAGCGCCGCGGTGCCCCCGGCGGCGACGACGCCGAGATCGAGCTGAGCGAAGACGACGTGCTGATCCCCGTCGCCGGCATCCTCGACGTCCTCGACAACTACGCCTTCGTGCGCACCACCGGCTACCTCGCGGGGGCGAGCGACGTCTACGTCTCGCTCGGCCAGGTCAAGAAGTACGGCCTGCGCAAGGGCGACGCCGTCGTCGGCGCGATCCGCCAGCCGCGCGAGAACGAGAACAACTCCCGCCAGAAGTACAACGCACTCGTGCGCGTCGACTCGATCAACGGCCAGACCGTCGACGAGGCGGCGAGCCGTGTCGAGTTCGGCAAGCTCACCCCGCTCTACCCGCAGGAGCGCCTGCGCCTCGAGACGGTGCCCGAGAAGCTGACCCAGCGCATCATCGACCTGGTCGCCCCGATCGGGAAGGGGCAGCGCGGCCTCATCGTCGCACCGCCCAAGGCCGGCAAGACGATCGTGCTGCAGCAGATCGCGAACGCGATCACGACGAACAACCCCGAGGTCCACCTCATGGTCGTGCTCGTCGACGAGCGGCCCGAAGAGGTCACCGACATGCAGCGCACGGTGAAGGGCGAGGTCATCGCCTCGACCTTCGACCGCCCCGCCGAGGACCACACGACGGTCGCCGAGCTCGCCATCGAGCGCGCCAAGCGCCTCGTCGAGCTCGGCCACGACGTCGTCGTGCTGCTCGACTCGATCACGCGACTCGGCCGTGCGTACAACGTCTCCGCCCCGGCATCCGGTCGCATCCTGTCCGGCGGCGTCGACGCCTCCGCGCTGTACCCGCCCAAGCGCTTCTTCGGCGCCGCGCGCAACATCGAGCACGGCGGCTCGCTCACGATCCTCGCGACCGCGCTCGTCGAGACCGGATCCAAGATGGACGAGGTCATCTTCGAGGAGTTCAAGGGCACCGGTAACAGCGAGCTGCGCCTCTCGCGCCAGCTCGCCGACAAGCGCATCTTCCCGGCCGTCGACGTGAACGCGTCGTCCACGCGCCGCGAGGAGATGCTGCTCTCGCCCGACGAGGTCAAGATCACCTGGAAGCTGCGCCGTGCCCTCGCGGGCCTCGACCAGCAGCAGGCGCTCGAGGTCGTGCTCGGCAAGCTGAAGGAGACCTCGTCGAACGTGGAGTTCCTCGTGCAGATGCAGAAGTCGATCCCGACCTCTGGCGGCAACGGGCACTCGCACGGCAACGAGAACAACCACCGCTGATGTTCGAGTCGGTCTCAGGACTGCTCGAGGAATTCAGCGATCTCGAGCAGCAGCTCGCCGACCCGGCCCTGCACGCCGATGCGGCGCGCGCCAAGAAGGTCAACCGCCGCTACGCCGAGCTCTCGCAGATCAAGAAGGCCTACGAGGACTGGCAGCAGTCGGTGGACGATCTGGATGCCGCACGCGAGCTCGCCCGCGAGGACGAGGCCTTCGCCGAGGAGATCCCCGGCCTCGAGGAGAAGCAGACCGCCGCGCAGGAGAAGCTGCGGCGCCTGCTGATCCCGCGCGATCCCGACGACGGCCGCGACGTGATCCTCGAGATCAAAGGCGGCGCCGGCGGTGAGGAGGCCGCGCTCTTCGCGGCCGATCTGCTGCGCATGTACGTGCACTACGCGGATTCGAAGGGCTGGAAGTCCGAGATCCTCGAGGCGGATGCCACCGACCTCGGCGGCTACACGAACGTGCAGGTCGCGATCAAGTCGAACGCGACCGACCCCGCGGACGGCGTCTGGGCGCACCTCAAGTACGAGGGCGGCGTGCACCGCGTGCAGCGCGTTCCGGCGACCGAGTCACAGGGCCGCATCCAGACCTCGACCGCCGGCGTGCTCGTCTTCCCTGAGGTCGACGAGCCCGAGGAGATCGAGATCGCGGCGAACGACATCCGGGTGGACGTCTTCCGCTCGTCCGGCCCCGGCGGCCAGTCGGTGAACACGACCGACTCGGCCGTGCGCATCACGCACCTGCCGACCGGCATCGTCGTGTCGATGCAGAACGAGAAGTCGCAGATCCAGAACCGCGAGGCCGCGATGCGCGTGCTGCGGGCCCGGCTGCTCGCGAAGCAGCAGGAGGAGCTGGATGCCGCGGCATCCGATGCCCGTAAATCGCAGGTGCGCTCGATGGACCGCAGCGAGCGGATCCGCACCTACAACTTCCCCGAGAACCGCATCGCCGACCACCGCACCGGCTACAAGGCCTACAACCTCGACCAGGTCATGAACGGTGCGCTCGACCCGGTGGTGGAGTCCGCGATCCAGGCCGACGAGGAGGCCCGCCTCGCCGCCCTCGGCGACACCGAGGCGTAAGGCACACCGCTCCGATCGTTGAGGAGCATGCATAGGCGTGCGTCTCGAAACGATGAGCGGAAGCAGACGGATGCCTCGCGCCGAGGCGGCTCACGGCATCCGTCTGACTCCCGCTATACCCGCTCGCTGCGGTTGATCGCCGGAACGCCCGTGAGCACCGAGTGCTCGGGGAAGTCGTGGGTGACGACGGCGTTGGCGCCGATCTGGCTGTGGGAGCCGATCGAGATGTCGCCGATGAGCTTCGCCCCCGCGCCGATCACGACGTCGCTGCCGATCGTCGGGTGACGCTTGTCATTGCTGCCGCGCTTATTCCCGCCGAGCGTCACGCCGTGGTAGATCAGCACGTCATCGCCCACGACCGCCGTCTCGCCGATCACGACAGCCATGCCGTGGTCGATCACCACCCGGCGGCCGATGACGGCCCCTGGGTGGATCTCGACGCCGGTCACCGAGCGGGCGAGCTGTGACAGCAGACGCGCCGGCAGCTTCAATCCGGGGGACCGCCACCAGCGGTGCGCGAGGCGGTACGCCCAGATCGCGTGCATGCCGGAGTACGCGAGGACGATCTCGGCGGCGTTGCGCGCGGCCGGGTCGCGGCGCTTGACCGCTGCGATGTCCTCGCGCAGCGCACGAAGGGGGTGCGCGGGCACCTTAGGCGTCGGCCTCGGCGAGGTGCTTGTACAGCGCGGTCGAGAAGTAGCGCTCGCCCGTGTCTGGCACGACGGCGACGATCGTCTTGCCGGCGAACTCCGGGCGCTTGGCGAGCTGGGTCGCGGCGTACACGGCCGCACCGGAGGAGATGCCGGCGAACACGCCCTCCTCCGCCGCGAGGCGGCGCGCGGTCGCGATCGCGTCGTCGCTCGGCACGGGGAGCACCTCGTCGTAGACCTCGGTGTCGAGCACCTCCGGCACGAATCCCGCGCCGATGCCCTGGATCTTGTGCGGGCCGTGCGCCCCGCCGCGCAGGATCTCGGTCTCGGCCGGCTCGACCGCGACGATGCGGATGCCGGGGTTCTTCTCCTTGAGGAAGCGGCCCGCACCGGTAATGGTGCCGCCCGTGCCGATGCCGGCGACGAACACGTCGACGTTGCCGCCGGTCGCGTCCCAGATCTCGGGGCCCGTGGTGGTGTAGTGGATGGTCGGGTTCGCCTGGTTCTCGAACTGGCGGGCCCAGATCGCGCCCTCGGTCGCCGCCACGATCTCCTGCACCTTGGCGATCGACGCCTTGATGCCCTCAGCACCGGGCGTGAGCACCACCTCGGCGCCGAAGGCGCGCAGGATCAGCCGGCGCTCGACGCTCATCGTGTCGGGCATGACGAGGATCGTCTTGTAGCCGCGGGCCGCGCCGACCATCGCGAGTCCGATGCCGGTGTTGCCGCTCGTCGCCTCGACGATGGTGCCGCCCTCGGCCAGGGCGCCGTCGGCCTCGGCCGCGTCGACGATCGCGACCGCGATGCGGTCCTTCACGCTGGATGCCGGGTTGAAGAACTCGAGCTTCGCGAGCACGGTCGCGGGGGCGTCGTCGGTGACGCGGTTCAGCTTGACGAGGGGCGTTCCGCCCACTGCCTTGGTGATGTCAGAAAGAATCTCGGCCATGGGGAAAGCCTATTGTTGCGGGGGTATGAACACGACGCCCGTTACGATCCGAGCTTTGCTCAGCGAGGTCACCGCTCAGCTTTCCGCGGCAGATGTGCCCACCCCCGGCATCGACGCCGCCCTGCTCATCGGATTTGTGACGGATGCCTCCCGCGGGCGCGTGCAGGCGATGGCCCTGACGGATGCCCAGGCCGAGGCTTCTATCGTCGATCGCGTCCGCGAGCTCGCCGCCCGCCGCGCCGCGCGCGAGCCGCTGCAGCACATCACGGGAACCGCCGCGTTCCGCTCGCTCGAGCTCGCGGTCGGGCCCGGCGTGTTCGTCCCGCGGCCTGAGACCGAGCATGTCGCCCAGTTCGCGATCGACGCGTTGCGCCAGGCCGCCTCGCCCGAGCCGCTCGCCGTCGACCTGGGCTCCGGAAGCGGCGCGATCGCGCTGTCGCTCGCCGTCGAGGTGCCGCACGCGCGGGTGTTCGCCGTCGAGAAATCGCCGGAGGCACTGCCGTGGACCCGGCGCAACTTCGCGGCATCCGGTGCCGCCAACGCGACGCTTATCGAAGGCGACCTCGCCGACCCGGCCGTGCTGTCGCAGCTCGATGGCCGCGTCGACGTCGTGATCTCGAACCCGCCTTACGTTCCTGACGAGGCGATTCCCCGCGACCCAGAGGTGCGTCTGTTCGACCCCGCGATGGCGCTCTACGGCGGCCCCGACGGGCTCGACCTCGTGCGCGCGCTGTCGCGCACCGCGCTGCGACTCGCGCACCCCGGGGCGCTGCTCGTGATCGAGCACGGCGAGCTGCAGGGGGAGGCGATCAGGGCGCTGCTCGCGGCGGACGGCTGGCGCGCGGCATCCACCCATCCCGATCTGACCGGCCGCGACCGCGCGACGACGGCGCTGCGACCCTGAACTCAACTCCACCGCGCGCACAGAGGATGCAGGGGGCGGTGGATAGACTTCAGGCGTCATGCCCTCGATCTACGACTGCTCCGACCCCGACGAGCTGCTCACCGGCACGCGCCTCGCCCGCCAGGCGCTCGGCCGTGGTGAGCTCGTCGTGATCCCCACCGACACGGTCTACGGGGTGGCTGCCGACGCCTTCAACGCCGCCGCGGTGCAGCGGCTGCTCGACGCGAAGGGCCGCGGCCGCCAGTCGCCGCCGCCCGTGCTGATCCCCGACCTCAAGACGCTCGATGCGCTCGCGGCGAACGTGCCCGACGAGGCGCGACAGCTGGCCGAGGCGTTCTGGCCCGGCGGCCTCACGATCGTCTTCAGCGCCCAGCCGTCGCTCGTCTGGGATCTCGGCGAGACGCACGGCACCGTCGCCCTGCGCATGCCCGACCACAAGCTCACCCTCGAGCTGCTCGGCGAGACCGGACCACTCGCGGTCTCGAGCGCCAACAAGACGGGCCTCGCCGCCGCCAAGACGGCCGCCGCCGCCGAGGAGATGCTCGGCGAGTCGATCGCCGTCTACCTCGACGCGGGCCTTGCCGGCGCCGCCTACGACGGCGTGGCCGAGTCCGGTGCCAGCGAGTCCTCGACGATCATCGACGTCACGGGCCTCGCCGACGGCAGCGGAGTACGGATTCTGCGCCAGGGCGTCGTCTCGGCCGACGAGCTGCGTGCCGTCATCGGCGACAAGCTGCAGACGGCTGAGCAGGTCCAGGCCGCGTCCGGCGCTGAGGGCGCTGAGCAGGCTGTGCCTGCGAAGGCGGAGCCCTCCCCAGAGTCTGCGCCCTCCGACCCGGAGGACTGACGCCCCATGACCCTCCTCGCGCTGCTCGGTCTCTTCACCGCGCTCGTGACCTTCGGGCTGTCGTGGGCGGTCTACCGCTTCGCCCTGCGCTTCAAGCTCTACCCGGCGATCCGCGAGCGCGACGTGCACACCCGCCCGACGCCCCGCCTCGGCGGGGTCGCGATGTTCCTCGGCGTGCTCATCGCCTTCGGCGCCGCCTGGCTGTTCTCCGCGCGCTTCGCGCTGCTGCAGATCGTCTTCAACGACCCGAAGCCCGTGCTCGGCATCCTCGGCGGCAGCCTGCTGATCGTCGTGATCGGCGTCGTCGACGACCTCGTCGACCTGGACTGGATGACCAAGCTCGCCGGCCAGATGGTCGCCGCGGGCCTCGTCGCCTGGTCGGGCGTGCAGATCCTCTCTCTGCCGCTCGGCGGCCTCACGGTCTGGTCGCCGCTGACCAGTGTGATCATCACGGTCATCGTGGTCGTGCTCACCATGAACGCGATCAACTTCATCGACGGCCTCGACGGGCTCGTCGTCGGCGTCGCGATCATCGCGAACTGCGTGTTCCTCGTGTACACCTACTCGATCACGGTGCGCACGAGCCCGCTGAACTACTTCTCCCTGGCATCCGTCATCACCGCGATCCTGATCGGCGCCTGCGTCGGATTCCTGCCGCTCAACTGGCACCCGGCGCGCATGTTCATGGGCGATGCAGGCGCGCTGCTCGTCGGCCTGCTGATGGCCGCCAGCGCTGTGACGGTGACGGGCCAGTTCGACCCGTCCACGCTGCAGCACGTCGTCGGCCGCACCCACCTCGTGTCCGCGTTCCTGCCGATCGTGCTGCCGCTCGCCGTGTTGATCGTCCCGTTCCTCGATTTCGGCCTCGCGGTGATCCGGCGCGTGAACGCGGGCCGCTCGCCCATGGCGGCCGACCGCAAGCACCTGCACCACCGCCTGCTCGACATGGGGCACTCGCACTTCCACGCCGTGCTGATCTTCTACGCCTGGACGGCGGTGGTCTCGATCGGCATGCTGCTGTTCTCGTTCGCGCCCGTCGTTCCCGTCTGGGTCGCGATCGTGTTCGTCGTCGTCGGCCTGATCGCGTGCACCGCGGTCACGCTCGCGCCGCTCGGCCGCCGCCGCGCCGTCATGGCGGCGGAGTCGCACGGCGTCGAGCCCGAGGCGAGGATCACGGATGCCGCGCCGAGCAGCCCCGTCCTGACTCCGGTCACGCTGCCGGACGAGACCGACCGCGCCCGCAAGGAGGCCTCATGACCGCCCCGCGCCCCCAGCTCGCCGTCAATCGTGTGATGCGCACCGCCCTCAAGTGGGACGCGATCATCGTCGCCGCCATCGCCGTGGTCGCCGTCGTGGTCGGCCTGCTGGTCGCTGGGGGAGTGGGCGTGACGAGCGCGCTCATCGGCGCCGCGATGGGGCTCGTGTTCCTCGGCATCACCGCCGCCAGCATCCTGTTCGCCAATCGCTGGGCCGGCGGCGAGCTGTTCGCTGCGATCTTCTTCGCGATCGTGCTCGGCGGCTGGATCCTCAAGTTCGTCGTGTTCATCGTGATCGCGGTGCTGCTGCGGCACCAGCCGTGGATCAACAGCTACGTGCTCTTCCTGTCCATCATCGCGGGCGTGATCGGCTCGCTCGTCGTGGACGTCGTCGTCGTGCTGCGCAGCCGGATTCCGATCGCGGTCGCGCCCGGTGTCCGCGGCTCGTCCGATTCGGGCGAGAAAGAATAGGACCAGGCTCACGAAATCGCGAGATGTCCGCGCCGATTACCAGCCGATTGATTAGACGCTGCCCGAAACTCTTGTAGAGTGATTCCGATCCCCTTGCCTGCTCCGCGGCGCACACCGCGCAGGGCTCGGCTGTATAACTCCATCGTCGCCTTTCATCGGGCGCTCGGTGCCTGAATCAGGAGATAGCGCTGTTCAGTAACGCTGTGAACCTGTTGGTTTCCGCCTCGGCCAACGACGGTCAGTTCCACGGCCCTTCCATCGACGAGTTCTTCCCGGGTCCGGTGCTCTTCGGGGGCACGGTGTTCGAGATGAACCGCGTGATGCTGGTCCGCGTCGTCGCCACGATCGCGCTCATCGTCCTCTTCTGGATCGGCACGCGCTCGATGAAGCTCGTGCCCACGCGCTTCCAGTCGGTCGTTGAGATGGGGCTCGACTTCATCCGCGTCGGCGTCGTCGAGGACCTGCTCGGCAAGAAGGACGGCCGCCGCTTCTTCCCGCTGATCGCCTCGATCTTCTTCTTCGTCCTGTTCATGAACATCACGGGCGTCATCCCGTTCATGAACATCGCGGGCTCCTCCGTGATCGGTGTTCCGCTGCTGCTCGCCGCCGTGTCATATGTGGCGTTCATCTACGCAGGTGTTCGCAAGGGAACGGGCCACTTCTTCAAGAACTCGCTCTTCCCCGCCGGCGTGCCGTGGCCGCTGTACATCATCGTGACCCCGATCGAGTTCATCTCGACGTTCATCGTGCGCCCCGTCACGCTGACCCTGCGACTGCTGATGAACATGATCGTCGGCCACCTGCTGCTGGTGCTGTTCTTCACCGCGACGACCTTCTTCTTCATCGAGGGACCGGTCGCGTTCAAGGCCTTCGGCCTCGGCACCCTCGCCTTCGGCTTCGCGTTCCAGCTCTTCGAGGTGCTGGTCGCCCTGCTGCAGGCCTACGTCTTCGCGATCCTCACCACTGTCTACATTCAGTTGGCAGTGGCGGACGAGCACTAACCGGGCCGGCAACCGCCGTCTCGATCACGGAAGGAAAACACACACAGTGGACATCGCTGCTATCTCCGGCAACATCGCCACCGTCGGTTACGGCCTCGCGGCCATCGGCCCGGCCATCGGCGTGGGCATCGTCGTCGGCAAGACGATCGAGGGCGTCGCACGCCAGCCCGAGCTCGCCTCGCGCCTGCAGGTCCTGATGTGGATCGGTATCGCGTTCACCGAGGCGCTCGCGTTCATCGGCATCGCGACGTACTTCATCTTCACCAACTAGTTCCGTCCGCACCGAGCAATAAGGAGGCGTGATGGTTCACGCAGTCGTAGCGGCGGCGGAGACGACCAACCACAACCCGCTCATCCCGGAGTGGTCCGACCTGATCTGGGCGGCGCTGTGCTTCGTCGTCGTGGTCGTGTTCTTCGTGTGGAAGTTCATCCCGAGCTTCACGAAGCTGCTCGACGACCGCGCCGCGGCGATCGAGGGCAACATCGCGAAGGCCGACGAGGCGCAGAACAAGGCGGAGGCGCTGCTCGAGCAGTACACGGCGCAGCTGGCGGATGCCCGGAGCGAGGCCGCTGCCATCAAGGAGCAGGCCCGTGAAGAGGGCAAGCGCATCGTGGCAGAGCAGAAGGAGCAGGCGACCGTCGAGGCCGCCCGCGTGACCGCCAACGCGCAGGCGCAGATCGAGGCCGAGCGCAAGCAGGCCGCCGCGCAGCTGCGCGGCGAGGTCGGCACCCTGGCGATCGACCTGGCCTCCGGTGTCATCGGCGAGTCCCTCAAGGACGACGCGAAGGCGGCGGGCATCGTCGACCGCTTCCTGGCCGAGCTCGAGGCGAGCGACGGCAAGGCGGGGGCGCAGGCCTGA
Organism: Gryllotalpicola koreensis; assembly: GCF_039538185.1. Classification (NCBI taxonomy): domain Bacteria; kingdom Bacillati; phylum Actinomycetota; class Actinomycetes; order Micrococcales; family Microbacteriaceae; genus Gryllotalpicola; species Gryllotalpicola koreensis. The sequence goes on from NZ_BAABBW010000006.1 coordinate 69,729, forward strand.
TGGGCAGTGCCACCCGCGAAGCGCTGACCGCCGTGCGAGACACCCTCGCGCAGCAGGGCGGCGCTGCCGACCTCGGCGTCGCAGAAGAGCTGTTCTCCCTGGCGCGCCTGCTCGGCTCGTCGGTGCAGCTGCGCAATGCCGTCGCCGACCCCTCGGCCGAAGCCGCGGAGAAGGGCGCGCTCGTCGAGCGCGCCTTCAGCGGCAAGGTCTCCGCCCCGGCCCTCGCCGTGCTCAGCACCGCGGCGCAGCAGCGCTGGTCAGAGCCGGGCGACATCATCGACGGCCTGGAAGAGGCGGGCGTGCGGGCGATCGCCCAGAGCGCGCCCGGTTCCCTCTCGATCAGCGACGAGCTGTTCGAGGTGGGCCGCGCCGTGGCAAGTGACGCCCAGCTCGAGCTCGCCCTGCGCAGCAAGCTCGCCGACCCGGCGGCCAAGGTCGGCGTGGTCGACCGCCTGCTGGCCGGCAAGGTCTCCGGCCAGACGGTCGCGATCGTGCGACAGCTCGTCGCCGACCCGCGCGGCCGCGGCATCCGCGAGTCCCTGCGCTGGGCGCAGCAGACCGTCGCCGACCAGAAGCAGGCCGTGCTCGCGACCGTGACCAGCGCTCAGCCGTTGTCCGCCGCCCAGCTCGACCGCCTGCGCGGTGTGCTCGCGAAGCGCTACGACAAGGCGATCGCCTTCAACACGGTCGTCGACCCCCAGCTCATCGGCGGCCTGCGTGTGCGGGTCGGCGACGACGTCATCGACTCGAGCATCGCCACACGCCTCTCCGACGTGCGGCTCCAGCTCGCATAACCGGTCTTCACACTGAGGCCAGCCGCCTCGCTATCAAAAGGAACAACATGGCAGACATCTCCATCAGCCCCGACGAGATCCGGGACGCGCTGAAGGACTTCGTCACGTCGTACGAGCCCAGCAAGGCGACCGCCACCGAGGTCGGCCATGTGCTCGACGCCGCTGACGGCATCGCTCACGTCGAGGGGCTTCCGGGCGTCATGGCGAACGAGCTCGTCCGCTTCGCGGACGGCACCCTCGGCCTCGCGCTGAACCTCGACGAGAACGAGATCGGCGTCGTCGTGCTCGGCGAGTTCGCCGGCATCGAAGAGGGCCAGGAAGTCACCCGCACCGGCGAGGTGCTCTCCGTCGGCATCGGCGACGGCTACCTCGGCCGCGTCGTCGACCCGCTGGGCAACCCGATCGACGGCCTCGGCGAGATCGCCACGGAGGGCCGGCGCGCACTCGAGCTGCAGGCGCCCGGCGTCATGCAGCGCAAGTCGGTGCACGAGCCCATGCAGACCGGCATCAAGGCGATCGACGCCATGATCCCGATCGGCCGCGGCCAGCGCCAGCTGATCATCGGCGACCGCCAGACCGGCAAGACCGCCATCGCGATCGACACGATCATCAACCAGAAGGACAACTGGGCGACGGGCGACCCCGACAAGCAGGTGCGCTGCATCTACGTCGCGATCGGCCAGAAGGGCTCGACCATCGCCTCGGTGAAGGGCGCCCTCGAAGAGGCCGGCGCGATGGAGTACACGACCATCGTCGCGGCCCCCGCCTCCGACCCGGCCGGCTTCAAGTACCTCGCCCCCTACACCGGCTCGGCCATCGGCCAGCACTGGATGTACGGCGGCAAGCACGTCCTGATCATCTTCGACGACCTCACCAAGCAGGCCGAGGCCTACCGCGCCGTGTCGCTGCTGCTGCGCCGCCCGCCGGGCCGCGAGGCGTACCCCGGTGACGTCTTCTACCTGCACTCGCGCCTGCTCGAGCGCTGCGCGAAGCTGTCCGACGAGCTGGGCCACGGCTCGATGACCGGCCTGCCGATCATCGAGACGAAGGCGAACGACGTCTCGGCGTACATCCCGACCAACGTGATCTCGATCACCGACGGCCAGATCTTCCTGCAGTCCGACCTGTTCAACGCGAACCAGCGCCCCGCGGTCGACGTGGGCATCTCGGTCTCGCGCGTCGGCGGCGACGCGCAGCTGAAGCACATCAAGAAGGTCTCGGGCACCCTGAAGCTCGAGCTCGCCCAGTATCGCTCGCTGCAGGCGTTCGCGATGTTCGCATCGGACCTCGATGCGGCCTCGCGCCGTCAGCTCGAGCGCGGTGCGCGCCTGACCGAGCTGCTGCGTCAGCCGCAGTACTCGCCGTACCCCGTCGAGGAGCAGGTCGTCTCGATCTGGGCCGGCACGAACGGCAAGCTCGACGACATCGAGGTGGAGGACATCCTGCGCTTCGAGAGCGAGCTGCTCGACCACCTGCGTCGCAACACCAAGGTGCTCGACACGCTGCGCGAGTCCGGCCAGCTCTCCGATGAGACGGTGTCCGAGATCTCGTCCGAGATCGACAAGTTCAAGCTCGAGTTCCAGACCGGCAAGGGCCAGCCGCTGGCCGCACCCGGCACGGAGCAGCACGACGCCCTTGAGGCCGAGGCTGTCGAGCAGGAGAAGATCCCCGGGGGCCGGTAGGCGTGGGAGCCCAACTCCGCATCTACCGGTCGAAGATCCGGTCGGCGCAGACGACGAAGAAGATCACCCGCGCGATGGAGCTCATCAGCGCGAGCCGCATCGCGAAGGCGCTCGCGCGCGTGAACGAGGCCGGTCCGTACACCAACGAGATCTCCAAGGCGGTCTCCCTCGTCGCCCACCGCTCGAACGTGAAGCATGTGCTCACGACCGAGCCGGAGTCGATCAAGCGGGCCCTGATCGTGGTCTACACCTCCGACCGCGGCCTCGCGGGGGCGTTCAACTCGCAGGTGATCCGGCAGGCGCTGCAGCTCGAGCAGCTGCTCGTCGAGCAGGGCAAAGAGGTCGTGTGGTACCTCGTCGGCCGCAAGGCCGTCGGCTACTTCGCGTTCCGCCGCCGCGAGTACCTCGAGAGCTGGACGGGCGACACCGACCAGCCCTCGTTCGAGCTCGCGAAGGAGATCAGCGACAAGCTCATCGAGCTGTTCATCCGCGACGAGTCCGAGGGCGGGGTGAACGAGATCCACGGCGTGTTCAACCAGTTTGTGAGCTCGATCACCCAGACCCCGCGTGTGCGCCGCCTGCTGCCCCTGGAGATCCAGGGCAAGCTCGAGGACGAGGACGTGCCGGATGCCGAAGGCGTGCCGCCGCTCTACGAGTTCGAGCCCGACGCCGAGACGGTGCTCGACCGGCTGCTGCCGGCCTACATCGAGAGCCGGGTGTTCTACGCCCTGCTGCAGTCGGCCGCGTCGAAGCACGCCGCGACGCAGAAGGCGATGAAGTCGGCATCCGATAATGCCGACAAGCTGATCACCAACTACACGCGCCTCGCCAACAACGCACGCCAGGCCGAGATCACGCAGCAGATCTCCGAGATCGTCGGCGGCGCCGACGCTCTCGCCTCCTGACGCCACAGGCTGTTCGAGAGACAGACAGAGAGAGACAACAATGACCATCACCGCCGAGACCCCCGGCGCCGCAGCCGAGAAGACGCCCGGCGTCGGCCGCGTTGCGCGCGTCACCGGTCCCGTCGTGGACATCGAGTTCCCCCACGACGCGATCCCCGAGGTGTACAACGCCCTCAAGACCACCATCGCCTTCTCCGGCGACGAAGAGGAGGCGCGTGAGATCACGCTCGAGGTCGCCCAGCACCTCGGCGACGACCTCGTGCGCGCCATCTCGCTGAAGCCGACCGACGGCATCATCCGCGGCCAGGAGGTGCGCGACACCGGCGCCCCCATCTCCGTGCCCGTCGGCGACGTGACCAAGGGCCGCGTCTTCGATGTGACCGGCGAGATCCTGAACGGCGAGCCCGGCGAGAAGATCGAGATCACCGAGCGCTGGCCGATCCACCGCAAGGCGCCGTCGTTCGATCAGCTCGAGTCGAAGACCACCATGTTCGAGACGGGCATCAAGGTCATCGACCTGCTCACCCCGTACGTGCAGGGCGGCAAGATCGGCCTGTTCGGCGGTGCGGGCGTCGGTAAGACCGTCCTCATCCAGGAGATGATCCAGCGCGTCGCGCAGGACCACGGCGGTGTGTCGGTGTTCGCCGGTGTCGGCGAGCGCACCCGTGAGGGCAACGACCTCATCCACGAGATGGAGGAGGCCGGCGTCTTCGACAAGACCGCCCTCGTGTTCGGCCAGATGGACGAGCCGCCGGGGACCCGTCTGCGCGTCGCCCTCTCGGCGCTGACCATGGCCGAGTACTTCCGCGATGTGCAGAAGCAGGACGTGCTGCTGTTCATCGACAACATCTTCCGTTTCACGCAGGCGGGCTCCGAGGTGTCGACGCTGCTCGGCCGCATGCCCTCCGCGGTGGGCTATCAGCCGAACCTCGCCGACGAGATGGGTGTGCTCCAGGAGCGCATCACCTCGACGCGCGGCCACTCGATCACCTCGCTGCAGGCGATCTATGTGCCGGCCGACGACTACACCGACCCGGCCCCGGCGACCACCTTCGCGCACCTCGACGCGACCACCGAACTCTCGCGTGAGATCGCCTCGCAGGGTCTGTACCCCGCGGTCGACCCGCTGGCCTCGACGAGCCGCATCCTCGACCCGCGCTACATCGGCGAGGACCACTACCGCGTGGCCACCACCGTGAAGCAGATCCTGCAGAAGAACAAGGAACTGCAGGAGATCATCGCGATCCTCGGTGTCGATGAGCTCTCCGAAGAGGACAAGATCACGGTCGAGCGTGCTCGCCGCATCCAGCAGTTCCTCTCGCAGAACACCTACATGGCGAAGAAGTTCACCGGTGTCGAGGGCTCCACGGTCCCCATCAAGGAGACCATCGAGTCGTTCGACGCGATCGCCAAGGGCGAGTTCGACCACGTCGCCGTCCAGGCGTTCTTCAACGTCGGCGCCATCTCCGACGTCGAGGAGAAGTGGGCGCAGATCCAGAAGGAGAACGCGTAGGCCATGGCGAAGCTGCTCAACGTCAGCGTCGTCGCCGCCGACCACAAAGTCTGGTCGGGCGAGGCGGCCATGGTGGTCGCCAAGACCACCGACGGCGAGATCGGCGTGCTGCCCGGTCGCGAGCCGCTGCTCGGCCTGCTCGCCAGCGGCCAGGTGCGTCTGACGCTGCCGGGCGGCGAGCGGATCACGGCGAACGCCGAGGGCGGATTCTTCTCCGTCGCCGCCGACATCGTCACGATCGTCGCGAGCCGCGCAGAGCTCGTCTGAGTTCATTGCCGCGCCTGTCCTGGCCAAGCGCGAGTCGTTGCGCGAGGCGGCGAGCACGTAGCCGCCTCGCTGCGGCTGAGTGATTGCGCCGGCTACGTCTCTGTCTCTCACGGAAGTCCCGTCCCGGTTTCGGGGCGGGACTTCCGCCGTCTCCGTCAGGAATCCGATTGCTCCTCCTTCTCCCGCCGTCCGAGACCAAGCGCCCCGGTGGCGAGCCCGGCACGCGGCTCACGCTGTCGACGCTGCGCTACCCGACGCTGACGGCCGCCCGGCGCGCCACCCTCGACGCCGTGACCGCCTTGGCGCAGGATCACGAGGCGGCGGTCACAGCGCTGAAGCTCGGCGTGAGGCAGCACCACGAGGTGGCGAAGAACCGTGTGCTCGAGAGCTCGGAACTGCTGCCGGCCGCCGAGCGCTATACCGGCGTGCTGTACGACGCCCTCGATGCAGCAAGCCTGCCGGCCCCGGCGCGTGAGCACCTCGGCCGGAACGTCGTGATCCACTCCGCGGTGCTCGGACCGATCGGGGCTCTCGACGCGATCCCCGACTACCGGCTGTCTCACGACTCGCGCCTTCCCGGCATGCGGCTGAAGGCGATCTGGGCGGATGCCGCGGCCGAGGCGCTGGCGGCAGAAAGCGGCCTCGTGCTCGACGCCCGCTCGCGGGGCTATGCAGCGCTCGGTCCGGTTCCGCACGGGGTGTGGCTCGAGGTCGTCGCAGAGAGTGCCGATGGCCGCCGCCGCGCCCTCAACCACTTCAACAAGCACGCGAAGGGTGAACTGGCGCGCGTCTACGCCCTCAGCGGCGAGCGGCCACAGACCGTCGCCGAACTGGTCGAGTGGGGAGCCGCTCACGGCTTCCGGCTCGAGGCCGGGCCGGCAAGCCCAGCGGAGACGCGGCGCATCACCCTCGTCACCGGCTGAGTCGCTCCGAGCGCTCTCACCCCGTTCAGGACGGTCCCCGAAAAGGGGTAGTCGGTCGTCCAGGGAAAACCCCATCGCGGCCCGTAAGTGAGATATGCTCAATCTAGGTCGGGCCGAGGGGCACGCGCGAATCGGTCGCCGCCCCGCATTCTCCCCCAAGAACACGCTCTGCGGTCGGGCAGCAGCGTGACATGCGGGGCGATGGGATTCGGTACGCGTCTAGGGGTGCGCCTCGGTCCGACTATGCATCAGCACGCCAGCAACCGGTGACGTGATCATCGACGAGGCCGGCGGATTGCATCAGCGCATACATCGTGGTCGGGCCGACGAAGCGGAACCCCCGCTTCCGCAGCTCCTTGCTGAGCGCCGTGCTCTCAGGGGTGACGGCCGGAACGTCGAGGAATGAGGCAGGCCGCGGCCGCGAGCCCGGCTCGGGCGCGAACGACCACACCAGCTCGACGAGCGGCTCGTCGAGGGCGAGCAGCGCTTGCGCGTTGCCGATCGTCGCCTCGATCTTGCCGCGGTGGCGGATGATGCGCTCGTCCCCGAGCAGCCGGGCGATGTCGGCCTCGCCGTATTGCGCGACGATGGCGGGATCGAAACCGTCGAAGGCGGCGCGGAAGCCCTCGCGTCTGCGCAGGATCGTGATCCACGACAGGCCGGCCTGGAAGCCCTCGAGGCAGATCTTCTCGAAGAGGCGCCGCTCGTCTTTCAGCGGGTAGCCCCACTCGTCATCGTGGTACGCGATGTACTCGGGGCTGGACACCGACCAGGCGCAGCGCAGCTTGCCGTCGGCGCCCGCGACGGCGTCACGATAGCCGCTCATGCCGCGAGGGTGATGCCCTCGTGGGCGAGCAGCCAGAGCTTCGTCGGGATGCCATCGCCCCCGCTGTAGCCCGTGACCCTGCCGCTCGACGACAGCACTCGGTGGCAGCCGATGAGCAGCGGCACGGGATTGGCGCCGACGGCGCCGCCCACCGCGCGGCCACCCGTGAGCAGGCCGAGCTCGTGCCCGATCTCGCCGTAAGAGGTGAACTCGCCGAACGGCAGCTTGGCGAGCACGGCCCACACCGACTTCTGGAAATCGGTGCCGGCGAGATGCAGCGGAAGGTCGAAGGCGGTGCGCTCGCCGGCGAAGTACTCGCCCAGCTGCCGCACGGCCTCATCGAGCACGGCGTTGGAGTTCTCGGGCAGCGCCTCGAGGGGAAGGTGCCCGTCGCGGGCGATCGACAGCGAAGTGACGGCATCGCCGTCGCTGGTCAGCTCGAGGCGGCCGATCGGCGAATCGGTGCGCGCCAGGAAGAGGGGAATCGCGGTGGTCATGTCTCGACAGTAACCGCGGCCACCGACACCCGCTCGCGGGAATCGGACATCGGTTGAGAACGGAACGACGCGGCCGCCTGTGCTGGGGGAGTCCTGCGCAATTCGCGCGCAATTCGCGCACGATCCACCGCTCCGGCAGACCAGGATGGAGGCGTGACCGATGCTGCTGCCATTGTCCGAGACGCCCTCGCCCGGCATCCGATCATCGACGGCCACAACGACTGGCCATGGGCGCTCCGCGAACAGCGCGACGGCGCGCTCGACGGCCTCGACGGGGACCAGAGCGCCCACTTCCACACCGATGTCCCACGACTCGGAAAAGGGGGAGTGGGCGGCCAGTTCTGGTCGGTCTATGTCGAAGACCGCGGTGCCGGCGCCGAGCACGTGCGCGAGACGCTTGAGCAGATCGACGTCGTGCAGCGGCTCGCGACGCGCTACCCCCAGCACTTCGCCCTCGCGCGCACAGCGGATGACGTCGAGGCGGCGCGGCGCAGCGGCAAGGTCGCGAGCTTCCTGGGTGCAGAGGGCAGCCACCAGCTCGACGGCTCGCTCGCCGTGCTGCAGCAGTACGCCCGCCTGGGTGTGCGCTACCTCACCCTCACCCACTGGCGCACGAGCGAGTTCGCGGATTCCGCGACCGACGACCCGCGGCACGGCGGCCTCTCCGACCTGGGCCGGCAGCTCGTGCGCGAGCTGAACCGGCTCGGCATGCTCGTCGACCTCTCTCATGTGGCGGAGACGACGATGCGGGACGCGCTCGACGAGGCATCCGCCCCCGTCATCTTCAGCCACAGCTCATGCCGCGCCGTCACCGATCACGTGCGCAACGTGCCGGATGACGTGCTGCAGCGGATGCCGGAGAACGGCGGCGTCGTCATGATCACCTTCGTGCCCCAGTTCGTCTCGAACGACTACCGCGAGTGGCTCGCGGCGGGCCGCGAGGGTGTGAAGCCGCGCGTCACTGTGGCTGACGTCGCCGATCACGTCGAGCACGCACGGGCCGTCGCCGGCGTCGACCACATCGGCCTCGGCGGCGACTTCGACGGCACGCCCGACATGCCGGTGGGCCTCGAGAGCGTGGCCGGTTACCCCGCGCTGCTCGAAGAGCTCGCTCGGCGTGGCTGGTCGGCCGACGATCTCGCCGCACTCGCGGGCGGCAACACGCTGCGCGTGCTGCGGGCGACGGATGTCGCATTCGAGGCATCCCGCGTCTGATCGTTCGCTCCTAGGCTCTAGTTCATGGCAGAAATCGAATACCGCACCCTCGGCCGCTCCGGCCTCGTCGTCTCGACCATCGGACTCGGCTGCAACAACTTCGGCCGCGTCGGAACCGCGACCGAGACGCAGGAGGGCACGAGTGCGGTGATCGACGCCGCCGTCGATGCGGGGGTGACGCTCTTCGACACCGCCGACATCTACGGCGGTAAAGGTCTGTCGGAGACGCTCATGGGGAACGCTTTCAAGGGCAAGCGCGACCGAGTCGTGCTCGCCACCAAGTTCGGCATGGACATGGGCGGCACGAACGGCCCCGACTGGGGCGCCCGCGCCTCGCGCCGCTACGTGCGCCGCGCCGTCGAGGCATCGTTGACCCGGCTGCAGACCGACTGGATCGACCTCTACCAGCTGCACCGCCTCGACGGTGTGACGCCGATCGAGGAGACCCTCGAGGTGCTCGACGACCTCATCGGCGAGGGGAAGGTGCGCTACATCGGCCACTCGAATCTCGCCGGGTGGGAGATCGCGGACGCCGAGTACCAGGCCGTGCTGCACGGCCACCCGAAGTTCGTCTCGGCACAGAACGAGTACAACCTTCTGGTGCGCGGCGCCGAGCGCGAGGTGCTGCCCGCCGTGAACCGGTACGGGCTCGGCTTCCTGCCGTTCTTCCCGCTGCAGAACGGCCTGTTCACCGGCAAGTTCACCCGCGAGGGCGGTCCCGCCGACAGCCGCATCATGCAGCAGCGCAGGCACATCGTCGACAACGCCCCGTGGGAGCTGCTCGACGAGTACCAGGCGCTCTGCGACGCGCGGGGCGTGACGATGCTCGAGGCGACCTTCGGGTGGCTGCTCGCGCAGCCCGGCCTCAGCTCGGTGATCGCGGGCGCGACGAGCCCCGCGCAGATCGAGGCGAACGTCGCGGCGGCCTCGGCCTGGCATCCGTCGCCCGAGGACGTCGCCGAGATCTCGCGCATCTTCGCCGCGTACGTGTGAGGCTTCGCGACCGGTCGACTACCTGACGGTGACGCCAGGCAGTTCGGCGAAGCGCGCCCGGCGGTCGGTCGACGCGATTGCGCGCCCCGTCTCGCGTGCGTGCGCAGCGATGATGAGGTCGTGCGCGCCGCGCGGTGTGCCGGATTCTCGAACATGCTCGAGCAATGCGGCATGAGCGGCTGCGGTGTGGCGGGTGTAGTCGAGCACCTGAGTCGTTGCCAGGATCTCGTCGAAGAGCGCCTGGCGCCGAGCTGTCGCCTTGCGGGTGGATGCGGCGAGGATGCCGACCTCGAATTCGGCGAGTGAGATCGCGGCGACCGCGAGGTCGTCGTCCGGCTGGACGCCCACGAGTTCCCCGGTGCGCTCGGCGGCAACGAGCAGATTCGTGTCGAGGATCAGGCGTGCCACGGCTCATCCGTCGTGAGGAGTGCCCGCGTCTCGTCGATCACTGCGCCAAGGTCGTCGTCGTGATCGGCCGTCGGCAGCCTTTTGATCGACTCGATCAGCGCGGATGCCCGGTGGCGCGTCATAGGAAGCATGCGGGCCACGGCGCGGCCGTCGCGCTCGATGACGATCTCTTCGGCGCCGTGCTCGACTGCATCGAGGAGGGCGGAGAAGCCGCGCGATGCCTGCGTCGCCGTGATCGTTCTCATGCTCTGATCGTACTCTGATCAATCAGATACCGGTCCATCAATTGCCGAGTGAGCGCTCACTCACTAGAGTGAGCGCGTGACCAAGACGGATGCTTCAGCCGACGTGGCCGCGCCCCGGCGCGCCCCCGCCATGAGCCCCGAGGACCGGCGTGCGCAGATCGTCGACGCGACGATCCCGCTCGTCCTCGCGAACGGCGCCGCCGTCACCTCGAAGCAGATCGCCGAGGCCGCGGGAGTGGCCGAGGGCACGGTGTTCCGCGCCTTCGGCGACAAGGACGCCGTGATCGACGCCGCGGTCCGGAAGTATCTCGAGCCCGGGCCGCTGCGGGCGCGGCTGGGCGCCATCGACGCGACCCTGCCTCTCGAGTTCAAGGTGCGCCAGGTCATCTCGATGCTGCAGCAGCGCTTCCAGGGGGTCTTCGCGATGATGGCCGCGGTGGGCTTGCGCGAGCGGCCGCCGGTGCAGAGGAACACCGGCGAGGGCTATACGCAGGTCATCGCCGAGCTCTTCGCGCCGGATGCCGACCGGCTCGGCATCCCCGCCGACCGGATCGCGCCGTTCCTGCGCGCGCTCTCGTTCGTCACCTCCATCGGGCCCTTCCAGGCCTCCGACCCCATCGAGATCGACGAGCTCGTCGACCTCGCCCTCCATGGCATCACGGGCGACAGGACCTCGTCCCAGGCATCCGTCACCCCCACTCGATCCGAGGAAAACCCATGCTGATCACCCTGCTGCGCCGCCATCTCGGTCCGCACTGGAAGCTGCTCGTCGGCGTGCTGGTGTTCCAGCTCGCCCAGTCGCTCGCGGCGCTCTACCTGCCGACCCTCAACGCCGACATCATCGACAACGGCGTCGCCAAGGGCGACACGGGCTACATCATGCGCGTCGGCGCGTGGATGCTGCTCGTCACGCTCGCTCAGATCGCCTGCTCGATCACGGCCGTGTACTTCGGGGCGCGCGCGGCCATGAGCCTCGGCCGCGATCTCAGGCTCAACATCTTCACCCGGGTCGGCGCGTTCAGCGAGCGCGAGGTGCAGCTGTTCGGCGCTCCGAGCCTCATCACGCGGTCGACGAACGATGTGCAGCAGGTCCAGATGCTCGTGCTGATGAGCTGCACCATGATGGTCTCCGCCCCGATCACCGCGGTGGGCGGGGTGATCCTCGCGGTGCAGCAGGACGGGCGGCTGTCGTGGATCATCGCGGTCGCCGTCCCCGTGCTGCTCATCTGTGTGGGCGCCGTGGTGAGCCGCATGGTGCCGTGGTTCCGCAAGATGCAGGGGCGCATCGACGCCGTCAACCGCGTGCTGCGCGAGCAGCTCACCGGCATCCGCGTCGTGCGTGCGTTCGTGCGCGAGGACATCGAGACGCGCCGCTTCGAAGACGTCAACAAGGACGTCATGGAGGCCGCGCTCAACGCCGGCCGGTGGATGACGACGATGTTCCCCATCGTCATGCTGATCCTCAACCTGTCGAGCGTCGCCGTGATCTGGTTCGGGGCGTTCCGCGTGCAGGACGGCATGCCGATCGGCGCGCTGACCGCGTTCCTCGCCTACCTCGCGCAGATCCTCATGTCGGTCATGATGGCGACGTTCATGGCGGTCATGGTGCCGCGCGCCGCCGTCTCGGCGACCCGCATCGGCGAGGTGCTCGACACCGAGCCGTCGATCGAGGCGCCCGCCGCGCCGGTCACCGAGCTGCACGAGCGCGGCACGATCGAGCTCTTCGACGTCGGATTCCACTACCCGGGCGCCGAGCAGCCGGTGCTCACCGACATCTCCTTCCGTGCCGAGCGCGGGCAGACCTTGGCGATCATCGGCTCGACCGGTGCGGGCAAGACCACTCTCGTGAACCTGCTGCCCCGTCTCTTCGACGCGACGAGCGGCACCGTGCTCGTCGACGGCGTCGACGTCGCCGAGCTCGACCCCGAGCTGCTGTGGAGCCGCATCGGCCTCGTGCCCCAGTGGCCCTACCTGTTCTCGGGCACGGTCGCGAGCAATCTGCGCTACGGCAAGCCCGACGCCACCGAGGACGAGCTCTGGGCCGCGCTGCGCATCGCCCAGGCCGAGGACTTCGTGCGCGAGATGGAAGGCGGCCTCGACGCCGCCATCGCCCAGGGCGGCACGAACGTCTCGGGTGGCCAGCGGCAGCGCCTCGCGATCGCCCGCGCTCTCGTGAAGCGCCCCGAGATCTACGTTTTCGACGACTCGTTCTCTGCGTTGGACCTGGCGACGGATGCCCGGCTGCGCGCCGCCCTGAGAAGAGAGGTCGACGGCGCGACCTTCGTGATCGTCGCGCAGCGGGTGTCGACGATCGTCGACGCCGACCGCATCATCGTGCTCGACGACGGCCGCGTGGTCGGCTCAGGAACGCACGAGGAGCTGCTCGAGGGCAATGAGACGTACGCCGAGATCGTGAGCTCGCAGCTCACCGCGGAGGAGGCACGATGAGCGAGCGCACCGCAGCGCCGGCTGCGTCGACCGGCCCGGCCGCAGGTCCCCGCCGCGGGCCCATGGGCGGCGGCGGCCCGATGGGCATGGGAGCGCCGGCCGAGAAGGCATCCCACTTCGGTCCGAGCGCGCGGCGGCTGCTCGGCCGGCTCGAGCGCGAGCGGCTGGCGGTCGTGCTCGTGGCCGTGCTCGGGGCGGCATCCGTCGCCTCCACCGTGATCGGGCCCAAGCTGCTCGGCGATGCGACGAACATCGTCTTCGCGGGGTTCATCGGCCGTCAGTTCGCGCACCTGCCCGCCGGCACGACGCGCGCCGAGGTGATCTCGGGGCTCGAGCACCAGGGCAACGGCCAGATGGCAGATCTGCTGCGGCACATGGACTTCACGCCGGGGCAGGGCATCGACTTCACCTCGCTCGCGCACCTCCTGATGTGGGTCCTGCTGCTGTACGTGATCTCCGCGTTTTTCAGCTGGGCGCAGGGCTGGATCATGAACGGCGTGGTCGCCCGAACGACCTTCGCGCTGCGGCAGGACGTCGAGGCGAAGATCCACCGGCTGCCCCTTTCCTACTTCGATCGGATGCCGCGCGGCGAGCTGCTCTCGCGGGTGACCAACGACATCGACAACGTGCAGCAGAGCCTGCAGCAGACCATGAGCCAGCTGCTGCAGTCGCTGCTCACCGTGATCGGCGTGCTCGCCTTCATGTTCTGGACCTCGTGGCTGCTCGCGATCATCGCGCTCGTCACCGTGCCGCTCACGATCGTCGTCACGCAGCAGATCGCGAAGCGCTCGCAGAAGCAGTTCGTAGCCCAGTGGCGGCACACCGGCCAGCTGAACGCGCAGATCGAGGAGGCCTTCAGCGGGCACGCGCTCGTGAAGGTCTTCGGCCGGCACCGCGAGGTCGAGGCACGCTTCGCCGCGAAGAACGACGAGCTGTTCGACGCGAGCTTCGGGGCGCAGTTCGTGAGCGGCATCATCATGCCGGCGATGATGTTCATCGGGAACCTCGTGTATGTCGTCATCGCGGTCGTCGGCGGTCTGCTGATCACGAGCGGCTCGCTCTCGCTCGGCAGCGTGCAGGCATTCATCCAGTACTCGCGCCAGTTCACCCAGCCGCTCACCCAGCTCGGGTCGATGGCGAACCTGCTGCAGTCGGGTGTCGCGAGCGCCGAGCGCGTCTTCCGGGTGCTGGGCGCGGAGGAGCAGGAGCCCGACGACGCGGATGCCGAGCCGCTGCGCACGGTCATCGGGCGCTTCGCGTTCGAGAACGTGGCGTTCTCGTACTCACCGGAGGTGCCGCTGATCACCTCGCTGAACCTGGTCGCCGAGCCGGGCCAGACGGTCGCGATCGTCGGTCCGACGGGTGCGGGGAAGACGACGCTCGTGAACCTCATGATGCGCTTCTACGACCCGGATTCCGGTCGCATCACGCTCGACGGCGTCGACACCCGGCGCCTGCGTCGGCAGGAGCTGCGCGACGCGATGGGCATGGTGCTGCAGGACACCTGGCTGTTCGCGGGGACGATCCGCGAGAACATCGCGTACGGGCGGCCGGATGCCACGGAGGAGGAGATCCTCGACGCGGCGCGCGCCGCCTACGTCGACCGCTTCGTGCACTCGCTGCCGGACGGCTACGACACCATGCTCGAGGACGAGGGCGCGAACGTCTCGGCGGGCGAGAAACAGCTGCTGACGATCGCGCGGGCGTTCCTGTCGCGGCCGTCGGTGCTGATCCTCGATGAGGCGACGAGCTCGGTCGACACGCGCACCGAGGTGCTCGTGCAGCAGGCGATGAGCGCTCTGCGGGCGGGGCGCACCTCGTTCGTGATCGCGCACCGGCTGTCGACGATCCGCGACGCCGATCTGATCCTCGTGATGGAGCACGGCGACATCGTCGAGCAGGGCACTCATGCCTCCCTGCTTGAGGCGGGCGGGGCGTACGCCCGGCTGTATCAGGCCCAGTTCGCGGGAGCGGTGGTCGACGAGGTGTAGTCCTCTTGGCCTACACCGGGCGGATTTTCGCGAGTTATTGCAGTTCTGCCAGATTCGTTGCATAAGGCAACGGATTCCTCACGCAGAGTTTCCTGCATGACCCAGACCGTTCCTGTGATGCGCCTCCGCAGTTCCCGCGACGTGGTGGCCGCCGCCTCCCGCCTGCTCGGCTACCGCCCGCGCCGCAGCATCGTCTTCATCAACACGCACGCCGACGGCCGCGTCTCGACCTTGCGCGTCGACCTGCCGGCGCCCGCGCCGCCCGCGGTCGAGAAGAGGTTCATCACCTCGCTGGCGGGCATGCTGTGCAAGGTGCCCGAGGTCGACCGCATGCTGATCGTGGTCTATGCCGACGGGCCGTTCGATGCGGGCGGCGACGTGTCCCGCGCTTCTTTCGTCCGTCCGCTGATCAGCAGGCTGCTCGCGAACGGCTTCGTCGTTCATGACGCGCTGTGCGTCGCCGACGACGCGTGGGGCGCTTACGACGGGCACGACGCCGGCATCCCGCACCGGCTCGACGAGCTCGATGAGGCGCCGCCTGGGGCGGAAGACGCCGACCCGCCGCTTGCCGAGGCCGCCGAGCTCGCTGAGCTGCCCGCCGTCGGCTACCTGGCCAGACGCGCCTTCGACCTCGCTCTCGACCGTGCGCTGCGCGAGACATCCCTCATCAGGCCCGTCCTCGCCGCGGAGGAGGCGCTCGCCCTCGATCCCGCAACGGCGAGCAGCGACGACTTCGCGGCGCTCACGCACGTCCTGCTGCATCCCGAGCTGCGCGATGCGGTGCTGTTCACCTGGGCGTGGGACGGCGAGCGGGGCCTCGAGCTGCTCGACGAGGCCGAGCGCATCGACGAGGGCGAGATCGGCCCGGGCGACGACACCATCGCCCTCGACCTGATGGGCATCGGCGACGCCGAGCCGCCCGATCGCGAGCGCATCGCCCGGGCGATCGCGCTGATGTCGCGCCTCGCCGCGCTCGCACCCGACGACGTCGCGCACGTGCCGCTCACGGTCCTCGCCTGGCTGCACTGGTCGCAGGGGCGCGGCTCCGTCGCCGGCCGCTTCGTCGACCAGGCCCGTGAGCTCGACCCGTCGTACGGCCTGGCCGAGCTGCTCCAGACCGTGCTGCACCAGGGGCACCTGCCGAACTGGGCCTTCGTGATGCCGGGGGAGTGAGGCGGGTGTCGGCGGCAGTGCCGACTACCATCGGGGGAGATCATCGCCGCCCGTGGAGGAAGACCGCATGACCATCGACGCCCAGCTGATCGCCTTCGACCTCGACGACACGCTGGCGCCATCCAAGTCCCCTCTGCCCGACCCCGTGGCGGCCGTGCTCGCCCGCTTGCTCGAACGCGCAGCGGTGGCGATCATCTCCGGCGGCCAGATCGGCCAGTTCCGTCAGCAGGTCATCGAGAGGCTGACGGATGCCTCGCCGGAGCGCCTCGGCCGACTGCACCTCATGCCCGTCACCGGAACGCAGTACTGGCGCTTCACGGGCGGCGCGTGGGTCATGCAGTACGAGGATGGGCTCACCGAGGCGGAGAAGTCGGCGGCGCTGTCGGCCATCGAGACCACCGCGAAGGAGTTCGGCTACTGGGCGAGCGAGACCTGGGGCCCGATCCTCGAGGATCGCGGCTCGCAGATCACCTTCTCGGCGCTCGGGCAGCGGGCGCCGGTCGACGCGAAGAAGGCGTGGGACCCGACGGGGGAGAAGAAGAACCGTCTCGCGGCATCCGTGCAGCAGCAGCTGCCGCAGCTCTCGGTGCGCTCAGGCGGCTCGACGTCGATCGACATCACGCGCAAGGGCGTCGACAAGGGCTACGCCCTGGAGCGCCTCGTCGACGTCTCCGGCATCCCCATCGACGACATGATCTTCGTCGGCGACCGTCTCGACCCCGACGGCAACGACTACCCGGTGGTGCGCACGGGCGTGCGCACCCACGCTGTCACCGGCTGGGAGGCCACGGTCGCGTATCTCGAGGGGCTCCTCGCCGACTGAGGTCGGCGGCCGACGACAAGACGCACGATTCGTCACCCCGAACCGAGCCGGCCGGGTGACGAATCGTGCGTCTTGTGACGAATCGGCGCGCTAGATCTTGGTCCACGCCTCCGAGAGCACGCCCTCGAGGATCTCGCGCATCTGCACGAACTCGGCCGGCCCGATGGTGAGGGGCGGCGAGAGCTGGATGACGGGGTCGCCGCGGTCGTCGGCGCGGCAGTAGAGCCCGTTCTCGAAGAGCTCGTGCGACACGAAGCCCTTGAGAATGCGCTCGGACTCCTCGTCCGTGAAGGTCTCCTTCGTGGCTTTGTCTTTCACGAGTTCGATGCCGAAGAAGTAGCCGGCGCCGCGCACGTCGCCGACGATCGGCAGTGCGAGCAGCTTCTCGAGCTCAGCGCGGAACAGCGGCGAGTTATCGCGGACCCGCTGGTTCAGCCCCTCCTCCTCGAAGATGTCGAGGTTCTCGAGGGCCACGGCGGCCGAGACCGGATGCCCGGCGAAGGTGTAGCCGTGGTAGAAGTTGTTCTCCCCGGTGCGGAACGGCTCGTAGATGCGGTCGCTCACGATGGTCGCGCCGATGGGAGAGTAGCCCGAGGTGAGTGCCTTCGCGCAGGTGATCATGTCGGGCACGTAGCCGAAGTCGTCGGCGGCGAACATCGAGCCGATGCGGCCGAAGGCGCAGATGACCTCGTCGGAGACCAGCAGCACGTCGTACTCGTCGCAGATCTCGCGCACGCGCTGGAAATAGCCGGGGGGCGGCGGGAAGCATCCGCCCGAGTTCTGCACGGGCTCGAGGAAGACGGCAGCGACGGTCTCTGGCCCCTCGAACTCGATCTGCTGGCGGATCCGCTCGGCGGCCCACAGCCCGAACTCCTCCTCGGTACCGCCGGGGAAGCCGGCCTCGGCCGCGCGGTAGTAGTTCGTGTTCGGCACACGGAAGCCGCCGGGCGTCAGCGGCTCGAACTGCTGCTTGAGCCCCGGCAGGCCCGTGATGGCGAGTGCCCCCTGCGGGGTGCCGTGATAGGCGATGGCCCGCGAGATCACCTTGTGCTTGAGCGGTCGGCCGACCAACTTCCAGTAGTTCTTCGCGAGCTTGAACGCGGTCTCGACCGCCTCGCCGCCGCCCGTCGAGAAGAACACGCGGTTGAGATCGCCCGGAGCGAAGTCGGCGAGCCGGTCGGCCAGCTCGATCGCAGCGGGGTGCGCGTAGGACCACAGCGGGAAGAACGCGAGCTGCTCGGCCTGCTTGGCGGCGACCTCGGCGAGACGGCGGCGGCCGTGGCCGGCGTTCACGACGAACAGCCCGGCGAGGCCGTCGATGTACGACTTGCCGCGGCTGTCCCAGATGGTGTGGCCCTCGCCGCGCACGATGATGGGCGTCTCGCCGGCCTCGAGCGGGCCCTGCGAGGACATGTGCATCCACAGGTGGTCCTTCGCCTTCGCGCGCAGGGCCGCGTCTTCAGCTGCGGTGTAGAGACCCGCAGAGATGGTGTCGGTCATGATTGCCGTATTTCCCTTTCGAAGCCGCGCCGAATCAGCGCGTGCCCCAGTTGTAGTGCTGCTTCTGCAGCTTGAGATAGACGAAGGTCTCGGTGGAGACCACGTTCTCGATGGCGCGGATCTCCGCATTGAGCAGCGAGATCAGCTCGTCGTCGCTCTCGCACACGACCTCGACGAGGATGTCGAAGTCGCCCGCAGTGAGCACGACGTAGTCGACGGCGTCGAGCGCTGCGAGCTTCTCGGCGACGACGCGAGTGTCACCGCTCGCACGGATGCCGATCATCGCCTGCCGGAAGAAGCCGAGCTGCAGCGGGTCGGTCACGGCGACGATCTGCATCACGCCGGATTCCGTCAGCTTCTGCACCCGCTGCCGCACCGCGGCCTCCGACAGGCCGACCGCCTTCCCGATCTCCGCATACGACCGGCGGCCGTCGGCCTGTAGCTGCTCGATGATCGCCTTGGAGACGTCATCGAGAGGCTGGGGTCGGGGCGCGATCGGGCGCGGAACGGTCGACATGTAGCGATTCTGTCAGCGGAATCGATGATCGGCAAATGATTCCGCACTGCACAGCGCTGTTTGATGACGAAATCGATAGAGTCGGCGCATGGCCCCAACGCGCACGCTCAAGAACTTCATCGATGGCGGATATACGGATGCCGGGGGCGAGCGCAGCCTGCCCCTGATCGACCCGGCGACCGAGCTCGAGTATGCGCAATCCCCGGTCTCGACCGCTGCGGACGTCGACCGCGCCTTCCGCGCGGCATCCGATGCCTTCGAGGTGTGGCGTGACATGACGCCCGCCGAGCGGCAGCTCGCCCTCTTCCGCATCGCGGACGCCATGGAGCAGCGCGCCGACGAGTTCGCCGACCTCGAGTCGCAGGACACGGGCAAGCCCCGCGCGAACCTCGTGGCCGACGAGATCCTGCTCTCGGTCGACCAGATCCGCTTCTTCGCGGGTGCCGCCCGCAACCTCGAGGGCCGCGCCGCCGCCGAGTACATGAAGGACCACACGAGCTTCGTGCGCCGCGAGCCCATCGGTGTCGTCGGCCAGGTCACGCCCTGGAACTACCCGCTCAACATGGCGGTGTGGAAGTTCGCCCCCGCGCTCGCTGCGGGCAACACGACCGTGCTGAAGCCCTCGGACACGACGCCGCAGTCCACGCTGCTGCTCGCCGAGGTCGCCGCCGAGTTCCTTCCCAGAGGCGTGCTCAACGTCGTCGTCGGGGATCGCACCACCGGTGCCGCGATGATCGACCACAAGGCGCCGCAGCTGGTGTCGATCACCGGGTCGGTGCGGGCCGGCATGGAAGTCGCGCGGGCGGCATCCGCCGATCTCAAGCGCGTGCATCTCGAACTCGGCGGCAAGGCCCCCGTCATCGTCTTCGACGACGCGGACCTCGAGAAGGCGGTCGCCGGAATCGCGGGCGCCGGGTACTTCAACGCCGGGCAGGACTGCACGGCCGCCACCCGCGTGCTCGTGCACGAGAACATCCACGACGACTTCGTCGCCGCGCTCGCCGCCTACGCCCGGGCCAGCACCCCGGTCGGCGCGCCCGATGACCCCGACGCGTACTTCGGCGCCGTCAACAACGCCGACCAGTTCGCCCGGGTGATGGGCTTCTTCGATCGGCTGCCCGACCATGCGTCGGTCGTCACCGGCGGCACGCGCAAGGGGGAGAGCGGATTCCTCATCGAACCGACCGTGCTCGACGGCCTCCGCCAGGACGACGAGCACATCCAGACCGAGATCTTCGGCCCGGTCATCACGGTGCAGACGTTCCGCGACGAGGGCGAGGCGATGCGGCACGCGAACGGCGTGCAGTACGGCCTCGCCTCCTCGGTCTGGACCCGCGACCACGGCCGCGCGATGCGCTTCGCCAAGGGCCTCGACTTCGGCTGTGTGTGGATCAACACGCACATTCCGATCGTGGCGGAGATGCCGCACGGCGGATTCAAGCACTCGGGTTACGGCAAGGATCTCTCGCAATACGGGTTCGAGGATTACACCCGCATCAAGCACGTCATGTCTTTTATTGGAGAATGAGTCAATAAGGCCCGATCGGTGGTGACCGCGGGCGGCTTCACTGACTAGGCTGTCTGCGACCCACGAACGACTCCATCCCGGGAGATCTCTGTGACTCAGATCGGTCGCAGCAGCAGGCGGCACGACATCGCCGTGCCCGAGCACGACGGCGCGCGCATCACGCTGTCGTGGTCTGCGGCGAGCGATCGCGGCCATCGCCGCGCGGTCAACGAGGACAGTGTGTTGGCCCGCGCCCCGATCTTCGCCGTCGCCGACGGCATGGGCGGCCACGAGGCGGGCGACTTCGCGAGCTCCGCGGTCATCACCCGGCTCGCCGAGCAGCTCGGCCGCCGCTTCATCGCCCCGCCCGAGATCAGCGACGCGCTGCGCGCCGCGGTCGACGACATGACACGCGGCGTCGGCATGACCGACCTCGGCACGGGCACCACGGTCACGGGCGTCGCGCTCACCCTGAAAGACAGCGATCCGTACTGGCTCGTCTTCAACATCGGCGACTCGCGGGTCTACCAGCTGCAGGGGGGCGTGCTCGAGCAGCTCACGGTCGACCACAGCATCGTGCAGCAGCTGCTCGACCGCGGGCTCATCACGCAGGCTGAGGCCGAGGTGCACCCGCACGCGAACGTCATCACGCGTGCCGTCGGCTTCAACGAGGACCCGGTGCCCGACTTCTGGCTGATCCCGATCGTGGCGGGGGCCCGCCTGCTGGTCTGCTCCGACGGGCTCACCAAGGAGCTCACCGAGCACGGCATCCGTCATTTCCTCTCCATCGGCACCACGGCGGCCGACACGGCGAACCGGCTGATGGACGCCGCGCTCGGCAACGGCGGCCGTGACAACGTCAGCGTCGTCGTGGTCGACGTGCTCGGAACACCCGAGCTGGCCGCCGTGAAGCCCCGAACTGGGGGCGCAGGAAGGCGGGCGCGGACCGGCCCGGTCACGGCGTGACCTCGGCCGCAGCCCAGGGCGGCGGGGTTATCTTGGGGGCGTGGGGACTGGAGCATTGACCTGCCGCGTCTGCGGAAGCGAGCTCTTCGACGGCGCGATCTTCTGCGGGGAGTGCGGCAGCGCCGTCGAGGTGACGCCGTATCTGCGCAAGCCCATCGATGACAGCCGCCCGACCGACACGCAGGTCGTGACCGCGTCTGTGCTGCGCACGATCAGCGAGTCGGCGGCCCGCCGCAAGGCGGCGGAGGCCCGGCCGGCGGTGATCGAGCAGTCCGCGTTGCCCGACCAGGGAGATCTGTCGACACCCGTGCCGACGTGGGTGCTCGCCGCCTCGACGGGTGAGCGGGTCATCGTCGCCGGAAGCGGCCTCGTCGGGCGCAAGCCGGTCGCCGCAGAGGGCGAGAGCTTCGACCAACTCGTGCCCATCGCCGACAGCGGGCGCTCCGTGTCGAAGACGCACCTCGAGTTCGGCGTCGAGGCCGACGAGCTGTGGGTGCTCGACCGCTTCTCGTCGAACGGAACCGCGATCGTCGGAGCAGACGGCCTGCGCCGCGAGTGCGAGCCCGGCCGCCGCTACCGGGTCGCGCGCGGCTCGCGCGTCGAGATCGGCGACCAGTACCTGATCGTGGGCTGATCTTCCCCAGCACTGCCACGAGATCGCTCGTGTTCTCCACATTTCGGGGGCGCAGGCCGATGACGGATGCCTCACCCGTGCTGTCCTGAGAGCGTGACCACTCCGCTCGCACTCCCGCCGGCGCCACCCGCGCCGCGCCCGTCGCGCATGTCCTGGGCGGCGTTCATCACGCCCATCGTGATGGCGGGCGCGCTCTGGCTCATGACTCGGTCGCCGTACTCCCTCGCCTTCGCGGCGCTCGGGCCCATCGG
Source organism: Gryllotalpicola koreensis (assembly GCF_039538185.1). Taxonomy (NCBI): domain Bacteria; kingdom Bacillati; phylum Actinomycetota; class Actinomycetes; order Micrococcales; family Microbacteriaceae; genus Gryllotalpicola; species Gryllotalpicola koreensis. The sequence goes on from NZ_BAABBW010000006.1 coordinate 91,807, forward strand.
CGCCGTGATGTCGCTCATCGAGGGGCGGCGGGGCGGCGGGCGCGATCGCCGCGCAGCACAGGCAGAGCGGGCAGCCGAACTCGAGCGGTTGCGCGAGCGTGTCGCGGCATCGCACGAGACGCTGCGGCGCGGGCTGCTGCGCCGGGCACCTGGCGCGGCCGTGGCGATCGACGGGCTCGACGGCTCGGGGCTCTGGAAGGGCGATGAGACGGTCGTGAGCCTCGGTCGCGGCGCGGTCGACAGCGGGCTGGTGCTCGGCGGCGATGCGCGGACAACGGACGAGCTTGAGCTGCAGCGCGCCGCGGCGCGTCTCGATGACGCTCCCGTATTGGCAATGCCGGAAGACGGCATCGCGGTCTGCGGCCCGGGCCTGCTTGCGCGCGCCTATCTGCGCGGCCTTCTCGTGCAGCTCTACGCGGCGCTTCCCCCTGGTCGGCTCGCTCCGCCTGAGCTCGTCGACGCAGCCGGCTGTGCGCGGGGCGAGTGGGACTGGCTCGAGAGGCTTCCTCATGGCGTGGGCTCGGCCTCGGGCGTCGTGCCCCGGTTCGGCGTCTTCGAGGAGGCGCGGCTGGTTCCGCCGGGGTTCAGGGCGGTCGTCTCGCTGGTGTCGCCGGTGGCGGCGACGGTCGAGGTCTTCCCGGGTGCGCCTGCGACGGGAATCGCGGCCGAGCATGCCCCGGTCGAGGCATCCGTCGTCCCTGAGCTCGTCGCGTATGCCGAGGTCGAGAGGTTCGTCGCCGTGCTCTCTTCGCGTGCCGCGGCGCTCGGGCTCGGCGCCGCGACCCGCGCCCTGCCCGCCGAGGTCGCGTTCGGCGACCTGCCCGCGGCCGGTGGCCCCCGGCTCGGCGCGTCGATCGGCCGCACCCTGCACGGCATCGCCGAGCTCGACCTTGTCGCCGACGGCCCGCACGCCGTCGTCGCCGGAGTGACGGGCAGTGGCAAGAGCGAGCTGCTCGTCACCTGGGTCGCCGGCATGGTCTCCGGCCGTTCGAGCGACGAGGTCGTCGTGCTGCTCGTGGACTTCAAGGGCGGCACCGCCTTCCGCCCGCTCGCCGCGCTGCCGCACGTCGTCGGGGTCGTGACCGACCTGCAGCACGGGGAGGCGGCGCGTGCGCTCAGCAGCCTGTCCGCCGAGCTGCGCCGCCGTGAGGCCGAGCTCGCCCGGCTCGGTGCGCGCGACGTGGTCGAGGCGCGCGGCGCACTGCCGCGGCTCGTCATCGTCGTCGACGAGTTCGCCGCGATGATCGACCAGTTCCCCGACTTCGGGCCTCTGTTCGCCGACATCGCCGCGCGCGGGCGCGCGCTCGGCATCCACCTCATCCTCGCGACCCAGCGGCCGGCCGGCGTGATGCGCGACGCGCTGGTGGCGAACTGCCCGCTGCGGCTCAGCCTGCGCGTGCAATCGGATGCCGACAGCAGGTGGGTCGTCGGCACCGACGCTGCGAGCAGGCTCTCGGCCGCGACACCTGGGCGGTGCATCGTGTCGATCGACGGCGCTGCGACCGAGGTGCAGATCGCCCGCACGACGAGCGCCGATCTCGCCGCGCTGGTCGAGGCCGCGCCCGCGGCACCCCCGCCCAAGCGACCCTGGCTCGACCCGCTGCCCGCCGTGCTCACCCGCGCCCAGCTTCCCGAGCGCGCCACCGCCCAGGTGGTCGGCGTCGCCGATCTGCCTGAAGAGCAGCGCCGGGCGATGCTCGAGTTCCAACCGCAGCAGGCCCCGCTGGTGGTGCTCGGCGCGGGGCGCAGCGGCAAGTCGAGCCTGCTGCGGCTGCTCGCCGAGGCCTCGGGGCTTGAGCCGGTCGTCGTCGGCTCCGACCGTGAGCAGGCGTGGGATGCCGTCGAGGCGGCGGCCGAGCGCTGCGAGGATCCCGACGCATCGTCGGCGCCTGCGCTGCTGCTCGCCATCGACGACGCCGACGCGGTGTGCGCGCGTCTGGGCGACGAGTATGCGGCGGTGTGGTGCGAGCGGCTGGCACGGGTGCTGCGCGACGGCCCGGCAGCGGGCGTCTACGCCGTGGTGGCCGCGCAGCGCCAGACGGGCCCACTGCGCGGCGCGCTCGGACTCGCCCGCGAGACAGTGCTGCTGCGTCAGCCGAGCAAGCAGGAGCACGTACTCGCCGGAGCGCCCGCCGAGCTGTGGGACGACGCGGTGCCCGCGGGCGGCGGCGTCTGGCGCGGCAGGCGCGTGCAGTTCCTCGCGCCGCCGCATCTGGAGACCTCGGCGGTCCTCCGCGACGAGGCGCCGGGGGAGCCTCCTGCGCGGGTTCCCCTCGTGCCACCGCGCGGCGGGGCGACGATCGTGGTCAGCCGTGCCCCGGCGCGGGCCGTTTCGCGCGCTCGTGCCGCCGGTCTGCCCGCCGAGGCCGTCGTCGACCTGACGCAGCCGCCGGTCCCCGGCACGCCGACGCCCGAGTCGCTGCTCGAGGACGGCCGGCTTCCGACCGGCGTGCTGGTGATCGGCGACCCCGACGCGTGGATGGGCCGCTGGTCCCTCTTCGCGACCCTCAAGGCACGCCACCCCGTCGTGTTCTCCGGCTGCGACCAGGCCGACGTGCGGGCGCTCACCCGTAGCCGGGTTCTTCCGCCGCCGCTCGCTCCCGGCTCAGGGGCCGGGTGGCTCGTCTTCGCCGATGGGCGGATGCGCCGATGCGTCCTCGCCGCATAGCACCCGCGAAGGATCTCGTGATGCTGAGGCGCCGACGGATTCGTCGCGTCACGCGCGATTCGTCACATCGATGCCGCGGTTTGATGTGACAAAACGTGCGAATGATGACGAATGGGCCGTGAGCACCCGCACCTTGAGGAGCCGCGAAGCGGCGTCTCAAGGTGCCAGCGACGGCGACTACGCCGCGAGAGCCGCCTGCAGCGACCCCAGCGTCAACCCGTGCGCCTCGGCGACGCCAGGGTTCACGACAGCGCCCGCGTACACGTTCAGCCCGAGCGCGAGCGACGAGTCCGCCGACAGCGCGGCCTTCCACCCTCGGCCCGCGATGGCACGCAGGTACGGCAGGGTGGCGTTCGTCAGCGCATACGTCGAGGTCTGTGCGACCGCGCCCGGCATGTTGGCCACGCAGTAGAAGATCGAGTCGTGCACCCGGAACGTCGGGGCGCTGTGGGTCGTGGGTCGGCTGTCCTCGAAGCACCCGCCCTGATCGATCGCGATGTCGACGAGCACGCTGCCCGGCCGCATGCGCGAGACCAGCTCGTTCGTGACGAGCTTCGGTGCCTTCGCGCCGGGGATCAGCACCGAGCCGACGACGAGGTCGGCCGCCGTCACGGCTTTCTCGATCTCGAACGGGTTGGAGGCGATCGTCTTGATGCGTCCCTGGTAGAGGTCGTCGAGCTGGCGCAGCCGCTCGATGTTGGTGTCGAGCACGGTGACCTGCGCGCCGAGCCCGACGGCGGTGGTGATGGCGTTCGATCCGGCGACGCCGCCGCCGATGATCACCACGTCGGCCGGCCGGGTGCCCGGCACCCCCGGAACGAGCAGACCGACGCCGCCGGCGGGCTTCATCAGCGTGTTCGCCCCGACGATCGGCGCGAGCCGTCCGGCGACCTCGCTCATGGGCGCGAGCAGGGGAAGCTGCCGGCTCGGCAGCTGCACGGTCTCATAGGCGATCGCAGTCACGCCCGAGGCGGCGAGCGCCTCGGTCAGCGGCCGATCGGCCGCGAGGTGCAGGTAGGTGAACAGCACGAGACCGTCGCGGAAGTAGCCGTATTCGCTCGCGATCGGCTCCTTCACCTTGAGCACGAGCTCGGCAGCGCCCCACACGGTGGAGGCATCCGGCTCGATCACGGCCCCCGCATCGAGATACTCGTCGTCGGTGATCGACGAGCCCAGCCCCGCGCCCGCCTCGACGACGACCGTGTGGCCGCTGCCGCTCAGGGCGTGCACGCCGGCCGGCGTGATCGCCACCCGGAATTCGTTGTCTTTGATCTCGCGGGGAATCGCGATGCGCATGTCGCTCCTGTCGTAGCCGGCCGGCCTCGTGGGCCGAGGAACAGGCTAGCGAAAATAGGCGAGATCGACAGCATCAGAGACGATCTGCGACGGAATCCGTAACCTGACCGACTCAGAAGAGCGGAATCGGTTGCCGCACTCAGACGACCGGGCGCACTTCGCCGACCGGGCGGCCGCCGCCGAGAACCGGGCTCACGACATCGGGCAGCACGGCCGCGACGGATGCCGCAGGCAGCGCCCCCGCCTTCACGAGCAGCGTGAGCGCGACGACCGTGGCAGGCCGGTGCGCGCCGTCGAGCACCTTGAGCGCGACGGTCGTCCCGTCGGGCGCGGCGACGACGAGCAGCCCTTCAGCGCCGCGCTTGGCGAGCACTCCGAGCCGCTCGACGAGCACGCTGTCGCTGCGCCCCTGGCCGTGGATCGCCCACGGGAAGTCGCGGATCGCCTGCGTCACCGCGGCCGCCTTCTTGTAGAGCGGGAAGGGGGAGGCGGCCTGCGCCGTCGCCACCCGCTGGATGCCGCGCGCGAGCCCGGTCAGCGTGATGGCGAAGGTCGGGGCGCCGCAGCCGTCGACCGCGAGGTTCGAGACTTTCTCGCCCGTGAGCCGCTCGATCGTGTCGACGATGTGCTTCTGCACGGGGTGCTCCGCGTCGAGGTAGCCCTCGATCTCCCAGCCGTTCGCGACGCAGGCGAGCAGCATGGCCGCGTGCTTGCCGGAGCACTCCATGTAGATCGGCGAGGGGCCGCCGCCGCTCGCACGCACACCGGCACGGGCATCCGCGTCGGCCGGCATCACGGCCGGGCACTGCAGGGCGCTCTCGGGCAGGTTCGCCTTCGCGAGGATGCTGCGCACGGCCTCGACATGGGCCGGCGTGCCCGCGTGGCTCGCCGAGGCGACGGCGAGCTCGACGCCCTCGAGCTCGGCCCCGGCCGACAGAGCTGCGAGGGCCTGCAGCGGCTTGAGCGACGACCGCCCGAACACCGGCGCGGCGGGGTCGCCGACGGTGCGCAGCAGCGCGGCGTCCTGCCCGAGCACGACCGCGCTTCCCGCGTGCCGCGACTCGACGAAGTCGCCGCGCACGACGACCGCCAACTCGGCGGAATCCGCGAGCGTCGCGGTCGCCTCGGCCCTGCTCGTGACGCTGGTCAGGTCGGAGAGGCCATGGCCGGGCGTGGGTGAGCTCATGCGGAAAGTGTATCGGCGACCCCTGCCCCGACCCGGGTGCCAGGCGGTGGGTGACAGACTGGCGGCATGGCACTCGAGCACCACTACGCCGTGACCGTGAGCTGGAGCGGGAACCGCGGCACCGGCACCAGCGGCTACCGCGGCTACGGCCGCGAGCACACCGTCGCCGCCGACGGCAAAGCCGACATCGCGGGCAGCGCCGACCCGGCGTTTCGCGGCGACGCCGAGCGGTGGAATCCTGAGGAGCTGCTGCTCGCCGCGCTGTCGCAGTGCCACATGCTGAGCTACCTGCACGCCGCCGCGACCGCGGGCGTCACGGTCGTCTCGTACGAGGACGACGCGATCGGCACGATGGCGCAGACGCCCGACGGCGGCGGTCATTTCACGTCCGTCACGCTGCGGCCGCGCATCGAGATCACGGATGCCGCGCAGCTCGCGCTCGCCGAAGAGCTGCACGCCGAGGCGAGCCGCATGTGCTTCATCGCCTCCTCGGTGAACTTCCCCGTCGAGCACGAGCCGACGACTACCGTCGTTCGTGGGGAAGCATCCGCCTGACCCGCTCGACGGTGCCGCTCGGCGGCGCCTCGTTGTAGCTGCCTGCGAGCTCTTGCCCCGACAGCGCCTGGATCGCGGACATGATCTCGTCCGTCGCCTGTCGTCGGGCCCTGCCCGAGTCGGCCGAGCCCAGGTGGGTGAGGTCGAGCGGCTTGCCGAACTCGATCGTGATGCGCACCCGGCGTGGGAACTTCGCCCCGACGGGCAGGAATTCATTGGTGCGCTTGAGCCCGACTGGAACGACGGGGGCACCGGTCGTGAGGGCGAGCCATGCGGCGCCGGTGCGCCCCTTGTACAGCCGCCCGTCCAGTGAGCGCGTGCCCTCGGGGTACAGGGCGAAGGCATCCCCCGACTCGATGATGCGCCGCGACTGATCGAGCGCCGCCTGCGCCGCGCTGCCCGCGCCACGCACGACCGGGATCGCGCCGACCGAGCTGAAGAAGAGGCGCTGCAGCCGGCCGCGTGCGCCGGTGCCGTCGAAGTACGAGGACTTCGCGAGGAAGCGCACCCTCCGCGGCGCGACCATGGGGATCGCGACGGAGTCGATGAACGACAGGTGGTTGCTGGCGATGATGACGGGGCCGTGCTTCGGCACATTGTGGCGCCCGATGACCCGCGGGCGGAACACCATCCGCGCGAGCGGCGAGATGGTCAGCCGAGCCAGGGTGTAGAGGCCCCGGTTGGTGTGACGGATGTCGGGCTCCTCCGCGACCTCGAGGTCGGGCTCGCCGTCGTCCGCCGCCTCGGAGGTGTCAGCTTCGAGTGCCATTCCGCCAAGGGTAATCGCAGATCAATTCCTGGTGCGGCATGCGATCCCGTCCACATGGTCGAGGCAGGGCCCCCACCACTCCGGGAATCGGACCGCCCGCGAGTCGCCGAACCACACGTTGTAGAGGCGGAAGAAGTTGAGGTTGCCGTAGGCCGCGCACCGATCGGCGGGGCCGTCCGGGTGGGCCTTCGTATGGGCATCCGGCTGATACGGCGTGTAGAGGTACAGGCTCGCGGTCGCCTGGTTGGCGATGTGGACGACGGATTCCCCGCACGACGCCTCCGGCGAGTACCGCAGCTTCGCCGTTCCCGGCCGGATCGACCAGTGATCGTGCGGGTTCGCGTACTCGCGGAACTGCCACGCCGCGGAGTACAGCTGATTGAAGAATCCGTAATATTTCGCCTCGCACTCACCCGTGTCGGGGCAGGCGTAGCCGGTCGCCCGCTCGTAGCCGTACGCGCTCGGCCGGGTGATGAGCGACTGCTCCTTCTGCACCAGGACGAGCAGCACGCGCGGGCTGATGCCGCACGACCGCGCGACCTTCGACACGATGGCGGCCGCGGTCTCGTCTGCGGCGCCCGGATAGCGCGCGCAGTTGCTGTTCGCCGGGCGTGTCGTGGTCTTCTGGTTGAAGAAGGCGAGGCAGGGGGAGTTGTCCTGCGGAACGCAGGGCATCTGAAGCAGCCACTGCTGGATGCCGGCCTGCGTCATCGCCTGCGCGTTGTAGAACGCGTCGTCGCTGATCAGCTCCCCCGCCTGGAACGAGGGAATGGACGTCGTCGCAGTGAGGTGCGTCGCGCGGGGCTGCTGCGCCGCGCGGCTCGAGGCGACGGTCTGCGCCGTCAGAACGGAGAGCGCGACCACCATGATGAGCAGCACCGCCGTGGCGGCGGCTCGGGCGGCCCAGACACCCCGGCCTGCTCGGAACGCGAGTCGGCTCAGTTGCACGCGCCCACCATACGTGCACCGCGTCTTGATCTTCCGGATAGGTCCGTACGGCAGACTGGGAACCTCACCCACCCCGATCGAGAGTTCTTTCCGTGCGCAAATCCGCCTCCATCGCCGTTCTCGCGGTGGCCTCCGCCCTCCTGCTGACCGCCTGCTCGGGTGGCGGCGACTCGAAGGCGAAGAGCACGCCGAAGTCCACTTCGAGCGCCGCGGCCGTCTCCGGCTGCGACGTGAAGTCGGGCTCCGCGTCCGACAGCGTCACGGTCACGGGTGACCAGAAGTCCGCGCCGAAGATCACGTTCAAGAAGGGCATCTCGGCCAAGTCCGAGCAGCGCTCGGTGCTGATCACCGGCAGCGGCGAGAAGGCGCAGGAGGGCAGCGCCGTGACCATCGCCTTCACGGCGTACAACGGCACGAGCGGTGACCCCATCAGCGACCCGGTCGGCTACGACACCTCGCAGGACCCGTACCTGGCGCAGCTCGGCCCGAACAGCTCGCTTCCGCTGTTCAACGAGGCCATCGAGTGCCTGCAGGCGGGCTCGCGGGTGGCTTACGTCGCGCCGGCGGCGACCGCCTTCGGCGGCGAGAGCAACCTCTCGCAGACGGGGCTCACGAAGTCCGACTCGGTCGTCATGGTGGCGGACGTGCTCAAGGTCGTCCCCCAGCCGGCCATCAGCAAGGCCGACGGCGCAGCCCAGCAGCCCGCCGCCAACTTCCCGACCGTGAAGCTCGCCGGCGACGGCACCCCGACCATCACGCTTCCCAAGACGCAGAGCCTCGGCAAGACGACGACCGATCTCGAGGTGCTCAAGAAGGGCACGGGCGCGACTGTCAAGGACGGCGATGTCGTCACCGCCCACTACATCGGCATGGATTGGACGACGGGCAAGGTGTTCGACTCCAGCTGGTCGCGCGGCAAGCCGTCGCCCTTCCTCACCGATCAGGTGGTCAGCGGGTTCACCAAGGCGCTCGTCGGCCACACGGTCGGCTCGCAGATCGAGGCCGTCATCCCGCCGGCCGAGGGCTACGGCAGCCAGGGCAACTCGCAGGCCGGCATCGGCGCCACCGACACCCTGGTGTTCGTCGTCGACATCCTGGGCACGACCGCCGCGCGCTGACCGCGCTAGCGTCGTATCGTGCATCGCGAACCCAGCCATAGCGACGCGGCGGCGTGTACGGCGCGTCGCGCGCAGCCGCTCGCACAGCGATGGCCCGGTGGGCCATCGCGCGCGGCTGCGCCGAGCGAGCTGTGCTCGCGAGGAACTCGCGCCGGGCTAGGACCGGCGCGATGAATATACGCCGTGTCCTGATTCTCGGCTCCACCGGCTCGATCGGAACGCAGGCGCTCGACGTCATCAGGGCGAACCGCGACCGCTTCGAGGTCGTGGGGCTGGCGGCGCGCACGGATGCCGCAGGCCTGGCCGCCCAGGCATCCGAATTCTCCGTCGCCCACACTGCGCTGGGAGCGGCCGAGGCCGAGGCGCTCGTGCGCGAGGTCGACGCCGACGTGGTGCTGAACGGCATCACCGGCTCGGTCGGCCTCGGCCCGACGCTCGCGGCGCTCGAGACCGGCCGCACGCTGGCGCTCGCCAACAAGGAGAGCCTCATCGTCGGCGGCTCGCTCGTCACCGAGCTGGCGAAGCCGGGGCAGCTCGTGCCCGTCGACTCCGAGCACTCGGCGCTCGCGCAGGCCCTGCGCTCGGGCACGCACGACGAGGTGCGGCGGCTCGTGGTGACGGCATCGGGCGGCCCGTTCCGCGGACGCAGCCGCGACTCGCTGGCATCCGTCACTCCCGCTGAGGCGCTCGCGCACCCCACCTGGGACATGGGCCTCATGGTCACCACCAACTCGGCCACCCTCGTCAACAAGGGCCTCGAGGTGATCGAGGCGCACCTGCTCTTCGACGTGCCGTTCGACCGCATCGAGGTCACGGTGCACCCGCAGTCGGTCGTGCACTCGCTGGTCGAGTTCGTCGACGGCTCGACGCTCGCCCAGGCGAGCCCGCCCGACATGCGCCTGCCGATCTCGCTCGGCCTCGACTGGCCGCACCGCGTCGCGGGCGTCGGCGTGCCGCTCGACTGGACCCGCGCTCACTCGTGGACCTTCGAGCCGCTCGACGACGCCGCGTTTCCGGCGGTGGCGCTCGCGAAGCGCGTCGGCGAGGCCGGCGGCACCTACCCCGCGGTGTTCAACGCGGCGAACGAGCAGGCGGTGCACGCCTTCCACGCGCGGCAGATCGGATTCCTCGACATCGTCGACACCGTGCAGCGTGTCGTCGACGCGCACGCACCCGAGGGCTCGCTCACCCGCGAGTCCCTCGCCGCCGCCGAGGACTGGGCCCGCGCGACCGCCGACCAGCTCATCGCGCGCTCGCGCTAGCCCGCCCGACTGCTTCGAACGGTCACCTCTGCGCCGGATCTCCGCCCTCACGACGCAGCGGTGACCGTCCGGCGCAGTTGAGAGTGGTCCACCCTAGAAAAGCTTGCGGTAGCTCTGGGCCGTGTCGCGCAGGGCCTCTTCCCACGGGGTGGCGTGCACCCCCAGCATCCGTTCGGTCTCCGCTGCGTCGATGACGAACGGATGCCGGAACTGATAGCTCTCCTCGAGCACGCCGCGCATCATGGGGCTGCCGAGCGCCATGGTGCGCAGCACCAGCTGCGGGATGCCGGCCACGTGCCCGCGCGTGCCGAACCAGTCGTCCAGGGTCGCGGCGATCTCGGTGCGGGCATGCGGCTCGCCGCTCGGCACGTGCCAGACGCGGCCCCATTCGCCGTCGTAGTCCGCGGCGGCGACGAGCGTCGTCGCGATGTCGTCGAGGTAGCTCCAGCTGTGCGGCGCCGTCGGGTCGCCGACGACGCGCGCGGTCTTCGACTCCATGATCGGCACGAAGAAGCCTTCGCCGAGATGGGCGGTGCCCGACGACCCCGCGCCGAAATAGTCCGACGCGCGCACCTCGACCCCGCGCAGTTCGCCCGCGTCGTGCGCCGCCTTGACCGCCTCCCACCCCGCCTTGCGGATCAATCCTTTCGGGCTCGTCGTGAGCTCGGGGGAGTGCTCGGTCATCGGTCCGTCCTGCTGCCCGTACGGGTAGAGATTGCCCATCACGACGAGCCCCGCGCCGGTGCTGTGCGCCGCGCCGATCGCCGCGCGGAAGATCGGCGGCCACGTCTTGCCCCATTCTTCGGCGCTGTAGACCGCGGGGTTCGCGCACAGGAAGATCGTGCGGGCGCCCTCAGCGGCGGCCGTCAGAGCCGCCGTGTCCGACGCGTCGGCGGTGACGGGTCTCGCCCCGGGCAGCTCCGTGCCCCGGCGGGTCAGCAGCGTGACGGCGTCGCCGCGGTCGATGAGCAGTCGTGCGACGCGGCGGCCGATCAGGCCCGCGCCCACCACGACGTGAGCCGAGCCGGACATGGCAGGAGGCTAGCCCGCGCCGATGGCGGCGGGCCAGCCCCCTGCGTAATCGTTGGCTGTGCTCAGCCCGCTGGCGTGGGCGTCGGGGAGGCGCTCGCGGCGGTCGGCGACCAGCCCGACACCGTCGACTTCACGAAGTTCGCGAAGATGGTCGGGTCGGTGAGGTTGTTCGCGGTGCTCGAGGGGTACTGCTTGCCGTTGACGATGATGGTCGGCGTGCCGGTGACCTGCGTCAGGCTGGAGTTCGGCACGCTCGTGCCGTGCATTGCACGGTTCGTCGCCTTCCCGACCCAGCCGACGAAGGTCTGATTCTTCACGCAGTCGCTGATCCTGGTTCCACTAGCGCCCCCGGATTTGAGCGTCGCGATGATCTGTGCATCCGTGCGGCCGTTCGTGCCCTCTTCCGGCTGGTCGTCGTAGAGCGCCTTGTTCACGGCGAAGAAGTCCTGCGGGTCATAGTTCGCGACGCACGCGAGTGCGTTGGCGGCGCGCGTCGAGTACTTGTTGCCGCTCGAACTGGAGTCGAGGAAGGAGATCGGATGGATCTCGAGCGTCGCGGTGCCGGCGTCGAGCCACTGCGAGAGCTGCTCGTCGTTTGCCTCTTCGAACTGATCGCAGTACGGGCACTGCAGGTCCTGGTACAGCGTGATGTGAGCTTTGCCATCGTCCGGCTGCGTCGTCGGGGTGGGCTTGCCGTTGTGCGGGATCGCCGGGGTGGCCACGTACTGCGTGGTGCTCGTCAGCAGGAATCCGTCGCTGATCATGTTCTTCGGCCCGGCGTTCGACGTCGGCTTCGAGACGTTCACCACCACGAGCACGACGATCGCGATCACCGCGATGATGGCGACCCCGATGCTGCCCTGCACGATGAACCGGTTGCGGCGCTGCTTGCGCTTCGCCTCCTCCCGCATGATGCGGGCTTTCTCACGGGCGGCGTTCTGGCGCTGCGCCTTCGTCTGGCGCTCGGGATTCGTCACGAGGCACAGCCTAAATGAGCAACGGATGCCGAAGCTGCGCGGGCGCGTCACACATAGCCGTCTTGCGGGAGGTTCAAAGGCGGCGCCGCTACATTCGACGCGTGGAATCCGCCCTCCTGTTCCTCTTCGGCATCGTCGTCATCGTCGTCGGCATCGGCGTCTCGATCGGTCTGCACGAGCTGGGGCACCTGACGGCCGCGAAGATCTTCGGCGTCAAGGTGACGCAGTACATGATCGGATTCGGCAACACGCTGTGGAGCCGCAAGAAGGGCGATACCGAGTACGGCGTGAAGTCGTTGCCGATCGGCGGCTACATCGCGATGATCGGCATGTTCCCGCCCGGGCCCGACGGGAAGCAACCCCGGCGCGGCCGCCTCGCGCAGTTCATCGACAGCGCGCGGCAGTCGAGCGCCGAGACGGTTCCCGCGGGGGAGGAGCACCGCGCGTTCTACGCGGCGGCCCCCTGGAAGCGGATCATCATCATGTTCGCCGGCCCGTTCATGAACCTCGTCATCGCCGTCGTCGTGATCGGCGTGATCCTGGTGGGTGTCGGCATCCCGTCGAGCGTTCCGGTGGTGGACTCGGTGTCGCAGTGCCTGAAGCCGGCGAGCAGCACCTCGACGACCTGCACCGGGGACGACCCCGTCGCCCCAGCCGCCCTCGCCGGAATGCAGCCGGGCGACCGCATCGTCAGCATCGACGGGCACCGCGTCGGGAACGACTTCCAGAAGGCATCCGATCTCATCGGAGCGTCGGCCGGCAAGCAGATCTCGGTCGTCGTCGCGCGTGACGGGCGGGACGTGACGCTGTCGATGACGCCCGTGGAGTCCAGCAAGACGGTCTACGACGCCCAGGGCAAGCAGAAGACGATCCAGGCCGGGGTGGTGGGCTTCGCCTTCGCGCAGGCCAATGTGCGGCAGCCGCTCAGCGCGGTGCCGGGCGCCGTCGGTCAGCAGCTCTCGGCGACAACGGGCGTGTTCCTCAACCTGCCGAACCGCATGGTGCAGGTCTGGAACGCGGCCTTCGGCTCGCAGGCGCGCGATGCCAATGGGCCGGTCGGGCTGATCGGCGTCGGGCGTCTCGCCGGCGACGTCGCGAGCAACACCGCGACGCCGTTCGCCGACCGCCTCGAGTGGCTGCTCTCGATCATCGCGGCGCTCAACATCTCGCTGTTCGTGTTCAACATGGTGCCGCTGCTGCCGCTCGACGGCGGGCACATCGTCGGTGCGCTGTGGGAGCAGGGCAAGCGCTGGTACTTCGCGATCTTCCGCCGCGGCCGCACACCCAAGCACGTCGACATGGCCCGTCTGCTGCCGCTCACCTTCGGCGTGGTGACGGTGCTCATCGCGATGGAGCTGCTGCTCGCCTACGCCGACCTGGTGAAGCCCATTTCGGCAGGCTGACGCACCCCGCCGCCTGCCCGGGGCGGGCACGCGCAGGTCGCGCTACACCTACGGAACAGCGCGGCCGCTGCGGCTGGCGCGCGTATCCGCAGCTGTAGCGCGACCAGGGTAGACACCCAGCGTTCATGCACACGGCTACCTAGACTGGCAACCGTGGCAGCAATCAATCTGGGCATGCCGTCGGCGCCCGAAGTCCTCGCTCCTCGTCGCAAGTCCCGCCAGATCAAGGTGGGCAAGGTGCTGGTCGGCGGTGACGCCCCTGTCAGCGTCCAGTCGATGACCACGACGCCGACGACGAACATCAACGCCACGCTGCAGCAGATCGCCGAGCTCACCGCCTCGGGCTGCGACATCGTGCGGGTGGCCGTGCCGAGTCGCGACGACGCAGAGGCGCTGCCGATCATCGCGAAGAAGAGCCAGATCCCGGTCATCGCCGACATCCACTTCCAGCCCAACTACGTCTACGCCGCGATCGACGCCGGCTGCGCGGCCGTGCGCGTGAACCCGGGCAACATCCGCAAGTTCGACGACCAGGTCGGCGAGATCGCCCGCCGCGCGAAGGCCGCGGGCGTCTCGCTGCGCATCGGCGTGAACGCGGGCTCGCTCGAGCCGAGTCTGCTGCAGAAGTACGGCAAGCCGACGGCCGAGGCGCTCGTCGAGTCTGCCGTGTGGGAGGCCTCGCTCTTCGAAGAGCACGACTTCCACGACTTCAAGATCTCGGTCAAGCACAACGACCCGGTCGTGATGGTGAAGGCCTACCGCCTGCTGGCCGAGCGCGGCGACTGGCCGCTGCACCTCGGCGTCACCGAGGCAGGCCCGGCGTTCCAGGGCACCATCAAGAGCGCGACCGCGTTCGGCATCCTGCTCTCCGAGGGCATCGGCGACACGATCCGCGTCTCGCTCTCGGCCCCACCGGTGGAAGAGGTCAAGGTCGGCCTGCAGATCCTGCGGTCGCTCAACCTGCGCGAGCGCAAGCTCGAGATCGTCTCGTGCCCGTCCTGCGGCCGCGCCCAGGTCGACGTCTACTCGCTCGCCGAGAATGTCACCGAGGGGCTCAAACACGTCACCGTTCCGCTGCGCGTCGCCGTGATGGGCTGCGTCGTGAACGGCCCGGGCGAGGCCCGCGAAGCCGACCTCGGCGTCGCCTCCGGCAACGGCAAGGGCCAGATCTTCGTCAAGGGCGAGGTCATCAAGACCGTGCCCGAGTCCGAGATCGTCGAGACGCTCATCGCCGAGGCGCAGCGCATCGCCGACGAGCAGGGTGCCGACGCCCCGGTCGGCGAGCCCTCGGTGACAGTCGGGCACTGACCCCGGCGGCGCGCGGCGCTTTGACTCGGTTGCGCTGCTCCGATCCGGCGTGCGCGCCTCGGACCCGAACAGCGCACGGCGGATCGCAGCAGCGCACGCACACGTACCTGACGGATGCCGCGAGCTCCGGCATCCTGGGTCCGTGAACTCGAATCGCCGGAACGTGCAATACCTCACGTGAGCACAGACGGCGAGATCATCAGCGCATCGCTGACGACCCCCGAGAGATTCGGGGAGCTGTACGACCGGCACGCCCGCACCGTGCACCGCTATACGGCGCGGCGCACGAGCGGGCAGATCACCGCCGACGTCATGGCCGAGACGTTCCTGGTCGCGTTCGAGAAGCGCGGCAGCTTCGACAGCGCGCAGACGGATGCCCGGCCCTGGCTGCTCGGCATCGCCACGCTGCTGCTGCGGAAGCACGCGCGCCTCGAGGCCAGGGCGTGGAAGGGGCTCGTCGCGGCAGATGCGGCGAGCATCCTCGTCACCGATCCTGTCGCCGATCACGGGGAGCGGCTCGACGCCGCCGCCGCGATCCGGCGTCTGGCCGGCGCGGTCCGCCGACGGCGGCTTCGATTCGACGGGATGCACCGGCGGCGGCCCGACGGGGGGACTGCTATGCCCCAGCAAGTGAGTCCCGCGGCCGTGGCGCTGCCTGACACCGTCGCGGTGGACCTCACGCCCTACGTCGAGGCGCTGCTGCAGGCATCCGCTCGCTGACATCGGTCGTTGCGTCGCCGTTATCAGGCCCAATCCTCGATTCTTGGGCCTGAACGCGGCGACGCAACGCGTCACGCCGGCGTAAAAACCAGCGCACCCGTCGCGATGCTCGTCGAGACCAGGCGCACGCGCACCACATCGCCCGGATTACCGGCGATGGAGTCGACGGATGCCTCGACCGCGGGCTCCGCGAGCTGAATCCGCGTCTTCGTGTGGTTCTGCGCGAGCACGACGGCGTCGAACTCCTCGCCCACGCGGCCCGAGAGCACCGCGGCTTCGACGCGGTCGATGGCGCCGGAATCGAGCCGCGCCGACAGCGAGGTGGTCACGTTCATGATGTGCGGCAGCTCCGGCAGCGAGGCGCGCACCCACTCGGGCACGGGATTCCCAGCCGTGAGCGCCTCGCAGATGACGAGCCCCCAGCGGTCCACGAGGCGGCGCAGCGGCGCGGTCACGTGCGCGTAGGGTGCGGCGAGCGCCGCCTGGACGGGCTGAGCGGGCGGCGCGCCGTCGAAGGCTTCGTAGCCGGCGCCGCGGAACAGCGAGGCCGCCGCCTGCAAGACCGCGAGCGCATGCGGCTGCGCGCGGTCGAGGCCGCGCAGGTACGCGCCGTACTCGACCCCGGGCACCCACGGCAGCCCGAGCAGCTCGGTGCGCGCGCGGAACGCGGCGATCGCCGCGTCGTCGGCGGGCGGCATGGTGCGCAGGATCCCGACGCCGCCGTCGAGCATGATCCTCGCCGCCGCCATGCCGGTCAGCAGCGAGAGCTGCGCGTTCCAGTCCTCGATCGGCAGCGGCACCCGGCGCTCGACGCCGTAGCCCTGCGGGGTCAGCACTACCTCTTGGTCGGGAGTGTTGAGGGATGCCCCGCCGCGCGCCGCCTCTTGCGCGATGAGCGCCTTCCCGATCGCGGGCAGCGGTGCGAGCTCCGGGGGAGCGTTGCCGTCGTCGAGCGCCCGCTGCGCCTCGTCGTAGCTCCACTGGCGGCGCGACATCACGATCGCGCGGGTCAGCGAGGTCGCCGTCACCGTGCCATCGGGTGCCAGCGAGAACCGCCACACGAACGCGCGCCGCCGCTGCCCCGGCAGCAGCGAGCCCGCACCCTCCGAGATGACGGGCGGGTGCAGCGGAATCCGCCCGTCCGGCGCGTAGAGCGTCTGCCCGCGCCGCCGCGTCTCGGCGTCGAGCGCGCCGGCCGGGGTCACGAAGAACGGCACATCGGCGATCGCGTAGTGCACCTCGAAACCGGCATCCGTCGCTCTCACGTGCATCGCCTGGTCGAGGTCCGTCGACCCGGCCGGGTCGATCGTCAGGAATGCGAGTTCGGTGAGATCGGGCAGAGAACCGAGCGGGGCATCGGATGCCTGCCGCGCCTCTTCCTCCGCCGCGGCGGGGTACTCGCCCGGAACCCCGAGCTGCACGCGCAGTGCCGCGAGCGACTTGGCGAGCTCACTCTGCGCCGCGGATGCCGAGAGCCGAGAACTGCGCCGCGCCATGGCTCGAGGTTACCGGCGTCAGTCCTCGCGCTGCGTTGGAGAAACCAGGTACGCACGAACCGCCCGACTGAATGCCTCTTCGACGCTGCATCCATCGATCTCCGCAGCGCGGGCGAGCGCTCTGAATTCTTCTTCGCTGAGTGTGAATTCCATGCTTCTGACGCTAGGCCGGGCCGGCTTTGCGGTGTCAAGCGAACGTGTGCGGATTTTGCACGAGTTGGCGCAGTGCCGACTTCGCCGCTGGCAAGCCCACAAAACAGTTTGTGGAAAACTTGAGACGTGCCCACTCGTCTTTCCAACTACTTCCTGCGCACCCTGCGCGAAGACCCCGCCGACGCCGATGTCGTGAGCCACAAGCTGCTCGTGCGCGCCGGGTACATCCGCCGCACGGCGGCCGGCGTCTTCTCGTGGCTGCCGCTGGGCCTCAGGGTCAAGGCGAAGATCGAGAAGATCATCCGCGAGGAGATGGCGGCGGCGGGCGCGCACGAGGTGCACTTCCCGGCGCTCGTGCCCCGCGAGCCCTACGAGGCGACCAACCGGTGGACCGAGTACGGCGACCTGATCTTCCGTCTCAAGGACCGCAAGGGCGCCGACTACCTGCTCGCGCCCACGCACGAGGAGATGTTCACGCTGCTCGTGAAGGATCTCTACTCGAGCTACAAGGACCTGCCGCTCACGATCTTCCAGATCCAGGACAAGTACCGTGACGAGGCGCGACCCCGCGCGGGCCTGCTGCGCGGCCGCGAGTTCACGATGAAGGACGCGTACTCCTTCGATTACACGGATGCCGGGCTCGACGCCTCCTACCTCGCGCAGCGCGACGCCTATGAGCGCATCTTCCAGCGCCTCGGCCTGAGCTATGTGATCGTGCAGGCGGATGCCGGCGCGATGGGCGGCTCGCGCAGCGAGGAGTTCCTGCACCCGACCCCCGTCGGCGAGGACACCTTCGTGCAGTCGGCGGGCGGCTACGCCGCCAACGTCGAGGCGTTCACGACGACCGCCCCGCAGGCGCGTTCGTACGAGAAGCTCACGCCGCAGCAGGTCGTCGACACCCCGAACACCCCCACCATCGAGTCGCTCGTCGCCATCGCGAACGAGAACCACCCGCGTCCTGACGGCCGCGCCTGGACCGCCGCCGACACCCTCAAGAACGTGGTGCTGGCGCTCACGCACCTCGACGGCTCGCGCGAGCTCGTCGTCGTCGGCATCCCCGGCAACCGCGAGCTCGACCTCAAGCGTGCCGAGGTCGCCTTCCAGCCTGCAGAGGTCGAACCGGCGACGGAGGCCGACTTCGCCAAGAACCCCGGTCTGGTGAAGGGCTACATCGGGCCCTGGTCTGAGGAGGGCCCGGTGCTGGGCGAGCACTCGTCCACAGGCATCCGTTATTTCGTCGATCCGCGCGTCGTCGACGGTTCCGGCTGGGTCACCGGGGCCAACATCGAGGGCAAGCACGTGCTCGGCCTGGTCGCCGGCCGCGACTTCGCCAACGACGGGGTCATCGAGGCCGCCCAGGTGCTGCCCGGCGACGAGGCGCCCGACGGGTCTGGCCCCGTCACGATCGAACGCGGCATGGAGATCGGCCACGTCTTCCAGCTCGGCCGCAAGTACGCCGAGGTGCTCGGCCTCAAGGTGCTCGACGAGAACGGCAAGCTCGTCACGGTGACGATGGGGTCGTACGGCATCGGAGTCACGCGCATCCTCGCGATCATCGCGGAGGAGAACAATGACGAGAAGGGCCTGATCTGGCCGGAATCCGTCGCCCCGTTCGACGTGCACGTGGTCGCGACGGGCAAGGACGACGCGGTTTACGGCATCGCCGAGGACGTCATCGCGCAGCTCGAAGCGGCCGGTCTCGACGTGCTCTACGACGACCGTCCCAAGGTCTCGCCCGGCGTCAAGTTCGGCGACGCCGAGCTGATCGGCGTGCCGCGTGTGCTCGTCGTCGGCCGCGGTGCCGCCGACGGGCAAGTCGAGCTGTGGAACCGCGCGACGGGCGAGCGTGAGACGGTCGCGATCGCCGACGCGGTCGCGCAGCTCACGGCATGAGCGCTCGTCTGCGCAGATTGAGGCAACCGTGAAGAACATCGGATTCCTGAGCTTCGGCCACTGGACCCCCTCGCCGCACTCGCAGACCCGCTCGGCATCCGATGCCCTGCTGCAGTCGATCGAGCTTGCGGTGGCCGCGGAAGAGCTGGGCGCCGACGGCGCCTACTTCCGGGTGCACCACTTCGCGAGGCAGCTCGCCTCGCCGTTCCCGCTGCTCGCGGCGGCCGGCGCGCGCACCTCGAAGATCGAGCTCGGCACCGCGGTGATCGATCTGCGGTACGAGAATCCTCTTTATATGGCAGAGGATGCAGGCGCGGCCGACTTGATCGCCGGCGGCCGCTTGCAGCTCGGCGTCTCGCGGGGGTCACCCGAGCAGGTCGTCGACGGATTCCGCTACTTCGGCTATGACCCGGGCGATGACGACCCGACCGGGGCCGACATGGCGCGCCGCCGCGTCGAGGTGTTCCTCAAGGTGATCGAGGGCGAGGGCTTCGCGCAGCCGAGCCCGCGGCCCATGTTCCCGAATCCGCCCGGCGCGCTGCCCCTCGAGCCGTTCTCGGAAGGCCTGCGCGACCGCATCTGGTGGGGCGCCGGGTCGAACGCGACGGCGAAGTGGGCGGCAGAGCTCGGCATGAACCTGCAGAGCTCGACGCTCAAGGACGACGAGGACGGCCGCCCCTTCCACCAGCAGCAGGCCGAGCAGATCCGGCTCTACCGCGAGGCGTGGAAGGAGCAGGGCTGGGGGCGCGAGCCGCGCGTCTCGGTCAGTCGCAGCATCTTCGCTCTGATGAACGACATGGACCGCGCCTACTTCGGCCAGGGCCGTGACGAGCACGATCAGATCGGCATGATCGACGAGACCCGCTCCATCTTCGGCCGCAGCTACGCGGCGGAGCCCGACAAGCTCGTCGAGCAGCTCGCCGAGGACGAGGCGATCGCCGCCGCCGACACCCTGCTGCTCACGGTGCCGAACCAGCTCGGCGTCGAGTACAACGCCCACGTCATCGAGTCGATCCTGACGCACGTCGCCCCGGGCCTCGGCTGGCGATAGACCGCTCGGTGAGGAGCACGCAAAACGCGCGTCTCGAAGCGAGCCGCTCATGCGACCGCTGGAGAATGGGTTGCATGCAGCTCATCGCCTCCGCGCCCATCGATTATCTCGGTTCAGACGATGTGATCCAGAGCGCGAGCCCGCAGGTCGTGAACCTCGCGCGGCAGCTGCGGGTTGAGGGTGCCTCCGACGCTGAATTCGCGAGAGTCGCTTACGAGTGGGTGCGCGACGAGGTCGCCCATTCCTGGGACGCCCAGGACTCTCGCGTGACGTTGTCGGCCGAGGAGGTCCTCGACCAACGCGTCGGGCTCTGCTTCGCGAAGTCGCACCTCTTCGCCGCGCTGCTTCGTTCGCAAGGCATCCCGGCGGGCCTGTGCTATCAGAGGCTCGGCAACGAAGAGGACGGACATGTCCTTCACGGACTCGTCGCCATCTACCTCGACGACGGCTGGCATCGGCTCGACGTGCGCGGGAACAACGACCGCGTGAACGCCCAGTTCAGCCTGAGTGAGGAGCGGCTCGCCTGGCCCGTCGACCCCGAGCGCGGTGAGCGCGACTATCCGGTCGTCCATACGACGGTCGCGACTGTGGTGCGTGCCGCGCTGGCGGAATCGGATGATGCCATCACACTCTGTCTGACAGGGTTGCCCGACGCGCTGCCCGAGTGACCGTCGGCGGCTTCAGCTGCTGCGCAACCCGGCCAGGAGTAGCCGGATGAGACGCTCGAGTTGCCCCGGGTCACGCGTCGCAAGGGTGATGCCGTGTACGGCGGTGAGCACATCGAGCGGCTCCAGATCCTGACGGACGCCGTCGCCGGCGGCGGCGCTGATCAAGCGCCGCACGGCGTCGTTGGTGAGAGCACGCAGATCGAGGAACGGATTCTGGCCGTCGGCCATAACCGTGCGGAAGATCTCTGACATCCCTTCCTTCGCGCCCAAGAACTCGGCGAACTCCTCGAGCCAGGCGAGCAGCGCGTCGAGCGGGTCGTGCGCGGCCAGGAGCTCATCGGCGCGGGCGGCGATTCGGGTGATCTCCTGGCGATGGACGGCGATGTAGAGCGCCTCACGGTTCGGGAAGCGTCGGTAGAGGGTGCCGATGCCCACCCCCGCCTCAGCGGCGATCGCCTTGAGCGAGGCGTTGGCGCCCTCCCGCTCGAAGGCCGTCGCTGCAACCTCCAGCAGGCGATCGCGGTTCGCTTGCGCATCGGCGCGAAGGTGCTCTGGCATGAGTCTGGACTCCTGGCATTTGAAAACGGAGCCGACTCCGCTTACCATGATCATAACCGGAGCCGACTCCGATTACCTTATCGCTTCAGGCTGGACAGGAGAGCAAGCGACCATGAGCGATCTCATCACCACACCGTTCGGGGCAGAATCCACCGCCGAGGAGGTGATCGCCGGCGTCGATCTCGCCGGCAAGCGCGCGATCGTCACCGGTGCATCCTCTGGCATCGGAACGGAGACGGCCCGCGCCCTGGCCAAGGCAGGGGCCGAGGTGACGCTCGCCGTCCGCAACCCGGAGGCCGGAGCCGAGGTCGCAGCCGAGATCGCCCGGGACACCGGGAATCAGGCGGTCCACGTGGGCGAGCTCGAGCTTTCCGACCGCCGCTCTGTGCGTGGCTTCGTCGCCGCGTGGGAGGGCCCGCTCCACATCCTCGTCAACAATGCCGGGGTGATGGCGACCCCCGAGAGACGCACGGCAGAGGGGTGGGAGCTCCAGTTCGCCACCAACCATCTCGGCCACTTCGGGCTGACGACGGGGCTGCACGATGCGCTCGCCGCGGCGGGCGGCGCGCGCGTGGTCGACGTGAGCTCGGTCGGCCACCTCACGGGAGGCATCCTGTGGGGCGATCCGAACTTCCTCAACCACCCCTACGACCCCTGGGCCGCATACAGCCAGTCGAAGACGGCCAACGTGCTCATGGCCGTCGAGATTGCCGCGCGCTGGGCGACCGACGGGATCATGGCGAACGCCCTCAACCCGGGCCGCATCACCAGCACGGGCCTGATCAAGAGCACCGCGCCCACGGCGATGGCCGTCGGCCCGAGGGGCGCCGACGAGCCGGGCGTCTCGCCCAAGAATGTTGCGCAGGGTGCAGCGACCTCCGTGCTGCTCGCCGCCTCTCCACTCGTCGAGGGCGTGACCGGCCGATACTTCGAGGACTGCCAGGAAGCGGGGCCCGTCGTTCCCGGCATCCGTCGCGGCGTCGCGCCCCATGCGATCGACAAGACGGATGCCGCACGGCTGTGGGCCCTCTCCGAGGAGCTGCTCGCGACCCCCCTTCCGGAAGGGCGCTAGACCGACCGATCGTCAGAGTGCCGGCCGAGGCGCGCCCCATAGCGCTCGGTGAGCTGCACCATCAGGTCGGGGGTGTCTCGGTCGAGGCCGAACACGTACTCCGGGAAGTCCAGCTCGCGCTGCCGCGCCTCGAGCTCGTCGTGCTGCTCGGCCGGTGCGATAAGCGGCGGCGAGCCGACCGCCACCCAGCCGATGGGCACGGTCGTGCCGGGTGCCAGCTCGGTGCGCAGGTGCACGATCGCGTCGATGCGCACCTCGCTGCCGCGTCCGACAACGGCGCCGTTGAACACGCGGCTTCCCGTCGCGAGGAACACCTCTGGTTCGACCGTTGCGCCGGATACATAGGCGTGCGGCCCCACGAGGCAGTGATCGCCGATCGTCACCGCGTTGCCCGAGACCCCGCGGATGACGGCGTTCTCCATCACGATCGTGTACGCGCCGATGCGCACCGGCCCGCCCTCAGAGGTGATGACCGCCCCGTGCAGCACCTGCACGCCTTCCTCGAGCGCGACGTCGCCGCTGACCACGGCACTGGGCGCCACGACGGCGGTGTCATGCACCCGAGGCGCGGCCCCTTGATGTTCGTACAGCATGCCTCACGCTAGCGCGCCCTCGTTCAGCGGTGCGAAATGCACGTCGATCTTCGCGTGAGCGTGCATTTCGCACCCGCGCATCTCGGCGCGACGTTCTCCACAGGCGCGCAGGAAGGGTGAAGCAGTGCACAGTGCATAAAGCGGGCGCGCATGCAAGGCGTGAGGAGCGCAGGATGCTTCGCGCATGGCTGTTCGAAAACCCATCGACTCGCGGCACCACGGGCAATCACTCTCGACATCGGCAGCGCGCGATGCGGGCCTGACTCGGGCGCAGCTCCGCCAGCCGGGTGTCGATCATCCCTACCACGGAGTGAACCTCATCGAGCGCACGTCGGACCCGATGCGAGCGCACCTCACGGTCACCCAGCGCGCGTGCACGGACTACGGCGCACGGATGCTTCCCGGTCAGTTCTTCGCTGGCGCGACCGCTGCGCTCCTCTGGCGGGCGCCCCTGCCGGCGGGCTTCGACGAGCGACCTCTGACCATCGGCGTCTTCTCGCCCAGGACACCCCCGCGCGCACGCGGCGTACGCGGAATATGCGTGGACGAGGGGCGCGTGCGGATACAGACCGCCTTCGGGCTTGCGATCGTCTCGCCCGGCGACGCGTGGTGTCAGCTGGCCGGCGAGCTCTCCCGGGAGGAGCTCGTCGCCGTCGGCGACTATCTGCTCTCGGGCGACGCACGGGATGGAGGGTACCGCAGGCCGCTCGCGACGCTGAACGAGCTGGAGGACGCCGTTCGGCGACACTCGCGTGCGCGCGGCATCGGCAAGCTGCGGTGGGCGCTCGTGCGCGTGCGGGCCGGTGTCGACTCGCGACCCGAATCGCTGCTGCGTCTGCTTCTCGTCGCGGCTGGCCTGCCGGAGCCGCTGGTCAATGATCCGACGCCGGTCGCCGACGGAATCGTGCT
Organism: Gryllotalpicola koreensis; assembly: GCF_039538185.1. Lineage (NCBI taxonomy): Bacteria > Bacillati > Actinomycetota > Actinomycetes > Micrococcales > Microbacteriaceae > Gryllotalpicola > Gryllotalpicola koreensis. The sequence continues at coordinate 115,442 of NZ_BAABBW010000006.1, forward strand.
TCGGCCCGATCTGAAGCTGCCGCGATGGCGCGTCGCCTTCGAGTACGAAGGAGAGGATCACTGGCGAGACCGCAAGCAATGGGCTCGCGACCAGCAGCGGCGTGAGCTGATGGAGGAGGCGGGGTGGAAAGTGATCCGCGTCTTCGCGCAGGACCTCTTCGTAGCCCCAGAGGCATTCCTCGCGCGCGTCCGCACCATCCTGGCCACGCGCGCCATGCGCGCCGCGGCCTGACCCGTCGGGCGGTGCGAAATGCACCTTAGATCGCGGATCGACGTGCATTTCGCACCGCTAGTCAGGGATGACCTCTGGAGCAGGGCACGCAGGGCCGCGACGCAAGGTTGACGACGGATGCCTGGTTCCGGGCATCCTGCTCGTCTAGAGTGGTTGTTTAGCCTGCGCGCGAGCGCGGGCACTTGCGTGCGCTGAACTGAATACCGGAAAGTCAATACAGAGGAGGCCGGCACATGGACATCGACCTCAGCGTCCTGCGTTTGATGGAGCGCGAGAAGGAGATCCCCTTCGACGAGCTCGTCCACATCATCGAGCAGGCGATCCTGACCGCCTACCTGAAGCACACAGGCCAGACGGATCACCACCACGGCGCCCCGGGCGCCGCATCGCACACGCCCGACGCACACGCAGAGGCCGCGACGAAGCAGCCGGCGGCGCGGGTGCACCTCGACCGCAAGACCGGTCACGTCACCGTCTATGTGCCCGAGTACGACGACGAGGGCAACGTCATCGGCGAGGCCGAGGACAGCCCGAGCGACTTCGGCCGCATCGCCGCCTTCGCAGCGAAGCAGGTCATCAACCAGCGCCTGCGCGACATCCAGGACGAGTCGGTGCTCGGCGAGTTCAAGGGCCGCGAGGGCGACATCGTGGCCGGCATCATCCAGCAGGGGCCCAACCCGCGCATGGTGCACGTCGATCTCGGCTCGATCGAGGCGATCCTGCCGCCCGAAGAGCAAGTGCCCGGCGAGGAATACACCCACGGCTCCCGCATCCGCGTCTACGTGACGTCCGTCGCGAAGGGGCTCAAGGGCCCGCAGATCACCGTGAGCCGCACCCACCCGGCGCTCGTGCGCAAGCTGTTCGCGCTCGAGGTGCCCGAGATCGCCGGCGGACTCGTCGAGATCGTCTCGCTCGCCCGCGAGGCCGGTCACCGCACGAAGATCGCCGTGCGCGCGGTCGAGCCCGGCATCAATGCGAAGGGTGCGTGCATCGGCGAGATGGGCTCGCGCGTGCGCGCTGTCACGGCCGAGCTCAACAACGAGAAGATCGACATCGTCGACTACTCGCCGGACCTGGCAGCGTTCGTGGCATCCGCCCTCAGTCCTGCCAAGGTCACGAAGGCGTACGTCGTCGACGAGAACCTCAAGGCCGTGCGCGCCCTCGTGCCCGACTACCAGCTGTCGCTGGCCATCGGCAAGGAGGGCCAGAACGCGCGCCTGGCCGCCAAGCTGACCGGTGCCAAGATCGATATCCAGCCCGACAGCGCACAGTAGGGCGGATGCCTCGGAATACGCCCCTCGGCAATTCCCGTTAAGAGTGGGGTCTAGAATGGAACCCGTCAGAACGTGCATCGGGTGCCGTTCTCGCGCTCCGAGATCCTCACTTCTGAGGGTCGTCGCCCAAGGTTCCGTCATCGTGGTGGACGAGTCCGCTGTGCTGCCGGGTCGGGGTGCGTGGCTCCACCCGAGCTCGGAATGCATGAAGAAGGCGCTCCAGCGCAAGGCCTTCGGGCGAGCGCTGCGGGTGTCAGGCGAGATCGACACGGTATCGATCGCGCACCAGCTAGAGAACAGGCTGAACGGCTAATGGATAACTAATGAGCGGCTCGAAATGAGACCCGTCCACCACTAGCGCCTGCCCTGAACCGAGGGCGGGCCTCGGAACAGGAGAAATGTGGCTGCCAAACCACGCGTGAGTGAGATCGCCAAGGACCTCGGAATCGAGAGCAAGGCTGCGGTCGAAATCCTCAACGGCGAGCTCAAGGAGTTCGTCAAGACCCCCTCATCGACTATCGAGCCCCCTGCCGTGCGCAAGCTGCGGGCTTATGTGAATGACCACCCCGAGCTGGTCTCGGGCGACGCCGGCGCGAAGGCGCCCGCGGCCGCCGCGAAGCCCGGCCCGGCCAAGCCGGCCGCACCGCGCCCGGCTCCTGCGCCCGCCCCTTCCGCCAAGGCCGAGGCCGCGCCTCAGGCCGAGGCGGCGCCCGCGCCTTCCGCCGCGCCCGCTGCGAAGCCCGCAGCCGAGCAGACGGATGCCTCGCGTGGCGGCTCCGCGCCCGCCCCTGGGGCGGCCAAGCCCGCCGCGCCGCGGCCGCAGGGCACCCCGCGCCCGGGTAACAACCCCTTCGCGTCGTCGCAGGGCATGGGCCAGCGCCCCGCCGGTACGCCGCGCCCGGGTAACAACCCCTTCGCCTCCTCGCAGGGCATGGGCCAGCGCCCGTCGCCCGGCAACATCCCGCGCCCACAGGCGCCGCGTCCCGGCGCTCCGCGCCCGGGTGCCCCGCGCCCCGGTCAGGGCTTCCAGCGCCAGGGCGCAGGTCAGGGTCGCCCCGGCGGAGCGGGTCGTCCCGGCGGTCCCGGTCGCCCGGGTGGCGCCGGTGGCTTCCAGCGCCCCGGTGGCGGCGCGGGCGGCTTCCAGCGGCCCGGCGGCGGTGCGCCCGGCGGCGGCTTCGGCGGCCCGCGCCCCGGTGGCGGCGGTCGCGGCCGCGGCCCCGGCGGCGGCACTGCGGGTGCCTTCGGCCGCGGCGGCGGCAAGAGCCGCGCCCGCAAGTCGAAGCGGACGAAGCGCCAAGAGTTCGAGATGCGGGAGGCGCCGTCGCTCGGCGGCGTGAGCGTTCCCCGCGGCGACGGCTCGACGGTCATCCGCCTGCGCCGTGGCTCGTCGATCTCCGACTTCGCCGACAAGATCGACGCGAGCCCGGGCAACCTGGTCACCGTCCTCTTCCACCTCGGTGAGATGGCGACGGCGACCGAGTCGCTCGACGAGGCCACCTTCGAGGTCCTCGGCGCCGAGCTGGGCTACAAGATCCAGATCGTCTCGCCCGAGGACGAGGACAAGGAGCTCCTCGAGGGCTTCGACATCGACCTCGACCAGGAACTCGAGGAGGAATCCGATGAGGATCTCCTGCCCCGGCCCCCGGTGGTCACCGTCGTCGGCCACGTCGACCACGGTAAGACGCGCCTTCTCGACGCGATCCGCCAGACCAACGTCATCGCAGGCGAGGCCGGCGGCATCACGCAGCACATCGGTGCGTATCAGGTGTGGACGGAGCACGACGGCGTCGAGCGCGCCATCACCTTCATCGACACCCCCGGTCACGAGGCGTTCACCGCCATGCGTGCCCGTGGTGCGCAGGTCTCCGACATCGCGATCCTGGTGGTCGCGGCCGACGACGGCATCATGCCGCAGACGGTCGAGGCGCTGAACCACATGCAGGCGGCCGACGTGCCGATCGTGGTCGCGGTGAACAAGATCGACAAGCCCGACGCCAACCCGGCCAAGGTGCGCCAGCAGCTCACCGAGTTCGGCCTCGTGGCTGAGGAGTACGGCGGCGACACGATGTTCGTCGACGTCTCGGCGCGCGAGAACATCGGCCTGACCGATCTGCTGGACGCGGTGCTGCTCACCGCCGACGCGGGTCTCGACCTGCGCGCGAACCCTGACAAGGACGCGCGCGGTGTCGCGATCGAGGCGAAGCTCGACAAGGGCCGCGGCGCTGTGGCGACCGTGCTCATCCAGTCGGGAACGCTGCACGTCGGTGACTCGATCGTGGCGGGAACGGCCTACGGCCGCGTCCGCGCGATGCTCGACGAGAACGGCGAGAACGTGGCGGAGGCTCTGCCGAGCCGCCCCGTCCAGGTGCAGGGCCTGTCGTCGGTGCCGCGCGCCGGTGACGTCTTCATCGTGACCGAGGACGACCGCACGGCTCGCCAGATCGCCGAGAAACGCGAGGCCGCCGAGCGCAACGCCCAGCTGGCCAAGGCCCGCAAGCGCATCAGCCTCGAGGACTTCACCCGCGCTCTCGAAGAGGGCAAGGTCGAGTCGCTCAACCTCATCATCAAGGGTGATGTCTCGGGTGCCGTCGAGGCGCTCGAGGAGTCGCTGCTCAAGATCGAGGTCGACGACAGCGTCCAGCTGCGCATCCTGCACCGCGGTGTCGGCGCGATCACCGAGTCCGATGTGGACCTCGCGACGATCGACAACGCGATCATCGTCGGCTTCAACGTCCGCCCGGACGTCAAGGCTCGCGAGCGCGCAGCCCGCGAGGGTGTCGACATCCGCTTCTACTCGGTCATCTACAACGCGATCGACGACATCGAGCAGTCCCTCAAGGGCATGCTCAAGCCGGAGTTCGAAGAGGTGCAGTCGGGTCTCGCGGAGATCCGCGAGGTGTTCCGCTCGTCCAAGTGGGGCAACATCGCGGGTGTCTACGTCCGCAGCGGAACGATCACGCGCAACGCCAAGGCGCGCGTCATCCGCGACGGGGTGGTGCTGGCCGACGGCCTCGCCATCGAGTCGCTGCGCCGCTTCAAGGACGACGTCACCGAGGTGCGCACGGACTTCGAGGCCGGTATCGGCCTCGGCAAGTTCAACGACATCCAGGTCGGCGACGAGATCGAGACCATCGAGATGCGCGAGAAGCCGAGGGCGTAATGGCCGATCCGGAACGCGCACGCAAACTCGCCGACCGCATCAAGGTCGTCATCGCGAAGCGCCTCGAGAAGGGGCTGCGCGACCCGCGCCTCGGCTTCGTGACCATCACGGACGTCCGGGTGACGGGCGACCTCCAGCACGCGAGCGTCTTCTACACGGTGTACGGCACCGAGCAGGAGCGCGCGGACTCGGCCAAGGCCCTCAAGGCCGCGACCGGCATGCTGCGCACCGAGGTGGGTCGCAACATCAGCGTGCGGCTCACCCCGACGCTCGAGTTCATCGCCGACGCGATCCCCGAGAACGCCGCCCACATCGACGAGCTGCTGCGCTCGGCCGCCGCCCGCGATTCCGAGGTGGCTGCGCTCGCGCAGACCGCGCAGTATGCGGGTGACGAGGACCCGTACGTCAAGCCGCGCGAGTACGACGACGAAGAGATCGAGGAGTGAGTGAACGGATGCCTGAGGCATCCGTTCACCCGCACTGATCATCGGAAGGCCCCGGAGAGCGATCCTCTCCGGGGCCTTCCTTTTTCTGCCCGGCGTCCAGAACCGCCGGGAGCCTGCGAACGGCTACTCGGCCGCCTTCGCCGCCTTCGAGAGGGCCGCGAGGTAGTCCTTCAGACCCCACGACAGCGACAGCGCCGTGGGCGGCGAGACCGCTGAGATGAACTCGGGCCCGGTCAGCTGGGCGACGGCTCCGGCTTTCACCTGGCTCATTCCCGAGCCGTAGCTGGAGGTGAGGAACGCCTGCTGCTCGGCATCCGTGTCCCCGTACGAGACCAGCACATCGCTCGTCAGCTGATCGACCTTCTCCGTGCTGAGCGTGTAGACGAATGTCGAGTCGCCGTTCGCGAGCTTGTCGACGCTGGGCGCCGAGGTGAAGCCGAGGTCCAGCGCGAACTGCACGCGGGAATCCTCCTTCTTGTAGACGCTGAAGTCCGAGGGGCTTGCCCACACCTCGGCGATCGTCTTGCCTTTGAACTCGGGGTGTGCTGCGGCGGCATCCGTGATCTGCTTGTCGATGCCGGCCTGCACTTCCGCCGCCTTCGCGGGCTCGTGCAGGGCCTTCCCGGTGATCGAGATGATGTCCTTCCAGGGTGTCGCCCACGGCTCCTTGGGGTAGGCGACCGTCGGCGCGATCGCCTTGAGCAGCTGGTCCTGCTTCTCGGTGAGGCCGGAGTACGGCGCGAGGATCAGATCGGGCTTGGCCGCGGCGATCGCCTCGTAGGGCGGGTCGTCCGGGGTGTTCGGCAGCACCGTCGGCATGTCGAGGTCGTTCTTCTCGACGTAGTCCTTGATCCAGGGCAGCACACCGTTCTTGTCGCCAGCATATGCCTGGAACGGCATGGCGACAGGGTCGACGCCGATCGCGAGCGCGGCCTCGGTCGCCCCCCAGCCGAGCGTGACGACGCGCTTCGGCTTCGTCTCGATGACGGTGTTGCCGAAGGCGTCGTGGATCGTGACGGCGGATGCCGTGTTCGTGCTCTTCGGCGCGGCGGAGTCGCCGGTCGAGGAGCAGCCGGCGAGGCCGAGCGCGGCGACGACGGCGACGGCGGCGCCGAGGAGCGCCTTGCGTCGTGCGGTCATGAGAGTTCCCTTCTTGGGGTCTGTCGGGTCGTGCGTGCGGTGGGGATGACGAGCGGGGAGCCGGTCTCGGGGTCGGCGATGACCCGGGCGGCGAGGCCGAACGCGGTGGCGAGCACGGGCTCGGTGATGACGTCGGCGGGGGCGCCAGAGGCGAGCACGCGGCCGTCGGCGACGACGACGAGCTGATCGGCGTAGCGGGCGGCCATGTTGAGGTCGTGCAGCACCATGACGACCGTCGTGCCGAGCTGCGCGTTGAGCTCGGCGAGCAGGTCGAGCACCTCGAGCTGGTGGGCGATGTCGAGGAAGGTGGTCGGCTCGTCGAGCAGCAGCACGTCGGGGTTCTGCGCGAGCGCGAGGGCGATCCAGACGCGCTGGCGCTGTCCGCCCGAGAGCTCGCCGACCCGCCGCGCGGCGAGTTCGAGGGTGTCGGTGAGGCGCAGTGCCTCGGCGACGACGGCCTCGTCGTCGGCGCCGCGGCCGCCGAACACACCCTGGTGCGGGTGGCGCCCGCGCATCACGAGCTCGGTGACGGTGACACCCTCTGGGGCGATCGGCTCCTGCGGCAGGATGCCGAGCATGCGCGCCAGGCGGCGGCCGGGGATGCCGTGCACGTCCTCGCCGTCGAGGGTGACGCTCCCCGCCCGCGGCGCGAGCAGCCGGGCGAGCCCGCGCAGCACGGTCGACTTGCCGCTGCCGTTCGCGCCGATGATCGCGGTGATGCGACCCGGTGCGAGCTCGAGATCGAGCTCAGGGACGATGACCCGGCCGTCGTAGGCGAGCTGCAGGCCGTGCGCCGCGAGCGTGCGCGGGGTCGCGGGGTGGAGCGCGTCACTCATGCGCCGACACCGTCCTTCCGGGTGAGCAGCCACAGCAGATACGGCGCGCCGATCACGCCGGTGACGAGGCCGACGGGCGCCTGGAAGTCGCCGAGGCGCGCGGCCACGAAGTCGGCGGCCGTGACCAGCGCGGCACCCGTGAGGGCGGATGCCACGGGTTGCAGCCCGCCGGCGCCGACCAGCCGGCGCGCGATCGGCGCGGCGACAAAGGCGACGAAGGCGACGGGGCCTGCGACCGCGGTCGCGACGGATGCCAGCGCGACGCCGACCGCAGCGGCCAGCACGGTCGCGCCGACCGGGCGCACGCCGAGCCCGTGCGCGGCGTCGGCGCCCAGCGCGAGCACCCGCAGGGGAACGGCGAGCCAGAGGGCGAGCGGCACGAGCACGACGAGGGCGGCGGCGAGCAGCCCGGTCTCCGACCAGCTCGGGTCGCTGACGCTGCCCACCGTCCAGGCGAGCGCCTGCTGCGCGGCGCGCGCGTCGGTGCGCGTGATGAGGTACGAGAGGCCGCCGCTCGCGAGGAACGCCACGGCGATGCCGATCAGCACGAAGCGCTGCCCGGTGAAGCCCTCGCGCCACGACAGCAGGCCGATCACGGCCGCGACAGCGGTGCCGCCGCCGAGCGCCGCGAGCGGAACCCCGACTCCCGTGGCATGGAACACGAGCATTGCCGTCACGGCGCCGACGCTCGCGCCGCCGGAGACACCGAGGATGTCAGGGCTGGCCAGCGGGTTGCGCAGCGTGGTCTGGAACAGCGCGCCTGCGAGGCCGAGGGCGATGCCGACGAGGGCACCCGTCGTCCAGCGGGGCAGCCGCAGCGTGAGCACGGCGAGGTTCTCGATCGGCGTGCCGTGACCCGTCAGCACCGCGGGCAGGCGCGCAGCCGAGACCGGGATCGTGCCGAGGCTGAGGCTCAGCACCGCCACCAGCGCGAACAGCACGGCGAGCCCCGTGATCGCGAGGGTGCGCCTGCGACGGCCCAGCGAGAGGGCGGCGCGCACGGCGTCGAGGGGTGCGGCTGCGGCATCCGTCGCCCCGATCTGCATCGTCACGCCGTCATCACCGCCCGCCGTCTGCGCACCAGCGCGATCATGACGGGCGCGCCGATCAGTGCGATGACCACGCCCGCCTCGAGTTCGCCCGGCGGCGCGATGAAGCGGCCGATGAGGTCCGCAGCCACGAGCAGGCCGGCTCCGATCAGCGCGGCGAGTCCGATCAGCCAGCGGTGGTCGCTGCCCGCGATAGGGCGTGCCGCGTGGGTGGCGACGAGGCCGACGAACACGAGCGGGCCGGCGATCGCGGTCGCGCTGCCCGCGAGCAGCACGACCGCTACGGCGCAGATCGCGCGGGCGAGGGGAACGTTGAGCCCGAGTCCGCGGGCGGCGTCGTCGCCGAGGGCGAGCACGTCGAGCATCCGGCCGCCGACGAGGGCGAGCGCGGCGCCGACGACCACGAACGGGGCGATGACGCCGACGTCGGGCAGCGACCGGCCGGCGACCGAGCCGACCTGCCAGAAGCGGAACTGCTGGAACACGTCGAGGTGCGCGAGCAGCACCAGCGTCGTGATCGAGCTGAGCGTCGCCGTGAGCGCCGCGCCGGCGAGCGCGAGCTTGACGGGCGTCGCGCCGCCCGGGCCGAGCACACCGACGGCGTAGACGACCGCCGCCGCGACGGCGGCGCCGCCGAGCGCGAACCACACATAGCCCGATGCCGTTGTGATGCCGAAGGCGCCGATCGCCGTGACGACCGCGAGCGAGGCGCCGGCGTTCACGCCGAGCAGGCCGGGGTCGGCGAGCGGGTTGCGCGTGACGCCCTGCATCACGGCGCCGGCGAGACCGAGTGCCGCGCCGGCGACGAGCGCCACGACGGTGCGGGGCAGACGCAGCCCGACGACGATGCGCTCGGCCTGGCCGCCGCCCAGCGGATGGGCGAGCGCCTGAAGCAGCTGCGCCGGTGAGAGTGCCTGCGCGCCGAGCGCGAGGCTCAGCAGCGCGAGCAGGGCGAGCGCGGCGAAGCAGGCCACGAGGGTCGTGGCTGCGCGGGTGGGGGACATGTCAGGACAGCTCCGACCGGCCCTGGCGCCAGTAGCCCATGAACGCGACGCGGCTGCGGTCGGCGCCGAGCTCTTTGACGAGGAAGCGCCGCAGGGCGACGACGGTCTGGGTCTCGCCGGCGATCCACGCGTAGAAGCCGGCCTCGTCGGCGGCAGCAGGGGAATCCCACACGAGTCCGGAGTCGCCGTCGGATTCCGCGGGCGATGGCGACATCGCCTCCGTACTCGACGAGGCCGCGCCGTGTGCGTGGGGCATGCGGAGCACGGATGCCGGAGCGACGACATGCCGGTGCGCGAGCGCCCACGCGCGCACCTCGGCGATGAGCCGCTCGCCGCGGGCTCCGTCGTCGCGGGGCAGCCAGGTCACGACGTGGTCGGAGCAGGAGAGCGCGACGTCGAGCGCGTCGGCGGCCTCGGGGATCTCGAGGAAGGCCCGTGCGCGCACGTCGGGCTGGAGCGACTCGAGGATCGCGCACACCGCGGGCACCGCCGTCTCGTCGCCGACGAGCAGCAGCTCGTCGCGGCGGCCCGGCTGCCAGTCGAGGCCGACGCGCCAGCCGGTCGACGCGTCGTCGGGGCCGACGATCACGAGCTCGTCGCCCGAGCGGGCGCCCCGCACCCAGCGGCTGGCGGGGCCGCCGTCGCCGTGCACGGCGAAGTCGACGTCGAGCTCGCGCTCGTGCTGGCGGATCGCCCGGACCGTGTAGGTGCGGAACGGGTTGCGCACGTGATGGGGCGCGGCGCGCCACAGCTCGTACCAGCTGCCGTCGGCGATGGCGGCCGGCTCGCAGATGCCCAGGTGGTCGAACCCGCGGGGCGCATCGTCGCCCTCGAGGGGCAGCAGCAGCTTGATGCGCTGGTCGAGCCCGGCCCGGCCGAAGGTCGCGAGCTCGTCGCCCGTGAAGGTCACCCGCAGGAACGAGGGCGAGAGGCGTGCGACGGAGCGCACGCTCACCCGGAAGGGGCGGTAGGCGGGGCGGTCGTCGCGCACACGGTCGAGCTCAGTGGGTAAGGTAAGCATTACCTAAATAGCTAAGGCGAAAGCATCCGATTGCGCAAGTCGATTGCGGATTCCCCCAGCAACGAGTTGTCAGATGAAGCGCACCCCGCGCTGCAGGCGACTGCGCACCTCGAACAGGTCGAGGCCGACGGCCCGCGGCACCCCGGGCACTCCGGTGCGCAGCAGGTGCCCGAGCACCGAGCGCTGCACGGCGAGCAGCGCGATGCCGCGATGCCTGCCGATCTCGACTCCGGGGGCATCGAGGGCGTCGTCGGGCAGCACGATGATGGCTCCCGCGAACTTCACGCCGAGCGCCCGGCCCAGGTGTCGGGCGCGGTCGGCGAGATCGTGGGCCGGGCGCCCGTCCAGCTGGACGCCGGGCTCGGCGGGAACGAGCTCGCCGCGCTTGACGCCGACGGCGCCGCCGTAGTCCTCCGATTGCAGCGCGAACAGGCCCGTCGGGCCGAGCACGAGGTGGTCGATCTTGCCGCCGTCATGCGCGAACACGTCGTGCCAGACGGTGTAGCCGATGCCGAGGTCGGCCGTCGCGCGCGCCGTGGCCTCCTCGGCGAGGGCGTCGGCCAGCGTGTGTCGGATCTCGTAGGGCGCGGTGCGCACGAGCGCGGGGTCGTAGGGGTCTTCGAGCGCCGCGCCGCGCCCGGCCCACTCGCGCATCATCGCGAGATAGCGCTCACGGCGCCAGCCGCCCGGGTGCCCGTACGAGCGGGATCGCGGCCGGCTGTCACGGCGCGCGCCCTCGGTGCGCGAGGTCGCCCAGACATGCTCATCGCCGTCATCGCCGGCCGATCCGCCGCCTTCTGCGGTGAACGGCGAGCGGTTCCGGTTGAAGGCGGCGCGCGCCTCGGGAGTGCCGATGCGCTCCCACGCCTCCTGCACGGCGCGGAACTCCGCGGCCGATCCGCCGGTGTCGGGGTGCGTCTCGCGCAGCCGCTTCCGATAGGCGCGCTTCAACTCGTCGTCGCTCGCGCGGGGGTCGACGCCGAGCACCTCGTACGGTGAGGCAGACAGCGGCGACTCGGGCATCCCCTCAGACTACTTTCGCGGGCGATGCGGCAGCTTCGAGTCCCCCGAGCGGTTGCGCTGCTCGGATCCGCAGTGCGCGGTCCGGATCCGAGGCGCGCACTGCGGATCGCAGCAGCGCAACCCCGGGACGACCCGTCAGGGCAGGACGTAGCCCGCGCCCTCGCGCACGGCGAGGCCGTCGGCGAGCAAGCCCGCGAGAGCTCGGCCGAACTGCGCCTCGTCGGGCCAGAGGGCCGACAGCTCGGCATCCGTCACCGGCATATGCGCCGCGCGCAGCTCGCGCATGATGAGGCCACGCACGTGCCGATCACTGCCCTCGTACTTCTTCTGCACCGCGCGCCGCGGCCCGTCGTACGCCGGGTATCCGGCAAGGCGCCAGGAGCAGACGGATGCCAGCGGGCAGTCGCCGCACCGGGGAGCGCGCGCGGTGCACACGATCGCGCCGAGCTCCATGGCGCCGGCGTTGAAGACCCGCGCCTCGTCCTCATCGAGAGGCAGCACCGCCGACATCGCGGCCAAGTCTCGCGTCGCGGACGGCGGCCCCGGCTCCGCCTGCCCGCCGACGGCGCGCGCGAGCACCCGCCGCACGTTCGTGTCGACGACGGGAACCCGCACACCGTACGCGAAGGCAGCCACGGCGCGCGCCGTGTACGGCCCGATGCCCGGCAGCGCCAGCAGCTCGTCGACGTCTGCGGGCACGACCCCGCCGTGCTTCTCCGTGATCGCGACCGCGCAGGCGTGCAGCCAGAGCGCGCGACGCGGGTAGCCGAGCCGGTTCCAGGCGCGCACCGCCTCGCCGGGCGGCACCGAGGCGAGCGCGGCGGGGGTGGGCCAGCGCTCGAGCCACGCGTGCCACTGCGGCAGCACCCGCGCGACCGGCGTCTGCTGCAGCATGAATTCGGAGACCAGGATGCCCCATGCCGAGCACTGCGGCTCCCGCCATGGCAGCTCGCGGGCGTTGGCCCGGAACCAGGCGTTCACGGCGCGCGGCAGCGTCTCGGTGTCGGTTGCGGGCACGGTTTCGAGCCTACGGTCCGGCTCGCGAGTCGGCGTACGCTCGAGACATGCAGCTCGTGTCAACGCCCCGCGTCGAGTTCCTCCGCGGTCTGCGCGACGAGATCCTGTCCAACTACCCGCGCGGCCGCCGCGTCATCGGGGTCGACGGATTCCCCGGCGCCGGCGCGCGCGAGCTCGCCGACGACCTCGCCGCCGTGTTCGACGACGGGGGAGTGCCCGCCTTCCGCGCGTCCATGGGTGACTTCCTGAAGCCGCGCAGCGCCCGCGGCGCCGGCGAGCAGGCCTACGACGAGATCACGTTCCGCCGGGTCCTGCTCGACCCGTGGCGGCTCGCCGGCAGCACCGGCTTCCAGACCTCGGCGTTCGACGCATCGCGCGATGTCCCCGCTCTCTCGGAGTGGAAGACCGCTCCGGCGGATGCGGTGCTGATCGTCGACGGCGCCTACCTGCTCGGCTCGCTGAAGGGCATCTGGCATTTCCTCGTCTACGTCGACGCGCAGCAGGCGCAGCCCGACGACGACTACCTCGCGAGCACGACGCCGTTCTTCTCGGCATCCGCCGTCGTCGACACGAGCGCTCCGGAGACGCCGAAGCGCGTGCTCAGCGACTCCTGCTGATCGCACCGGCCTGAGGCTGGGAGAAGGGAAAGCATGAAGTACGTCACTCTCGGGACGAGCGGCACCGTCGTCTCCGCACACACCCTCGGCACGATGACCTTCGGCGCAGAGGCCGACGAAGCGACCTCGCACGCCATCCTCGACGCGTTCGTCGCCGCCGGAGGCAACTTCGTCGACACCGCCGACGTCTACAGCCGCGGCGGCTCCGAGACGATCATCGGCCACTGGCTCTCCGCCCACCCGACCGAGGCGAAGGACATCGTCATCGCGACCAAGGGCCGATTCCCCATGGGCGAGGGCGTCAACGACCTCGGCCTGAGCCGCCGCCACCTCGGGCGCGCCCTCGACGCCTCGCTCGCGCGGCTCGGCGTGGAGCAGATCGACCTGTACCAGATGCACGCGTGGGACGCCTACACGCCGATCGAGGAGACCTTGGGATTTCTCGCAGAGGCAGTCGCAGCCGGGAAGATCGCCTACTACGGCTTCTCGAACTACCTCGGCTGGCAGCTGACCAAGGCCGTGCACGTCGCCCGGGCACACGGCTGGCCGGCTCCCGTCACCCTGCAGCCCCAGTACAACCTGCTGGTGCGCGGCATCGAGCACGAGGTGGTGCCCGCCGCGCTCGATGCGGGCGTCAGCCTGCTGCCGTGGTCACCGCTCGCGGGCGGCTGGCTCAGCGGCAAGTACCGGCGCGACGTCGACCCGACCGGCGCGACCCGCCTCGGCGAGAACCCTAAGCGCGGCATGGAGGCGTGGGATGCCCGCAACGCCGACGACCGCACCTGGGCCGTCATCGACGCCGTGAGGCGCGTGGCCGATGACCGAGGCACGTCGATGTCGCAGGTCGCCCTCGCGTGGCTCGGTGCGCAGCCGGCCGTGACGAGCGTGATCCTCGGCGCCCGCAACCTCGAGCAGCTCGCCGACAATCTCGGGGCGGTCGACCTCGAACTCTCTCCCGCTGAGCTTGCTGCGCTGTCTGAGGCGAGCGCGCCCCGCGTCGAGGACTACCCGTACGGCCCCGGCGGAGTCGCCCAGCGCGGCCGCTCGCTCAGCAACGGCCGCTGACCGCCGTGCGGCTGAGCGAGGCGGACGCGCGCGAGCGTCTTGCCGCCGCCCGGTCCCTGCGGCTCGCCACCGTCGGCGCTGACAGCCGCCCGCACCTCGTACCGATCACCTTTGCCGTCGAGGGTGAGCTGATCTACACGGCCGTCGATTTCAAGCCGAAATCGACGCGCGAGCTGCGGCGCCTGCGCAACATCGAGGGCAACCCCCGGGTCGCGCTGCTCGCCGACGCGTACAGCGACGACTGGGACACGCTGTGGTGGGTGCGTGTCGACGGGAGCGCACAGGTGCTGACGGATGCCGACGCGATGCGGCATCCGATCGACGTCCTCGCCGCCCGCTACGCGCAGTACCGCGCCTGCCGCCCCGACGGCCCCGTGATCGTGATCCGCGCCGAGCGATGGACGGGCTGGACGGGCGCGCACTAGTTCATGCGTCGCCGCTTTCGGGCCCAACATCGACGCGTTGGGCCCGAACGCGGCGACGGAACGTCAGCGCCGCGCCGCGCGCACGCGCTCGGCCAGCTCCTCAGGCGTGAAGAACCTCCCCGTGCGCTCGACCTCGTGCACGGCATCCGTCACCGCCTGATTGACGGGCGCGCGCAACCCGACCTCGGCGGCCTGCGCGACGACGGCGCCGTTCAGATAGTCGATCTCGGTCAGCTGCCCGCGCTTCAGGCTCTGCAGCGTCGACCCCAGGTTCGGCACCGTGCCCATGCGGCGCGCCATGAGCCGCGGCAGCACCTGCCCCGCCCAGAGCGGCGCGGCGGCCACGAAGCGCACGCCCGCATGCGACAGCCCCTGGATCGGGTCGAAGTGCACGCCGTGCGCGAGCCCCGCGCGCGCCGCTTCGCGGATCAGTTCCGTCACGATCGGCCGCAGCCGCCGGTCGGCGACGGTCTGCTGCACCGGCAGTCCGGTCGCCGCGGGCGTGCCGTTGACCATGTTGATGACGAGCTTGGTCCACTGCGCCCCGCGGAAGTTGTCGGTGGCCTGCGCCGGCATCACGGAGCCCAGCAGCTCCGTCGCCTCCCGCGAGCGGTCGACCACCGTCGTGCCGGTCGCGGTGATCGTGACACGCCCGGGCTCGACGTTCTGCGCCGCGTAGAGCGCCAGGGCACCGAACGCGGGGGAGCCGGGCAGCACGCGCCGCACGGTGTCGAGCCCCTCGAGCCCGTTCTGCACGACGACGAGCGGCACGTTCGCGAGGCGGTCGGCGTTCGAGGCGATGGCGGATGCCGCATCCTGGGCCTTCGTGGCGAGGAAGGCCAGCTCGGGGGTGCGGGTGAGCGTCTCGGCGGCCCCGACCCGGGCGGTGTGCTCGCCCCACTTGCCGTCGAGGCGCAGGCCGGTCGCCGCGATGGCGGCGAGGGTCGCGCCCCGCGCCGTCACGTCGACCTCGTGCCCGGCCCGCTCGAGGAGTGCGGCGATGGTGCCACCGATCGCCCCCGCCCCGATGACCCCGATTCGCACGGTCTCACCTTACGGCGACGCCCCGGGGCCCGGCCGCACCCGAAGGGTGCTCTCGGGCCCCTGCGGCCGCGCGGGAGCAACCCGAACTCACCCCTCGGATGACAGGCGTGCCGCCCGCGCCTGGCGCGAGCCGGGCAGCCAGAGCGAGACGATGGCCGCGACGGCCAGCACGGCGGCGCCGACGTAGACGGCCTTCTGTGCGGCGTCCACATAACCCGTCGGCGTCAGCTGCCCGCCCGCTCCGGTGAACACAGCCGTCAGCACCGCGATGCCGAGCGCGGTCCCGATCTCGCGCAGGGTGGAGTTCGCCCCGGACGCCTTGGCGTGGTCGGCCTCTGGCATGTCCATCAGCACGGCGGTCGACGACGGGGCGAAGATCAGCCCCATGCCGAGGCCGGCCAGCAGGAACGGCGGCACCATGTGCGAGTAGGCGAGGTCGGGCGCCATGACCCAGGCGATCCAGCCGATGGCGACGGCTGAGACGGCGAGACCTGCTGCGACCGGCATCCGTGGTCCGAATCGCGGCACGAGCAGGAACCCCGTCAACGGCGAGACGACGAGCGGCAGCATGGTCCAGGGGATCGTCATCTCGCCCGCCTCGAGCGGGTTCTTGCCCTGCACGACCTGCAGGAACTGGATCAGGATGAAGATCGAGCCGAAGATGCCGAAGCTGAAGATCACGCCGACGGCGTTCGCGATCGTGAAGCTCGGGAAGCGGAACAGGCGCAGCGGGAGCATGGGGGCCGCGGCCCGCGTCTCCCACCACACGAAGGCGATGAGCAGCACCCCGCCGCCGATGAGCGAGGCGAGCACCTCGCCGCTGTCCCAGCCCGCGTCGTTGCCCCGCACGATGCCGTAGACGATGCCGAAGACGCCGACCCCCGCGAGCACGAGGCCCAGCAGGTCGCTGCGCAGCCGGGCGCCGAAGCTGTTAGGCAGCGCCCACAGCACAAGCGGCACGGCGATGATGCCGACGGGCACGTTGACCCAGAAGATGCCCTGCCAGGCCCAGCCCTGGGTCACCGCGCCGCCGATGAGCGGCCCCAGCGCGACGCCGAGGCCGGCGACGCCGCCCCACACACCGATCGCCGCCGGCCGCGCTTTCTCGCTCACTGAGCCCGCGAGCATGGTGAGGGACAGAGGCATGAGAGCGGCGGCGCCGACGCCCTGCAGCGCGCGGGCGGCGATGAGCTGCCACGGCTCGGTGCTGAGCGCCGAGAGCGCGGAGGCGACGGTGAACAGCCCGATGCCGATCATGAACACCGAGCGCCGGCCGAAGCGGTCGCCGAGGGCGGCCGCGGTGAGGATGAAGCTCGCGAACGCCAGCGCGTAGGCGTTGATGACCCATTCGAGCTCATCGATGCCGGCCGCGAGGTCGCGGCCGATCACGGGCAGGGCGTTCGTGACGACGAGGTTGTCGAGCGTGCCCATGAACATGGGCAGCGATGCCGCGGCGATGACGAGCCACAGCGGTCGGCGCAGAGGGCGGGGTGCCACGGCGCCAGTCTGCGCGGCATCCGTGAGCGTGGGAACCGACACGGCGTTCTCCGTTCGTGGTAATTGAATGATTACAAACCGAGACAGTAAGTTATCGACTGATAACCTGTCAAGCATGAGTGAGGCGAAGAGCGAGCGGATTCCTGCCGCCGAGCGCCGCGAGCAGATCCTCGACGCTGCCGCGAAGGTGTTCGGCGAACGGGGCTACGCGGGCACGACCACTGACCAGGTCGCCCAGGCCGCGGGCATCAGCCAGCCCTACGTTGTGCGCATGTTCGGCAGCAAGGAGAAGCTGTTCTGCGAGCTGCTGCTGCGTGCGCGGGAGAGTCTCGAGACGCGGTTGCGCACCGCGCTCGCCCGGCCCGAGGTGAAGGCGCTCGACGCCAAGGAACTCAAGAAGTTCCTCGGCCGCGCCTATGTCGACCTCGTCGGCGAGGGCGACATCGTGCTGCCGCTCGCCCAGGGCTTCCTGCTCGGGCACGACCCGGTGATCGGCAGATATGCGCGCGAGGGCTTCCTCGACATCTACCGGCTGCTGCGTGACGAGGCCGGGCTCAGTCCCGAAGAGGTCCGCGACTTCCTCGCGGGCGGCATGCTGCTCAACACGCTGATGACACTGCAGATGACCGGGCTCTACGACTCCGACGACACCGCCCGCGAGCTGCTCGGGTGCGCCTTCGGAGAGAAACTCGACCTGGTTCTCAAGCCGAAGGCTGCGTCGTGACGGCTGCTGCCGTGCCGAGCGGCATCCTGCTCGTCGACAAGCCGCAGGACCTCACGAGCCACGATGTCGTCGCCCGCGTGCGGCGCGCCGCGAACACGCGCAAGGTCGGTCACGCGGGCACCCTCGACCCCATGGCCACCGGCCTGCTGATCGTCGGCGTCGGCACGGCGACCCGCCTGCTGACCCACGTGGTCGGCACCGACAAGGTGTACGAGGCGACGATCCGGCTGGGGGAGTCCACCGTCACCGACGACGCCGAGGGCGAGCTCGTCGAGCGCGCCGAGACCCAGGCGGTCGACGCCATCGGCGATGAGGCGATCGCGGCAGGCATCCGTCGCCTCACCGGGCCCATCGAGCAGGTGCCGAGCACCGTCAGCGCGATCAAGGTGGACGGCAAGCGCGCCTACGCCCGCGCGCGGGCAGGCGAAGACGTCGAGCTCGCGGCACGTTCGGTCACGATCCACGCGTTCGAGTTGAAGGAGACGAGACGGATGCCGGGGCTGATCGACCTCGACGTGCGCGTCGCCTGCTCCTCGGGCACCTATATCCGGGCGCTCGCCCGCGACCTAGGGCGCTCCCTCGGGGTGGGCGGCCATCTCACGGCGCTGCGGCGCACCGCCGTCGGGCCTTTCGACGTCGCGGACGCGACCCCGCTCGACGCGCTCGCCAGCGGCAGTGTGCCGGTCGCCGCAGTTCTGCGCTCCCCGGCCGATGCGGCTGCCAGACTGTTCCCCGTGCTCGAACTCGACCCGCAGCAGGCGATCGACCTCGGGCACGGCAAGAAGATCAAGGTCGACGCTTCGCAAGCGCAGCTTGCTCAGGGTCGATCGCAGTGGCGATCCACTGGATCGCCACGCCAAGCGATCGACCCGGGAATCCGCGCCGCCGTCGATCACGCCGGCCGCCTCGTGGCCTTGGCGTCCGTGTCGGCGACCGGCGTCGTGCGCGTCGAGACCGGCTTCCCGAACGAGGAGTCCTGAGTGGTCGAGTGGTTCACCTTCACGCAGATCTTCATCGCGCTCGCCGCGGGGGTGCTGTGCCTCGTGCTCGGCTTCGCCGGCCGGACTCCGAGTGACCTCAGCATGGGGCCGATCGCGCTCGTCGCGGTGCTGCTGATCGCCCAGCTGGTCATGGCCGCCATCGCACCTGCCGTCGGCAATCACCCGACCGGCAGCCTGCTCGAGTTCTGGATGTACCAGATCGCGATCGTCATCGTGCCGCTGCTCGCGATGGTGTGGGCGCTCGTCGAGCGCGGGCGGTGGAGCGTCGTGGTGCTGGGGGTTTCTGGACTGGCCGTCTCGGTGATGCTCTATCGAATGTGGATCATCTGGACCGTCCAAGGTGCATAGCCGGGCAACCTAGAATCGTTGAGCGATGTCCGAGTCCAGATCCGTCACCGAGAGGCTCTCGGCCGTCATGCCGCGACTGGTCGGCACCGGCACCCTCACGGTGCTCGTCGCGGTCTACGCGGTGCTCGTGATGGCGGCCGTCGGGCGCAGCGCGTTCCAGATCATCGACCACTTCTCGAAGGCGCCGATCGCGATCTCGATCTCGGGCGTCTCGGCGCTCGTCTACGTGCTCGCGATGGTCGCCCTGATCGTGCATCGAGGCGCGTGGTATCGCGTCGCGTGGGTCACCGTCTCGATCGAGTTCGCGGGCGTCGTCGTCGTCGGCGCGATCACCGCCTTCTTTCCGGACGCGCTCGGCCCCGACTCCGGCAACGCCTTCGGCGACACTGCCACCGTCTGGACGGTGTTCGGGCAGGGCTACTGGTTCGTGCCGCTTGTGCTGCCGCTCGCGGGAATGTGGTGGCTGAAGACGCACCCGGTCCGGGCCGGTCGGGCCGAGGCGGCCGGAAAGGCGCACGCGTGAAGGTCTTCCATTCGGAGTCCGAGATCGACGCCGACTTCGGCCCGAGCGCCGTCACGATCGGCAAATTCGACGGCGTGCACTCCGGCCATCGAGCCGTGATCGACCGCCTGGTGCGCGAAGCGAAGGCCGAGGGGCTCGTGTCGGTCGTCGTCACCTTCGACCGGAATCCGCTCGAGGTCGTCGCCCCCGAGCGCTGCCCCGAGGCGCTCGCGAGCCTGGACCAGAAGCTCGACCTGCTCGCCGAGACGGGGGTGGATGCCACGCTCGTGGTCCGCTTCGACGAGGCCTTCGCCCGCGTGCCGGCCGAGCGCTTCGTGACCGAGTACCTCGTCAAGGCGCTGCACGCGCGACGCATCTTTGTGGGCAGCGATTTCCGCTTCGGCAGCGGCAACGCGGGCGACGTCGCCCAGCTGCGTGCGCTCGGGGAGCAGAACGGATTCACCGTCGAGCTGATCGACGATGTCATGGGCACCGCGGGGGAGCGCGTGTCGTCGACCCGCATCCGCGCGCTGCTCGCCGAGGGCGATGTCGCGCAGGCCGAGCGGCTGCTGGGCCGCGCCCCGATGGTGCGCGGGCTCGTGGTGCACGGCGCGAAGCGCGGGCGCGAGCTCGGCTTCCCCACCGCGAACCTGTCGCCGCAGTCCGAGGGGCTCATTCCCGCCGACGGCATCTACGCCGGCTGGCTGGTGGACAACGGCGTGAGGTACCCCGCGGCGATCTCGGTGGGGAACAACCCGACCTTCGAGGGAGTGCCGCAGAAGCAGGTCGAGGCGCACGTGATCGGCGAGACGATCGATCTCTACGACCACGAGGTCGAGGTCGTCTTCACCGCGCGCATCCGCGGCATGACCGCCTTCCAGGGCGTGCCCGCCCTCATCGAGCAGATCGCCGACGACGTCAAGGTCGCCCGTGAGTTGCTCGGCGCCTGAAACCGACTGCTTCGAACGGTCAGCACTGCGCGCGGTGAACGGCGTTCGGGCGCAGCAGTGACCGTCTGGCGCAGTTGGACCGCGACGCGCCTTATGCCGGAATCATGTCCGCGCGGTAGACCAGCGCCGCAGCGCCGATCAGCGGGCCCTCGCCCGAGAGGCCGGAGGGCACGACGCGTACCTGTCGCACGAACTCGAGGTGGTGCTCGGCGACCCGCGCCCGGATGATGTCGAAGAGGTCGGGTGTCGCCTGCGAGAAACCGCCGCCGATGGCGACGACCTCGAGATCGAGCAGCGCGGTCGCGCTCGTGATCGCCTGGCCGATGGCACGCCCCGTGCGCTCGATCGCGCTGCGCGCGACCGGGTCGCCTGCGGCGTACGCCGCGGCGAGTTCCTCGCCGGTCGTGCCCGTGAAGCCGCCCCGGCGCGCGAAGGCCACGGTGTGCGGGCCGCTTGCGATCGCCTCGAGCACGTTCGGATTGCCGAAGGTCTCCTCACCGACGATGCCGGCCACCTCGACGTGGCCGATGTGCCCGGCGTTGCCGGTCTTGCCGACGATGACACGTCCGTGCGAGATGAGGCCGCCGCCGACGCCGGTCGAGACGACCATGCCCATGACGTTCTGCGCGCCCTGCGCTGCCCCCACCCAGTGCTCGGCGAGGACGATCGCCACGCCGTCCATCTCCAGGCGCGTCGGAACGCGGTGCCCGGCATCCGTCACCACACGCTCGACCAGTGCGCGCATCGGGTAGCCGCGCCACGACGGCACGTTCAGCGGCGAGATGGCGCCCGCCGCGCGGTCGATCGGCCCGGCGCAGGCGACCCCGGCCCCCGCCAGTTCCGTGCCCTCCCCGAGAGAGGCGAGGGCGTGCAGCACGACCTGGGTGACGGATGCCTCGAGCGCGGCGACCTCGGCGCTGCGGCCGGTCGCGGCGCGGCTCCTGGAGCCGGGCACGAGGGTTCCGTCGGGCCGCACGAGAGCGGCCTCGACCTTGGTTCCGCCGAAGTCGACGGCGAGGACGAGCGGGTCAGACATGGCTTTCAGCCTATTGGAGACCGGATCTACCCTTCGCGAGCACAGCTCGCTCAGCGTCCGGCGCGTGGCGACCCACTGGGTCGCCACAGCTGTGCGCCGAACGCCGTCCTCACCGACTGGCCGCGGCGCCTGAGCAGCACCGTGCCGGCGACCGCGGCCGTCAGCAGCGGCATGACGCCTGAGATCGTCATGCCGACGTGCGGTCCGAAGTTGTCCACGATCCAGCCCATCAGCGGGCCGCCGATCGACTGGCCGCCGAGCTGGATCAGCACGAAGACGCCCATGACCCGCCCGCGGATCGCGATGTTGGTCGACATCTGCACGAGCGAGTTGGAGGCGATGAAGTACAGCAGCTGCGACATCCCCGCGCCGACGAGCAGCACGCCGAAGATCGCGATCTGCGGTGCAAGGCCGGCCGCGGCCTGCACCACGCCGAGCACCATCGCGCCGACGATCACCGTGCGCAGCGTCACGGTTCCCCGCAGATTCGACAGCAGCGCGCCGCTCAGCGCGCCGAGGGCCACGAGGGCGTTGAAGATCCCGTAGCCGGACGAGCCCACGTGGTAGACGTGATCGGCGAAGGCCGTGAGCAGCACGGGCAGCGTGTAGACGAACAGCGCCACCGAGGTGAGCACGACGAGCGTGAAGAGGATCTCGTCCTTCCGCGCCGCGTACTCGAGCCCTTCGCGCAGCTGGCCCTTCCGGCGCGGCGCCTTCGGCGCGGGCAGCAGCTGCGACGGATCGAGCCGGCTGAGCGCGAACACGGTGCCCAGGCAGGCCAGCGCGTTGACGCCGAACGACCAGCCGCCGCCGATGGCGGAGAGCAGGATGCCGCCGACAGCCGGCCCGATCAGGGCTCCGAGCTGGAACGTCGAGGAGTTCAGGCTGAGCGCGTTGCGAAGCAGCTTCGGGCCGACGACCTCGGAGACGAAGGACTGCCGCGCCGGGTTGTCGATGAGCGTCGCGAAGCCCCCGACGAGCGCGACGCACCAGATCATCCAGACCTGCAGCGTGCCCGTGAAGATGAGCGCGGCCATCGTCGCGGCGAGCAGTGCCATGACGGTCTGGGTGACCTGCAGGATGCGCCGCTTGGGATAGCGGTCGGCGATCACGCCGCCGTAGAGGCCGAAGACGAGCATCGGCGCGAACTGCAGCGCGACGGTGATGCCGACGTCGGCGACGTTGCCCGAGAGCTGCAGGACGATCCAGTCCTGCGCGATGCGCTGCATGCCCTGCGCCGTCGTCGAGACGATCTGGCCGCTCGCGTAGAGCCGATAGTTCGGCACCTTGAGCGAGGCGAACATGTCACGCCAGCGTGGCTTCGCCGTCAGCACCAGCATCGGCTCGGTCGGGGGGTTCGCAGGCGTCGCAGTCACAGCGCGTTTAACGGTAGTCGCAACGATTCGATAAGTCCTTAGAATGAGGGCAATAACTCCCATTGCAAAACGCAATGACCGGTGCGAAGGAGCCCCGCGATGTTCGACCCCGTACTGCTGCGCACCTTCCTCGCCGTCGCCGAGACGGGCAGCTTCACGCGCGCCGGCCAGCGTCTGCAGCTCAGCCAGCCGACCGTGAGCCAGCACGTGCGCCGGCTCGAGACGCAGGCCGGGCGCATCCTGATCGATCGCGACACCCGGCAGGTGCGGCTCACTGACAACGGCGACGCGATGGCGGGGTTCGCGCGCAGCATCCTCGCGGCGCATGCCTCGGCGGAGAGCTACTTCAGCGGCAAGGCGATGCGCGGCCGGCTGCGCTTCGGCGCTGCCGACGACTTCACGATGACGCAGCTGCCGCGCATCCTGCGCGACTTCCGCGCACTGCACCCGCAGCTCAACCTCGAGCTCACGGTCGGGCAGTCCGGCGCCCTGCACCGGCGCCTGAGCTCCGGCCAGCTCGACTTGATCTTCATCAAGCAGACGCCGGGCACCGGCGAGGGCACCCGGGTGAGCACCGATCAGATGGTCTGGATGGCCCTCGACGGCATCCAACTCGGGCCCGACGAGCCCGTGCCGCTCGTCTCGTACCAGGACCCGTCGATGAGCAGGCAGATGGCGATCGACGCACTCGAGAGCGCTGGCCGCACCTGGCGCATCACCTGCAACACGCGCGAAGTGAACGGCGTGCTCTCCGCCGTGCGGGCAGGCCTCGGCGTCGCCGTGTTCCCGCGCACGCTGATCCCGGGCGACCTCGTCAAGGTCAGCAACCGGCTCGGCCTTCCCGAGATCGGCGACGTCGATTTCACGCTGATCGCCAACCCGCATTCGGCCGCAGACCCCGTCGACGCCCTCAGCTCCGCGATCATGGGGCGCACGCTCGTGCATTGAGCTCGCGCAACGGGCTTCGGCGAGCCGGGTAGTTCGCTAGCTTATGTAGTCGACAGGGAGGCCATGAACATGACCGAAGCGACCGTGACGGCATTCGTCGGCGACAGTCTGACGGAGGACGGCGACTGGCAGGCACTGCTGCCTGACCAGCACGTCATCAACTTCGGCGTCGGCGGGAACACGACGCACGATCTGCTCGACCGGATCGACGAGGTGGTCGCCGCCGCACCGTCGACGGTCGTCGTCGAGATCGGAACGAACGACTTCGCCTGGCGCATCCCGCTCGAAGAAGTGGCGAGCGGCATCGAGGAGATCCTTCGCACGCTGCGCGAGAAGCTGCCGGAGGCGAGGATCGTGATGCAGAGCATCCTGCCCCGTCAGCCCGAGTACGCGCACATCGTGCGCAGCGTGAACGAGCATCTCGAGCGCTTCGTGCCCACCGTCCCGTGCAGCTATGTCGACCTCTGGCCCGCCCTCGCCGACGAGAACGGCGGCCTCAAGGCCGAGTTCACGACGGACGGTCTGCACCTCACCGACGCCGGCTACGCCGCGTGGTTCGAGGCGCTGCGCCCCGCTCTCGCCGACTGAACGCGCAGGGCGCGGCACGGGGACCGAACGGATGCTGTCGCCGGGACGCTCCGACCTGGCCCCCGCTTAGGGGAATTCTGCTGAGTGCACCCCTCCGGCTATGGTCGATCTTGGGTTGAGGGAGAGTCATTTTTGTGATGCTGAAAGAGACACCCGTGCTCAAGAACCTCGACCCGATCCTGTCCGGCACGCTGCTTTCCGTTCTCGATGGAATGCGCCCAGGCCAGTGGCTGACGCTGACCGCCGGACCGATCGCCACCCCCGCTAGTGGACCCGACCACAGCATGATCGAACTGAGCGACATCTCGACGGAGGCCGCGGTCGCCGCGATCCTCAGTGTGCTGCCGCTCGACCAGACCGGTGCACCGATCGTGTACCTCGACAATGCCGAAGAGTCGGAAGAGCTGCCCGACGTCGTCTTCGCCGTCTGCGGCATCGCCGCCGACGCCGAGCTGCGCCGCGTCCCGATGTCGCGCCTCGACTCCGAGGACTTCGCCCTGCTCGCGCGCCAGTCCGAGCTCACGGTGCGTTCGAGCTGCAGCGGCGAGCCCGCTGCCTTCCTGCTGCGCAAGGGCGAGCCGGCACCCGTCGGCTGAGGCTGAGGCTGCGAGGGAGGCGCACCCGATAGGCTTCCCTCGCCATGCCACGCCCCACGAATGCGCCCCAGCCCGCCCGACTCGCACTCGCTCCCGGTTTCCTCGGCGCGATCGTGCTGATGGCCGGGCTCGCGCTGATCGGCTCGAAGAGCTACGTCTGGATCGAGTACCCCGCCGCGATCCTCGCGGCGATCACCGGCTGGTTCGCCATCCAGGCGAAGCAGTGGTGGTTCGTCGCGGGCCTCGCCGCGATCGTCGTCATCTGGAACCCGGTGTTCCCGCTGCCCTTTCCTGACATCGCCTTCCAGGGCCTCAGCATCGCCGGTGCGGCGACGATGATCGCTGCCGGCGTGCTGATCAAGGTGACGCCTTCCTCTTGACGCGGCGCCTTGCGCCGCGGCAGCACGGCGGAGCCGTGCGGGTCCGCTCGCGCCTCTTGACGCGGCGCCTTGCGCCGCGGCAGCACGGCAGAGCCGTGCGGGCGCGCTCGCGCCCCTGGGGTAGGATGGTTTCTGCGCCGGAATCCCGTTCCGCCGCGGCCCGAGAGGCTTCCGCTGCTCGTTCGTGCCACGGCCCCGGCATCCGTGCACCGCGTTCACCGCATCGAGTGGTGAAACGCAGAACATCGGCCGTGATCCCCGGAAGCCGGGGCGGGCCCGCAGATCGTGGAGGCACATGTCCCAGACCGGAGAGCGCGTCGCACAGCAGCGACGCTCCGGGCGCCGTCATCAGAACAACGACGGCCTCATCCCCGTCCTCGCGCGCCGCGTGCGCGAGGTCGAAGCCAAGGCACAGGGCGGCAAGAAGCTCGGCCCGACCAACCGCACCAAGTTCCAGGTCATCGCGCTGCTCATGCGCGAGGAGCGCGCTCGGGCCAAATCCGACCCCGAGCTCACCGAGGCCCAGCGCGCCGAGCAGCTGAAGCGGCTCGACGGCATCGCGCAGATCCTGGCGAAGACGGCGGCGCGCGACACCAGCCTGATCCAGCTGCTCGAGACGGATGCCTCGCCGTCGGCCGCCGCGCAGACGATGCGCCGCGACTGGCTGCTCGAGTCGGGCACCGCGCTCAGCCCCGACGACCTCATCATCACGGTCGAGGAGCCGAAGGTCCTCGACAACAAGCCCGTGCTCTCGGCCGAGCTCGCCGAGAAGCAGGTCGTGCCGCAGTCCGTGCGCGCCCGCCAGCTGTCGAACCCGTTCCTGGCACCCGATTTCACCCGCTACGCCGAGCAGGCCGCGCCCGCGCCGCGTCGCCGCCTCGACTCGTGGGAGCTGCTCGGCCCCCTGTTCAAGTCCTTCGAGCAGGGCGCGGGCGGCCAGATCGCCAGCATGGAGCTGCCGCCCGCTCCGAAGATCGACCGCTATGCGCCCCCCGGCATGGAGCTCATGCACCACCAGGCGCAGTTCATCGAGTCGGCCAGGCTCGGGCACCGCACCTTCCTGCTGGCCGACGAGCCGGGCCTCGGCAAGACGGCGCAGTCCCTGCTCGCGGCATCCGTCGCCGGCGCGTACCCGCTGCTCGCGGTCGTGCCCAACGTCGTGAAGATGAACTGGCAGCGCGAGGTCGAGCGGTGGACGCCGCAGCGCCGCGCGACCGTCATCCACGGCGACGGCGCGGGCCTCGACGCCTTCGCCGACATCGTGATCGTCAACTACGAGGTGCTCGACCGGCACCTGTCCTGGATCGCCCAGATGGGCTTCAAGGGCATGGTCGTCGACGAGGCGCACTTCATCAAGAACCTGCACTCGCAGCGCTCGCAGCACGTGCTCGCCCTCGCCGATACGATCCGCAAGACGGCGCCGGGCGGCGAGCCGCTGCTCATCGCCCTCACCGGCACCCCGCTGATCAACGACATCGACGACTTCCGCGCGATCTGGCAGTTCCTCGGCTGGATCGACGGCACCAAGCCGACCCGCGAGCTCATGGACCGCCTCGAGGAGACCGGCCTCACGCCCGCCGACCACGAGTTCTATCCCGTTGCGCGCGAGACGGTCATCGACCTCGGCATCGTGCGTCGCCGCAAGATCGACGTCGCCGCCGACCTGCCGTCGCGGCGCATCGTCGACATGCCCGTCGAACTCGACGACGAGCTGGGCCGCTCGATCAAGGCCGCCGAGCGCGAGCTCGCGGGCCGCCTCGTGGCGCGGTATCAGCGCGCGCTCGCGGCCGGCGTCGGCGAGAACGTCGAAGGCGGCACGGATGCCCGACGCGAGCACCTCATCAGGGTGGTCGCCCACGCCGAGCTCGAGGAGTCCAAGAGCGCCAAGACCGGCGAGAACGTCTTCACGATGGTGCGCCGCATCGGCCAGGCGAAGGCCGGCCTCGCCGCCGACTACGCCGCGCAGCTCGCGCGCTCGACCGGCAAGGTCGTGTTCTTCGCCAAGCACATCGACGTCATGGACCAGGCCGAGGCGCTGTTCGCGGCCCGCGAGCTGAAGGCCGTGTCGATCCGCGGCGACCAGAACGCGATCGAGCGGCAGAAGGCGATCGACGCATTCCAGAACGACCCAGAGGTCTCGGTCGTGGTCTGCTCGCTCACGGCGGCCGGTGTCGGCATCAACCTGCAGGTGTCGTCGAACGTCGTGCTCGCCGAGCTGTCCTGGACTTCGGCCGAGCAGACGCAGGCGATCGACCGCGTGCACCGCATCGGTCAGGAGGAGCCGGTCACCGCATGGCGCATCATCGCCGCGCAGACCATCGACTCGAAGATCGCCGAGCTGATCGACGCCAAGCAGGGACTCGCCCTGCGCGCGCTCGACGGCATCGACGTCGAGCCGGGCTCCGAGGCATCCGTTCAGCTCGACGCGCTCGTCGGCCTGCTGCGCGAGGCGCTGAGCTGATTGCGCGCCGGTCCCCGCCCGGCGCGACCGCAGTCGACTTTTCGAGTCCGTGCGTTCGCGGGCGAGCAAGTCGCCCGCTCGTAGAGCGTCTTGCTAACGACTATTCGTCGAAGTCGTCGAATTCCTCGTCGTCTTCGTCGAGCTCGTCGTCGTAGCCGGTGGGCCGCTCGTCATCGGGGAAGACTTCCTCGTCAGACTCGAAGTCGTCATCGAGGTCGAGGTCGTCCTCGTCGTACGTCTCCGTCTCGGGCTGGTAATCCTCGACGTCCTCGGGGGCCTCGTCCTCGAGATCGACGTCGTCATCGTCGAATTCGTCACGTCGGCTGTCGCTCATGGCATGCAGGCTACGCCGGGCGCGCAGGCAGGCCAATACCCGATTCGGGTTCCGCCGGTCGCAGGGCACAGACTGTTCACATGAGCGCTGGCAAGGTCGAGATCGAGCGGAAATACGACGTCGACGCGGCAGCCCGCGTGCCGTCACTGGTCGGTGCAGGGCGCGTGGCCGCAGCCGATGAGGCGGATGCCTTCGACCTCGACGCGACGTATTACGACACCCCCGACCTGACTCTCGCGAACGCGCGCGTCGCCGTGCGTCGCCGCCTGGGCGGCCACGACGCCGGGTGGCACATCAAGTGGCCGCCGCTGGCCGAAGGCCGCCGCGAGCAGCAGTTCGAGCTCGGCGACGACGAGGGTGTGCCCGATGACGTCCGCGTCGCGCTCGGCGAGCTCATCGGCGACGCCGCGCTGGTGCCGATCGCGCGCGTGCGCAACCATCGCGTCGCGACCGTCCTGCGGGACGCCGCGGGCGAGGCGCTCGTCGAGCTCGCCGACGACCACGTCGTCGCGACCGATCTGCGCGAGGGGCCGGGGTATGGCACCGAGCGCCGCTGGCAGGAGTGGGAGGCCGAGCTGCTGCCGGGTGGCGCCGTGGGCGAGGCATCCGATCGTGCCGCCCTGCTCGATGCGATCGAGGAAAGGCTCGTTGCTGCGGGGGCCCGGTCGCCGTCGTCCGGGTCGAAGCTCGCTCGCGCACTCGGGCTGTCCCGCTCAGGGCCGGTTGATCGATAGTCTCCAAGCAGAAGGAGCTGCAATGCGAATCGGGATTCTGACCTCCGGCGGGGACTGCCCCGGGCTGAACGCCGTCATCAGGGGCGCCGTCCTCAAGGGCGACCGCGTGTACGGGCACGATTTCGTCGGCTTCAAGTGGGGTTGGAAGGGCGTCGTCGAGGGCGACCTGATGGAGCTGCCCCGCCACCGCGTGCGCGGCCTGTCGAAGGAGGGCGGCACGATCCTCGGCTCGAGCCGCACCAACCCGTACGAGGCCGGCGGCGGGCCGGAGAACATCCAGAAGGTGCTCGACAAGAACGGCATCGACGCGATCATCGCCATCGGCGGCGAGGGCACCCTGACGGCGGCCCGCCGTCTCAGCGACGACGGGCTCAAGATCGTCGGCGTGCCGAAGACGATCGACAACGACATCGCCTCGACGGACTACTCCTTCGGCTTCGACACCGCCGTCGGCATCGCGACGGAGGCGATCGACCGCCTGCGCACCACAGCCGAATCCCACCAGCGCTGCATGGTCGTCGAGGTGATGGGTCGGTACGTCGGCTGGATCGCGCTGCACGCGGGCATGGCCGCGGGCGCGCACGCGATCCTGATCCCCGAGGTCAGCGCCACGATCGAGCAGATCTGCGAGTGGGTCGAGTCGGTGCGCGACCGCGGTCGGGCGCCGGTCATCGTCGTGAGCGAGGGGTTCCATCTGCCGACCATGGACGGCGCGCACTCGCACAAGGGCCTCGACCCGTTCGGCCGCCCGCTTCTGGGCGGCATCGCCGACATCATCGCGCCCATGATCGAGGAGCGCACAGGCATCGAGTCGCGCGCGACCGTCATCGGCCACATCCAGCGCGGCGGGGCGCCGAGCGCCTTCGACCGTGTGCTTGCGACGCGTCTCGGCATCGCCTCGGTCGACGCGGTCCAGGCGGGCAAGTGGGGCACCATGGTGGCGCTGCGCGGCACCGACGTCGTCGACGTCAGCATCACCGACGCGACGCGCAACCTCAACGCGGTCCCGCGCCGCCGCTGGGACGAGGCCGCGCTGCTGTTCGGCTGAGCGCGCCGGCCCGTCGCCCGGCGATCAGCCGGCGAGACCGAGGCGGTCGAGGAGCCAGGCGAGTTCCCACGCACGCTCGCGCCACGCGTTGTAGCGCCCCGAGACGCCGCCGTGGCCGGCGACCATCTCGATCTTGAGCAGGGCATCCGCCCCCAGCGCGCGCAGCCGGGCGACCCACTTGGCGGGCTCGACATAGAGCACGCGCGTGTCGTTGAGGCTGGTCACGGCGAGGATCGGCGGGTAGGCGGCATCCGTTCTCAGATTCTCGTACGGCGTGTAGGAGCGCATGTAGGCGTAGACGGATGCGTCGTGCAGGGGGTCGCCCCACTCGTCCCACTCGATCACGGTGAGCGGCAGCGACGGGTCGAGGATCGATGTCAGCGCATCGACGAACGGGACGTCGGCGAGGATGCCGGCGAAGAGCTCGGGCGCGAGGTTCGCGACAGCGCCCATCAGCAGACCGCCCGCGCTGCCGCCCTCGGCGACGAGCCGAGACGGGGCGGTCCAGCCGGTCTCGACGAGGTGCCGCGCACAGGCGACGAAGTCGGTGAAGGTGTTCTTCTTCGCGAGCTTCTTGCCGTCCTCATACCAGGAACGGCCGAGCTCACCGCCGCCGCGCACGTGCGCGATCGCGAACACGACGCCGCGGTCGAGCAGCGACAGCCGCGAGATTCCGAAGGCGGGGTCGATGCTGTGCTCGTACGAACCGTAGCCGTACAGCTCGAGCGGCGCCGGCGACACGAGCACGCCGCTGTCGTCGAGCGCGACGAGGTCGCGGCGATACACGAGCGAGATCGGCACGCGGGTGCCATCGTCGGCGACCGCCCACTCGCGGCGCTGCTCGTAGAGCGCGGGGTCGTAGCCGCCGAGCACGGGCTGCTGCTTCAGCAGCCGCAGCTCACCGGTCGCCGGCACGAGGTCGTAGACCGTCGACGGGGTCACCAGTGAGCCGTAGCCGAGGCGGATCGTCGGTTGATCCCATTCGGGGTTGCCCGAGGCGTGCACCGTGTACAGCGGCTCGCCGAACGGCACCTCGGTGAGCGTTCCGTAGCCGTCGGCGGTGATGGGCAGGATGCCGAGGCGGGTGAGCCCGTCGCGGCGGTACTCGACGACGATGCGCTGGGCGAACGCGTCGACGTCGTCGAGTCGCACGGCCCTGTCGTGCGCGAGCAGCACCCGCGGGGCGGCGGAGGGGTCGGATGCCGGCACGTCGACGAGCTCGAAGTCGAGGGCTCCGTCGTTGTGCAGGATGAGCAGCCGGTCCTCGCCAGCGACGACCGCATGGTCGACCGAGTACTCGACGCCCTCGCGGCGCGGCCACACGACGCGGGGGGCGCCGGTCGGGTCGTCCGCGTCGATCAGCCACGACTCGCTCGTGACGGACGACGATGCACCCACCTCGATGAAGCGGCGGCTGCGGGTGAGGCCCGCGCCGACCCAGTAGCGCTCGTCGGGCTCGTGGAACACCTTCGCGTCGGCGGACGCGGGCGTGCCGACCTCGTGCCGCCATACCGTGTCGGGCCGCCAGGCGTCATCGACGGTCGTGTAGAAGACGAAGCGTCCGTCTGGCGAGAAGAACGCGCCGGCCGAGGTGTTCGGGACCTCGTCGTCGAGGTCGCGCCCGGTCGCGAGATCCCGCACCCGCAGGGTGTAGCGCTCGTCGCCCTCGACGTCGACCGCATAAGCGAGCAGCGTGCCGTCGGCCGACACGTCGAACGAGCCGAGCGAGAAGAACTCGTGCCCCTCGGCTTCGAGATTCGAGTCGAAGAGCACCTGCTCTCCGGCCAGCGCGGGCGTCGCGGCATCCACCTCGGCGGGCTGCGGCGGCTCCCAGTCGTCGACTCCGGCGATCGGCGCGCGGCACTGCACGCCGTACTGCTTCCCCTCGAACGAGCGCGAGTAATACCACCAGCCGCCCTCGCGCACGGGCACGCTCAGATCGGTCTCGAGGGTGCGCGCCTTGATCTCCTCGAAGATCGT
Organism: Gryllotalpicola koreensis; assembly: GCF_039538185.1. Classification (NCBI taxonomy): domain Bacteria; kingdom Bacillati; phylum Actinomycetota; class Actinomycetes; order Micrococcales; family Microbacteriaceae; genus Gryllotalpicola; species Gryllotalpicola koreensis. The sequence goes on from NZ_BAABBW010000006.1 coordinate 147,298, forward strand.
CTCGCGCAGGGGAGCGAGGTGCTCGTTCCGCGCCTCGGCATACGCGTTCTCGGCGGTGAGGTGCGCGATCACCTCGGGGTCGTCCTTGGCGCGCAGCCACTCGTAGTCATCGACGACGGTGTCGCCGTGGAAGGTGCGCTCGGTGGGGATTCGCTTCGCAACGGGGGCTTCGCTCACCTGCTCCACGTTAGCGTTGCGGTCATGGCCCGATTCGCCCGCTTCCACCGCTTCGGCCCGACCGCCGAGGTGCTGAGCATCGTCCACGAGGAACCGCCGCACCCGGGCCCGGGCGAGGTCCGTGTGCACGTCTTCGCGAACGGCCTCAACCCCGTGGACTACAAGATCCTGCACGCGCGCGAGCACGCGGAGCGCTACGGCATCACCGAGCCGGCCGCCGACGGCCGCGGCACGGGCGTCGGCTTCGACTTCGCCGGCGACATCGACGAGGTGGGCGAGGGCGTCACCCGCTTCCGCCCGGGCGACGCAGTGCTCGGCGGGCGGCGTCACCATGCGATCGGCGACTTCGTCATCGTGCGGGCGGAGGGCACGGATGCCGAACGCGACGGCGTTCTCATCGAGAAGCCCCACGCGCTCGACTACGACACGGCCGCGGCACTGCCGGTGACCGGCCGCACGGCGATCGCGGCTCTCGACCGCGTCGGCGCGGGGCCCGGCGACACCGTGTTCGTGAGCGCCGCGGCCGGGGGAGTGGGCATCATCGCGGGCCAGCTCGCGGTGCTGCGTGGCGCGACCGTCGTCGGCACGGCGAGCGAGCGCAATCACGAGTTCCTGCGGTCGCTCGGCATCACGCCGGTCGCGTACGGCGACGGGCTGGTCGAGCGGCTGCGGGATGCCGCACCGCAGGGTCTCACCGCCGCGCTCGACAACCACGGGCCGGAGTCCGTCGACGCGGCGCTCGCCCTCGGCGTGCCGCTCGATCGCCTCAACACGATCGCTGCCCGCGGACACCGCGGCGCGCAGGGCGTCGGCAACCCCCAGGCGACGATGGAGCAGTTCGCAGAAATCGTGCGGCTCGTGGCCGACGGGGCGATCGCGGTGCCCATCGAGGCGGTCTATCCGCTCGAGCGGCTGGCCGAGGCCTACGAGCACCTCGAGACGGGCCACGTGCGCGGCAAGATCGTCGCGGTCACGAGGTAGTCCCCGCCGAGAAGTGCCGCGATGTCGTGCTCTTCGAGAACGGACGACATCGCGGCACTTCTCGATGTCAGCGATCCGCTTGGATGGGGTCATGAGCTCTTCCGCCGGATTCGCCGCGCTGCCGAAGCTCGTGCCGGGATACCGCGTGGCGATTCTCTCGCCGGCGTTCGCTGCTCCTGGCATCGGACCGGAAGTGCACGAGCAGGCGATGAGGCGATTGCGAGAACTGACCGGGTTGATCCCGGTCGAGTTCCCGACCACGCGGCAACTCGACGCGAGTCCTCAGGCGAGGGCTGCCGACGTGAACGCAGCGTTCGCCGATCCCGGCATCCGTGCGATCCTCACGACCGTCGGCGGCGATGATCAGATCACGGTGATCCCTCATCTCGACGCGGAGATCGTGCGTGCCAGCCCGAAGCCGTTCTTGGGTTACAGCGACAACACCAACCTTCTGAATTGGCTGTTCGGTCTCGGCATCCCCGGTTACTACGGAGGTTCGACGCAAGTGCACCTCGGTGCCGGTCCGGGAGTGGACGACGTTCACCTGCGCTCGCTTCGGGCTGCCCTCCTGGAGGGTGGCGAGATCGAGCTGACCAGGACGCCGGAGTCGGAGGATTTCGGTCACGACTGGCGCGATCCGCGGGCGCTGGTGGAGTTCGGTGCGCGAGAGGCGACCGAGGAGTGGGTGTGGAGCGGACCGGAGCGGATCGTCGAGGGTCGGACCTGGGGCGGATGCCTGGAGGTGCTCGATCAGCTCGCGCTCGCAGACAGGCTGCCTCCGCTCGGAGAGCTTGAAGGCATCGTTCTCCTGCTCGAGACGAGCGAGCTCGAACCACCTGCCGACTGGGTGAAGAGATGGGCACACGCGGCCGCAGTGGATCGTGCCGTACGGCGGCCGGATCCGAATTGATGGCCGTACGCGCACGGTCGTTGCGGATTACAACTGATCCGCGCGCCTTCGTAGACATGCGAAGGGCCCCGGCGAACCGGGGCCCTTCAGGGTCGCGAGGCTTATGCCTCGGCGTTCTCGGCGTGCGCTTCCTCGACGGCCGGATGCACCGTCTCGGTGCGAGACGACACCGCGATCTTGCGCGGCTTGGCCTTCTCGCTCATCGGGATCGTGATCGAGAGCACGCCGTTCGAGTAGTCGGCGGCGATGCGCTCGGTGTCGATGCCCTGGCCGAGGCTCAGCTGGCGCAGGAACGTGCCGCCCTGGCGCTCGCGGGTCAGCCACTTCACACCGTCACCGGTGGCGAGGGTGCGCTGTGCGCGGATGGTCAGCAGCTGGCCGTCGACGTCGATGTCGACCGAGCCGGGGTCGATGCCGGGCAGGTCGGCGGACAGCACGTAGGTGTCGCCGTCCTTGTAGAGGTCCATCGGCATGAGGCGCGGGCCTACGGGCCGGTCGAGGAACGAGCCCGCGAGGCGATCGAACTCACGGAACGGGTCGAAGTTCATTGCCATATGAATCAGCTCCTTCTCTGTGGTCTTGTAAGTTGAGTCCCTTCGACTCAACCTGCGATCACATTAGCACTCGAACGTCGAGAGTGCCAGATCCATTCCACGTTGCGCGAGCCCATAGGAAGCGCCCAGCCCGGCGGCGAACTCCGGGGTCATAATGAGCGGGTGATCGCGAGTTCGTTAGCCCGGCAACTGCGGGATGCCGGGCTCGATTGGCATCCCGCTCCCGGTGACTTCTTCCAGATCGACGGCCCGGAATTCGCTTCGGACGAGACCTTCACGGTGTCCGACATGACGGTCGAGCCGCACGAGTTCGACACAGGCACGATCCTCGGGTTCAACGGCACGACCGAGTGGGCCCTCGACTCGGTCTCGCTCGAGCAGGCGCTCTGGCTGCCCCGCGAGGACCAGCTGCGCGAGCGCCTCGGCGCCGCCTTCCGATCGCTGGAGGCCCACCCTGCCGGGCGCTGGCGCGTCACCACCTCCGGCACCTCCGCCGACAATTCTCAGCCTTTCGACGCCGACGATCCGGAATCCGCTTATGCCCTCGCCCTCTTGGCGCTCTTCGATGTCGCGGCGCTCCGGTAGCCGCTCGGCGCCGTTCCCCGTCGGCCCCTGGCTGTGGACGGCCATGATGCTGCCGTGGGCGCCGCTGCAGTCGCGCAAGTTCAACGCGGCTCCGGTGCGCACCGTCGACTACCTGCTCGACATCGACTATGTCGGTGACCATCACCCCGGCCACCGCCTCGATGTGCTCACGCCGGGCCGCGCCACCGCCGGTTCCGAGAAGCTGCCCGTGTACGTCTACTTCCACGGGGGCGGCTGGACGAGCGGCGATAAGTCCGCGCTGACCAAGTACTGCGCGGTGCAGGCCGACACCGGCATCGTCGTGGTCAACGTCAACTACCGCCGGGCGGGGCTGCGCGGCGGCGGCTTCGGCATGCGGCATATGCTGCACGACGCCAACGAGGCGCTGCGCTGGGTGGTCGCGCACATCGGCGAGCACGGCGGCGACGCGAGCACCATCGTGCTCGGCGGCGACTCGGCCGGCGCGCAGATCGCCGCGCTGCTCGCGGCCACGACCACGCAGCCGAAGCTCGCCGACCACTTCCGGCTGCGCCCGGCCGTCGCCCGCGAGGAGCTCGGCGGCCTCGTTCTGCACTGCGGCGCCGTCGACTTCTCCGTCCTGTTCGAGCCGGGCTTCATCATGAGCCACGACTTCGTGCGGATGCTCCTGCCCGGCTACCGCAGGCACCGCATGAAGCCGGCGTCGCTGCAACGGGCATCCCGCTGGCTCAGTCCCATCGAATGGGTCGACGAGAGCTTCCCGCCCGTCCTCGTGACCACGAGCGAGCGCGACATCTTCTATCACGCGAACGTCAACTTCGCGAAGAGGGCGGAGGCCGCAGGCGTCCCGGTCGAGTTCGTCAGCTACGGCTGGGACTCGCGTACCGAGCACACCTGGCAGCAGGATGCCGCGCATCCGGAGTCCGCAGAGGTCTACGCCCGCCTGCAGGACTTCATCGGCCAGGTCAGCTCACGTGTACGATCGGCCGGCGCTTAGGGTTCTTCTCCGCCTCGCGCAGCACCTCGCGCGTCACGGGAGCGATCTCGCCGGTGCCGTCGAGCAGGAACCGGGCCATGTTCGAGATCGGGTTGCCCTCGTTCCACTGGAAATACACGTTCGGCACGATGCCGGTCTGATCGCGGATCTCGAGCAGCACTGCGGCGATCGCGTTCGGGACCGAGATGCTCTCGAGCTGCAGCACGCGGTAGCCGTGCTTCTCGATACCGCGCACGACCAGCTGCTCCACGAAGTCCGACGAGTCCTCCTGCGTGCGCGGCTTCGGCAGCACCTCGATGAACAGCAGGCGTGCGCCCTGCGGGATGTGGCTGAAGTAGCGCTCCGACTTGCTCTTGCCGCTGTACTCGTCCTTCGTGTCCGGCCCGGGCTCGTGCGCGACGATGCGGATGACACCGGATTCGTCGTCCGCTTCCTCCTGCAGCCAGGCCTCGGCGACCGGGTCGAAGGTCACCGATGAGGCGCGCAGCTCGAAGGAGCGCTTGGCGCGCGAGACCAGCGAGATGACGAGGATGGCGAGGATGAACAGCGCCGCGATGCGCACGCCGTCCGGCCGCTCGATCACGTTCACAACGGTCGAGTAGAGGAACGCAACGGTGACGAAGCCGAACGCCCAGATGCGCTTGCGCTGTTTGTGCCGGAACGCCGAGACCGTGACCGCGAAGGCGGCGGACACCATGAGCACGAGCACGCCGGTGGCGTAGGCGCCGCCCTGTGCGTCGACGTTCGCTCGGAAGACGATCGTGATCAGGAATGCGATCAGCGCGAACACGACGACGAGCGGCCGCACCGCGCTCGCCCACTGCGGTGCCATGCCGTAGCGCGGCAGGTAGCGGGGCACCAGGTTGAGCAGCCCCGCCATGGCGGAGGCGCCGGCGAACCACAGGATGAGAATCGTCGACAGGTCGTAGAACGAGCCGAACGCCGAGCCGAGGTACTCGTGGGCGAGGTAGGCGAGCGCGCGGCCGTTCGCGGGTCCGCCCGCCTGGAAGTCCTTCTGCGGGATGAGCAGCGTCGTCGTGATGCTCGAGGTAATGAGGAAGGCGCTCATGATCGCCGCCGCGGTGCCGAGCAGGCGCTTCGTGCCCCGGATGCGTCCCATCGGCAGCTTCGGGGTGTCGTGCGGGCCGCCCTTGATCTGCGGCATGACCGCGACGCCGGTCTCGAAGCCCGACATGCCGAGCGCGAGCTTCGGGAAGACGAGCAGCGAGATGCCGATGATCTGGGCCCAGTTGCCGTTCTGCCGGAACATCGCGGACCACCAGTCGTGCACGACGACGGGCTGCGCCCCGATGTGCAGGAACGCGACGACGATGACCACGGCGTTGAGGGCGAGGTAGACCGCGACCAGGACGACGGCGATGCCGATCGCCTCCCTGAATCCGCGCAGGAAGACCACGGCGAGCAGCGCGAGCAGGAAGAGGGTGACGCCGATCTGCCAGCCCGTGCCCGAGAACCAGTGGGGGGTGAGCGGATTCTCGAGCGCGTGCGCCGAGGCATCCGCCGCCGACAGCGTCATGGTGATCATGAAGTCGGTCGCCGCGAAGCCGAGCAGCGCGAGCACGAGCAGCTTGCCCCACCAGTACGGCAGCGTGCGCTCCAGCATCGCGATCGAGCCGGACCCTTTGAAGCTCTCGCGGGCGACCCGGCGATAGACCGGCAGCGCGCAGCACAGGGTGAGGAGCACGAGCACGATGGTCGCGAACGGGGCGATCAGCCCAGCTGCCAGCGCCGCGATCGCCGGCTGGTAGCCGAGGGTCGAGAAGTAGTCGACACCGGTCAGGCACATGACCCGCCACCACGACGCGGGCTTCTCGGACTCCGAGCCGTGCGGACCCACCTGCGTGCCGCGGATGTCGGTCATGCCGGTCAGGAACCAGTCACGCAGGCTGGGACGCGCCGCGGTGTCGTTCGTCACAGGCGAGATAGTACGGGAGCGTACTGTCGACAGCATGGCGATGGAGTACTCGAGTCCGGCATCCCTGGGCATTGACCCCGCTGCGATCACGGCCTTCGCCGACGCGGTCGACACGAAGGGGCTGGGCGTGCACGGGCTCGTCGTCGCCCGGCACGGGCGCGTGGCGGCAGAGAGCTGGTGGCATCCGTACCGCCCCGATGAGCCGCACATGATGTTCTCGGTCAGCAAGGCGTTCACCTCGATGGCGGTCGGGCTCGCGATCTCGGAAGGGCTGCTCGCCCTCGACGAGCCGACGCATGAGATCTTCCCCGAGTTCCGCGAGATCCCCGGCCAGACGGTGCGGCACCTGCTCACCATGACCACGGGCCACGGCGACGACCTGTGGGGTGTGCTGCGGGCGCTGCCCGAACGCGACGGCGTCGAGCTGTTCTTCGAGTCGCCGGCCGAGTACCCGCCCGGCACCCACTTCGTCTACAGCACCGCGAGCACCTACGTGCTGGCTGCGGCCGTCGTGCGGCGGGCGGGCGTGAGCCTGACCGAGTACCTCGACGAGCGGCTGTTCGGGCCGCTCGGCTGGGCGACGCCGCAGTGGGAGCGCGACGCACGCGGCCTCGAGCACGGGGGCACCGGCCTCAAGCTGACGACGCGGCAGCTCGCGCAGTTCGGCCAGCTGCTGCTGCAGCGCGGGCAGTGGGACGGCAGGCAGCTGGTACCGGCCGAATGGGTCGACCAGGCGAGCGCGCACCAGGTGCGCAACCCGTGGTTCGGCAGCCACGAGTCCGAGGTGGGCTACGGATTCCAGCTGTGGCGGTCCAGTCACGGATTCCGCGCCGACGGCATGTGCGGCCAGTTCGCCGTCGTCATCCCCGAGCTCGATCTGGTCATCGCCACGACCTCCGGCTCGCCTGACGCGAACCGCATCCTCGAGGCGATCTGGCGCGAGCTGCTGCCGGGCGTCACGCCCGGCCACGAGCCCGCGGGCGACCCCGACGGCGCGGCCTTCGCGCTGGACGGGCGGCACGTGCCCGATCCCCGCCTGGAGGCGACGGATGCCGCGGCAGAGGCGGCCTTCGCCGGGCAGATCTTCTCGCTGCCCGGCAACCCGACGGGCATCGAGCGGCTCTCGATCTCGTTCGCAGCCGACACCGTCGCCCTCGAGACCTCAGGGGCGGCGATCGGCACGAGGCGGCTCGTGGCGGGGCGCGCGGAGTGGGTCGATGGCCGCCTTCCCGGAACGCCGCTCGAGTCGCTGCGCGAGGTGCCCGTCGCGGCACGTGCGGGCTGGCTGAACGGGGCGCTCGAGGTGCACCAGCAGCTCGTCGGCACGCCCTTCCGGTGGATCTGGCGGCTCATCCCCGACGGACCCGAGGGGCCGCGGCTCGTCAGCCGGTTCCACCCCGATCTCGGTCTTGCGTCGAAGCTCGACCTCCTATTGACGCCAGGTCAGTAAGGCTAGGCTGACGCGCATGAGCAGCACCGGTGCGGGGGAGACCGCAGGTCAGGCATCCGTCTCAGACACGGTCGCGCGGCTGCGCGCGACGTACGGTACCGGCCGCACCAAGCCGCTCGCCTGGCGGCTCGCGCAACTCAAGGGACTCGGCGCCCTGCTGCGCGACAACGGGCCCGCGCTCGAGCGCGCGCTCTGGGAGGACCTGCACAAGTCGGGGGCGGAGGCGCAGTACACCGAGATCGGCTTCACGCTCGCCGAGCTCGGCTCGGTGCGGAAGCACCTGAGGCGCTGGCTGCGGCCGACGCGCGTCCCGGCGCCTGCCGCGCTGCTGCCCGCGACCGCGCGCACCGTGCTCGAGCCGCTCGGCGTCGTCGCGATCATCGCACCGTGGAACTACCCCGTGCAGCTCACCCTCGCTCCGGCGATCGGCGCGCTCGCCGCAGGGAACGCCGTCGTGCTGAAGCCGAGCGAGCTCGCCCCCGCGACCGCTCGCGTGCTCGGCGAGCTCGTGCCGCGCTACCTCGACCGCTCGGCCGTCGCCGTCGTGCAGGGCGGGGTGCCCGAGACGACCGAGCTTCTTGCGCAGAAGCTCGACCACATCTTCTACACGGGCAACGGCACGGTCGGCCGCATTGTGCTCGAGGCCGCGGCCAAGAACCTCACGCCCGTGACGCTCGAGCTCGGCGGGAAGTCGCCGACGTACGTCGACGAGAGCGTCGACCTCGACGCCGCGGCGGCGCGGCTCGTCTGGGGCCGCTTCCTCAACGCGGGGCAGACGTGCATCGCCCCCGACTACGTGCTCGCGACGAGCGCCGTGCAGGCGAAGCTCGGGCCACTCGTCGCGAAATGGATCGAGCGCTACTTCGGCGCAGACCCTCGCCAGAGCCCTGATTTCGGGCGCGTGATCAACGATCGCCAATTCCAGCGGCTCACCGGATTGCTGGGTGCCGGGCGCCTGGTGGCGGGGGGCGAGACGGATGCCTCGCAGCGCTATCTCGCGCCGACGGTGCTGGCTGACGTTCCACGCGACGCCCCCGTCATGCAGCAGGAGATCTTCGGGCCGATCCTGCCGTTCGTGACGGTCGACGGGCTCGACGATGCGATCGACTACATCAATGCGCACGACAAACCGCTGGCGCTCTACGTCTTCAGCGAGGACGCGAAGACGCGGCGCCGGTTCCTCACTCAGACGTCCTCGGGGGCGCTCGGCTTCGGCATCCCGCTCGGGCATATCGGCGTGCACGGCTTGCCGTTCGGCGGCGTCGGGGCAAGCGGTGCGGGCTCGTATCATGGTCGCCGCTCGCTGACGACGTTCAGCCACGAGAAGGCCGTGCTGAGCAAGCCGCTCAAACCCGACACGATCCAGCTGGTCGCACCGCCGTACACGCCTGCACGCGAGAGACTTATCCGGAAGGTGCTCGGCAAGATCAGCTGAGCCGGAAGGGCAGGCGGTGCGCACCGAGACGGATTCGCTGGGAGAACGTCAGATTCCCGACGAGGCATATTGGGGCATCCACACCGCCCGGGCCGTCGACAACTTCCCGATCAGCAAGCGGCCGATCTCGGTCTACCCGGAGCTCGTGGTGGCGCTCGCGTCGGTCAAGCAGGCCGCCGCGCGCGCGAACCTCGAACTGGGCGTGCTCTCGCCCGACAAGGCGGCGCTCATCGATGCCGCCTGCGCCGAGGTGATCGGCGGGCGGCTGCACGAGCAGTTCGTCGTCGGGGTCATTCAGGGCGGGGCCGGCACCTCGACGAACATGAACGCGAATGAGGTGATCGCGAACCGCGCGCTCGAACTCGGTGGCCACGAGAAGGGCGAGTACGGATTCCTCAGCCCGCTGGACGACGTCAACCGCAGCCAGTCGACCAACGACGTCTACCCGACCGCGATCAAGATCGCAATGATGTATTCCCTTTCCAGCATGCTGGGGGAGATGCGGATGCTGCGCGACGCGTTCGCTGCAAAGGCGACCGAGTTCGCGCACATCCTCAAGATCGGCCGCACCCAGCTGCAGGACGCCGTGCCGCTCACCCTCGGCCAGGAGTTCCACGGCTGGGCCACCACGATGTCGGAGGACATCGACCGCATCACGGACACCCTTCCGCTGCTGTCGGAGATCAACCTCGGGGCGACCGCGATCGGCACCGGCATCAACGCCGACCCGCGCTACGCCGCGGCGGTGCGGCAGCATCTCTCCGAGATCACGGGGCTGGACCTCGTGACCGCGAGCGATCTGATCGAGGCGACGAGCGACACCGGTGTCTTCATGACGTTCTCCTCGGCGCTCAAGCGCGCGGCGGTGAAGCTGTCGAAGATCTGCAACGACCTCAGGCTGCTGTCGTCGGGCCCGCAGGCGGGGCTCGGCGAGATCAGCCTGCCGCCGAAGCAGGCCGGGTCGAGCATCATGCCGGGAAAGGTGAACCCCGTGATCCCCGAGGCGGTCAACCAGGTCGCCTTCTCGGTCGCCGGAGCCGACGTGACCGTCACGATGGCGGTCGAGGCCGGGCAGCTGCAGCTCAACGCCTTCGAGCCGGTCATCGCCCACTCGCTGCTGCAGTCGATCACCTGGATGCGCCAGGCGTTCCTCACGCTGCGCGTGAACTGCGTCGAGGGCATCACCGCCAACGAGCAGCGCCTCGCCGCCATGGTCGGGTCGAGTGTCAGCGTCGTGACCGCGCTGACCCCGTTCATCGGCTACCAGGCATCCGCCGCGCTCGCCAAGACCGCGCTGCTGACCGGTCGCAGCATCGCCGACCTGGTTGTCGAGGCCGGACTCATGACGCCCGAGCAGGTGGAGTTGGAGCTGTCACCCGAGCGGCTTTCGGGGGCGCCGGGGGAGTGATGTCGGTGTCCACGATGTTGCCCGGCGTCGGAGGGTAGCCCTGGCAGACTTGATTCATGTCGCGACGCAAGAAGAGGCCATCGGGTAACCCTGCCCGTCGCGGGCTGTCCTTCCAGGGACGAGTGGCGGTTCGTGACTTCGAACGTTGGCTGAAGGAGGCGGAGGCCACATTCACCGACCCGGCAGTCGGCGTCGCGCAGCTTGAGGTGCTGGTCTCGTCGGCTTCGCGGGTCGGGCTGGATGCTCTTGCCGCGGACGACGCTGCAGGTGTCGTCGAATTCTTGCTCGATGAGGATGCCGAGGGCGAGGAACTGCTCGACGTGTTTCACGACTTCGTCCACTTCCGTCTTGAGACCGAGCCTGAGGACGGCTGGGTGGAGGCGCACGATCTGCTCGAAGAGCTGTTGGCGACCGGCGACGGAGTTCCGACGGCGCTCTCGGATGCGCTCGAAGATTATGAACGGCAGGACCCCGAGCAGCGGCGGCAGGCGCTGGCGAAGGTGCGACTCGTCTCCGCAGTCCGCACGCTGCTGGAGTGGGTCGGTTCGGGGCGCGCGATCACGGACTCGGGCGCCCTGCGGCGCGTGGACATCGCGGAGGCGGCCGGGATGCTCGGGCTTGCCGCACGCGGAGTCGCGAAATTGCCGGCCGAGGGCGAGTACCGAGACGGAGCGATCGAGGTCGAGGGAGAGCTGCTTGCCCAATCGATGTGGGATCTTCCCCCGCTCGCAGCGTGGTGGGAGGCTCTGCAGACGGCCGACCTCATCGAGTTGACGCGTACCCGGGTGCGGCCGGGGCCTGCGGCGTCCGCATGGGCTGCAGAAGAGCTTCCCCCTCTCGACCAAGCGGGTGTGCTGGTCGGCGCCGTCACCGCCCAGCTGCTGACGACAGCGCAGCGGGAGGGGTCGGACCCCTGGACAGACCTGATCGCACGGCTCACCATCGTTCAAGCCCTCGAGATACTTGAGCCCGACATCGCGGATGATTCCCGTAGCCCGTTCGAGGAGCTACTGCTGCCCCGCGCGCAGCGCAGCCTGGATGATCTCGCCAAGCTCGGCATCCTTGAGCGGGATCGAACGGGCGCCGTCCGAGTTCCCGAGCTGCTCCGCGGCCCCTTCGCGCAGGGTGTGATCCTGGCCATGGCCTTCGCGGCTGACGCGCTCGACGACGAGGGGGTCGATGATGCCGACTTCGGCGGCGCTGCAGACCCCTTTGGCGATCCCGAGGTGCAAGCCGAGATGGCTCGCTTGGGGGTCGTGCACACCCCGGGAATGGCGGCCGAGATGATGCGCGAGCTCGCTCCTCTCCTTGCGGAGGAGGGCATCGACCTCGACAATCTCGATGCCGACGTCGACCTCGAGAGGGTCAACGCGGCCCTTGCCCGTGCAACGGAACGCCGCAACCTCGAACTGTTCACTCCTGTCGGGGAGCAGCGCGCGATGGCGCTCACCGTTCACGGACTCGCGGCCGAGGCGCTCGCCGACGGCAGCACCGATCTGGCGCGCCACGTGATCGACGGAATCCAGCCAGACCCTGTGGGCAACCGCCCCTCGGTGGCGCAGGTCATCGGAGTCGGCCTCGGAGTTCTCGACCAGTGGCATCGGGGTGCCGAGATCAGGCCCGTTCTGGAACGTGTCCGACCGATGCCATGGGACGCGCCCGCACGGCGCGCCGCGCAAGACATCCTCGTTGCGGCTCGAGACGGGCATGCATTCGACCAGCTCGACACTCTGATCCGGCGGCACAACGGCCGGGCTGTGCTCGAAGGCACTGTCCTCGCTGTCTCGGGGGTGGTGATCGCCATTGCAGAAGCCGACGGGGTCGAGGTCAACACGGCGGTCAGCCGTCTGCTCAGCGAGTAACGGCGTCGGTTCGCTCGGTTGCCCCCGAAACTGCTCCCTCCGGCTTAGCTCAGCTCACGCAGCGGCGAGGTCAGCTCGTCTGATGCTCACGAGCCGATGCGTCTGCCAGGGCTCTGCGATCTGGGAGAGTGCGGGCTGAACGTTCCTGACTTCGTCGTTTACGTCCGAATCTTACGGCGCTGGTATCGCAGCGGAGACCCAGGACCAGCGAGGGCTGTCGGGGGTCTGTGGGAAACTCTGGGTGTGAGTGGGGTTGTGAACAAGTCTACGAAACTCATGCTTGTAATTTGAGATTGTCGGGGTAGGCTCGGGGGTATGTCGAGGGTCGGTTCCGCAGCTTGTGAGGCGCTGTCGCGTCTGGGTGCGGTGCTGCCGGTGGATCCGGGTGCACTGTCGGATGGGGAGCTTCTCGATTTCGTCTCTCGGGTGGAGGCGGCTTCCCGGCAGGTGGAGGCGTTGAAGCTCGCGGCGGCGCAGGTCGTGGCCGAGCGGTCGGAGCGGGATGACCCGGATTCGCTGGCCCGCCGGTTGGGGTTCAGGACCGCGGCCGGGGTGCTGGCCGGGATCACGAAGTCCTCGGGCAGGGAGGCTGCGAAGCTCGTGAAAGATGCCTCGGATCTCGCGCAGCTGCCCGCGGTGGAGGCTGCGGTGCTGGACGGGCGGATCGGACGTGAGGCGGCGGCGGCGATCACCGGGGAGTTGAAGAAAGCCGCCGGCGGGAAGCTCGAGAACCTCCAGCCGGCGCTGGGAACCCCTGTGGCGCGCGAGCTCGAAACCCTGCAGGCCGAGCTCGTCGAGCTCGCCACCGGTGCGGGCGCGGACGAGGTGAAAGCCCGTGCGGCCGAGAAAGCCGCCGCGTTGAACGTGCAGACCGTCGAGGACCAGGCCGCGAGGGCCATGCAGGAGCGGTTCTTCTGGATCGGCCCCACCCTCGACGGCGCCGCCCGGGTGTCCGGGCTGCTTCCTGCCGGGCATGCCGCCGTGGTGCGGGGTGTGCTGGATGGGCTCTCGAACCCGAAAGGGAAGAAGACCGTCACCTTCGCCCCGGACCCGGATGCCGCGCCGGCTAATGTGCGCACCCGCGGGCAGAAGGCCGCGGATCACCTCAGGGACGTGTTCGCCACCGCCGCGAGGTCGGCGGAAATGCCGGATATGGGCGGGGATCACCCCACCGTGTGGATCAGCACCACTGCCGCGGAACTTCAGTCCGGTTCGGGGCTCGCGTTCTACGCCGGCAGCCCGGAACCTGTTCCCGTCTCGGAGGCGGTGCAGGCGGCGTGTGCGGGTGGGATCCAGACCGTGATCTTCGGGAAAGACGGCGATGTCCTCAACCTCGGTTTGGAGGTGCGGGGGTTCACGAAGCGGCAGCGCCGCGCGATCGCGCTCCGCGACGGCGGTACCTGCATCATCCCGGGGTGCGACGTGCCCGCGCAGTGGTGCGAGGTCCACCATGTCACCCCGTACCAGGACGGCGGCCCCACCGACGTGTGCAACGGCGTCCTCGTCTGCTTTTTCCACCACCACGAGATCGACACCGGGCCGTGGAGCATCCGCATGAAACACGGCACACCCGAAGTCCGGTACACCCACGGCAGCACCGACACCGAATGGAAGACCGCCGGCAACGGCACCGCCTCGAGACTCAGAGCACAAGCACCACCCGGGGAATGAGCGTGGGCCTCAAGCCCCCATCACGATGACGAACGGGGGAATGCGCACGTCATCGGATCCGTTCTGCACTGAGCGAGTCGCTTGCCGCGGTGCAAAGGTGGCTTATTTCTGAGGAAGAGCAGAATGTCAGGTATGGAGACGGCGGTCGACACTCGAGTCCAGGCGGCTCAGCTCGACGCGCTGCTGCAGCCCATCGACTGGGCCGCGCCCGACCCACGCGCGACCGCCTTCCGCTTCGAGGCCCCCAGCGGCAGCCTCGCCGCCTGGTCGATCGGCGACCCGGCGAATCCTCGGGTCGTGCTCGTGCCCGGTGCGACCGGGTCCAAAGAGGACTTCGTGCTGCTCGCGCCCCCGCTCGTCGACGCCGGCTACTTCGTGCAGTCCTACGACCTCGCCGGTCAGTACGAGTCCGCCGGCGCCGGCCCGTCCCGCAGCTCCGGGCGCTGGGACTACCCGCTCTACCTCGCCGACTTCGTCGCGTTCCTTGAGGCAGGGGAGCCCGCCCACGTGCTCGGGTATTCCTTCGCCGGCATCCTCGCCCAACTCGCCCTCGCCGGCCGACCGGAGCTCTTCCGCAGTCTCACCCTGCTCACGAGCCCGCCGCTCACCGGCAACGTGTTCCGCGGCGTCAAGATCGTCGGCCCGTTCGCGCGCTTCGCGCCCGCGCACACCGGCGCGGGGCTGATGATCTGGGGCATCCAGACCAACAAGAACGGCGTCGATGAGAGCCGCCTCGACTTCGTGCGCCGCCGACTCGCCGTCACGCGCCGCGAGAGCGTCGACGACATCATCGGGCTCATGATGGCCACCCCCGACGTGACGGCCGCGGTCGCGGCGTCCGGTGTCCCCTTGCTGGTCGCAACCGGCCAGCACGACCTCTGGCCCGTGCGGCTGCACGCCGAGTACGCCGATAGGATCGGGGCAGAACTGGCGGTCTATCGCACGGGCCACAGCCCGTGCGAGACCACCCCGAACCAACTCGCACTGGACATGATCACGACCTTCCGACGCGCAGAGCAGCTCGCATGAGCCTTCCGATGACCGCTGAGGCGGCCTACGGGCTCGACGAGGCACTGCCGCAGATCGACTGGGCCGTCGCACCTGAGGGCACCCGCGCCTACCGCTTCGACGCGCCGAGCGGCTCGCTCGCCGCGTGGGACCTCGGCGACCCTGCGGGCGAGCGCATCGTGATGGTGCCAGGCATCACCGGCTCGAAGGAGGATTTCGCGCTGCTCGCGCCGATCCTCGCCGGCCAGGGGTACTTCGTGCAGAGCTACGACCTGCCGGGGCAGTACGAATCCGCCGACGCGGGTCCCACCGGCGCCGAGGGTTGGAGCTACGAGCTCTTCGTCGACGACATGCTCGCCTTCCTCGAAGCGGGCGAGACGCCCGCGCACCTGCTCGGCTTCTCCTTCGCCGGCATCGTCGCGCAGCTGGTCACGGTGCGCCACCCCGAGCTCGTGCGCTCGCTGACCCTGCTCGCGACGCCTCCTCTCACGGGGCAGGTGTTCCGCGGCATCCGCATTCTCGGCTGGCTCACCCGGCTGCCGTTCTTCACGAAGCACAACTTCGGCGGCGTGATGATCTGGAACGTCCGCACGAACTTCAGCAAGGTCACCCCCGAGCGGCTGGCGTTTGCGAACGCGCGCCTCGACCATACGCGGCGAGAGAGCGTCGACGGCATCGTGGGACTGATGATGAAGACGCCCAATCTGTACCAGGAGTTGCGCGACTCGACCGTGCCCAAGCTGGTCGTCGCAGGCGAGCACGACCTGTGGCGCGCCAAGCTCTACCGCCGCTTCGCGAAGCGCATCGGCGCCTCGGTGGCGGTCTACGCGACGGGCCACAGCCCGTGCGAGACCACGCCGCACCAGCTGGCGCTCGATATGGTGCAGCTCTTCCGCACCAGCGAGCGGCTCAGCGCGCGCTGAGCTCCTGCTGCTCAGCGGCGCGCGACGCGACCCAGTCGCGGCGCGCCGCGCGCCGCCCCCAGGGGGAGGCCTCTGGCCAGTGCTCCGCGAAGGTGTGATAGGCCCATGCGAGTCGGCGCCCGATGCCGTGCCAGCTTTCCAGTGGCCGCGCCGAGACGCCCACCCGCAGGCTCTCGTCGTAGCGCACGACGACGTCGAGCGGCAAGTGCAGGGCGAGGTCCAGATCGTCATGGATGCGCGGATCGTCGCGGTGCACACGGTCGCGCACCTCGTTCCAGACGGATGCCCGCATGACGAAGTTCGAGCCGAAGATCGGCGGCCCGCCGAGCCACGGGCCGACGATGTGGAAGTACGCCGGGATGTAGAGCCGCTCGCCCAGCCAGTTCGCCCACGCGTGCGCCCCATAGAACGCGCCGGGCCCCGTGAGCACCCCGATCGCGGGCGACGTGTCGAACTCCGCGACGACGCGCGCGGCCCAGTCCGCCGGCGGTCGCGAGTCGGCGTCGATGCGCGCGATGAGGTCGGTGCGCGCGGCGTCGTATCCCGTCGCGGAGGCCGACATGATGCCGCGCTGCGGCTGGAAGAGCAGGCGGGCGCCGCCCGCGCGGGCGACCTCGGCCGTGGCATCCGTGCTGCCGTTGTCGACCACGATGACCTCGTCGACCGGCCGGGTCTGCACAGCCAGCGCCGCGAGTGCATGCTCGAGCATCTCGGCATCGTTCAGAGCGGGGATCACGACGCTCAGCGTGCTCACGTGACATCCCCTCCTCTCCACTATCTATGTTAGGTCGGCAATAGCATCGAGTAATGGATCTTGTCGCTCGCCTGACCGCCGAACTGGGTGACGCGGTCACCGTCGATCCCGAGCGCCTCGACGCGGTGCGCACGGACAAGTCCGGATTCATTGCCCCGAACCTTCCCCTCGCGCTCGTCGAGGCCGAGAGCGTCGAGCACGTGCAGACCACGCTGCGGCTCGCCAACGAGGCGGGCGTCGGCATTGTGCCCCGCGGCATGGGCACGGGTCTGGCGGCAGGTGCGGTCGGCGACGCGGGCGTCATCGTGCTGTCGGTGGCCAAGATGAACCGCATCCTCGAGATCAACCCGGCCGACGAGCTCGCCGTCGTCGAGCCCGGCGTCATCAACGCCGACCTCGACGACGCGCTCGCGCCGTATGGCCTCTGGTACGCACCCGACCCCGCCAGCAAGGCGATCTCGTCGATCGGCGGCAACATCGCGACCAACGCGGGCGGCCTGCTGTGCGCGAAGTACGGCGTCACCCGCGAGGCGGTGCTCGGCCTCAAGGTGGTGCTCGCCGACGGCCGGCTGCTCGAGACCGGGCACCGCACCGTCAAGGGCGTCACGGGTTACGACCTCACGGCGCTGTTCGTCGGCTCGGAGGGCACGCTGGGCGTCGTCGTCGAGGCGACGGTGCGGGCGCTGCCGCGACCCGCGGGCGACGTGGTCACGATCGGCGCCTTCTTCCCCCGGGTTCGCCAGGCGGCGCTCGCGTCGAGCGCGATCGTCGAGGCGCAGCTGCGTCCCGCCGTGATGGAGCTGGTCGACGGCCAGGCGCTCGAGGCGGTCCGCGGCTATCTCGGCGACGCGGTCATCCGCGACGCCATGGGCCCGACGACGGGCGACGGATTCCTGCTCGTGCAGTTCGACGAGTCGCCTGCCCCCGAGACCGTGCTGCGGGCCGTCGAATTGATCGAGCGGGAAGGCGGCGAGCCGCGGGTGTCGACGGATGCCGCAACGGGGGAGCAGCTGCTCGGAATCCGTCGCGCCTTCCATCCCGCCCTGGCGGCGAGCGGCGAGGTGCTCATCGAGGACGTGTCGGTGCCGCGCTCGCGCCTCGCCGACGCCTTCGACGCCATCGCGGAGATCTCGGAGCGCCACGGCGTCCGCATCCCGACCGTGGCGCACGCCGGCGACGGCAACCTGCACCCGAACTTCGTGGTCGAGGGCGGACTGCTCACGCCGCAGCTGAAGGCCGCGGCCGACGAGCTCTTCCGCGCGGCGCTCGCGATGGGCGGCACGCTGACCGGCGAGCACGGCGTCGGCATCCTGAAGCGCCACCATCTCATCGACGAGCTCGGTGCCGACTCATATGCTCTTCAACGCCGTGTGAAGGCCGTCTTCGACCCGCGGGGCATCCTCAACCCCGGCAAGGTGTTCGAGATCACCGAGTGAGGTTCCGATGAGCGCCACTGATCCGTATGCGCCGCCGACGTCGGCGACCGGGCCGATCTCGTCGGTGCTGCCTGCGCCCTCCGGCCGGCCGCGGAACCTCACCACGACCGTCGTGGTGGTCGTCGGCATCGCCGTCTGCGCGATCGCGGTGATGTGGGTCGTCTCCTACCTCGTGAGCGTGCTCGGCGTCAGCGGCGTGGTCCTCAACGGGCTGATCGCCCTCGTGCCGCTCGTCGCGGTGCTCGCCGTGGTGCGCTGGGTCGACCGCTGGGAGCCCGAGCCGTTCGCCGCACGGGTGTTCGCCTTCATGTGGGGCGCCGGCGTCTCGATCCTCACGGCGCTCGTGGTCGATGAGACGCTGAACGTCTACAGCCATCACCTCGGCGTGAGCCGCAGCCAGTTCTTCATGATCACGGTGCAGTCCCCGATCGTCGAAGAGGTCGCGAAGGGCGTCGGTGTGCTCCTGATCTTCCTGATCGCGCAACGCACCTTCGATGGGCCGGTCGACGGGGTCGTGTATGCGGCGACGATCGCGGCGGGCTTCGCCTTCGTCGAGAACATCCAATACTTCGGGCTCGCACTGCGCGACGGCGGGGACACCGATCTCGCCTACACCTTCTACGTGCGCGGCGTGCTCTCTCCGTTCGCGCACCTGACCTTCACCTCGTGTACCGGCATCGCGCTGGGCTACGCCGCGCGCGGCCCCCGCCGCGTCGGCCGCACGATCGGTCTCTTCCTCGGTGGCCTCGCCCTCGCGATCGTGCTGCACGCAGGTTTCAACCTCGGCTCCGCGCTGAACGAGAACGGCGCGTTCTTCTTCTACCTGATCGTCGAGCTGCCGATCTTCGGGCTGGTCGCGGCCTTCGTGCTGTTCGCGCGCCGGCGCGACGCCCAGCTCACCTACCAGGCGCTGACGCTGTACGCGCGCGCCGGCTGGTTCACCGCGGCCGAAGTGGACCTGCTTGGCACGAGTGGCGGTCGGCGGCAGGCCAGGCTGTGGGCGAAGAGCCATGGTCCGCGCACGAAGCGCGCGATGCGCCGCTTCATCCGCGACGCCACCGCGCTCGCATACACTCGGCAGCGCATCCAGAGCGACCACAGCAGGGCGCGGGCGCAGCGCGACGAGATCCGGCTGCTGCGCGTCGTGACGGCTGATCGGCAGCGCGTCCTCTCCGGCTGAGTGCCGGGGCGCAGCAGCGGCGCCGCACACAGTAAAACTCGCCGACCCTGGTGCGGCTGTGCCGGCAACTCGAGTGGTCGACGAGTTCGTGTTTCCAGTGTCCCGCAGGTGCCGCGATCAGGCAAGTGCGGCTGGGCATCCACTGAAGCATCCCCGCCGCGCTTTGCATCGGCATGAGCCCACCGCTTGGATGGAGGGCATGGCAGATACCGATAAGACCAAGCCCGAGATCGAGGCGCCAGAGGGCCCCGCTCCCACCGAGCTCGAGATCGTCGACCTCGAGGTCGGTGACGGTGCAGAGGCCGTCCCTGGCGCCACCGTCGACGTGCACTACGTCGGAGTGGGCTTCGACAGCGGCGAGGAGTTCGACTCCTCATGGAGCCGGGGCCAGTCCATCCAGTTCCCGCTGCGCGGTCTCATCGCAGGCTGGCAGGAAGGCATCCCCGGCATGAAGGTCGGCGGCCGGCGCAAGCTGACCATCCCGCCGCAGCTCGCCTACGGCCCCGCAGGCAGCGGTCACCCGCTCGGTGGCCAGACGCTGATCTTCGTGATCGACCTGCTTGGCGTGAAGTAGGGCCTCGACCACCTGAACTGTGCCCGCCGCCGACAGCCGCGCCCATCGCCCTGGGCACGCTTGTCGGCGGCGGGCGCATCTGTGTCTAGGGAACCGGCCGCAGCGCGTCGTACGCGCGGAACGAGCGCTGCCGACGCACATAGAGCAGCATGAGCGCCACGATCAGGATGCCGCCGACCACCGGCCCCGCCCAGAGCGCCGCGATCGTGCTCATCGCGCCGATGTACAGGTCACCGAGGCGGGGCCCCGCGGTCACGACGACGATGAAGACGCTCTGGATGCGCCCGCGCATGGCGTCGGGGGCGGATGCCTGCAGGATCGTCCCGCGGAAGATCGCGCTCACGTTGTCGGCCCCGCCCGCGACGAACAGCGCGGCGGCGCCGGCGGCCAGAGCCGGGAGGTGCACCTCCGACCAGTCGGCACCGACTCGCCCGCGCCCGTCAATGGTCTGCACGAGCAGCACGGCCCCGAACACGAGGATCGCAAGGCCGTAGACCGTGATCGCGCGCCCCACTGCGCGGCCCTGAGCCCGCACGTGCCCGAGCGGTCCGGAGAACACGCTCGACAGCAGTCCGCCGATCGCGTAGGCGGCGGTCAGCACGCCCACCGTCACCGCCCCGCCGCCGATGAGCAGCGCGCCGACGGCGGGGAACAGCACGCGGGGCTGCCCGAAGGTCATCGCGATGATGTCGGCGATGAACGAGGTGCGGATGTTCGCGGCGTGCACCAGGAACCGGGCACCCTCAGCCAGTGAGCGCAGTCCGGGCCGCTCGGCGCCGCCCTCCGGCACGATCGGCGGCAGGGTCAGCACGCCGAGGAAGGCGCAGGTGAAGGTGATGACGTCGATCGAGAACGTCGGCCCGTAGCCGACGGCCGCCACGAGCACCCCCGCGACGGCGGGCCCGACGGTGACCATGATGCCCGTCGAGATGCCGTTGAGGGCAGACGCCGCGGGCAGCAGCTCCTTCCGCAGCAGCCGCGGCGTGCTTGCGGTGTCTGCGGAGGACAGCACGGTCGCCGCGACGGTGTTGAGCATGGTCAGCAGGTACAGCGGCCAGACGGCCGGGGAGTGCGCCCACGCGAGCGCGCAGATTCCCGCGGTGGAGGCCCATGCGCCGACGGCGGCGACGAGCGCCACCTTCCGGCGGTCGAACACGTCGGCGAGCATGCCGCCGTAGATGCCGACGACGATCATCGGCGGCAGCGCGAACAGCGCGACGAGCGAGACGGCGAGGGTCGAATGCGTGAGGTCGTAGATCAGCAGGCCGACGGCCACGATGGTGATCTGGCTGCCGATGCCGGCGATCGCTGTGCCCGCCCAGAGCCGCGCGAACGGCGGGCTCTCGCGCAGGGGCGTGAGATCGACGAACAGCGAGCGGCGCGGCGCCGCAGCCGCGGCCCGGACGGGGTCGGCATGGTCCGGGTCTGTCACCGATCCAGGCTACGGCAGCGGCGGGCGTGCTCGGGCCTGGGCGGGCCTCGTGCTCTGTTAGACTTTCAAGGTTGCCGTCCAACGGCCGCGGAACAAGAGAGCTCAGGCATCCTGCCCCGGGCACCGCGCAGCGAGAGAAAGGGGATCCCATCCATGGCACTTGATGCAGAGGCCAAGAAGGCGATCATCGACGAGTACGCTACCCACCCCGGTGACACCGGATCCCCTGAGGTCCAGGTCGCGATCCTCACCAAGCGGATCAAGGACCTGACCGAGCACCTCAAGGAGCACAAGCACGACCACCACTCGCGTCGTGGCCTGCTGATCCTGGTCGGTCACCGTCGCCGCCTGCTGGGCTACCTGCAGGAGATCGACATCGAGCGCTACCGCTCGCTGATCGAGCGACTGGGTCTGCGCCGCTGAGACACCTATCACGGCTTCGAGGGCCGTCACCCGTTTCGGGTGGCGGCCCTTTTCGATGCGCACGGATGCCGGGGTATAACGGTCCGCTCACGATGCGCCGCTCGCCACCCGTCTCACACCGGTCGTGCGGCACGTGTTCAGCACTGTGCCGTTAGCCTGGCGAGATGCCCAGGCCACGTCGTAAGCCCTTCCTGCGGTGGGCGCCGCTGCCCTGGGCGGTGCTGCTCCTGCTCATGCTCGTCACGGGCTCGCTGCACGACGTCGGGGCGGGTGCCGCCTACCTCGCGGGCATCGTGGTGACGATCGTCTTCGCCATCGTCGTGGCCGCCGGCATGGCGGCGGCAGCGCGCCGGCGCGGTCCGAACTTCACGGCGGAGGGCCGGCTTGCCCGTATCGAGGGGCTCGACCTCGTCGAGGTGCCCGCCGCGGGGCATCCGATCACCGTCGCAGACGTCACCCGCCACCAGATCAGCATCGGCGCGGCGCTCGCCCGCAGCGCGGGCGCACCGCGCGCGCTCGTGATCCCGGATGTCGGCAACTGGTGGAACCTGCGCTCCGACATCGCCGTGTACCTGCTTGCCGACGACGGATTCCATCACGTCGGTCGTCTCGGCGATCAGGCGCAGGTGGCCTGGCAGCCCGTCGTCGACCGGTTGCGCGCGGCGGGCCGCTTCGCGGTCGTGCCGGCCGAGGTGAAGGGCGCCGCGCGCTCGTTCACGATCGACGTGCGGCTCGAGGGCCTGCGCGTCGGCGAGCAGGAAGTGGCCGTCTGATGTTCCGCCGCCACCCGATTCTCGCGCCGCTCACCCTCGCCTATCTCGCGCTCGTCGCGTGGATCACGCTCGGCCCCCAGCCCCTCGACCACCAGCGCCAGGACTGGGTGCTCGTGCTGCTGCACGACGCGCGTGCGTTCACGGCGCCGCACTGGCCCCGCCTTGCGGCCCAGCTCACGTACGACCATGCGGAGTTCCTCGCGAACGTGGCCATGTTCGCCCCGATCGGGCTCTTCTTGGTGCTGCTGCTCGGCCGCCGCTTCTGGTGGGCCGCCGTGCTGCTCTGTGTCGCGATGACGGGCTTCATCGAGACCGCCCAGCGCTTCATCCCCGGCAGGGTGTCCGATGTGCGTGACATCGTGTCGAACAGCGTGGGCGGCCTGGTCGGGGTGATCGTCGCGTTGATCGTGACGATCCCCGCCTATCGGCGCGAGCGAGACCGGCACCGCATCCGCGAGCTCGAGGCCGAGCTGACGCGCTACCGCAACGTGGCCTGAGGCTCCGTGCTGCCGCGATGCGTCGTGAGCAGCTCGAGCAGAGCGGCGGCGGCCGCGTTGTGCTGTGGCCGGGCGACGGCCGAGAGCGTCCACACCGGGCCGTCTTTCAGCGGTACCGTCACGAGGCGCGCCCCGCTCACGGTCGTGATCAGGGGCACGACGGCGATGCCGAGCCCCTCGGCGACGTAGAGCGGCACGGCCGGCAGCTCGGGAACCTCGGCGACGACCGTTCGTGGCTTTCCCAGTCGCTCGAAAGCGCGGTCGACGACGACCCGATTCCCGAAGCCGGGCGGCGTGTCGACGAAGGACTCGCCCGCGAGCTCGGCGAGCTTCACGCTGCGGCGGGAGGCGAGCGGATGCCCGGCGGGCAGCACGGCGACGAACTCGGCCTCCCCGAGCGGGGCGACGTCGAGGCCGCCGAGATCCTGCGGCGGCAGCCCGACCAGCGCAACGTCGAGGCGCGAGTGACGCAGGTCGTCGACGAGCCCGGTCGAGCCCGCGCTCGAAACGACGAGCCGCAGATTCACGAGTGGGTGCTCGCGATGGAACCGGCCGAGCAGCTCGGGCAGATCCAGGTACTCGAGGTTCGAGAAGATGCCGAGACGCACCCGGCCCCGCAGGCCCTCTGCGCCCGGTGAGGCACGTGCGCGAATGCGCTCCATCGCCTCGAGCGCAGCGCGCGCGTCGCCGAGAACGGATTCACCGAACGGCGTGAGCTCGACCGAGCGCGTCGAGCGCTCGAACAGCTTCGCGCCCAGCTCCTGCTCGAGCGAGCGCACCGCGGCCGACACCGTCGACTGCGCCGCGAACAGCCGGCGCGCCGCCCGGCTGAAGCTGCTCTCTTCGGCGACGGCGGCGAAGATCTCGAGCTGGCGTTCGTCCACGAGCCGATTATCGAGGAATCCGATTGGTGCGTGCAAGAACATTCGTCGCCGATGATGAATGAACGGATGCCGCCCGCCGTTCTTCCTGGCATGAGCACAATGACAGCCGAGAACCGCACCGCCGGCCGGGCCGCACACCGCACGGGCTTCTGGATCGTCTCCGCCGCATTCATGACGGCGATGGCGTTCGCGGCGGTGCCGACCCCGCTCTACCCGATCTACGAGCAGCGCGACGGGTTCCCTGCCTACGTGATCACGGTCGTCTTCGCCGCGTACGCGGTCGGGGTGATGCTCGCGCTCTATCTCGCCGGTCACGTCAGCGATTGGCTCGGCCGCCGCCGCCTCGTGCTCGCATCGCTCGCGATCCAGGCGCTCGCCGCACTGCTGTTCCTGTTCTGGAACGACGTCAGCGGTCTCCTGCTCGCACGCTTCGTCTCCGGCGCCGGCATTGGGACGCTGACCGCAGCGGCCACCGCGCACCTGGGTGAACTGCGCAAGGTCTCGCACCCGCACGAGGACGGCCGCGTCTCGGGAACCGTCGCGTCGGCGGTGAACCTCGGGGGCATCGCCCTCGGCCCGCTGCTCGGGGGTGTGATCGCACAGTTCCTGCCGGCTCCGATCCTCACCCCGTTCGAGGTGTTCCTCGTGATCATCGTGCTGGCGATCGTCTTCCTGGCTTTCGTTCCCGAGACGGTCGACACCGTCGCCGCACGCCGCCCCTACGCCCCGCAAAAGGTCGTCGTGCCGCCCGAGGCGCGCGGGGCCTTCATCGCCGCTGCGATCGGAGCCGCCGCCGCATTCAGTGTGATGGGCTTCTTCACTGCGCTCACCGCGAGCATCGTCATCGGTCTGCTGCACCTGAGCGGGCACCTCATCGCCGGCGTCGTCGCCTTCGCCGTGACAGGGGCGAGCGCCGTCTCCCAGCTGGCGACCGCGCGCCTGGCCCGTCGTGCCAAGCTGCAACTCGGCGTCGCACTCATGATCGCGGGCCTCGGGCTCGTCGCGGTCGTCGGCTTCACGCCGTCGCTCGCCCTGCTGCTCGTCGCCGGCATGCTGGCGGGGGCGGGCGTCGGGCTCGTGTTCAGCTCGTCGATCGCCGTCGCGGTGGCCTCAGCGGGGCCCGACAACCGCGGGGAGGTACTCTCGGGCATGTTCCTCTCGGCATACGCCGGGCTGACGGTGCCGGTCATCGCCGTCGGTGTCGCGCTCGCCTTCTTCCCGATCGCGAACGTGCTCACGGTCTTCGCCCTCGCCGTGCTGGTGATCGTCGTCGTCACAGCGATCCCGTCGCTGCGCCGTCATTGAACGCAACTCCCCGGTCGTCACGACAGCCCGCCGAGCGGCCGCGAGACGTGAGTTCTTGACGACCGGGCGAGACTGGGAGAGTGAGCGAGACGCTGGTCAAGCAGAACCCGGCCGCACCCGACGGCTTCTTCGAGGCGGAGGCGGCCGGGCTCCGTTGGCTGGCGGAGACGGCGGATGCCGGGGGAGCGCGCATCGCGCGGGTGATCGCCGTCTCGCCCGGCCGCATCGAGCTCGAGCGCATCCGCCCTGCCCGCCCGACAGCAGTCGCAGCCCGCGAGTTCGGCGCCGCGCTCGCCCGCACCCACGGCGCCGGGGCCGAGGCATTCGGGGCGCCGCCCACCGGGTGGGACGGCCCCGGCTTCATCGGGAAGCGTCCGCAGACATATGCGAACGAGCCCAGTTGGGGCGCGTTCTACGCCCGCGACCGCGTGCTGCCGTTCCTCGAGATCGCGGAGAGCGCGGGCAGCGTGACAGGCGACGAGGCGCGCGGCGTCCGTCATGTCTGCGAGCTGATCGCGAGCGGTGCGCTCGACGACGACGAGCCGCCCGCGCGTCTGCACGGCGACCTGTGGAACGGCAACCTGCTGTGGGATGACACGGGCGCCGTCCTGATCGACCCCGCCGCGCACGGCGGCCATCGCGAGACCGACCTCGCCATGCTCGCACTGTTCGGCGCGCCGTACCTCGACGAGATCGTCGCTGGCTATGAATCCGAACATCCGCTGCGGGACGGCTGGCGCGAGCGGATTCCCGTGCACCAACTGCACCCCCTCGCGGTGCACGCCGCGAGCTACGGCCGCGGCTACGGCGTCGAGCTCGTCGACGCGGCGAGGCGAGTGCTCGCTCTTCCGGGAGTCTGAAGGCGGTCACTGGTAGCATTTCGGCGGTAGGGGCAGGCCGACAGGGGCTGGTCCTCGGTGGTGGATTCCGGGCGCGGTGCGACAGCACAGGCATCCGTGACCTTCTACTGGTGGCCAGCACGAGCGCAACCGCTCTCAGTCCTGTCTGATCCCTGCTCCTCGCGTATGCCCGCGGCCGCAACACGGCGGCGCGGAAAACTCAAAGGAGTAAGACCTCAATGGAAGGTCCCGAAATCAAGTTCGCCGAGGCCGTTCTCGACAACGGCAAGTTCGGCAAGCGCGTCGTCCGGTTCGAGACCGGCCGCCTCGCGCAGCAGGCGCAGGGCGCCGTCGCCGCCTACCTCGACGAGGACACGATGCTGCTCTCCGCGACGAGCGTCAGCAAGCAGCCGAAGGACAACTTCGACTTCTTCCCGCTGACCGTCGACGTCGAGGAGCGCTCGTACGCCGCCGGCAAGATCCCCGGCTCGTTCTTCCGCCGCGAGGGCCGCCCCTCGACCGAGGCGATCCTCGTCTGCCGTCTCATCGACCGTCCCCTGCGCCCGTCGTTCGCCGACGGCATCCGCAACGAGGTGCAGATCGTCATCACCGTGCTTTCGATCGCGCCCGACGAGTTCTACGACGCGCTCGCGATCAACGCGGCATCCGCCTCGACCCAGATCTCCGGCCTGCCCTTCAGCGGCCCGATCGCCGGGGTGCGCCTTGCGCTCATCGATGGCCAGTGGGTCGCCTTCCCCAAGAACTCGCAGCTCGAGAACGCGGTGTTCGACATCGTCGTCGCGGGCCGCGTCATCACCGACGCCGCCGGCAACGAGGACGTCGCGATCATGATGGTCGAGGCCGAGGCCACCGAGCACAGCTGGGATCTCATCAAGGCCGGCGCGACCAAGCCCTCCGAGGACGTCGTCGCCCAGGGTCTCGAGGCCGCGAAGCCGTTCATCAAGACCCTCGTCGAGGCGCAGGCGAAGCTCGCCGCGCAGTCGGCGAAGGAGGTCCAGGACTACCCGATCTTCCTGCCGTACACGGCTGAGACCTACGCCGCTGTCGAGGCGCTCTCTCTCGCCGAGCTCGGTCCGATCTACCAGATCGCCGACAAGATCGAGCGGCAGAACGCCGACGACGCCCTCAAGGCGCGCGTCAAGGAGACCATCGCGGCCAAGGTCCAGGCGGGCGAGCTGCCCGAGTCGGCCACCGGCGAGGTCTCTGCGGCCTACAAGTCGGTCACCAAGAAGGTCATGCGTGGCCGCGTCCTCTCCGAGGGCGTCCGCATCGATGGCCGCGGCCTGCGCGACATCCGCCCGCTCGACGCCGAGGTGCAGGTCATCCCGCGCGTCCATGGCTCGGCGATCTTCCAGCGCGGCGAGACCCAGATCCTGGGCGTCACCACGCTGAACATGCTCAAGATGGAGCAGCAGATCGACTCGCTGTCGCCGGTGACGCACAAGCGCTACCTGCACCACTACAACTTCCCGCCGTACTCGACCGGTGAGACCGGCCGGGTCGGCAGCCCCAAGCGCCGCGAGATCGGGCACGGATTCCTGGCCGAGCGCGCGCTCGTCCCGGTGCTGCCCTCGCGTGAGGAGTTCCCGTACGCCATCCGCCAGGTGTCCGAGGCGCTCGGCTCGAACGGCTCGACCTCGATGGGCTCCGTCTGCGCCTCGACGCTCTCGCTGCTCAACGCGGGCGTGCCGCTCAAGGCGCCGGTCGCGGGCATCGCGATGGGGCTCATCTCCGAGACGGTCGACGGCGAGACCAAGTACGCGGCCCTCACCGACATCCTCGGCGCGGAGGACGCGCTCGGCGACATGGACTTCAAGGTCGCCGGCACGAGCGAGTTCGTCACGGCCATCCAGCTGGACACCAAGCTCGACGGCATCCCCTCGTCCGTCCTCGCCGGTGCGCTGCAGCAGGCGCACGATGCCCGCATCACGATCCTGGGCGTCATCAACCAGGCGATCGACGGCCCTGACGAGATGGCTCCGACGGCGCCGCGCGTCATCAGCGTGCAGATCCCGACCGACAAGATCGGTGAGCTGATCGGCCCGAAGGGCAAGACGATCAACGCCATCCAGGACGAGACCGGCGCCGAGATCTCGATCGAAGAGGACGGCACCGTGTACATCGGCGCTACCGACGGCCCGAGCGCCGAGGCGGCCCGCGCGCAGGTCAACGCGATCGCGAACCCGACGAACCCCGAGGTCGGCGAGCAGTTCCTGGGCACGGTCGTCAAGATCGCGACCTTTGGTGCGTTCATTTCGCTGCTTCCCGGCAAGGACGGCCTGCTGCACATCTCCGAGGTGCGCAAGCTCGCCGGCGGCAAGCGCGTCGAGAACGTCGAGGACGTGCTCGGCGTCGGCCAGAAGATCCTCGTCGAGATCACCAAGATCGACGACCGCGGCAAGCTCTCGCTCGCCCCGGTGATCGCCGAGGCCGAGGCCGCGGCTCCCGCGGAGGAGACCGTCGCCGCCGAGTAGGCGAACAGCGATTCAACGAAGACGGATGCCCGCCCCAGCCGATCTGGGACGGGCATCCGTCTTCTCTTGTGTTCTGCCTGTTGTCGCTTCGGCGAACATTTGATAACGGTTGCGTGATTCGCCCGCACCGATGCAGCCGATGTCGGAGGGCTGACATAACCTCATCCCGTGAGGCCGGTGCGGGGGCGCGCCGTTCTCACAGGGGAAGGGGGCCACGTGAGCGACTACTCGCCCGTGGGAGCACGAGCGCATGTCAGCCAATCGGGCAGGGGCGCGCTGGAGACGGGCGTCGAGAGCGAAGCGCTGATCTTCGCCGAAGATGATGCCGCGTTCACCCGCCCCGTGCCGATCCTGGCCGAGCGCCGCGTCGGCGAGACCGAGCTCTCGGTGTTCCCGCTCGCGCTCGGAACCGCCCGGTTGGCGGCCGTCGACGAGGTCGCGGCGGAGCGCATCCTGCACCGCTTCGCGACCCGCGGGGGCAGCCTCTACGACGTGAGCGACGACGACGGCTCCGGCCGCAGCCAGGAACTGGTGGCGGCCTGGCTCGCCGGCAACCGGCCGAGCAAGGCGCTGACGCTGCTGACGCCCTCGGTCGAGCGTGACGGCGAGCGCGCCAGCGGGCCGAACCGGCTTGTGCGTGCGGTCGAGGCGGCTCTTCGGCGCCTGCGGCTCGCCCGCATCGACCTCCTCGTGCTCGACCTCAGCGAGGCCGCCCGCCTCGATCTCGGGCTCGAGCAGTTGCTCGGCGCCGCTGACGAGCTGGTCGCCGCGGGCAAGGTGCGCCACCTCGGCGCCGTCGGTGCGAGCGGCGACGCGTTGCTCGAGGCGCGGGTGCTTGCGGGCAACGGGCTGCCGCGCATCGTCGCGGTGCGCCTCGACTGGGACATCACCGGCAAATCGACCGACGACGCGGAGATGCGCATGGTCGCCGCAGCACAGCAGCTCAGCTTTCTCCCCGATGCGACGGCTGCCTCGCTCGCGCTCGCGAGCCCCTCTTTGCCGCCCAAGGTGCTGGCCGGGTGGGGTCGCAGCGCACGCCTCAGCCAAGCCATGAACGCGCGCGTCGTGAAGCCCGAGCCCGAGCGGGCCGCCGATGTGCTCGCCGGCCGGGGGCGCGAGCACCGCATCGGCGTCGCGCTCGATCGGGTCTCGGCCGAGCTCGGTGCCCCGCCGGCGACGACGCAGCTCGCCTGGCTGCTCGCCAAGCGCGGCGTGGTCGCGCCGATCGTGCAGGTCACGCGCCCGGAGCAGGTCGACCTGCTGATGGACGCTGCGGCGGTGCGCCTCACGCGCGCGCAGATGCTCGAGCTCGACAGGGCGGTCGAAACGGTTCGCTGAACCGCGTATGGCGGCGTCGCCCGCGTCGGGCCATGATGCCGTCTCATGAGTGAGCTCGAGGAATTCGACGCCGCGCTGGAGGTCGCGCACCGGCATGCGAGCCGTTGGCTCGCCGAGCTGCCTGAGCGGCCGATCGCACCGCAGGCCGACATCGACCAGATCAAAGACGCCCTGGGGCGCGAGCTGCCGGCCACCGGTGCCTCTGCGCGAGAGGTCGTCGAGCGCCTGGCGGTCGCCGGCGAGCCGGGTCTCGTCGGCATGCCCTCTCCCCGCTTCTTCGGCTTCGTCATCGGCGGTACGCTGCCGGCCGCGCTCGGCGCCGACTGGCTGGTGAGCGCTTGGGATCAGAACACGGGGATGCGGCTGACCCCGACGACGACCGGCGCGGAGGAACTCGCGGCGGGGTGGCTGCTCGAGCTGCTCGGGTTGCCGGCGTCCGCAGGGCTCGGCTTCGTGACGGGCGCCACGACCGCGAATTTCACCTGCCTCACGGCGGCGCGCGACCGCGTGCTCGACCGCGTCGGCTGGAACAGCGGCCGCGACGGGCTCGCCGGCGGTCCGCGCGTGCGGTTCCTCGCCGGGGCCGAGCGACATGAGTCCGTCGAATCCGCGGGTCGTATGGCGGGGCTCGGCCTGCCGCAGCTGATTCCCGCCGACGACCAGGGCCGCGTCGACGTCGCGGCGCTCGAGCGCGCTCTGGCGGAGGGGGAGGGGCCTGCGATCGTGGCGCTGCAGGCCGGCAATGTGCACTCGGGCGGCTTCGACGACTTCGCCGCCGCGATCGAGGTCGTTCACGCCGCGGGCGCGTGGGCGCACATCGACGGCGCGTTCGGACTGTGGGCCGCCGCGTCGCCGCGACTGCGGCACCTGACCGCCGGCCTCGCCGAAGCCGACTCGTGGGCGACCGACGCGCACAAGACCCTCAACACGCCGTACGACTGCGGTGTCGCGGTCGTGGCCGACCGCAGCGCGCTCACCGAGGCGATGGGCTTCACCGCGGCCTACCTCCCCGAGGACGGCAGCATGTCGGAGCCGCACGATCTCGTGCCCGAGCTCTCGCGGCGTGCACGGGGCGTTCCCGTGTGGGCCGCCTTGCGCGAGCTCGGCCGCGACGGGGTCGCGGCGCTGGTCGACGGGCTCGCTGCGGCGGCCGCCGCGCTCGAGGCCGGACTGCGCGGCATCCCCGGCCTCCGCATCGTCAACGACGTGGTGTTCACCCAGGTCTGCGTGGCCGCTCCGGACGACGCGGCCACGCTCGCGCTGGGCGACGCCCTGCTCGCGGGCGGGGTCGCCTATGCGTCGCCGTCGCGCTGGCACGGGCGGGCGGTGCTGCGATTCTCGGTCAGCAACGCGCAGACGGATGCCGCAGCCGTGGCGCGCACGCTCGATGCTGCCGCCCGTGCGGCGGCGCAGCTCGGTCTCGCCGCGGCGCCCGAGGCAGCTGCGGCGGAAGCCGTGCCTACGCGCTGAGCAGCTGCTCGCCCGCCCCGGCCGACCGCTCGGCGATGATGCGCTCGACGGCTCGTGCCAATGCCCGATAGGCACGCTCGGGGTCGCCGACGTTGCTGCCCGAGAGCGCGCCGTCCCGGAACAGGACCAGGTCGTCGACCGCGTCCTCGGGGGCGGGGTGGCCGAGCTCGGCGACGACATCGACGATGAGGGCGCGCTCCCACGCGCGGTGGCGCGAGACCGCCTGCCGTACGGGGTGCGCGGCGTCGCTGAACTGCGCGGCGGCGTTGATGAACGGGCAGCCGTGGAAGCCGGGCCGGGTGGCGATCTGCCCGATCAGGGTCGCGAGCGCGCGCATCACGGCGGCCGGGTCGGTGAGGTTCGCCCGCGCCTCGTCGATCAGGTACTTCGCTCGCAGGTGCCTGCCTTCGACATAGGCGACGATCAGCAGGTCCTTCGAGCGGTAGTGCTTGTAGAAGGTCGCCTTGGTGACGTGCGCTTCGTTGATGATCCGGTCGACACCGACCGTGTGAATGCCCTCGTTGTAGAAGAGTCGATCCGCGACTTCGAGGATCTTCAGCTTGGCGGGGGCGGGGGGCCGTGGGGCGACGGCGGTCGGAATCATTCAGCGAGTCCTTCTGGCGGGCTATGAAAATGCTGATGGCGGGGAAAAACTAGCGCGCTTGTGGGGCCGGCGCTCAGGTCGACAGTATATCCAGCGGCGCGCCCGGGCGTCCTCATTCCAGGGGACACGCCGTCTCGGTGTGTCACAAGGAGAGGGGGATCCGTCCGCCGTGCGGTGCGCTCCGGCAGCCCCATAGAGTGGCAGGTGATGAACGGCGCTGTGACTCTTCCGCTGGATGTGACGGAGCTGGCGTTCGCGGCATCCGGCGACGCGCTGGTGCGTCGCACGGTCCTGCCGGGCGGCGCCCGCGTGCTGAGCGAGCGCGTGCCGGGTGCGCGCAGCGCCACGGTCGGATTCTGGGTGACCGTCGGCTCGCGCGATGAGACCGGTGCGGGCGAGGGACACAGCGCGAGCTTCGGCTCGACGCACTTCCTCGAGCACCTGCTGTTCAAGGGTACGCAGACGCGCACCGCTCTCGATATCGCCGTGTCGTTCGACGCGGTCGGCGGTGAGCACAATGCGGCGACGAGCAAGGAGTACACCTGCTACTACGCCAAGGTGCAGGACAAGGACCTGCCGATGGCGGTCGAGGTCATCGGCGACATGATCACCGCGAGCCTGATCGACCCCGACGAGTTCGACAACGAGCGCCAGGTGATCCTCGAAGAGCTCGCGATGGCCGAGGACGATCCGGCCGACGCCGCGAGCGAGCAGCTCTACAAGGCCGTCTTGGGCGGGCATCCGCTCGGCCGTCCGATCGGCGGCGACCCCGCCACGATCCGCGCCGCGACGCGAGACGGCGTCTGGCAGCACTACCGGGCGACCCACCGCCCGGAGCAGCTCGTCGTCGCCGCGGCGGGCGCCGTCGACCACGACCGCCTCGTCGCCGACGTCACGGCAGCGCTCGCCCGCGGTGGGTTCGCCGACCAGGGCGAACCCGCGGCCAGGCGTCCGGTGGCGCCGGCGGAACTCGGGTACCGGTCCCGTGTGGTGACGATGCAGCGCCCGGTCGAGCAGGTGAACCTGTTTCTCGGCGTCCCCGGACTCGTCGCGACCGATGAGCGGCGCACGGCCCTCGCGGTGCTCAACTCGGTGCTCGGCGGCGGCATGTCGAGCCGCCTGTTCCAGGAGATCCGCGAGAAGCGCGGGCTGGCGTACTCGGTCTACTCCTTCGCCGCGGGATTCTCGGATGCCGGCCTGTTCGGCGTCTACGCCGGCTGCGCGCCGCACAAGGCTCCCCAGGTCGTCGAGCTGGCTCGCGAAGAGCTCGCCCGTCTCGCCGAGTTCGGGATCACGGGCGAGGAGCTGCGGCGAGCCGTCGGGCAGCTCTCCGGCGCCACGGCGCTCGCCCTCGAGGACTCTGACACGCGGATGACCCGGCTCGGCCGCGCCGAGATCAGCATGGGCGAGTTCAGCGACCTCGACGAGAGCCTGCGCCGCCTCACGCTCGTCACGGCGCCCGAGGTACGTGAGCTCGCGGCCGAGCTGGCGGCGGTGCCGCCGACCCTGGCTGCGGTGGGCGACCTCGACGAGAGCGCCTTCGAGGGGTTGGGCATCGGATGACGCACTATCTGTACCTCGTGCGCCACGGCGAGCAGCAGGACGCGGAGCACGGCATGGAGGACGGGCCCCTGTCGCCGCGCGGCATCCGCCAGGTCCGCATGCTGGCCGATCGGCTCGGGGGCGTGCCGTTCACGGGCACGTATCACTCGCCGCTCACCCGCGGCGAGCAGACCGCGCGCGTGCTGGCGGAGCGGCTGCCCGCGATCGAACCGGAGCCGTCGAACCTGCTCTTCGACTGCATCCCCTCCGGTCCGGAGCCGGGAACCCCCAAATCCTTCGAGCCGTTCTTCCACGGCGTCAGCGAGGCGCAGATCGAGGCGGGACGCGCGCAGATGGACGACGCGGTCGCCGAGTTCCTCGCGCCGTCGCGCGCCGATCGCCATGACCTGCTGATCACGCACAACTTCGTGATCGCCTGGTTCGTGCGCGAGGTGATGGATGCCCCCACCTGGCGCTGGCTCGGCCTCAACGCGGCGAACGCGTCGCTCACGGTCATCCGCCACCGTCCGGCCAAGAAGCCGGAGCTGCTGGTCTTCAACGACCTCGGCCATCTGCCCGCCGAGCTGCGCACCGGCTTGCCCGAGATCTTGCCGTTCTGAGTTTGTCTTGCGCGCCGGTCCCTGCCCGGCGCGCCGCAGTCGGCTTCTCGAGTCCATGCGTTCGCCGGTGAGCACGTCGCCGGCTCGTAGAGCGTCTTGCGTCAGCAGAGGTCCTTGCGGAACCAGGTGGTCGCGTTCCCGTTGTCGTTGTAGGGCGGGATCGAGAGGTAGCCGCTCGAGGTGTACAGCCTGTTCGCGGCGACGAGGCTCCTGTTCGTGTCGAGCACGATCGTCGTCGCGCCGTGGCCGACGGCCCGGCGCTCGAGCTCGGCGAGCAGCGCACGGCCCGTGCCCCGTCCGCGGCCGGCGTCCCGCACCCACAGGTGCTTGACCTCCCATACCGCGCGCGGCTCGCCGCCGAGGACGTCATCGGGCAGACGGCGGATGCCGCCGCATCCGATCGCCGCTCCCGTCTCATCGAGCGCGAGCACGAACTCCCCGGCAGGGAGGGTGAACACCGCGGCGTCGGGCAGCTTCACGACGTAGCCACCCATCAACGGAAACGTCGCGATGCGGTATTCGAAGTACTCGGCCAGCAGCTCTTGGGCGCGGGCGTCGGCCACGGGCACGGATTCGAAGGGCACCCCATCAACATTAGGCTGGACAGTATGACGATCCGCGTGGCCGTGGTCGGCGCGACCGGCAAGCTGGGCTCTGCGGCGACGGCGCTGCTCGACCGCACCGACGGCTTCGAGGTGGTGGCGCGACTCGGATCGGCGAGCGAGCACGCCGACATGCTGGGGCCGGCGGATGCCCCGAGCGACGTCGTCCTCGACGTGACGCTTCCCCAGGTGAGCGCAGGCATCGTCGACTACGCCGTGACGCACGGCCGCAACGTCGTCGTCGGCACCTCGGGCTGGTCGTCGGAGCGCCTGGCCGGCCTGAGCACGCTGCTCGCGCGGCATCCGGAGCGCGGCGTCGTCGTCATCCCCAACTTCTCGCTCGGCAGCGCCCTCGGCACCGCCTTCGCGGCGGCGGCGAGCCGGTTCTTCGACGCGATCGAGATCGTCGAGACGCACGGCGCGGGCAAGGTCGACTCGCCGTCGGGCACGGCCGTGCGCACGGCCGAGCTGATCCAGGCCGCGCGCGGCGAGCTCGGCCCGGTCGCGGCGCCGCACATCGACCAGCGCGCCCGCGGCCAGCAGGTCGGCACCGTGCCGATCCACAGCCTGCGGCTGCCCGGCGTCTCCGCCCGGCAGGAGGTCACCTTCGGCGCGGACGGCGAGACCCTCGTCATCAGGCACGACGTCATCAGCCCGAGCGCGTACTCGGCCGGCATCCTGCTCGCGCTCCGCGCCGCGGCCGAGCGCACCGGGCTGACCGTCGGTCTCGACGCACTGATCGACCTCGGGATCGCACCGGGCGAGCGATGAGGAACCGCCTCGCCGCGCTGTTCATGGCGCTGCTGCTGCTGATCTACATCGTGATCGCGGGGCAGCGCGCGGTGCTGCTGTTCGAGGCGGGCACGACGCTCGGCATCGTCGCGGGCTCGGCGTTGATCGTGTTCCCGCTCATCGCGATCTGGGCGCTGTGGCGCGAGATCCGCTTCGGGTTCCAGACCGAGCGGCTCGTGAAGCAGCTCGCAGCGGAGGGCGGGCTGCCCGTCGAGAACGCGGTCACGGCATCCGGCCGCCCCGTGCGCGAGGCCGCCGACGAGGAGTTTCCGAAGTACAAGGCAGAGGTCGAAGCCGAGCCCGAGAGCTGGCGGGCGTGGTTCCGGCTCGGGCTCGCCTATGACGCTTCAGGCGACCGCCGACGCGCCCGCTGGGCGCTGCGCGAGGCGATCCGGCTCTCCCGGCCGCGCGCCTAGGCTTCTTCCCGTGACCCTCACCCCCGAAGCAGCCCTTGTCGACAGCCTGATCGCGTCGATCCCCGACTTCCCCGAGCACGGCGTGACCTTCCGCGACCTGACGCCGGTGTTCGCCGACGGCCCGGCGCTCAAGGCACTCGCCGAGGCGCTCACCGCTCCGTTCGCCGGCCGCTTCGACTACCTCGGTGGCCTGGAGGCGCGCGGATTCCTGATCGCCGGCGCCGCCTCGCTCGTGTCGGGTGCGGGCGTGCTGAGTGTGCGCAAGGCGGGGAAGCTGCCCCGCGCCGTGCTCAGTCAGGAGTACGCGCTCGAGTACAGCACCGCAGCTCTCGAGGTGCACGTCGACCAGCTGCCGCCCGGGAGCCGGGTGCTGATCGTGGACGACGTGCTCGCGACGGGCGGCACGGCTCTTGCCGCGGTGAACCTCATCGAACGGGCCGGCTGGCAGGTTGCCGGTTTCGCCGTGGCCCTCGAGCTCGACGGGCTGGGCGGCCGCGCCAAGCTCGAGGCCCGCGGCATCGAGACGTTCTCCTTGCTGAAGTACTAGGTGCTAGCAGCGCAATGACGCCGGTCAGCTCAGCTTCGCCTCGAGGGTGATCTCGACGCCGGCGAGCGCCTTCGAGACCGGGCAGCCGGCCTTCGCGGCCGCGGCGATCTGCTGGAACTTGTCCTCCGAGATGC
This sequence comes from Gryllotalpicola koreensis, assembly GCF_039538185.1. Lineage (NCBI taxonomy): Bacteria > Bacillati > Actinomycetota > Actinomycetes > Micrococcales > Microbacteriaceae > Gryllotalpicola > Gryllotalpicola koreensis. The sequence goes on from NZ_BAABBW010000006.1 coordinate 183,831, forward strand.
CGGGGACCTCGGCATCCACCGTCAGGTGGCTGCCGGTGATGCCGCCCTGGCCGGCATCGAAGGTCACGGCGGCCGTCGCCGCGACGCGGGTCGCGGTGTGCCCGGCAGAGGCGAGCTCGTTGGAGAACGCCATCGCGAAGCAGCCCGCGTGCGCGGCGGCCAGCAGCTCCTCCGGCGTCGAGACGCCGCTCTCGCCCTCTGAGCGCGCCTTCCAGTTGTAGGAGAACGTCGCCAGCTTGGACGAGTCGAGCGTGATGTCGCCGCTGCCGCTCGCCAGGTCGCCGGTCCAGACGGCCGATGCTTCGCTCGTGAGAGCCATGGGGTGCCTCCTCGGTTGGGTCGGCCGCCCCGCATCCGCAGGGGCGGTTCCCCGCCAGCCTATGAGCGGGGAGGGTTACGCGGCAGACCCTGTGCCGCGGCGGATGAGTCCCGCGCGGACGAGCAGCAGATAGATCTGGCAGCCGAGGCAGTAGCCGAACACCGAGTTGAGGAACGCGGCGACGAAGGCGAGCGCGGCGGCGATCACGACGATCACGGGGAACCAGATCCCGAGGATCACGCCGATGCCGGTGATGATCAGGCCGACGAGCTGCGCGAAGGTCGGGGGAGCGGGGTCCTCGAGCTCGGCGGGCGCCGCGAGGCGCGGGCGCGCCAGCGCGCGGTAGAGCGCGCCGTACGGATGCCTCTGCACACCGGCGACCGCGCCCCAGAGGAACAGCACGGCGATCACCACGAGCAGGATCCAGGCGGCGAGCGTCGCGCCGACGAGACCGAGCACGAGGTCGACGGCGAGCAGCACGGCGGTGATGCCGGCGGAGAATCGGGGCCCGCGCGGGTCGATGCCCTGGGTTCCGGGCAGGGGGCGGAGATCAGGCTGCGACATGTCGGGTTCCATTCAGGATGTCTGCGAGGGATGCCTCGAGCTCGGCGCGCTTCGGAGCGCCGCCGATCCGCGCCCGCACCGCGCCGCGGCCGTCGAGCAGCAGCGTGGTCGGCGTCTGCAGCACGCGGAAGCGCTGCGCGAGCTCGGGGGAGTTCGTCAGGTCGACGTCGACGTGCTCGACGCCGTCGTTGTGATCGGCGAGACCGCCGAGCACCCGGCGGGTGGCCGGGCAGTAGGCGCAGAACTCGGTGGAGAACTGCAGCAGGGTCGCCCTCTCTCCGAAGGGGGCGTCGGTGCCGACATCCGTCGGCCTCACGATCTCTGCGGTGTCGGCCGCGAGCCTCACGCGACCGTTGCGCCGCTTCCAGATCAGGCCGACGACGGTCGTCACGGCGATGAGGCCGACGACCGCGAGGACTGCTGCGAGAGGAGACATTTCGCATTCAACGGTACGTGCGCGCGGACGTCTTCGGGCGGGACGTGACGAATAGTGACGCAGTTCCAAGGCGGGGCGAACCGGTAACCTGAAGGGCATGTCGACCGAGAACCCGTTCGGCCAGGTGCTGGTCGCCCTGGTCACGCCCATGACCGCCGACGGCGAAGTGGACTGGGCCGGCGTCGAGAAGCACATCGACGACGTGATCGTGAACGGGGCAGACGGAATCGTCGTCTCGGGCACCACGGGCGAGACGTCGACGCTGACGGACGCCGAGAAGCTGAGGCTCATCGAGGTCGCGAAAAGCGTCGCGGCGGGGCGGGCCAAGATCATCCAGGCGGGCGGCTCGAACGAGACCGCGCACGCGATCCAGCTCTACAAGAAGAGCGAGAAGCTCGGCATCGACGGCATCATGATCGTCACGCCGTACTACAACAAGCCGACGCAGTCGGGCATCTTGACGCATTTCCGGCTGATCGCCGATGCGACGGACCTGCCGGTGATCCTCTACGACATCCCGGGCCGCACCGGGGTCCCGATCACCTACGAGACACTGCTGCGGGCCGCAAAGCATCCCAACATCCGCGCCGTGAAGGACGCCAAGGGCGACTTCGCCGAGGTGAGCCGGGTGCTCAACAACACCGATCTCCTGTACTTCTCCGGCGACGACGCCAACGTGCTGCCGCACCTCGCGATCGGCGCCTCCGGGCTGATCGGCGTGACGGCGAACATCACGGCCCGCCCCTATCGCACCATCGTGGACGCCGTGAACCGGGGCGACCTCAAGGCCGCGACGGCCCAGCATCGGAAGCTCGAGCCGCTCGTGCGCGCCGTCATGACGCACATCCCCGGCACCGTCTCGGCGAAGTACATCCTGCACGGCCTCGGCCGCATCGGCTCGCCGCGCGTGCGGCTGCCGCTCGTCGGCCCCGAGGACAACGAAGCCGCCGTCATCGAGGACGAGCTCAGCCTCGTCCGCGAGGTCGACGGCGTCGACTTCCGCAACTTCCGCCCCGACCGCAACGCGGCCGCGGGCGGCGCCCTGCCCAAGGTCGCCGGCGCAACGCGCTAGGCACGCTCGGGTCAGGCATCCGCAACCGACAGAGAAGGATCCATGGCAGAAGCCGTCTTCGACCCGCCCGCACTCGAGCCGCACACCCTGCGTGTCTTCCCCACAGGGGGGCTCGGCGAAGTCGGGCGCAACATGACGGTGTACGAGATCGACGGGAAGATCCTCATCGTCGACTGCGGCGTGCTCTTCCCCGAGCCCGACCAGCTCGGCGTCGACCTGATCCTGCCTGACTTCGGGCCGATCAGGAACCGCCTCGACGACGTCATCGGCATCGTGCTCACGCACGGCCACGAGGACCACATCGGCGCCGTGCCCTATCTGCTCAAGCTGCGTGGCGACATCCCGCTCATCGGCTCGGGCCTGACCCTGGCGCTCGTGGAGGCGAAGCTCAAGGAGCACCGCATCAAGCCGTACACGCTGCAGGTGAAGGAGGGCGACGTCGAGACCCTCGGGCCGTTCACGCTCGAGTTCATCGCGGTCAACCACTCCATTCCGGATGCCCTGGCCGTCGCCATCACGACCTGGGCCGGCGTCGTGCTGCACACGGGCGACTTCAAGATGGACCAGCTGCCGCTCGACGGGCGGCTGACCGACCTGCGCGCCTTCTCGCGCCTCGGCGAGAACGGCGTCGACCTGTTCCTGCCCGACTCGACCAACGCCGACGTGCCGGGCTTCACGCCCATCGAGCGCGAGATCGGCCCCGTGCTCGCGAACGTCATCGCGAACGCGCCGCGCCGCGTCGTCGTGGCGAGCTTCTCGAGCCATGTGCATCGCGTTCAGCAGGTGCTCGACGCCGCCGCCCAGCACGGGCGCCGCGTGGCGCTGCTCGGCCGCTCGATGGTGCGCAACATGGGCATCGCCGCCGAGCTCGGCTACCTCAAAGTGCCTGACGGCGTGCTGATCGACTACAAGAAGGCGGCCGACCTTCCCGAGAACAAGATCGTCTACATGTCGACCGGCTCGCAGGGCGAGCCGATGGCGGTGCTCGCGCGCATGGCCAACCTCGACCACCAGATCGAGCTCGGCCCCGGCGACACCGTCATCCTCGCCTCGAGCCTGATCCCCGGCAACGAGAACTCGGTCTACCGCGTGATCGACGGCCTGACGAAGCTCGGCGCGACCGTCGTCCACAAGGGCAACGCCAAGGTGCACGTCTCCGGCCATGCCTCGGCAGGCGAGCTGCTGTACTGCTACAACATCCTGAAGCCGACGTTCGTCATGCCGGTGCACGGCGAGTATCGGCATCTGGATGCCAGCGCGAAGCTCGCGCGCCAGACCGGCATCCCGGCCGAGAACACGATCCTCGCCTCGAACGGCACCGTCGTCGACCTGCACGAGGGGGTCGCGCAGGTCGTGGGCCAGCTCGACATCGGCTACGTCTACGTGGACGGCTCGAGCGTCGGCGAGATCACGGATGCCGACCTGAAGGACCGCCGGATCCTCGGCGAAGAGGGCTTCATCTCGGTCATCGTCGTCGTCGAGGCGGCCACCGGCCGCATCGTCGCCGGGCCCGAGATCCACGCACGGGGCTTCGCGGAGGACGACGCCGTGTTCGACGACGTCAAGCCGAAGATCGCGCAGGCGCTGCGCGAGGCGGCGGGCAACGGCGTGCGCGACAACCACGCGCTCACGCAGCTCGTGCGCCGCACGGTGGGCCGCTGGGTGAACACGAGCTACCGCCGTCGTCCCATGATCGTGCCGATGGTCATCGAGGCCTAGCGGGGTGGGCGCGCCCGCCTTCCTCATCCTGCACGGCTGGGAGAACCACCGACCCGTCGGCCACTGGCAGCGCCGGCTGCACGACGAGCTCGTGGCGCGCGGCCACACCGTGCGCTACCCCCAGCTGCCCGACGCGGACGCGCCGCGGCTGGAGGCGTGGCTCGCCGCGCTGCACGCCGAGCTGGAGGCGCTCGACGGCGCGGAATCCGTCACCGTGATCTGCCACAGCCTCGCGTGCGCGCTGTGGCTGCACGCGGCCCAGCGCGATCGCGCCCTCGAGGTCGACCGCCTGCTGCTCGCGAGCGCGCCGGCAGGCGAGCTCCTCGAGGCCGAGATCGTCGCCGAGTTCGCCTTTAGGGTGACGGATGCCGCACGCCTGGGCGCCCGCGAGGCGCTCTTCGTGTCGGGTGACGCCGACCCCTATTGTCCGGCGGGGCCGGCCGTCGAGTTCGCCGACGCGCTCGGCGCTCCCGTGCGACTGGTGCCGGGCGGCGGTCATCTCACGATCGACGACGGGTACGGCCCGTGGCCGGACGTGCTGAGCTGGTGTGTCGACGGCGCCTTCCCCGCGTAGCGGGCTCATAGACTCTCCGACCCCATTCCGGGACGATGTCGCACCTCTCGGCTACGTTCGCACCATGGCCACGAGCACCAAGTCGTCTGCGCGCGCCCGCGGTGCGGGCGGCGGCAGCACGCGCGGTCAGTCGACTCGACAGAAGACCGCACCGACCAAGAAGCTTCCGGCGAATCAGACCGTCGTGATGGAGAGCACCGAGCATGCCCTGATCGCCAAGGCGTGGATGGGGCTCGCCCACCTCGTGGGCGCCGCCGCCCGGGCCCTCGGGCCTGAGACGCTCGCGAAAGAGGAGCGCCGCGACGGGCTGCCGTTCTTCCTCGTGCTGCTCGCGGTCGCGGGCGCCGGCGTCGAGTGGTTCTTCATCAATGCGTCGTGGGCGCACGCGCTCGACGCCTGGTCGTTCGGCGGACTGCTGGGGCGCGTTGCCTTCGTGCTGCCGGTGGTGCTCTTTGTCTTCGCGGTGTGGCTGTTCCGGCATCCGTCCTCCGTGCACGACAACACCCGCATCGGCATCGGCCTCGTCATCGCACTGATCAGCGTGTCCGGTCTGTGCCACATCTTCAGCGACCGGCCGCAGGCGGTCGACGGCATGCCCGTGCTGGCCCAGGCCGGGGGCGTCATCGGCTGGATGATCGGCGCGTCGCTCATCCACGTCACCACGCAGTACGGGGCGACCGCGATCATGATCGTGCTGCTCGCGCTCAGCCTGCTGATCATCACGAAGACGCCGCCGAACCGCATCGGCCGCCGTCTGCACGAGCTCTACGCCTATCTGTTCGGTGCGAGCCTGCCGACCGACGAGGAGCGCGAGGCGGCGAAGGCCGCCAAGGCCGAGAAGAGCGTCGCGGTCGAGCTCGACGGGGTCGACGACGACGCTCCGGCCGACGCCGACAAGCTGCCGTGGTGGCGCCGCAACAAGAGCGGGCGCGAAGAGGATCCCGACTTCGAGCACGACGCGAACGGGCTGACGGATGTCTTCGGCGAGTCCGAGCCCGCCGAGGGCGGCTTCTCGTCGGCGCTCGAGCCGGCGCCCGAGCCGTCGGGCATCGACGTCTTCGCCGAGCTCGAGAACGCCGAAGAGGCCGTCAAGCGCTTCACGGGCGAGATCCCCGACGGCGCGGCCGGGCTGCGCAGCGACAACATGACCGAGGTCATTCCTCCAGACGACCTGTTGCCGCTCGACGAGGCCGGCGATGTCGTTCCGGTGATCAAGCCGGCTGAGCCCGCCAAGCCCTACGTGCTGCCGTCGGCCAACACGCTCTCGGCGGGTCCGCCGCCGAAGACCCGCTCGGCCGCCAATGACGAGGTCGTGCGCGCCATCACCGAGGTGCTGACGCAGTTCGGCGTCGACGCGAAGGTCACCGGCTTCTCGCGCGGCCCGACAGTGACCCAGTACGAGATCGAGCTCGGCCCGGGCGTCAAGGTCGAGCGCGTCACGGCGCTGTCGAAGAACCTGTCGTACGCGGTCGCCTCGAACGAGGTCCGCATCCTCTCGCCGATCCCCGGCAAGAGCGCCATCGGCATCGAGATCCCGAACACCGACCGCGAGACGGTGTCGCTCGGCGACGTGCTGCGATCGGCGGCGGCGACGAACAGCAGGCATCCGATGACGATCGGCGTCGGCAAGGACGTGGGCGGCGGCTATGTCGTCGCGAACCTCGCCAAGATGCCGCACCTGCTCGTCGCGGGTTCGACAGGCTCCGGCAAGTCGTCCTTCGTCAACTCGATGATCACCTCGCTGCTGATGCGTGCGAAGCCCACAGAGGTGCGCATGGTGCTCATCGACCCCAAGCGCGTCGAGCTCACCATCTACGGCGGGGTGCCGCACCTCATCACGCCCATCATCACGAACCCCAAGAAGGCGGCAGAGGCGCTGCAGTGGGTCGTGAAGGAGATGGACATGCGCTACGACGACCTCGCGTCGTTCGGTTTCCGTCACATCGACGACTTCAACAAGGCCGTCGTGAACAACGAGATCGTGCTGCCCCCGGGCAGCGAGCGCCAGCTCAAGCCGTATCCGTACCTGCTCGTCGTGGTCGACGAGCTCGCCGACCTGATGATGGTCGCCCCGCGCGACGTCGAGGACTCGATCGTGCGCATCACCCAGCTCGCGCGCGCCTCCGGCATCCACCTCGTGCTCGCGACGCAGCGCCCGTCGGTCGACGTCGTCACCGGCCTCATCAAGGCGAACGTGCCCTCGCGCCTCGCCTTCGCGGTGACCTCGGTGACCGACTCGCGCGTCATCCTCGACCAGCCGGGCGCCGACAAGCTGATCGGCCAGGGCGACGCCCTGTTCCTGCCGATGGGCGCCGGCAAGCCGTTGCGCGTGCAAGGCGCGTGGGTCAACGAGTCCGAGATCCAGAAGGTCGTCGATCACGTCACCCGTCAGGCGCGGCCGGACTACCGGCAGGACGTCGTGCCCGCCGCGGAGAAGAAGCAGATCGACTCCGACATCGGCGACGACCTCGAGCTCCTCCTCGCGGCGGCCGAGCTCGTCGTGTCGACCCAGTTCGGCTCGACCTCGATGCTGCAGCGCAAGCTGCGGGTGGGCTTCGCGAAGGCGGGCCGCCTGATGGACCTGCTCGAGTCCCGTGAGATCGTCGGGCCCTCTGAAGGGTCGAAGGCGCGCGACGTGCTCGTCACGGCCGAGCAGCTGCCCGGGGTGCTGGCGAAGATCCGCGGCGAGGACGCGCCCGCGGCGCCGGCCGCGGGTCCGAGCGCTCCGCCCCAGGCATCCGTCGCCGCTCCCTCACCCGCCGCGTCCGGTGACGATCGCTACGGCAGCGACCCGCTCGCCGAGGACTTCGACGGACTCGAGGAGGTCGAGGCATCCTCCGATGAGGATGCCTGGGGGCTGACCGGCCGAGACTGATCGCTTCCGCATCTTCCGCTCAGGCCCGGTTGCCGCCATGATGTGACGAAGACTCACAGACCTGGCACCACCGAACGAAGAGGTGTGATCCGGATGCCCGAGCTGACCGCGTGGGAGAAGGAGGAGATCGACCGCGCGAATGCGTCGGGCAGGACTCCCGTCGTGTTCGTGCACGGGCTGTGGCTGCTCTCGAGCAGCTGGAAGGCGTGGCGCGAGCTGTTCGAGGGCAGCGGCTACACGACGCTGGCACCGGGCTGGCCCGACGACCCGCCGACCGTCGAGGAGGCGCGTGCGAACCCTGAGGTGTTCGCGCACAAGATGGTGCAGCAGGTCACCGACCACTACCTCGCCGCGATCGCCGAGCTCGCCAGGCAGCCGGTCGTCATCGGCCACTCCTTCGGCGGACTGATCGCCCAGAAGATCGCGGGCGCCGGCGCGGCGGCGGTCACGGTCACGATCGACAACGCGCCGTTCCGGGGCGTTCTCGCCGTGCCGCTCTCGTCGATCAAGTCAGCGGCGCCCGTGCTCGGCAACCCGGCCAACCGCGGCAAGGCGATCGCGCTCACCTTCGAGCAGTTCCAATACGGGTGGGCGAACAACCTGGATGAGGACGAGGCGCGTCGCCTCTATGACGAGTACCACGTGCCCGCCTCGGGCGTGCCGCTCTTCCAGGCGGTCGTCGCGAACGTCAACCCGTTCCACAATGAGGTGACGGTCGATGTGAAGAACCCGGACCGCGGCCCGCTGCTCGTCATCGCCGGCGCGAACGACAACACGGTTCCCCTTGCGATCACGAAGGGCACCTTCGCGCAGCAGGAGAAGAACCCGGGTGTGACCGAGTTCCTCGAGATCCCGGGGCGCGGCCACTCGCTGACCATCGACCACGGCTGGGCAGAGGTCGCGCAAGAGGCGCTGGCCTTCGTCGACCGCTTCGCCCCTCAGCCGGAGTAGCCGGGGGCGCGGCCCGTAGGCTGGAGGCATGACCCAGTCCGGTGCCGCAGCCGATCGGCCCGCCCGGCCGAGCAACTGGAACCTGCCCAACGCGATCACGATCGTGCGGATCCTGTTCGCGCCCGTCTTCTTCTGGATGCTCCTCGCCGACGCGGGTGCCGACGGCCCCCTGCGCTGGTGGGCAGCCGTGCTCTTCATCGTCGGCATCGCGACCGACGGCGTCGACGGCTACCTCGCGCGCAGCCGGGGGCTCGTCACCGAACTCGGCAAGCTGCTCGACCCGATCGCCGACAAGGTGCTCACAGGGGCCGCCCTCGTCGGCCTGTCGATCCTCGGGGAGCTGTGGTGGTGGGTCACCATCGTCATCCTTGTGCGCGAGATCGGCATCACCGTCTATCGCTTCGCGGTGATCCGCGGCGGCGTCATTCCGGCGAGCCGCGGGGGCAAGCTGAAGACGATCGCGCAGGCGATCGCGATCTCGCTCGCGCTCGTGCCGCTCTGGGTTCCGCTCGGCGACTGGGTGCACTGGGTGAACGGGGTGTTCATGGCCATCGCGCTCGTGCTGACGGTCGTCTCCGGGCTCGATTACGCATGGAACGCCGTGAAGCTGCACCGGCAGCAGGGGGAGGCGACGGATGCCTGACTCACAGACCGCGGCCGGAATCGACGCGACCGCCGGGCTCGTCGCGACGCTCACCCTGCGGGGGCTCACCGTCGCCGTCGCCGAGTCGCTCACGGGCGGTCAGCTGACGGCGGAGCTCACGCGGCCTGCGGGGGCTTCGGCCGTCGTCAACGGGGGCGTGGTTGTCTACGCCACTGAGCTCAAGCACAGTGTGGTCGGCGTCGACGAGTCGCTGCTCGGCGAGCACGGGCCGGTGCATCCGGACGTCGCGCGGCAGCTCGCCGAGCGCGTGCGGGCGGTGCTCGCCGTCGGCGGCCGGGCGGCCGACATCGGTCTCGCGACCACCGGTGTCGCCGGTCCTGATCCGCAGGGCGGCCAGCCGGTCGGCACGGTCTACGTCGGCGTCGCCATCGGTCAGGACACGTGGGTCGACGCCCTCCAGCTCAGCGGCGACCGGGCAGGAATCCGTTCTCAGACCGTTGCGGCGGCCGTTGCGGCGCTCATCGCGAGGCTCGCGGAATAGACCCCGTTTCGCTCACGTTACTTTTCCTACGATTAGCCAGCGGATTGCAGGGAACGTGAACTACAGTGCAACGCAAGAAGCCCTCGGAATGAGAGCTTCCACCCAGGGCCGGATTTTCGGCCGACCGAGCAGGAAGGGGGCGCCCATGATTCTGGTACGTCAGGAGATCGGCGACGTGCTGCGGGACTTCCGCCTTCAGAAGGGCCGTACTCTTCGCCAGGTCGCCAGCAAGGCGAGCGTGGCGCTCGGCTACCTGAGCGAGGTCGAGCGCGGGCAGAAGGAGGCGTCGAGCGAGATTCTCGCCTCCGTCGCCGAAGCACTCGACACCCCCATCTCGGTCATCATGCGCGAGGTGGGCGACCGCCTCGCCGTGCTCGAGGGCATCGAGTCGATGGTGCCCGACGCCCTGCCCGACGACTTCGCGGCGGGCTTCGACGGCGAACTGGTCAGCCAGCGCTAGTCGATCCGATTTTCCATACGGATGCCCCGGGCTTCGGCTCGGGGCATCCGTCGTTCTTCTTTGTAGCCTGGGGAGCACCATGCGATTGAGCGAGTTCACCCGCGCCGTCGAGCACGAGTTCGGAGCGGCCTACGGCGGCCAGCTCGTGCGCGAGCTCGTCATCGTCGAGCTCGGCTCGCGCACAGCCGAGCAGGCGCTCGCCGCCGGCGTACCCGCCCGTGACGTGTGGCTTGCTTTGTGCGAGGCGATGGACGTGCCCGTGGCGCGCCGGCACGGCGCCGGTCTGGTCGAGCCGAAGAAGCGCGGCTGATACGACATTCGCCGGGCGACACGCCGTGTCGATCTCGAACACGGATTCGACCGTTGCTATCGTGTCCTCGGCGATGACTCGACCAGCACAGGCCGTGTCGTCGGCGAGTTTCACACCGATACGCGTGCACGGCCTGCCGATGTCAGACCCTGCGCGTACTGTCGCAGACGACACCGCTGCTGTCCTGTTGAAAGGAACGAAATGCCTACTCCAGCCGATCGCGAAAAGGCGCTTGAGACCGCGCTCGCACAGATCGATCGCCAGTTCGGCAAGGGCTCCGTCATGCGCCTCGGCAGTGACGAGCGCGCGCCTGTCGAGGTCGTTCCGACGGGCTCGATCGCCCTCGACGTCGCCCTCGGCATCGGCGGCCTGCCGCGCGGCCGCATCGTCGAGATCTACGGGCCTGAGTCGTCGGGCAAGACGACGCTGACCCTGCACGCGATCGCGAACGCGCAGAAGAACGGCGGCATCGCCGCCTTCGTCGACGCGGAGCACGCGCTCGATCCCGAATACGCGAAGAAGCTCGGCGTCGACATCGACGCGCTGCTCGTCTCACAGCCCGACACGGGCGAGCAGGCGCTCGAGATCGCCGACATGCTGGTGCGCTCAGGCTCGATCGACCTGATCGTCATCGACTCCGTCGCCGCGCTCGTGCCCCGCGCCGAGATCGAGGGCGAGATGGGCGACTCCCACGTCGGCCTGCAGGCCCGCCTCATGTCTCAGGCGCTGCGCAAGCTGACCGGTGCGCTCAACCAGACCAACACCACGATGATCTTCATCAACCAGCTGCGCGAGAAGGTCGGCGTGTTCTTCGGCAGCCCCGAGACGACCTCGGGCGGCAAGGCGCTGAAGTTCTACGCGTCGGTGCGCCTCGACATCCGTCGCATCGAGACGCTGAAAGACGGCGCAGACGCCGTCGGCAACCGCACCCGCGTCAAGGTCGTCAAGAACAAGATGGCGCCGCCGTTCAAGCAGGCCGAGTTCGACATCCTCTACGGCGTCGGCATCTCGCGCGAGGGCAGCCTGCTCGACTTCGGCGTGGAGCACGGCATCGTGAAGAAGTCCGGTGCGTGGTACACGTACGAGGGCGACCAGCTCGGCCAGGGCAAGGAGAACTCGCGCAACTTCCTCATCGAGCACGCCGACATCGCCGCCGAGATCGAGCAGAAGATCCTGGTCAAGCTCGGCGTCGTGAAAGACCCGAACGCTGTGGCCGAGGCCGACGTCGCAGAGAACGTGGCCAAGCTGCCGCAGCGCAAGGGCGCCTAGCGGGGCCTGCCATGGTCGTGCGGTTCTTCCCCTCTGAAAGCGAGCGAGCGGGCGACGGCGATGACGGGCGCCGCCGCGGTGCGGGGCGCGCGGCGCGGCGTCCGGCAGGCGAGGCGGCCATCGCCTATCTGCCGGGCGCGGTGCCGTCCGAGCGGGCGCAGGCGGCTGCGGCCGCCGTGCGCTCGGTCGCCGAGGCCGACGCCGCGGCGGCTGCCGAGCGCGACGCTGCCGAGCGCACCCTCGACCGGGTGCGCGAGAAGGCGGGCAAGCGCGCGGCCAACGTGTCACTGCACCAGCTCGCCCGTCGCGGCATGTCCCGGTGGGAGCTCGAGCAGGTGCTGCGCAAGCGCGAGGTCGACGAGGCGGCCGCCGAGGCAGAGCTCGACCGCCTCGAGAGCGTCGGGCTGCTCGACGACGAGGCGCTCGCGGTCTCGTTGGTCTATGCCGCGCGAGCGCGGAAGGGCCAGGGGCGGCAGGCCATCGAGCGCGAGCTGCGTCGTCGGCACATCGACGACGACGCGATCGCGGCGGCACTCGAGGACTACGACGAGGAAGACGAGCTCGACCGCGCGATCGAGGTCGCCCTGAAGCGCGTCGGCCAGCTGCGCGACGTCGACGACCAGACGGCGGAGCGGCGCCTCTACGGCTACCTGCAGCGGCGCGGCTACTCCGGCGAGGCGGTCGGCATCGCGGTCGGCGACGCGATGCGCAGCAGGCGCGACGCGCGCTGAGACAGCAGCGGCCTCGGTCGGCGACGCACACCCGGGCGCCGCGATCGTAGACTTGACGCACTATGAGCACCGTCATCCCCAGCCGCGAGGTGATCCGGCCCAGTGAGGCGCCGACCCTCATCGCTCCGTCCGACGCCGCCGTCGACGAGTCCGGGCGGCACCGCACCTACGAGGTGCGCACCTACGGGTGCCAGATGAACGTGCACGACTCCGAGCGGCTGGCCGGCTCGCTCGAGGCCGCGGGCTATCTTCCGGCGAACGGCGAAGAGGCCGACATCGTCGTGATCAACACCTGCGCGGTGCGCGAGAACGCCGACAACAAGCTGTACGGAAATCTGGGTCACCTGGCCTCCGTGAAGCGCCGCCACGCCGGCATGCAGATCGCCGTCGGCGGCTGTCTCGCCCAGAAGGACAAGAGCGTCATCCTCGAGAAGGCGCCGTGGGTCGACGTGGTGTTCGGCACGCACAACATGGGCTCGCTGCCGGGCCTGCTCGAGCGGGCCCGCCACAACGACGAAGCCGAGATCGAGATCCTCGAGGCACTCGAGACCTTTCCCTCGACACTGCCGACCAAGCGCGATTCGAGCTACAGCGGCTGGGTGTCGATCTCGGTCGGGTGCAACAACACCTGCACCTTCTGCATCGTGCCGTCGCTGCGCGGGAAGGAGCGCGACCGTCGGCCCGGTGAGATCCTCGCCGAGGTGCAGTCGCTCGTCGATCAGGGTGCGATCGAGGTCACCCTGCTCGGCCAGAACGTGAACTCCTACGGCGTCGAGTTCGGCGACCGGCAGGCCTTCGGCAAGCTGCTGCGCGCCGCGGGGAAGATCGAGGGCCTCGAGCGTGTGCGCTTCACGAGCCCACACCCGGCCGCGTTCACCGACGACGTGATCGACGCCATGGCCGAGACGCCGAACGTCATGCCGCAGCTCCACATGCCGCTGCAGTCGGGCTCCGATCGCATCCTGCGGGCCATGCGCCGCTCCTACCGCTCCGAGAAGTTCCTCGGCATCCTCGACCGCGTGCGCGCGAAGATGCCGAACGCGGCGATCTCGACCGACATCATCGTCGGCTTCCCCGGCGAGACCGAGGAGGACTTCCAGGAGACGCTGCGCGTCGTCGAGCAGGCGCGGTTCGCATCGGCCTTCACCTTCCAGTACTCGATCCGCCCCGGCACGCCGGCCGCGACCATGGCCGACCAGGTGCCGAAGGCCGTCGTCCAGGACCGCTACGACCGCCTCATCGCCCTGCAGGAGCGCATCTCGCTCGAGGAGAACGAGAAGCAGCTCGGCCGCACCGTCGAGGTGCTCGTCTCCACGGGCGAGGGCAAGAAGGACGGCGAGACGCACCGCATGAGCGGCCGCGCCGAGGACAGCCGCCTGGTCCATTTCGAGGTGCCTGCGGGGTCGCCCATGCCGCGCCCCGGCGACGTCGTGACCGTCGTCGTCACCCATGCCGCGCCCTTCCACCTGCTCGCCGATTCGGTCGACGGCGCCCCGCTGGCGATCCGCCGCACCCGCGCCGGCGATGCGTGGGACCGCGAGCAGGCCGAGGCCTGCGGCATCCCGAGCGGCCACGACCACGGCGGCTCAGCCGGCGCGGCGGGCTCCGTGTCGCTCGGCATGCCGACCCTGCGGCCGCTCGGCGAGAACGCCATCAGCGTGGCGACGGCACCGATCTACGACCCGAACGACGAACTGCGCTGAGTGTGAGTCGCGCGCCGCTCCTCGTCATCGTCGGCGCGACCGGCACCGGCAAGACGGACCTCGCGATCGGGCTGGCCGAGCTGCTGCGTGATCGCGGCGAGCGCGCCGAGATCGTCAATGCGGATGCCATGCAGCTCTACCGCGGCATGGACATCGGCACGGCGAAGGTCCCGGCCGAAGGCCGGCGCGGCATCCCGCATCACCTCCTCGATGTGCTCGACGTCACAGACGAGGCGAGCGTTGCCGCCTACCAGCGCGACGCGCGCGCCGCGATCGAGACTGTCCTCGCCCGGGGCGCCGTCCCGATCCTGGTCGGCGGCTCGGGTCTCTACGTGTCGAGCGTGGTCTACGACTTCCGCTTCCCCGGCCGCGACCGCGAGCTGCGCGCGCGCCTCGAGGCCGAGCTCGCCGAGCAGGGGCCGGGGCTGCTCTACGCGCGTCTCAGGGCCGCGGACCCCGCCACGGCCGCGAAGCTCGACCCCGCCAACGGCCGGCGCATCGTCCGCGCCCTCGAGATCCATGAGCTTGCCGAGCTCGGGCACGGCGCCGCCCTGCCCGAGTCGCCTCGGCTGTGGCATCCGTCGCTCCTCATCGGGCTCACCACGCCGCGCGAGCTGCTCGTGCAGCGGCTCGACGCGCGGGTCCGGTCGATGTGGGCCGCGGGCCTCGTCGACGAGGCCGACGGCCTGCGGGCGGCGGGCATCGAGCGCGGCGTGACGGCCTCGCGGGCGATCGGCTATGCGCAGGCGCTCGCGCAGCTGCGCGGCGAGCTCGACGAGGGAGAGGCGATCGCGCAGACCCAGGCGCTGACGCGCCGCTACGCCCGCCGGCAGGTGAGCTGGTTCAAGCGCTACGAGCACGTCGCATGGCTCGACACCGAGGCGGTGGATGCCTCACAGCGCGCCCACGCGGCCGTCGATAGGCTGGACGAATGGCGGTCAAGCTCCACTTCAGCAAGGGTCACGGCACCGGGAACGACTTCATCCTCTTCGCCGACCCCGACGGCTCCCTCGAGCTGACCCCGGCCCAGATCCAGGTCCTCTGCGACCGGCACTTCGGCATCGGCGCCGACGGCGTCATCCGCGCCGTGCGCTCGCGGAGCCTCGATGCCGGCGCTGCGGCGCTCGTCGAGAACCCGGGCGCCGAATGGTACATGGACTACTACAACGCAGACGGTTCCGTCGCCGAGATGTGCGGCAATGGCATCCGCGTCTATGCCGAGTTCCTCACCCGCAGCGGACTCGTCGAGCTGGCCGCGGGGGCGATCCTGCCCATCGGCACGCGCGCGGGCGTGCGCGACGTGCAGCGCTCGGCCCTCGGCTACCAGGTCGACATGGGCGGCTGGTGGATCGGCGATGACGAGCCGCTCGTGAACGCCAAGGGGCTGGGGGTAGCCCGTCCCGGGCTGAGCATCGACGTGGGCAACCCGCACGTCGTGGTCGCCCTCTCCGACGACGCCGAACTCGAGGCGCTCGATCTGTCCTACCTTCCCGTCATCGACCCCTCGCCCGAGCACGGTGCTAACGTCGAATTCGTGGTGCCGGGCGACCCGCTCGTGAAGGACGGCGTCGGCCACGTCCGTATGCGCGTGCACGAGCGCGGGGTGGGCGAGACCCTGTCGTGCGGCACGGGCACCGTCGCTGCGGCGCTCGCGGTCCGCCACTGGGCCGGCGACCGGGCGCCCAACGACTGGCGGGTCAGCATTCCGGGCGGAACGGTCTCCGTGCGCATGTTCCCCACCGAGGACGACGGCGAGCACCTCTCCCTCTCGGGCCCTGCTGAGCTCGTCTACGACGGCGAGATCACGCTCGCCTGAGCGGGCAGGCGTCTGGCCCGACTACTGGCCGGCGTGCCTGCGCACTCGCAACACCCGGAAGCCCTTACTGGTCGCTGCGCGCGTGGTGCCGAAGCCGGGCAGCGCGGTGTCGAGCCAGCGCTGCAGCGAATCGGAGCCCAGATTCCGTGCGGCCACGAGCCAGGCATCCGACCCCACCTCGAGTCGCGGCAGCCAGGTCTGCAGCATGCTGTGCAACTCGTTCTTCCCGACGCGAATGGGCGGGTTCGACCAGATGGTCATGAACGCGACCTCGGCCGGAACATCCTCGGGCCGCACAGCGTTCACATTGGTGAGTCCGAGGTCGGCCGCGTTGCGCGCGACGAGTTCGAGTGCCCGCTCATTGACGTCGACGGCCCACACCGTCGCGTGCGGCGAACCGAGCGCGAGCGACAGGGCGATCGGCCCCCAACCGCAGCCCAGATCGAGCAGGTGGCCGCCGGGCGGCGGCTCCGGGGTATTGGCCAGCAGCACGGCCGTGCCGGTGTCGACGTGGTCGGGGCTGAACACCCCGGCGCCGGTCGTGACCGTGAGATCGCGATCGGCGAGGCGCACGTCGATCGGCCGCAGCTTCGGGTCGCTTCCCGGTGACGCGCTGAAGTAGTGGTCACCGGAAGACATGTCAGAAACGTACAGCACCGACGGAAGTAGAGTTAGTCCTCAATAATGACCGCAGATCACACCACCTCCAGCGAGACCGGCACCCGCGCAGACGACGACGTCGTCGCCCGCGTCCTCGCGAACGCGGACTCGCATGCGGCCGGCTACGCCCTGTTCGGGCAGCGCGCGCAGGCATTGCAGACGACGGATGCCGCAGGCTTCGGCGACACCGACGGCGAGCAGCTCGACCGTGACGACCGTGCAGCGCTGCGTCGCGTCGGCGGGCTCTCCACCGAGCTCGAGGACGTCACCGAGGTCGAGTACCGGCAGCTGCGGCTCGAGAACGTCATCCTCATCGGGGTGTACTCGGGCGGCTCGCTCGAGGACGCCGAGAACTCGCTGCGCGAGCTCGCGGCGCTCGCCGAGACCGCGGGCGCCGTGGTGCTCGACGGCTTGCTGCAGCGCCGCCCGCACCCCGATCCGAGCACCTACTTCGGCCGAGGAAAGGCGGAGGAGCTCGCGGCCGTCGTCGCGCATCTCGGCGCCGACACCGTGATCGCCGACACCGAGCTGGCGCCCAGCCAGCGACGTGCCCTCGAAGACGTCGTCAAGGTCAAGGTCATCGACCGCACTGCGGTCATCCTCGACATCTTCAGCCAGCACGCGAAGAGCCGCGAGGGCAAAGCCCAGGTCGAGCTCGCGCAACTCGAGTATCTGCTTCCCCGCCTGCGCGGCTGGGGCGAGTCCATGAGCCGCCAGGCCGGCGGCCAGGTGGGCGGTGCGGGCAACGGCATGGGAAGCCGTGGGCCCGGTGAGACGAAGATCGAGCTCGACCGCCGCCGCATCCACTCCCGCATGGCGAAGCTGCGCAGGCAGATCAAGGAGATGAAGCCGGCACGCGAGGCGAAACGTGCCAACCGACGCCGCAACGAGGTGCCGTCTGTCGCCATCGCCGGCTACACCAACGCCGGCAAGTCGAGCATGCTGAACCGCATCACGCGGGCCGGCGTGCTCGTCGAGAACGCGCTCTTCGCGACGCTCGACTCCACGGTGCGCCGCTCGCAGACCGTCGACGGGCGCCCGTACACGCTCGCCGACACGGTCGGCTTCGTGCGCAACCTCCCGCACCAGCTCGTCGAGGCCTTCCGCTCGACGCTCGAGGAGGTGCAGGACGCCGAGGTGATCGTCCACGTCGTCGACGCCTCGCATCCCGATCCCGCCAGCCAACTTCAGACGGTGCGCGACGTGATCGGCGAGGTCGGCGCCCGCGACATCCCCGAGCTCGTCGTCTTCAACAAGTCGGATCTGATCGACGACGACACCCGTCTCGTGCTGCGCGGCCTCGTGCCGGGGGCGGTGTTCGCCAGTGCGCGCACTGGTGAGGGCATCGACGAGGTGCTCGCGCGCATCGCCCATCTGATCCCGGACCGCTCGGTGCCGATCGAGTTGCTCGTGCCGTACGAGCACGGCGAGGTCATCGCGGCGCTGCATGCGCGCGGGCGGGTCACGTCGCAGGAGTACACGGAAGAGGGCACGCGCGTCTCGGCGCTCATCGACCCCAGCCGCGTGGCGCAGTTCGAGCCGTACCGACTCGAGGCGGTCGACCGGGCGTGAGGCACGTCCCGTTCTCCTTCGAGCTGCACCCCGCCCGCTCGCCGCTGATCGCGCAGCAGCTGCCCGGTCGCATCGCGCGGCTCGCGGCCGCGGGGCCGGAGTTCATGTCGGTGACCTACGGTGCCGGCGGGTCGTCGCAGGGCGCCTCGCTCGACGTGCTGAGGCTTCTGATCGACCACCACCCCGAGGTGCGCACCATGGCGCACCTCACGTGCGTGGGCTCGACCGTGCAAGGCACGCACGAGACCGTGCGGACCTTTCTGGATGCCGGAGTGCACAGCTTCCTCGCCGTGCGCGGTGACCTCCCGGCGGGGTTCAGCGAAGGCGCCTTCCCCGGTGATCTTCGCTCGGGGGCCGAGCTCGTCCAGCTGATCCACGCTGTGCAGCACGAGCGCACTCCGTGGCGCGAGGTGCCTTTACCCGGCACGCGCGGCATCACCCTTGATCGAGACGGCCGCGAGCGGATCGTCATCGCCGTGGCCGCGTTCGCGAACGGGCATCCCTCGTCGCGGTCCGTCGAGCAGGACATCGACACCTTGCTCGCGAAGCAGGCGGCCGGTGCCAATCTCGCGATCACGCAGCTGTTCTTCCACGCCGACGACTACTTCCGCCTGCTCGATAGGGCGCGCGCCGCAGGGGTCGAGTTCCCGATTCTGCCCGGGATCATGCCCGTGACGACGCTGCCGGCTCTCGCACGCAGCCTTGAGCTGTCCGGCGAGCCGATGCCCTCTGACCTCGCCGCTGCGCTCGATGCGGAGACGACTTCCGAGGGCCAGCGCGAGGTCGGCATCGACTACGCGGCGCGGCTGGCGGAGCGGCTGGTCGAGGGCGGCGCTCCGGGCATCCATCTCTACACCCGCAACCTGCACGAGACACCGCTGGCGGTGCTCGCGCGCGCGGCGTTCATCGACGCGACGCGCTACAGCGAGCTCGTGGCGCCGGACTTCGCTGCGGCGCCGCTTCCCTGAGTCTCGAGAGCCTCTGAGTGCGCTCAGACGGCGCGCAGCACCGCCACGACCTTGCCGAGCACGACCGCCTCGTCCCCGAGGATCGGCTCGAAGGCGGAGTTCCGCGGCAGCAGCCAGGTGTGGCCGTCACGCTGCCGGAACACCTTGACGGTTGCCTCGCCTTCGAGCATCGCGGCGACGATGTCGCCGTTGATCGCGTCTTGCTGCTGTCGAACGACCACCCAGTCGCCATCGCAGATCGCTGCGTCGATCATCGACTCGCCCGCGACCTTGAGCATGAAGAGGTCGCCGTTGCCGACGAGCCGGCGGGGGAGCGGGAAGACCTCTTCCACCTGCTGTTCCGCCGTGATGGGCACGCCGGCCGCGATGCGGCCGACGAGCGGCACGAGCATGGCGTCACCGACGGGCGCCTTCGCCTCGAAGTCATCGGTCTGCTCGGTCGGCGAGGGCGGGTCGATTAGGATCTCGAGCGCGCGCGGCCGGTTTGGGTCGCGGCGCAGGTAGCCGGAGAGCTCGAGCTGGTTGAGCTGGTGGGTCACGCTCGACAGCGAGGCGAGGCCCACGGCGTCGCCGATCTCGCGCATGCTCGGCGGATAGCCTCGCGCGGCCAGCGACTTCTTGATCACGTCGAGGATGGCGAGCTGCTTGTCGCTGAGGTTCTTGCGGCGTCGGGTGCGCCGCTTGGGTGCGGTGCCGGTGTCCTTGCTGACGGCGTCTGTGGTCACGTGAATCCCCAATGTCAGTGGTCCCTGGTTGCATTTCGACCAGTGAGCCACACATTAGCGTCAAACGCCCTCTGTGTAGGGGATTTGTTCGAGCGAGTCGCCGAAACCGGTGGATAACTTCGCTAATGAGCCGGGGCTTGCGCTCACATCGAATCGAAGATAGGTTCGGAAATGTCGAATACGTCGAACATGCGTTCCGAATCAGGTGACGAAGGTAGAGGTACTGAGATGACCAGCATCACAGTTCACATGTCTGCAGGGCCCGTGCGCCGCACGGCTGCGGCCCCCGCCGCGCGCTCGCACCTGCGCCTCACCCGGCGCGGCAGGCTGGTGCTTGTGGCCGCTGCGGCCGCGCCGCTCGTCGCGGCCGCCGTCTGGTTCGGCGTGAGCTCCGGCTCGGCGGCAGCCGGCGGAGTCTCCGCCGGCGCGCCGGCGAGCATCGAGCATGTGACGGTGCGCCCCGGCGAGTCGCTCTGGCAGATCGCCGAGACGGTGGCGCCCCACGACGACCCTCGCGAGGTCATCGATGCGATCGTCGACATGAACGGCTTGCAGAGCTCGGTCGTCACGCCGGGGGAGTCGCTCGCGATCCCTCCGCAGTACGCGAAGTAACCGCCAAGGTGCTCCCTCGTACCGCGCCTACGATGGTGAGGTGACGTCTCTTTCCGATCTGCCGATCCGTGACGACCTGCGTGGGCGCGAGCCCTACGGGGCGCCGCAGAAGCATGTGCGGGTCGAGCTGAACGTCAACGAGAACACGCACCCCATCCCCGACGAGGTGCAGGCCGATGTGCTCGCCCGGCTCGCGAACGCGGTCGCCGGTGCCAATCGCTATCCCGATCGTGAGTTCGTCGAACTGCGCGACGCGCTCGCCGCTTACCTCGGTCACGGCTTGAACCGCGACAATCTCTGGGCCGCCAATGGCTCCAACGAGATCCTGCAGCAGCTCCTGCAGGCATTCGGGGGTCCTGGGCGCACGGTGCTCGGCTTCGCACCCACCTACTCGATGTACCCGCTGCTGGCATCCGGTACGGGAACCGAATGGATCGCGGGCGACCGTGACGTCGACTTCGAGCTATCCGCCGTGCGCGCCGTCGAATGGGTGCGACGCACACAGCCCGACGTCGTGATCCTGTGCTCTCCGAACAACCCGACCGGGACACCGCTGGGCCTGGATGTCGTCGAGGCCGTCTACGACGCGGCGCCCGGCATCGTGATCGTCGACGAAGCATACGCTGAGTTCTTCCCCGCGGGCGAGCCGAGCGCCATCACGCTGCTGCCGGGGCGAGAGCGCCTCGTGGTGTCGCGCACCATGAGCAAGGCCTTCGCCTACGCCGGCGTGCGACTCGGCTATCTCGCCGCGGACCCGGCGATCGCCGACGCCCTGCGCCTCGTCCGGCTGCCGTACCACCTGTCCGCCCTCACCCAGGCCGCCGCGCTCGGCGCGCTGGCGCACGCGCCCGAGATGCTGGCGATGGTCGACGAGATCAAGGTGCAGCGCGACCGGATCGTCGCCGGGCTCGGCGAGCTTGGCTTCCACCCGTACCGCACGTGGAGCAACTTCGTGCTGTTCGACAATGTCGCGAACCCGCGAGAGGTGTTCGACGAGCTGCTCGCAGAGGGCATCATCATCCGCGAGATGGGCATCCCGAACAGCCTGCGCGTCTCGGCGGGAACCGCGTCGGAGACGGGCGAGTTCCTCGACGCGATGGCCCGCTACGTCGCCCGGCACGGGGCAGGCGCCATCGTCTCCGCCGAGCACGCCCCGGTAGGCTGAGGGCCATGACCGCAGGCCCCCGCACCGCAGCCATCACGCGCGAGACCAGCGAGTCGCGCATCGAGCTGAACCTCGATCTCGACGGCTCGGGCAGCGCCGACATCCAGACCTCTGTCCCGTTCTACGACCACCTCCTGACTGCGTTCGCGAAGCACTCGCTGACAGACCTCACCGTGCGGGCGAGCGGCGATACCGACATCGACGTCCACCACACCGTCGAGGACACGGGCATCGTGCTCGGCCAGGCGATCCGCCAGGCGCTCGGTGACAAGAGCGGCATCGGCCGCTTCGGCGACGCCGTCGTGCCCCTCGATGACGCGCTCGTGCAGGCCGTCGTCGACGTCTCGGGGCGTCCGTACTTGGTGCACTCCGGCGAGCCGGCCGGTTTCGAGCTGCACCTCATCGGCGGCCACTTCACGGGGTCGATGGTCCGCCACGTCTTCGAGGCCATCGCCTTCAACGCCGCGCTCACGGTGCACGTGCGCGTGCTCGACGGCCGCGACCCGCACCACATCGCGGAAGCCGAGTTCAAGGCGTTCGCGCGCGCATTCCGGCAGGCCAAGGCGCTTGATCCCGCGGTCAGCGGCATCCCCTCGACCAAGGGCGCGCTGTGAACGATCGCGCTCGGCCCACCGTCGCGCTGCTCGACTACGGCAGCGGCAACGTGCACTCGGCTGCGAAGGCGCTTGAGGCGGCGGGCGCCGACGTCACGATCACCCGCGACCGCCAGGCGGTGATGGATGCCGACGGGCTGCTTGTGCCCGGAGTCGGCGCGTTCCGCGCGGTGGTCGATCAGCTCAAGGCGGTGCGCGGTGACGAGCTCATCGAGCGGCGACTCGCCGGCGGGCGGCCGGTCCTCGGCATCTGCGTCGGCATGCAGGTGCTGTTCGAACGCGGTGACGAGCGCGGCACCGAGACCCAGGGACTGGGGGAGTGGCCCGGCGACGTCACCGAGCTCGACGCTCCCGTGCTGCCGCACATCGGCTGGAACACGGTCGATGCGCCTGCGGACTCCCTGCTGTTCCGTGGCATCGAAGGCGAGCGCTTCTACTTCGTGCACTCCTACGCCGCGCAGAGCTGGACGCTCGAGACCCACGCGCCGTTCCCGTCTTCTCGTGTGACCTGGGCCGAGCATGGCACGCGATTCGTCGCGGCCGTCGAGAACGGCCCGCTCAGCGCCACGCAGTTCCACCCCGAGAAGTCTGGGCAGGCTGGCATCCGTCTGCTCACCAACTGGGTCGACTCGCTGCGCGCATGAGCGTGCCCGGCACCCGCACCATCAGAAAGCAAGAGATGACCGAACCCACCGCGCCCCAGCTCGTGCTCCTGCCCGCCGTCGACGTCGCGGGCGGACAGGCCGTCCGTCTCACCCAGGGCGAGGCGGGGAGCGAGACGAGCTACGGCAGTCCGATCGACGCGGCGCTCGATTGGGCACGGCAGGGCGCGGAGTGGATCCACCTCGTCGACCTCGACGCGGCGTTCGGGCGCGGCGAGAACCGCTCCGTCATGCGCGACGTGCTCCGCGAGGTGCAGGGCGTCAAGATCGAGCTCTCGGGCGGCATCCGCGACGACGCGTCGCTCGAGCACGCCCTCGAGCTCGGCGCCACGCGGGTGAACCTGGGCACCGCCGCCCTCGAGAACCCCGAGTGGGCCGACGCGGTGATCGGCAGATACGGCGACGCGATCGCGGTCGGCCTCGACGTGCGCGGCACGACCCTCGCCGCCCGCGGTTGGACCCGCGAGGGGGGCGAGCTGTGGGAGGTCCTCGCGCGTCTCGAAGCGGCGGGCTGCCGGCGCTACGTCGTCACCGACGTCACGAAGGACGGCACGCTGCGCGGCCCGAACGTCGAGCTTCTCGCCGAGCTCACGGCGAAGACCGACAAGCCCGTCATCGCCTCGGGCGGCATCTCGAGCCTCGACGACATCGTGGCGCTGCGCGCCCTCGTTCCGAATGGTGTCGAGGGGGCGATTGTCGGCAAGGCCCTCTACTCAGGGCGCTTCACCCTGACCGAGGCGCTCCATGTCGCCGGTGCCTGAGACCCCGCACCTCGGTGGGGCCGCCGACTCGGCCGGCCAGCCATGGGCCGGCCGCAGCTTCACGCCGAATCCCGCGGCGGCCGACGACGGTTCCGCAGACCCCGCGCTGCTCGCGGCGCTGAACGGATTCCTGGCCGGCACCGCCCTCGCAGAAGATGTGGTCGCCGCCTTCCGCGGTGCCCGCCTGCTGATCCCGCTGCTCGCTCACGCGGGTGAACTGGGCACGGCGCCCGACGGCCATCTCGTCGACAAGACGCAGGAGCTGTCGATCGTCACGGTCGCCGGCCCCGACGGCCGCAAGGTGCTGCCCGCGTTCACCTCGGTCGAGGCCCTTGCCGCATGGGACCCGAAGGCGCGCCCCGTGCCGGCTGCCGGTCCCCGGGTGGCGCTCGCCGCAGCGAGCGAGCAGACCGAGCTGATCGTCATCGACCCCGCGGGGCCGACCGAGTTCGTGCTGCGCCGCCCGGCCGTCTATGCGCTCGCGACGGGAGCCGCGTGGTCGGCTCCTCATCGCGACCCCGCGATCCGCGCGGCGTTCGCGCGTTCGCTCGAAGGCGAGCCGGACGCCCTCGGCGTCGACCTGGTCGCGGCCGACCCGGCGCAGCGTCTGCGTGCGGCGGAAGTGGCCGTGCGCCTCAGCCTGCGCGACGGCCTCGATCAGGAGGAACTGCAGCGGCTGGTCAGCCGGCTCTCCGAGCGCTGGGCGGCCTCAGCCGAGATCGCGAACGGCGTCGATTCCCTGGTGGTGCAGCTCATCAAAGCCTGATCGCGCCCTCAGCGCGACGACTCGGTCGGCGTCGGCGTCGGTGAGACGGAGGGGGTCGACGTCTGGGTCGGCTTCGACGGCGAGCTCGGTCGCCGCGTGTGCGTCGGAGCAGGCGAGTGCGTGGGTGCCGGGGAGTCGGCGGCGCCAGGACGCTGCGACCGCGTCGGCGAGCTCGTCGCACTCGGCGCATTCGAAGAGGCCCGCGGCTTCGACCAGTCGAGCCCCGCGAAGGCCGTATGCGCCAGCGCGTCCTCGAGTGCGGTCGACTGGTGCTCGTCGCCTGCGGCCAGCTCTACGGAGAGGTCGCCGGTCGCGAGGTTCCAGGTGTACGGCACCGTGACATGGACCGACTTCACGCCGGGCACGGCGGTCGCGACAGCGACCGCACGAGACACCGAGTCGACCGTCGAGCGCGGCACAGGGGTGTCGAAGGCGTTGCGGTAGTCGATGACGGATGCCGCATGCCCGTCACCCGCCGGCGAGGACAGCTCGAGGTTGACTCGCGCGTTCTGAAGCTGCTGCGTCAGGGTGAACACCACATCGGCGCACTCGGCGGAGCTGGCATCGGGGTTCATGATCACAGAGACGTCATAGCTCAGCGTCTTCGGGGCGCGCGTGGGCGCCGGTGCGGTGCGGGTGCTCAGCATCATGGACGGCTCGGGCGAGACGCTCGTGTCGATCGAGCTCGTCGCGGTCGCGACGCCGGGCATGGCCGACAGAGCGGTGACCGCGCGCTCGACGCTCGCGAGCTCGCTGGGCTCTGGCGTCGCTCCGCCGTCGGTCGAGTCGCCGCGCTGCTGCGCGGAGCTCGACGCCTGCAGATAGCGGTGCACCGCGACGCTGCTCAGCACGAGGCCGCCTGCGATGACGAGCGCGACAGAGCAGACGGCTGCGCCGAGCCATCCGAGTGCCTGTCGCCTACCCACGCCGACGACGCTAATCGGGGCGTCTGGGCAGAACCCGGACGCGAGCGCCGAATGACCTTGGGATCGCCGGTCGATCAGCTCATACGACGGAGCCGGTCCACTTCTCGCCGGGGCCCTTGCCCGGCTCGTCGGGGATCTGCGAGGCCTCGCGGAACGCCAGCTGCAACGTGCGCAGGCCGTCGCGCAGCGGGCGCGCGTGCTGATCGCCGATGTGCGGGGCGGATGCCGTCACGAGACCGGCCAGCGCGTCGACCAGCTTGCGCGCCTCATCGAGATCGAGGTCGGCCTCGCCGCTCTCGGCCAGCCCGAGCTTGACCGCGGCGGCGCTCATCAGGTGCACCGAGACCGTGGTGATCAGCTCGGCGGCAGGCACCTCGGCGATGTCCCTGGTGGCATCCTCGACGTCGCTCATAACCCTGCCTTCGTGTCTGGTAGACTCGTCTATTGGCTCCGCCGCCTCTGTGCGTCGGAACGAAAGTGGAATCTCTTCCCACCCGCGTTGACCGCCTCAACAGGTTACCGGGTCGATACCCTCCGCCGGTCCGCCGGTCGGTGCCGCAAGCACTTCGGGGGTGTGCCGAGTGATTGCACGCGTATGTGCGCGGGCGTCGCGGTGAAAGTCGTTCTCCTCTCGTTGCAGCACTGCAGCCGAAACACTCTCGAACAGAGGAGCAACGCATCAGCGATCCCCGTACCAACGACCGTATCCGCGTCCCCGAAGTGCGACTCGTCGGCCCCAGCGGCGAGCAGATCGGCGTCGTGAAGATCGAGGTCGCGCTGCGCCTGGCGCAGGAAGCGGATCTCGACCTCGTAGAGGTCGCCCCGAACTCCAAGCCGCCCGTGGTGAAGATCATGGACTACGGCAAGTTCAAGTACGAGGCTGCGCAGAAGGCCAAGGAGGCCAGGCGCAACCAGGCGAACACGATCCTCAAAGAGGTTCGTTTCCGCCTCAAGATCGACAAGCACGATTACGAGACCAAGATGAAGCGGGCCATCGGATTCCTCCAGACGGGGGACAAGGTCAAGGCGATGATCCTCTTCCGCGGTCGTGAGCAGTCCCGCCCCGAGCAGGGCGTCCGTCTGCTTCAGAGATTTGCCGAAGATGTGGCGGAATTCGGTTCTGTCGAATCGAACCCGACCATCGACGGTCGAAACATGGTCATGGTCATCGGTCCGCTGAAGAACAAGGCGGATGCGAAGGCCGAGGCCAACGCGCGGCGCGCGCAGGCGAAGGCCGAGTCGCGTTCGCAGGACACGAACAGCTCGCCGGCTGAGGCCCCTCAGCCCGAGGCGACGAACGAGAAGGAATAACACAATGCCCAAGCAGAAGTCCCACTCGGGCGCCAAGAAGCGCTTCAAGATCACCGGCAGCGGCAAGGTCATGAAGCAGCAGGCCGGCATGCGCCACAACCTCGAGCTCAAGTCGAGCCGCCGTACCCGTCGCCTCAACGAGGACCAGGTCCTCCCGAACAGCGACGCCAAGATCATCAAGCGCCTGCTCGCCAACTGAGCCCGGCCCGACGTTTAAGGAAGTAAAGAAATGGCTCGTGTCAAGCGCGCAGTAAACGCACACAAGAAGCGCCGGACCATCCTCGAGCGCGCGGAAGGCTACCGCGGCCAGCGCTCGCGCCTCTACCGCAAGGCGAAGGAGCAGGTCACCCACTCGCTCGTCTACGCCTACCGCGACCGCCACGCTCGCAAGGGCGAGTTCCGCCGCCTGTGGATCCAGCGCATCAACGCTGCGGCCCGCCAGAACGGCCTGACCTACAACCGCCTCATCCAGGGTCTGAACCTGGCCGGCATCGAGGTCGACCGCCGCATCCTCGCCGAGCTGGCCGTCAACGAGCCCGCCACCTTCGCGGGTCTCGTCGAGGCCGCCAAGAAAGCGCTCCCGGCTGACACCTCGGCCCCCAAGGCTGCGTAACCTGCATCCGCTCGAAAGGCCCGGTCACCCACTGCGGTGGCCGGGCCTTTCGTCGTCCGGGCAGGCAAACGAGACGCGGAGCGGTGCGAAAGTTACGTTGAACTCGCTCCAGGCGTACCTTTCGCACCGCTCGGCGGTTCGGCGGCGTGAGGCGACCCGTTTGTAGACTCGGAGCGTGCTCGACAATCCCCGCTCTCCGCGCGTGCGCAGCGTTGCCAAGCTCGCGAAGAAGAGCGCCAGAGCCGACACCGGCA
This sequence comes from Gryllotalpicola koreensis, assembly GCF_039538185.1. Taxonomy (NCBI): domain Bacteria; kingdom Bacillati; phylum Actinomycetota; class Actinomycetes; order Micrococcales; family Microbacteriaceae; genus Gryllotalpicola; species Gryllotalpicola koreensis. The sequence continues at coordinate 211,384 of NZ_BAABBW010000006.1, forward strand.
TGTTCCTGCTCGAGGGCCCGCAGGCCGCGAGCGAGGTGCTCAGCTACCGCCCTGAGCTGATCGTCGAGCTGTATGCGACGCCGACCGCGCTCGAACGGTACACCGACATCGCTCAGACGGCGGTCGACGCGGGCGTCGACGTCGAGTTCGTCACCGAAGAGGTGCTCGCCGTGATGTCTGACACGGTCACGCCGCAGGGCTTCGTGGGCGTCGTGCACCAGTTCCCGACATCCGTCAAAGACATCTTCGCCAGCGCGCCCAAGCTCATCGCCGTGCTCGAGGAGGTGCGCGACCCCGGCAATGCCGGCACCATCGTGCGCGCCGCCGATTCGGCGGGGGCCGATGCCGTGATCTTCACGGGCCGCAGCGTCGACCTCTACAACCCGAAGGTCGTGCGCTCGACCACGGGATCGATCTTCCATCTGCCGGTCGCCGTCGGCGCGAGCCTCGGCGATGTCGTCGGCCGGGCGCGCGAGGCGGGGCTCCAGGTTCTCGCCGCCGATGTGAAGGGCGAGGATCTGCTGGTTGCGCGCCGCGAGAGCCTGCTCGCCGCGCCCACCGCGTGGGTGTTCGGCAATGAGGCGCGCGGCCTCGACGACGGCGACCTCGAGCTCGTCGACCGAGTGATCACGGTGCCGATCTACGGCTACGCCGAGTCCATGAACCTCGCTACCGCGGCATCCGTCTGCCTCTATGAGTCGGCGTTCGCCCAGCGCAGCTGAGCCCCGCGGGTCCGGGGGCGCTGAGCCGCCCGGATAAGCTTGTTGATCGTGTCAGACACTCCCGAGCTCAACGAGGAGTCCGTCCGCGCTGCCGTCGATGCCGCCCTCGCCGCCATCGCCGCAGCCGACGACTCCGCCGCCCTCAAGGACGTGCGCGCGCAGCACCTCGGCGAGCACTCGCCGCTCGCGCGCCTCAACGGGCAGCTGCGCAACGTTCCCAATGACCAGAAGGCCGCGCTCGGCAAGCTCGTCGGCGGCGCCCGCGGCCAGGTGAACCAGGCGTTCGCCGCGAAGGAGTCCGAGATCTCGGCGGCAGAAGAGCGCGCGCAGCTCGCGGCTGAGGCCGTCGACGTGACGGCGCTCGCGATTCCGGGGCGCGTCGGCGCCCGGCATCCGCTCTCGCTGCTGCAGGAGCGGATCGGCGACATCTTCATCGGCATGGGCTGGGAGATCGGCGAAGGGCCCGAGCTCGAGAGCGAGTGGTTCAATTTCGACGCGCTCAACACGGATGCCGATCATCCGGCGCGCAGCGAGCAGGACACGTTCTATGTGGACCCCATGGGCTCTCATCTTGTTCTGCGCAGTCAGACCTCGCCGGTGCAGATCCGCTCGCTTCTGAGCCGAGAGCTGCCGCTTTACGTCGTCGCCCCTGGGCGCGTCTTCCGCAAGGACGAGCTCGACGCGACCCACACGCCCGTCTTCTCGCAGGTCGAGGGCATCGCGGTCGACAAGGGCCTCACCATGGCGCATCTGCGCGGCACGCTCGAGCACTTCGCACGCCAGATGTTCGGCCAGGAGGCCAAGATCCGCCTGCGTCCCAATTTCTTCCCCTTCACCGAGCCGAGCGCCGAGATGGACGTCTGGCAGCCGAACGCCAAGGGCGGCCCCCGCTGGATCGAGTGGGGCGGTTGCGGCATGGTGAACGGCAACGTGCTGCGCGCAGCGGGTGTCGACCCCGAGGTGTATTCCGGCTTCGCCTTCGGCATGGGCATCGAGCGCACTCTCCAGTTCCGCAGCGAGCAGCTCAATGACATGCGCGACATGGTCGAGGGCGACATCCGCTTCTCGCAGCAGTTCGGAATGGTGGTCTGATGCGCGTCCCACTCAGCTGGCTCGCCGAGTACGTCGATCTTCTTCCCGGCTCGACCCCTGAGGACGTCCACGCGGCGCTCGTCAAGGTCGGCCTCGAGGAGGAGGCGATCCACCGTTTCGAGGTCACCGGCCCCATCGTGGTCGGGCAGGTGCTGGAGTTCGTCGAGGAGCCGCAGAGCAACGGCAAGACCATCCGCTGGTGCCAGGTCGACGTCGGCGAGGCGAACGGCGGCGTGCGCGGCATCGTCTGCGGCGCCCACAACTTCCAGCCGGGCGACAAGGTGGCCGTCACGCTTCCCGGCGCCGTGCTGCCCGGGCCGTTCCCGATCGCGGCGCGCAAGACATACGGCCACGTGAGCGACGGCATGATCGCCTCGGGCCGCGAGCTCGGCCTGAACGACGAGCACGCCGGCATCCTCGTGCTCTCGACGCTCGGCCTCGACCCCGAGGTCGGCGCCGACGCGATCTCGCTGCTCGGCCTCGACGACGCGGCAGTCGAGGTCAACGTCACGCCCGACCGCGGCTACGCGTTCTCGATCCGCGGCATCGCGCGGGAGTACTCCCACGCGACCGGTGCAGCATTCCGCGACCCGGCAGATCAGGTGCAGACGGATGCCCCGGCCGAGGGCTTCCCGCTGGCGATCGCCGACGATGCGCCCATCCGTGGGAACGTCGGAGCCTCGGTGTTCGTCGCCCGCGCGGTCGAAGGCATCGACCCGACCCGCCCGACGCCGCCCTGGATGGCGGCGCGGCTGCGGCTCGCCGGCATCCGCTCGCTCTCGCTGCCCGTCGACATCACAAACTACGTCATGCTCGAGCTCGGCCAGCCGATCCACGGCTACGACCTCGACAAGCTGCAGGGCGGCATCACGGTGCGCCGCGCACGGCCCGGCGAGACGCTGGCCACTCTCGACGGCGTCGAAAGGAAGCTCGACGCCGAGGACCTGCTGATCACCGACGACTCCGGAGCCATCGGTCTCGCGGGCGTCATGGGCGGCGCGCACACCGAGATGTCCGATACGACGACCCGCGTGCTCGTCGAAGCCGCGAACTTCGACCCCGTGTCGATCGCGCGCACGGCCCGCCGGCACAAGCTGCCCTCCGAGGCGTCCAAGCGATTCGAACGCGGCGTTGACCCCGCTGTCGCGCGCGCCGCGGCCGCGCGTGTCGTGCAACTCCTGGAAGAGCTCGCGGGCGGCCGCGCAAGCACTCTGGGTGCGGTCATCGACGACGCGGCGGAGCCACAGCCGATCGCGCTGCCTCTCGGCTTCGCCGATCGCCTGATCGGCGTCGACTACGAGCCGAGCGAGGTCGAGCGGATCCTGATCGCGATCGGCGCCGAAGTGACCAGCACGGATTCCGGCCTCACGGTCGTTCCGCCCACGTGGCGCCCCGACCTGACGGATGCCGCGACTCTCGCGGAAGAGGTCGCGCGCATTTCCGGATACGACCGGATTCCGAGCGTGATCCCGGTGGCCCCGCCGGGCGGCGGGCTCTCCCGCGAGCAGCAGCTGCGACGCCAGGTCGCCAGCGTGCTTGCGGGTAGCGGTCTCACCGAGGTGCTCGCCTACCCGTTCCTCACGGCCGCGCAGAACAACGCCTTCGGCTCGCCGACCGGTGACCCGGTGCCCGCGGTGAAGCTCGCGAACGCGCTCGACGCGCGTGTGCCCTTCCTGCGCACGACGCTGATCCCGGGTCTCATCGACATCGCGCAGCGCAACCTCTCGCGTGGGCTCACCGATCTCGCGATCTACGAGCTCGGGCTCGTCTTCCGCCCCGAGGAGGGTGCGCGCTACGGCGTCGACGGGCTGCCGATCGGCACCGCGCGTCCCGATGAGGCGACGCTCGCCGCGCTCGATGCGAGCATCCCGCCGCAGCCGCGCTACGTCGCCGGCCTGTTCCTCGGGAATGCGACCCCGAAGCAGCCGGGTCATCCGGCCGTCCCTGCCGGGCTCGCCGACGCGCTTGCGGCCGTCCGTACCCTCGGCGCGGCCGTCGGGGTGGAGATCGCCGTGCGCCAGGGCTCCCACGCGAGCCTGCACCCGGGCCGCACGGCCGAGCTCTTCGTCCAGACCGCCGACGGTGAGGAATCCGTCGGCTACGCAGGCGAGCTGTTGCCCGCACTCGCCGCTGAACTCGACCTGCCGCGCGTCGTCGCTGTCTTCGAGGCCGATCTCGGCAAGCTGATCGCCGCGTCGCCCGAGCAGCTCGACGTCGCGCCCATCTCCTCGTTCCCCGCGGCCACGCAGGACCTCTCCCTCGTTGTGCCGCTCGCGGTCCCCGCGGGCGACGTGCTCAGCGCCGTCGTCACGGGTGCGGGCGAGCTGCTCGAGCATGCCCAACTGGTCGACGACTACCGCGGCCAGGGTGTCGCCGACGGCAGCAAGAGCCTCACCTTCGCGCTGCGCTTCCGAGCGGCCGACCGCACGCTGACGGCGGCCGAGGCCAGCGAGGCGAAGCTCGCAGGGGCGGCGCTCGCGCACGAGCGGTTCGGTGCGACGGTTCGCGAGTGACCCGCGGCGACCGATATGCTGACCGCATGACTTCCGTCCGCCGCACCGTCGCCGCACCCTCGGGTGCGCGTCGCGTGCTGCGTCGACGTTTCCTGGGCGGCCGAAGCTCGGCGGCGCTCGCGTAACCGGAAGTCTGCCGGTTCCACGCAGGCGTCGCCGTGATTCAGAATCCGTCGCCGTCCAGAAATAACAAGGTGGAACCCACATGACGTACACGGTCGCCGTCGCCGGAGCATCCGGCTACGCCGGCGGGGAGGTCCTGCGGCTGCTCGCAGGCCACCCGGATCTCGAGGTCACAACCGTGACCGCCTCTTCGAACGCAGGCAAGCCGCTCGCCCTGCTGCAGCCGCACCTGCGCTCCTACGCGCACCTCACCCTGCAGGAGACGACGCCCGAGGTCCTCGCGGGCCACGACGTCGTGTTCCTCGCCCTTCCGCACGGGGCTTCCGGCGCCATCACCGCCCAGCTGCCCGACGACGTGCTTGTCGTCGACTGCGGCGCCGACCACCGCCTCACCGACGAGGCGGCGTGGGCGAAGTTCTATGGCGGCGAGTTCAACGAGCCGTGGGCCTATGGCGTGCCCGAGCTCGCGGCCGACGGCGGCAAGCTGCGCGATCGGCTCGTGGGCGCGAAGAAGATCGCGGCGCCCGGCTGCAACGCGAGCTCGGTCTCGCTCGCCATCGCCCCCGGCATCACCGCGGGGCTCATCGACGAGGACATCGTGGCGGTCCTGGCCGTCGGCCCCTCGGGCGCGGGCAAGAGCCTCAAGCTGCCGAACCTCGCGAGTGAGGTCCTGGGCTCCGCGAATCCCTACGGCGTCGGCGGCGGCCACCGGCACATCCCCGAGATCATCCAGAACCTGAAGCTCGCGGGCGCCGCCGACCCGAAGGTGTCGTTCACGCCCGTGCTCGTGCCGATGGCGCGCGGCATCCTCGCGACCGTCACCGCGCCCCTCAAGCCGGGCGTCACGAAGCAGCAGGTGCGGGATGCCTGGGAAGCCGCGTATGCCGGCGAGCAGTTCGTGCAGCTGCTGCCCGAGGGCACCTGGCCGCGCACGGCCGACGTGCTCGGCGCGAACACGGCGCTCATCGGCGTGACCGTCGACGAGGCGGCGGGCAAAGTCGTCGCTCTGATCGCGGTCGACAACCTCGTCAAGGGCACCGCGGGTGCCGCCATCCAGTCCGCCAACCTCGCGCTGGGCCTGCCAGAGGGCACCGCGCTGACCACGAACGGAGTCGCCCCGTGAGCGTCACCGCAGCAGCCGGCTTCCTCGCGGCAGGCGTCCCCGCCGGCCTCAAATCGACGGGCAAGTCCGACGTGGCGCTCGTGCGCAACGTCGGCCCGCTGCAGAACGCCGCCACCGTCTTCACGAGCAACCGCTGCCAGGCGAATCCCGTGCTGTGGAGCAAAGAGGTCATCAAGGACGGCACCGTCGCCGCGATCGTCCTGAACTCAGGCGGCGCCAACTGCTACACCGGTGCGCAGGGCTTCCAGACCACGCACGCGACGGCGGAGCGCGTCGCCGACCTGCTCGACGTCTCCGCGGGCGACGTCCTCGTCTGCTCCACCGGCCTGATCGGCGAGCAGCTCGACCTCGCCAAGGTGACGGCGGGAGTGACGGATGCCGCAGCCGCACTCGCCGGCACGCCGGAGGCCGGCCAGGCGGCGGCCGAGGCGATCATGACGACCGACACGGTCGCGAAGCAGGCCGTGCGCACCTCGCCGGCCGGCTGGACGATCGGCGGCATGGCAAAGGGCGCCGGCATGCTCGCCCCAGGGCTCGCCACCATGCTCGTCGTGATCACGACCGATGCCGTCCTCGGCAGTGCGGAGCTCGACCAGGCGCTGCGCGCCGCGACGGCCGTCACCTTCGACCGCCTCGACTCCGACGGCGCCATGTCGACCAACGACACGGTCGCGCTGCTCGGCTCAGGCGCAAGCGGGGTCACGGCGGACCTCGCCGAGTTCACGACGGCCCTCACCGACGTCTGCCGGAGCCTGGCCGAACAGCTGCAAGGCGACGCCGAGGGGGCATCCCACGACATCGCGATCCATGTCGAGAACGCGGCGAGCGAGAGCGACGCCGTCGAGGTCGGCCGCGCCGTCGCCCGCAACAACCTCTTCAAGGCCGCCATCTTCGGCAACGACCCCAACTGGGGCCGCGTGCTCGCCGCCGTCGGCACGACCAAGGCCGAGTTCGACCCGTACGACGTCGACGTCTGGTTCAACGGCGTGCGCGTCTGTGCCGCAGGCCAGCCCGACCAGCCGCGCGAACTCGTCGATCTGACACCGCGCGCCGTCGACATCCGCATCGACCTCAAGGTCGGCACGCAGACCGCGACCATCCTGACTAACGACCTCACGCACGACTACGTGCACGAGAACAGCGCGTACGCGAGCTGAGACCATGGCAGACGAGACCCTCACCACCATCAATCCCGACGACGCCGAGATCGTCGCCGCTCGCGAGGAGGCGCTCGAGAAGACCGCGATCCTCATCGAGTCGTTGTCCTGGCTCGGCGCGTTCCACGACAAGATCGTCGTGGTCAAGTTCGGCGGCAACGCCATGGTCAGCCCGGAGCTGCAGCGCACCTTCGCCGAGGACATCCTGTATCTCCACCACGTCGGCCTGAAACCGGTCGTCGTGCATGGCGGCGGCCCGCAGATCTCGGCGATGCTCGACAAGCTCGGCATCCCCAGTGAGTTCAAGGGCGGCTACCGCGTGACGACGCCCGAGGCGATGGACGTCGTGCGCATGGTGCTCACCGGCCACATCAACCGCGGCATCGTGCGATCGATCAACGAACTCAGCCCCGCCGTCGCGATCGGGATGTCCGGCGAAGACGCAGGGCTCTTCACCGGCCGCAAGCGCGGTGCGATGGTCGACGGCGAGATCGTCGACCTGGGGCTCGTCGGCGATGTCGTCGCCGTCGACCCCGACGTGATCCTGACGCAGATCGCGGCCGGTCGGATCCCCGTCGTGTCGTCGGTCGCCCCCGACGGCGACGTCCCCGGCCAGTCGCTGAATGTGAACGCGGATGCCGCGGCCGCAGCCCTCGCCGTCGGACTGGGAGCCGAGAAGCTCGTCATCCTCACCGATGTGGCCGGGCTGTACCGAGATTGGCCTGACCGCGCCTCGATGCTCACGAGCATTTCGGCCGGCGAGCTGCACGCGCTTCTCCCGAGTCTCGAGTCGGGCATGATCCCGAAGATGTCGGCCTGCCTCGACGCGGTCCAGGGCGGCGTCCCCAAGGCGGCCATCATCGACGGCCGCATCCCGCACTCGATCCTGCTCGAGATCTTCACCCAGCAGGGCATCGGAACGGAGGTCACCGCATGACCGACAACAGCACGCACGCCACCGGGGCATGGCAGTCACGGTACGAGTCCGACCTCGTCTCGACCTTCGCGACGCCGCCCCTGCTCCTCGACCACGGCCAGGGCGCCTGGGTCTGGGACTCCGACGGCAACAAGTACCTGGACTTCCTCGGCGGCATCGCCGTCAACTCGCTCGGGCACGCTCACCCGGTGCTCATCGAGGCGGTCACCCGCCAGATCTCGCTCGCCGCGCACGTCTCGAACCTGTTCGCCTCGGCGCCGCAGCTCGAGCTCGCCGAGCGGCTCAAGCGGCTGACCGGTGCGGGCGACGCCGGCCGGGTGTTCTTCGCGAACTCCGGCACGGAGGCGAACGAGGCGGCCTTCAAGCTGGCACGTCTCAATCGCGGCGCGAACGGCGAGAAGACCCGCATCATCGCGTTGCAGAACGGGTTCCACGGCCGCACCATGGGTGCGCTCGCACTCACGGGCAAGGCGTACATGCGCGACCCGTTCCAGCCCATGATCGCGGGCGTCGAGCACATCCCGGCCACGATCGAGGCGCTCGAAGCCGCCGTCGACGGCACCGTCGCCGCGCTCTTCGTCGAGCCCCTGCAGGGCGAGGCGGGCGTGATCGAGCTGCCCGAGGGCTTCATCGCCCGGGCGCGCGAGCTCACCGCGCAGCACGGCGCGCTCCTCATCGTCGACGAGGTGCAGACCGGCGCGGGCCGCACGGGGGACTGGTTCGGATTCCAGCACGAGGGCATCACCCCCGACGCGATCACCCTCGCCAAGGGCATGGCAGGAGGCGTCCCGATCGGCGCGCTCGTCACCTTCGGCGCGGCATCCGCTCTCTTCCACCGCGGCCAGCACGGCACGACCTTCGGCGGCAATCCGCTCGCGACCGCCGCGGCGAACGCGGTGCTCGGCGAGATCGAGGCCTCCGGACTGGTCGAGAACGCGCGCGCCCGCGGCGAGCAGTTGAAGAGCATCATCGCCGGCTTCGGCTCCCCGCTCATCGCCGGCACCCGCGGCCGCGGCCTGCTGATCGGCATCGCGCTCGCGACCCCTGTCGCCGAGGCGCTCGTCGCCGCCGCGCGCGCGCAGGGGCTCATCATCAACGCGACCGGGCCCGACAGCATCCGTCTCGCCCCTCCGCTCGTGATCGGCGACATCGAGCTCGACGAGTTCCGCACCCGCTTCGGCGCCGCGCTCGCCGAGGTGGCAGCATCGGCCGCGGCGGTGACCGCATGACTCGCCACTTCCTGCGCGACGACGACGTGACCCCCGCCGAGCAGGCGCAGATCCTCGACCTCGCCGCGCGCCTCAAGGCCGACCGCTTCGCCGAGAGCCCGCTCGCCGGTCCGCAGACCGTCGCCCTCATCATGGACAAGCCGACGCTGCGCACCCAGACCTCGTTCTCCGTCGGCGTGGCCGAGCTGCAGGGCATGCCCTTCCTCGTCGACGGCGGCAAGGCCAAGATCGGCACGCGCGAGTCCGTTCCCGACGTGGCGCGCATCATCGGCCGCCAGGTCGCCGCCATCGTCTGGCGCACGTACGCCCAGTCGGCCCTCGAGACCATGGCCGAATACGCCGGTGTCCCCGTGGTGAACGCCCTGACCGACGATTTCCATCCCTGCCAGCTGCTCGCCGACCTGCTCACGATCCGCGAGCACAAGGGCCGGCTCGCGGGGCTCACGGTCAGCTACCTCGGCGACGGTGCCAACAATATGGCGCATTCCTTCCTGCTCGCCGGCGCGACCGCCGGCATGCACGTGCGCATCGTCACGCCGGCCGAGTACCGGCCGCGGGCGGACATCGTCGCCGACGCCGAGCGCATCGCCCAGGCGACGGGCGGCTCGGTGACGGTCCTGACCGACCCGGGGGAGGGCGCCGCAGGTGCCGACGTCGTGGTCACGGACACCTGGGCCTCGATGGGCCAGGAGGACGAGAAGGATGCCCGTGCACTGGTATTCGCGAATTATCGCGTCGACGCCGAGCTGATGGCGCGCGCCAAGAGCGACGCGATCTTCCTGCACTGCCTGCCCGCCTACCGCGATTACGAGGTCACCTCCGAGGTGATCGACGGCCCGCAGTCCGTCGTGTGGGATGAGGCAGAGAACCGCCTGCACGCGCAGAAGGCCCTGCTCGCGTGGCTGCTCACGCAGGCCGACGAGAAGGAGGGGCCGGATGCCTGAGGACGTCAACCGCGCGGGCGAAGCCGGCGCGCTCTGGGGCGGCCGCTTCGCGGGCGGCCCCTCGCCCGAGCTCGCCCGGCTCAGCAAGTCCACCCACTTCGACTGGCAGCTCGCCGACTACGACCTGACCGGCTCCCGCGCTCACGCGCGCGCGCTGCACCGCGCCGGCTACCTCGACGACGCCGAGCTCGAGGGCATGATCGCGGCGATCGACGAGCTGCAGCGCCGCGTCTCGGCCGGTGAGTTCGTCCCGGCGGCATCCGATGAAGACGTGCACTCGGCGCTCGAGCGCGGCCTCATCGAGATCGCCGGCGCCGAGCTCGGCGGCAAGCTGCGCGCCGGCCGCAGCCGCAACGATCAGATCGCGACGCTCATCCGCATGCTGCTGCGCGACCACTCCGCCGAGCTCGCGCGCCTCGTCGTCGACCTCATCGACGCGCTCGCGGCTCAGGCCGAGGCGAACGCCGACGCGATCATGCCCGGTCGCACGCACCTGCAGCACGCGCAGCCCGTCCTGCTGGCACACCATCTGCTCGCGCACTGCTGGCCGCTCGTGCGCGACCTCGAGCGCCTCGACGACTGGCGCAGGCGAGCGGATGCCTCGCCTTACGGTTCCGGCGCGCTGGCGGGCAACACCCTCGGCCTCGACGCCGCGTTGATCGCCGACGAACTCGGCTTCGCCGCCGTCGTGCCCAACTCGATCGACGCGACCGCCGCGCGCGACATCGTCGCGGAGTTCGCCTACGTCACCGCGCAGCTGGGCATCGACCTCTCCCGCCTCGCCGAGGAGATCATCCTCTGGAACACCCGCGAGTTCGGCTTCGTCACCCTCGACGACGCCTACTCGACGGGCTCGTCGATCATGCCCCAGAAGAAGAACCCGGACATCGCCGAGCTCGCGCGCGGCAAGTCGGGGCGCCTCATCGGCAATCTGACGGGCCTGCTCACGACACTCAAGGGCCTGCCGCTCGCGTACAACCGCGATCTGCAGGAGGACAAGGAGCCGGTCTTCGACTCGATCGAGACGCTCGAGATCCTGCTTCCGGCGTTCACCGGCATGGTCGCGACCCTGCGCTTCCACACCGACCGCATGCGCGAGCTCGCCCCCGAGGGCTACTCGCTGGCGACTGACGTCGCCGAATGGCTCGTGAAGCGGCACGTGCCGTTCCGCGACGCGCACGAGATCACGGGCAACCTCGTCTCCTTCGCCGAATCCCGTGGCATCGGGCTCGAAGAGGTCGACGACGAGTCGCTGGCCCGCATCTCGCCCCACCTGACCCCAGCCGTGCGCGAGGTGCTCACCGTCGAGGGCTCGGTCGCGAGCCGCGACGGCATCGCCGGCACGGCGCCTGCGCGCGTCGCCGAGCAGCGCGCCCTGCTCGCCGACCGGGTCCGGCAGGTCACCGCCCGCATCGGCGCGACTCAGGAGGCGCTGTGATGGCCCGCTTCAAACTCGACCCGACCCCACGTCCGAAGAAGGCGATGCCCCGCTGGCTCTGGTGGGCGATCCTGAGCGTCGCGGCGGCGATGGTCGTCGCCGGCATCATCGTGACCATCGCCGTCGGCGGCCCGCTCTTCTGACGTGCCCGGCACGGGTCTCTTCGTTCCCGACCGCGAGTTCTTCGCGCGGCCGGCCACCGAGATCGCCCCGCTGCTGCTCGGCGCACGGCTGACGCATGAGACGGATGCCGGACCCGTCGTCCTCCGTCTCACCGAGGTCGAGGCGTACCTCGGTGACGGCGCCGACCCCGGCTCGCACGCCTTCCGCGGCCGGACCCGCCGCAACGGCGTGATGTACGGGGCACCCGGACACGTCTACGTGTACTTCACCTACGGCATGCACGTCTGTGCGAACATCGTGTGCTCGCCAGAGGGCTCGGCGACCGCGGTCCTCCTGCGCGCCGCAGAAGTGATCGAGGGCGTCCCGCTGGCTCAGTCCCGCCGGGGCGCCGCTCCGCCGCGCGACCTGGCACGCGGCCCCGCACGTCTCACGGTCGCGGCAGGCATCCGCCTCGACGAGAACGGCTCGGACGCGCTCTCTGCGCCCTTCGCGCTCGCACTCGAGACGCAGCCGCCCGCGTTCCTCACCGGCCCGCGCGTCGGCGTCTCGGGCACTGGTGGGGAAGAGACGTACCCGTGGCGGTTCTGGATCGCGGGCGACCCGACGGTCTCCGTCTACCGCCCTGCGCAGCGCCGTTCGGCGCAGCGCCTTTCAACTACCAGACGAGGTGCGCGAGCGCCCCGCACAGAGCCGCCCACCCCAGGCTGACAAGGGTGCCGATGATGAAGCGCTCCTGTGCCTCCGAGGCGCCGAGCTCACTGAACCGGCCGACGCCTTTGATGGCTATGATCACCGCGATCGCCTCCGGCACACCGGCCAGGATCGAGGCCGTCGTCCCGATCCGCTCGAGGATGCCGATGGTGAGCCCGCCGCGCAGCACCTCCCGCTTCTCGCCCGGCTCGGTCGCGTCGCGCGGGGCGACCAGGATCCCGCCCGCCTGGCCCTCGATCTGACGGGTCGCGAGCGCGAGCACGGTCCTGACCGCGGGCGAGCCGCCGAATGCCGAGATCGCGACGGCGCCGAGCGCGAGAACCGCACCGAGCACGGAGGGACCGCCGGGGTGCGGCAGCCCGACCATGACGACGGCGACGAGCAGGAACGCCCCCGTCGCGATCGTCATCCAGCGGCCGCCCTTGACGGAGAGCACAGAGAAGACGACCCCGCCTGCGACGACGAGCGTGAGCATCGCCCAGAACACCACCGCGAGGATGATCCCGGGACCGGCGTAGTACATCGGCTAGTGCTCCTGTCTCGTCACGAGGTCGGTCTGCTCCAAGAGCCTAGTGAGGCCGGGCAGGGCGGCCAGCTCCGCCTTGATGTTGGCGGCCTTCGCGCGTGCGCTGGCGGCCGGAGCCGAGATGCCCAGCCGGGCGGCGGCATCCGCCTGCGTGAGGCCGGCGGCGAGCAGGTCGAAGAGCTCCCACCCGGCATCCGATCGCCGCTCGCGCACGATCAGCAGCAGCGCCAGCAGCGACTCGGCGTCGTCTGCGCGCTTGCTGTCGGCCTGCGGCTGGCCCTGCCATTGAATGGCGAGACGGATGCCTGACTTCTTCGCCCTCGTCGCGGCGTCGCGTGCCGCGAAGAACGCCGGGCCGCTCGCCTCGCGCGTCGCCTCCGGCAGGGGCTCGCGTACCGCGCCGATGCCGATTCCGACGTGGAAGGCGCGCGAGCGGGTGAGCTCGAGCGCGAGCGCGAGCGTCGTTGCCGCGTCTTCGGTCAGCGCCTGCAGCTCGTCGCCTGCGGTGCGGTCTGCCGGAAGCGCCAGCTCGTCCCGGTGGGCCGCGTTGATCCGCTCGAGCTCGGCAGCAACCCGGTCGGCGTTGACGCGCGAATCGATCTGATCGGCCGTGATGACGAACATACGCCTCCTTAAGCCCACAAGCTTATCTCAACCATAGTAAAGTCAGATGCCTTAACCCCACAAGAGTCAGGCGAATGCTGGAACTCGCCGTCGAACGCCCGCTGATACCGTTGACCGCGTGTCAACGCCTGAAATCCTGGCCGCGCAGCACAACGATCCCTCCTTCGAGACCATCTGGGATGAGATCGTCTGGCGCGGGCTCATCCACGTCTCCACCGATGAGAACGAGCTCAAGCAGCTCCTGGCGGGCGACCCGATCACCTACTACTGCGGCTTCGATCCGACGGCCCCGAGCCTGCACCTCGGCAATCTGGTGCAGCTTCTGCTGCTGCGTCGCCTGCAGCTCGCCGGCCATCACCCGCTCGCGCTGGTCGGCGGCTCGACCGGGCTCATCGGCGACCCGCGGCCCAGCTCGGAGCGCACCCTCAACACCAAGGAGACCGTCGCGGAGTGGGTGGGCTACCTGCAGGCCCAGGTCTCGAGGTTCCTGAGCTTCGAGGGCGACAACGCGGCGCACCTCGTCAACAACCTCGACTGGTTCGGGCAGCTCAGTGCGATCGACTTCTTGCGCGACATCGGCAAGCACTACCGCGTCGGAACCATGCTCAAGAAGGACGCGGTGGCGGCGCGCCTCAACTCCGACGCCGGCATCTCGTACACGGAGTTCAGCTACCAGATCCTCCAGGGCCTCGACTTCCTCGAGCTCTACCGTCAGCACGGCTGCGTTCTGCAGACGGGTGGCAGCGATCAATGGGGCAACCTCACGAGCGGCACCGACCTGATCCGGCGCGTCGAGGGCGTCTCCGCGCACGCCATCGGGACTCCGATCATCGAGGACGCCGACGGGAAGAAGTTCGGCAAGAGCGAGGGCAACGCCGTCTGGCTCGACGAGAAGCGCACCAGCCCATACGCCTTCTACCAGTTCTGGCTCAACCAGGACGACTCGCTCGTAGTCGCGCTGCTGAAGATCTTCACCTTCCTCACGCGGGCCGAGATCGAACGGCTCGAGCAGGCCGTCGCGGATGCGCCGTTCCGGCGCGAGGCGCAGCGTACGCTCGCGCTCGAGGTGACGACTCTGGTGCACGGGGCGGATGCCGCGAACGCGGCCGTTCTCGCATCGCAGGCGCTCTTCGGCAACGGCGATCTGGAGCAGCTCGACACGGCAACGCTCGAGGCCGCTCTTCGCGAACTGCCGAGCGTGTCCGCCTCGCCGGCAGACTCCGTTGCGCAGCTGCTCGTCGAGACCGGCCTCACCAACAGCCTCTCGGATTCGCGCCGAGCGATCTCGCAGGGCGGCGTCTACGTGAACAACCAGAAGATCGACGACGATCAGGCGACGATCGGCGACCGCCTGATCGCCGGTCGGCTGGCGGTCCTGCGGCGCGGCAAGAAGACGCTCGCAGGCGTCTTCGCGGAGGAGTAGGACGCGACACGCCCGGGCCGTCACTTCGATTTGAGGAGCTGCCCTCCGGCACGTAAATTACTTACTTGTCACCCCAAAGGTGCGGCTGAGCTGCTCAGCTCGCCGGCCTCAAGCGGGACCTCATCACAGCACTCCGAAGGTCACTTGTTTGACTGGAGTCGAGTGCCTAGGATGGGAAGTCCACACCGGCTCCCTGCCGTGTCGTCACGACCAGCGGGAAGCAGCAGGCGTGGCAAATTTGGAAAGTCGCTCCGGTGTGATGGCCGCAAGGTCTAGGCCGGGTGCGTACGGTCTTTGAGAACTCAACAGCGTGCACATTGTCAATGCCAATTCCCGGCGCCTGATCGTTTTTGGTTGGGTGTTGGATTCCTTTGGTTTATTTGATTGATTGAATGTCAGTTTTGAT
>NZ_BAABBW010000007.1:0-132119 GCF_039538185.1 Gryllotalpicola koreensis
ATCAAAACTGACATTCAATCAATCAAATAAACCAAAGGAATCCAACACCCAACCAAAAACGATCAGGCGCCGGGAATTGGCATTGACAATGTGCACGCTGTTGAGTTCTCAAAGACCGTACGCACCCAGACTCGACCGGCCGGAAAACCGACCGGATTCATTCCGGGGCAACTTCTCTATCTTAGCACCTCGTTGCACTCGCCCCAAACCGGAGCGGGCTTCGAAGGCTCGAGATCATCTCCGCTTGAGGCCGGCGAGCTGAGCAGCTCAGCCGCACCTTTGGGGTGACGAGTTATTACTTTAGGAGGCGCGTGACGCGAGCTACAAATCATGCCTGCCAGCCGGGCGTGTCGCGCCGAATCGCGCGGAGACGCCCGGCCCGATCGAGCTCAGCGAGCAGTGCTGATGGCCTCCTGCAAGCGCTGGAGATCGGTGCCGTCTTCACGAATCCCCACCTGGCGACCGCCCACGAGGACCGTCGGCACATACTGGAGCACCACACCGGTCGACCCGATCTCACGGCCTATCGCAGCATCGTTCGCCTGCTGCACCCATGAGTTCCATCGGCCGGCGACTACGGCCTCTCTGACGGGGTCTGGAATCTGCGCCCCGGCAGACTCCGCAATCGCGAGCAGGCGGTGGTTATCGGGCAATGGGGCTGCCTCGTCCGCGGGCTGCGCTGCGAGCACCGCGGAGTAGACCGCCGGCACACGGGCGAGTTGCCCGCTGTCGGCAATCGCAGCGAGCAGATTCATGACACGCGTCGAGAATTCGGTCGCGTCGCCGTGCTTGCCGCTCACGTAGTTCATCGGATGCAGGCGGAGGGTGATCTCGTCGGCATCGATGCGCGCCTGGAGCTCGTGGGACGCTGCGAGATCGAAGCGCTTGCAATAGGGACACGACGCGTCGGTGAAGAGGTCGACGACAACGCCGCCCGTGCCGAGCTGGAATGCGTTGTCGATCACGCCACGAGGCGCAAGAATCTGCTCAGAGACAGAGTCGTCGGGGGCGTCGGCGTGCGGCGTCGGCGTGCAGGCGCTCAACCCGACTGCGACAGCAAGGACGGCCGTCGCAGCAGCCGCCTTTCCCCAGCGAGATCGCAGCGATATAGACATGTCTTGTATCTAAGCATGCCGAACTGGGTGTTCCCCGCGACCCGCCCGGACGGACGACGAAGGGCCCGCCGATGGCGGGCCCTTCGAAGGATGAGAGTGCTGCCTAGAGTGCGTTCACGTCGAGCGGGATGCCCGGGCCGAAGGTCGTCGAGACGGCGCCCTTCTGGATGTAGCGGCCCTTGGCTGCGGCCGGCTTGAGGCGCTGGACCTCGTCGATCGCGACCTTGAAGTTCTCGGCGAGCTGGTCGGCGCTGAAGCCGGCCTTGCCCACGACGAAGTGAACGTTGGCATGCTTGTCGACGCGGAACTCGATCTTGCCGCCCTTGATGTCCTCGACGGCCTTCGCCGGGTTCGGGGTCACGGTGCCGGTCTTGGGGTTCGGCATCAGGCCGCGCGGGCCGAGCACCTTGCCGAGACGGCCGACCTTGCCCATGAGCTCGGGGGTCGCGACCGCGGAGTCGAAGGCGGTGTAACCGCCGGCGACCTTCTCGATCAGCTCGTCGCCGCCGACCTCGTCGGCACCGGCCGCGATCGCGGCCTCAGCCGCGGGGCCCGTCGCGAAGACGATGACGCGGGCGGTCTTGCCCGTGCCGTGCGGGAGGATGACGGTGCCGCGCACCATCTGGTCGGCCTTGCGCGGGTCGACGCCGAGCTTCAGCGCGACCTCGACGGTCGAGTTGAACTTCGCGGAGCCGGTCTCCTTCGCGAGGGTGACGGCCTCGTTCGGGGTGTAGAACTTGCCGGCCTCGATCTTGTCGGCCGCGGCCCGGTAGGCCTTGGACTTCTGTGCCATGTCTGGTTCTCCTTGAGAGAGGGTGGTCGTCGCGCCTGGCCGGCGCTGCCACGAGATGTGTTGAGGATGGTTTCGAGACGCGCGCTACGCGCGCTCCTCAACCATCGGAAGAGTGTTACGCGTCGACGGTGATGCCCATGGAGCGGGCGGTGCCGGCGATGATCTTCTCGGCGGCGTCGAGGTCGTTCGCGTTCAGGTCGACGAGCTTCTCCTGTGCGATGGCACGGACCTGCTCGCGGGTGATCTTGCCGACCTTGTTGGTGTGCGGCACACCCGAGCCCTTGGGAACGCCCGCGGCCTTCTTGATGAGCTCGGCGGCCGGCGGGGTCTTGAGGACGAACGTGAACGAGCGGTCCTCGTAGACGGTGATCTCGACCGGGATGACGTTGCCGCGCTGCGCCTCGGTGGCAGCGTTGTACGCCTTGCAGAACTCCATGATGTTCACGCCGTGCTGACCCAGCGCGGGGCCGATCGGCGGGGCAGGGTTCGCAGCGCCGGCCTTGATCTGAAGCTTGATCAGACCAGTGACCTTCTTCTTGGGAGCCATTGGTTTCCTTCTTTCTGTTCGAGTGCGCTGGCTGCTCGGTGAGCAGAGCGCGCGCTCTCCCGCGCGGCGGACGCCGGCGGTGGACCGTGGAATCTTAGTCGAAGAAGCTGACGGCTTCTTACAGCTTGGTGACCTGGTCGAAGCTGAGCTCGACCGGGGTCTCGCGCTCGAACAGCGAGACGAGGACCGTGAGCTTGCCGCTCTGCGGGTTGATCTCGCTGATGGAGCCGGGCAGGCCCGCGAAGGAGCCCTCCTTGATGGTGATCGTCTCGCCGATCTCGAAGTCGACCTCGGCGGGGATCGCACGGGCCGCAGCCTTCTGGCCCTTCGCGCCGGTGCGGCCGGCCGGGGCGGCCTCGACCTGGACCAGGCTCTTCAGCATGTCGAAGGCCTCGTTGAAGCGCAGCGGCGTCGGGTTGTGGGCGTTGCCCACGAATCCGGTCACACCGGGGGTGTGGCGCACGACCGACCAGCTGTCCTCGTTCAGATCCATACGGACGAGGACGTAGCCGGGGATGCGCACGCGGGTGACCATCTTGCGCTGGCCGTTCTTGATCTCGACCACATCTTCCATGGGGACCTCGATCTGGAAGATGTAGTCCTGCATGTCCATCGACTGGATGCGGTTCTCGAGGTTCGACTTCACGCGGCGCTCGAAGCCGGCGTAGGAGTGGATGACGTACCACTTGCCCGGCTTCATGCGCAGCTCGGTCTTGAATGCCTCGTACGGGTCGACCTCGGCCTCGGCCGCGGCCTCGTCGTCGGCATCCTCAAGGGCGTTGACCACAGCCTCCGCGTCCTCGGAGGTCGGCACCTCGAGTGCCTCGTCGACGACGTGGTCGGCCTCGGGGTCTGACGCCTCAGCGATCGCATCGAGCACCGCGTTCAGGTCGACGTCGTCGCCGTCGGTACCGGTCTCGTGCAGGGCACCGTGCTCAGCGGCATCCACATCGGCCTCATCGACCGCGTTGATGCTGCCCGTCTGCGCCTCGTCGTCTTCGGCCGACTGCTCTGCGGCGGTCGCCCAATCGACGTCTTCGCGCTCACTCTTAGCCACTGCTCACCAATCCATTTCTGTTACTCGGCCTGTCACGTACGGCCGGCAGACCGTCTCACCCGTGGAGGTCAGGAAGCGGGACCCGACCCGAAGGCGAGGAGGACGAGCCACCCGAACAGCTGGTCGAGACCGAACACCAGCGCCATCATGATGATCACGAAGATCAGCACGACGCCGGTGTAGCTGAACAGCTCGCCACGGGTCGGGGTGACGACCTTGCGCAGTTCCCCCATCACCTGACGGAAGAACAGAGCAACGCGCGCGAAGGGGTTACGGCGCTCAGCGCGCTGTCTCTTCGCAATCGCTACGACGTCCTCGCTGGGCTCGTCGATAACTTTTCGGGCCACTCAGCTCACCTTTCACGGGCCGACGCATCGCGCCGGCTTGCAGGGCGGACAGGACTCGAACCTGCAACCTGCGGTTTTGGAGACCGCTGCTCTACCAATTGAGCCACCGCCCTATGGACTGAAATCTGGGCATGGAAAAGCTTGGCAGATTTCAACCACCTCGAACAGTTTAGGTGAGGGGGAAGAGGGGCGCAAAACGAGACGGGTCTCACAGCAGCCTGCGCTCGAGCGCCCACGCGGTGAGCTCGTGCCGCGAGGACAGCTGGAGTTTGCGCAGCACGGCGGACACGTGGGTCTCGACGGTCTTGATAGAGATGTAGAGCTCGGCGGCGACCTCTTTATAGGAGTAGCCGCGTGCGATCAGGCGCATGACCTCGCGCTCGCGGGCGGAGAGCCGGTCGAGCTCCTCATCGGTCTGCGCCTGCTCGCCGGCCGCCGCGCCGAAAGCATCGAGGACAAAGCCGGCCAGGCGAGGCGAGAAGACCGCGTCGCCGCCGGCGACGGTCGCGACGGCGCGGCTGACCTCCGCCCCCGAGCTGCCTTTCGTGATGTAGCCGCGGGCGCCCGCGCGGATCACTCCGACGACGTCTTCGGCCGAGTCGCTCACGCTGAGTGCGAGGAAACGGCTCCCGGGAGCCGTGGGGGCGGCACGGCGGATGACCTCGGCGCCGCCCCCGCCCTGACCGCCCGGCAGGTGCACGTCGAGGAGCACGACCTGTGGCTGGTGCCGGGTCACCGCGGCGACCGCGCCGTCGACGTCGCCCGCTTCGCCGATGACGTGCACATAGTCCTCGAGATCGGCGCGCAATCCGGAGCGGAAGATGGAGTGATCGTCGACGACCACGACGGTGATGGCTTCGGTCACGACTCGTCCCTCCGTCCGACGTCGAAATGCAGGTGCACCTCGGTGCCTGTGCCGCCGGCGCCGCACCCGACGGTCGCAGAGCCCCCGGCGCGGCGCATGCGCCCGATGATCGACTCTCGCACTCCGAGGCGGTGTTCCGGAACCTGCGCGGGGTCGAAACCCGGGCCGCGGTCGCGGATGAAGATGTCGACGGCCGCAGCCGAGCCCTCGATATAGACGGACACGTCACCGCCCGCGTGCCGCGCGGCATTGAGCATCGCCTCACGGGAGGATGCCGCGAGCTCGCCGCTCGAACGCTCGGTGCTCTGCCCGACGGCGACCACGTCGAAGCGGACCGGATAGTCGAGCTCGAGCGCGGCCGCGTAGTCCTTGAGGTCGGTGGCGAGGTCGCTGTCTGCGGTGCCGACGCCTGCATAGAGCCACTCGCGCAGCTCGCGCTCCTGCGCGCGGGCGATCCGGGCGACCTCGCTCGAGGCGCCCGCGCGGTTCTGGATGAGCGCGAGGGTCTGGAGCACCGAGTCATGCAGGTGGGCCGCCATCTCGGCGCGTTCCTCCTCCCGGACGCGCTTGGTGCGCTCGGCCATCAGCTCATGCCACAGCCGGATCGCCCACGGCCCGAAGACCCCGATCGCCGCGAGCAGCACCATGAGGGTGAAGACGAGACCGGCGACCACTCCCCCCGTGCGCTCCCACGAGAGGAGCAGGACCAGCGCGGCGACCAGGCACGCGACGACCCCGACCCAGCGCAGGGGGATGCGGTGCCTGACGGGAGGAGTCGCCGTGCCGGCATCCGTCACCGGGTCCTCGACCGGCACCGTCGCCCACAGCCACGCGTACAGAAGGACGCCCGCTCCGCCGAGCAGGCTCGTGCCGACGAACAGCCAGCGCACCGTGCCGACCTCCCAGCCGAGGTGCCGCGCGAGGCCGACGCTGACCCCGCCGACGACGCAGTCGCGCGGGCGCAGCAGCGGCACGCGACGTGGGGCGGCGGGAAGGGAGCTCATGCTGGAATCAAACCATTGCGCGTGCGACCCTGACCCCTCCGCGCGCGGCTTTTCAGGGTCGGATCAGGGCACCCCCTCATGGCGCCTGGGACCTGCCTGACGGGACCATCGAAGTGTGACGAACCAGACTTCCACCCCCACCTCGCCGCCGAACGCACCCCGGCCGGCCTCCAACCGCTTCTTCACGTGGCTGCGCAGTCTCGGCGTGGTCCGCGCGGACGGCTGGATCGGCGGCGTGTGCGGCGGCATCGCCCTGCGCACCGGGCTCGACCCGCTGATCGTCCGCGGCATCGCCGTGGTGATCGCCATCCTGGGCGGCCCCGCTCTCTTCTTCTATGCGGCCGCATGGCTGCTGCTGCCGGACGCGCAGGGCGAGATCCACCTTGAGCGGATGCTGCGCGGGATCTTCGACGCGCCGCTCATCGGCATCGGCATCCTGGTCGTCCTGACCTTCGTCCCGTTCACGAACGGCGTGTGGTGGTGGGGCGACCACATCACCGCGTCGGCGTGGTGGATCGCGGCGCCCGCGGTCGTGCTGCGCGTGCTGTGGAACCTCGCCGTCCTCGGTGCGATCGTGTGGTTCATCGTGTGGTTGGTGCGGCGGTACCGCAGCACGCCGCCCGGGCAGCGGCCGTTCGCCGCGTCGCAGGCGCCGCAGCCGGACCCCGCTGCCGGGGCTCCGTTCACCGCGACACCTCAGGCCCCAGCGCAGACGGCGTCGGCCGCGCCCCAGGGCGAGGCGACGGCGAGCGCGCCGGAGACGCCGGCCCAGGCATCCGATCAGAAATCGGGCGAGCAGCCGCCGGACGCCCCCTCAGCCCCGGGGGCCGGAGCGACGAAGGACGACCTCAGCGAGTGGCGCGAGCGGTACGACGCCTGGCGTCAGCAGCACCAGGCATGGCAGGAGCAGCAGCGGGCGCAGACGCGTGCGGTGCGCGATGCGCGCAGCGCCGAGGTGCGCGCGCAGTCGCAGGCGCTCGCCGCGCAGCTCGAGCAGAATCGACTCGCGCGGCGCGCGGCGAACCCCCGCCTGGCGGGCTGGGGCGTCGCACTCGTGATCGGCGTCGCGCTCGTCGCCGGCGGCATC
This sequence comes from Gryllotalpicola koreensis, assembly GCF_039538185.1. NCBI lineage: Bacteria > Bacillati > Actinomycetota > Actinomycetes > Micrococcales > Microbacteriaceae > Gryllotalpicola > Gryllotalpicola koreensis. The sequence goes on from NZ_BAABBW010000007.1 coordinate 6,816, forward strand.
GCGGGAGTCATCGCCACGGGCGACGCGGACATCAGCCGCTATGCCGCGCCCATCGGCATGGCCGTCGCGCTCATGGCGATCGGCCTCGGCATGGTCGTCGCCGGGGCGGCGCGACGCCGCAGCGGCTTCCTGGCGTTCCTCGCGATCGCGACCATGGTGATCGGGCTCGGCTCGTTCGGCTGGCCGGTGCACAACGCTCCGGTCGGCTACACCCAGCTGCGCGCAGACCGGGACATCACGTACACGCAGTTCGCCGGCCAGGTCGAGATCGACGCGGCGGCGGCGGATCTCGGCTCGAGCGGCACGCGCGAGGTCGAGATCGACCAGACCTTCGGCGCCGTCGCCGTGTACCTCGGCGATGGGGTGAAGGCGCGCGTCGACGTGACGAGCACGGACTCTGAGGTGCACCCGTACCAGCGCGAGGACGGCGAGATGGAGCCGCAACCCGTGCTGCACCTCGACGCCGCGGACGGCGCGAAGGCCGTGCAGCGCAGCTGGGACAACACCGACGGCGGCACGGCCGACCTCGTGATCGATGTCACGCAGGGGCACGGCGGCGTCTACATCTACCAGGGCGGCGAGCGCCCCGACAGCGGCTTCGGCTACCTCGACTGAAGGACACGAACATGAGCGACAAGAACACCGCACCCACCGCGAAGCTCGATGAGCTGTTCGCGAGCGAGACGGATGCCGGGGCGGAAGGCGCGGCGGTCGGAGATGGCTCTGCGGCACCCGCGCCCACGGCCTCGCTGCCGGCAGCCGAACCCGCGTGGCTCAGCCCGCGGCCGGAGCGGCCTGTGCGGACGACTCCGCGCGTGCGCTGGGCGGGGATCATCTGGGGCCTCGTATTCGCGGCCGCTGGATGGTTCACCGTGTGGACTCTCCTTGCGGAGGATCGCCGGGCGGCGTTCAGCGACTGGATCCTGTCGCTCAGCGGCGGCGGCTGGGCGATCGTCGGTGCGCTGGGGCTCGGGGCGCTGCTGCTGATCATCGGTCTGACCCAAGGGCTCAAGGCGGCCACGCGGCAGCGGAGCTGACGGGTCGGGGACGGGTCTCGACACGCACGCGCTTCGCACGCGCTGCCGATCAAGGGAGGAGAGAGACGGGTGCCTGGTGCCAGGCATCCGTCTCTCCCTTCGCTATGCGTCGCGGCGGAAGGTGCGCGTGCCCACCCACAGCCCCGCGATCACGAAGACCACGGCCCAGAACACCGCCCACATCGTCGGGCCGGTGAAGATGTCGCCGGTGAACGCGGTGCGCAGACCGTTGACGATGTACTTCGTCGGGATCACGTCGGAGAGCGTCACGAGCCACTGCGGAGCACCGGTCGCGGTGCTGATCGGCAGCATGATGCCAGAGAGCAGCATCACCGGAAGGGCGATGCTGTTGAGGATCGGGGCAAGGGCGTCCTCGCTCTTGGTCGACAGCGCGAGTGCGTAGGACGCCGAGGAGCACGCGCCGCCGAGCAGCATCGTGATGACGACGCCGAGGATCATTCCGGGGATCGACCCGTCGAGCCCGAAGGCGAACGCCAGCGCGATCAGGATGACGGACTGGACGCCGACGAGCGAGACGTCCCGAAGGACGCGGCCGAGGAGCAGCGTGGTCCGCGGCGCAGGGGTCACGCGCTCGGCCTCGACGACGCCCTCGCGCCATTCGGAGACGAGGCCGAAGCCCGCGAAGAGGGCGCCGAAGAGTCCGAGCTGCAGCAGCAGGCCGGGGACGAAGAAGGTATAGGCGTTCGTCGTGCCGATCTGCGCGGCGAGCGGCTTGAGCAAGGGGCCGAAGAGGACGAGGTACAGCACCGGCTGGGCGAGGCCGATGATGATCCAGACCGGATTGCGCAGATTCTGACGCAACTGACGGCGGTAGACGATGGCGGTGGTGGCGAGGGCAGACATGTGTGGTCCTTAGGCGTCGCGGAGGGAGCGGCCGGTCATGGTGAGGAAGACGTCGTCGAGGGTCGGGCGGCGCACCTCGATGGAGGCGAGCGCGACACCGGCGGCGTCGAGGGAGCGCAGCAGCCCGGGCAGCTCCTCGCCCGCACTCGGCACACGGCCCGTGACCACGCCGCCGTTGACATCGGTCGCGGCATCCGACGTGATGCGCGCCAGCTGCTGTGCGGCGATCGTGACGTGCGAGGGGTCGCCCAGCACGAGCTCGATCAGGTCGCCGGCGACCTGGCGTTTGAGCGCGTCGGGGGTGTCGGAGGCGACGATCTCGCCGTGGTCGATGACGAGGACGCGGTCGCAGAGCGCGTCGGCCTCGTCGAGGTAGTGCGTCGTGAGGAAGACGGTGGTGCCCAGGCGGTCGCGCAGGCCCGCGATGTGCACCCAGAGGTTGGCGCGGGCCTGCGGGTCGAGCCCCGTCGTCGGCTCGTCGAGGAAGACGAGCCCGGGGTCGTGGACGAGGCCCATGGCGATGTCGAGGCGGCGGCGCTGGCCGCCGGAGAGCGTCTTCGGCTCGCGGTGCCAGAGCCCGTCGAGGTCGAGCTGCTCGAACAGCTCGCGGCCGCGGGCCTCGACGCGGGTGCGGTCGAGGCCGTACATGGCGCCATGGTCGACGATCTCCTCGCCGGCTTTGACGCCGGACATCGCGGTCGAGCCACTCTGGCTGACGTAGCCGATCGAGCGGCGCACGCCGACGGGGTCGCTCTTGAGATCGTGGCCGGCGACCGTCGCGGTGCCGTGCGTCGGGGTGAGCAGGGTCGTCAGCATGCGCAGGGTCGTCGTCTTGCCGGCGCCGTTCGGGCCGAGGAATCCGACGATCTCACCGGACTCGACGTCGAGGTTGACGCCTTTGACGGCTTCGACCTGCACGCGCTCGCGGCCGCGTCGGGTGGTGAAGGTGCGGGCCAGGCCGCGGGCGTGGATCATGGGGCATCCTTTCGCTATATCGCGATATATCGCGTTTAAGATAGCGAGGCGAGGGCTGGGGCGCAAGAGGATACGCGGCGCCCGCTGGTCGCGAACGGCCCGCTTTCCGAGAGAGGGCGCGCCATATGCGACCACGCAGGGGGCCATTCGCGACCAATCGGCGCGGTGAGGGAGGGCGATGAGGAAAAGGACGATGGGGAAAGGACGATGGGGAAAAGGGTGGTAGGGAAAGGGCGGTGGTGAGAAGGGCGGTGGGCGGAACCGGACGAGGGCGCGTCAGAGGATGACGGGCTCTGGCTGCAGGTTGATGCCGAAGTCGTTCGAGACGCGCGCCTGGATGAAGGTGGCGAGCTGGACGATCTCGCGCGCGGTCGCTCCCCCGCGGTTGGTGAGGGCGAGGGTGTGCTTGCTCGAGACGGCAGCACGCGAGCCGGGCAGCGCGAAACCCCGGCCGATGCCGCTGTGCTCGATGAGCCACGCGGCGCTGAGCTTCACGAGCACCGGCCCGTCGTCGGGCTGATCGGCCACGGGCCAGCGGGGCGCATCACCCGGCAGTGCGCGCGCGAACGACTCGGGCACGATCGGGTTGGTGAAGAAGGACCCCGCGCTGAAGGTGTCGGCATCGGATGGGTCGAGCACCATGCCCTTCGAGCGGCGCAGCGCGATGACCGCGTCGCGCGCCGCGCCGAGCGAGACGCGGGTGCCGAGGTCGACTCCGAGGGCTGCCGCGAGTTGGGCGTAGGCGATCGGGGCGCCCTCGGCCGAGGCATCCGTGCCCGCCTGCATCAACTTCAGCTCGACGGCCGTGATCAGGCCCTGGTAGCCGTGCTTGAAGATCGAATCGCGATAGCCGAGGGAGAGAGCGGATGCCTCGAGCCGGCGCACCTCGAGGGACTCGGCGTCGAGCACCTCGACGGCGATGAGCGACGTGCCGACCTCCTGCCCGTAGGCTCCGACGTTCTGCACCGGGACGGCGCCCGTCGAGCCGGGGATGCCGCTCAGGGTCTCGATGCCCGCCCAGCCGTTGTCGACAGCGACGCTCACGACGTAGTCCCACGGCTCACCCGCCTGAATGCGCAGGCGCACCTCGCCTGTAGGCGCGTCGAGGCGCTCGATGCCGCGGGTCGCTACGCGCAGCACCGCACCCGCGTAGCCCTCGTCGGGGGCGACCGTGTTGGAGCCGCCGCCGAGGATCAGCCACGGCTCGTCCTGCGACCAGAGTTCGCGGGCCACATCGATCAGCTCGGCCTCGGCCTCGGGCGCGAAGAACGCGGCCGGCACCCCGCCGACGTGCAGGGTAGTGAGCTCGGAGAGCGCAGGGGTCGCGTCGGTCACAGGCGGACGACGACCTGGGACTTGCCGAGCACCGTCTGCTCGCCGACGGTCACCGTCAGGTCGATGCGCGCCTGGCCGGCCTCCTCGTCGAGCTTGCCGACCTTCGCGACGACGAGGATCTCGGCACCGTTCTCGGGGTCGACGACGACGGGGCGGGTGAAGCGGACCTGGTAGTCGAGGATGCGGCCCGGGTCGCCCAGCCAGTCGGAGACCGGCTGCACCGCGAGGCCCATCGTCAGCATGCCGTGGGCGAGCACGCCCGGCAGACCGACCGATGCCGCGACGTCATCGCGGTAGTGGATCGCGTTGAAGTCGCCCGAGGCGCCGGCGTAGCGCACGAGCGAGTCTCGCGTCAGGGGGAAGGCCGCCTGGGCGACGACGTCGCCGACGGTCAGGGTGCTGATGCTGTCGCTCATGTCAGTCCTCCGCTCGCACGACGAGGGTGGAGATCGCGGTGACGACGTGGCCCCCGGCGGCATCCGTCACCACCGTGTCAGCCGTGATCATCGCATTGCCGCCGAGACTCTTGACGCTCGTGACCGTGAGGCGCCCCGTGAGCTCGTCGCCGGCGACGATCGGGCGCGTGTAGCTGAAGCGCTGGTCGCCGTGGACGACGCGGCTGAAGTCGATGCCCGCGTCGGGCTCGGCGAGCAGCTGGTCGAGGGTGAGCTGCTGGATCACGATGGGGAAGGTCGGCGGGGCGACGACGTCCGCATAGCCCGCGGCCTGCGCCGCCGCCGGGTCGAGGTTCACGGGATTCGTCGCGAAGACGGCACGGGAGAACTCGCGGATCTTCTCGCGGCCCACCAGATAGGGCGCGGTCGGCTCGAGCGTGCGGCCCTGGATGTCGGGATTGATCGGCACCTGGAAAGCCTAACGAGGGTTCTATGAGATCTTTCCGGACAGCTGGGCGCCCTTTCACGCGAAGAGCCCCCTGCCAGGCAGGGGGCTCTTGTCGGGCGAGGCGGGCTCAGGCCGCGGCATCCATCGGGTCCCAGCCCTCTGGTAGCGGGGCGATCGACTCGATGGCCGAGGCGATCTCGACGGCCGTGCCGGTCTCAGCGGCATCGCGGATGCCGAGCAGCACGTCGAGGACATGCGCGGCCACCGCGCCCGATGCGCGCTCGGGAACACCCGCGCGGATCGCACGCAGCAGCTCGACGACACCCGTGCCGCGCCCGTACGCAGCACCCTGCGCCGGGATCGTCTCGGGCTCTGCCTGCCCATAGCGCCACAGTGTGCTGTCGCCGTCGAACATGTTCGGGTCGGGCAGGCTGATGGTGCCCTCCGTGCCGTTGATCTCGACGAACCCCATGCGGGGCAGCGCGTGCTGGAACGAGAACGTCGACTGCGCGGAGCGGCCGGCCCCGAACTCGATCAGCGCCGCATGGTGCGTGGGCACCTCGACCGGGAAGCTCTCGCCCGCGCGCGGACCGCTGCCGATCGTGCGCGTCTCGCGCGACTTCGACGAGACGGCCTGCACGCGAGTCGCCGAGCCGAAGACGTGCACGAGGGTGGTCACGTAATACGGGCCCATGTCGAACAACGGCCCCGCGCCCGTGGCGAACAGGAAATCGGGGTTCGGATGCCACGCCTCCGGCCCCGGCACGTGGAACATCGTCGTCGCGGTCAGCGGCTCACCGATGTCGCCGCGGGCGATCGCCCGCAGTCCGGTCTGGATGCCGGCGCCGAGTACCGTGTCCGGGGCACAGGCCACGCGCACGCCGGCTGCCGCGGCCGCGGCGAGCAGCTCCGCCGCCGAGGCGTGGTCGAGCGCGACGGGCTTCTCGCTCCAGACGTGCTTGCCTGCGGCCACGATGCAGTGCCCGATCTCGGTGTGCACGGCCGGGATCGTGAGGTTCACGACCAGCTCGACATCCTCACGGGCCAGCAGCTCGTCGACCGTGCCCGAGTGCGGCACCCCGTACTTCTCGGCCTGTGCGGCGGCGCGGTCCAGCAGGACGTCGGCGATGAACTTCACCTCGACCTCGGGGAACCGGGTGAGGTTCTGGAGGTACTGGTCGGAGATGACTCCAGCGCCGATGATGCCGACGCCGGCGCGCTCGGACGTGCTCACGCGGTCACCTCGGCGTCGTTCGCCGCGAGCCACGCGAAGGACTCGGCGATCCCGTCGAACACGTCGCCCCGGTAGGCGTCGAACTCGACCACGCGCAGCGCCTGCGGAGCGGCGGCGAGGATCGCCGCGACGTCGAGGTCGCCCTGACCGGCCGGGGTCTGGTTCTCGAACGCCGCCTTCAGCGCGTCGGGCACGATCAGCGCGCTCTCGCTGCTGGGCAGCACGTCGCGGATCGCGTCATCGATCTTGCCGTCCTTGACGTGGATGGCCGCCACCCGGCCCCCGAGGGAGCGCAGCAGCGCGGGGACGTCCGCACCGCCGACGGTCGCCCAGAAGGTGTCGACCTCGAGCTTGACGGCAGGCTCGAGCTGCTCGACGAACAGCTCGTAGACGGGGCGGCCGTCGACCTTGTTCGTGAACTCCCACTGGTGGTTGTGGTAGCCGAAGGCGAGGCCGCGGGCGGATGCCTGCTCGCTCAGCTCGTTGACGCGCTCGGCGATGCGGCGCACGTCGTCGGCGGTCTGCCAGCGGTCGGTCGGGATGAAGGGGTCGATGACGAGCGACATGCCGAGCTCGGCGGCCGCGTCGAAGATCGCGGACGCGTCCTCGGCGTCGATCACTGGGGCGTGGCCGGTCGGGGCCGTGACACCCGCGGCGCCGAAGGCGCGCGTGAAGTCGGCGGTGCGCTCGTGGAACGCATACGGCTCGACGTGGGTGAAGCCGATCTCGGCCAGGCGTGCGACGGCGGCGTCGACGTTCTCGGCGACGGCGTCGCGCACTGAGTACAGCTGGACGGACGTAGGGGACACGGTTGCTCCTTTACGGTGTTTCTTGCGGTGACGTGAGGCGGCGGGGGCTCGATCCCCCACGACCTCGAGAACGGGGTGGGCCGATGCCTGAGCGTCGCCGCCCTACGATGGCGGCATGAGCGACGGCGACCCCAGCGGCGGAAAGCACGCGCGCGGACCGTACTCGAAGGGCATCGCCCGCCGCCACCAGATCATTCGCAACGCTATCGAGGAGTTCGCCGAACGCGGGGTCGACGGCACCTCGCTGCGCACCCTCGGCGAGGCGATCGGCGTGTCGCACGCCACGTTGCGCCACTACTTCGCCTCGCGCGACGAGCTGCTCGTCGAGGTCTATCGGGAGCACGAGGAGCGTGTGACGGCCGGAGCCGGCTTCGAGGGCGGGGCTGTGGAGACGATCGCCGCCAGCGCCGAGCGCAACCGCGCGATCCCCGGACTGGTGCGCCTCTATGCGACGCTCGCGACCGATGCGCTGCAGGAGGCGCATCCGATCTCCACGGAATTCATCGGCGCCCGCTTCCGGCAGCTGCGCGCAAGCCTCGCCGACAGCATTCGGGAGGGGCAGGATGCCGGGAGGATCGCGCCGGACATCGACCCGGTCGACGCCGCGGCCCTGATCATCGCGGCTTCCGACGGCCTGCAGGTCCAGTGGCTCCTCGCGCCGGACGAGGTCGACGTGCGTCGCTCCCTGACGCTGCTCGAACGGCTCTTTCCCGGATCCTCGGACACCAGCCGCTGAACGGCCCCGCGCCCCTGTAGCGCGGGCGGCGGCGCCAACACGCATCCATCCCGCCGACACCGGGGAGGCGTGCATCGGATTCCCTTTCGCTGCGCTGCGTCTCCGCGGCGCTGAGGCGCGCACCGGGATGGACATGACCTCACGGTCAGGTACGATCATAGCCGCAAACCCTGCCACTGTATGGTTTTTCCCTGACTCAAGGAGGCGTCATGACTTCGCCCGGACCCATCTCGCCGTCGGATCCCCTTCCGGCCGCCGCTCCCCTCACCCAGCCCATCGCGACCACCCTGGTCGGTCCGAGGTATCAGGTCGGCCTGTTCCTCGCCCAGTTCGGCCTGTTCGCCGCCCTGCTCACGCCGGTCATGGTGAGCATGCAGCTCAAGGCGCAGCAGATCGACCCGGCCCACCCCGCCACCGTGATCGGCACCGTGCTGCCGATCGGCGCCTTCGGGGCCCTGCTCGCGAATCCGCTCGCCGGCGCGCTGTCCGACCGCACCCGCACCCGCTGGGGCCGGCGACGCCCCTGGATGATCGGCGGCATCGTGGTCTTCCTCGGAGCCCTCGCGTGGATCGCGTTCGCGGACAGCACCATCGAGCTGATCTTCGCGTGGCTGCTCGGCCAGGTGGCGGCGAACGCCGCGTTCGCCGCGCTCACGGCGAGCTTCGCCGACAACGTTCCGGAGATCCAGCGCGCCCGCTCCTCCAGCGTCATCGCCCTGGCACAGAACATCGCCATCCTCGCCGGCACCTACCTGTCGGTGTTCCTCGTCTCCCAGCTGCCGCTGCTCTTCATCATCCCCGGCATCGTGGCGGTCATCTTCATCGTCGTGTACGCCGCTGTCTGCCGCGACGAGCTGCCGGAGTACCCGCTCAAGCGCTTCACTCTGGTGAACATCGTGAGCTCGTTCTGGACCAACCCGTTCAAGAACCCCGACTTCGGCTTCGCCTGGTGGTCGCGGTTCCTCATCATCTTCGCGACCTTCATGTTCACCACCTACCGGCTGCTGTACATGGAGGACCACATCGGCCTCAGCACCGCGAAGGCGACCTCGGCGATCGCCTTCGGCGTGCTGCTCTACACGATCGTGCTGATGGCCGCAGCCGCGGTATCCGGCTGGCTCTCCGACAAGCTGGGGCGCCGCAAGATCTTCGTCGGCGGATCGACCGCACTCACCGCGCTCGGCCTCATCGTGCTCGCGCACAGCTCGACGGTCGGCTCCTTCTACGTCGCCGAGGTGATCATGGGCGCCGCCTATGGCATCTACTCGGCCGTCGACACCGCCCTCGTCGTCGACGTGCTGCCCAACGCCGACCGCCCGGGCAAGGACCTCGGCGTGCTCAACATCGCGAACGCGCTGCCGCAGTCGCTCGCACCTGCATTAGCGGCCTTCCTGCTGGGCGTCGGCTCCGCCACCCAGCAGAACTACACGCTCATGCTCTGGGGCGCGGGCGTCGCCGCCATTCTCGGCGCGCTCGCGATCATCCCGGTCAAGAAGGTGCGCTGAGCCGCAGGACTTCAGCTTAAAAGATGAGGGGCCCCGGTCGCATGACCGGGGCCCCTCAGGAAGTTGTGGTGCCTACTGGCAGCTGTCGCACTGCAGCAGGTCCATCGGGTCGACGGGAACCGCGTAACCGCCGACGGTGTCGTTGCTCTCGTAGTCCATGGTTGCCCCCTCGAATCGAAGCTTATGTGGTGAACACTCGGGGCTGCGAGCCCCTTCCGCGTGTGCGGTAGGAACACTATATATCCGGAATTACACGAATGTCATGCCACTAGATGTGGTGTTTCCAGGATTTTTTCTTCCACAGTGTTCAACACAGCTTGCCCACACTTTCATCCACAACCAGGATCCGCGGAACCACTGACATTCAGCGGGGTTCTGCACAGGGAGAGGGTCTCGATACGCGGCCTTCGGCCGCTACTCGACCAGCAGGCTCGTCGGCGTGTCGGGAGGACTACTCCGCGGAGAAACCGCCCGTCACCGAGAACGAGCCGTCGAGTGCGAACGGGTCGCTGATCCGGCTGGAGCGGTCGGTGACGGCGACGCGGGCGGCGAACTCCCGGCCGGCGCGCGCGATGCGGTCGGGGAGGGTGGGCAGTGAGGCATCCGTCTGGCCCGCCCAGTCCTCAGTCGCGGCGTACACACCGGTCGGCAGCACGTCGGCATGCATATAGGTGAGGACCGGGCGCATGGCGTAGTCGAGCACCTGCGAGTGCCGCGGCGAGCCGCCGGTCGCGCCGATCAGCGTCGGCAGGCCGGTCAGCGCGCTCGGCTCGATCACGTCGAGGAACGACTTGAAGAGGCCGTTGAACGACGCGTTGAAGACCGGCGTCACGATGATGAGGCCGTCGGCGCCCGCGACCGTCTCGATCACCTCGGCGAGCTTCGGGCTGGGGAATCCGGTCACCAGGTTGTTGGTGACGTCCTTCGCGGTGTCACGGAGTTCGAAGACGGATGCCTGGGCATCGGTCTCGAACTCGTCATGAAGCGCCTCGATCGCGGCCGCCGCGAGGCGGTCGGCGAGCATGCGCGTCGAAGAGGGGGCGCCGACGCCGGAGGCGACGACGGCGAGCTTGCGGGTGGGCATTGGTGTCCTTTCGGGAAGAAGGGTCTCGATACGCGCTGCGCGCTACTCGACCGACGGGGGCGCTGCGCGCTACTCGACCAGCGAGGCGGGGGCGTTCTGGTAGGGGGAGCCATCGGTGAGGTTGTCGCCGCGGTTCGCGCCGGGGCGGAACTCGCGCGGGCCGCCGTTCGCCTCGACGAGCGACCCGTGGGTCGGCACGTCAGGCACGCCGGGGGCGCGGCGGGCGTCGAGCTCGCGGCGCAGCACGGGGATGACCTCCTCACCGAGCAGGTCGAGCTGCTTGAGCACGGCCGAGAGCGGCAGGCCGGCGTGGTCCATCAGGAAGAGCTGGCGCTGGTAGTCGCCGACGTACTCACGGAAGCCGAGCACCTTGTCGATGATCTCCTGCGGGCTGCCGACGGCGAGCGGCGTCTGCTCCGTGAACTCCTCGAGGGTCGGGCCGTGGCCGTAGACCGGTGCGTTGTCGAAGTACGGCCGGAACTCGCGCTTCGCGTCCTGCGAGTTCTTCGCGAGGTACAGCTGGCCGCCGAGGCCGACGATCGCGTCCCTCTCCTCGCCGTGGCCGTAGTGCGCGAAGCGCTGGCGGTACAGCGCGATCATGCGCTGGGTGTGGGATGCCGGCCAGAAGATGTGATTCGCGAAGAATCCGTCGCCGTAATATGCCGCCTGCTCGGCGATCTCCGGGCTGCGGATCGAGCCGTGCCACACGAAGGGCGGCACGCCATCGAGCGGGCGCGGCGTCGAGGTGAAGCCCTGCAGCGGGGTGCGGAAGTGACCCTCCCAGTCGACGACGTCCTCACGCCACAGCCGGTGCAGCAGCGCGTAGTTCTCGATCGCGAGCTGGATGCCGGAGCGGATGTCCTTGCCGAACCACGGGTAGACGGGGCCCGTGTTGCCACGGCCCAGCATCAGGTCGACGCGCCCGTCGGACACGTGCTGCAGCATCGCGAAGTCCTCGGCGATCTTCACCGGGTCGTTCGTCGTGATGAGCGTCGTCGCCGTCGAGACGACGAGGCGCTCGGTCTGGGCCGCGATCGCCGCGAGCAGCGTGGTCGGCGACGACGAGAAGAACGGAGGATTGTGGTGCTCGCCGATGGCATAGACATCCATGCCCACCTCCTCGGTCTTCTTCGCGATCGCGATCGCGGCCTTGATGCGCTCGGCCTCGCTCGGCGTCACGCCCGTCGTCGGGTCGGGCGTGATGTCGCTGACCGAGAAGAGCCCGAACTGCATTGATGAAGAGGACATTGCCCGCTGCTTCCGTTTCGTCTGTGGGGCCGGTTCCCGGCCGGCCATTTCCATACGTTTGCATAGAACTGCGAGTACGGCAGTGATATTCCCACCCCGGCGCCCGACCTCGGTGTCGGATTGCGACGTCCCCCGATGCGGCGGCTTGCCCCGCGCCGCTTGGTCTGTTGTGCTGAGAAGGCGAGCGATCCTCGCGCCCCCTCCTGACGGGCGTCCCACTGCCAACCCCCGCGGCGGGACGTTCCGACGGAGGCGGATTCCCACCACCCGTTGAGTTCCTGCCATCTGTCAGTTAGCCTGCCCCTGATCCGTCACGTTCAGGGGGGAATGGGAATGGAATCCGATCGGCGCGCACCGTCGTGGCTCAAAGCCACGATTCGCGGTGCCCTGATCGCGGCCGCCGTCGGCGGCGGATTCTTCGTTCTCTCCCAGGTGCTGGCGCCGTCTGCGGCGCACGCGGACACCGTTTCGGTCTCGGCCCCGTCCGGCACCGACGACTCGCTGCTCGGCCCCGTCCTGCAGGGCGTCGGGTCGACGCTCGGAGCGGTCACGAGCACCGCAGACGCAGCGGTCGGCAGCGTGAGCCCGGTCGTTCCGGCCGCGACGTCGACCGTCTCGGCCGTCGTCTCGACGGCGGTGAACGCCCTTCCCGCGCCCGTGCAGGCGCCCGTGAAGCAGATCACCGCCCCGGTCGCCGCGACCGTCACGCAGGTCACCGCACCGGTGACGAAGACGACCTCGGCCGTTGCTGCGGCGAAGCCGGTCTCGTCGGTTCTCGGCGCGGTCTCCGGCACCGTCGACGGCGTCGTCGGCGACGTCGAGACAGTCCCGATCGTCGGCGGAGTCGTGAACGAAATCGCCGGTCAGAAGCCGATTTCAACCGTCACCGCGCCCGCGGGCGCAGGACTTGACGACACGGTCTCCACGGTGTCCGGCGTGGTCGGCACGACCCTGACCCAGACCGGCGACGCGCTTGGCAGCAATCTCAGCGGGGATGGCTCTGGCGGGGCATCCGTGCCCGTCGTCAGCGGTGCGCTGCCGAGCAGCGCCGACCCGAGTTCACTCGACGAGGCGACCATGCCCTCGAGTGCGAGCGCGCCTGCGCCTGCGACCGCGCCCACCACGCCTCAGGCGACGAGTCCGTTCGGCCCGCTGCGGGGCGCTGCGCCGGATCGGTACAGCGCTGTCGCGTCGCCGGGTGAGCTCGCACAGGCATCCGTCACCCCGGCATCCGTCAGCGGCGCTGTGCCGTCCGGCCTGCCCGCCGGGCCGCTGTCGCCTCTCTCGGGGCTGAGCGGCTCCGGGGCGAGCGCCTCGGCCGGCGGGTCCTCAGGTGGCGGCGGGCCGACGCAGCTTGCCGGCGCGCTCAGCGCCTTCGACTTCTCCGCAGTCGGTGCGGGGCTCTCCTCCCTCGTCGACGGTGATGCCCTGCCGGCATCCCCCGTCTTCGAGCACGACTCCTCACCTGACTAGGTAGGGCGCAGTCTGCCCGCTTGCCCTCGCGGCGAGCGCGTGGCGGACAGACGCGTCCTTTGGAGCGCCGTCTCTAGCGGTGCTCCCTCCTACCCAGTCAAGGAGTTCTTCCATGAAAGCCAATGCCGTGAGGGCGCTGTGGTTCGCAGTCGCCCTCGGGGGTCTGACCCTCATAGGGGCCGCAGCGGCGAATGCCGCAACAGACGACCCGACCACCTCAACTTCAGATGCGTCCAACGCGTCGGGCACCGATCTGGTCTCGTCGCTCGTGGACAACAACGGGCCGGTCGATGCGACCGCGGGCGACACCGTGCTCGACAGCGTCGTCGGCGCCGACACCGCCATCGCTCCGGTGACCAGCGCGGTCGACCAGGCGACCGCAGGCACCGCGATCCCGACCGTCGTGGACAGCGCCGTGGGTGCGGATTCCGCAGCAGCAGACGTTCCCGGTGACGGCAGCCTCGTGGACGGCGGCACGGTCGGCGACGCCGCCACCAACGTCGACAGCGTGCTGAACGCGGCCACCTCGGGCGGGGACGTCGCCGGCGCCGTGACCGACACCGTGTCGGATGCGGTCTCGGACGTCAACACGACGCTGAACGACGCGCAGGCCGACAGCTCGCAGCTGCTCGGCGACACGGGCGTCGTGCCCACCGCGACCGACAACGTCTCGAACGTGGTCGGCGATGTGCTGGCGGGCGACCCGGCTTCGGCTGGGGACGACCTCGGCACCACGGTGAACGACGCGCTCACGGGCACGGCGGATGCCATCGACAGCACCGGCCTCGCCGACGACGCCCTCGCCGACACGCTCGGCACGACGACCGCGACGAGTTCGGACCCCGGCACCGACACGGTCGCGGGCGACGACGTCGCGAATGCGCTCGCCCCGGTCACGGACACGGGCCTCACGGACGCCACCTCTGCGCTGCTCGGCGGCGCCGACACGACGCCGCTCGAAGACCTCACCGGCCCGGACAGCCCCGTCGACACCCTCGCCGGCGACGACGTGCTGGACCCGCTGCTCGGCTCGGACAGCGAGCTGCCCGCCACGCTCTCCCCGGTGACCGACACCGCTGACACCCTGACCGGCACGACGGCCACCACGGACATCGTGGATGCCGCGCTCGGGCAGGACGGCGGGCTGAACGACGTCGCCGGTGACGGCACGCTGGTCGAGGGGGGCCTCGTCGGCGACGCGGCCGCCAACACCGACGCCGTCATCAGCGACCTCGCGAACGGCGACCCGGTCGCCGACGATCTCGGCACCGACGTCGACGGCGTGGTGAACGACCTCACCGCCACCGGGCAGGATGCCGCGGCGAACGTCACCGATCAGGTGTCGAACGGCCTGGTGTCGAACGCTCTGGGTGACACCGCCCAGACGCTCAACGACCTGCTCACCGGCGGCGATGTCGCCGGCGATGTGTCGCAGACGGTTCAGGACGCTGGCAGCAACACCGCTGATGCCCTCGACTCGACCGGCCTGACGGACGACGCGGCCACCGACCTGCTCGGTGACAGCGACACCGCCGGCGGGACGACGGCTCCGGCCGGCGGCGCCTCTGCCGTGACGGCCCCGGTGACCTCGGCGCTGGGCCTCGACGACGGCGTCGTCGACTCGCTGCTCGGCGACGACAACGTCGTTGACCAGCTCACGGACAACGGCAATGTCCTGGAGGATCTGACCGACCCGGGCACCGTGCTCGACCAGGTCGTCGGTGACCCCGTGGTCGACCCGATCCTCGGCTCGGACAGCCCGCTCGACCCGCTGACCGGCGACGACTCGCCGATCGCGGACGTGACCGGCGACGATTCGGCGCTCAACGACATCGCCGGTGACGGCGCGCTCGTCGAGGGGGGCCTCGTCGGCGACACGGCCGCGGACACCGACGACATCCTCACTGACGTCGAGTCGGGCGGAAACCTCGTCGGTGACCTGACCGACGCGGGCGGCCTGCTCGACGACGTGGTCACCGACACGGTCGGAACGGTGAACGATGCTCTCGCGGGCGCCGATCAGACCCTCACCGATGCCGCGGCGGCGCTGCAGTCCGACGATCCGGTCGCCGCTCTGCAGGACGTCGTGAACTCGGACGTGACCACTCGGTCGGGCCTGCTCGACCCGGTGCTCACCGACGTTCTCGGCGACTCTGACGCCGGGACCACGCCGGGCGGCGGCACCAACCCCGGCGGCGGGACCGACCCGGGCACCGGAACCAACCCCGGTGGCGGCACGAACCCGGGCACCGGAACCAACCCCGGTGGCGGCACGAACCCGGGCACCGGAACCAACCCCGGTGGCGGCACTGGAGGTAACGGCGGCACCGGCGGCACCGAGACGACCGGTCTGATCACCGGCGCCGGCGCTCTCGCGGCGCCGCTCACGCTCGACCAGGCCGCAGCCGCGGTCGCGGCGGGCAACCTCGCCACCACCGGCACGAACATCGGCGGCGCACTTGCGTCCGCGCTCGCGCTGCTGATGATCGGTGCAGTCGCACTGCTGCTGCGCCGGAAGGAGCGGACCGCCGGCACTCCCCGCCGGTAACCGCGTCCCTTGACTGGGGCCGACGCGGTCAGGCACACCCCGCCTGACCGCGTTGGCCCCAGCGCGCTCCCGCGAGGGCGACGTCGATGACGGCGGTCAGGATTGCAGGATCGAGATGATGTTGCCGGACGGGTCGCGGAACCATCCGATATCCGGCCCCTGGTTTGCCTCTTTGCCGCGGACGATGCCGTTTTCGTCGTGCGGCAGTCCCTCATAGCGCTCGAGCTCGATGCCGGCCGCCTTGAGCTCGGCCGCCGCGGCCGTGATGTCATCGACCTCGAAGTTGAGCGCGGTATATCCGGCCGGCGTGAACGCCGGCGACTCGTAGACGAACAGCGTGCCGCCGCCTGGCAGCTCGAGGGTGAGCCCAGCGGGGCTCTCGTCGATGGTCAGGCCGAGCTTGCCGCCGTAGAACTCCCTCGCTGCGGCGAGGTCGTCGACGCCGAGGCCGCTGAATGCGGCCGTGGATGTCAGCATGATGCTCCCTTCCGCCGGTCAGTTTGCCGTGCGGCGGGAGTTGCCGGAAGAGGGAGGGGTCTCGATACGCCGCTTCGCGGCTACTCGACCACCGGAGCGGGACGAGCGCTTCTTGTCGACGCTGCGGCGCAGCGCCTCCATCAGGTCGACGACCTCGGCGCCTTCCCCTTCGTCCTCCTCCGGCTCCTCGCCGAACGTCGCCGCGGTGTCGATGTCGTCGCCCTTCTTGAGCTTCGCGTCGATGAGCTTCTGCAGTTCCTCCTGGTATTCGTCCTTGTAGTCGGCGGGGCGGAAGTCGCTCTCGAGCGACTTCACGAGGGAATCCGCCAGCTCCTGCTCTTTCGGGGTGACGCGCGGCGGCTTCGCGAGCACCGAGAAATCGGCATCCCGCACCTCGTCGCCCCAGAGCAGCGACTGCAGCACCATGACGCCGTCCTCGTGCACGCGCAGTGCGCCGAGATGCGTCTTGTTGCGCAGCGCGAAGCGCACGATCGCCGTGCGGTCGGTGCGCTCAAGCGTGCGCCGCAGCAGCACGTATGCCTTGACGCCGCCCTTCTCGGGTTCGAGATAGTAGCTGCGCTCGAAGGTGATCGGGTCGAGCTGATCCGAGGGCACGAACTCGACCACCTCGACGTCGTCGCGGCTCGCCTCTGGCAGCGACTCGAGATCGTCCTCGTCGAGCAGCACCGTACGGTCGCCCGAGTCGTAGGCACGGTCGATGTGCTCGAACGGGATCACCTTGCCGCACACGTCGCAGCGGCGCTCGTAGTGGATGCGGCCGCCGTCCTTGTCGTGCACCTGGTGCAGCGCGATGTCGTGGTCCTCGGTCGCCGTGTAGATCTTCACCGGGACACTGACGAGACCGAAGGAGATGGAACGCTTGCCGATTGCTCGCATGGATCCATCTGGCCCAGGCATCCGTTCGCCGTCAAGGCCCTGGAAGCAAGCCGGACGCGCACGTAGCCTGCGCGCGTGGCCAAGAAAAACGAGCAGATCGTCCAGGTCGAGGGGCATCGCCTCACGCTGAGCAACCTCGACAAGGTGATGTACCCGGAGACCGGCACCACGAAAGGTGACGTGATCAGGTATTACACCGAGGTCGCGCCGTACCTGCTGCCCTATGCCTCTGGACGCCCTGTGACACGCAAGCGCTGGGTGAACGGGGTCGGCGAGGCCTCGAAGCCGGGCATGGTGTTCTTCCAGAAGGACCTCGGCGACGGGGCGCCCGACTGGGTACCGCGGCAGGTGATCCACCACAAGGATCACGACAACACCTACCCGCTGGCGGGCGATGTCGCGACGCTGACCTGGCTGGCGCAGATCGCGGCGCTCGAGCTGCACGTGCCGCAGTGGAGATTCACGGATGCCGGCCAGCCCGGCAACCCGGACAGGATGGTGCTCGACCTCGACCCCGGCGAGGGCGTCGGGCTGCCCGAGTGCGTCGAGGTGGCGAAGCTCGTGCGGGCGATCCTCGACGACATGGGGCTCTCGTCGGTGCCGGTGACGAGCGGAAGCAAGGGGATTCACCTCTATGCGGCGCTCGACGGGGCATCCACCTCTGATCAGGTGTCGCAGACCGCGCACGAGCTCGCCCGCTCGCTCGAGGCCGACCACCCCGACCTCATCATCTCGACGATGAAGAAGGCCGACCGGCGCGGCAAGGTGATGCTCGACTGGAGCCAGAACAACGCGTCGAAGACGACCGTCACGCCGTACTCGCTGCGCGGGCGGTCGCGACCTTATGTCGCGATGCCGCGCACCTGGGGCGAGATCACCTCGGGGCGGCTGCGGCAGATCGAGTTGCACGAGGTGATGGGGCTGATCAAGAAGCGAGGGGATGTCGCCGAGCCTCTGCTGCCGCGGGGTGCCGACAAGCTCGCGACATACCGCAGCAAGCGGGATGCCGGGAAGACGCCAGAGCCCGTTCCGGAGGGCGAGCCACACCCCGGCACGGGGCATTCCTTCGTCATCCAGAAGCACGCAGCGAGCCGGCTGCACTACGACTTCCGCCTCGAGCACGACGGCGTGCTCGTCAGCTGGGCACTGCCGAAGGGCGTGCCGGAGCCCGGCGAGAAGAACCACCTCGCCGTGCACGTCGAAGACCACCCGCTCGAGTATGCGAAGTTCGCCGGCGACATTCCCAAGGGCGAGTACGGCGGCGGGCACGTCGACATCTGGGACCACGGCGAGTACGACGCCGAGAAGTTCCGCGACGACGAGGTGATCGCCGTGCTGCACGGGCAGCCGCACGGCGGGCTCGGGGGCGGGCCGGTGAAGGTCGCGCTGATCGCGACGCATCAGGGCGGGGATGAGAAGAACTGGCTGATTCATCGGATGCGTCTCGCGCACAACAGCGACGACCCAGTGGGTCGTCGCGCGCGAGACGCCGAGCGGGCTGCGCCCGCGAGGCCAAAGCCGCGGAAGACGGGTGGCTCGCAGCATCCGTCTCCCAAGAAATCCAAGCGCGAGTACAAGCCGATGCTCGCGACGCTCGGCAGCGAGCGCACGGTGCCGGAGGACGACATCGCCGTCGAGATGAAGTGGGACGGGGTGCGCGTGCTCGCGTATGTCCGCGACGGGAAGACGCGGCTCGTGAGCCGCAACGGCATCGACATCACGACCACCTACCCCGAGTTCGGCTCACTCGCCGAACGACTCGGCGGTCACGACGCGGTGCTCGACGGCGAGGTGATCGGCGTCGACGAGCGTGGCATCCCCGACTTCGGGCTGCTGCAGCAGCGCATGCGCCTCACAAAGCCCGCCGACGTCGCGCGAGTCGCGAAGGACGTGCCCGTGAAGTTCATGCTGTTCGACCTGCTCGAGCTCGACGGCAGGGACATGACGGGCGAGCGCTATGACGAGCGGCGACGGATGCTGGAGGAATCCGTGCGCTCCGAAAACGACGTGCTGGTGCCGCCCGAGTTCGACGGCACGGTCGCCGAGGGTCTGGAGCGGGCGCGCGAGCTGCGGCTCGAGGGCGTCATGGTGAAGGACCCGTCTGCGCCGTATCGGGTGGGGAAGCGCTCGGAGGGCTGGCTCAAGGTGAAGCTGCACCGCACGCAGGAGGTCGTCGTCGCCGGGTGGCGGCCGGGCAACGGGCGGCGTGCGGGCTCGGTCGGGTCGCTGCTGCTCGGGATTCCCGGGAAGGACGGGCTGCACTATGTGGGCCGCGTCGGAACGGGGTTCAACGACCGGGTGCTCGATGAGCTGACGGCGCTCGCGAAGAAGCAGGCGCGGAAGACGACGCCCCTCGTCGACGTGCCGCGCGCCGACGCGAGCGACGCCCGCTGGATGTCGCCGACGCTCGTCGGCGAGGTGGAGTTCGCCGAGTGGACGCGGGACGGGCGGCTGCGGCAGCCGTCCTGGCGCGGGCTGCGCCCCGACAAGTCGCCGTCAGAGGTCGTGCGCGAGTCATAGCGTCGCCGCTTTCGGGCCTAAACGAGCGGTTTTGGGCCCGAAAGCGGCGACGCAAGGTCGAGGTCTGGGGACGGAGCCTGGTGGCGGTGGATGGGGCCCGTCGCCTGGGCGAGCTCGGCGCCCGAGCCGCCCCAGCGGGCGGCGATGATCTCGGCGGCGATCGAGATCGCCGTCTCCTCAGGGGTGCGCGCGCCGAGGTCGAGGCCGATGGGGCTGCGCACGCGGGCGAGCTCGGCCGCGGTGAGCCCCGCCTCGAGCAGGCGCCGCTCGCGGTCGTCGTGAGTGCGGCGCGAGCCCATCGCTCCGATGTAGGCGACCTGGGGCCCGCGCAGCGCCGTGGTCAGCAGCGGCACGTCGAACTTCGGGTCGTGCGTCATCACGCAGATCACGGTGCGGCCGTCGATGCGGCCGGCCTCGATCTCGCCCTCGAGGTAGCGCGCCGGCCAGTCGACGACGACCTGGTCGACGTCGGGGAAGCGGGCGGGGGTCGCGAACACCGGCCGCGCGTCGCACACCGTCACGCGGTAGCCGAGGTAGGTGCCGAGCCGCGCGAGCGCCGACGCGAAGTCGATCGCGCCGAACACGAGCATGCGCGGCGCGGGCGCGAAGCTGTTCACGAAGACCCGCATGCCGGAGCCCATGCGCTCGCCCTCTGGCCCGAAGCCCAATGTCTCGGTGCGGCCCTGCGCCAGCATCCCCCGCACATCGTCGCCCACCCGCATGTCGGCGACGGGCGAACCGAGGGTGCCCTCGACCGAGTCGGGCCGCACGATCAGCCGCAGCCCGACCCGCGCGGGGTCGGGGTGCTCGATGACGGTCGCGACCGCGACGGGGCGGTCCGCGTCGAGATCGGAGGCGACGGATTCCAGCTCGGGGAATCCGGCGCGTGAGACCGGCTCGACGAAGACGTCGATGATGCCGCCGCAGCTGAGCCCGACGGCGAAGGCGTCGTCGTCGCTCACCCCGTAGCGCTCGAGCAGAGGGGCGGCGCCGGCGATGGCATCCGTCGCCAGCTCGTAGACCGCGCCCTCGACGCACCCGCCCGACACCGAGCCGGCCGCCGCGCCGTCGGCGGTGACCAGCATGGCGGCGCCCGGATCGCGCGGCGCGGAGTTGAAGGTGCGCACGACCGTGACCAATCCGGCGGTCTCGCCCGCCCGCCAGGCCCGCAGCAGCGGGTCGATCACATCGCGCATCTGCCTGCCTACTCCTTCTTCTCCCGATGGAACATGGAACCGATCGCGCCGGCCATCAGCGACGCGCCGTTGATCGCGCCGCCCGCGGTCTCTCCGCTCGAGGCGTCGCCGCCTGCGAGCATGCTCTGCAGATTGTTCGCGAACACCTTCATGATCTGCTGCGCGACCGTGTTTATCACGCCCTTCCCCATCGCCGCCGCCTTGCCCGACAGCGCGAGGTCGCCGTGCACGACACCTGTCGTCACTCCCCCATTCTCGGTGAGGGTGACCGTGGCGGTGCCCTCGGCGGTGCCCTGGCCCGCCTTCTCCTGCCCCTTGCCCTTGAACGTCGCGACGTGGGCCGCGTCGTCGCGCGAGACCAGCTCGATCTGGCCGCGGTACTGCATGCTCAGCGGGCCGACCTTCACCTTGACGAGGCCGCGGTACGAGGTGTCCGAGAGCTTCTCGGTCAGCTCGGCGCCCGGGACGGCGCCCGCCACCCGCTCGACGTCCATCACCGTCGCCCACACCTCGTCGATCGGCGCCTCGACCGTGAAGCTGCTGTCCAGATCCATCACTCAGTCCTTCTCTTTCGATATGGTTCGTCGGCCGCGATGACGCGGACGAGCTCGTGCAGCGCGGCGAAGCTGTGCCCGCTCACGAAGGCGTCGCAGTAGGGCAGCGCCGCGGCCATGCCGCCGGTGAGCGGCCGGTAGCCGGGCGCGGCCTTGCGCGGGTTCACCCAGACGATGCGGTGCGCAAGGCGCGCGAGCCTGGCCAGCTGGCGCGCGATGTCGGCGGGGTCGTCCTGCGCCCAGCCGTCCGAGATCACGACCACGACGGCGCCGCGCGCGGCCCCGCGCCTGCCGTACTCGTCGATGAACGAACGGATGCCGTCGGCGAGGCGCGTGCCGCCGGCCCAGTCCTCGGCGCCGCCGGTCGCCCGCTCGAGGGCGAGGTCGGGGTCGCGCACGGTGAGGTGCCTCGTGAGCCGGGTCAGCCGCGTCGCGAAGACGAACGCCTCGGCGCGGCTCGTGATCACCGCCGCCTGCATGAAGGAGAGGTACGCGCGGGTGTAGGGCTCCATCGACGCGGAGACGTCGCAGAGGATCACGAGCCGGCGCGGCGTGGGCCGGGGCGTCGTGCGCAGCAGTCTGACGGCGTCACCGCCCGTGCGCCGCGCCGCGCGCACCGTGCGGCGCAGATCGAGGCGGTCGCGCTCGTGCGGGGTGCGGCGCTCGCGCCGTCCCGGCCGCAGCGGCGTCGCGAGCACGAGCGCCTCGGCGAGGCGGCGCATGCGGGCCAGCTCGTCGGCGGCGAGGGCGGCGAAGGACGTCTCGTGCAGCCGCTCCTCCCGGCTCGCCGCGAGCAGCACGGCGTCGGTGCGAGCCGGGTCGTCGTCTGCCCCGTCGCCGTCGCCGGGCGAGGCCGGCGGGGTCGGGCCGTCGCTCGTCTGGCTCGAGCTCGGGGCGAGCGGATGCCAGTCGATGGCGGCCCGGCGGCGGATCGTGTCCGAGCTCGGCGCGTTCGGGTCGCCGCGCGAGTCGCTCAGGTCGACGGCGCCGCCGAACACCGTGTCGAAGACGGCGTCGAAGCGCGGCAGCTGCTCGTGCGCCGTGACGAAGACGGCACGGCTCGCCCAGTACAGCTCGCCGCGGGTGCGCGGCGGGATCAGCCTGAGCGCCTCGACCAGCCAGGCCGAGCGGTCCGGCGTGACGGGCAGGCCCGCGCGGCGCAGTGCGGCGGCGAAGGCCACCGCGAAGGCCGCGGTGTCGACCGCGAAGGCGCGGGTGTCGGCGGCGGCGTCGGGTTCAGGCATCCGTCGTCACCAATCGCTCCGCCCCGAGCGCCGCGACCGACTCGAAGTCGTCGCGATTCTTGATCACCGCGCCCCAGGTGAGCGCGACGGATTCCGCGTCGAGCCGGTTCACGCCGAGCATGGTGAACGCCGAGACCCATTCGATGAGCTCGGCGACGCCGGGCGGCTTCACGAGGTCGAGCGCACGCAGCCTCGCGATCGCCGCCGCGGTCTGCACGATGAGGGGCTCGGATGCCGCCGGCACCCGGTGGCGCACGATGTCGAGCACACGGGCAGGCTCCGGGAAGTCGATCCAGTGGTAGAGGCAGCGGCGGGTGAGGGCGTCGTGCAGCTCGCGCGTGCGGTTCGAGGTGAGGATGACAATCGGGCGCTCCGCGCCCCGGATGGTGCCGAGCTCGGGCACCGTGACGGAGCCCTCCGCGAGCGCCTCGAAGGTGAACGCCTCGAACTCGGCGTCGGCCCGGTCGATCTCGTCGAGCAGCAGCACGGCCGGGCGCGGGCCGGGGTGCTCGATCGCCTGCAGCAGCGGCCGGCGCAGCAGGTATTCGGAGGTGAAGAGGTCGTCGTCGCCGAGCGGTGCCTCGCGCGCCTCGGCCAGGCGGATCGCGAGCAGCTGCCGCTGGTAGTTCCACTCGTAGAGCGCCTCGCCCGCGTCGATGCCCTCGTAGCACTGCAGCCGGAACAGTGGAGTGTCGAGCAGGGCGGCAAGCGCCTTCGCCGCCTCGGTCTTGCCGACTCCCGCCTCACCCTCGAGCAGCAGCGGCTGGCGCATCCGCACCGCGAGGAAGAGCGCCGTGAGCAGGCCGTCGTCGGCGAGGTACCCGCCCGCGTCGAGCCCCGCGGCGAGTGCGGTGCGATCAGGAACCAGCGTCTCGACGGCGGCCCCGGCAGACGCGCTCACAGCGACGCCGCCAGCAGCGCGCGATAGTCCTCTTCGTCGTCGACGTCGCGCGGCACGGGGCCGGGAACCCGCACCCGGGCGACGGCCGCGCCGAGCCGGTCGACGAGCTTCCACACCCCGCGATCGCCGCGCAGCATGCCGAGTGCGGGGAACGTCGCGCGGGACAGGACGAAGGGATGCCCGATGCCGTCGTCGTAGCGCGTGACGGCGATCGGCGCGGCGCCGCGGCCCTCGAGCACGGCGGCGATCGTCTCGGCGCGCACGCCTGGCTGGTCGCCGAGCAGCATCACGGCGCCGTCGACGTCGTCGTGCACCGCCCGCACGGCGGCCGCGATCGACGACGAGCAGCCGCTCGTGTAGTCGTCGTTGAGCACGAGCTCGAAGCCGCCGGTGTCGACGGCGGCACGCACCTCGTCGGCGTAGCCGCCGAGCGCGAGGATGCGCTGCTCGAACGGCACGCCGCGGGCGAGGTCGAGCACGGCGTCGAGCAGCAGCCCGTCGCCGTAGGGCAGCAGCTGCTTGGGCCGGCCGAGGCGGGACGAGCCGCCTGCCGCCAGCACAAGCGCTGCGAAGCGCGCGTCACGCGGCGGCATAGGCGCTCGGATCGCTGAGGAACGCGGACTTGCAGCCGTCGGAGCAGAACCACACCGTCTGGTCGTCGATGTCGGCGTGCGGGGTCGGATCGGCGGCGACGACCGTCATGTGGCAGACGGGGTCGGTTGCGGTGGTGGGAGAAGCGGATGCCGGAGCCGACGTGCTTTCGCCAGCGCCTGTCGTCGCCCTCATCTGCACGAGCTGCGCGAGCACCCCGAGGGCGATCTCGGCCGGAGCCGTGCCGCCGAGCCGCAGCCCGGCCGGGGTGTGCACGCGCTGCCGCAGCTCGTCGGGCACGTTGAGCGAGGCGACCACCGCCGCGCCGCGCTTGCCGCTCGCGACCAGGCCGATATACGGGATGCCGGCCGTGAGGGCGCGCTCGAGCGCGGGCTCCTCGCCCCTGCCGTGCGAGGCGACGATGAGTGCGGCATCCGTCTCACTCGGCTCCCAGGACTCGCCGTCGACCAGCTCCATCTCGAAGCCGGCGTCGGCGCCGAGGCGGGCGAGCGCCTGCGCGACGGGCGAGCCGCCGACCACGACGACGTGCGCCGCGGGCACGATCGGCTCGAGGAACACGTCGATCGATCCACCTGACAGGCAGGGGTTGTGCACCTCGACCGCGCCCTCGGACTCGGTGCGGCCCACGTCGCCCGGCCGCACCTGCAGCAGCACCGGCTCACCGGTCTCGAGGGCGTGCAGGCTGAATTCGCGCACGGATGCCTCGACACACGTCCCCCCGACGAATCCGGTCATCGTGCCGAGCGCGTCGACGACCGCGACGTCGCCGGCGCGGGCGCTCGTCGGGTGCTGCGTGCGCACCACGGTGGCGCGCACGAAGGCCTGGCGCTGCTCCTCGAGCTCGCGCTGCCGGGTCGTCACCGCCGGGATCGCCGTCATACCGGTGCCTTCGCGTGCCCCTGCATCGCGTCCCACACGCGAGCCGGCGTGCAGGGCATGTCGAGCGCCGTGACGCCGAGCGGGCGCAGCGCGTCGATGACCGAGTTGACGATCGCGGCGGGCGAGCCGACCGTGGCGGACTCCCCGATGCCCTTCGCGCCGATGGGGTGGTGCGGCGAGGGGGTGACGGTGAAGCCGGTCTCCCAGTCGGGCACCTCCATCGCCGTGGGGATCAGGTAGTCCATGAACGATCCGCCGAGGTTGTTGCCGTCCGAGTCGAACTCGATGATCTCCATGAGCGCCATGCCGACGCCGTCGGTGAGGCCGCCGTGCACCTGCCCCTCGATGACCATCGGATTGATGCGGGTGCCGCAGTCGTCGACGGCGAGGAAGCGGCGCACGGTCACCTTGCCGGTGTCCTTGTCGATGTCAGTGACGCAGAAGTAGGCGCCGTAGGGGTAGGTGAGGTTCGGCGGATCGTAGGTGACCTCGGCGTCGAGATTGCCGTCGACGCCCTCGGGCAGCTGCATGGTGCCGTGGGCCGCCAGCGCGATCTCCTGAATCGTCTTGCCTGCACTCGGGTCGCCCGTGACGAACCACCGGCCCTTCTCCCACTCGAGGTCCTCTGGACGGGTCTCGAGCATGGCGGCGGCGATGAGCCGGGCCTTGTCGCGCACCTTGCGGGTGACGAGCGCGACGGCCGCGCCGCTCACCGGGGTCGAGCGGCTGCCGTAGGTGCCGAGGCCGAAGGGGGTGCGGTCGGTGTCGCCATGCACGACCTCGATGTCCTCGGGCGGAATCCCGATCTCCTCCGCGACGATCTGCGCGAAGGTCGTCTCGTGCGCCTGGCCCTGCGATTGCACCGAGATGCGCACGACGGCCTTGCCCGTCGGGTGGATGCGCAGCTCCGCCCCGTCCGCCATGCCGAGTCCCAGGATGTCCATGTGCTTCCGGGGGCCGGCGCCGACCCCCTCTGTGAAGAACGAGATGCCGATGCCCATGAGTTCACCGCGCGCCCGCTTCTCCTCCTGCTCGCGGCGCAGCTCGTCGTAGCCGATGAGCTTCATCGCGTGCCGCATGGTCTTCTCGTACTCGCCGGAGTCGTACTCGAAGCCGGCCTTGTTGTCGTAGGGGAACTGCTCTGGCCTGATGAAGTTCTTGAGCCGCAGCTCGGCCGGGTCCATGTCGAGCTCGATCGCGAGCCGGTCGATCATGCGCTCGACGAAGTACACCGCCTCGGTGACGCGGAAGGAGCAGGCATACGCCACACCGCCCGGCGCCTTGTTCGTGTAGACCGAGGTGACCTTCCCGTAGACCGCCTCCCAGGTGTAGCTGCCCGGGAACAGATTGAAAAAGCCCGCGGGGAACTTCGTCGGCTGGGCGACCCCGTTGAACGCGCCGTGGTCGGCGAGCACGTCGGCACGTAGGCCGAGCAGCTTCCCGTCCCGGGTCGCCGCGATCTCGCCCTGCATGATGTAGTCCCGCGCGAACGACGTCGACATGAGGTTCTCGCTGCGGTCCTCCATCCACTTGACCGGATGCCCCGTCACGATCGAGCCGACGATGGCGAGCACGTAGCCCGGGTAGATGCCGACCTTGTTGCCGAAGCCGCCGCCGATGTCGGGAGAGATCAGGTGGATCTTGTGCTCGGGGATGCCGGAGACCATCGCGATCACGGTGCGGTGCGCATGCGGCGCCTGGCTCGTCTCGTATAGCGTGAGCTCGCCCGAGACGGGGTTGAAGTCGGCGACCGCGCCGCAGGTCTCCATCGGCGCGGGATGCACGCGGGGGTACACGACCTCCTGCTTGACGACGACCTCGGCGGTGTCGAAGACGGATGCCGTGGCATCCTTGTCGCCGCATTCCCAGTCCTGGATGTGGTTGTCGGTGCGGCCCTCGAGGTCGTCGCGGATCAGCGGCGCGTCGGGGTCGAGCGCGTGCCGCGCGTCGACGAGCGGCGGCAGGATGTCGTACTCGACGTCGATCGACTCGAGCGCGTCGCGGGCGGCGTAGCGGTCGTCGGCGATGACGAACGCGACCTCCTGCCCCTGGAAGCGCACCTTGTCGGTCGCGAGCACGGCCTGCACGTCGTAGGAGAGCGTCGGGATCCAAGCGAGCTTGAGCGGCTCGAGGTCCTTGCCGGTGAGCACCGCGCGCACGCCGGGGCGGGCGAGCGCCTCGCTCACGTCGATCGAGACGATGCGCGCGTGCGCGACGGGCGCGCGCAGGATCGCCCCGTGCAGCATGCCCGGCAGCACGACGTCGTCGGTGTAGTTACCTTGCCCGCGCACGAAGCGCGGGTCCTCCTTGCGCTGCAGCCGGCCGAAGCCCACCGGGCGGTCGGCGTC
The DNA here is from genome assembly GCF_039538185.1 of Gryllotalpicola koreensis. Lineage (NCBI taxonomy): Bacteria > Bacillati > Actinomycetota > Actinomycetes > Micrococcales > Microbacteriaceae > Gryllotalpicola > Gryllotalpicola koreensis. Next base: position 34,135 of record NZ_BAABBW010000007.1, read on the forward strand.
GGCCGCCGCGTGGTTGTGGGCATGCCCGCGGCCGTGCTCGTAGCCCGACTGCGGCTGCGACCCTGTCTTCGGCTCGTCGATGATGGTCATGCGTGCGCCCCCTCGGTCTCGAGCTGCCCGTTGGTGGGGCCGGCGCCTGCGGCATCCGTGCCCCCGTGCTCTGCCGCCCACTGCACGGCCCGCACGATCGTCGCGTAGCCGGTGCAGCGGCAGATCTGCCCAGAGATCGCCTCGCGGATCTCGCCCTCGCCGGGGTTCGGGTTGCGGTCGAGCAGCGCACGGCCCGTGAGCATCATGCCCGGGGTGCAGAAGCCGCACTGCAGGCCGTGCTCCTCCATGAAGCCCTGCTGGATCGGGTCGAGCTGCCCGCCCTGCTCGAGGCCCTCGACGGTCCTGATGCTGTGGCCGTCGGCCATCGCCGCGAGCACCGTGCACGACTTCACCGGCTCGCCGTCGAGCTGCACGACGCAGGTGCCGCAGTTCGAGGTGTCGCAGCCCCAGTGCGTGCCCGTGAGGCCGAGGTCCTCGCGCAGGAAGTGCACGAGCAGCACGCGCGGCTCGATGTCGCGCTCGACCTCATTCCCGTTGACCGTCATCGTCACATGCATCGTCATGCGCACCCCTTATTCAAAGCGTTCCGCCGCTGGCGGCGGCCTGGATTCTCTCGATGGCCCGCCTCACAACACGCTGGGTGAGCACGTCGGCGAGGTGTCGCTTGTAGTCCTCCGAGCCGCGCTGGTCGGCGATCGGCTCGGCGGCGCGCGCGGCGGCCTGCCCGGCCTGGGCGATCAGCTCGTCAGACGGATGCCGGCCGCGCAGCACCGCCTCGGCATCCGTCACCCTCGTCTCGACCCCCACGGCGGTCAGCCCGATCGCGACGTCCTCGATGGCTCCGTCGTCGCCGAGCGTCACGGCGGCGCCGGCCGCTGCCACGGCCCAGTCGCCGACGCGGCGCTCGACCTTCTGGTAGGCGCTTGAGCTGCGCTCGCGGATCGGCAGCCGCACCTCGGTGAGCATCTCGTCGAACTCGACCGCGGTCTCGTAGGGGCCGCGGTGGAAGTCCTCCATGCCGATCACGCGATCGCCGTTCGCGCCGTGGATGACCGCCTCGGCGCCGAGCACCGTGCAGACGGTGGACAGGTCCTCGGCGGGGTCGGCCTGGCACAGCGAGCCGCCGATCGTTCCGCGGTTGCGCACGACGGGGTCGGCGACGACGCGCTCGGCATCCGTGATGATCGGGAAAAACGCGCGCACCTCGTCGGACTCGAGCAGCGTGCGGTGCCGCGTCAGCGCGCCGATGCGCAGCCGGTCGCCGTCGCGGCGGATGAAGTCGAGGTCATCGAGCGCGTTGATGTCGATGAGCCACTCGGGCCGCGCCAGGCGCAGCTTCATCATCGGCAGCAGGCTGTGGCCGCCGGCGATCAGCCGGGCGTCCTCGCCGTATCTCGCGAGCAGCGCGACCGCCTCGTCGACGCTCGCCGCCTTCGCGTAGTCGAACGGCGCCGGAATCTGCATGGCGGTCCCCTTTTCTCGCGGCATTGCGAACGGGCGTCGGGTCGGCCCGCTGCGGCATACATTGCCCCCGGCGTGAGGGAGTGTCAACATCGACATAAGCGAAGGGTTATCAGGCTGTGGCAATGACGCTGAGCCAGCTGCGGACCTTCGCCCTCGTGGCCCGTCTCGGGTCGCTCCGGGCCGCCGCAGCCGCTCTCGGGATCAGCGAGCCGGCGGTGTCGTCCGCCGTGGCCGCGCTGCGCGCCGAGTTGCGCGACCCGCTGTTCACGCGCTCGCCGACGGGCATCACGCTGACCCCCGGCGGCCGAGCTCTGGCCGAGCGGGCGGGCGAGATGGTGGGTCTCGCCGAGGCGACCCGGCGCGACGTCGCGCATGCCGGGGCGTCGGAGTCGGAGCTGCGCGTGCTCGCCACGGCCGCCTTCGCCGAGCACGCCGCGGGGCGGGTCTTCGATCTGTTCGGCAAGGCGCGCTCGGGTGCGGTCGACGTCATCGTCGAGGCCGCCGACGACGTCGCCACCCTGCTGCGCGAACGGGCCTACGACATCGCGCTCGGCGCGCGGCCCGCGCTCGCGGCGAGCACCGGGCTCGAGCTCGTGCCGTTCTTCAAATACCAGCGCATCATGGTCGCCTCGGCGCGGCATCCGCTCGCCGCCGTGCGCGGGCCCGTGCCGATCGGCCGGCTGCTCTCCGTGCCGTGGTTCGCCGGGCCGGGCAGCTTCGAGCCGTCGACGGAGGAGGGGCGCTGGTTCGGCCGGCTGCCCGCGCTTCCCGAGATCGTCGAGTTGACGAGCGAGACGGATGCCCTTGCCGCGGTCGCCGGCGGGGAGGGCGTCATGCTGGCGCTGCGCCATGTCGCCGGGCGCCGGGTCGCGGAGGCGGGGTCGGGGTCCGAGGGCGCCGGGGGCGCCGACCTCGTGCGGCTGCCCGTGGCGGACACCCCGATCACCGGCATGTGGTGGGCGACGATGCTCGACGGGGGCCGCGCCCCGGCCGAGGCGCGCCTGCTGCAGCGCTTCGTCACGACGGCCGGGGCGACCGCCGCCATGGTCTCGCCGACGGGCTCGCGCGGTCTGTCCCGCCGGGGCAACAAGTTCCACGTCGCGCTGTGGAGCTGAGCCTCCGGCCGCGCCACAGCTGCGGATCCCCGCGCCTCTGACCGCAGGCGTGCTCATCCGGAGCTATAGCGCGGTGCGCAGTCGGTGTGAGAATCGAGGGATGGCCGACCTCGCGCGCTACTCCCGCCAGCTGATGCTGCCCGGCTTCGGCGCGGGCGGGCAGACGGCGCTCGGGCAGGCGCGCGTGCTCGTGATCGGCGCCGGCGGCCTCGGCAGCGCGGTGCTGCCTCAGCTCGCGGCCATGGGCGTAGGCACGATCGGCATCGTCGACGAGGACGTCGTCGACGAGACGAACCTGCACCGGCAGACGCTCTACGCTCCCTTCGACGTCGGCGCACCCAAGGCTGCGCGGGCCGCGGCGCGGCTGCGCGAGCTGAACCCCGAGGTGACCGTGCGCGCTCACCTCGACCGGCTCTCATCGGCGAACGCGCTCGAGCTGTTCGGCGCCTATGACCTGGTGATCGACGGCAGCGACAACTTCCCGACGCGGTACCTCGTCGACGACGCGGCGACCATTACCGGCATCCCGTCGGTGTGGGGCGCCGTGCACCAGTTCGGTGGCCAGGTCGGCGTCTCATGGGACGCCCAGGGACCCACCTATCGTGACCTCTTCCCCGTGCCGCCCGAGCCGGGCACCGTGCCGTCGTGCGCCGAGGCCGGCGTGCTGCCGTCGGTGTGCACTGTGGTCGGGGGTCTGCTCGTGTCAGAGACCGTGAAGCTGCTGACGGCGATCGGCTCGCCGCTGCTCGGGCGCGTGGTCGCATACGACGCGCGGTCCGGCGGTTTTCGTGAGCTTGCGTACGAGCGGGACCCCGAGCGGATGCCGGTGACCGAGCTCATCGACTACGAGGTCTTTTGCGGAATTGCCATGACTGAAGAAACGGATGCCACTGCCATGACCCCCTTGCCCGACGACACCCCCGACGAGATCTCGGCCGAGGCCCTAGCCGCGCTGCGCGACGCCGGCGAGGCGATCCAGCTCGTCGACGTGCGCGAGCCGTGGGAGGCCGAGCTCGCGTCGCTTCCCGGCGCGATTCTGATCCCGTCGCGGCAGCTCGCCGCGCGCTGGAACGAGCTCGATGCCGCGGCACCCACTGTCGTCTACTGCCACTCGGGATATCGGTCTGCGGTCGCGCGGGACCAGCTGCGACAGCTCGACTTCGAGTCGGTCACCTCGCTCGCCGGCGGCATCGACGCGTGGTCGCGCGAGGTGGATGCGTCGGTTCCTCGCTACTGAACGCCGCGCGCTGCGCAAAACTCCGGGGCGATCGAGTACCGGTGGGCGTGTATCCGCGGGAAACCGCGGCTCGAAGAGGGCTCCCGCCGCATCTTCCCGGAGTTTTGCGCACAGCGCGCCGCTGCTCAGCCACCGGCGAAGGGCGGGAGCACGTCGACCGTTCCCGAGACGGCCGTGTCGCGCGCACGGCGCACGATGCCGCCCACGAGGAACGACCCCGAGCGCAGAACCCGCTGCATCGGCTCGCCGTAGCGCTCGACGAGCGCATCCTGCAGCGCGCCGAGCGTCGCGGGCTCTACGGCGAGCGCCTCGCTCTCGACGCCGGTCGCCTCGGCCGCCGCCGCGAAATACCGGATGGTGAGTTCAGCCACCGATCGCCCCCATCGACCGCACGGGCGGAGCGAAGTCAGGCAGCGAGATGCCGTGCCCGGCCTGCTTGTTCCACATCGCCGCGCGCCAGAACTCGGCGATGTCGGCATCCGTGCACCCACTGCGCAGCAGAGCGCGCAGATCGGTCTCGTCGTCCCCGAACAGGCACGAGCGCACCGTGCCCTCCGCGGTGATGCGAGTGCGATCGCACGCCTCGCAGAAGGTGCGGGTGACCGAGGCGATGATGCCGAGCGTGGCGGGACCACCGTCGACGAGCCACTCTTCGGCAGGCGCCGACGGGTCGTCGCGGCCCACCTCGGTGAGTTCGAAATGCTCGCTCAGCACCGCGATGAGGTCGGCCGCCGTCACCATGTGGTCGCGGGCCCAGTTGTGGTCGGCATCCAGCGGCATCTGCTCGATGTAGCGCAGCTGCGCGCCGATCTCGAGCGCCCACGCCAGCAGCTGCGGCGCGTCGGCGAGCGTCTCGCGCATCATCACGGCATTGAGCTTGAGCGGCGAGATTCCGGCGGCTTTGGCGGCACGGATGCCGGCGAGAACGGATTCCAGCCGATCGCGCCGCGTCAGCTTCGCGAAGTGCTCGGGGTTCACCGTGTCGAGCGAGATGTTGACGCGGTCGAGGCCCGCCGCGAGCAGCTCGGGCAGGCGGTGGTCGAGGCCGATGCCGTTGGTCGTGATCGAGAACTCGGCGCTCGGCGCGGCGGCCCGGCTTGCGGAGATGATCTCGGCGAGATCAGCCCGCATGAGGGGCTCGCCGCCCGTGAAGCGCACTTCGCGCACCCCGAGCTCGCGCACGCCGACGCCGACGAGGCGGCCGATCTCGGCTGCGGTGAGCAGGTCGTCGCGGGCGATCGCGGGCAGGCCCTGCTCGGGCATGCAGTAGGTGCAGCGCAGCGAGCACTTCTCCGTCACCGAGACGCGCAGGTCGCGAGCGATGCGCCCGAAGCGGTCGATCAGCTCGGGGTTGTCGGGACGACCCGCGGTCGACGGCCGCTCGCGGGGGTCGCGCCGCAGCTGCGGCATCCCCAGCGCGATCGACGTCATGTGGGCCACGATAACCCGGCGTGCGCGGGATTAGCCTGGGGCGCGTGACCGAATCGCGAACGGATGATCTCGACAGGCTCGATCTGGCGGCCGCACCCGAGGTCTTGGCAGCGATCAGTGCCGACCCCATCACGATCGATGGGGTAGAGGCATTCGTGCGGGCATCCGTCAACGGCGCCGTCGTGAGCTTCGCCGGGGTCGTGCGCGACCACGACGGCGGCCGCGATGTGAGCGCGCTGGAGTACCAGGCGCACCCAGAGGCCGAGCGGTTCATCGCCGAGTGCTGCCGCGAGGTCGCGGCGTCGACGGGGCTGCGGGTCGCGGCCGTGCACAGGGTCGGCGCGCTCGAGATCGGCGACACGGCACTCGTCGCCGCCGTCGCCGCCCCGCACCGGCGCGAGGCGTTTGCCGCCTGCACCGAGCTCGTCGAGCTGATCAAGCAGCGGGTGCCGATCTGGAAGCGACAGCGCTTCGCCGACGGGGTTTCCGAGTGGGTGGGGCCGTAGGCGGCTACACCACCTCGTAGGTGCCGTCGAGGCGGGCGCGGGCGAGCACGTGGCCCGCGAGTGCCGCGACCACCTGGTCGAGCGTGAAGCTCTCGGGCAGCTCGAGGCGAGTGTCGATCGCGAAGAGCTGGAACACGTAGGAGTGCGGCCCATGCGAGCGCGGCGGCATCGGGCCGCCCCAGCCGCGGCGTCCCATGGCGCCCTTGCCGTGCCGCAGCCCGGCGACCGAGCTGGGGTGGGCGAGCCCGTTCTCGGGAATCCTCCGGAGCTCTGGCGAGACCCCCACCGTCAGGGCGTGGGTGGCGGGCTTGCCCATCGGGACATCCGGGTCCTGCACGATCAGCACGAGCTCGGCGGTGCCGGCTGGCGGCGCGGTCCACTCAAGGGCGGGCGAGATGTCCGCACCGAAGAGCCGGCCCTTGTGCTTCTCGGGGATGGGCGCGCCGTGCTCGAACGCCGGGCTGCTGAGCGTGAAGCTCTCGGGCGCCTGCAGCTCGGGGCGCGCCCAGACGAGGGTGTGGTGGCCGGCGCGGCGATTCCGCAGAGCACGGCCGAGGGGGTTGGCGGGCATGGGCTACTTTCCTTCCGTAGGAGCTGTGCGGGCAGGTGTGCGCAGAGCACCGTCGAAGACGGAGAGCATGACGGCGACAACACCGACGCCGATCATGATCCAGGCGATGAGGTGCACTCCCCGGTCGCTCACCGCCTGGTGGAACACGATTCCGGTGATCGCCGACGAGGCGATCGAGCCGAGATAGCCGAAGGTGCGGAACAGCCCAGACGCGACGCCGAGTTGGTCGCCCACGGCCTGCGTGTACAGGGCGATCTGGTTGCCGCTCGACGCCGTGCCGAGCGCGACGCCGAAGACGAGGGTGATCACGACGATCCAGACGATGCTCGTGCTCGAGGTCAGGAACAGCACGCCCGCCGCGCCCGCCAGGGTGCACAGGGCGGCGACGATGACGGGCCCGCGCACCAGGTTGCGGCGCGAGATCGGCGCGACCACGACGCCCGAGACGATGCTCATCGGCAACAGCAGCAGGCCGGCGGTGAACGCCGACATTCCCCGCCCGACCTCGAGCCACTGCGTGATGCCGTACAGCACGATGTAGACGCACAGCGCGACCAGCGCGAAGCGCAGGTACGTGCGCGTCAGCGCGGCGTTGCGCACCAGCAGGCGGACGTCGATGAACGGATGCGTCGCCCGCAGCTCCCAGAGGGTGAGGGCTGCGAACAGGATCACGGCGGCGCCGAGCACAACCCAGTTGGGTGTCTGCAGAGAGAACAGGAACACGAGCAGGGCCGTCATCGCGAGCGCGAAGCCGATGATCCCGGTGAGGTCGATGCGCGAGACGACCTCGCGCAGGTTCCGCGGCCCCTGCTGGGCCGGGTCCCGCGGAATCCAGATCAGCGCGGCGGCCAGCGCGATGAGCGCAACCGGGACGTTGACGAAGAACACCCAACGCCAGCCCGCGGCCTGCACCAGGATGCCGCCGATGGGCAGGCCGAAGGCGGCGGTCGCGATGCCGGCAATCTGCAAGCCGCCGAGCACGCCGCCCGGCGGCTTCTCCAGGCCCGCGCTCGCTGCGCGGCGCTGAATGAGCATCATCGCCGACGGATACGCGCACGAGGTGCCGAGGCCGATCAGCACGCGCGCGATGAGGAGCGCCAGCAGATTCGGCGCGAAGCCGCCCACGAGGCCGCCGAGCAGCACCAGCACAATGCCGACGACGAAGACCCGGCGCGCGCCGAACACCGCCGCCATCTTGCCCGCCGTGGGCTGCGCGATCGCGCTGGCGAGGTAGAGCGCGGTGACGAGCGACGCGGTCTGGCCGACCGAGACGTGCATGCTCGCCGCGATCGGCACGAGAGCCGTCGCGATCATCGAGCTGTTGATCGGATTCAGCGCGGATCCGATGAACAGCGGCGTGGTGAACCGCCACGAGAACGGCGTGCCGGGGGCCTCTTCGGCCCGCGGTGCGATGGCTGCCGGCATCCTCGCCCCCCAGTTGATTAGGTATACTAAAGACTTCTTTTAGGTATACTAATCATTTATGGATGCCGAAGCAAGACTGGGCGCGCAGGTGCGCTCGACGGTGGGGCGCCTCTACCGGCGCTTTCGCAGCGAGCGGCCCGACGGCAGCCTCGGCGACGCCGCCCTCGACGTACTGACGCACCTGCAGAAGACCGGGCCGCAGACCCTCACGCAGCTCAGCGAGCGCGCCGGCGTCTCACCGGCGTCGATGAGCCAGAGCGTGAACCGGCTCACTTCGGCGGGCCTCGCCGTGCGCACTCCCGACCCGGGTGATCGCCGCAAGGTGCTGTTCAGCACCACCGCCGAGGGTGACGAGCTCGCGGCCTCGACCCGCTCCCAGCGGAACGCGTGGCTCGACTCACGGCTGCGCGAGCTCAGCGCCGAGGATCAGGCCACGGTCGCGAAGGCGTGCGAGCTGCTGGATGAGATCACGGGGGCTTAGGCCGCGACCCTTTCGAGACGCGCACAGGGCGAGAAGGGTCTCGATACGCCGGCTTCGCCGGCTACTCGACCAGCGTGGCGGCCGGCAGCTTGGCCAGGGCGTCCTCGACCGCGACCCACGAGAGCATCGCGCACTTGACACGGGCGACGTAGCGCGAGGCTCCGCCGAGCACGACGGCATCGCCGAGCAGCTCCTCATCGCCGCGGGCCGTGCCGCGCGAGCGCATCATCTCGCGGAACTCGTCGATGCGGTGCGTGAGGTCGGCGGCGGGCAGGTCGACGACGAGATCCGAGAGCAGCGAGGCGGATGCCTGCGAGATCGCGCAGCCGTGGCCCTCCCAGCTGATCGACTCGACGCGGTCGCCGGCCGCGTTCACGTGCAGCTGCACGGTGACCTCGTCGCCGCAGGTCGGGTTGAGCTGGTGCGATTCCGCCGCGGCGCCCTCGCGCAGCCCGAAGTGGTGGGGCGCGCGGGCGTGATCCATGATCGTCTCGCGGTAGAGGTCTTCGAGGTCGTCGCTCACCCTCTCAGGCTACGTCGCGCGCGCGCATCCTGTCTGGGATCAGTCCCGGCGCTCAGTCCCCCGACAGCGCCTGCGAGACGCCGTGGGCGGCGGCCTGCAGGTCGGCGCCGGCCCCTGCCGCATCACCCGCGGCCACGGCCTGCTGCGACTGGGCCAGGAACGCGTCGGCCGCGGACTTCTGGTCCGCCGTGAGCGTGCTCGAGGCATCCGTATACCGCTTGAGCAGTGTGCCGGCCTGCCCGATCTCGGCCACCGGTGTCTTGGGGGTGACGGCGAGCGCGACGGCCACGGCGTCGTCCAGCGAGTTCACCTGTGCGACCGACGTCGCGGTCGACCGCGGAGCGGGCGCGCCCACCTGGGCCTTGGGCGATCCGACGCCCGTGCAGCCCGCGAGCGCGAGCGCTCCGGCGAGCGCCAATGTGACCACAATGGGGGACGTTTTCCTCACGGTGCCACGTTATCCGCAGGGCGCGGCGTGCTGAAAGGATCGTTACATGAGCGACTCACTCGTGCTCGGCCTCGACACCTTCGGCGATGTTCTCGAGGACGACAGCGGCCGGCTGAAGACGTATGCCGCCAGCATCCGCGACATCGTCGAGCATGCCGTGATCGCCGACCAGTCCGGCGTCGACGCGCTCACGCTGGGCGAGCACCACCGGCCCGAGTTCGCGATCAGCTCGCCCGAGATCGTGCTCGCCACCATCGCCGGCCGCACCTCGCGCATCCGACTCGGCACCGGGGTCACGGTGCTGTCCTCCGACGACCCCGTGCGCGTGTTCGAGCGCTTCGCGACGCTCGACGCGGTGTCTCACGGGCGCGCCGAGGTCATCATGGGGCGCGGCTCGTTCATCGAGTCGTTCCCTCTCTTCGGCTACGACCTCGCCGACTACGAGCTGCTCTTCGAGGAGAAGCTCGGGCTGTGGGCGAAGCTGTTGACCGAGCAACCCGTCACCTGGCGCGGCAAGACGCGCGCGCCGCTCACCGACGCCGACGTCTACCCCAAGACCGAGAACGGGCTGACGACGTACGTCGGCGTGGGCGGGTCACCGGAGTCCGTGGTGCGCACGGCGCGATACGGATTCCGGCTCATGCTCGCGATCATCGGTGGGGCGCCTTCCCGGTTCCGGCCCTATGTCGACCTCTACCACCGCGCCGTCGCCGAGCTGGGTCAGCCCGCCCTGCCGATCGGGGTGCACTCCCCCGGCTTCGTCGCCGACACCGACGAGGAGGCGAAGGAGCTGCTGTTCCCGCGCTTCAAGAAGGTGCGCGACCGGATCGGCGCCGAGCGCGGCTGGGCCGGAGAGGTGACGCGGGAGCACTTCGAATACGAGGCGGAGTCAGGCTCGGTGTACGTCGGATCGCCCGAGACGGTCGCGCGGCGCATCGCCGCCACCGTGCGCGAACTCGGCGTGCAGCGCTTCGACCTGCTGTACACCTCGGGCTCGGTGCCGGCCTCGGCCGCGGCGCGCGCGGTCGAGCTCTACGGCACGAAGGTCATCCCGATGGTCCGCGACATCCTGAGTTCCTGAGCGCCGAGACGCGCGAAAACGGGGTTTTCGTTCGAAATAAGCCCGTTTACGCGCGTCTCGGCGGCGGCTACGCGGCTACGCCGGCTGGGGCACGGATGCCGCAGGCGGGGCGAGCTTCGAGGCCGGAACCACCCGGCCCCGCGCCACCGCCAGGGTCGTCGCGGCGAGCGCACCGAGCAGCCAGAGCACGAGCCCGACGACCGAGCCGGCAGACACCGCGGTGCCCTGCACGACGGCCTCGACGAGGTGCTGCGCCGGCACGATCGGCGTGAAGGAGGCGAGCGTCGACATGAACTGCGGCGCGGTGCCGACGAGTGAGGTCGCGAGCCCGAGCAGGATCACGAGCAGCGAGACGAACCGCCCCGTGCCGCCGAACACCGCGACGAGCGCCTGGTTCACCGCGGCGAAGGCGACCCCGGCGAGGGCGCCGACCCCCGCGAGGCCGAGCCACCCCGCGGCGTCCAGCTGCAGCAGGGGCTGCAGGGCTCCCGCGACCGCGACGCCCTGCACGACGCCGATCAGCCCGGGCAGCACGAGCCCACGCAGCGCGACGGCGATCGACGAGCGCGGTGAGCCGAGCGCGGTCACGGTGACGGGCCGCAGCACGATGAAGCACGCGAGCGCGCCGAGCCAGAGGGCGAGTACCCCGAAGAGCGGGGCGGCGAGCGCGCCGAAGCCGGCGGACGCCGCCGACTTCACGCCGACCGGGGTGGCGACCACCTTCGAGAGGTTGGCGCGTTCGGCATCCGTATAACTCGGGATCGACTTCACGGCGGTGCCCAGCCCATCGGCGAGCTTCGTGGTGCCGTCGGTGTACTGCTTGACGCCGTCGGCGAGCTGCGCACTGCCGTCTGCCGCCTGCGTGCTGCCGCTCGCGAGCTGCTGCGCCGCAGTGGCGGTCTGCGACAGCCCGGACGACACCTGGTTCGCGCCGCCCGCGAGCTGCTGCGCGCCGCTGGCACTCTGGGAGAGTCCGGATGCCAGCTGCGAGGTGCCCGTCGCGAGCTGATCGGCGGCCGACGAGAGCTGCGAGATCGCCCCCGGCAGCTGGGCGAGCTGTTGTACCTGACCTGATGCCTGCTGCAGCCCGGCGCCGAGCTGGGCGAGCTGGCCCGGCTGGAACGCGCCGGTGAGCTGGGTCAGCGCGCCCGAGAGTTGTGCGCACGCGGTCTGGTCGCCGGCGGTGCAGCCCGCGATGACCCCGGACGATTGCAGCTTCTCCACCGTGTCGACGACTTGCGAGCCGCCGCTCAGCCCCTGGCCGAGCTGCGCGAGCTGTGAGAGCTGGGCGGTCTGCGAATTCAGCTGGTCGAGCCCCGATGCGAGCTGCTGCGCCCCCGAGGCCAGCGGCTGCGCGCCGTCGGAGAGCTGCTGCACCCCGCCGGCGAGTCCGCTGACGCCGCTCGCCACACTCGAGGCGCCCGACGCGAGAGGGGTGAGCCCGTCGGCGAGCTGCCGCTGGCCGGAGGCGAGCTGCGCCTGCCCGTCGGCTGCCTGCTGCGCCCCCGAGGCGAGCGACGACCCCTGATCGGCGAGTTGCTGAGCCCCCGAGGCCGCCTCGCCGAGCTTGTCGCCGAGGGTGTTGAAGCCGAGGTAGACGTTGTCGAGGTACGACGCCGTGAGCTGGTTGCCGAGCATCGACGCCGCGGTCGTCGCGATCGTCTGGCTGATGGTCTGGTCGAGCAGCTTCGAGGAGTCAGAGGTCTGCACCTGGATCGTCGCCTTGCGCGCGGTCGCCGCGTCGGCCGTCGAGGTCGCCGCCGCCGAGAAGTCCTTCGGGATCGTGATGACGGCGGTGTACTTCCCGCTGTCGAGGCCGTCTGCGGCGTCCGTCTTGTCCGTGATGACCCACGAGAAGTTCTGCCCAGCCTTCGCCGAGCCCGGCTTCACGGTGCCCACGAGGCCCGACGACAGCTCGCGGCCGAGCGGCACGGTCTGGCCGTTCAGCTTCACGGGCTGGTCGTTGTTGACGATCGCGGCCTGCATGCGGTCGAGCCGATCCTGCGGGTTCCACAGCGCCCACACGAGGATGCCCGCGATGACGAACGGCACGAGCACGATGCCGACGATCGAGACGACGGAAAGCCCGCGTCGCGAGCTGACGCGCTCGGAGAACTGGGTGAGGAAGGTCACGGGGTCACCTCTGCGAGGTCGCTTTCGAATTCGGTGGATGAGACGGATGCCGGCAGCAGGGCCTGTGCCCGCGACGGCCGGGTCGTGCCGATCAGCACGGTGACCGGCGCCCAGCCGTCGCCCCCGGCGACGAGCTCGGCGATGGTGCGCCGCAGGCTCTCGATCGCGACGGGGTCGCTGAGGCGATCCGCGCCGTCGATCGCGACGAGCTCGACGCCGGGGCGCAGTGCGGCGAGAAGACGGGCGACCGAGGCATCCGTCTCGATCTCGACATAGGCCGAGCGCCTGCGCACCGCGCCCGCCCTCTCGGGCAGCACGTGCCCGAGCACCTTGAGCGTGCCCGAGTCGGTCTTGGCGCGCCCAGAGGCGGCGAGCATGATCGCGCGCACCGCGGCGGGGTCCGAGGCGGTGATGACGGATGCCGCACCGCGCGGCACCCGCGCCGAGAACCCGTCGAACACGGGGCCGCGCGGGCTGTCGAGCCCCACCTCGTCGGCCGCAAGGGCCAGGTCGCTGCCCGGCTCCGGCCAGTCGGCGAGCGCGAGCTCGCGCTCGAGTCCCTCGCCCTCCATGTCGAACCTGGGCAGGGCCCGGTCGAGCCACTTCGGCAGCCGCCAGGCCCACTCGCCGAGCAGCGCGAGCACGGCCGGCACGAGCGTCATGCGCACGAGGAACGCGTCGACGAAGACGCCGACCGCGAGTCCGAGCGCCATCGGCTTGATGGTCGAGTCACCCTCGGGGAAGAACGCGGCGAAGACGCCGAACATGATGATCGCCGCTGCGGTGACGACCTTGGCCGAGCCGAGGAATCCGGTCTCGACGGCCTTTCTCGCGTTGCCGCGATGCACCCACTCCTCGCGCATGCGGCTGACGAGGAAGACCTCGTAGTCCATCGCCAGGCCGAAGAGCACGCCCATCAGGATGATCGGCAGGAAGGAGATGACCGGCCCGGTCTGCTCGACGCCGAGAATGCGGTCGCCCCAGCCCAGCACGAACACGGCCGAGACCGCGCCGAGCGACCCGACCACGCTGAACAGGTAGCCGACCGTCGCCTTGATGGGCACCGCGATCGAGCGGAACACCATCGCGAGCAGGATCAGCGAGAGACCCACGACGAGCGCGCCGAACGGCAGCAGGGCGCCCGCGAGCCGGTCGGAGACGTCGATGCCGAGTGCCGTGAATCCGGTCACCGAGATCGTCACGCCGTACTTCTGCTGCAGGTGCGGGCGCAGGTCACGGATGTCCTGCACGAGCTGCGAGGTCGCCTCGCTCGTCGGCGCGCTCTTCGGGATGACCTGGATGATGCCTGTGTCAGCGGTCGCGTTCGGGGTCGCGAGCGGCACCGCCGCCACGTCGGGCAGCTTCTTGATCTCGGCGGCGAGGTCGTTCATGAGGCCGACGGGGTCGTTGCTCGTGACGATCGTGCCCGTGACGATGAGCGGGCCGTTGTAGCCGGGACCGAAGTGCTCGCTGACGAGGTCGTACGCCTGACGCGCGGGCGACGAGGCGGGCAGCTGGCCGGCATCCGTCAGATCGAGGCGCAGCTTGCTCGCCGGGAACGCGGCGAGCGCGAGGATGCCGGCGACGACGACGATCGTGACGACGGGCCACTTCGTGGCGGCGCGCACCCAGCCGAGGAAGAAGCGGTTGGGCTTGGGCGCTTCATGCACGACAGTGACGGATGCCACGTCAGAGCTTCCTGCGCCGGCCGACGCCGCTCGCGCCGCGGCCCGTGCCGCCGTGCGCTGGGCCCGCCTCGACGGGCGGCCGAGACGTTCGCCGCAGAAGGCCAAGAGCGCGGGCACCATCGTCAGCGACATCAGGACCGCGACCGCGATGCCGAGCGCCGCCGCCGCGCCCATGGTCGTGAGGAACGGGATGTTCGCGACCGCGAGCCCGAGCAGCGCGATGATCACCGTCACGCCGGCGAACACGACGGCGGAGCCGGCGGTGGCGAGGGAGCGTGCGATCGACTCGCGGAACTCCATGCCGTGCCGGCGCTGGTCGAGGTGCCGGCTGATGATGAACAGCGCGTAGTCGATGCCGACCGCGAGGCCCAGCATGAGCGCGAGCAGGGGCGTGGTCGAGGTGATCGGGCTGAACGCGGTGAGCAGGTAGATCGCGGCCGTCGAGATGCCGACGCCGAGCAGGGCGGAGAGCAACGGCAACCCGGCGGCGAGGAACGAGCCGAAGGTGACGATCAAGACGACGATCGCGATCACGAGGCCGATGCCCTCGGTGGCCGAGACGGCGGGAAAGCTCGTCGAGAACAGCGACCCGCCCAGCACCGCCTGGCTGCCGTCAGGCAGCGATTTGCCGAAGCTGTCGGCTGAGTCCTGCAAGGCGTCCTTCTGAGCGTCGGTGACGTTCGTCTCGCTCTCCGACATCTGGATCGAGATGATGCCGGCGCGCCCGTCGTCGGAGACGAGGCCGCCGTTCGCGTCGAACGGCGAGGTCGCGGAGGAGACACCTGGCAGCTTCGCGAGGGCGGTCGCCTCGTCGGCGATGACCGTCTTGAACGCGGCATCCGTCACCTTCGACCCGTCGGGCGCGACCACGACGAGCTGCGCCGATGCGCCCGAGACCTGCGGGAAGGTGCGGCCCAGCTGGTCGAGCGCCTGCTGCGCCTCGGTGCCCGGAATCGACACCGAGTTGTCGAAGCCCTTGTTGAACAGGGCGGCGCCGCCGCCGATGAGGGCGAGCAGCACGATCCAGCCGACCAGCACGACCCACCGGAAACGCGTGATCCAGCGACCGAGCGCGTAGAGAACGGATGCCATCCGCGAGCCTTCCTGCCTGACTACCCCGCCCGATACACGGGTGTATCGAACTCCCTGCGCCTAGGTTAGCCGTTCGATACACTGGTGTATCGGGGAGTTCGCTGAGAGGATGGTGCGGTCATGAGCACGGCCGAACAGCCCGCTGCCGCAACGTCGCGCAGCCGCGAGCACACGCGCGAGAAGCTGATCGACGCCGCCTTCGAGGTGTTCGCCGAGGTCGGCCTCAACGCCGCCTCGGTCGAGCAGATCACCGAGCGCGCGGGGTTCACCCGCGGGGCGTTCTACTCCAACTTCGACAGCAAGGTCGAGCTGTTCTTCGCGATCGCGGACGACAAGTACACGCGGGCCTCGGCGGGACTCCAGTCGGGGGTCGACGCGATCCTGGCCGAGGCGCTTCCGGTGGGGCATCCGATCACCGCCGACGCGCTCGAGACCATCGTGACCGGCGTGCTCGGCCTCACCGTCGTCGACTCGAAGCTCGCGCTCTTCGAGTCGGAGTTCGAGGCGCTCGCGCTGCGCGACCCCGAGATCGCCGTGCGCTATGCCGGGCACACGCGCGCGGTGATCGCCGGCGTCGCCGCGCTGCTCGAGGCGGCGCTCAGCCGCATCGGCGTGCGCTTCCGGCTGCCGCCCGAGCAGGCGACGCGTCTGTTGATCACGGCCTACACGGCGGCGATGAAGACGCACCTGCTCGCCGGCGGCGGCGACCAGCCGAGCGCCGCGGACCTCGGCGACGTGACGGCGCTAGCTCTCGTGCTCACGGAGCGGATGCCAGACAGCTGAGCGTCCCGCGAGCCCCGGTTCGGCACCCAGCGGAAGGGTGCGCCTGCGAGTCATCGCCACTTTCTGCGGCATGCGAGCGCGGGAGGCCGCGAGAAGTGGCGACGGCTTCGGGGCGGGGACGGATGCCTGAGGCATCCGTCACCTCGTCACGACTACGCGTGCGTGACCGAACGCACCGCCTCGGCGAGCGCTGCCGTCAGCTCGGCCGCGGTCAGGCGCGGGCCATAGCCGGGGGTGCCGCGCTCGATGCGCCAGCTCTCGGCCGGGCTGACCTCGACCGCGTCGTAGCCGAGCTCGTCGTAGAAGCGGCGGGTGAAGTCGCGCGCGTCGGCGTAGTCGCTCGCGAGGGCGAGGGCCCGGCGGTTCGGGTCGCCGGCGGGCAGGCCCTGCACCGGGATGTGCTTCCAGTTGATGTGGTTGAACGCCTTCACGACGCGCGAGGTGGGCAGGTGCTCCTGCAGCAGTCCGGTGGTCGTCGCCCGCTCTTCGTCGAGCGCGGCGATGCGACCGTCACGCTGCTCGTAGTAGTTGTTCGTCTCGAGCACGATCTTGCCCGCGAGCGGCGCGGGGTCGACCTGCCAGATGTTCTTCAAAGGGATCGAGACGAAGGCGATGTCAGCGGCAGCGGATGCCTCAGCCGCCCATGCCGCCCGGGCATTCGGGCCGATTTCCGCCACCAGATCGGCGAGCGTCTCAGGGGCTCGCGAGTTGCTGACGACGACGTTGTAACCGAGCTGGGCCGCGAGGCGGGCGACGGTGCCGCCGATCTGACCGGCACCGACGAATCCGAGAGTTGTCATGTTCGCGGCAACCCCGCCGAGCGCGAAGTCATTCCGCCGGTGTTCCGCTGCGGCGGTCCGTTACGAATTGAGACCACTGTGCTTTGCCCGCGCACGAGCGCCACGTACCTTCGAGTCACCGAACCACGGAAGCAGGTGAACCCATGTCCCGCACGATCTCGTCGACAGTCCTCCCGATCCAGCGGGCCATGGCGGGCGCCACGCCGCGCGCCTGGCAGGACGGCCTCGTGGTCGAGGCATCCGGTTCGCTGCTGGCCGTCGCGTTCCTCGACGGCACGGTCGCCGAGCTGCGCGTCTTCGACGCGGTCGGGCTCAGCGCGGGCGAGCCCGTCGCCTACCACCCCGTCGCCGAGATCCTCGACGCGGGGCGGGTCGCGACGACGGCGCGGGCGGCGTAGCTCCGAGCGTTTCGAGACGGATGCCTACGGCATCCTCCTCGACGATCGGGGGTCAAGCCACCTGGGCCATCATGGCCTCGCACTTCATGACCATGTCGTCGCAGGCCATCGCGCAGTAGCGGCAATGCTCGGCCATGTCGGCGTGCATGCGGCACTCGGCGGCGCACGCCTTCCCCATCGTCATGCAGGCCATGAGCATCGCCTTCATGACCTCCATGTCCATGCCGGCGGGGCGCATCATCATGCGCATCGTGGCGTCAGCCATGTCGGCCATGTTCGAGCACATCGCGGTGCACTTCGCCATGTCCATCTCGGTCATGTCGGCGCCCGCGCACATCGTGGCGGCCATCGAGCAGGCGTTGAGGGACTGAATGCAGTCCTGCATCGCCATCATGTCCATCGGCATGCTGCCCATGGGCATGGACTTCATCATTTCCATCGTGTCCACGTCGGTCTCCCGCATCTCGTGTCGTCGCCGGTTGAAGAACTCGCTACGTTACGAAATGTTACGGGGCCAGCGGGCGCTCCGCATCGAATTCGGCGATCAAGTGCCGCACGACGGCGCGCAGATCGCCGCCGGCGGCGTGCGCCGCACGCAGCTGCCGCTGATATCCGGCCCCGACGGCGAGGATGTCGTGGACGCCGGCGAGCTCGGTCAGGCATCCCAGGTCCGCCGCGATCGGCTCGAGCACGGGCAGCAGCTCGCGCAGGTGCTCGCGCACCGTGAGCTCGCGGGCATCGGCGTCCGAGATCGTGATCACGTCCATTCCATAGCGCGCGGCGCGCCACTTGTTCTCGCGATGGAACCAGGGCGGCAAGGACCGCAGCTGCTCGCCGGCGTCCAGCCGCCGCGAGATCCACTCGACGAGGCACTGCACCAGCGCGGCGATCGCGGAGAGCTCGAGCGGGTTGCTGACCGCGTCGCACGCCCGCACCTCGATCGTGCCCCAGCGCGGCGCCGGGCGCACGTCCCAGCGCACCTCGGTGACGTCGTCGATCACCCCCGTGTGCACCAGATCGGCGACGTACCGCTCGAAGTCCGCCCAGTCGCCGAGCGCCCACGGCAGGCCCGCGGTCGGCAGCTGCTGGAAGACCAGCGCCCGGTTGGAGGCATACCCCGTCTCCTCCCCCGCCCAGAACGGGCTCGAGGCCGAGAGCGCCTGAAGATGGGGCAGATAGGTGGTGAGCTCGTCGACGATCGGGATCACCTTGCGCACATCGTCGACCCCGATATGCACGTGGATGCCCCAGATCATCATGTTGCGACCCCACCACTGCGTGCGCTCGACGAGGGTGTGGTACCTGGTCTTCTGCGTGATCTGCTGGTCGTTCCAGCGCGCGAACGGGTGGCTGCCCGATGAGAGCAGCACGACGTCGCGCAGGTGGGCGGCCATGCGCACCGTGTCGATGCGCAGCCTCAGGTCGGCCACGGCGTCGGCGACCCGGCTGCGCGGCTCGCTGATCACCTCGACGGTGTTGGTGAGCAGCTCGCCCGTGATCCCGAGATGCGCGCCGAGCTCGTCGAGGATCGCCGGGGCGGCGGGAACGAGGTCGCCGGTGCGCGCGTCCGCGAGCATCAGCTCCCATTCGAGCCCCACCGTCGAGCGCCCTGAGCGCGCGAACGAGATCGTCATCAGCGCCGCATCACCCTGCGCGCGAGCCAGTTGCCGAAGAACTGACCCAGTTGCACGATCACGATGATCACCGCGACCGTGACGTAGATGATCGGGTAGTTGAAGCGGTTGAGCCCGTACTGGATCGCGAAGTCGCCGAGGCCGCCGCCGCCCACGGCTCCGGCCTGCGCGGACATGTCGACGAGCGCCACATACACGAAGGTATAGCCCAGGATCAGAGGCCCGAGGCCCTCGGGGATCAACACCGTGAAGATGATGCGGGCAGGGCTCGCCCCCATCGACCGCGCCGCCTCGACCACGCCCGGGTCCACCGCGACGAGGTTCTGCTCGACGATGCGGGACACGGCGAAAGCCGCCCCGAGCGAGATGGCGAACGCGGCGCCCTGCACGCCGAGGTAAGTGCCGAGCACCCTGACGGTGAGCGGCTCGATCGCCACGATGAAGATGATGAACGGCACGGGGCGCACGATGTTCACCACGACGTTCGTCACGAGGTTGGCCGTGCGATTCTCGAGCAGGCGGCCCGGCGCGGTGGCATAGAGCAGGATGCCGATGCCGAGGCCGATCACCCCGGCGACGATCAGGGCGACGAGCACCATGACGAGCGTCTGCCAGATGGCGCCGTAGAACGTCGGCAGGTCGGTGATGAGGTCGGTCATTCCGCGTCCTCCTCAGCGACGACGACGCCGTTCACACGCAGCGCGGCGAGCGCGGCATCCGTCGCGGCGTCTGACCCGATCAGCTCGTAGGTGAGTGACCCGATCGGCTTCTCCTGCAGCTCGCTGATGCCGCCGTAGACGATCTCGCCCGAGACGCCGTGCTCGGCGAGCGTGCTCGCGAGGAGCCCCGCGAAGCCGCGGCGGTCGGGCACCTTCACGGTGACGAGCCGGCCGGCGTGGGAAGCCCGCAGCCGCTGCAGCGTCTCGGCCGAGGGCCGGTCGCGCAGCACCGTGGCGACGAACCGCGCGACCGTGGGCGTCGACGGCGAAGCGAAGACGTCGTACACGTTGCCGAGCTCGGCGAGGCGGCCGCCGTCCATGACGGCGACGCGGTCAGCGATCGCGCGGATCGCATCCATCTCGTGGGTGATGACGACGATGGTGACGCCGAGCTCGCGGTTCACCTTCTTGAGCAGGGCGAGCACGTCGGCCGTCGTCTCGGGGTCGAGGGCGCTGGTCGCCTCGTCGGCGAGCAGCAGCTTCGGATCGGTGGCGAGCGCGCGGGCGATGCCCACCCGCTGCTTCTGCCCGCCGGAGAGCTGGTCGGGATAGGCGTGGGCGCGGTCGAGCAGCCCGACGAAGTCGAGCAGGCGCGCGATGCGCCGATCGCGCTCCGGCTGCTTCACCCCGGCGAGCTTCAGCGGGTAGCCGACATTGCCCGCCACGGTGCGCGAGTTGAACAGGTTGAACTGCTGGAAGATCATGCCGATCTCGCGGCGCACCGCCCTGCGCCGCTTCTCGGGCAGCGCGGTGAGCTCGTCGTCACCGACGAACACCCGCCCCGTCGTCGGCAGCTCGAGGGCGTTGATCAGGCGCACAAGCGTGCTCTTGCCCGCGCCGGAGTAGCCGATCACGCCGAGGATCTCTCCCTGGATGACATCCAGGGAGAGATCCTGCACCGCCGTGACCGGGCCGGCCGGGCTGGCGTACGTCTTGCTGACGCCCTCCAGTCGGACCAGTGCGTCGGTCATGCTCAGCCCTTGGCCGCCTTCTCCTGCTCCTGCGTCTTCGCGAGCAACGTCTGCAGCTCCTTGGCGCTCAGGTCGCTGAACACGGCGCTGCCTCCGTTCACGTCCTGCACCGACTTCTCGACGCTCGGGTCGAGGTAGAGGGCCGCGAGCTCCTGGTAGAGCTTGTTGTCCTTGTCGGCTGCGCGGGCCACGAACACGTTGACGTAGGGCTGCGCGGAGGGGTCGCTGGGGTCGTCCTTCGCGATGATGTCGGTGTTCGGCAGCTTCGCGTCGGTCGCGTAGTTCTTGTTCACGATCGCAGCCTCGACCGAGCCGGACTGCAGGGCGCGCGCGGTCTGCGCGGCATCCAGGGCCGTCACCTTGATCTTGGAGGACGTGATGTCGTTCACGGTCGAGAACGGCGAGCCGCCGTCCTTGAGCTCGAGCAGGCCGGCCGACTGCAGCACCAGCAGGCCGCGCGCCTCGTTGATCGCGTCGTTCGGGATCGCGACGGGCGCGTCTGCGGGCAGCTCGGAGGGGGTCTTGTACTTCGTCGAGTACAGCGGCAGCGGGTAGATCGCGGTCGGTCCGATCGGCTGCAGGTCGTCGCCGCTCGTGTTGTTGTAGTCGGCGAGGTACTCGATGTGCTGGAACTCGTTGAGGTCGAGCTGCTTCTGCCTGAGCGCCGGATTCGGCTGGCTGTAATCGGAGAAGTTCACGAGCTTGACCGTGACGTTGTACTTCTTCTTCGCGAGGTCGGAGTAGATCTTCCAGTACGGCTGCGAGGCATCCGTCACCCCGATCGAGACGGTCTGCGGCTTGCTCGCCGCTGCGCCGCTCGCACCGCCGGAGGCCGCGTCATCGGCCTTTGGCTTCGCGACATTGACGACGATCAGGACGACCGCGACGATGACGACGACGGCTGCGATCACGATGCCCGTGATCAATCCGGTGCGACGTGTGGGCTTCTCGGGAAGCCGCGGAGGCAATGACGGCTCGGACATGGGTGCTCCTTCTCCTCGTGGGGTGAGCGTCCATCGTCACGGGCCGTCGGCGGGTGGGCCAATTCATGTTGCGCCGCGTTGAGCGATGTGACGTCACACTGCGACAGGGCAGGGGTCGGGGCCGGCTCAGGCGACGGCGACGGATTCCCGAGCCGGGGTGCGCGTGATGGCGAGCGTCGGCTCGGGCCACTCTGGGTCGGGGATCGACACGCGCAGCTCAGGCAGCACCTCGGCGGCGAACAGCTCGAGGCTCTCGCGCAGCGCGCTCTGCCCCAGCTCGCCGCCGTGCCCGCTGATGTGGATCACGGTGTTGCCGAACGCCTCGTGATAGCGGTGGATCTTGTCGAGCACCTCCTGCGGGCTGCCGACGAGGGCCGAGCTCTGGGCGAGGTACTCGTCGTAGTCCGCGTAGTTCGTGAAGGTGCCGGGCAGCTGGTGGCCGCCGGTCTCGCGCAGCGAGGCGGCGAGCTTCTCGTAGGACGGACGGAACGCCGCCCGCGCGTCCTGCGAGTTGGGTCGCACGACGAGCGCGATGTGGCCGGCGCCGACCGTCGCGTCCCTCGGGTCGCGGCCGAACTCCTCCCACTTCCGGCGGTAGTGGTCGATCAGCCGGCCGTAGTGCTCGAGCGGGTTGAAGCCGTTCGCCGAGAAGATCGGATCGCCGTGCTCCGCCGCGAGCTCGACAGAGCGCTCGGCAGAGGCCGAGCCGTGCCAGATGCGGACCTTCGGCTGCAGCGGGCGCGGCCAGATCTCGGCATCGCGCAGGGGCGCCGTTCTGATGCTGGGCACACCGGCCGGGGCATCCCACGTCACCTTCTGCTCGCTCCAGATGCGGCGCAGCAGCAGGTAGTTCTCGCGGATCGTGCCCCACGCGTCGAGCCGCCCGATGCCGAACAGCTCGGCCTGCTCAGGCCCGTTGCCCTTGCCGATGATGAGCTCGAGGCGGCCGCCCGAGAGGTTGTCGACGGTCGCGTAGTCCTCGGCGACACGCACCGGGTCGAGCACCGAGAGCAGCGTCACACCGGTGAAGAGGCGGATGCGCCGGGTGAGGGCGGCGAGGTGACTCAGCACCACGGGTGGCGCGCTCGACAGGAACGGCGGGTGGTGCCGCTCCCCCACCGCGAAGCCGTCGAAGCCGAGCTCCTCGAAGAGGATCGCGCTGTCGACGGTCTGCGTGAGGCGCTCGGCGGGCGTCGGGACGCGCCCCGAGGCATCCGGCGTGTTCGGGATGATGTCGAGGCCGATGACCTTCACTGCGCGCTGCTTTCTGGCGTGGTGGTGAACTCACGGCCCGGGATCGCCTCGAGCAGGCGGCGGGTGTACGCGTCGCTCGGGGATTCGAGGATGCCTGCCGCCGCGCCCGTCTCGACGAGGCAGCCGCCCTGCATCACGCCGACGCGGTCGGCGACCTGGCGCACGACGGCGAGGTCGTGCGTGATGAAGAGGTAGGCGAGCCCGAGCTCCGCCTGCAGGTCGGTGAGCAGCTGCAGGATCTGCGCCTGCACCGACACGTCGAGGGCCGAGACGGCCTCGTCGAGGATCAGCAGCTCGGGTTCGAGGGCGAGCGCGCGGGCGATGGCGACGCGCTGGCGCTGCCCACCGGAGAGCTCAGCGGGGCGGCGGCTCGCGAACGAGGCAGGCAGCGCGACGAGGTCGATGAGCTCGGTGACGCGCCGCGCGCGCTCGACCCGCGGGCGGCCGAAGGCGCGCAGCGGCTCGTCGACGGCATCGGCGACCGTGAAGCGCGGGTCGAGCGAGGCGTACGGATTCTGGTAGACGAGCTGCAGCCGGCGGCGCAGCTGCCGCAGCCGCTCGCCGCGGGCGTGCGTGTAGTCCTGCCCGTCGAGCACCACGGTGCCGTCGCTCGCCGTCTCGAGGCGCGCGACCAGCCGGGCGGTCGTGCTCTTGCCGGAGCCGGATTCCCCGACGAGGGCGAAGGTCTCGCCGCGGGCGATCTCGAAGCTCACGGCGTCGACGGCGCGCAGGCGGTCGCGGCCAGAGCCGAAGTCCTTCGTGAGGTTCGTAGCAGTCAACAGCGGCGGGCGTGGGGTCCGCGGTGCGGCATCCGTCTCGATCCGCTCCCTGACGCTCGCCGAGGGCTGGAGCCGGCCGCTCGCGAGCGCGGGAGCCGCGGCGACCAGGGCGCGGGTGTACGGATGCCGTGGCGAGCCCAGCACCTGGGCGGCAGCGCCCTGCTCGACGATCTCACCGCCCTGCATCACGAGGATGCGGTCGGCGCGGTCGGCGGCCACGGCGAGATCGTGAGTGATGAGCAGCACGGCGGTGCCGCGCTCGCGCACGAGGTTCTCGAGGTGATCCAGGATCTGCTTCTGCACCGTCACGTCGAGGGCGCTCGTGGGCTCGTCGGCGATGATCAGCTCGGGCTCAGGGGCGAGCGCCGCCGCGATGAGCGCGCGCTGCTTCATGCCGCCGGAGAGCTGGTGCGGGAACTGCTTCGCGCGCAGCGCCGGCTGCGAGAGCCCGGCGAGCTCGAGCAGGGCGACAGCCCGCTCCCCAGCGGCGCGCCGGCTCGCCAGCTTGTGCACGCGCAGCGCCTCGGCGACCTGCTCGCCGATCTTCTTCACGGGGTCGAGCGAGACGACCGGGTCCTGCGGGATGAGCCCGATGCGCGCGCCGCGCACCTCGCGCCACTGCCCGCGGCTGAGCTTCGTCAGCTCGATGCCGTCGAAGGCGAGCTCGTCGGCGCCGACCCGCGCGGTCGGGTCGAGCAGGTGGATGACCGCCTGCGCCGTCGTCGTCTTGCCACTGCCGGACTCGCCGACGATGGCGACGACCTCGCCGCGGGCCACCTCGAAGTCGACACCCCGCACCGCCTCGACGCGGCGGCCTGCGGCTTCGTAGGCGACGCGGAGGTTCTTGACGCGCAGAAGGGCGTCTGAGGCATCCGTCGTCATCGTGCTGCTCCGTTCTTCTCGAACGCGCGGCTGACCCGGTTCGCAGCCAGCACGACCGCGACGATGATCAGGCCGGGGAAGGTCGTGAGCCACCACGAGGTCGCGAGGTAGTTGCGGCCCTCTGAGATGAGGGCGCCCCATTCCGGCGCGGGCGGCGGCGCCCCGAAGCCGAGGAAGCTCAAGCTCGAGATCGCGAGCACGGCGGTGCCGAACTCGAGCGCCGAGAGCGAGAGCACCGGGCCGAGCGAGTTCGGCAGCACGTGTCGGCGCAGCACCGTGTACCAGCGCACGCCCGAGGCACGGGCGGCCTCGACGTAGAGCGCGGTCGAGATCGTGATGACCTCGGAGCGCATGACGCGCGCGAAGCTCGCGGCGCTCGCGAAGCCGACCGCGATCGCGACGTTCACGGTGCCGAAGCCGAGCGCCGTGATGATCGCGAGCGAGAGCAGCACGGTGGGGATGGCGAGCACGACGTCCATCACGCGCATGATGACGTCGTCGACCCAGCCGCGCAGGAAGCCGGCGAGCAGGCCGAGCACCGACCCGACGACGAGGGCGAGCACGACCGCGAGGAACGTCGCGGCGAGGGACTGCGCCGAGCCGTAGACGACGCGCGCCCAGAGGTCGCGGCCGAGGTTGTCCGTGCCGAAGATGTGCCGTGCGCTCGGCGCCTGCAGGCGGTCGGTGACGTTGCCGACGAGCGGGTCCTGGTGGGTGAACAGGCTGGGCGCGAGCGCCCACACGATGACGAGGGCGATCACGAGCACCGAGATGACGAGGCCCGGTCGCTTGCCGGCCGCGATGAAGAAGCGGGTCACGGATGCCGGGCGCCGGCGCGCCTCGCCGGTCGGCTCGCCCTCGTGGCGGGTCTCGGCCTCCGGGCCGCTGTCGGTGAACCGTTCGTTCAGGATGAGCTCTGACACGGTGACCCCCTAGGCGGTTGCGGCGGCGCGGCCGAGCACGATGCGCCGGTCGATGAGCGGGTAGACGAGGTCGACGGCGAGGCTGGAGACGACGAAGACCAGGGCGGCGAAGACCACCACGACCTGCACGACCGGAAGGTCGCGGTCGCCGACGGCCTGCACGACGAGCCGGCCGACGCCGGTGCGCGAGAACACCGTCTCGGTGACGACCGTGCCGGCGAGCAGATTGCCGATCAGCACGCCGACCATGGTCAGCGTCGGCAGCACCGCGTTGCGCAGCGCGTGTGCGAAGTGCACCCGCGCCTCGCCTGCGCCCTTGGCGCGCACCTGCTCGATGTAGGGCCGGCCGAGAGTGAGGCGCAGGCTGCGCGAGAGCAGTTGCGCGATGTAGGCGCCCGTCGGCACGGCGAGCGTGACGGCGGGGAGCACCAGGCTGCGGAATCCTTGGTCCCCCAATGACGGGAACCAGCGCAGGTGGAAGGAGAACCACTGCAGCAGCAGCAGGCCGATCCAGAACACCGGCACCGCGGCGCCGAGCGGCGGCAGCGCGCCGAGCGCCTGCCGCAGCCACGACGCGCGCGGGAAGGTGCTCGCGATCGCGAGCAGGAAGCCCACCACGACCGCGAGCACCAGCGCCGATGCGGCGAGGCCGAGGGTGTTCGGCAGCACCTGGGTGACCTCGTGCAGCGCGGGCTGCCCGGTCTGCGGGTTGCTGCCGAAGTCGCCGCGCAGGGCTTTGCCGAGCGCGTGCAGGTACTGCAGCCAGAGCGGCTGGTCGAGGCCGTATTCGTGGCGCAGCTGCTCGACGAGCTTCGGGTCGACCGTGCTGGTGTCACCGCCCCCGGCGGCCGCGACCGTGGCCGCGTCGCCGGGGAGGGTGAACAGGATCAGGAACGACAGCGTGTACGCAGCCCAGAGCACGAACACGCCTTGCAGCAGCCGTCTGGCCAGGTATCTGAGCATCGCCGATCCGTTCGCCTGAGTCGCCTACTTGCTGAGCCAGGCGTCGTAGAAGTCGAGACGGCTGGAGGCCTCGAACTTCAGATCGTGCACCTTCTCAGAAGCCGCGATCGTGGTCGAGAGCTGGAACACCGGGATGGACCAGGCCTCCTTGATCAGGGTCTGCACGGCCTGGTCGACGAGCTTCTGACGCGTCGCCTTGTCGGTCGTGGCGGCCTGCTGGTCGAGGACGTCGTCGACCGGCTCCACCGCTCGGTGGTTGTTGTTCTGCGTGCCGCGGGCCGAGAACACGGTGCGCACCACATCGGGGTCGGCGCGGGTCAGGTTGCCCCACGACAGCGCCTGGGTGCCGTTGTTGGTCGCAGTCGCGTCGGCGATCGTCGTCTGCTTGAGCTGCAGGTCGATGCCGACCGCCTTGAGCTCCTGCTGCACCAGCTGCAGCTGGTCGTTCGTGTTCTGCCAGTAGACGAGCTTGAACGACAGCTTCTGCCCGTCCTTCTCGCGGATGCCGTCGCTGCCGACCTTCCATCCGTCGTCGTCGAGCAGCTTCTTGGCACCCGAGACGTCCTGCGTGAGCAGACTCGACTGGTCGCTCCAGTACGGCGTGGAGGACGACAGCACGCTCTTCGCCGGCTTGTCCCACTTGGTGAGCAGCTTCGTCACGGCGCTGCGGTCGATGGCCTTCGAGATCGCCTGGCGAACGCTCTCGTCCGCCAGAATCGGGTTCTTCGCATTGGGGTAGAGGTTGTACACGACGCCCGGGTTGGTGCGGTTCTGCACCCAGAATCCGTTGCCTTCGAACTGCGACAGGTCGGTGACCTGCACGTCGGCCGACGCGTCGACCTGCCCGCTGGACAGTGAGCCGGTCAGCGTCGACGCCTCTGGGACGACCTTGAAGGTCACGCTGTCGAGGTACGCCTCACCGGTGTGCGCGTTCGTCGACGGGCCCCAGTTGTAGCCGTCCCGCTTGACGAGCACCGCCTGCTGGGCCGGGGTGAAGCTCTTCACCGTGAACGGGCCCGAGCCGACGAACTTGCCCGCGCAGCGATCGGCGACGGAGAGCTTCGTGCTCGCGTCGGAGACGAGGCCCAGGGTGAAGGTCGAGGTCGCCTGCAGGAACTGCGCGCTCGGGCCGTTGAAGTCGACCTCGACCGTCTGCGGGTCGATGACCTTGACGTCCTTGAGGCCGCTCAGATACGTCGAGCCGAGCGACGCCTTGGCGCCGAGGGCCTGGATGCCCGCGAAGTTCTCCTTGACGGATTCCGCGTCGATCGGCGTGCCGTCGGCGTAGCTCGCGCCCTTGCGCAGCGTGAAGGTGAAGCTCGACGCGTCGGCGTTGACCTTCCACGAAGAGGCGAGCCACGGCTTGATCTCGCCGGTCTTCGGGTCCTGCGAGGTGAGCGAGGCGACGGTCTGGCGCGCAATGGCGATGTCGTCATTGTTGCCGACCTGCTGCGGGTCGATGCAGCCGTTCTCACTGGAGATGGCGAAGGTCAGGTTGCCGCCGGAGACGGGCTTGTCGCTGCTCGCGGCCGAGCCGGTCGAGCCGGTCGCGTTGGAGCCGCCCGAGCAGCCGGCGAGCGCGAACGCGAGCGCGGCGGCCCCGGCGACGAGCACGGCGAGGCGCGCGCTGGTGCGTGTGGTCACTGTGAGATCTCCTGGTCGAGGGGGTCGAAATGGGGTGTGCTTCGACGCTAGGCACGGGCCGAGCGGCCCGCCCGCGTATGAACTAGTGGGTCCCTGCGTTACGAAGATGACGTCACGAGGTCCGCGGCCTGTGCGACCGGCGGCTTGACGCCGAGCAGTTCGCGCAGCGTCGCACCCTCGGGGTATTCGGTGCGGAACACGCCGCGCTCCTGCAGCTCGGGGATCACCCGATCGGCGAACTCGTCGAGCCCCGTGGGGCTCAGGTGCCCGACGACGACGAACCCGTCGGAGGCATCCCCCTGCACATAGCGGTTGATCTCCTCCGCGACGTGCTGCGGCGTGCCGACGAAGGAATGCCGGCCGGAGACGCGGATGACCAGCTCGCGGATGCTGAGGTTCTCGGCCTCGGCCAGCTCGCGCCACTGCCGCGCGGTGGCCGCGACGTCGCGATCGTGCCGCACGCGCCCGCGGGTGACGGATGCCCCGGAGAGGTCCGGCTCGACATCGGGCAACGGCCCCTCAGGGTCGTACGCCGTGAGGTCGCGGCCCCACACCTGCTCGAGGAAGGCGATCGCCGTCTGAGGGCTGACCTGCTGGTGCTGGATGAAGCGGCTGCGCTCCTCGGCCTCCTCGGCCGTATCGCCGAGGACGAAGGTGACCGCCGGCAGGATCTTGAGGTCGTCCCGGTCACGCCCGTTCGCCTCGACGCGGGCCTTGACATCGGCGTAAAACGCCTGGCCGTCCTCGAACTCCGAGTGCCGCGAGAAGATGACCTCGGCGTCCCGCGCCGCAAAATCGCGGCCGTCGCTCGAGTCGCCCGCCTGCACGATCACGGGGTGGCCCTGCGGCGAGTGCGGCAGCGTGCCGTAACCCGTCACGTCGAACTGCGGCCCGTGGTGGTCGACGAGGCCGAGCGCATCGTCGGCGAGGAACCGGCCGGCGGCCTTGTCCGCGACGACCGCGCCGTCGGCCCAGGAGTCCCACAGCTCGCGTGCCGTGGCGATGAACTCGCTCGAGCGCAGGTAGCGGTCGGCGTAGTCGAGGAAGCCGCCTCGACGGAAGTTGGCGCCGGTGAAGGCATCCGAGGTCGTCACGACGTTCCACCCGGCGCGGCCGCCGGAGAGCACGTCGAGGGTCTGCAGCTGACGCGCCAGCTCGTACGGCTCGTTGAACGTCGAGCTGAGCGTGCCGACAAGGCCGATGTGCTCTGTGATCGCGGCGACTGCGGCGAGGATCGCGAGCGTGTTCGGCCGGCCGACGACGTCGAGGTCGTGGATGTGCCCGCGGTGCTCGCGCAGGCGCAGGCCCTCGGCGAGGAAGAGGTAGTCGAACCTGCCGCGCTCGGCGGTCTTCGCGAAGTGCTCGAACGAGTCGAAGTCGATCTGGCTGCCTGAGGCCGGGTCGCTCCACACGGTCGTGTTGTTGACACCGGGGAAGTGCGCGGCGAGGTGGACCTGCTTGATCGGCTTGCCGGTGGTGGGGTTCGTTGCGCTCATCAGGCGATTTCCTTCTCGTAGCTGGCCGTCTCGTATCGGTTGGGGGCGACGGGCAGCCCGAGGCGGGCGCGCAGGGTCGCGGCGGCCTCGTCGGTGCGCGGCGTGCGCACGCCCGCCTTCTCGAGCAGGGGCAGCACGCCGGTCACGATGCGGTCGAGGTCGAGCGGCAGGCGGGCAGGGCGCAGACGGATGCCGTCCACACCGGCCGCGTGCCAGGCGAGCAGCCGCTCGGCGACACCCGCCGCGCTGTCGGCGACGATGAGCGCGTCGCTCGTGAGGGGCTCGCCCGCGAGCTCGTCCAGTCGGGCGAGGGCGGCCCGCGCGGCATCCGTCGTCTCCTCGATCAGCACCACGACGTCGGCCCAGACGCGCAGGGGCTCACCCACGCGCTCGACCCGCGTCTCGGCGTCGCGCACCTCGGCGGTGATCGACGCGAGCTGGGCCTCGTCGTGCGGGGTGATGAAGACGACGTCGCCCTGACGGGCGGCGAGCTCGTAGGGGATGCGCTGGTGCGCGAGCAGCGCGACGACCGGCTGGCCCTGCGGCGGGCGGGGCACGATCGACGGCCCCTTGACGCTGAAGTGCTCCCCCTCGAAGTCGATGTAGTGCACCCGGTCACGGTCGATGAAGCGGCCGGTCGCCGTGTCGCGGATGATGGCGTCGTCCTGCCACGAGTCCCACAGCCGGCGCGCGACCTCGATGGCGTCGGCGGCCTCGCCGAACCACTCGCTGATGAGCGCCTGCGCCTCGGGGCCGGCGAAGTCCGAGCGGTCGATCTCGGGGAAGGTGCGGCGGCCGACGTGGCCGGCCTCGTGCGGCTTGGCGCTCGCGACGGGGCGCACGCCCGCGCGGCCGCGGCTCGCGTAGTCGAGCGTCGCGATCGCGGTCGAGACGTGGAAGGGCTCGGTGTGCGTGGTGCTCACCGTCGGGATGAGCCCGATGCGGCTCGTCACCGGGGCGAGCCAGTTCGCGAGCAGCACGGCGTCGAGGCGGCCGCGCACGTCGCGCGTCTCGGCGGGGTCGACGGCATCGAAGGGGTGGCGCGTCTGCAGGCCGAAGGCGTCCTCGATGGTGAGCAGCTCGAGGCCCGCCTCGTCGGCGGTGCGGGCGAGATCGGCCCAGTAGCGCCCCGTCAGCAGCTCGGTGGGGCGGGCGGATTCCTCGCGCCAGGCGGCCGGGTGCCAGCCGGCGTCATTCAGCGCGACGCCGAGGTCGAGGCGCCGCGCGGCGCCCTGCGTTGGTGAGGGGGTCATGGCGGCGACGGTACGCAGGGACGAGGTGGCGGCGCACGCTCTGTTACGGCGGCAGACTCACAACTTCACGCGGCGTAACGCGGAAGGCGCATCGAGTACGGAGTCGTCGCCCCATCAGCCGTCGGATGAGTGCAGCGACTCCGTACTCACGGTGAGGCAGGCGCGAGACTCACGCCTCGACGAGCCGCGCGAAGGTGAACACGGTGTGGGGGTGCTCGCCCTCGAAGACGACGTCGCGCTCGGGAATCCGCTCGAATCCCAGGCTGCGATAGAGCGCATGCGCGCCCACCATGTTCTCGCCGCTGTTGAGCGCGACGGCGCGCAGCCCACGCTCGCGCGCCAGGTCGATCGTGTGCGTCGTGAGCCGGGCGCCGATGCCGCGTCGCCGCGCGGCGGGCGCGACCGCGAGCAGGCGGAAGTAGAGCTCGTCGGCGAGCGCCCTGCCGCGCGACTCGGGCACGCCGTGACGCAGCGTCGATGTCGTTCCGAGCAGCTCGCCGGTTGCCTGCTCGGCGGCGACCCAGATCTCGTAGTCGGCCGCGCGCAGTTCGGGGTGCCTCAGCGTATGCCCGTAGTCGTCGCCGATCTCGTAATCGGCGGCGTAGGCCGCATAGCTGAGCTCGCCGATGACGGCGTACTCGTCGGGCCGGGCGAGCCGCACCTCGACGCTGCTCATGCGTGGACCTCACGTCGCAGCAGGCGGCCGAGGTAGCGCGCGATCGCGCGCGGCCCCGAGTTCGGCGCGACGGCCTCCACGCCCGCGTTGTAGTTGGTGTTGGTGTTCACGTCGTACGTCACGACGCGCCCGTCGGCGGTCTCGATGAACTCGATTCCGGCGATCTCGATGCCGTTGGCACGCGTGAAGGCCAGATACCGCTCGATGATCGGATGCCGGAACCCGTCGCGCAGCGAGAAGAGCTGGTCCCCCGGCTGGGGTGCGATGGTCGCGCCCGGCGGGGTGATGAGCTTCCCGGTCGCGGGGTCGACGGCGCAGGCATCCGCCGGGCAGAGCTGGAAGCCGCCGCGCGCCGTGTCCGCGCGGATCGCGTAGACGAGTTCGCCGCCCACGATCTCGACGCGCGTGATGAACGGCTCGGCGGGCTGCACGTACTCCTGCACGAGGGTGATGCCGTCCTGCGGCTCCTCGAGCTGCCCCGCGGCGAGCGCGGCCTCGAGCTCGTCGGCCGCGTCGAAGCGCGCGACCGACAGCCCTTTCCCGCCCTGGTTGTGCTTGACGACGAACGGCCCGGGGCTCTGCCGCTCGAAGGCGCGCGCGACGTCGAGCAGGTGCGGCGTGCCGATCGCGGCGACCGTGCGCGGCACCTCGATGCCCGCGCGCCTGAGCGCCGCGAGCTGCGCGACCTTGCTCACCTCGAGCTCGAGCACCGCGCGGCCGTTGACGGTGCGCCGCCCGTTCGCCTCGAGCCACGCGAGCACCGCCCGGGCATATTCCTTCGAGAGAATATGCCCGCGGGTGTGGCTCGACGCGCTGATGCGCGACCAGAACACGCCGCCTGGCGGCACCGCGAGCGGGTCGAGCTCGCCGTCGACGAGCAGCCACTCGACGAGCGGCACGCCCTCGGCCGCGAACGCGTCGCGGAAGACGCCGAACCACTCGGGGTTCTCGTGGATGGCATAGACGGCGGGGCCGTCGGCGAGCGACAGGGTGGGGCTCATGCGAAGTACTCCTCGACGTCGAGAACGCCGCCTTCTGCATCGAAGTCGGCGCGGGCGGCCTCGCGCAGCGCGGCGTCGGCGAGGAAGTCGAGGGCCGTCAGGGCGAGGCCGTATGCGGCATCCGTCGCCGCTCGATCGCCTGCTTCTGACCGCGCCCAGCTCGCGAACTCGGCGGTGTGCAGTGCGATCTCGGGCGGGCTGACCTTGATCACGGGGTGGATGCCCGGCACACGCACGCTCACGTTCCCGAAATCGGTGGAGGCGGCGAGCTCGGTGGGCACGACAGCGCTCGTGAGCGCCTTGCGGCCCCGCGCCGCCTGATGCACCGCCCACCGCTCGGACAGCGGCCGGTTGAACCGCACCGGCAGCGTGCCGGGCTTCGGGTCCCAGTACAGCGTCACACCCGTGCCGGTCGCGAGCGCGGCGCCGTGGGCAATGTCGTCGAGGCGGCGGCTCAGCTCCTTCAGAGTGTCCGCCGCGTGCGAGCGCACGTAGAACTCGAGCACCGCGCGCCGCGGGATCACGCTGGGGCGCTCACCGCCCTCGGTGACGATGCCGTGCACGCGGTCGCTCGGCGGCAGGTGCTGGCGCAGCAGCCCGACCGCCTGATAGGCGAGCGTCGCCGCGTCGAGCGCGTTCCGCCCGAGGAATGGAGACGCCGAAGCGTGCGCGGGCACGCCCTCGAACTCCATGCGCAGAATGCGCCGCCCGATGAACGCGTGGTCGATCGCGTCGTAGCCGAAGCCGTGCGCCATGACCGCGGCGTCCAGTCGATCGAACGCGCCGTGGCGGGCCATGAGCTCCTTGCCGCTGTTGCCCTCCTCGGCGGGCGTGCCGAGCAGCACGACGCGGCCCGGCAGCCGGTCGCCGAGGCGCGCGAGCGCCGCGAAGGCGCCGACCGCCGACGCCGCGATCAGGTTGTGCCCGCAGCCGTGCCCGATGCCGGGCAGCGCGTCGTATTCGGCGAGGATCGCGACGGTCGCGCTGCTGCTGCCGCTTTCGGGCGCAGGACCGACGGATGCCTCGACCGCGGTCTCGAGCCCATAGACGCCGGTCGTCGCCCGCGCCCCGGAGAGTCGCTCGACCGCCTCGGCCACCGCGGCCGCGCTGCGCACCTCTTGGAACGCCTCCTCGGGCGTCTCGAAGATGCGGTGCGAGAGGGCGACGATCTCAGGCGCCAGGGCGTCGACGTCGGCGCCGACCTCTGCCGCGAGCTCTGCCGGGGCGCCGGCGAAGGGCGAGGTGACGTAGTCCGCGGCATCCGCACGCCTCTCGGTGCGTGCCTGCAGGGCGTCGGCGTACGAGCGGTCAGGAGTCTCCGGCTGGGAGAGATCGCGGCTCGACATGCCTGCCACGCTACGTGGCCGGGGGCCGCCGCGCGCGGCGATGTTGCCGCATGTGACCATGGCCGGCCGCGCGCCCGGTTCTCTGCCCGGCCCCTGCGACACTGGCTTCATGAACCAAGCCGCGAGCGCCGAGCAGACCGTCCGCATCGAGCGCGTCGAGTGGGATGATCCGCGAGCTGCCGCCCTGCGCGCCGAGATGGATGCCGAGATCGCCCCGCGCTACGCGTATCTGAACGACGCGCTCACCCCCGAACAGCTGGCGGTGCGGGCCGAGGCCTTCGTGCTCGACCCGGCGACGCTGCGCGGCGTCTACCTCGCCCTCGACGCCGACGGCACGCCGCTGGGCCACGCGGCGCTGCGTCGGCTCGAGGCCGGCGGCGCCGTCGAATGGGAGCTCAAGCGCCTCGTCACGGTGACTGCGGCCCGTGGGCGCGGGGTCGGCAGCCTGCTGATCGAGGCGGTCGAGACGGATGCCGCGGCAGCAGGCGCCTCGCGCGTCGTGCTGCAGACCGGCGTCAAGCAACCCGAGGCGATCGCTCTCTACGAGAGGCTCGGTTACCAGCCGATCGCCGCCTACCCGCCCTACGCCGGGCGCGTGCCGGAGGGCGTGTACTACGCGAAGGAGCTTGGCTGACAAGGTTGGGATTCGTACAACAGTTCGATTATTGTAACAATTTTGGAGCATTTTTCCCCTTAACTATCGAAACTATGATACACTCGTTTCACGTTGATCGGGGGGTCGCATGGCAGAGGCGGAGCAGGAAGGGTGCGCGGCGTTCGCACGCCTGACCGCGATACTGCCGACCAGCCCCCAGCTGCTGACCGACGACCAGCTCGTCGAGTACGCGGGCGTGGTCGAGGCCGCGGGCCGCTTCCTTGACGGCTTGAGGCTCGGCGTCGCGCGCGAGTTCGACCGTCGCTCCGATGAGACCCTCGGCGAGGATTCGCTCGCGCGGAAGCTCGGGGCGAGGAAGCCCTGGGGCGCTCTGGAGACGGTGACGCGGACCTCGGCCGGTGAGGCCAGGGCGCGGGTGATCGAGGCCTCGAACCTCGCGAAACTGCCGGTGTTCGAGCAGGCCGTCGCCGACGGGGTGCTGGGTCGTGCGCAGGCGGAGGTGATCTGCGCGCCGATACTGAAGGCCGTCTCCGTGGCTGACCCGGTTGCGGTTGAGATCGCCTGCACCGAGCTCGTGAACCTCTCTGCGGCGCTGCCCGCCTCCGCTGTGGCCGAGGCCGCGAGGGTGTGGGCGGCGGTGCTCGACCCCGACGGCATCCAGCCGCAGGAGAAGGCCGCCGTCGAGAAGCGCTTCCTCACCCTCGGCCGCGCCCGCAACGGACTGGTCAAGCTCACCGGACTGCTGCCGGTGGAGCAGGCCGCCGCAATCCGCGCTGTGCTGGACGCGTACGTGAACCCCCGGGCAGGGTCATCGGTGGCCTTCTCCCCGACGGGTCCGGCCGCAGACGGCATCGACCCGGACGGCTCGAAACCGGCACTGACGGCCACTCTCGAGGAACCGCCGGTGGACAGCCGTAGCGCGAAGCAGAAGCGGGCTGACGTGCTCCACGCCGTGTTCGCCGCCGCGGCCCGGGCACCGGAGACCCCGACCATGGGCGGGGCGCACCCGAGCATTCTCGTCACCGTCCCGAAGGACGTACTCGAAAGCGGGCGGGGCGCCGCGTGGATCGACGGGGAAGCCGATCCGATCAGCAGCACAGCCGCTCAGCGGATCGCCGACAGCGGCGGCTACCAGGAAGTCGAGCTCTCACCGACCGGCGAGGTGCTGAATCTCGGCCGCACCGAGCGCTGCTTCACCCCCGCGCAACGACGAGCGCTCGCCGCCCGCGACAAGGGGTGCGTGATCCCCAACTGCGACGTCCCCGCCCGATGGACCGAAGCACACCACCTGAAAGCCTGGCGCGACGGCGGCCCGACCGATGTGATCAACGCCGCCTTGCTCTGCTGGTGGCATCACTTCATCATCGACGACGGCCCGTACCAACTCCGCATGGGCGACGACGGCGTCCCCGAAGTCAGATGGGTGTTCGGTTCCCACGCATCACCGTGGGTGAAGGCCGTGCACCGACCCGCACCCGAACTCACCCGGGCAGCCTGAGGTTCCTGGAAGAAGTCTGTCTTCCGCGCGAATCAACCGGTGCCGCCGTGCACAAACGGGCGTAGACCGGAGCACATGAACCAGATCGTGCACCATCACCACACGCTGGACGCGGCGGAAGGCCCAGACCTCGACGACGAGCTGGTCGAGGGCGCAGGCATCGCCGCCGAGGACAGCGAGGACGACACCCCGATCACCGGCACCGACGCCGTCGCAAATCCCGACGCCGAGGATCCGTTCGACTAGAACCCGATCGCGCCCGCGCTCAGGCGGCGAGGTGCGACTGCAGCAGCCAGCGGTCCTTGACGAGGCCGCGCTCGACGCCGATGACGATGTCCTGGCTGTTCAGGTCGACCTCGTCGAGGCCCTCGACGGCCGCGCGCACGGTCACGAGTGCGGCGTCGATCTGGGCGACGACCTGCGAGACCGTGTCCTTCCAGTCCTGGAAACCGTCCTTCAGCTCGGGCAGGGTGGTCTTCGCGGCGACCGTCGCCAAGCGGGAATCCACGGGAAGTCCTAGAGCGACGATGCGCTCGGCCGAGTCATCCGCGAACTCCTGGGCATGCGCGACCAGCTGGTCGAGCAGCTCGTGGATCGCGATGAAATCGGCGCCGCGTACGTTCCAGTGCGCATGCTTGCCGTTCACGACAAGCGCCTCCATGTCGAGGACGACCGGGGCGAGGAACTGCGCCACCCCGGCGGCGAGCTCGGGCGTCGTGGCGCCGACTGCCTGTGCGGAAAGGGGCGTCTCGGTGGACATCTGGTCTCCTTCGTTCGACTTCGTTCAGCTCAGATGGTGCGTCAGATCAGGCAGTGCGTTCAGCCCGGTGAGCCGGGGCTGCAGCACGTCGTAGAGGGCGGCGATGTGGGCGCTGCCTGCGCAGCCGATCCACATGATGACGGGCTGATCGGATGCCGCGAGCTCACCGTTCTCGCCGAAGGCGGTACCCGGCATCCACTCCCCCAACCACCCGGCGATCGCGCCGGCGAGCGCCTCGCCGTGCGCGGCGAAGGCGAGCGGCCGGACGGCGCTGGTGCGCATGACCCGCGGCAGCCAAGTCACCGTGACGCGGCTCGGGGCGTCGAGGGGCACGATGTCGCGCTCGTCGAGGATCTCGATGTACACCTGGCCGTACGCGTCGTCGGGGAGCAGCGCGAGCACATGCTGGATCGCCGACAGGTCGGCGAGGTCACCCGCGATGAAGACGCGGTCCTGCGTGTGCTTGCGGTGACGGGAAGCCATGTACATGAGCATAGGTTAGGCAACCCTTACTGTGAAGGGGCTTATCCGTGGCGCCCCGGTGTCACAGCTCGACGACGACCTTGCCATGCACGTGTCGCCCGGCCTGGAGCTCGACCGCCGCCCGGAACTGCTCGACCGGGAAGCTCGCCGCGATGGGCACGCGGAGCCGGCCCTCCGCGGCCAGGCGCGCGATCTCCTCGATGGCGCCGGGGGCGGCGTTGGCGCCGTTCGCGGGGGTGATGCCGTGGAGCTGCGCGGCGATGGTGGTGATGCGCCCATCGGGCACGCCGAGCTCGCGGGCCGCCAGTGCCGTGTCCGTCGCGTACAGATCGATGGCGGCGGTGATGCCGTCGGGGGCGAGGGCACGCACCCGGTCGACGACGCCGTCGCCGTAGACGACCGGCTCGGCGCCGAGCGCGCGCAGGGCCTCCGCCGATGACGCCGAGCCCGCTCCGATGACCCGCGCGCCGGCGAGGCGGGCGAGCTGGACGGCGAATACGCCGACTCCGCCCGCGGCCCCGCCGATGAGCACTGTGTCCCCAGGCCCTGGGTCGACGACCGCCAGGGCGGCCGCTGCGGTGCTGCCGGCGATGGTCAGCACGGCAGCGGTGCGATCGTCGACACCGTCGGGCGTGTGGTGAGCCTGGCCGCCCGCGGCGATGGTCCCCGTCGTGTCGATGAGCACATAGTCGGCCACCGCGCGGGACATGGCTCCGCCGAACACCCGGTCTCCGAGCGCGAAGCCGGTCACGCCGTCGCCGAGCTGGTCCACGACGCCCGCGTAGTCGGTGCCGAAGCCAACAGGCAGGCTCAGACCGAAACGCGCGGCGGTGGCGGCGTCCGAGGTCATGTACCAGTCCATCGGATTCAAGCCCGCCGCAGCGACTCGAACCCGGATCTGCCCTGGGCCGGCCTGCGGCGCGGGAACCTCACGCAGTTCCAGGTTCTCGCGTCCGAATGACTCGGCGAACTGGACCGCCCGTGCGGTCTCTGACGTGGTGACGCGCGCCTCCGACATCCCTCGCTCCTCTTCTCCATCGGCGATCTCCGGAGCAGAAGTGGACTACGCTCCGTTTACGAAGGGAACCGTAACACAATCGGAGCGTGATCCGTTTTGCCGGAACCAGAGACCCGCGAATTGCGCGCGGACGCGACGCGCAATCGCAAGCAGCTCCTCGAGGTGGCGACGCGCGTGTTCGTCTCGGCCGAGAGCGAGCCGTCGATGCGCGCGATCGCCCGCGAGGCCGGCGTCGGCATCGCCACCCTGTACCGCCACTTCCCCACCCGAGAGTCGCTCGTCGACGCGGTATATCAGGATCAGGTCGCCCGGCTCACCACCGGCGCCCACGAGCTGCTCGCCGAGCTTCCGCCCACGGCGGCGCTGCGGCGCTGGATGGACCTGTTCGGCGACTGGATCGCGACCAAGAACGGAATGCTCCACACGCTGCTCGCGATGATCGAGGCCGGCGAGATCGCTCACGCCCAGACCCGCGCCGAGCTGCTCGCGGCGATCGAAGCGCTGCTCGCGGCCGGGCGTGAAACAGGCGAGCTTCGAACGGATGCCTCAGCCGAGGACATCGCCGCAGGCCTCATCGGCGTCTTCACCGTGGCGCACCCCTCCGACCCCGGCCGGGCCGCCCGGCTGCTGGACCTCATGATCGACGGGCTGCGATACATCCCCTGAGCCGGCGCCGTCGGCCTCAGGCATCCATTCGCTCGCTCCTCCGGCGATCCCCCGGAAGCACAGCTCGCGTTCCGATCAGCGCCGTGACCGCTGTGGCCGAGATGAGCATGGCCAGGATCCCCGCGCTCGTGACAAGCGCCGCCACCTCTCCGCCTCCGCCGCCGATGAAGCTCGCGACGACGACGATCACGACACTTCCCCCGTATGAGACGCAGGCGTAGGCGGAGGCGCGCGCACCCTGCGAAGCCGGGTCGAGTCCGACACTGACGAGGCGCAGCCCGATACGGTAGCCGCCGCCCTGAGCACCGCCGAGAGCCGCGCAGCCGATGAGCACCAGCGGCAGCGCGCCGGCCAGGATCCCGATGGTGAGCATCGGCAGGCCGACGGCGGTCAGCGCGATCGCCGCCCACACCGTCCACCGGGACCTCGTGAACATGAGCGCGAACTGCCCGATGCTCGCGGCGACGAGCAGGACGAGCGTGCCGACGCTCGCGAGCAGCAGAGACGCGCTTCCGAGGTTGTGCGTGATCGCGCTCGGGACGAATGCGATCACCAGGCTCGCGGTGCCCCACGCGGAAAGGCCGGCGAGGAAGCCCAGGGCGAGGCGCAGCGACGACCCGGGCGGGTGCGGTTCGAGCGACGCCTGCGGTGCCCCGGCAGCGGGTCCGGCGTCCCGGGCGCGCGCGAGCGCGCGCACTCCCGCGGTCGCGAGGAGGATGAGCATGACGGCGGTCGCGGCGGCGTGGATGACATATCCCAGCGTGAGCCCGCCGCTGAGCTCAGCCGCGACCGCTCCGAGAAGAGTGCCCACGACCGCCCCGACCACGTTCCCCGTCGCGGTCACGGTGCGCCCGCGCTCGCCGATCAGCGTGACCGCCGCGGCCGCGGCCGAGCCGGTCCCCAGCCCGACGGCGACGCCCATCAGCGCGCGCCCGGCGAGGAGGGCGGGCAAGGAGCCCACCAGCAGAGCACCGTCACCGCAGATCGCCACGAACGCGGCGATCACCAGGTTCAGCACGGGCCGGCGCTGCAGCACCGGCCGCGACATCACGATCAGAGTGACGACGAGCGCGGCGAGGTAGATGCTGAACACGATCGCGAGCCCCACGGCTCCGAGCCCGAGCCGGCGGTCGTATTCCGGCAGGAGGGCGTTCGGCACATTCTGGCCCGCGACGACGAGGGTGAAGGCGAGCGAGGGGATCGCCGTCGCCGCCCGGGCAGCGCGGCTCATCGCGGGACCGGCGAGCCCGCTCGCCGCGCTGTCACTCTGCATCGTCGGTGAGCGCGTCGATCAGCCGGATCAGGCTCTCACGACATTCCTCGAGCTGCGAGATCTCGACGTATTCGTCGGCGATGTGCGCCTCCGAGATGTTGCCGGGACCGCAGACCACCGCAGGGATGCCGGCGGCGCAGAGCAGTCCCGCCTCTGTGCCGAAGGCGACATGCGGGCTCGACTCTGCGTCGATCGCGTCCTCGAGCCACGGCGGCAGCGCCGCCGGCTGCAGGCCCGGAACGTGGGCGGACACCTCGTGGGCCAGCCGCGCCCCCGGGTGGTGCTCGCTCAGCCGCGCGTTGACGGCGGCGACGTGGCCCTCGACGGCATCGAGCACCTGCCGCACGTGCTCGGGTCGCACGGTCCGTAGCTCCCAGCTGAGCTCGCAATCCGCGGCGACGATGTTCGTCGCGATGCCGCCCGCGATCGTGCCGACGTTGATGGTCGAGAACGGCACGGCGAAGCCGGGCTCGGGCTCGGCCCGGAGCTCGCGCGCGAGCCGCTCGAGGAGCTGGACGAAATCGGATGCCACGCCGATCGCGTTCACGCCGGCATCCGGGTCGGACGAGTGGCCGGCGATGCCGGAGACGCGGAGCCTGCCGACGGTTCCGGATTTGTGGGCGCGCACGAGGCGCATCCCGGTCGGCTCGCCGACGAGGCACAGCTCGATCGGGCGGTCCTCCGCCGCGAGCACCGGCACCAGCTGCGCCGCGCCTCGGCACCAGAGCTCCTCGTCGTAGGACAGCACGACGCGAACCGGCTCCCGCAGTCGCATCGTGGCGAGACGCGGAAGCAGCGAGAGGGCGCAGGCGAGGAATCCCTTCATGTCCGCCGTGCCACGGCCGTAGACGCGCCCGTCGGCGAACCGCGCCTCGTAGGGATCGCTCGCCCAGGGCTGCCCTGTCGTCGGCACCGTGTCGGTGTGACCCCACAGCACCGCGCCGCCCGTGCGGCGCCCGTGGACGTCGGGGGCGGTGATGATGAGATTCGCCTTCTGCCCCGCCGGGCTCGGCTGCACCGTGGTGGCGAGGCCGAGCGGGTCGCACAGGCCGCGCGCGAAGTCGATGAGCTCGAGGTTCGAGCCGGAGCTGGTCGTGTCGATGCCGATGAGCTCGGCCAGGAGGGCGGTGACCTCGTCGGCTGCGGCGCTCACCGTGCCCGGCCGCCTGTCACCGCGATGGCCTGGACCTCGACGAGCACACCGGGCACCGCGAACCCCGCGACGAGCGTGGTCCGCGCAGGTCGGGCGGCCGCTTCGGGCCACGCCGCGCAGAAGGCGCGGTCCCACGCGGCGAAGTCCCGCGGGTCCGCGAGGAAGGCCTCAAGCCGCAGCACGTCGTCGAGCCCGGCCCCCGCGTCCGCCAGCACCGCGGCGAGCTGCGCCAGCACAACTTGGGCCTGCTGCGCGAAGGCGAGGTCCTCGCCGACGAGCACGGCGGGCGCCACGATGCCCGAGGTGGCGATGACGCCGTCGGCGCTCGTGGCCCCGGGGAACCGGGGCGACTGCCCTGCCACCCGGATCATCGCTGGGCCCGCATGACGGCGTCTGCGCCGAGATCGGTGATGGATCCGCGGCCGAGCAGCGTCAGCACGGTCGTCTGCTCCTCGCGCAGCAGGCGGAGCACCCGCCGCACGCCCGCCTCGCCGCCTGCGGCCAGCGCGGCGGCGGCGAGTCGCCCGATGATCACGGCGGTGGCGCCGAGCGCGACGGCCTTCACGACGTCCGCTCCGCGCCGGATGCCGCTGTCCAGCAGGATCTCGGTCTCCGGCCCGACGGCGCCCCTGACCTCCGGCAGCTGCGCGAGCGACGCGGGCGCGCCGTCGAGCTGCCTGCCGCCGTGATTCGAGACGACGAGCGCGGATGCCCCGGCCGAGGTGGCGGCGACGGCGTCCTCCGCCGTGAGTATGCCCTTGGCGATCCACGGCAGCTGCGTGTCGGACATCGCGTCCGAGAGCTCGCCCCAGCTCCACACCCCGGCCTCGTTCCGATCGAAGAGCTGGCCGA
Source organism: Gryllotalpicola koreensis (assembly GCF_039538185.1). Classification (NCBI taxonomy): domain Bacteria; kingdom Bacillati; phylum Actinomycetota; class Actinomycetes; order Micrococcales; family Microbacteriaceae; genus Gryllotalpicola; species Gryllotalpicola koreensis. The sequence goes on from NZ_BAABBW010000007.1 coordinate 76,205, forward strand.
AGACGTCGGAGAGGTCGCTGCTGCCCCGCCCCGGGTAGTTGCCGCCGACGACGCGGGGGTCGATGTCGAAGCGGTTGCGCAGGTTCCTCTCGCGCCAGCCGCCGGTGGGGCAGTCGACCGTGAGGCAGATCGCGCGGTACCCGGCATCCTCGATCCTGCGCAGCATCGTGCGGAAGTTGCGCCGATCGCCCATCGGGTGCAGCTGGGCGATCCTGGCCGCCTCGGGGGCGGCCGCGGCGACCTGCTCGAGCGAGTAGGTGCCCGCCTCAGGAACGATGCCGACGACGCCTTCGGCCCGGTCGGCTCGCACGACGGCGCGCTGGCCCTCCGGGTCGAACAGGCCGTCCGCCCCGAACGGGGCGGTGAGCACGGGCATGCTCAACGGCATCCCCAGGAACGAGGTCGCCGTGCTCGGCGACGGCAGCCCGCTCATGACCCTCTGCCGGAACCGCCACGCCTCGAACTCCGCCCGGTTCTCGCGGAGGGTGGCCTCGTCCCCCGCGCCGCCGTCGAGGAAGTCCCACACCTCAGGGCTCAGGCGCTCGCGCGCGACGGCGAACGCCTCGCCGGTCGTCTCGAACGGAACGGCAACGGCGGGGTGCTCGAGCGTCATTCGGCAGTCCTTTCGACGAGCAGGGTCCGGTCGGCGAGGGATTCGCCGACGCCGGCGATCGTCGCGATCACGGTGTCGACGTCGAGCTCGCGCTTCGCGTCCCCCATGAAATCGGCGATCACCGCACCCTTGCTCATGACGAGCAGACGGTCGCCGAGCGCGAGCGCGTGCTCCATGTTGTGGGTGATCATCAATGTCGTGCAGCCGAGCTCGCGGACCAGCTCGGTGGTGATTCCGAGCACGGTCCGGGTCGTGTGCGGGTCGAGGGCGGCGATGTGCTCGTCGAGCAGAAGCACGTCCGGTGCCGTGAGCGAGGCCATGATCATCGTGAGGCTCTGCCGCTGGCCTGCCGAGAGCAGTCCGGCGCGGTCGTCGAGCCGGTTCTCCAGCCCGAGCCCGAGGCCGGCGAGATGCTCTCGCATTGAGGCGCGGCGCCGACTGGTGAGCGCGAGCCGCAGCCCGCGTCGCTTGCCGCGGGCCAGTGCGAGGGCGAGGTTGTCGGCGATCGACAGCTCCGGGGCGGTCCCCGCCCGGGGGTCGTCGAAGACGCGCCCGATCAGGCCGGCACGCCGGTGGTCCGGCATCCGTGTCACATCCTTGCCGCCGAGCCGCACCCTCCCGCGGGTCGGCCGCGCCGTGCCCGCGATGGTCTGGATCATGCTGGACTTGCCCGCACCGTTGGTGCCGACCACGGTCGCGAACTGCCCGGCCGGCATCGTCAGGGAGAGGTTCTGCAGGGCGACGACTTCGTCCGCGGTGCCGCGGTTGTAGGTGAGGTTGATGGATTCCAGTTCGAGCATCAGCGTCCTTCGGCGACGATCGCGGTGCGGCGCCGGTCCAGTCCCCTGGCGCGCGCCATCCGGCTGAAGATCCGGAGATAGCGCTCCGCAGCGATCGCGATGATGAGGGTGAGGGCCGTGACCGCCTTGAGGTCCCCGGCAGGCAGCCCGTAGCGCAGCGCGCTCACGAGCACGAGGCGGTACAGCAGCGTTCCGAGCAGGACGGCGAGGAGCATCCGGACCGTCGTCGATCCGGTGGGGCGTAGGAACAGCTCGCCGAGCATGATGGCGCCGACGCCTGCGACGAAGGTGCCGACGCCCATGTTGACGTCCGCGTACCCCTGGTACTGCACGGCGAGGCTCGCTCCGAGGCCCGCGAGCCCATTGGCGAGCGCGAGGCCCGTGACGGTGATGACCTTGTCGTCGATGCCGAGGCTGCGGGCCATCCGCGCGTTGACCCCGCTTGCGCGCATCGCGAGCCCCGCCTCCGACTTCATGTAGTAGCCGAAGGCGACCAACACCACGAGGACCACGGCGGCCATCAGCGCCGCCTGCGCCAGATCGGCGCCTGGGGAGCCCAACCCGGTCAGGCCGCTGAAGACGGTCTTGTTCATGCCGAGGCTGACCGTGGGCTGGCCGAGGATCGCCAGGTTCACGCTGAACAGCCCGATGCTCATGATGAGCCCGGCGAGCAGCACGGGAACGCCGAGCAGCAGGTGAAGTCCGGCAGTGCACAGGCCCGCGAGGACGCCTGCCACGACGCCGAGCACGACGGCGAGCCACGGCTGGACGCCGTGCGTGATCGCCACGGCGCACGCGGCGCCGCCCGTCACGAAGCTGCCCTCCACGGTCAGGTCGAAGTCGGCTCGGATGCGGAAGACGGTGTAGATCCCGAGGAAGACGGGGACGAGCGGAAGCCCCGTCACGAGCATGTCAATGAGAATGCGGTCCATTACTGCACCGTCGCCGTCTTCGCGAGGTCGCTCGGAAGGGTGATGCCGAGCTTGCCCATCGTCGCCTTGTTGACGTTGATCAGGACCCCCGTCGGCTTGGCGAAGGGCGTCTTCGCCGCGTCGGCGCCGTCCAGGACCTTGGCGGCCACGTCCGCTCCAAGCTTCCCGGACACCGAGTAGTCCGGCCCGATGGAGGCGAACACCCCGCTGACGGTCGCGTCCCCTCCGCTGAGATAGACCGGGATGCCGTTGCTCGCCGCCGCCGCTCCGACGGCGTCGGCCGCCGCGAGCACCGTCGCGTCGGGGCCGATGAGCTCGGCGTCGACCCGCCCGACGAGCGACCGCGCCGCCGTCGACACGTCACCGGAGCCCGTGATGGTCGCCTCGACGATCTTGAGCCCCGGGTATGCCTTCGCCGCCTTCTTGAGCGCCTTGACCCAGACAGTCAGGTTCTCGTTCGAGGGGTCGTAGACCGTTCCGAGCCGGGTGACGTCGGGCGAGATCTCCATGAGCGGCTTGAGCAGCAGGGCAGGGTCGACATAGTCGACGCTGCCCGTCACGTTGCGGCCGGGCTTATCCAGACTGTCCGCAACCCCGGAGCCCACCGGGTCGCCCATCGCCAAAGCGAAGATCGGCTTGTCGCTGACCTTCTGGGCCATCGCGATGACGGCCGGCGTTCCGATGACAGCGAAGGCATCGTCGTCCGAGGAGGCCATCGTGCTCGCGATGCTCGCGATGAGGCTCTGGTCGCCCTGCGCGTTCTGGGTGTCGAAGGTGACCTTGGTCGGCGCGAGCTTCGCGGTCAGCTCGCTCTCGAACGATGTGGCAATCTCGTCGAGAACGGATGCCTCGGCGATCTGGAACACGCCGATCTTCAGTGTTTTGGTCGAGGTCGAGGTCGAGGTCGACGCCGCCGGGGCGGTCGACGCGTTGCATGCGGTGAGGCCCAAGGCGATCGCCGCGGCGATCAGTGCCGTGCCGAGTCGTCGCACGCTGCGGTTCCGGAGTGCGGGGTGTGCCATTTCTCCTATGCTCCTTGAGGTAGGTCTCACGTCGGGGGAACGGACATGAGAAAAAGTTCTCGTTATTGCAGGAGCGTAATGTCCGCCTGAGTCGGAATTGACCTCGGTAACATGAACTTAATTTCTCGTGTATTTGCAACATGGAGGAAACATGCGCAAGCCTGAGCAGGCGGCGACGGATGCCGGCGCGGGCGGCAGGCTGCGGCGCGACACTCAGGCGACCCGCGACCGGCTGCTCGACGCCGTCGGGCGGCTCGTGACCACTCAGGGCCCGACCTTCGGCCTTCCCGATCTCGCGCGCGAGAGCGGCATCTCCACCGCAACCGTCTACCGGCACTTCGGCACGATCCACGACGCCTTCGACCAGTTCCTGCTGCGGCTCGGTCACGAGCTCGCCGGACAGCTCAACGCCACTCGAGGCGGCGACGGCATCGCGCGCTTCCGGGCCGCGTGCGTGACCTGGGTCGACGTGGTCGAGGAGTGGGGCATCGCCGCGACCCGGATCCGCAGCACCGAGGGATACCTCACCCGGGTGCGCCGCGGCGAAGCGCTCACCACGGCGCTGCACGAGGCGCTCTCGGGCATCCTGGTCAGGCTCATCGCCGACCAGCGCATCCCGCCGGTCGACCTGGACTACGCGATCCTGCTGTGGACCACCCTCTTCGACGAGCGGGTCCTCATCGACCTCCGGCTCGCGAAGGGGTGGTCGAACGAGCACATCGCCACGCAGCTCGGCTCAGCCGTGCTCGCCGCGATCACCGGCTCGGCGGAGGCCGAGATGGCGTAAGCCTCTCGGCCTTCCGGATCCGCGTCAGGCCATGTACGTGAGGCTGCGCACGAATGCCGTCGCCGTGCCGGCGTGCCCTTCGACATACGGCCCCCACACCGTTCCGACGAACCCACCGGCCACCTCGGTGCTCAGCACGTCGGTGGCGACGGGTGCGCTGACGCGCCCGTCGACGACGAATGAGACCGACGAGCCGGAGAACTGCGCGATCACGTGATGATCCCGGCCATCCGCCAGCCACTCGTCTGCGATCTCGTCGAGGCCCGACTGGCGGCGGATGACACGCGCTCTTCCGTTCGCAAGCTCCAGCCTGATGGAGAAGCGAGAACTCTGCCGCAGGAGCACGCCCGCGACGGCATCCGCGTCGATCCGGCCGAACGTCACTGCCACCTCGGCGTCGTGGTGCCGCAGCCGGTAGAGCAGCGCGGCGGGATGCCCGCCTCCGACAACGGTCTCGCCCGTCGACCTGAGAAGAATGCCCTCCCCCGTCTCGTGCGCGAAATCCACCGGGCCGCGCACGGCCAGCGCGTCCCCGATAACGGCCGGGTCGACGATCTCCGTCAGCGGCCGGTCTCCGACGTCCGCGATCGCGCCGCGGCCCGGATTCACGACCGGCCAGTCCTCTTCCCAGACGACCTCCGCGAGGAAGGTCTCCCGACCCAGGATGTGCTGCTCGTCGATCGTCCGGACCGCGAGCAGCACGGCTGCCCAGCTGCCGTCGGAGCGCTCCACGAAGTCGGCATGCCCGACGTTCTGAACGGGATATTCGCCACCGAGATGACGGTGGGTGAAGATCGGATTCCGCGGGCAGTTCTCGTACGGCCCGGTGAGGGAACGGGACCGCGCGATCACGATCGCGTGGTCCCGAAAGGTGCCTCCCTCGGCTGTCAGCAGGTAGAACCATCCGTTGCGCTCGAAGATGTGGGGAGCCTCGCTCCACGTTGCGTCACGCAGAGCCGACTGCCAGATCACGGTCTCGGCGCCGAGGAGCTCGCCGGTGGCCACGTCGATCTCACGCACCCACACCTCGCACTGGCCTGGGTAGTCGCCCGGTTGGACGATGCGTGTCGCGCACCAGTACGCGCGTCCCTCGTGGAAGAGCAACGACGGGTCGAAGCCATCGGCTCCGTGCACCCACACGGGCCGCGACCATGGTCCGGCAGGATCGGTCGCTGTCACGATGAACCCGGAATCGGGTCCGTCGCCGACCAGGGTGCACACTATGTAGAACGTGCCCTCGTGGTAGCGGATGGTGGGCGCATAGAGCCCCTTCGAGTCCTCGATCGATCCGAAGTCGACGGCATCGGCCGCCGACACGGCGTGGCCGATCGGCGTCCAGGACACGAGATCGTCGCTGACCTGGACGGGAAGGCCGGGGAAGTACTCGAACGTCGAGTTCGCGAGGTAGTAGCGGCCTTCAGCGCGGCAGACCGACGGATCGGGGTAGAAGCCCGCGACGACAGGGTTCAGGGGCACGGGCGCGGCGGTGTCGGGCAGGAAGCTGTTTTCGGACACAGGAGACCTTTCGAAGTTGGGCGGCGACGCCGCACGGCCGGCCGGCGGCACGCGCGAGATCAATCGGGTGGATGACCGCTAGAGACGGGAGCGCGTGGATTTGCGCTCGATGAGCGAGAAGGCGACCTCGCGGAACGCGACCGGCGAGGTCGGGGATTCGATCCTGGACAGCAGCATGTCCACGGCGATGTCGGCGATCTGCCGTCGGCCACCGTCGACGGTGCTCAGCGTCGGTGTCGTGTACCGACCCTCGACAAGATCGTCGAAGCCGAGCACGGAGACATCGCGCGGCACGTCGAGGCCGGATGCCTGAAGCTCGTGCAGTGCACCCATCGCAAGCACGTCCGTCGCCGCGAACACGGCATCGAATCCGACGCCGGCGCTCAACAGGGAACGCACCGCGGAGACGCCGTCTTCATATGCCCACGAGCCCGCCGAAAGCTCCAGCCGGGGGTCGTGCTCGATTCCCTGAGCAGCCAGGCCCTGCCGATAGCCCTCTGTGCGCAGGACCGAGGTGCCCACCGAGGCGCCCTCGGGATCGGCAAGGCCGATGAACGCGATCCTGCGGTGCCCCAACCCGATCAGGTACTCCGTTCCTGCTTGCGTGGCGGCGACGTTCTGCATTGTCACGTGATCGACCTTGTGTGAGAACACGTTCTCGCCCAAGAGCACGACCGGGCGCTCGGTCTCGAAGATCGTCGCATCGTCGGAGGTCAGCGCCAGCGGGTTGATCAGCAGGCCGTCGGTCATCTGACGGCGGGCACCCTGCACAGCATCCAGTTCCCGCTCGCGGCTTGAGTTCGTCTGCTCGGTCAGCACGGTGTAGCCCCGATTGCGTGCGACGTCGATGATCTCGGATGCCAGTTCGCCGAAGTATCCGATGGACAGCGTCGGGACGGCGAGGCCCAGCAGATTGCTCCGGCCGAGGCGCAGGCTGCGCGCCGAGTAGTTCGGCTGATAACCGAGCTGGGCGATCGCCGCCTCGACCTTGGCTCGCGTCGCGTCGCTGACGTACTGATAGCCGTTGACGACGTTGGACACGGTGCGGAACGACACTCCGGCGAGGCGTGCGACGTCTCGAAGCGTCGCGGCCATGGGCTCTCCCTTTCGGTGGTTCGATTCAGAATTCCTCGGCACACCCTATGGGGGCGCGGCTCTGTGGGCGTGGCACGGCACCGCAGTCATCCCTTGAACGCCCCGTCCATGATCCCGGCCACGAGCCGCCGGCCGACGAAGAAGAAGACCACGAGCAGCGGCAGCGTGGCCAGGAAGGACCCCGCCATCGCGAGCCCGAGGTTGACGGTATAGCTCTTCTGCAGCGCCTGAATGGCGATCTGGACCGTGTAGTTCTCGGGCGACTTGAGCACGATGAACGGCCACAGGAAGTCGTTCCAACTGCTCACGAAACCGAGCAGGCCGAGCACGAAGGCGGCTGGGCGCACGATCGGGAACGCGATCCGCCAGAAGATCTGCCAGCTGTTGGCACCGTCGATGCGTGCCGAGCCCATGAGGTCGTCGTCCATGGTCGAGGCCAGATGCTGCCGCATCCAGAAGATGCCGAAGGCACTGGCCAGCCCGGGGAAGATCACCCCCTGCAGGGTGTCGACCCAGTTGAACGCGCTGATGATCATGTACTGCGGAATGATCGAGAGCTGGGCCGGAACCGTCATGGTCAGCAGCACGACCAGGAAGAGGACGTTGCGGCCGCGGAAGCGCAGTTTTGCGAACGCGAAGCCGGCGAGCGCGCACAGCACTGCCTGACCGCCGCCGATCGCCACGGCGATGACGATGCTGTTCAGGATCGACCGGGCGAACGGCACCGTCGAGAAGACGACCCCGACCATGTGGAAGAAGTTTCCGCCGGGGATCACCCGCGGCGGCAGCTGGGTGGCCGCCGCGGTGCTCGTGGAGGAGACCACGAACATCCAGTACAACGGAAACGCGCTGCCCAGAGCCGCGAGGATGAGGATGCCGTACACCCACCACCGCACGCGGCCCGAGTGGCGCCGCCGTGGAGCCCCCGGCTGCGATGAGCTTCTCGTGCCGGGCGTCTTGGCCGCAGCACTCAGATCGACCGTCGATCCGGACATCAGTGCGACCCCTTCAGCCGAGTGGAGAGGGCGAAGTTGATCGCCGCGATCGCCACGACCATGACGAAGAGAGCGACGCCGATCGCCGCACCGTACCCGAACTTGTAGTCGCCGAACGCCTGCTCGTAGAGGTACAGGGTCAACGTCTGGCACTGTCGCGCCGCCCCGCAGGTGAGCGCCGGCGTGGGATTCACCAGCAGCGGCTCGGTGAAGATCTGCAGGCCGCCGATCGTCGAGGTGATGACGGTGAAGATGATGATCGGGCGCAACGAGGGCACCGTGATCGACGTGAACTGGCGCCACCCGCCCGCGCCGTCGACCGACGCCGCCTCGTACATCTCGCGCGGGATCGACTGCAGCCCGGAAAGGTAAAGGAGCGTGGTGTAGCCGACCCAGCGCCAGATGACCATCAACGCGATCACGAACTGGCTCGAAAGACGGCCGGCCAGCCAGTTGACCGGGTCGCCTCCGATCAGGGTCAGCACCCAGTTGACGAGGCCATAGTGCGTGTCGAACAGCTGCGCGAAGACGATCGCGGTTGCTGCGACCGAGGTGATGTACGGGATCAGCAGCGACATGCGGAAGAAGTTCGCGAAGCGGAGCCGGGCGGCGTGCAGCAAATGCGCGAGGCCCAGCGCGATGATCAGCTGCGGCACCGTCGACATGACCCAGATCGACAGGGTGTTCCCGGCCGCGTTCCAGAACCGCGGATCGGTCAGCAGGGTGGAGAAGTTGTCGAATCCGACGAACGTCTTCGTCCCGATCGGATTCCACTCGAACAGGGAGATAACGAAGGTGAACGCGAGCGGAAAGAGCCCGAACACGGCGAAGAGGAGGAAGAACGGCGCGACGTAGGCGTAGGGGGCGAAGCGCTCCGGGATGCTCTCACGGATGCGCCCGAGCGGCCGCGGAAGCCGCGCGAGGGAAGAAGTGGTGACAGTCATGATGAGTCTCGTCAGTCCGTCGCTGCGGCCGGCTGCCGCCGGCCGCAGCGAGACGGGCCCTGCTACTTGGCGACGTCCTGTTTGATCGAGCTGAGGGCACTCGACCAGGCTTGATCGGCCGAGACCTTCTTGTTCTCGAGGTTGATGATGGCGTTCTGGAAGTCCGTACCGATCTGGGCGGAATCCGGCCCGACATAGAACGGCTTCAGACCCGCGACCGACTCGGTGAAGATCTTGCCGATCTGAGCACCCGAGAAGAAGGAGTCCGTCTTGGCGAGCAGCTTCTCGTTCGTGTAGTTGGCAACCGTCGTCGGCAGCGACCCGCTGTCGAGGAAGTGGTTCAGCTGCGAAGTGGGCGACTGCGAGTTCTTGATGTAGTCCCAGGCAGCCTGCACGTGCGCCGCTCTCTTCGGGATCGCGAGGTAGCTGCCGCCCCAGTTGCCGGACGAGCCGGGGATCTTCGCGATGGCCCAATCGCCCGACGTATCGGGCGCGTTGCTCTTGATGGAGCCGAGCATCCAGGATGGCGTCGCGATGGTGGCGAAGGCGCCCTTCTGGAGTCCGGCACTCCACCCCGTCGAGAACGACGTGAGGTTGGCGCTCAGGCCGTCTTCCACAGCCTCCACCGAGGTGTTGAATGCGGTCTTGATGGTGGCGTTGTCGTAGTCCAGCTTGCGGGTCTTGTTGTTGTAGAACTGCTGCGACCCCTGGCCGATCATCTGGTAGAAGATGGAGGTCTCCGCGTTGTCCAGGAACGGCTTGCCGGTCTTCTCGGTGTACTCCTTCCCGACCTTGAGGTAGTCCTGCCAGGTCGGCATGAGCGCGCTCACGGCGGCGGGGTCGGTCGGGAGGCCCGCTGCGGCGAACAGGTCTTTGCGGTAGGACAGGGCCATGCCGCCGACATCGGTCGGCACGCCCAGCACCTGGCCGCCGGACGCAACGGACTGCGACCAGATCGCCGGGGCGTAGTCACTCTTGATCTTCTTCGCGCCGAGAGTGTTCAGGTCGACGAAGTTATCGGGGTTCTCGACGAACTTCGGCAGATCTGCGCCCTGGATGAGCACCAGGTCCGGCACCTTGCCTCCGGCCAGTGCGGTGGTCAGGGCCTGGGCCGTGTCGGTGGAGCTGCCGACCTCGGTGAGCTTGATGTGGACACCGGGGTGGGCCTTCTCATAAGCCTGCACGTCAGCCTTCGCATTGATGCCGGTGAACGACCAGAACGTGAAGTCTTTGCTCGCAGACGCTCCGTTCGAGTCGTTGGACGAACAGCCGACCAAGGCTGCGGTGATGGACAGTGCCACCGTCGCTACAGCGACGAGACGCGACTTGCTTCTCACAGTGATTCCCCTTCTATGCGGAATGTGTCGGGTCCGCACCGTTGCGGACCCGAAGTCGACGACCGCCCCTAGAACGGCGGCTCCTGCCACGCAGGACGAGCCGGGCATGGACGTCGTGCAACGTTGCAAGCACAGGAAAGCACAGCGCCCGAAGCCCTGGCAAGCGCAGCGGCGAATTTTCCTGCAACGTTGCAACATCGTGTCCGGGACTCGTAGTCTGATCTCCGTTTCGTTGACAAGCGCCCGGCGACGCCGCCGGCGACGGAGGCCCCATGCGACCCGAGCCCTACGGCTACCTGTTCGTCCACTTCGTAGAGGAGCCCCGCGGGGGCGGAGAGAACGTCTTCTTCTCGCTCAGCGAGGGCGACGACCCGACAGTGTGGAACCGGCTGCGCGGCGGGCGCCCCGTGCTGACGTCCGCCCTCGGGACAACCGGTGCGCGCGACCCGCACCTGGTGCGCGGCGACGGCGAGTTCTATCTGGTCGCGACCGACCTGCTCGTGTGGAGCGGCGACGACGCAGAGCACGACCGCACGGGCGACTGGGAACGGTGGCAGCGCCAGGGCAGCCGTTCCATCGTCGTGTGGCGCTCAGAGGATCTGGTGCATTGGTCTCAGCCGTGGCTGGCCCCGGTCGCGCCGCCGACGGCAGGCATGGCGTGGGCACCCGAATCGATGTTCCTGCCCGAGACCGGCGAATATCTCGTGTACTGGTCGTCGAGCCTGTTCGATCCCGCCGACGCCGATCACCGCGCGGATTCGTACAGCCGCATCCTCGTGGCGCGCACACGCGACTTCCGCACCTTCTCAACCCCTCGCACCCTGATCGACGAGGGGACCTCGGTCATCGATGCGAGTGTGCACCGGGTCGGGACCGCGATGGTCAGGTTCGCGAAGGAGGGCTCGCACAACGACGGGTCGCCGAAGCTCTATCAGCAGGTCGGATCCTCGTTCTTCGCCGACGATTTCCAGACCGTCGCCACCCGCCTCGGGGACGAGCGCTCCCCGCTCGTGGAGGGGCCGCTGATGTTCAAGCATCACCATGAGGAGCGCTGGTATCTGCTGGTGGATCAATACGCCCGGCATCCGATGGGCTACCTGGCCTATACCTCGACCGACCCGCTCTCAGGCCGATGGGAGGCACTCGACGATCGTCAGTTCCGCCTTCCGCCGAGCACGAAGCACGGCAGCGTGCTTCCGCTCGAGGGCGACGAATGGGCGCGCGTGCACGCGGCATTCGCCTGCGACGAGCGCATGACCGAGCCGAGCGCGAAGGCGGTGTGCGCGTGATGCGGCACGCGTTCGAGCCGCACGAAGCGGCGCTCGCACCGGGGCTGTTCGAGGACCGTCGGGCGCTGAACCGGCGATATCTGCTGAGCCTCTCTGTCGAGAATCTCGTTCAGAATCACCGGCTCGAGGCGGGTGTCGGGCGCTCAGGCATCCTGCGCGGCGACCAACCCGCAGGCGACGACCGGCACTGGGGCTGGGAGACGCCCGGATCCCCGATGCGCGGCCACTTCGTCGGCCATTGGCTGTCGGCGGCGGCGAGGGAGGTCGCCATCACCGGCGACGCCGAACTGCGCGCCAGGGTGGATGCCGTCGTGGAGGCTCTCGAGGAGTGTCAGGCCGAGAACGGCGACGGCTGGGTGTTCGGCATATCGCCGCGATTGTTCGAACGCCTCGCCGCGGGGCGGCCGACCTGGGCTCCGCAGTATGTGGCGCACAAGACGCTCATGGGGTTGGTCGACACCGCACGAGACCTCGGACATGAGCGTGCGCTTGCCATCGCCGTCGCGGCGGCGGGATGGATCGACCGTTGGAGCTCGGGCATCCCCGAGGAGGTCTTCCAGGACATTCTCGACACCGAGACCGGCGGGATGCTCGAAGTGTGGGCCGAACTGCTCGCTCTCACCGGCGATGTGATGTTCGCCCGCCTCTTGCGGCGATACCGCCATTCTCACTTGTTCGACCCGCTGCTGGCCGGAGCCGATGTGCTCACGAATCAGCACGCGAACACGACGATCCCGGAAGTGCTGGGGGCGGCCAGGGCGTACGAGGTCACGGGCGACGAGGAATGGCGATCGATCGTCGTGGCGTACTGGCGGCAAGCCGTCACCGACCGCGGCACGTTCTGCACGGGCGGCCAGACCTCTGGGGAGATCTGGACGCCGCCCTTCGAGTTCGCAGCACGGCGCGGCGAAAAGAACCAGGAGCACTGCACCGTCTACAACATGATGCGCTTGGCCGACGTGCTCTTCCGCTGGACAGGACACGCCGAGTACCTCGACTACATCGAGGCCAACGCATACAACGGCATCCTGGCTCAGCAGCATCCGCGCACCGGAATGGTGTCGTACTTCTTGCCTTTGCACGGCGGAGCCCAGAAGAACTGGGGGTCTGCCACCGAGCACTTCTGGTGCTGCCACGGAACGCTGGTGCAGGCGCATACGAGGCACTCGGCCGACATCTACTATCGCGCCGATGCGGAGATCACGGTCGCGCAATACCGTCCGTCGAGCCTTCGCACCACCGTCGACGGCGTCGACTTCGCCATCGACCTGCGTCTGGCGGACCAGACGACCGTCGTGGGGCCGGACGCGAACAGCGGCCCCGCCGGCCACCGGCACCGCGTGAACGAATGGCACGTCGCGCTCCACGTGCGCGCCTCGGAGCCCATGCGCGCCACGCTGCGACTTCGTGTTCCCGCCTGGGCGACCGCATGCTCCGTGACGGTCGACGGCGTGGCAACACGGGCCGAGCCGGTCGACGGCTTCGTCGAGATGCGCCGCACCTGGAACGCGTCGGTCGTCGAACTGCACCTGCCGTTCGATGTCCGCACCGTTCCCATCCCCGACGAACCGCAGACCGTGGCGTTCACCTGCGGGCCGGTCGTCTTGGCGGGCCTGTGCGAGGCCGAGGTCGCTCTGGATGTGCGGGGCGGCGATGCCGCTGCGCTGCTGCGCCCAGACAACGAGCGGCAGTGGGCCGAGTGGCTCCGCGGTTGGCGCATCGGGGGCCAGCCGCGCACCATCCGGCTCGTGCCCCTGCACGAAGTGACCGATCAGGCCTACAGCGTCTACTTCCCAACCCGATGACGGCCATGCAGCACGAATACGACGAGGCAACCGATGTCATCGCTCTCGATGCGCCTGCTGACGGCTTCATCGACTCCTTCCTTCTCGGCAACGGGTGGCTGGGGGCGGCGCTTCGAGGCGGGCCCGGCACCGAGCGCATCGATCTGAACGCCGACACGCTGTGGTCGGGCGGGCCGGAGTCGAGCTCCGGCGACCCCGTCGACCCCGGCCTCGTCGAAGCGCTTCGTGCTGCCGTCTCCCACGGTGATGATGCGCGAGCCGAGCGGCTGGCCGCCCGTCTGCAGGGCGTGCGTTTCGCGCAGTCGTACCAACCGGTCGGGTGGCTCGAATGGAGCTACGCCGGCGCCTCCGTCGGCGACTACCGGCGCGCGCTCAACCTGGCGACGGCCACGTCGACGACGGCGTTCTCGACTGCCGACGGGGACGTCGAGGTCACTGCGTTCTGCAGCCACCCGGCCGGAGTCTTCGTCGGTGAGGCACGAGGGGCGGTGGGTGCGCTCGAGTTGTCGTTCCGGAGCGAGCATCCGAATATCGACGTGCGTCGTGAGTCCCTCGACGGGTGTGAGTGGCTGATCGCCACCGGCAGGGTGCCGGCTCGTGTCGACCCGAACTATGTCGCTTCTCCGGTCGAACATGTCGTCTATGCGCAGGATCGACCCGACACAGACGGCACCGTCGCAGCCGGGATGGGCTTTGCCGTGGCGGCCATGCTCGAACGCACCGCCGCCGACTCCGTTCGCGTGATCGCCACTGTGGCAACCGGATACCGGGGATGGGATGCGCGGCCCTCGGCCGATGCGGCCGCCTTGAGCGCCGAGGCCCGGAACCGCGTTGCGGCCGCAGCCGGGTCGACGACGCGAGAGCTCGCAGCCGAGCACCGCGAGGATCATCGCCTGTGGTACGAGAAGGCGAGGCTGCGCCTGGGCGGTGACGACACGAACACGGATTCCGACGAGTCTCTCCGGCGACAGGTGCGGTATTTCAACCTCGGCCGCTACCTGCTCATCTCCAGTTCGCGACCCGGCACGCAGGCGGCGAACCTGCAAGGGATCTGGAACGTCGACGTGCGGCCGGGGTGGTGCTGCGGGTACACCACGAACATCAATCTGCAAATGAACTACTGGGCGGCTCCCCGCACCGGGCTCGACGATCTCATGGCGCCGCTAGCCGAGCTGGCGACCGACCTGGCGGTGCGGGGTGAGGCGGCGGCCCGGCGCTACGGCGCCCGGGGCTCTGCGGTGCACCACAACAGCGACCTGTGGCGGTTCGTCGATTCGATTCCGGGGCTTCCGCAATGGTCCAACTGGCCGTCCGCTCTGCTCTGGCTCGCCGACCAGCTCAGACAGTCCAGCGCCACCTCGCCGCATGCCGCGCGCGCCTTGCGCTCGGTGTTGCCGCGCGCCGTCGATTTCGTGCTCGACATGCTCGTCGAACACGACGACGGCGCCCTCGTCGTCAGCCCGTCCACCTCGCCAGAGCATTTCTTCCTCATCGACGCCGCCGACGGCGCTGCGGAGCACGGCGCGACGGCAGCGGTATCCGCCGGAGCCACCATGGACCAGGAACTGGCGAGAGCCGCGCTGAGCGCGTATGTCCGGGATGCAGGCGGCGACCAGGACGGTCGCGATGGCCGAGAGCGCCGCGACCGCGCGCGGCACGCACTCGCGCGCCTTCGAGCTCCCCGCAGCGGGCGAGACGGCGCGCTCCTGGAATGGGCGAATGAGCGCACTCCGGGGGAAGTCGGCCACCGGCACCTGTCACACCTCTACGGCCTCTATCCGGGCGACCGGATCACGGAGTCGGGTACGCCCGGAGATTTCGCCGCCGCGCGCGAGGCGCTGCGCAGGCGGCTCAGCGCCGGTAGCGGCTACACGGGCTGGAGCCAGGCATGGATTCTCTGCCTGGCGGCTCGGCTCGGCGACGGGGATCTCGCAACGAGGTCGTTGCACATCCTGACCACAGAGCTGTGCTCACGATCGATGCTGGACCTTCATCCGCATGACGATTGGCCGGAAGGGGCGGTCTTTCAGATCGACGGGAATCTCGGTGCCGTCGCGGGCATGGTGGAACTGCTGGTGCAGGGCAGCGGGCAGGAGCTCACGCTGTTGAACGCCCTCCCGTCGCAGTGGCGATCCGGCCGGGCCACCGGCCTTCGCGATGCCGCGGGCCGGTGGGTGGAGTTGAGTTGGTCGCACGGTCGCCTGGAGCGACTCACCGTCGAGGCATCCGCGACGGGCCCGATCCGCTTGGATGTGCCGCAGTCCGGTCTCTGCACAATCACGGACAGCGCAGGGCGCGATATCCGCAGCGACACAACGCCCCATGCCCTACGCCCTGAGCGGCAATGGATCACGTGGTCGGCGACCGCCTCCACGCGCTATATCGCGACATGGTCGCGAACACACGACAGAATCGAGGAACCGTGAAGGCGCTCGCCGCCACCCCGCCCATGGGGTGGAACAGCTGGGACTGCTACGGCACCACCGTGACCGAGGCCGAGGTGATCGCCAACGCCGAGTTCCTGCATCGTCGGCTGCTTCCGGCCGGCTGGGACACCGTCGTCATCGACGCGGGCTGGTTCGACCCCTACGCCCGTGCCCACGGCTACAACGAGCCACTGCAACCCGTGCTGGACAGCTGGGGGCGCCTGGTTCCCGTGGTCGGCCGCTTCCCGTCTGCGGCCGACGGCGCCGGGTTCGGCCCCCTCGCCGCTCGCGTCCACGAGCTCGGCCTGCGTTTCGGCATCCACGTGATGCGCGGCATCCCCCGTCTGGCCGTGGAGAAGGATCTGCCCGTCTTCGGAACCGAGTACACGGCGCGCGAGATCGCCGATGTCGACAGCGTGTGCCCCTGGAACCGCGACAACTTCGGACTCGACGTGACCCACCCGGGGGCGCAGGCCTACTACGACGCGCAGGTGCGGCAATTCGCGCGCTGGGGCGTGGACTTCATCAAGCTCGATGACATGCTGGCGCCCTTCCACGGCGAGGAGATCCGCATGTACGCCCGCGCCATCGCGGCATCCGGGCGTCCGATCTCGCTCTCCCTCTCGCCTGGCACGCACCTGTCGACGAGGCACCTCGAGCCGCTGCGGGAAAGCGCACAGCTGTGGCGCATCTCAGACGATCTGTGGGACCGCTGGGAGGACGTCCACGCACAATTCGCGCGACTGGCGCGCTGGGCTCCGCTGCAGGCCTCCGGAGCTTGGGCGGATGCCGACATGCTGCCCCTGGGCCGAATCGGCCTGCGCGCCGAACGCGGCGAGCCTCGCGACAGTCTTCTGACCTGGGAAGAGCAGCGCACGGTCCTCACCCTGTGGGCGATGGCACGGTCTCCCCTGATGGTCGGCGGGGACCTGCCGACGAGCGACGAACGCACGATCGAGCTGCTCGCGAACCCCTGGCTGGCACGCGTACTCGGTGCGACGCGCGACAACGGCGAGATCATCCGCGAGCCGCACGGGGACGGCGAATGGATTGTGTGGGCCGCGCGGTCGAGTTCTGCCGACGGCGAGCACTTCGTCGCCGCGTTCTGGACCGGCACCGGCCATGCCGACATTCGAGTGCCGATCTCCTCCATCGTGGGTCACCAGGACGGCGGCAGCTGGAACGCACGCGATCTCTGGAGCGATGACGACGAAGCTCCGGTCGAGGGCGAGCTCAGCGCATCGGTTCCCGAGCACGGCGTGCGGTGGTTCGCGCTCCGGCGCGCCGACGCATAGCCCCGAGCGGAGCGCCCGAGAGCCGGTCAGCCGCAAAGCTGCGCCGCACGATTCCCACGATCTGCGACAGCTTCCTTCAAGAAAGCTAATCGACGATCAGGGAAGGGCCGGGCTGACCGTGAGCATCGCGGCGGCCGTCCGCTCGGACTTCTCGCTCGGCTCGTTCGCGATCTGCCTCGGCGGCGCGGGACTCGCGGGCGCGTGATCCGCGGCGCAGGCCGAGCTCGGCACCGACTTCCGCGACCCGGTCGCGGGGCCGGCCCTTTCCTTCCTGCCGGTCGTCGGCATCCTCGTGCTGTCCTTCGACGGGCGCGAATGGGCGCCGCTCATCGCGAAGTGGCCGGTCGCGGCGCTCGTCGTCGTGCAGTTGCTGCTCACGGCGCGGCTCATCGCGCACTGGCTGACCACCGAGTTCGAGACCCTGCTCGCCGGGGTGCTCGGCATGATGCTGCTGATCCAGCTGATGCTCGTCGGGCACTTCCGCCGCGCGGGCGCGGGCTTCCGGCTGTGGACCTTCACCTTCCCCATCGCCTCCAGCGCGAACTTCGCGCTGCGCTGGTCGGCGGCGGCGGACTGCCCGGGCTGGCATCCGGTCTCCTGGGTCGTGCTCGCGCTCGCCAGCGCCGCGTTCCTCGCGATCGTCGCCGTGACAGCCACGCAGTGGACCCGGCGGCTGCGCGGCGCGCGCTGGAACGATAGAGCGGAAGAAGAGGGAGGAGATACGGATGCCCCTGCGGTCCGACTGGTCGGCTGAGCCGTGCCCCATCGCCCGCGGCATCGCTATGAGGTGACGGATGCCGGCCGCGAAGCGCTGCCTGTGCTGCATTCTTTCGCCGCCTGGGCGCGGAAGCACACGCCGACGACGCCGGGCACCGACCTCGAGGTGTACTGCCGCGGCTGCGGCGCCGTCGTGACCGGCGTCGAGCTGCGGATCGTGCGGCAGGCCGGTGGACACCGCGAACACCCGCTGGGTGCGCAACGGGAAGTGGGCAGGGCGCTCCTTCGAGCTGGGTGTCGGTAGCTGAGGAAGCAAAGGATCAATATGCCGCGGAGCGACGTCTGCGCCCGGCACGCGCCGCAAACTCGTCCAGCGCAGCGATCACCTCGTCGTTGACCCAGATTCGATTGCGGCGCTTCGAGTTCGCGGCGCGCAGCACGCCCCGCTCAGCGAGGGCCTCAAGCGCATTTCCCGCCGCCGGCTGGCTGACGCCGAGCTTCTCCGTCACGACACGCGTGTGGAGAACGGGGAACTCGATGGAGAGTGCGGCGACGCGACGTGCGCTCGCATCCGCGCGCAGTCCAGACATCCTCGTCGCCCACTCCTCTTGCATGCGTGCGATATCGCTGGCCAGAGTGCAGGCGTTGCTCACTCCGCTCAGCGCGGCCTCCGCGAACACGGTGATGATCGGCGCGACGTTTCCGGCACGGTAGTCATTGAGGGCATCGAAGTAGCCGTCGATGTCGGTGAGGAGACCGCTGCTCACCGGGATCGTCATGTTCTTCAAGAGGCCACCGTTGCGCAGCATTGCCTGAACCAACGCTCGACCCGTGCGGCCGTTGCCGTCGGGGAAGGGATGGATGGTCTCGAACTGCGCGTGCGCGATCGCGGCCTGAACAAGCACTGGCAGGTCGGTTCTGTGCGCGAACTCGACCAGGTCGTCCATCGCCGCAGGCACTCTCTCGTGGTGCGGCGGCACGAACTTCGCGTCCTGCGGGAGGCTACCGCCGATCCACACCTGCTCGGTGCGGTACCGGCCGACGTACTCGGGGTGGGAGTCCTCGAGCAGCTGGCGCTGCATCTCGATGATGGTGTCGTTGCTGATGTCGTTTGCGAGGGCGATGGCGGCCTCCATGGCGCGAACGTTGCGCACGATCAGGGCAGCGTTGCCTTCTCGCCGCTCGTCGATCTCCGCTTCGGCAATGGCGCGCGCGCTGGAGGTCAGGTTCTCGATCTGAGAGCTCGACGCCGACTCGCTGCGCAGAAGAACGGCGGCGAATGGCGCCGGAAACAAGGCGAACTCGGCGTCGAAGCGCGCGATCGCCTGAGAGGCGTCGTCCGCGACGGCGACGACCTCGGATTTCAGGTCGAAGTCCAGGGTCGAGATCGGGGCAGGAATGGCCGCGAGATACGGCTGTCTCCGCAGCACTGACTTGCGACGACTGGACATCTCGGTCCCATCGGCGTCCGGCAGGCGCCGGTCCTCGAAGGCGAGCATCGTCCCCCGCGAGTCACTGCCTCCTGTGGGCGCAGTCATCATGCAAGCCTTTCCTAGGCCTCTCCGTTACTTAACGATATGCGTCATCCTTAAGTAATCAGCACTCATCGCAAACCTAGTTGGATTTTGCGACGCCGACTTGCCCCATCAACCGAGACGGCTGACCGAGCCTCCGTCGGTCACTGCCTCGGGCAACAAAGAAGAAGGCCCCGTGAGGGGCCTTCTTCCCGATGTTTTCATGGACTGTAGCTGAGGCGGGACTCGAACCCGCGACCTCACGATTATGAGTCGTGCGCTCTCACCAACTGAGCTACTCAGCCAAGAGAAGAACAGAGCCCCGAGTCAGGATTGAACTGACGACCCCTTCCTTACCATGGAAGTGCTCTACCACTGAGCTATCGGGGCGTTCGCCGCTGTGCCCCTGAGAGACATGCTGGCAACCTGCACGAGCATATCAGAGCGACCCTGCGCGCTTGAAATCGCGCAGAGCGTTCGAACGGATGCCTTCGCCGGACGCGCGACGCAAGCCCTCGGCATCCGTCGCCCACCCCGATAGCGTGAAACTCATGGCTTCTGAGTGGTGGCGCAGCGCAGTGATCTACCAGGTGTATCCGCGATCTTTCGCGGACTCGAACGGCGATGGGATCGGCGACCTGCCGGGCATCACCAGCCGCCTCGGAGCGATCGCGGATCTCGGCGCCGACGCCATCTGGCTCTCGCCGTTCCAGCCGTCGCCGCAGCACGATGCGGGCTATGACGTGGCCGACTACGTGGGCGTCGACCCCCTGTTCGGAACCCTCGACGACTTCGACGCGCTCATCGCCCGCGCCCGCGAGCTCACCTTGAAGGTCATCATCGACCTCGTCCCCAACCACACCTCGAGCGAGCACGAGTGGTTCCAACAAGCGCTCAAGGCGGCCCCCGGCTCCCCCGAGCGTGACCGCTACCTGTTCCGCGACGGCAAGGGAGAGGGCGGCAACGAGCCGCCGAACAACTGGGAATCCGTCTTCGGCGGCGGCGCCTGGACGCGCGTGACCGAAGCCGACGGCACGCCGGGGCAGTGGTACCTGCACCTCTTCGACGAGAGCCAGCCCGATCTCAACTGGCGCTCGCCCGTGGTGCGGGCGGCGTTCCGCGACATCCTGCGGTTCTGGCTCGACCGCGGGGTCGACGGATTCCGCGTTGACGTCGCCCACGGGCTCATCAAGGCCGACGGGCTGCCCGACTACAACCCGCCCAAGCACCAGGCGTCGATGGGCGGCCACACCGGCGCCGAAGACCTCGAGGACGAGCCGGAGCCCGCGCCCTACTGGGGCCAGGAGGGCGTGCACGAGATCTTCCGCGAATGGCACGAGGTGCTCGCCGAGTACGACGGCGACCGCGCGCTGTGCGGCGAGGCGTGGGTCGAGCCGCTCTCGAAGCTGGCGAAGTGGGTGCGCCCCGACGAGATGCAGCAGACCTTCAATTTCAGCTACCTGCTCACCGAGTGGCAGGCGGAGGCGCAGCGCGAGGTGATCCAGGAATCCCTCGAGGCATTCGCCTCGGTCGGCGCCCCCTCGACCTGGGTGCTCTCGAATCATGACGTGCTGCGGCACGCGACACGGCTCGCCCTCGCGTTCGACAGCGCGCAGGGGTCGGGGATCGGCCCGCGCGACATCCCGAAGCTGCCCGAACGGCACTTCGCCCTGCGGCGCGGTCGCGCTGCGACGGCGCTCATGCTCGCGCTGCCGGGCTCCGCCTACCTCTACCAGGGCGAGGAGCTCGGCCTGCCCGAGGTCGCCGACCTGCCCGACGACGCACGCCAGGATCCCACCTGGTTCCGCACGGGCGGGGAGAAATACGGGCGCGACGGATGCCGCGTGCCGATCCCCTGGGAGGCATCCGCCCCTGCCTACGGGTTCAGCCCGAGTGGCGCCTCGTGGCTGCCGCAGCCGGCGGAATGGGCCGAGCTGGCACGCGACGAGCAGGAATCCGACCCGGGCTCCACGCTCGCGATGTACCGCGAGCTGCTCGCCGTGCGCCGCGAGCACGCGCTCGGCGAGGGCTCCGTCGAGTTCATCGACGGCCTCGGCGAGGACATCGTCGCGCTGCGCAACGGCGACGTCACCGTGATCGCGAACCTCGGCGGCTGGGACCTCTACCTGCCCGACGGCCGGGTCATCGCCGCGAGCGCGCCCGTCGGCCGCAACCTGCCGCCGGACACCACCGTGTGGATGGTCAGCGAGTAAGCCCGCTCAGAGCTCGGCGAGGGGGTACTTCACCCCGTACTCCGCGATCACGCGGCGCACGCCCGACGGCACCTGCAGCCGGCGCGGGCTGAAGGTGTGGATCGGGAAGACCACTCGCGGCGCGATGCGCTCCACCATGGCGTGCAGATCGTCGGCGCTCGCGTGGCCGCCCGAGCCGGCCGAGCGCAGCTCGACGCCGAGCTGCCCGAGCCACGCGGTGAACGGCCGCCACCACGTGTCGAAGTCGCCGAGCGGCTGACCGTTCGAGTGCAGCAGCATGTCGCCCGGAACCAGCGGCAGGTCGAGCAGGCTCGGCAGGTCGTGCGGATCGGGCATGACGACGTAGCGGCCGGGCTCGGCGCGCACGGCGTCGAGCGAGACGGTTGAGAACCGGAATCCGTCGGCCTCGGCGCGCGCGATCGCCTCGAGATGATCGGATGCCTGCGGTCGGCTCGCATCCCATGTGACGACGTCGCCGCAGCCGAGCCGCGCGAACAGCGCGGCGACGCGGCCCGGCCATACCAGCGTGCGCCCGGCCTCGCGAGCGGCCTCGGCGAAGCGCGCCGCGCGCAGGGTGTTCCGCGGGTAGAGCGCAACAAGGACGAGACCGGACGCCTCGTCGAGCGCGGCCCGGAAGCGCTGCGCGGCGTCGGCCTCGGTGACCGGCGCGGGCAGCGGCTCCCACGACAGAGTCGTGCCCTCGGTGATCAGCACGTCGACCCCCGCGACGGCGGCGGCGAAGTCGCGACTCAGCTGCGCCTCGGAGCCGTGGAAGCGCAGGTCACCCGTGAAGGCGATGCGCCCGTCGGGAGTAGTGACGAGGAATCCGCACGCGCCCTGCACGTCGTGGTCGACGGGCAGTGCCTCGACCGTGATGTCGCCGACGGTCACCGGCACGCCGGGCGAGATCACCCGCCACGCGGGCTCGGCACCGAGCACCGGCTCGCCGCTCAGCTGCAGCGCGCGCAGCAGTTCGACGGTCTGCGCCATGGCGTACACGGGCACCGACGGCCGCACAAAGCCAACGAGCCCCATGTGATCGAGGTGGGCGTGGCTGATGAAGAGGGCGTGCAGCCCCGGGGCATCCGTCAGCAACTCCTCAGAGGCCACGTCGGCAGGCAGCCAGCGCGGGTCGTACAGTCCGGGCACCCGCGGCGCCGCGCCGATGCGCAGCAGATCGGCGAGCTCGCGACCGCGGCGCGAGTCGAGACCGACCGGCGCGGCCATCAGGTCCTCGCCGCTCGGGATGTCGAGGCCCATGTCGAGCTGGACCCGGGAATTCCCCTGCGAGATCACGATCTTCGACGAGCCGATGACGCCGAGGCCGCCGAAGAATTCAATGGTCGTCAACGAACAGCTCCCGAAGTCGAATACAGGCCGGTTACGAAGTACTTCTGCAAGAAGAGGAAGAGCACGACGATGGGGATCGTCGTGAAGACGACGGCGGCAGAGAGCGTCGTCCAGTCGGTGCCGTTCACGCCGTAGAAGGCGTTCAGCCCGACCTCGATGGGCCGGATCGAGTCCTTCGTCGTCATGATGTAGGGCCACACGAACGAGTTCCACGCGCCCATGAAGGTGTTGAGCCCCACGAGGATCAGCGACGGCCGGGCGAGCGGCCCGGCGATCTGGAACGCCATGCGCAGCGGCCCGGCCCCGTCGACCTGAGCCGCGTCGAAGATCTCGCTGGGGATCGAGAGGAAGAACTGCCGCAGCAGGAAGATGCCGAAGACGGATGCCCCGAACGGCAGGATCTGGATCCAGTAGGTGTCGAGCAGGTGCAGCCGCGACGCGATGACGTAGTTCGGGATGATGAGCACCGTCTGCGGCACCATCATCACGGCGAGCACGAGCAGGAACAGCGGCGTGCGCCCGAGGAAGCGCATGCGGGCGAAGGCGAACCCGGCGAGCACCGACGTCACGAGCACGAGGGTGACTGTGCACGCGCCGATGAACACCGTGTTGAGGAAGTACCGCACCCACGGCGCCGCCGACCAGGCGCGGGCGTAGTTCGCCCACTGCCAGTCCGGCCACAGCGTCGGCGGGAAGCGGTAGACGTCGCCGCGGCTCGACAGGCTGGTCACCAGCACCCACAGCAGGGGTGCGAGGAACGCCAGCCCGACGATGACCGCGACGACGGCCGCGATCGTGCGGCCCCGCCGGGTTCGCCTTCTTTTCATGAACGGATGCCTGAGCCGGTCCTACTTGTCCGCCGCCATGGCCTTCTCGGCCTTGTCCTGCGCGTCCTTCAGCGCCGCCTCGGGGGTGGCATTGCCGGCGAGCGCCGACTGCAGCGCGGCGCCGAGGTCGCCGAGGCTGTCCTGCACCCAGGCGTAGGGCGGCAGAGCCGAGGAGTTCGCAAGATCCTCGCTGGCGAAGGTGACGTACGGGTTCTTCTGGATGTACGTCTTCATGTCGGCGAGGTCGAGGGTCTTCGGGTTCACGGGGAGGTAGCCGGTCGCCTGCGCCCACTCGCTCTGCGTCTCGGCCTCGGTCAGGAACTGCATGTACTTCCAGGCGGCCGCCTTCTGGGCATCCGTCGCCGAAGAGAACATGGCCACGTTGGTGCCGTTGATCTGGTTGACCCGCTTGCCGTCCTTGCCCGCGGGCACCGGCGCGATGCCCATCTCGAACTTGCCGCCGACCGCCTGCTGGTCGTAGTAGACGCTCGTGGTCGTCGAGATGTCGAAGGCGCCCTTCTCGGCGCCGAGCGCCGTCTCGCCCGGGTAGTTCGTTCCGGTCTGCAGTGCGCCGGCCTTCTTCAGGTCGACGAGGGTCTGCAGCGCGGCGACGGCGTCCTTCGAGTCGAGCTGCGGCGTGCCGTCATCCGCGAAGACGGGGGTGCCGTTGGCCTGCGCCATCAGCTCGAAGACGGTCGTGCCGCCTGCGGGGCCGGACGACGAGCCGGGGTCCATCGGCAGGGCGACGACGCCGTCCTTCGAGACCGCCTTGGCGACCGTGACGAAGTCGTCCCAGGTCTTCGGCACCTCCTGGCCGGCGGCCTTCAGCATCTCGGGGTTGTAGAACACGGCGACGGCGCTCGCGTTGAACGGCCACATGTACAGCTTCTTGTCGATGTAGAGGCTGTTCTTGATACCGGTGTAGAGGCCGTCGGTCGCCGAGGGGTCTGCGGCCGCGTAGTCGGTGAGCGGCTCGATCACATCCGAGCTCGCGTACTCGGCGGCCCACTCGCCGTAGACCTGTGCGATGGTCGGGGCGTTGCCCGCGGTAAGGGCCGCGTCGATCTTGGTCTTGAGCGTGTTGTAGTCGGGCTGCGCCTGCAGCTCGACCGTGATGTTCGGGTTCTTCTTCTCGAACTCGTCGGTGACCTTCGCGAGCTCGGTCTTGAGCGCGCCGGAGGCCATCGCCTCCATGAAGGTGATCGTCACCTTCTTGTTCGGGTCGAGGGTGGGCACGCCCTTCGACGAATCGCCGGAAGAGGAGGTGCTGCCCGAGGAGCAGCCGGTCAGGGCGAGGGCGGCGATCGCCGCGCCCGCGACGACCGCGCTGAGGGTGGAGCGCTTCATGAGTTGGCCTTTCTCAAGGAACGTGTGACAGGTCGGGGATGAGATCGCGATGAGGCGCCGGCGCCGCCCTGCAGCCGGAGTTGCAGGATGCTGAGCGCGGCGGTGACGAGGAAGAGCACGACCGCGAGTGCGGCCGCGTAGCCCGTGTTCGAGAACACGAACGCCTGCTGGTAGAGCTGGAAGCCGAGCGTCGCCGTCGTGTAGCCGGGGCCGCCGCGGGTCAAGACGAAGAACTGGGTGAACGCCTGCAGGCTGCCGACCGATTCGATCAGCAGCACGAGGGTCACAACGGGCCGCAGCTGCGGGAACGTGACGTGCCAGAACTCCTGCCAGGCGTTCGCGCCATCGAGCTTCGCCGCCTCGGCGAGCTCGGTCGAGATGGTGGTCAGCCCGCCGAGGAACACGATGGTCACGAAGCCGAGCTCGTGCCACAGCGAGTAGATGAGGATCGCCGGCATCGCCCAGTTCGAGTCGCCCAGCCAGTCGATGTTCTCGTGGCCGGTCGCGTGCACGACGAGGTTCGCGAGGCCGAACTGCGGGTTGAAGATCCACACCCACACGAGCGACGTGGCGACGATCGGCGTGACGTGCGGCAAGAAGATCATGGTGCGAGCGGATGCCAGGGCGCGCCCGCCGCGCGCGAGAAGCAGCGCCAGCGCGAGCCCGATCGCGGTGCCGCCGATGACCATGCCCGCGACGAAGTAGAACGAGATGCCGAGCGTCGACCAGAAGCTCGGTGTGCCCTGGCCGGTGAACACCGTGCGGTAGTTCTCGAGGCCGATGAACGTCGAGAGCGCCGGGTTGAACTTGTTCCACTTGAACAGCGAGAGCGCGAAGGTGTAGACCGTCGGGCCGATCGAGAACACGAGGAAGATCAGCAGCGCGGGCAGCACGAAGAGATAGGCGATCGGGGAACGCAGCGTTCCCCAGCTCTTTCGCACGGTGGTTCCTCGAGGCTGTGGCGGCGGCGCTCGATGTCGGTTCGGCGCCCCTGGCCCGCGGCCAAGATTAGACCGTACCGTGCGGCGCGTTACGGGCGTAAGACCTGCCCGTGACTCAGAGGTGAACTCTGCGAAGGTCGGGCTACGGCTGGCCGGCGTGCGCCGTGAGCCAGGCGATCGGGTCGACGGGCTTCCCGTCGAGGTGCAGCTCGAAGTGGAGGTGCGCGCCCGTCGAGATCCCGGAGACGCCGACGTTGCCGACGATGTCGCCGAGCTTCACCTTCTGCCCCTTGGCCACCTTGATCGAGCCCGGCGCCATCTCGCAGTACCAGCTCTCGACCTCATGGCCGTCGATCATGCCGTGGTCGACGATGACGTGCACGCCGAGCCCGTCGTGAACGTTCGTGACGACCTTCGTGACGGTGCCCGCCCCGATGATCTGGATGGGCGTGCCGTTGCCCGGGTCGAAGTCGACGCCCTGGTGGAAGGTCGACGCCCCTTCCATCGGAGCCACGCGCGGCCCGTAGCCGTAGGAGATCGGCGAGGCGAACGGGAACGGCCAGGCCAGTTGCCCGTCGCCGGGAGCCACGACCGCACCCACCGTGGACAGCTCGGCCGAATACGCGTCCCGGGATGCCTGGGGGCCGCTCGCCGCGAGCGACGCCTTCCACGCCTGAACCTTGCCCGCGCTCTGCGCGCCGGTGGCAGTCGCCGCCGCGGCGGTCGCGCTCTGGCCGAGCGCCAGCATCGGCACGATGCTCGTGATCGCGAGGCCGATGGCGAAGACGAACGCGGCGGCGGTGAGCGGCCACCGCGACCTGCGCTTCGCGCCCGTGACCGGCGTCGCCGGAGCCGGCCTCACCGCGCTGACCGGAGCAGGCGGAGGAGCGGATGCCGGAAGCGGCGCGGCCACCTGCAGCCAGCTCTGCTGCGCCCCGCGCTGCGGCACGGTCTCGTGCCCGCGAGCACTCCGTCGCCGCCCGCGAGCGCGCTCGAGCTCGCGCAGAGCACGCCGCGTCTGCGGCTGGGAGGCGGTTTCTGGCACGGGGGTGACTACTTCTTGACGCAGGGGTTCGGGCAGGCATCCGATCGCCGGGACGATCAAAAACCGATTTCGTTACCCTACCGTGATGATCCTGGGAGGACGCAACCCCCGGCTGGGGGACGCCTCAGAACGCCGCGCCGAACTCGTCGAGCAGCGGCTCGAGCTGGGCGAACAACCCCGGCTCGGCGGCGAGGGTGAACAGCGCGCCCGCGGGTGCGCCACCAAGCCCGGCCACTCTGGCTCCCGCCTCCGCGGCGATCAGCGCGCCGGCCGCGTGATCCCACGGGTTCAGGCCGCGCTCGTAATACGCGTCGACGCGACCTGACGCGACGGCGCACAGGTCGAGCGCCGCCGAGCCGATGCGGCGGATGTCGCGGATCAGCGGGATGAGACGGACGAGAGCGGATGCCTGACGCTCGCGCCGCTCGGCCGTGTAGCTGAACCCGGTGGCGACCAGCGCGCGTGCCAGCTCTTTGCCGGGCGCCACCCGCAGGCGGCGGTCGCCGAGGAAGGCTCCCCCGCCGCGCGTCGCCGTGTAGACCTCGCCGAGCACGGGGTTGACGACCACCCCGGCGAGCGCCGTCCATTCCGCCGGGTCGTCGCCGCCCTCGACGGCCGCGATGGACACCGCATAGTCGGGGATGCCGTAGAGGTAGTTGACCGTGCCGTCGATCGGATCGACGACCCAGGTGACCCCGGTCGTGGAGGCGTCGCCCGTTCCGGACTCCTCCCCCAGGAATCCGTCGCCGGGCCGTGCGTCCGCGAGCAGCGAGCGGATCAGCTCCTCCGACTCGCGGTCGGCCTCGGTGACCACGTCGACCGGCGACGACTTGAGCGCCGCGACCGAGACGCCCGCCGAGCGCTTGGTGCGCACCAGCTCGGCGGCGGCGACAGCCGTGGAGCGGGCGATCTCGAGCAGCTCGTCATTCGCGTTCGGCACGGTTCGAGCCTATGGCCGATAGCGGGCGGCAGATAGCCGCCTCACGCGCTCCGGCCGCGCAGCAGTCGCCGCGCGGTGAGCGCGCCCGCGCCCAGGAGCAGCAGGACGGCTGCGGCCAGCGCCCACGGAAGAGCATCGGTTCCCGTGGCGGCGAGGTCTGCCGAGACGGCCGCTGCAGCCGCGGCGGCGGTGACCGTCAGCGGGGTCGAGGCGAGCACCGTGTCGGGGTCGGAGGCGGCGGCGACGGTGATGGTGTGCGCGCCTGCCGGGGTGCTCGCCGGGATGGTTCCGGTGATGGCAAGCGTGCCGTCGGCACCCGCGACCGCACGGGAGAGGAGGACCGGGGTCGAGTGCAGCACCGTGAGGTAGCTCGCGCCCGGCACGAGCCCACTCGCCGTGATGGTGATCGTGCCGCCTGCCGTGACCGTGGACGCGCTGATGCTCAGGGTCACCGTGCCGTCGCCCGAACCGCCCGAGTCACCCGAGCCGCCCGAACCGCCCGGCGGCGTGGTGCCCGCCTCGACCGTGAGGGTGCCCGCCCACAGGGAGTAGCCGAAGCGGTTGCCGTCGTCGGTCCAGAGCACCTGGCGCTGGCCGTTCACCGCCGTGGAGGCCGGCGCCACCGCGAAGCCCTCGAGGTTGTAGTTCGGGAGATTCGCGGGGCGCGCGTAGGTGTGCTGGACCTCGAAGTGGCCGCCGCTGCCGATGCCGAGGAACGCGGTCGCGTTGCCGCAGGTGTTGTCGCAGTGCGCCCAGATCCCGCCGAGGTCCGCGTCGAACGAGTCGTCCATGACGCCCACGAGTCCGCTGTCGATGTCGGCGACGCGCGTGTATGTGTGGTCGGTGTTCAGCACGTAGGCGCGCAGGTGGCCGGTCTTCTCGACGGCGCCGAAGAACAGGCCGTCGACGGCCTTCTTCGGGTAGTCCGCCGGGTTGTACAGCGCTCCGGCGTCGGTGCGGAAGCCGTGGGTCGTGAGGTAGCTGTCCGGAACGAAGGCGACGCCCTCGAATCCCAGGTTGGCGTCGGCGGCATCCGTCGGCGCGTAGCCGAGGTCATCGGTCAGCACCCACTGGTCGGTCGCCGAGATCGTCGTCGCCGACGTCGTCGGGTCGAAGCGCAGGATCGAGTCCAGCGGCACGTTCGAGGCGTCGTTGTCGCGCTCGGTGGTGATGTAGAGCGCCCCGTCGGGCCCGACCGTGAGCCCCTCGGAGTCGGGGGCGCCGCCGCCGTTCGGGAAGCGGATGTCCTTGCCGTTCGCCCAGCCGTTCGCGGTGTCCTTCACCCACGTGCCGTTCTCGTTCAGCAGCCGCCACACGTGGCTCTTGTTCTTGACCGCGTAGAGCACGTCGGGATTCTTCGGGTCGAACGCGAGACCGCTCAGATCCTGACCCGACTCGCTGGTCACCCAGGAGCACTGGGCGTCGATCGTCACGGGGGTCGCGCTGCCAGGCCAGGTCGCGGCGTCAGCCGGGACGGTTCCGGGCGCGTCGCCGGAGTCCTCGGTCTGGCACGGAGCCTCTGGGGCGGAGCCGCTGGTCAGCGGCGGCACACCCGTCGCGCATGCTGCGTCGTTGGAGGCGCCGAAGCTCGCCTCGGCCACCTCGAGGAACGTCGCCGCGCCGTCGCCACAGCGGGCCAGCGCCTTGTAGGCGTGGTCGCTGTTCACGGTCTCGTCCACACCGGCCTGGCCGGCGGTCCAGCTCACCTGGTCGACCAGCGTGCCGTCCGGAGTGTAGATCTTGACGGCGTCGCCGCCGCTGGACAGCCCCTTGGTCGAGCCGAACACGCCGAAGCCGCCGGCCGGGATGGTCGTCGACAGCACCCCGTTCACGTACAGGCCGCCCGAGAAGTCGGCTGCTGCGGAGGCGCCGCCGCTGTCGACCTGCTTCCAGCCGGCCACGCTCACCGCGTGCGTTCCCTTGTTGTAGAGCTCGATGCCGTCGGAGAGGGTGGGCAGCGGGGCGAAGCCGATGCCGTCGTTGTCCGAGGTCACCTCGTTGATGACGATGTCGGCCCAGTTCGGGTCGGTCGGAGGCGTGCCGCCGCCACCGGTGGGCGCGGTGTGAACGAAGGCGGCGTCATGGATGCCGAAGCTCGATGCCCCCGGCGAGCCGACCGAGCCTGTGGCGCTGGTCCAGCTCTGCTGCGCATCGCCGGCCGTCGAGAAGGTCCACCCGGCGGTGTCGGACTTCGCCCCCACGTGTGCCGCGTCGACCCACGCCGACTGTCCCTTGCCGCCGGACAGGAAGCCGGAGGCGTACGACACCGAGTCTGTCGTGTTGCCGGCGGCATCGAAAAGGTACATGGTCTTGGGACCCTTGTTGAGGGTCGTGTCGCCGTCGTTCACGATCTTCACGGCATCCGTCAGTCCCCAATCCGAGCGGAACTCGGCGGCGGTGACGTCGGTGATGATCGCGGACTCGCCCGGCGCGAGCATGCCCACACCATCCAGCGACACCGGGCCGGGCGCCGTTGCGGCCGTGCCGTAGGACCAACCGGTCAGATCCACCGGGGTGCGTCCGATGTCGGTGACCTCGACGTACTCGCCGTCGCCGCTCGTGGTCGAGCCGCTGATGCGGCCGCCATAGGCGAACTCGGTGATCGCGACGCTCGGGGCCGCCTGCGCCTGCGCGGCGAGCGACGAGACGCCGGGCGAGCCGATCGAGCCCGTGACGCTGGCCCAGCTGCCCTGCTGATCGCCGGCCCGGGAGATCGTCCACCCGGTCGTGTCGGACTTCGCGCCGACGTGCGCGGCGTCCACCCAGGCCGAGACGCCCTTGCCCGAGAGGAAGCCGGAGGCGTACGACACCGAGTCGGCCAACGCGCCGCTCGGGTCGAAGAGATGCATGGTCTTGGGGCCCTTGTTGAGGGTCGTGTCGCCGTCGTTCACGACCGGCACGGCATCCGTCAGTCCCCAATCCGCGCGGAACTCGGCGGGCGTGACATCCGTGATGATCCCCGACTCGCCTGGGGCGAGAGACCCGAACGCCGACAGCGACACTGCACCGGCCGTCGCCGTCGTCCCGTACGACCAGCCGGACATGTCCACGGCGGTCGACCCCAGGTTCGTGATCTCGACGTACTCGCCGTCACCGCCCGCGCTCGAGGTCGTGATTCCGCCGCCGTAGGCGAACTCGGTGATCTTGACCTCGGGCGCGGGGCTGTCCGCAATGGCGGCGGGAGCGACGGTCAGGCCGGCGGAGGCGAGCGCCAGCACGGAGGCGGCAACGACGAAGGAACGGGCAGCAACACGCACGCACTTCACGATTAAGTCGCCGCTGAAACGGAAAGTGAACAAACGCCCACGCGCAGACGAACTGTCCTGAGTTTTGTTCAGCATGGCCCGCAGTCGGGGGGCGGCCCTCGGGTTTCCTTAACACGGGATTCATAGGCGAGGGCAACGTCACTGCCAGTCACGCGCACCAACGTAGATCGTGATGTCGGTGTGCGTGACCGACCCCGCTCCTTAGAGGGTGGGCCTCCATAGCGGGCGGGCCCGGTGAGATGTGCGACTCACTCGGGCCCGCCGTTCTTTGCTCCTGGCGCCTTTTCGCGACACATCCTCGCGTGCCGCTGGCGCGCGGGACGACGGAACCCCTAATCTGGCGCGGAACACCCGCTTCATCGGGGGAAAAGTATGGAGGTTCTCGATGACTGACGTCCCACCGCCGCCACCGCCCGCACCGCCGACCCCGCCCGTGCCGCCGCCACCGCCGGGATACGGCGGATCGGGCTATGCGACCGCGGGCGAGCCGCCGATCGATCAGCCCTACTACGGGGCACCGCTGTCTGCCGCCGTCCGCCGATTCTTCACGAAGTACGTCGTGTTCTCGGGACGCGCGAGTCGCGCCGAGTTCTGGTGGTGGGCGCTGATCTCCTGGCTGATCAACGTCGTGCTCGGGTTCTTCCAGAACCACCACAACGCCGACGGCAGCCTCACGGGGCTCTCGATCACCTTCTCGACGATCTCCGGCCTCTGGGGTCTCGCGATCCTGATCCCCTGGCTGGCGCTCTGGTTCCGTCGTCTGCACGACGCGAACCACAGCGGCTGGAACCTGTTCTGGTGGTTCTTGCCGATCATCGGCTGGATCATCCTGCTGGTCTTCGTGATCCAGGGCCCGAAGCCCGAGGGCGCGCGCTTCGATCGATGATCTGAGTCACATGTGCCGGTCACCCGAGCCCGGGTGGCCGGCACATTCAGTTCTCAGGGCAGGTTCTCGCAGGCGATCTTGTCGCCATCGCTGTCGAGGTGTGCCACGTCGCCGTAGTAGGGGTAATAGGTGTTGAACCACGCCTGAGCCGCAGCGTGCGTGGCGAAATCAGAGCAGTTCTTCGAATCGCCAGGGTTCGCCGGCTTGCTGGGAGTCGGTTTGCTCGGAGCGGGGGCCGGCTTCGGCGCGAGAGCACTGCACTTCGTTCCTGCAGCCACCGCCGATGACAGCGCACTGGTGCCGCCGAGGATCAGGCGCTCGACAACACCCTTCGTGGACATGTCGCTCGCGATCGCGTCGGGCACGCAACCCGGCTGGATCACGAACAGAGGTGCGTCATAGCGCCCGGCGACCGCGGCGCCGGCGAGGGCATCGGGGAACACGACACCGCTCGCGAGATAGGCCTGTTGCGCCTTCGGGAAGAAGGCGTCGTTGATCAGCTTCGAGGTCGCGAATCGGTCGGCTCCGCCGTAACGGGTGACGCTGCCAAGCGATCGAAGCCCGGTCTGGATGCCGGCGCTGACGGCGCTGGCTCCGCCGGCGATGACGATCTTGCTCGCCCCCATCGAGCGGATCACCTTGCTCGTCGTCGCGTCGAGGCTGCCCGCGCCGCCATTGACGAGGATCACCGGGGCGCCGACAGCGCCTGCAGCCGCCGACGCCGAGAGCGCATCCGGGAAGTTCAGCCCACTCGCCACGAAGACGGTGCCTGCTGAAGGGAACGCCGTGGATGCGATCGCCCGCGAGGTCGCGAAGCGATCACCGCCCGAATAGCGGACCACGGTCGGCGCATACGCTGCCAGCGACTTCTGCACAGACTGCGAGACCGACGCAGTCCCCCCGACGACGACGATCGACGCAGGCTTCAGCCGCTTGAGCTCCGCCGCCACATCAGACCGCAGTGACCCGGGCGCCGTCAGCAGCAGCGGGCCGCCGGCCGTGGCCGCAGCGGACGCGGCGGACAAGGCATCCGGATAATTCAAGCCGTCGGCCACGTATGCCACCGACACACCGGGCGAGAAGGACGCCTTCGAGATCGCGACTGCGGTTGCGAACCGGTCAGAGCCGGAGATCCGCTTGGTGCCGGGTGTGACGGCGACACCCGCCTCGACGGACGTGCCCGCTTTGGCCGGCAGCGCCAGCGTCTGTGCGCCACAGCCGTTCTGGGCCAGCTGCGTTGCGATCGCGGCTTTCTCGGCGGCATCGACCGTCAGATTCCACTTGTACTTGACCAGCACCCAGTCCTGGTCGTACTGGCAGGCCGCCGCAGCCGCGGGCGGCATCCAGGCCGATGGATCGCGGTCGCCCTTGGATTCGTTCACGCTCGACGTCACCGCTTGCAGCGAATACCCGGTCGAGATGTCGTTGGCGTAGTTCTCGCGCTGCTGCGCCGTCCACGCCCACGCGCCGGATGACCAGGCCTCCCCGAGGGGTACCAGATGATCGATCTGGAGATCGGATGCCAGCGACCAGCTCGCACCGTCGTACCACGACGTCCACTGGCCAGTCGCGAGGGTGCAGCCGGTCGATGTCGTCATGATCACGGGAACGGACGATTGTGCCTTGAGCACGTCTGCGCGCGTGTTGCAGCCATCTCCGAGCGGGTCGGACCACGTGTAGAAGTCCGCATCTCGGCTGTAGCTCGACGCGTGCGACGGCTGAGCCACGGTCAACGAGTTCAGCAGCTCCGTCGCCGTCGCGTTCGAGGCTGCCGACGCAGGTGCAGCGGTGCCGATAACCACAGCGGTCGCCGCAAAGAGAACGACCGGGATCAGGAGGGCGCGCTTCATGAAAGCTCCATTGCAGGGTGCAAGTTGAGACAGGCTCAACGGTATTGAGCAGCGCCCAGAGGAACTCCTCCCAGTTAGGGGGCCTCCCACGCCGACGCCGGAGCCGCCCGGGCGATGAGAACCTCAAGCGTGGAAAATCCCGGCAGGAAATGCATCCTGACCGGGATTTTCTCTGTGATTCGGAAAGTGGCGAGTGAGGGATTCGAACCCCCGAAGGCTAAGCCGGCTGATTTACAGTCAGATCCCTTTGGCCGCTTGGGTAACTCGCCGTTGACGCTTCCGACCGCGTGTATTCACCCGATCGAAGGCGCCTGCCAATGTTACCCGGGCGTTGCCGATCCCACGAAATCCGGTGCTCAGTGCACGTCGAACCTCGCACCCTCGAGCTTCGGCGTCAGGCATCCGATCACGATCAGCCACACCGTGCCGGCGTACGGGAAGAGCGCGAACAGCGCGAAGGGGCCGGCGAGGTTCGCGTCGTGCAGCCGCCGCCACAGGATCGCGTAGGCGGGCACGACGGCGGCGAGGACGAACGCCAGCATGACGAATGATCCCGTGAGCACCAGGGCCTGCGAGCCGTTCTGCGTCGCGATCACGGCGCCCGGCACATAAAGCGCGCCCGTCAGGATCAGAAAGCAGATCGCGTTGCCGAGGAACGCCCACCAGAACTCGCTGCGGCTCGCGCGGCCCGAGAAGGTGGCGTACTTCTGCCAGTAGCGCTTCCACCCCGCGAAGAATCCGATGCCGTAGTAGGGCTGATCGAGCGGCGTCGACGGATCAGACCGCGGCGGCCTGTAGAGCATCGGCGGTGTCGCGGAGTACTGGGGTGGCGGAGGCGGCGGAGGCGGGGTCTGCCCGTGTGGATCGCTCATGCATCCGAGTGAAGCGAACGGTCGGTTCTGGGACAATGGTGCACAGTCCCCATGGTCGGGGCTCGGGCACGTTGAGAAGGAGACCAAGGTGGCAGACAGCAGCTTCGACATCGTGAGCAAGGTCGACAAGATGGAGGCCGACAACGCCGTCAACCAGGCCAAGAAGGAACTCGACCAGCGCTACGACTTCAAGGGCGTCGGCGCCTCGGTCGAGTGGTCGGGCGAGGCCCTGCTGCTCAAGGCGAACTCGGAAGAGCGGGTCAGCGCCGTGCTCGACGTGCTGCAGTCGAAGCTGATCAAGCGCGGCATCTCGTTGAAGTCGCTGGATGCCGGCAAGCCGTTCCCCAGCGGCAAGGAGTTCCGCATCGAGGCGAAGCTCAAGAACGGCATCGAGCAGGACGAGGCGAAGAAGATCTCGAAGATCATCCGCGACGAGGCGCCCAAGTCGATCAAGAGCCAGATCCAGGGCGAC
This sequence comes from Gryllotalpicola koreensis, assembly GCF_039538185.1. Classification (NCBI taxonomy): domain Bacteria; kingdom Bacillati; phylum Actinomycetota; class Actinomycetes; order Micrococcales; family Microbacteriaceae; genus Gryllotalpicola; species Gryllotalpicola koreensis. The sequence goes on from NZ_BAABBW010000007.1 coordinate 111,300, forward strand.
GAGCTGCGCGTCTCGTCGAAGAGCCGTGACGACCTGCAGGCGACCATCGCCCTGCTCAAGGGCAAGGACCTCGAGGTCGACCTGCAGTTCGTGAACTTCAGGTAGTCCGATCGTTGAGGAGCGCCGGAGGTGCGTCTCGAAACGATCCCGCGGACTGGTTTCGAGACGCCGCTCCGCGGCTCCTCAACCAGCGGGACTTCAGCTAGCTTTCCCGGCGTGAGACGCGCACCATCTCGTCGCGGTCGACGACCTTGATGCGCGCGCGGCCCTCGGGCTCACCGAGGGCGATCTCGTGCGCGTCGAGCGCGTGCCAGCCGTCGAGGGTGGTGTAGCGGATGCCACGCGACTCGAGCAGCTCGACGATCGACGCCTCAGAAGGCGACTCCGGCGCCCACCAGTTGCCGAGGTCGTTGATGATGTGCTCGACCGTCTCCATGGCATCCGACTTGGTGTGCCCGATCAGACCGACGGGCCCGCGCTTGATCCAGCCGGTCGCGTACACCCCATAGACCTGCTCGTTGTTATCGGGGTTGACGACCTGCCCCTCATGATTCGGAATCACCCCATGCTTCTCATCGAACGGCACGCCCGGCAGCGGCGAGCCGAAGTAGCCGACCGCCCGGTACAGCGCCTGCACCGGCACCTCGCGCAGCTCGCCCGTGCCGACGACCCCGCCCTGACCGTCCGGCCGGGTGCGCTCGTATTTGAGGGCCGACACGCGGCCTGAGGCATCCGTCACCACTTCGACCGGCTTGGCGTAGAAATGCAGATGCAGGCGGCGGCTGGCCTGGCCCGTCTCGCGCTTGCGCCACGACTGCAGCACGCGGTCGATGACCATGATCTGCTTGTTGCCCGCGACGGATGCCTGCGCGTGCTCGTCGTAGTCGAAGTCCTCGTCGGCGAGGATCATGTCGACGTCGCGCAGCTCGCCCAGCTCACGCAGCTCGAGCGGGGTGAACTTGACCGAGGTCGGGCCGCGGCGCCCGAAGACATGGACATCAGTGACCGGGGATGCCTTGAGCCCCTCGTAGACGTTCGCGGGGATCTCGGTCGGCAGCAGGTCGTCCGCGTGCTTCGCGAGCACACGTGCGACATCGAGGGCGACGTTGCCGTTTCCGATGACGGCGACGGATTCCGCGTCGAGCGGCCACTCGCGCGGATAGTCGGGGTGGCCGTCGTACCAGCTGACGAAGTCGGCTGCGCCGTACGACCCCGCGGCGTCGATGCCCGGGATGCGCAGTTCGGCGTCGTGCACGGCACCCGTCGCGAAGATCACCGCGTTGTAGTGCCGCTTGAGGTCGTCGAGCGTGAGGCCCTCTGCGGGGTCCGCGCCGAAGCGCACGTTGCCGAAGATGCGGATGTCGCCGCGGTCGAGCACGTCGCGCAGGGCCGTGATGATGCCCTTGATGCGGGGGTGGTCGGGCGCGACGCCGTAGCGGACCAGCCCGTAGGGGGCCGGCAGGTGGTCGAACAGGTCGATCGACACGTCGAAGCTGCGCTCGGCTTTGAGCAGGATGTCCGCCGCGTAGATGCCGGCGGGGCCGGCACCGACGATGGCGAGGCGCAGCTTGGTCATGGTGGGTACTCCCTCAGTGATTCGGATGGTCAAGACTGTGCCCGCGGCCGACACGTGCGCCCTGGATGCCGGGCGCGGATGTCGGGCGGAGGCACAAACGTTGCGCGCCGCCTCAGCTCGTGCGGTCGACGACCGAGTCGGCGAAGCGCGTGAGCGCCTTCTTCACCGCGCCGTCGGGCAGGGGGGCAAGGGCGGCGACCGCCTGGCGGGCCCACTCGCGGGCGTCCGCCAGGGTCTCGGCGGTGACCTCGTGCGCGCGCAGCCGCTCGATGCCCTCGCTCACGTCGACGTCGTCAGGAGCGCCGAACACGTCGGACTCGAGGTAGGCGAGCAGGGCTGCGGCCGAGGCATCCGTCGCGGCGCTCGCGCGCAGCTTGAGCAGCGGCATCGTGACCACGCCGGCGCGCAGGTCGGTGCCCGCCTGCTTGCCCGTGTCGGCGTCGGCGGCAGAGAGGTCGATGACGTCGTCGACGAGCTGGAAGGCGATGCCGATCTTCTCGCCGAACTCGAGCACGGCGGGCTCGTACTCGGCGGGCGCGCCCGAGAACGCGACGCCGAACTGCGCGGCGGCGGCGATCAGCGAGCCGGTCTTGTCGGCGAGCACCTTGAGGTAGTGCGCCACGGGGTCCTCGCCGGGCTGCGGCCCGACGGTCTCGTGCAGCTGGCCCATGCAGAGGCGCTCGAAGGTGTCGGCCTGCAGGCGGATGGCCCGCTCGCCGAGGTCGGCGATGAGCTGGCTCGCGCGGGCGAACAGGAGGTCGCCGGTGAGCACCGCGACAGCGTTGCCCCAGACGAGCTGGGCGGTCGGAACGCCGCGGCGCAGCGGCGCGTCGTCCATCACGTCGTCGTGGTACAGCGACGCGAGGTGGGTGATCTCGACGACCTGCGCGGCCTTGATGACCTCGTCGTTGGCGCCACCGCCGAGCTCGGCGGCCAGAAGCGTCAGCACCGGGCGCACGCGCTTGCCCCCCGCGTCGAGCAGGTAGGTCGCCGTGACATCGGCGACCTGGTCGGCGAAGCGCATCTCGTTCTTGAGCCCGGCCTCGACGCGCTCGAGGGCGGCGTCGAGCTTCTTGACGAGGGCGCGCTCGGCGGCGGACGCGGTCAGCTTCTCGGTGAGCCCGAACTGGCTCGTGAGGACCGATGAGGTCACTGCTCGGCCACCGGCTTGTAGCCGCGGTGCAACGCGACGATTCCGGCCGTGAGATTGCGGTAGGCGACGTGTTCGTAGCCCGCTTCGCGCAGCCAGCCGGCGAGCGTCGGCTGGCTCGGCCATGCCCGGATCGAGTCCATCAGGTACTCGTAGGCCGGGGCGTTCGACGACGCAAGCCGCGCGACAAGCGGCATGCCCAACCGCAGGTAGCCGTAGTACGCAGCGCGCACGGCCGAAAGCGGCGGGGTGGAGAACTCGCAGATGACGATACGGCCGCCCGGCTTGGTGACGCGGAAGAACTCGGCGAGCGCCTTCTTCGGCTGCACGATATTGCGCAGCCCGAAGGAGATCGTGACGGCGTCGAACTCGTCGTCGCCGAACGGAAGGTCCGTGGCATCTGCCTGCACGAACTCGACGCGCGGATTCGCCGCCTGCCGGGCCTTGCCCACCTCGATCATGCCGGCCGAGAAGTCGGCTGCCACGACGTGGGCCCCGAGCTTTGCGATAGCCGCGGAACTCGTGCCGGTGCCGGCCGCGACGTCGAGCACGAGCTCGCCGGGGCGCGGGTCGATCGCGCGGGTCGTGGCGATGCGCCAGAGGTGGTCGTTGCCGGCCGAGAGGACCGTGTTCATGCGGTCGTAATGCGTCGAGACCTCGTCGAACATGGAGGCGACCTCGGCAGGTCGCTTCGTGAGGTCGGCCTTGTTCACGCCCTCAGCTTATCCGGGCACCCCCAGCGTAAAGTCTGAGTTCGTGACACGAACCGCCGCCCCGGTGCAGGCGCTATCCGTCGAGACCACCCCCGTCGACGACGTGCGCCAGCTCATCCCGTTCCTCGATGCGCGCCACCCCCTGCTGTGGCAGCGGCGCGGGGAGGGTATCGCGGGGCTCGGCGAGGCGGTGCGGCTCGAGTTCACCGGGCCGACCAGGGTGACGGATGCCGCGGACGCGTGGCGCCAGATCACGGCGGCTGCCTCTGTGGTGGACCCGGTGGGGCTGCCCGGTTCGGGGCTCGTCGCGTTCGGAACCTTCGCCTTCGCGGACGAGTCGGAGCAGGCATCCGTTCTCATCGTGCCCTCGGTCGTCGTGGGGCGCAGGGCCGGCGTCTCGTGGGTCACCAGGATTTCAGCGACGACGGATGCCACAGCTACGGCCGCCCCGAAGCCATCCGCCTTCGGCCCCGAGTTCCGGTTGACGATGGCGCCGGGGCAGCTGTCGGCGGCGGGGTACGGCAAGGCCGTGGAATCCGTTGTCTCCCGCATCGCCACTGGTGACGTGCGCAAGGTCGTGCTGTCCCGTGAGCTGCATGCGCACCTGCCTGCGGGCGCCGACGTGCGCCGGGCGCTCGTCGAGCTCGCGCTCGGCTACTCCGACTGCTGGACCTTCGCCGTCGACGGCTTCGTGGGGGCCTCGCCCGAGACACTCGTGCGGGTCACCGGCGGCCGCCTCAGCGCGCAAGTACTCGCCGGAACCGCGGCCCGCGGCGCCGACGCCGCAGCAGACGGGCGCGCGGCGGCAGCCCTGCTGGCGAGCGGCAAGGACCGCGCCGAGCACGCCTTCGCCGTCGACAGCGTGCTCGAGGCGCTGAGCCCCCACACCGTCGCGCTCGAGACCAGCGCGCCGTTCACGCTCAAGCTGCCGAACCTGTGGCACCTCGCGACGGATGTCGCCGGGCCCGTCGCCGACGGCAGCTCGGCGCTCGACCTCGTCGGCGCGCTGCACCCGACGGCTGCGGTTGCGGGCACGCCGCGCGCGGCGGCGCTCGAGGTCATCCGCGAGCTCGAGCCGTTCGACCGCGGGCGCTACGCCGGGCCGGTCGGGTGGATCGGCGCCGACGGCTCCGGCGAGTGGGCGGTCGCGCTGCGCAGCGCGCAGATCGCTCCGTCTGGGGACATCACGGCGTACGCCGGCGGCGGCATCGTCGCCGACAGCGACCCCGTGCTCGAGGTCGCCGAGACCACCATGAAGTTCCGCCCGATCGTCGAGGCGTTCGGCTAAGGCATCCGCTCGCGCCGATCGGGGCTTGACGGCTCGCTCGCTCGGGCCTGCGCTACAGCTACGGATAGGCGCGCCCATCGCAGGTGCGGCGCGGATCCGTAGCTGTGGCGCGACCGTGAGGCGGCTGCCGCTCAGGCGAGCGGGACCTCGATCAGGGTCGGTTCCGGGGTGACCGCCGAGAGCGCCTGGTCGAGCTCTCCGCGGGTCGCGGCACGGCGGTACTGCCAGCCGTATGCCTGCGCGAGTGCTGCCAGGTCGACGTCGCGCGGGGTGAGCTGCACGCGCTCGAAGGCGGCAGGGGCGGCGGATGCCGCGACCTCGAGGCCCTCGAAGATGGTTCCGCCCCGGTCATTGCCGACGATGACCTGCAGCGGGGGCATCCGCTCGCCTGGTGCGCGCAGCAGCGCGCCCGCGTCATGCAGCAGCGTGAGGTCGCCGAGCAGCACGCGCGTGACACCGGCGGGCTTCGAGACACCGCTTCGCGGTTCCTCAGCCGAGCCGGCGGTCGCGGCGAGCGCGACGCCGATGCCGGTCGCGACCGTGCCGTCGATGCCGCCGAGTCCGCGGTTCGCGTAGACCGTGATCTTCTTGCCCGTGACGGCGGTGTCGAGCTCGCGGATCAGCCGCGACGCCCCGAGCACGAGCCGGTCGCGGGGCCAGGTGAAGCGCCAGACCGCGTCGGCCAGCATCCGCCGCGTCACCGGCTCGCGCGTCGCGGCGAGCTCGCCGCGCAGGTACGCGGCACGGGCCGCGTTGTCGCTGATGTCCTCGCTCTCGACGTGCGCCGCGGGCTGCGCGGCCAGGTCGACGATGCGGCGGCTCGTGAACACCCAGCGGCCGGTCCAGTTGCGCGTTTCGGGGTCGTTCGGGTCGACGGATGCCTCGAGCTCGACTGCCTCCACCCGGCGCGCGTCGTGCCCGGGGTCGTAGAAGTCGGGCATCCCGCTGTCGTCGACCACGATCGCCTCGACATCGGGCCGCATCAGCAGCGCAGGGATCTCACGGCTCAGCGTCGGGTGCCCGAAGACGATGGCGCGCTGCACCAGGCCGCCGAAGTCCGCGTCGTTCAGCAGCGCGCGGTACGCGACGACGAGGTTCGGGCCGAAGCGGGCCCCACTCGACGCCTCCGCGAGAAGCGGCCAGCCACCGGCCCGGGCGAGCTCCTCGGCGGCGGGGCCGGCCTTGTCCCCGGCGATGACGACGGTGCGGGGGCCGGGGTCGAGTATCTCTGGCGACAGTTGGCGTGGCTTTGCCGCCGCGATTCCCACGTCGACTGTCGCCGCGCGAATCTGATCGACGAAGCCCGAGAGGTCGGGGACCGGCGCCGAGAGCGGATCGCGCAGCGCGAGGTTCAAGTGCGCCGGGCCGTGCGCGGCCGCCTCCCAGAGCGAGGCGGCGAGCGCCGCGGCATCCGTGCCGCTGTCTGCATCGACGTCCTGCGCGAACTCGACGGCGGCGCCGAACACGCCCGTCTGGGTCGTCGTCTGATTCGAGCGGATGCCGCGCAGCTCGGCCGGGCGGTCGGCGGTCACGACGATCATCGGCACGCGCGCCTCATGCGCCTCCAGCACGGCCGGGTGGAGGTTCGCGACCGCGGTGCCGCTCGTCGTCACCACGACCGCCGGGGCGCCGGACTCGAGGGCGAGCCCCAGCGCGAGGAATCCGCCCGCCCGCTCGTCGATGCGCACGTGCAGCTCTATTGCGCCGATGCGCTCGAGCTCGGCGGCGACCAGGGCGAGCGCCTGCGAGCGCGAGCCGGGCGAGACGACGAGGTGCCGCACGCCCCAGCGCACGAGAGCGGTGAGCAGGTCGATCGAGAAGTCGGTGGCGCGGTTGTCGGTGTGCGGGGTGCCGGCCTCAGCCATTCGGGCCGTCGCCGGGCTTCTTCGGGTGGTCGCCCAGCGTGGAGAGGAACTCGGCGTCGTCGTCGGGGGCGATCATGCGGCCGCCGCGCGGCCCGTCTGCGCGCCCGACCGTCAGCCACAGCACCGCGCCGATGATCGGGAAGATCACGACGACCGCGACCCAGGCGGCCTTCGGCAGGCCGCGCACGCCGAGCCGGTCGGCCAGGCAGACGCTCACGATCGAGTAGACGTAGAACACTGCGGCGAGGAACCCGATGACGAGCCACAGGCGGAACATGTGCTCATGGTAAGCCCGGCTTGCCGAGTGGAACCCCGGTGCTGGGCGTGCACACAGAACCGTGACTTTAGGCTTGGCGCTGTGAGACGGATGCCGGCCTGGTTGCGCTACACGATCCTGCGACTGCTGATGATCGTGGTGCCGCTGGCGGTTCTGCTCATCGCCTTCGGGCCGCACTACTGGCTGGTCTGGACGGTGGCCTCGGTGGTCGCCGGCTTCGCCCTGTCGTACATCTTCCTGCGGGGGCCGCGCGAGGCCATGGCGCTCGAGCTCGCGCGGCGCCGCGAGGCGAAACCCGAGGCGAAGGGCGACGATGCGGCAGAGGATGCCGAGATCGAGGCGTCCCTGCACCACGACGACCTCTAGAAGGCAAATGCTATGAACAGCACCGCCGCGTAGGCGAGCGCCGTGAAGCTCGTGAGCTGCAGCGACAGCACCAGCTCGCGGCCCGTGCGGCCCGTGAACGCGATGAGCGCAGCGGGTCCGGCGAGCAGCAGCACGAGCATGCCGAGCCACGCGATCGGGTAGACGAGCGCGAACAGCGCGAGCACCACGAACGGCCCGAAGAGGAAGACGCCGTAGAGGACCTTGGCCCAGCGGCGACCGACGAGCACGGCGAGGGTGCGCTTGCGGGCGAGCCTGTCCGAGTCGATGTCGCGCAGGTTGTTCACCATCAGCACCGCGCAGGCGAGCAGACCGGCGGCGACCGAGCCGAGCCAGCCCTCCTCGCTCACGGTCTTCACCTGCACGTACTGCGTGCCCGCGGTCGCGGCGACGCCGAAGAAGAGGAAGACGAAGACCTCGCCGAGGCCGTAGTAGCCGTACGGCTTCTTGCCGCCCGTGTAGAACCACGCAGCGACCACGGCGGCGGCGCCCACGGCGAGCAGCCACCACAGCTGCGTGTCGATCACGGTGACGACGCCGACGACCGCGGCGGCGGCGAAGAAGCTCAGCGCCACGATGAGCACGGTGCGGGGCTTGGCCTTGCCGGAGCCGGTGAGCCGGGCGGGGCCGACGCGATAGGCATCCGTGCCCCGCACCCCGTCGGAGTAGTCGTTCGAGTAGTTGACGCCGATCTGCAGCAGCAGCGCCACGGCGAGCGCGGCGAGCGCGCGCACCCAGTGCCACTCCCCCGGGTTCGTGACGGTCTGTGCAGCGCCCGTGCCGATCAGCACCGGAGCGACCGCGAGGGGCAGGGTGCGCAGGCGGGCGCCGCCGATCCAGTCTCCGACGGTGGCCGGCTCGACCTTGGCCGGATTGCCGCCCGGGCGGCGCGTGTTGGGCTTCGACTTCTTCGACATGTCGAGCCGAAGTTTATCGGGGACCCTTAGCCGGACGTCGCCGCGAGCTGTGCCAGCGCTAAGCGGTCGGGCTTGCCCGAGGGCAGGTGCGGGATCGCGTCGATCACGACGACGCGCGCGGGCGCGGCGGCGCGGCCGAGCACGGCGGCGGTGGACGAGCGGATGCCGGCGAGCTCGACCCCCTTCGTCGTCGTGACGACGACCGGGACCTGGCCCCACTGCCTGTCGTCCGCTGCGACGACGACGGCATCGCCCAGGCCGGGCAGCGAGCGCACGTGGCGCTCGACCGCGTCGAGCAGCACCTTCTCTCCGCCGGAGATGATGACGTTGTCAGCGCGGCCGAGCACGGTCACGCGGCCGTCGTCCGCCACCTCGCCGAGGTCGCCCGTGCGATACCAGCGGGTGCCGTCTTCGTCGACGTGGAAGGTCGCCGCCGTGCGATCGGGGTCGCCGACGTAGCCATTGCAGAGCGTCGGGCCCGTGAGCTCGAGCTGGTGGTCCTTGACGCGCGCCCGGGTCGCGCCGATCGGCACGCCGTCGTAGACGCAGCCGCCGCTCGTCTCGCTCGAGCCGTAGGTGCGGACGATACGGATGCCGAGCGCTTCGGCCCTGTGCCGCAGTTCGGGCCGCAGCGCCTGGCCCCCGACGAGAAGGGCGTCGAAGGTGCGCAGCGCCTCGGCGGTCTCGGCGTCCTCCTCGGCTGCGTCGACGAGGCGGGCGAGCTGCACGGGGACGATCGAGGCGTACCGCTTGGGAGCCGTGAGCCGGGCGGCATGGGCGACGAAGTTCTCGGCGTCGAAGTGCCCCTCGGGCATGACGACGGGCTCGGTGCCCGCGTGGATGGAGCGCACCAGCACATTCGTGCCCGCGACGTAGTGCGCGGGAAGGCAGAGCAGCCACTGGCCCATGCCGCCGACCGCGGCGGCGCTCGCCTCGGCGCTCGCGAGCAGAGCCGCCGCGGAGAGGCCGACGCGCTTCGGAGTGCCGGTCGAGCCGGAGGTCTCGATCACCAGGGCGATGGGGTCTTCGACTCGGAGGGGTCTCGATACATCGGCTTCGCCGACTACTCGACCGACGGGGGCGGGGGCGGAGGCGTCGAAGGGGAGGATCGCCGGGCCCGAGCCGTCGAGGGCAGCGCGCAGGGCGCTCATCAGGGCCGGAACGTCGGAATCCGGCATCCGTCTCAGCTCCCGCGCCATCACCGAACCCCCGCGCCGCCGTCGAGACGCGCGAAAACGGGCGAATGGAGCGGGAAAGGCCCGTTTCGGCGCGTCTCGATGAGAGCCACCGGCATCAGAACTGCCAGGGGAACGGGGACCAATCGGGGCTGCGCTTCTCGAGGAACGCGTCGCGACCCTCGACGGCCTCGTCCGTGCCGTAGGCCAGGCGCGTCGCCTCGCCGGCGAACAGCTGCTGGCCGACGAGCCCGTCATCGACCGCGTTGAAGGCGTACTTCAGCATGCGGATCGCGGTGGGCGACTTCCCCAAGATCACGCGCGCCCACTCGAGCGCCACCACCTCGAGCGAGGCGTGGGGAACGACCGCGTTCACGGCGCCCATCTCGTAGGCGCGCTGGGCCGAGTACTCCTGCGCGAGGAAGAACACCTCGCGCGCGAGCTTCTGCCCGATCTGCCGCGCGTAGTAGGCGGAGCCGTAGCCGGCGTCGAAGCTGCCGACGTCGGCATCCGTCTGCTTGAATCGCCCGTGCTCGGCGCTCGCGATCGTGAGATCCGCGACGGCGTGCAGCGAGTGGCCGCCGCCCGCGGCCCAGCCGGGGACGACCGCGATCACGACCTTGGGCATGAAGCGAATGAGGCGCTGCACCTCGAGGATGTGCAGGCGGCCGGCTGTCGCGGGATTCGAGACGGATGCCTCGGAGTCCGAGTACTTGTACCCGTCGCGCCCCCTGATGCGCTGGTCGCCGCCCGAGCAGAACGCCCACCCGCCGTCCTTGGGGCTCGGCCCGTTCCCGGTCAGCAGCACCACGCCCACGCGCGGGTTCGTGCGCGCGTCCTCCAGGGCGGCGTAGAGCTCGTCGACCGTGTGCGGGCGGAACGCGTTGCGCACCTCGGGCCGGTTGAAGGCGACCCGGGCGACCTGGCCGTCGAGAGAGAGGTGGTACGTGACATCCGTCAGCGCCTCGAAGCCCGGCGCTGTCGCCCACTGCGTCTCATCGAAGATCTCGGACACTCGCGCGCTGCTGGGCTCGGCCATGATGTCCACCTTAAGGCTGATATTCACCGCTTATCTGGCGTGTGCGGACCTCCCGCACAGGGCGGCGTGGTTTCCTAGGCGGCGGTGACCCGATACGACGACATGCCCTTGTACGAGCCGGAGCGCAAGCGCCGGCAATGGTCCGACGGCAGAAAGAAGCGGCTGCGCCGCACGATCTCGTGGCTCGCCTTCGGGGTCGTCGTGCTGCTCGTGGCCGGATTCGCCTATGTCGGATTCACCTACTGGCACTTCGCGAGCGGCATCCACCGCGTCGGCGGCGTCGTCGGGAACTCGGCCCCCGGGACCGATCAGAACATCCTGCTCATCGGCAACGACGAGCGGCCCGCGAACATGACGGCCCAGCAGTACCAGCAGCTGTCGACCACGGCCGACGGCGGCAGTGCGAACACCGACACGATGATCCTGCTGCACATCCCCGCCAACGGTTCGTCCGCGACCCTGATCTCGTTCCCGCGCGACTCGTGGGTCTCGATCCCCGGGCACGGCAAGGGCAAGCTCAACGCCGCCTACGTCTACGGCATGAACGGGGCGACGGGCACGGCGGATCAGAAGGATGCCGCGGGAGTGAAGCTGCTCATCTCGACCATCCAGAACCTGACCGACCTCAAGATCAACCACTACGTCAAGGTCAGCCTGCTCAGCTTCTACAACATCGCGAACGCGCTCGGCCCGGTCACCGTGTGCCTCAACCACGCCGTCGACGACCCGTACTCGGGCGCGAACTTCCCCGCGGGTGTGCAGAAGCTCAACGCGACGCAGGCGCTGCAGTTCGTGCGCCAGCGCCACGGGCTGCCGAACGGCGACCTCGACCGCGCCGCGCGGCAGCAGTACTTCCTGTCGGTCGAGGCGCAGCAGATCCTCAATGCAGGCACCCTGCTCAACCCGGTCAAGCTGAACAACGTCGTCGGCGCCATCAGCTCGTCGCTCGAGATGGACGACAAGCTGAACCTGATCTCGCTGGCCACGCAGCTGAAGGGGCTCAAGAGCGGGGGCATCAAGTCGGCGACCGTCCCGCTGATGCCCGACCCGTACGGCACCGAGAACGGCCAATCGGTCGTGCTGATCAACTATGACGCGCTGCCCGACTTCCTCGCGACGGTGACCGGCGGCAAGACCGCTGCACAGCGGGTCGCCGCGGCGAAGGCGGCCGATCCGGCATCCGTCACCGTCGATGTGCTGAACGGCGCAGGCACCGCGCGCGGCTCGAGCACGGCGCTCGCGACGTACAAGTCGCTCGGCTTCCAGACCGGCCAGCCGGCGGATGCCCCGTCGTCGCAGCAGACGACCACGATCTACTTCCCGAAGGGCGACGAGGGTGCCGCGAAGGCGGTCGCCGCCGCGCTGCCGGGGGCGGCGATCGCGCAGTCGTCGGACTACAAGCACGTCACCGTCATCCTCGGTACCGATGGGCTGATGCCGAAGGGGGCGGATTCCTCGGGCGGGTCTTCCTCGTCGCAGGCGCCGTCTTCGGGGTCGGGCACGTCAGGCGGGTCCGGTGCGTCATCGACGCCGGCGCCGAGCGCCCCGACCAAGAACTACAACAAAACCACCTGCATCAACTGATGAGCGGGGCGTCGGTGCCGGTCATTCCGCCAGTCGTGCCGCCGCTCGGCGAGGTGCTCGCGTCTGCACGCATCGTGGCGCTGCCGATGGTGACGCGGTTCCGGGGCATCACCGTGCGCGAGGCGGCGGTGTTCGAGGGGCCGAATGGGTGGACGGAGTTCAGCCCGTTCATCGAATACGGCGACGAGGAGGCCTCTGCGTGGCTCGCCGCAGCCTTCGACTACGGCTGGGCCGAGCCGCCCGCGGCGCTGCGCTCGTCGATTCCCGTGAACGCGACCGTGCCCGCCGTGCCGGCCGCTGAGGTCGCAAGCGTGCTCGCGCGCTTCCCCGGCGCGCGCACCGCGAAGGTGAAGGTCGCCGATCCCGGTCGGTCGCTCGCCGACGACGTCGCGCGCGTCGCCGCGGTTCGGGCTGCGCTGGGCCCAGAGGGGCGCATCCGGGTAGACGCCAACGCGCTGTGGAACGTCGACGAGGCCGAGCACGCCATTCGCGCGCTCGAGCAGTTCGACCTCGAGTATGTGGAGCAGCCCGTCGCGACGATCGACGAGCTGGCCGAGCTGCGGCGACGCGTGGCGCGGCTCGGCATCCTGATCGCCGCCGACGAGAGCGTGCGCAAGGCCTCCGACCCGCTCGCTGTGGCCCGCGCAGGCGCGGCCGACGTGCTCGTGATCAAGGCGCAGCCGCTCGGCGGCGTGCGCGCGGCGCTCGCGATCGTGGCCGAGGCCGGGCTGCCGTGCGTCGTCTCGAGCGCGCTGGACACCTCGATCGGGCTCGCGATGGGGGCGTCGCTTGCCGCCGCGCTGCCGGCGCTCGAGTTCGACTGCGGGCTCGGCACCTCCGCCCTGTTCGAGAGCGATGTGACGGATGCCCCGCTGCTGCCCGTGGAAGGGGCGATTCCCGTCGGCCGGGTGGTGCCGTCCCCGTCGCTTCTCGCGGCGAACGCCGCGCCGGAGTCGCGCCGCGAATGGTGGCTCGCCCGCATCGAGCGCTGCCACGCGCTGCTCGCCGCGCGCTGAGGCGCGACTGTTCCCGTTGCGCGAGGGGCCGCGCCCGTTCGGCGCTTTCGCGCCCGACAGTGCGGGCACAGTTGCGCCAAACGGACGCCCTTCCGGGCCGCGCTCAGTCGACGGGGGCGAGCTCTGCGATCAGCACGTGGTCGTCCTCGATGGTGCGGAACTCCGACCGCGTGACGACGAAGCCCGCGAGCGCCGCCGTCGCGGCGAGTGCCTCGGGGGTCGCGAACGAGGCATGGTTCGGCTCGTAGCCCGGGGCGCCGACCGCGCCCGGCGGCCGCTGCTCAGGCGGAGTGTACGCATCGCCGTGACCATGGCCGGCCGGCACCTCGGCGAAGACGGCGACCACGAGGGAGCCCTCCGGCGCGAGCACCCGCGCGAACTCCTCGAACACCGGCAGCGGGTCGGCGAAGATGTGCAGGGCCGTCACGCAGGTGACAAGGTCAGCCGAGGCATCCGCCACCGGCAGCTCTTCGGCCACCCCCTCGACGAACCGGGCCGCAGGCAGCGCGCGCCGAGCCACCTCGAGCATGCCCGGCGAGAGGTCGACGCCGACGAGCTCGAGTCGCGGGTCGCGCGCGGCGAGCGCCCGCAGCACGAGCCCCGTGCCGGTCGCGACGTCGAGCGCGGTCGTGACCCCGTCGAGATCCGCGAACTCGGCGACCGCCGTCGCCAGCGCGCGGTGCATCGCGTTGTCGTCGTACTCGGCCGCGCGGCCGTCGAATCGCTCGCGGATCGCGGCGTTGCGCTCGTCGGTCATACCGCCACGCTAGCGCCCCGGGGCTAGCCTTCCCGGCCTTCTGCCTCGAGGACCACCTCGTGCTGCAGCGCCGCGATGTCCTCCTTTTCCGGATCGCCGTGGACGCCGCCCGAGAGCGCGTACTCCTCTTCAGGTGACAGGATCAGCCGCTTGCGCCCGAGCAGCGCGAACAGGCCGACGCCGATGAGGAACACGATTGCGATCGCGATCACGGCCCCCTGATACGCCGGCACGAACAACAGCGAGACGAAGGCGATCAGCGCGATGACGCCCGCGTAGATCGCGCCGGCCGAGCCCCACGGGCTGCGGTAGGGGCGGTGCGCCGTCGGGTGGTTGCGGCGCAGCAGCACGAACGAGGTCATCTGCAGCAGGTAGGAGATGACCGCGCCCCAGACCGCGATGTTCAGGACGATGTTCCCGGCGCTCGAGCTGCCGGAGTACTGCGCGACGAACAGGAAGGCGAAGCCGACGGCGCCGCCGACGAGCAGGGCGATCCACGGCGTCTGGTTCTTGCCCGTGAGCGAGAGGAACTTCGGATAGTAGCCGGCGCGCGAGAGCGAGTACATGTTGCGGCCGTAGGCATACATGATGCCCTGCAGCGACGCGAGCAGGCCGACGAGCGCGAAGATCGCGAGGATGCCGACGATGATGTCCGCATCGCTGCCGAACATCTTCTGGAAGCCGTCGAGCAGCGGCTGCCCCGATGCGCCGGTGGCCGCGGGACCGAGCACCGCCGAATTGAGGAACAGCACGATGGCACCGGTGACCATCAGCGTGACGAGCGCCCACAGGCCGCCCCGGGGGATATCGCGAGTCGGGTTGTGCGACTCCTCCGCCGCGAGGGGAAGCTCCTCGATGCCGAGGTAGAACCAGATCGCGAACGGCAGCGTGACCAGGATTCCGGTGACGCCGCCTGGCAGGAATCCGCTGTCCACGCCCTTTGCCGGTGAGTCGAACAGCGTGTCGAAATGGGCAGATCCGGTCGTGAACGCCACGATGCCGAAGAACACGACGATCGCGATCGAGATGACCGAGACGATGATCGCGAAGCGGAATCCGACAGAGGCGCCGAGCGAGTTCAAGCCGATGAAGACCGCGTAGAGGATGACCCACCACAGCCACGGCGGCAGCGTCGCGCCGGTGAGCAGCTTGAGCGCGCTGTCGGCGTAGGTTCCCGAGAAGTACACGACGACCGCCGTTGTCATCACGTACTCGATGGTCTCGGCGAGGCCGGTGACGAAACCTCCCCACGGCCCCATCGACGCGCGGGCGAAGGAGTAAGCGCCGCCGGTGTGCGGCATCGCCGCGCTCATCTCGCCGATCGAGTAGAACAGGCCGAAGAACATCAGCGCGACGAACACCGTCGCCACGAGCAGGCCGCCCCAGCCGGCGGTCGGGATGCCGCCGTTCCAGCCGCTGAAGTCGCCCGAGATGACGGCCGCGACGCCGAGGCCCCAGATGCCCCACACGCCCGCGCTGCGCCGCAGCGTGCGCTTCTCGAAGTAGCTCTTGTCGACGGTCGTGTAGCTCACGCCCGAGGTGCTCACCTTTTCGGGGGAAGACATGCGCGGTCCTTTCGGGACAGGGGACGCAGGGAAGGTTGGCCGATAAGCTAGCGAAACGAAAGGACTACCGCCATACCTTTGGCTGTAACGGCTGTGTAAACAGAATGCCGAGCAGTCCAGGCATCCCTCGTGCTGTAATGGTCGACAACCGACCATTGGAGATGAGATGACCGGAGCGGATCAGCCGAGCGGATTCCTCAGCCTGGAGCAGCTCGCGGCGTTCGCCGCCGATGGTGCGATCGACACGGTCATCATCGCCTTCACCGACATGCAGGGGCGCCTCGTCGGCAAGCGCACGAGCGCCCGGCTCTTTCTCGAGGAGTACGCCGCGCACGGCGCCGAGTGCTGCAACTACCTGCTCGCCGTCGATGTCGAGATGAACACGGTCAACGGCTACGAGATCTCGAGCTGGCAGCGCGGCTACGGCGACATGGTGATGAAGCCCGACATCACGACGCTGCGCGCGGCGCCGTGGCTGGTCAAGACCGCTCTCGTGACAGCCGACCTGGAGTGGCTCGACGGGGCGCCCGTGGTGCAGTCGCCGCGCGCGATCCTGCAGCGCCAGCTCGACCGGCTGCACGACCGCGGTCTCGAAGCCTTCGTCGGCACCGAGCTCGAGTTCATCGTCTTCGAGGACTCCTATCGCGACGCGTGGAAGAAGGGCTACCGCGAGCTCACGCCCGCGACCGACTACAACGTCGACTACGCCCTCGCGGCGTCCACGCGAATGGAGCCGCTGCTGCACGACATCCGCGTCGCGATGGACGGCGCCGGCATGTACTGCGAGGGCGTCAAGGGCGAGTGCAACCTCGGCCAGCAGGAGATCGCGTTCCGCTACAAGACCGCGCTCGAGACCTGCGACAACCACTCGATCTACAAGAACGGCGCGAAGGAGATCGCGGCGGCGCACGGCCAGTCGCTCACCTTCATGGCGAAGTTCAACGAGCGCGAGGGCAACAGCTGCCACATCCACCTGTCGCTGCGCGCGGCGGATGGGTCCCCGGTGTTCGCCGATTCGGAGGGCGCGGATGCCTCGGGCCTGGGTCACTCGAAGCTGTTCCGCCATTTCCTGGCGGGCCAGCTCGCGGCCCTGCGCGAGTTGACGCTGTTCTACGCGCCGAACATCAACTCGTACAAGCGCTACCAGCCAGGCAGCTTCGCCCCGACCGCGGTCGCGTGGGGCCTCGACAACCGCACCTGCGCGCTGCGCGTCGTCGGGCACGGCCCGTCGCTGCGCTTCGAGAACCGTACCCCGGGCGGCGACGTCAACCAGTACCTGGCGGTCGCCGCGATGATCGCCGCCGGGCTGTACGGCGTCGAGCACGAGCTGAAGCTCGAGGGCCCGTACGCGGGCAACGCCTATGACGCCGCCGTGCCGCAGGTCCCGTCGACGCTGACGGAGGCGGCCGCACTGTTCGCCGAGTCCGCGATCGCGCGCGAGGCCTTCGGCCCCGAGGTCGTCGCGCACTACCTCAACAACGCGCGGGTCGAGCTCGCCGCTTTCGAGGCGGCCGTCACCGATTGGGAGCGGGTGCGTGGTTTCGAACGGCTCTGATGTTCTGGATAGCGCGGCTGTGCCGTCGAATCCGGGCTCTCGCCCGGATGAGCCGGGGGCCAGCGCCCCCTTGATCGGCATCACCACCTACCTGCAGCGCGCGCAGACCGGTGTGTGGGACGTCGAGGCGTCCTTCCTGCCGAAGAAGTATCTCGACGGCGTGACGGATGCCGGCGGCATCGCCGTGCTGCTGCCGCCGCAACCCACGACTCCCGCCGACGCCGCGCGGGTGCTCGCGCGACTCGACGGGCTCATCGTCGCGGGCGGCGTCGACGTCGACCCGGCGCTCTACGGCCAGGCGCGGCACGAGAAGACGGATGCCCCGCAGCAGGTGCGCGACGCCTGGGACCTCGCCCTGCTCGACGCGGCCATCGCCGCCCAGGTGCCGTTCCTCGCGATCTGCCGCGGCGCCCAGGTGCTCAACGTGCTGCGCGGCGGAACGCTGCACCAGCACCTGCCGGATCTGGTCGGCTCGCCGAAGTACCAGCTCGGCAATGCGAACTTCAGTCGCGTGCCCGTCACGATCGAGCCGGGCAGCGCCGTTGCCCGACTCATCGGCGAGCATGCCATGGGAAGCATGTACCACCACCAGGCGATCGACGCCGTCGGCGAGGGACTCATCATCACGGCCCGCAGCGACGACGGGGTCGTCGAGGCGGTCGAATTGCCGAGCGTGCCCTTCGGCGTCGCGGTGCAGTGGCACCCCGAGGAGGATGCCGAGGACCGCCGCCTGTTCGCCGGCCTCGTCGACGCCGCGAAGACATATGCCGCAGATCGAATGAAGCAGCACGCATGACCGACCTCACCCTGATCAACCCGGCCGACGAGACGGTGATCGACACCATCCCGGCCACGAGCGTCGAAGAGACGGATGCCGCGGTGGCGCGCGCCGCCGTCGCGCAGCGCGCCTGGGCGAAGCTCGCACCACTCGATCGCGCGCAGGCGCTGCGCCGCTTCGCCGACGCCGTCGACGGTGCGGTGGAGGAGCTCGCCGCACTCGAGGTGCGCAACTCGGGGCATCCGATCGGCAATGCCCGCTGGGAAGCGGGGCACGTGCGCGACGTGCTCGAGTACTACTCGGCGGCGCCCGAGCGGCTGTTCGGTCGCCAGATCCCGGTGGCCGGCGGCGTCGACGTGACCTTCCACGAGCCGATCGGGGTCGTCGGAGTGATCACGCCGTGGAACTTCCCCATGACGATCGCCTCGTGGGGCTTCGCGCCGGCCCTCGCGGCGGGCAACGCCGTCGTGCTGAAGCCCGCCGAGTGGACGCCGCTCACGAGCCTCAGGCTCGCCGAGCTCGCCCTCGAATCGGGCCTGCCCGAGGGGCTGTTCCAGGTGCTGCCGGGTGAGGGCCGTGTGGTCGGCGACCGGCTGATTCAGCATCCCGACGTTCGCAAGATCGTCTTCACCGGCTCAACCGCGACGGGCACGGCGATCATGGCGAAGGCCGCGGCGAACGTAAAGCAGGTGACCCTCGAGCTCGGCGGCAAGAGCGCCAACATCGTCTTCGCCGACAGCGACTTGGAGAAGGCGGCGGCGACCGCGCCCTATGGCGTGTTCGACAATTCGGGGCAGGACTGCTGTGCGCGCACCCGCATTCTCGTGCAGCGCTCGGTCTACGACCGCTTCATGGAGCTGCTCGAGCCCGCCGTGCAGGGGGTGCGCGTCGGCGACCCCGGCGACCCGGCGACCGAGATGGGTCCGCTCGTGAGCCGCCCGCACTTCGACAAGGTGGCCTCGTATGTGCCGGGGGACGCGCCGGTGGCCTTCCGCGGCTCGGCGCCGTCCGGCCCCGGCTACTGGTTCCCGCCGACCGTGCTGACGCCGTCATCACCGCTCGACCGCACGGTCACCGACGAGATCTTCGGACCCGTCGTCGTCGTCCTGCCCTTCGAGGACGAGGCCGAGGCGATCTCGCTCGCGAACTCCTCGAGGTTCGGCCTGTCCGGCTCGATCTGGACGCGCGACCTGAGCCGTGGCATCCGTGTCTCGCGCGCGATCGAGAGCGGGAATCTCAGCGTGAACTCACACTCGTCGGTGCGATACACGACGCCGTTCGGCGGCTACAAGCACTCAGGAGTCGGGCGAGAGCTCGGGCCGGATGCCCCGCTCGCCTTCACCGAGACCAAGAACGTCTTCATCGCAATCGAGGAGGCCTAGTGCCCATCACCCCCATCGACCTCACCCAGCGCCTGGGCGGCAAGGTCGCCGTCATCACCGGCGGCGGCAGCGGCATCGGCCTCGCCACTGCGAAGCGCTTCGCCGCGGAGGGAGCGAAAGTCGTCATCGCCGACGTCGACGTCGCAGCGGGCGAGGCCGCCGCCGCGCTCGTCGACGGCCTGTTCGTGAAGACCGACGTCACGGACGAAGAGCAGGTGAACGCCGTGTTCGACACCGCCGTCTCCACATACGAGAGCGTCGACATCGCCTTCAACAACGCCGGCATCTCGCCGCCCGACGACGATTCCATCGAAACGACCGAGCTGCCCGCGTGGCAGAAGGTGCAGGACGTCAACCTGAAGTCGGTCTACCTCTGCTCGCGCGCGGCGCTGCGGCACATGACCGCGCAGGGCCGCGGCTCGATCATCAACACGGCGTCGTTCGTGGCGGTGCTCGGCTCGGCGACCTCGCAGATCTCGTACACCGCGTCGAAGGGCGGGGTGCTCGCCATGACCCGCGAGCTGGGCGTGCAGTTCGCGAGGCAGGGCATCCGGGTGAACGCGCTCTGCCCCGGGCCGGTCAACACGCCCCTGCTGCAGGAGCTCTTCGCCAAAGACCCCGAGCGCGCCCAGCGCCGCCTGGTGCACGTTCCGGTCGGCCGCTTCGCCGAGCCGGAGGAGCTCGCCGCCGCGGTCGCGTTCCTGGCCTCCGACGACGCGAGCTTCATCACCGGTTCGACGTTCCTCGTCGACGGCGGCATCTCCTCCGCCTACGTGACCCCGCTGTGATGTTCCCGCTCCCGTTTCCCGCGGTGACAAGTTCCCGTTCCGGACGTATGCGCCCCGGGCCGCGGACGCGACTGTCCGGAACGGGAGCGAGTTCATGACGGATGCACTGCTGCGGCCCGTCAGGGGCGGGAACACGTTCGAAGAGACGGTGCAGCGGCTGCTCCAGACGATCCGCCTCGGCGCCGTCGGCCCCGGCGAGCGCCTGCCCAGCGAGCGCGAGCTCGCGGTGCGCCTCGGCGTCAGCCGCGACACCCTGCGCGAGGCGATCGCCGCGCTGGCGGATGCCGGCTTCCTGGTGTCGAAGCGCGGCCGCTACGGCGGCACCTTCGTCGCCGAGGAGCTGCCGGCGACCGGCGCGCATGAGGTGACGGATGCCGCACCTGAGCCCCTCTCCCCCGCCGAGGTCCTCGACGCGCTCGCGGTCAGAGCGGTGCTCGAGACGGGCACCGCCCGCCTCGCCGCTGCCCGCGCGCTGACCGCCGAGGAGCGCGGGCGACTGCAGACCGCCCTCGAAGAGAGCTCGGGTGCGGCATCCGTCGATTACCGCCGCCTGGATTCGAGGCTGCACCTCGCCATCGCAGAGCTCGCAGGTGCGCCGAGCCTCGTACCTCTCGTCGCCGACGCGCGCACGCGCATCAACGGCCTGCTCGACGAGATCCCGCTGCTGGCGCGCAACATCGCGCACTCCGACGAGCAGCACCAGCGCATCGTCGGCGCCATTCTCGCGGGCCGCCCCGACGAGGCAGTCTCCGCGATGCAGGAGCACCTCGACGGCACCGAGGCCCTGCTGACGGGCTTCCTGGCCTGAGGAACATCCCGCCTTCCCGATGCATGACCGGTTATTCTTGGCGCGAGCCCGGAAGTCATCCCTATGGACGCCTAGCTGTAGTTCCTCGTGAGGTTGTGAACGCGGTCTGATGGGGTTTGGCCGTCGATACCGGTGTGGGGTCGGTGGTGATTGTAGTGATGGACCCATCGTTGGTAGTCGGCGGCTCTGGTCTCGTCTGAGTC
>NZ_BAABBW010000008.1:0-60155 GCF_039538185.1 Gryllotalpicola koreensis
GACTCGACCACGCAACGCGACGAGGCGCTACCGGCCTGGCTGCACTTCTACAATCACCACAGAGCCCACTCCGCCCTCGGAGGCAAGCCACCAGTCACCAGACTGACCAACCTCCCCGGACACCACAGCTAGCAGACACCTATAACCTGATCGGCATGGCCCTGTTTCTGCCGACGCTGACGGACGGCCCCATCACGGTCCGCCCCGTGCGTGTGCGCGACGCCAGGGCCCTCGAGCGCGAGTTGCTCGACAACCGCGGCTGGCTGCGGCAGTGGGAGGCCACGAACCCGCACGGCCCGGCGGGGTTCGACACTCGATCCAGCATCCGTGCCCTGCTCTCGAATGCGCGCGCAGGCCATGGCCTGCCGTTCCTGATGGAGTACGAGGGGCAGCTCGCCGGGCAGCTGAACGTGTCGTCGATCACCTACGGCTCGCTGTCGAGCGCGACGATCGGCTACTGGGTGTCCGAGCGCTTCGCGGGCAAGAACATCACCCCGATCTCGGTCGCGCTCGCCACCGACTATTGCTTCTTCCAGCTGGGGCTGCACCGCATCGAGATCTGCATCCGGCCGGAGAATCGGCCGTCGCTGCGTGTGGTCGAGAAGCTCGGATTCCGCTACGAGGGGCTGCGCCGCCGATACATCCACATCAACGGCGACTGGCGCGACCACTTCTGCTTCGCCCTCGTGGTCGAAGAGGTGCGGCAGGGGGTGCTGCGGCGCTGGAAGGACGGCGCCGTGCCGGCGCTTGCCGCGACGCGGCCCGAGGCCGACGTCCGGGCGGCGCAGCAGCAGCTGCCCGTGATCAAGTAGTGGGCTGATCTACACAACCGGTCGCAAATACTGACACGCTTGTAATTAGCCAGGTCCGGGGGCGGATTCCTCATACCATCGCCCCATGGCGGACGGGAACCTGCTCGGGGGAGGCGTCGTCGTGGCGCTGGCCGCGGCGCTCTGGCTCGCCTACCTGATCCCGACGTGGCTGCGACGCCGCGAATACATGGCGACCGAGCGCAACGCCGTTCGGCTGCAGCAGACGCTGCGCATCCTTGCCGAGGCTGCCGAGGTTCCTGAGGAGATTCACGTGGAGGCCAACGCCCGCGACGTCGCGGAGACCCAGAAGGCGCTCCGGAAGGTGCAGCAGCGCGCGATCGCCGAGGCGAAGGAGCGCGCAGCGATCGCCGCCCGCGCCGAGGCGCAGCTGCTCGCCGAGAAGCGCGCGGCTGCCGAGGCTGAAGCCCGGGCAGAGGCCCAGGCGGCTGCGCAGGCACGTGCGTGGGCGGCTGCCGAGGCACGCGCCCGCATCGCCGCGACGCGCGAGCGCACTGAGGCCGCCGAGCGGAAGGCCCGGGCGGCCGGAGCGGTGCTTCCGGCGAACATCGCGCGCGGCATCCGTCGCGGCCGCATGCTCTCGACCTGCGTGCTCGTCGTGGGCCTGATCGCGCTGGCGGCAGGCGCGCTGTCGGGCTGGGCGATCGTGCTGCTCGCGGTCGGCGCGGTGCTGGTCGTAGGCGCGCTCGCGGCTCTCGCGCGGCTGGCCAAGCGGGTGACGGATGCCCGCCGCGGCGCTCGCGCCGTCGCGCGCGGCCTCGCTCCCGCTGGCGCGCTGTACGACCATGCCGACTACGAGGCTGCCACGGCCGAATACGAGGAGACCGAGGTCGAGACGTCTGCACCGTGGACCCCGCAGCCGCTGCCCCGACCCCTGCATTTGTCGCGCGGCACCGTGGCTGCGGCGACGATGGCGTCGATCTCCGCCGCTGCCGAGCTGCGGCGCGTCGCTGGACGGGCAGAGCTCGAGGAGCGCGCAGCCGCGCTCGCGGCGCAGCGCGGGCCGCAGATCGCCACGCTCGTGACGAAGCCCGCGGCGGATGCCGGCCGTGCAGGTGTGCTCGGTGGGCACCTCGGCACCGACTCTGCGCCGGTGCCGGTCGCCGCCCCGCAGGCCCCGGAGCGGGCGACGCCCGCGACTCGAAGCGAGCAGTCCGCCGAAGCGGCCCCGGCCGTGGCATCCGTCGCCCCCGATTCGCGCTACGCCCGCATGGGCATCGTCGGCGAGGGGGAGGCACCCTCGCTCGACCTCGACGCAGCGCTGCGCCGCCGCCGCGCGGTGTAGCGGGCGGCGGCGCAGCCGGCGGTCAGATCAGCCAGCGCTGCTTCTGCACGAGTCCGAGGCGCTTCCACTGGCGGCCGAGACCCCAGGTGTCTCCGGCCGAGACGGCCGCGATGACGATCAGAGCCAGCGCGTAGATGATGTGGTAGTCGACGAGGGGGTTGGTCGAGGCGGCGTTCGCGCCGAAGGGCCACTCGGCGAGGTACATCAGCAGCAGCACGGCGCTGCCGGCGACGGCGCTGACGCGCAGCCCGATGCCGGCCATCACGGCGACGCCGATGCCGAGCATCGCGGCCATGAAGAGCCAGTCGGTCGCGGGGCTCGCGATCGCGGCGAAAGTGCCCTTGAGCGGTCCGACGACCGCGTCGCTGTTGAGGAACCCCTGGCTGGGTGCGCCGCCGTTGATCCACGCGCGGGCGGCCGGCGTCGAGAAGCCGAGGCCGAAGGTCTTGTCGAGGAAGGCCCAGAGGAAGATGAAGCCGGTCGCGAGGCGGAGCACGGCGAGCGCGCGGCGGCCGATGGCGCTCGTGACGATCTGGGCCTCGTCGCGCACGGCCGTGCGCGTACGAGCCGGCGTGGTGGTGACCAGTCTGTGGCTGGCCGTTGCGGTGGTCATGAGATGCGCCCTCCTGTGAGTGACTCTGGTATCTATGACGTATCGAACATTACTCGCGCTGCCGCCGGCCGACAGGGACCTTGGTCACCGGTCAGGAGCGCCGTTTCTGCCGTGATAGTCTTTCTGAGCACTTGGGCCCTTGGCGCAGTTGGTAGCGCGTCTCGTTCGCAATGAGAAGGTCAGGGGTTCGAATCCCCTAGGGTCCACAAAAAAATCCCGATCAGAAGCATTTTCTGATCGGGATTTTTGCGTAGCAGAGGCCGTTGTCGTCTATGTTGCGGGCTCATCGGCGGCTGCGCTGGGGTGACGGGTTTAGCCGAGCACTTCGCGCGCGAGCGCGGTGACGCGCTGCGTCCACTGCCAGGGGTCTCCGTGCTCGCCCTCGTACTCGATGGTGACGGGTCCGGCGTAGCTCGAGGCGGCGAGGGCTTCGAGCGCGGCGCGCGCGTCGAACGAGCTAGGGCGCCCCGTCGCGTCGATGCCGTACGACTTAGCGTGTACGAGCTCAGCGTGCGGCGCGAGCCGGCTGATCGCCGCGTAGAGCGGGGCGAAGTCCGGCGCGGTCGGCACGGGGGCCCCGGTGAACGCGGCGTGCGTGATCGCGAGCATGGGCTCGAGGTTCCCCAGGTCGAGCAGGATGCCGAGGTGGGCGCCGCCTACGGCATCCACCAGTCCCGTCAGGAACTCGGGATCCGAGCTCAGTCCGCCGTGGTTCTCGACCAGCATCCGCAGTCCTCGCTCGGCCGCCGCGTCGCCGAGCGCCGCCAACTCGGCGACGAGTGCGTTGCGGTCGGGGCCGCTGCCGAGCGGTGTGCCGGCGTTGACACGCACGAAGCGGCTGCCGAGGGTGGCGGCGACGTCGAACCAGCGCAGGGTCAGTTCGGCATCGCGGGCGCGGCGCGCGGCATCCGTGGATCCCAGATCGCCGATGTCGATCGGGACGTTGCGCACGCGCACGCCCGCCGCGTCGAGCTCGGTACGCAGCCGCGCCGCGCCGCCGTCCTCGAGCTCGTCGAGGGGGCCGAGCTGGATCTGGCAGAGCTCGATCTCGTCGACGCCGAACTCCTCCCGAACCCGCCGCGCGAACTCGCCGAACCCCAGCAGCGCGGGATAGGCCATCACGTACTCCTGCTCGTGCCCGAATTCGTCGATGTACTCGATGCGCACCGGTCCCAGCTGCTGGCGCAGGCTGAAGCTCGAGACGGCGATCGCGCTCATCGGCGCACCGGCGTGCCGACGTAGCCGGCCACCTCGAGTGCGTCGAGGTCGAAGCCCGCGGGCAGCCCCTCGACGCGGATGGTCACGGACGTCCCGTCGCGCAGGTCGAGATAGTTGTCGCTGAACCGGATTCCGGGCACGGCGCTCGGAATGTGCACGAAGTACGCGTGCCCGTGCGCCGTGACCGTGATCTCGGCGGCGCCTGCCCCTGTGTCGACGATCTCGTGGTCGAGACGCGCGTCTCCGAACGGGGTGTCCTTGATCTCGCGAGGGTAGACCCGGTTGTCGGGGAAGGCGCCGCTCGGGCTCGAGACCCAGGCGAACTGGCCGTCCGCAGGCGCGGGGCCACGCCACACCGGCTGGGACCGCGCGGGCGCCACGGTTGCCGTCACGGCGTGTGTCTGCGTGCCGCCGCCGTCGAATCCGGCGATGGTCACGAGCGCCTCGACGGATGCCTCGGCGGCGGTGCTGTTGGAGACCCAGAGCTCGAGCTCGTCGCCGTCCAGCCGGAAGCTCGCGAGGATGGGCGCGAAGGCGCGCTTGGCGAAGTAGTAGCCGGCCTTGGGCACGCCGTCGTGGTCGACGACGGACCAGCTGAAGCCGGGCCAGACGTCGTTGAACTGCCAGATCAGGGCGCCATTGTTGTGCGGCTGGCGGCGGCGGTAGTGCTCGATACCGAACTTGAGTCCTTCGGCCTGCGAGACCATCGTGAAGTCGACGTACTGCTCGATCGACTCCGGCAGGCCGGTGATGATCTCGAGCAGGGCGTCGCCTTTGTCCTTCGGGTTGTCCTTGTTGTGGGCGTCGAAGGTCGGGCTGTGCACTTCGAGCAGCTCGTCGTCGATCCAGCGGCGCAGGGTGCCGAGTTCGGGCGAGGCGTGGATGCCGAACTCGGAGATGAACTTGCCGCGGTCCTGCGCGTAGCGGCGGTAGTGCCGCGCCTCGCCGACCGAGGCGTAGTCGCCGCCGCCGGCGCCGAAGTCGAAGCCGTGCCAGACCTCCCAGGCGTGCCGGTCGCCGTCGAGCACGCCGTTGGCGGCCATGAAGCCCTCCTCCGGCGCCTCGCCCCACGGGCTGCCGGGCCAGTAGGGGGTGCGGCCGTCCTCGCGGGCGACGGTCTCGGGCAGGATCCGGTAGAAGAAGTCCCAGCCCCAGTTGCCGGGCTCGTAGTTCTGATACGCGAAGCCGTGGATGAGCTGCACCTCGTTGTTTCCGCTCCACAGCGCGAGGCTCGCCCGGTTGCGCAGGCGCCGCACCTGGTACTCGGCCTCGGCGGCGACCTCGGCTTGCAGCTCCGGCAGTTCGCTCGGGTAGTCGATGCAGGCGAACATGAAGTCGTGCCAGATGAGCACGCCCTCTTCATCGCACGCTTCGTAGAAGGCATCCTGCTCATAGATCCCGCCGCCCCAGATGCGCAGCATGTTCATGCCGCCGTCGCGAGCCGTGCGCACGAGCGCACGGTGCGTTTCCGGCGCGACGGAGCCGACCAGCATGCTGGCCGGCA
Source organism: Gryllotalpicola koreensis (assembly GCF_039538185.1). NCBI lineage: Bacteria > Bacillati > Actinomycetota > Actinomycetes > Micrococcales > Microbacteriaceae > Gryllotalpicola > Gryllotalpicola koreensis. The sequence continues at coordinate 5,451 of NZ_BAABBW010000008.1, forward strand.
GCCAGGCGGCGCCGCGCGCGAAGACCGGCACGCCGTTGAGCAGGAAGCGGAACAGGCGGCCGCCCTCGGGGTCGTCCGGCTGATCGAGGGCGATGGTGCGGATGCCGACGCGGTCGCGCACCTCGCCGACGAGCTCGCGGTCGGCGAAGAGCTGCAACCGGACGTTGTGCAGCGCGGGCTCGCCGAGATCGTGGGACCACCAGAGCTCGGCGTGCGGCAGCGCGAGCACCGCCTCGCCGCGGCCGCCCTGCACCCGAATGGTCAGTTCATGCGTGATGCCGGAGGGGGTGGTGACGGATGCCTCGACAGAGAGCGCCTCGGCGTGGAATCCGTCGACCTCCACGACCAGCGTGACGTGGGCGGTGCCGTCGGCGTCGATCGTGTCGGTGCGCACGTGGTGGCCGGTGATCGCGGCCTTCTTCTCACGGCTGAGCTCGACCGGTCGCCAGATGCCGACGGAGGGCACGCGGGGGCCGAAGTCCCAGCCCCACGAGAACGTCGCCTTGCGGCGCAGCGTGGACAGGGGCAGCGCCTCAGAGCCCATGCCCTCACCACCGCCGGAGAGGTCGTCGCCCTCGGGGGCCAGAGCGGCGAACACGTCGCCCAGGCGGGCGAACATCTCGGCGGCGCTCGCCGGCACCTCCAGCCCGGCGAGCGGTGGGGCGAAGCGCAGCAGCAGCTCGTTCTGCGCTTGCAGCCGCTCGGTCACGTCGAAGACCGCTGGCCGGAACATGTTCTGATGTGAGCCGAGCTTCTCGCCGTTGAGCCAGATGTCGACGACGGTGTCGAGGCCGAGGAAGCTCAGCCGCAGCCGCTCATCGGCGCTGAGATCGGTGGGTGCCGCGAAGCTGCCGCGGTACCACCAGTCGCGCTCCTCGATCCACCGGATGTCCTTCTCGTTCGTGTTCCGGTAGGGGTGCTCGATGCGGCCTGCGGCAAGAAGGGACTCATGCACTCCACCCGGGACGACGGCGGGGATCCAGTCGCCGGGGGTGAGCGCATCGAGCGATGCGAGGGTCGATCCGAGCGGGGCCTCTGCGATCTCGAAGTCGGAGAGGGTGATGGGGGAGCGGCTCACGGCCGCCTCCTTTCCTGCGGTGGGTGGCGTGGGGTCTCAGTCGGCGAGCCTGGGGCTGGAAGCGGCTGCGGTGGGCGTCTTGGGGCGGTGGAGCGGTGCGGCGAAGATGCCGCCGGCGTTCTCCTTGCCGACCTCGGGGACGAAGGCGACCGCGATCGCGCCGGCGACGCCCAGGACCGCGAGGAAGGCGAAGAACGCGGTGTACCCGCCGATGGCGAGCAGCACCGGTGCGATGAAGGGGACGATCGACTGCGGCAGCGAGTTCGCCATGTTGATGATGGCGAGGTCCTTTCCGGCATCCTCGCTGTTGGGCAGCACGCGCACACACATGGCGAGATCGATGGCGAAGAAGATGCCGGTGCCGAGGCCGGTGAGCGCGGTCGCCACATAGACGAAAGCGATGGAGGGCGCGAATGCCATCAGCAGCAGGCCGATCGCGGCGATGACGCCCGCCACGACGACGAACGGCTTCTGCCGTTTGATCGCGTCGGAGATGTATCCGCCCACGACGCTCGCGACCGCGAGCAGGACGACGCTGATGAGCGACAGGGTGAGGACCACCCCGCCGACCTCGTCGGTGCTCTCGTGGAAGCGCTGGATCAGGTAGAACGCGTTGTAGGTGCTGCTCGCGTACGCACAGGTGATGAGGAAGCGCACGAGCCAGGCCCAGGCGAACGCGGGGTAGCGCGCGGGGTTGCGCCAGAACGTCTGGCCGATGCCCGCCCAGCCGAAGCCCTCGTTGCGGGGTGGCTGCCGGTGCTCCTTGATCAGGACCACCGCCACAATGCCGAGCACTGCCGCGATGCCGGCGATGATGAGCCACTGGTTGTGGCTGCCCGCCTTTTGGGTGTTCGCGATGCCGAGGCCGAGCAGAGGGCCGGCGGCGATGGTGAAGCCCATCAGGCCCGAGACGCCGCCGCGGCGCTTGGCGGGGACCTGATCGGCGATGGTGGCCGTGGTCGCGGCCGACTGGAAGTTGAAGAGCGCCTGTGTCGCACACCACAGCACGACGATCTGCCAGATCGCGGTGGCGAAGGCGAGCGCGACGAGCGCGGCGGCGCCTGCCAGGGCACCGAACAGGATCCAGGTGCGGCGCCGCCCGAAGCGGGCGGTCGTCAGGTCGCTGATGCGACCGCCGATCGGGTTGAAGACGAGCGCGAACAAGGCGCCGAAACCGGTGACGATGCCGAAGGCGGACGTCGCAGCCGTGCCGCTCGCGAGCTCGCTCAACCGCAGCGTCAGCAGCAGCTGCAGCGGCGTGAGCAGCGCGATGTAGTTGCCGACCTGAGAGAGCATCAGGGCCGGGACAAGGCGGCCGAGGGGCGTCGCGGGGGCGGCCTCGGCGGTTCCTGGAAGCGCAGCGGCGGCAGCCGGATCGGTAAGGGACATGTGCACTCCTTCGTGCAGTGGTGAGGTGCCATCGGGTGGGTTGGGGGATCCAACGGCGAGAGCGTATATCAATTGATAGCCACTATCAAACGAGAGTTTCACTAGACTAAGCGCATGGGACTGCGTGAGAGAAAAGCCGAGCGAACGCGGGGTGCCATCCGCGAGGCCGCACTCAGGCTCTTCGAGAAACAGGGCTTCGAGCAGACCACGATGGAGCAGATCGCCGAGGTGGCAGAGGTCGGCGTCGCGACCTTGTACCGCTATTTCCCGACCAAGGATCAAGTGCTCCTCGGCCAGGTCACCGACTCCATCAGTGCGCTTGCCGACTATGTGGCCGGGCGTCCGTTGGACGAACCGCTCGACGAGGTGCTCGGCCACGCGTTGCATGATCTTCTCGCCGACACCGACCGGCAGGCCGAGCAGATTGAGCGACTGCGCGCCCAGCTCGACCGTGCCAGCGGCCCCCGTGCCAAGCTCTGGGACCTGTGGGCGCAGCAGCGCACCCTGCTCGAGGATGCCATCGCCGCTCGCGCAGGGGTTGAGCCCACGGAGATGTGGGTCGGCATCGCCGCCCACACGACCATGATGGTCGCCGAGATGGCGCTCGATTTCCGGCGCTCAACGCTCTCGCCGAGCGCCGCGTCGGAATATGCGGACAAGCTGCTCGAAGTGCTGGCCTCGCCGCAGGCCGTCATTCCCCGCCTTCCCGGCCCGAAACGCAGTTAGTCAGTCCGCGGCATGCTGCGGGCTCACAGCGCGACGTTTCGTCGGGTTGTCGAACGCGAACGCGAACGCGGGAGCGGACGGGCTGGCCTTCAGGCCAGGCGGCGCCCCGCGATGGCGAGGTAGACGGTCACCAGCGGCCCGAGGATGACCGAGCACATTCCGACCAGCAGTCTGCTGCGCCCGAGTGCGGCGGCGAGGGCAGCGTTGGCGAAGATCAGGAAGAACCAGACGGTTCCCGTCGTGATGTAGTCGTTGTCCACACCACGAAGCTAGCGGGCGGGTAGGCCGCGACGAATCTGGCGCGGGGCCGCTCGGCGCGGAAGGCATCGGGCGCCTCGTGCTCAGGTGGCGCCGACGGGCAGCAGCAGATCCAGCTGGAATCCGGCATCCGTGCGGCGCGCCCGGACAGTGCCGCCGTGGGCCTCGACGATGCCGCGCACGATGGCGAGGCCGAGGCCTGCGCCCCCGCTCGCGCCGTCGGCGAGATCGCTGCTGCGGGCCGCGTCGGCGCGCCAGCCGACGTCGAACATGTGGCCGAGGTTCTCGGCCGCGACGCCCGGCCCCTGGTCGATGACGCTCACGATGAGCTGTGTGCCGTCGACGGTGTCGGCGCGGATGAGGACCGTGCTGTCGTCCGGTGAGTGGCGCAGGCTGTTGGCCAGCAGGTTGCCGATGGCGCGCGTGAGCTCGCGAGGGTCGGCCCAGATGAGATGCCCGTCGACGCCGTCCTGCGCGATGACGATGCCGCGGGCTGCGGCGAGGGCCTGAACGTCGGCGACGGCGTCGCTGACGAGGTCGAGGAGAACGACGGGCTCGGGGTGCAGCTCGAGGGTGCCGGTCTGGAGCCGGGAGAGCTCGAAGAGATCGCCGACCATCTGGTTCACGGTGTCGACCTTGGAGCGGATGACGCGGACGTAGGCGGCCGGATCGGGGGCGGTGCCGGCCTCGAGGGCCTCGGCCATGGCGCCCATGCCGGCCAGGGGAGTGCGCAGATCGTGGGAGATCCACGCGAAGAACTGCCGCCGGGCGGCATCCAGCTCCGTGATCTGCGCCCGTGCCTCCGCAAGACGCTGCGAGGTTGCCGCGAGCTCCGCCGAGACCTCGTCGAACTCGCGCCACCCGGTCGCGGTGGCCGACACGACATCGCCGTCGCCGACGCGGCGCGTGTCACCGACGACAGTGGCGACGGATGCCCGGGCGCTGCGGCCCGTGACGATCGAGGTCGCGACCATGCTCATCGCGGCCGAGATCCCGATGACCCAGGCGAGGACGAGGACGTCATGGTCTTCCAGGTACATCTCGTGCGCCACGGCGATGGTCGAGGCGATCACGGACACGAGGGCTCCGGCGAGGACGATGGCGGCGCGGGCGCCCGCACCGCCGCGGCGGGCGAGCCGCAACCCCAGCACCGTCAGCGCTGTCACGACGGCCGTCGCCGCCAGTGTGGTGCCGGCGATGAGCAGCAGCTGCGGGGCGCCGATCATGCCGGAACCTCCTGCAGGGTGAACCGGTATCCGGCACCCCATTCGGTGTGCAGGAAAGAGGGGATGCGGGGGTCCGGCTCGATCTTCTCCCGCAGCCGGCGCACGTGCACGGTGACGGTGGAGGCGTCGCCGAAGCCCCACTGCCACACCTCGCGCAGGATCTCCTCACGGCTGACGACGCGATCAGGGTTGCGGACGAGATAGAGGAAGAGCTCGTATTCGCGAGTGGTGAGCGCGATCTCCCGCTCGCCCGACCACACGCGGCGGTGCTCCGGGTCGACGCGGAAGCGGCCGGCCGTGAACCCGAGCGGTGCGACCGCGCTGCTGCGGCGCAGCTGGGCGTTGACCCGCAGCTGCAGCTCGCGCAGCGAGAACGGCTTGCCGAGGTAGTCGTCGGCGCCGTGCTCGAGGCCCTCGATGCGGTGCTCGAGGCCGTCGAGCGCGGTGAGCATGATGATCGGCACGCTCGAGATCGCACGGATGCGCACGGCAAGCTCGTCACCGTCGAGACCGGGCAGCATCCGGTCGAGGATCAGCAGGTCAGGCATCCGTTCTCGGATCGCCTGCCATGCGTCGGCGCCGTCCGCGAACTGCTGGACCTCGCACCCGGCCGCACGCAGATGATCGGCGACGACGGTGCGCACCGCTGGGTCGTCCTCGACGATCGCGACGCGTGTTCCTGCCTGCATGACTTGGAGCCTAAGCGCGCGCGAGCCCGGCGTCGGGGCGGGAATTCTTACGGCTCTGAAATGTCCGATTACGGCCCTGAAATCTTGGCCGGATCGGGGGATGCCGCTTGCTTCACTCGTCGAGGACCGCGGGTTGCGGCCCGCCTCACCGAAGGAGCAAGAGATGAAAACCATCGCCCGTCTCGGAATCGCCACCGCCGCAGCCGGCCTGTTCGTCGGCCTCGGCGCAACCGCCGCCGACGCGGCGCCCGCAGCGCCGGCTTGGCACCCGAACCCGGCCGTCGGCACCGTGTTCGTCCAGAACGACGCCGTCTTCGGCAACCAGATCGTGAGCTTCGACCGCCTGCAGGACGGCACGCTTCGCCAGGCCGGGGTCTACACGACCGGCGGCCGGGGGCTCGCTCTCGACGGCTCCGTCGTCGATCACCTCGCCTCGCAGAGCTCACTCGCTCGGTCGGGGCAGAGCTTGTTCGCCGTGAACGCCGGCAGCAACACCATCACGAACTTCGCGGTCGCCGGCGACCGGCTGGTGCGCCACCAGACGCTCGGCTCCGGCGGGCAGGCGCCGGTCTCGATCGCTGCCCGCAGAAACCTGGTCTACGTGCTCAACGCCCGCGGCGGCGGGTCGATCCAGGGCTACCTGAACCTGGGCGGCTCGCTCGTGGCGGTGCCCTCGTGGCACCGGTCGCTGGGCCTCGACCCGAACGCGACCCCCGAGTTCACCCACACGCCGGCCCAGATCGCCTTCACCCCGGACGGGTCGAAGATCGTCGTCTCGACCAAGGGCAACACGAGCGCCTTCGAGGTCTTCCCGCTCGGACTGCTCGGCCCCGCGGCCAAGCCGGTCGTCAGCACCTTCGCCGGCGACGTGCCCTTCGGCTTCCAGTTCGACGCCGCCGGGCAGCTCATCGCCAGCGAGGCCGGCCCCAACGCGGTCGCGAGCTTCACCGTGCACCCGAACGGCACCCTGACGAAGGACGCCGAGCAGGCCACGGGGCAGCAGGCCACCTGCTGGATCGTCGTCGACGGCACCCATGTGTACGCCTCGAACGCCGGCAGCGGCACCCTCAGCGGATACCAGCTCGGCCGCGATGGCGCACTCGCCCCCACCGGCGTGACCACCACCGACGCCGGCACCGTCGATGCCGCCACGAGCGCAGATGGCCGCTACCTCTACGTGCAGACCGGTGCTGCCGGCATCGTCGACGAGTACCGGGTCGCGGCGGACGGGGGCCTGCAGAAGATCGGTGCCGTCACGGTTCCGAACGGCGTGGGCGGCGAAGGCATCGTCGCCGACTGATCGCGGGCGCGCCTCACGGGGCCGGTGTCGACATCTCGTCGAGGCCGGCCCTTCTGCGTCGCGCCTGAGCACTGCGTGAGCCGGATGCCGTACGATTGTCCGTACATGAAAGGGGTGCTGCGATGGCGGGGGCAAGTGCGCGACTGGAATTCCGGGTGACGCCGGCCGACAGGGCTCTCATCGAGCGCGCGGCCCGGCTCAGCGGCGAGCCGGTCACGGCTTTCGCCCGGTCGGCTGCGGAGGAGCGGGCGGCGCGCGTCATCCGCGAGCACGAGGCGACGACGACGGTGCCCGCCGAGTTCTTCGACGATCTTCTCGCCGCATTCGACGCCGCGCCGCAGCCGAGTGCCGCCCTCGCCGACGCGGCCGCCCGCTTGGACGAGACCGTCGTCCGTGGCTGACCGGTTCCGGTCCGAGCGATACGACCCCGAGCGGCACGACGTCTCGAGGTTCTCCTGCGGCGAGGAATCCTTTGACGCCTGGCTGCGCGAGCAGGCATCCGTGTCAACCAAGCGCGGCACCGCACGGACCTGGGTGTGGTCCGACGATGACGGGCGCGTGCTGGGCTATTACGCGCTGGCGGCCCACAAGGTCGCCCGCGAACAGGTCCCCAGCCGGGTCGGTCGCGGCGGCCCGCAGGAGATCCCGGCTGTGCTGCTCGCACGGCTTGCGCTTTCGCGCGAGCTTCGCGGGCGGGGTCTCGGCGCGGTGCTGGTGGCGGATGCGCTGGCGCGCGTCGTCGACGCGACGCAGACGGTCGGTGCCCGCGTCGTGGTCGTCGACGCTCTGCATGAGCGCGTCGCCCGGTTCTACGAGGGTCTCGGTTTCACCAGGATTCCGGGCAGTCTGATGCTCGTGCAGAAGATCGCCGATATCGCGGCGGCGCTCGGGCATGACTGAGTCCGGCCCGTTGCGCGGCACGTGGCTGCGCCCCGCCATCGCGCTCTTCATCGTCGGGTGGGGCGCCAACATGTTCGTGCCGCTGCTCGACGTCTACCGCGGCGCGCTCAGCGGCGTCGAGGTCACGGGGCTGTTCGGGGCCTACGTGCTCGGGCTGATCCCCGCGCTGCTCCTCGTCGCCCCGGTGTCCGACCGCTTCGGCCGGCGCGCCGTGCTGCGGCCCGTCGTGCTCCTGTCGGCCGTCGGCTCGCTCGTGCTGATGCTCGCCGGCGAGTCGTTCCTCGGCCTGCTGATCGGCCGCATCGTCGTCGGCGTCGCCGCGGGCGCCGCGTTCGGGCCGGGCACCGCATGGGTCAAGGAGCTGTCCGAGCGCGCCGGGCGCGGCTCATCGGGCGCGCGCCGTGCCGCGGTCGCGCTGACGGCGGGATTCGCGGTCGGCCCCCTCATCACAGGCATCCTCACCCAGTGGGCGCCGCTGCCCGAGCACGTGCCGTACCTCGTCCAGATCGCGCTCGCCCTCGTCGTCGCCGCGCTGGTGTGGGCGACGCCCGAGACCGTCGTGCGCGACGCGAGCGGTGACACACAGGGACAGACGGATGCCGCACCCGCCGCTGCCCGCCCCGGACTGCGCCCCGCGCTAGGGTCCCGTATCTTCCTCGCCGCGATCCTGCCGACGGCGCCCTGGGTGTTCGGCTCGGCCTCCGCGGCGCTCGCCGCGCTGCCCGCCAACGTCGACGTGCACGGCTACGTGGAGGTGACGAGCGGAGTCGTCGCGATCGTCGCCCTCGGCACCGGCATCCTCATCCAGCCGTGGGCGCGTGCGCTCGCCCAGCGTGCGCGGCCGCTGCCGTTCCGGGTCGGCGCCGGCTCGGCGGTTGTCGGGCTGCTGCTCGGCGCGGCGACCGTCGCGACGCATTCGCCGGTGCTGCTCGCAATCGCGGCGGTGTTCCTGGGCGCGGCCTACGGCCTGCTGCTGGTCAGCGGGCTCGGCGTCGTCGAGGACCTCGCACCGCCCGGCGAGCTCGCCACCCTCACCGGCATCTTCTACAGCGCCACCTACGTCGGCTTCGCCTTCCCGCTGCTCGACAGCCTGTTCGCTCCGATCGTCACGGGACCGGGGGTGTTCGTCATCGCGGCGGCGGTCGCGGCGTGCGCCTTCATCGGGCTCGGGGTCGCCTGGAAGCCGCGACGCGGCGAGGCGCAGAGCGAAGAATAGGATTCCGGATTCCGGGAACCACAGCAGTCATGCGAAAGTTCTTCACCCTGCTGATGCTCAGCATCATCGCCTTCGTCGCGTACACGTACGGCGCCAAGGCCGGCCGCGGCCGCTACCGCGAGATCCAGGCGAGCTTCGACGCGCTCTGGAACGACCCGCGCGTCAAGAAGGCACGCAAGCGGGCGGTGAAGCGCGCCGAGAAGGCGGCGAAGTCGCTGTAGCCGGAGTCTGGAAATCGAGACGGGAGTGGTCGAGATGGCCGAACTGAATGACAAGTCCGCCCAGGACGGGCTGGATTCCGCGAGTGCCGGCGCGCACGCCGCCGTGGACAGGGCGACGGATGCCGCGGCCGATCGCGTCGCAGCGGCCTCCGGTGCGGCATCCGATGCCGTCAACAAAGCAGGCGGCGCCGTGCACGATGTCGTCGACGACGCGCGAGACAGCGCGTCGCATGTGGCGTCTTCGGCGACTCGCGCGGCCAACGACGCCGCGGCCGAGGCCCGCCGCGCGGTGGCGAAGGGGGCCGATCAGATCGCCGAGTCGGCCGCGGACGTCCGCGACACGGCGATCGGCGCGGTGCAGGAGCGGCCGGTGCAATCCGTCGCCGTCGTGGCGGCGGTCGCCGCCGTGTTCGGGTTCGTCATCGGGCTGATCGTCGGCAGGCGGTAACGCGCCCAGGTCGGCTGGCCCGTCGGCGTGGGCCGGGTCGGTCGTGCACCGGCCCCGGCCCACGCCGGGGTATCACTGCGCGACGAGCGGCGAGAGCGCCTCACCCAGAGCCGTCACGACGCCGGGCACATGGCCGTTCAGCGGCGCGTTGACGATGATGCCGTCGACGCCTGCGTCGAGGATCTGGGTCTTGATGCGCTCGGCGAGCACGTCTGCGGTGCCGACGAAGGCACGGTTGCGGCGGTCCTCGGGGACCTTCTCGAGCGCGGCATCCGCCTCGGCCTGCGTCTCGACGATCATCGCGCTCGCCAGGTAGCTCGTCTTGAGAGTGGCGGGGTCGCGGTCGATCTCCTCGAGGCGCTGCCTGAGCACCTGCACCTTGCGGGGCAGGTCCTCGAGGGGGCAGATGATGTTCATGTGGTCGGCATAGCGCGCCGCCAGTCGGAAGGTCTTCCGCTCGCCCTGGCCGCCGAGCATGATCGGGATGCTGTCGCGGAAGCGCGGCACGTTCATCGCGCCGTGCACCTGGTACCACTTGCCCGTGAACTCGGGCCGCTGGTCGCGCAGCATCGGGTGGATGATCTGCAGTGCCTCGTCAAGCTTCTCGAAGCGCTCGGTGAAGGTGTCGAACTGGACGCCGAGCTGCTCGTGCTCGAGCTCGAACCAGCCGGCACCGAGCCCGAGGATCGCCCGGCCGTGGCTGATCACGTCGAGCGTCGACACCGTCTTGGCGAGGATCGCCGGGTTGCGGTAGGTGTTGCCCGTCACCAGCGTGGAGAGCTGGATGGTGCTGGTGGATGCCGCGAGCGCGGCCAGCGTCGAGTATGCCTCCATCATCGGCTGGTCGGGGGTGCCGATGCCGGGCAGCTGGTAGAAGTGGTCCATCACGAGGACCGTGTCGAAGCCGCTGGCCTCTGCTTCGAGGGCCTGGGCCTTGACGGTGTCGAAGAGCGTCTCGACGCCGCCGGGGTAGGTGAAGTTGGGGATCTGGTAACCGAGAGAGATCGTCACACTCCGACGCTACGCCGATCTGCGCGAACCGGATAGTTCTCCGCTCGCATCGCGCGCTTCTCTCGTCGCGAGGATCAGCCGGCGGCGTGCGGGGTGTGCTCGTGTTCCCTGTGGGTGGCGGGTTCGAGCTGGAAGGTGGAGTGCTCGACGCTGATCGGGAAGTGCCCGGCGACGCATTCCTGCAGCCGGTCGAGGATCTGCGGGGTGTGGCCATCGCGGAAGCAGTCGGCGTCGACGGTCACGTGGGCGGTGAGCACCGGAAGGCCGGTGGCGATCTGGCTGGCGTGCAGGTCGTGGACCTCCTGCACGTGCTCGACGCCGAGGATGTGCTCGCGGACGGCGTCGATATCGAGGCCGGCGGGGGTGGACTCCAGCAGGACGTCGATGGTCTGGCGCAGCAGCGTGAACGCACGCGGCAGGATGAGGATGCCGATCAGGATGGCGGCGACGGCGTCCGCGCCCTCCCACCCGGTGGCGGCGATCACGAGGGCGGCGATGATGACGCCGACCGAGCCGAGGGCGTCGTTGACGACCTCGAGGAAGGCGGCCCTCAGGTTGAAGTTCGCGTTGCGGCCGGAGGCGAGCACGAGAATCGAGGCGATGTTGCCGAGCAGGCCGATGACGCCGAAGATCAGCAGGCCGCCGGATTCGAGCTCCGGCGGAGAGATGAGGCGCTGGATGCCCTCGACCAGCACGAACAGGCCGACGCCGAGCAGCACCGCCGCCTGGGCGGTCGCGGCCAGCACCTCGGCGCGGGCGTAGCCCCAGGTGCGGCGGCTGGTTGCCGGGCGCTCAGCGAGGTTGGCGGCGAACAGGGCCATGCCGAGGCCGCCGGCGTCGGTGAGCATGTGGCCGGCGTCGACGATGAGCGCGAGCGATCCGGTGAGGATGGCGCCGGCCACTTCGGCCAGCAGGATCGTGCTGGTGATGGCGAAGGCGATGGTCAGCCGGGTGCGGTTGCTCGGAGCGGGGGAGCCGTGATCGTGATCGTGAAACATGCGGGTCAGGCGTCCGAGCCGTTCGCGCACGAGGAGCCCGCCGGCTCGTGGGTGTCCCCGAGCCGGTGCATCAGCGTGGAGTGGCCCACGTGGTCCATCGCGAGCTCCAGCAGGGCGCGCACGTGGGAGTCCGCGAGCACGTAGCGCACCTCGCGGCCGAGCCGGCGGGCCTCGACGACCCGGTGCGCGCGCAGCAGCCGCAGGGCGTGGGACACCGAGGACTCGCTGGCCTCCACCACCTCCGCGATGTCGCGCACCCGCAGCTGCCCGGAGCTCAACGCCACCAGGATGCGCAGCCGCGCCGGATCCCCCAGCAGGGAGAACACGTCGGCGACATCGAGGATGTCGTTGCCTTCGGGCATGGCTTTCCGCAGCTCGACCACGTTCATATGAACAATTATTCATATGAACAGAGGTTGGCGCTAGACCGTGGTCAGCTCGTCAACTCGGTGACGAGCGCCTCGACGCGCGCTCTGATCTCGTCGCGGATCGGCCGCACCTCGTCGATCGGAAGGCCCGCCGGGTCGGTGAGGTCCCAGTCCTCATAGCGCTTGCCGGGGAAGATCGGGCAGGTGTCGCCGCAGCCCATTGTGATGACGACGTCGGCGGCCTTGACGGCATCCGTCGTCAAGATCCTGGGCTCGTTCGCCGTGATGTCGATGCCGACCTCGGCCATCGCGGCGACGGCGACGGGGTTGAGGCGGTCGGCGGGCTCGCTGCCCGCCGAGAAGACCTGCACGCGGTCGCCGGCCAGCGCGCGCAGGAAGCCTGCCGCCATCTGGGAGCGGCCCGCGTTGTGGACGCAGACGAACAGCACGCTGGGGGTCACGGATGCCTGCACTTTCGGTTCGTCGGACAGGGCGGCCGCGCCTGGTGCACTCAGGTGCGGCTTGGGGATGATCAGCAGCAGCCGGGGATGCAGCAGCTTTCCGCCTGGTTCAGAACGAGCAGCTCGGGCCGGTGGTCCTGCGTCTCATGCGTGGTGTCCATCATCCACCTCCTTTCATCGATGACCATCGATGCATTGCCAGTCTGTCGGCATTCATCGACGGGTGTCAATGCATGTGCGATGATCGGCGCATGACGACCGCCGAGCTGCTGCCCCTTCGCGACGTGCGGGCATGCTGCCCGCCCATCACCGGCGAGGTCATGACGGCACAGAACGCCGAGAGCCTCGCGCGCTCGTTGAAGGCGCTCGCCGACCCGGCGCGGCTGCGGCTCGTCTCGATCGTTGCGGCGCACGAGGCGCAGGAGGCGTGCGTGTGCGACCTGACCGAGCCTCTCGGGCTCTCGCAGCCGACGGTCTCGCACCATCTCAAGGTGCTCACCGATGCCGGCTTCCTCAGCCGCTCGAAGCGGGGGACTTGGGCCTACTACCGGCTCGTGCCCGGCTCGCTCGACGCGGTCGCCGGGCTCATCGCGACCGTCTGAGTGCGAGGCGCTACACGCTCTCGAGCACGAGGGCGGCGCCCTGGCCGCCACCGCCGCAGATACCGGCGGCGCCGAGTGCGCCAGAGCCGAGCGCTGCGAGGCGGCGGGCGAGGTGACCGACGATGCGGGTGCCGGAGGCGCCGATGGGGTGGCCGAGGGCGATGGCTCCGCCGTGGGCGTTGACGATGGCGGGGTCGGCGCCGAGCAGCCGGGTGGAGTGGACGGCGACGGCGGCGAACGCCTCGTTGATCTCGATCGCGCCGAGTTCGGAGGCGGGCAGGCCGGCCGTGCTCAGCGCCGCGGCGATGGCGTTGGCGGGCTGGGCGTGCAGTGAGACGTCGGGCCCGGCGACGAAGGCGTGTGCGGACACGCGCGCGATCGGCGCCTGCGCCCGGGCGTAGCGCTCGCTGACCAGCACGATCGCGGCCGCGCCGTCGGTGACCTGCGAGGAGTTCCCCGCGGTGATGGCGCCGTCGGGTGAGAACGCCGGCCGCAGCCGGCTCAGCGTCTCGACCGTGGTGTCCTCGCGCAGGCCGTCGTCGAGCTCGTACGCGGTCGATCCGCCGCGGCCGGCCACCTCATACGCGGCGATCTCGCCAGCAAGGAACTCGCGGCCGGCGGCCAGCCGGCGGTGGGACTCCGCAGACCAGGCGTCCTGCTCCGCACGCGTGATGCCGAGACCGCGCCCGTGCTCCTCGGTGGAGGCGCCCATGGAGGTCTTCTCGAAGGCGTCCGACAGGCCGTCCACCTCGAGGGTGTCCAGCAGCTCGATCGCGCCGTACTTCTTCCCGACGCGCGAGCCGGGCCACGCGTGCGGGGCGCGCGACATCGACTCCTGACCGACGGCGACCACGACGTCGGCGCCGCCGCCCTCGATGAGCTGCGCCGCGGCCGAGACGGCGAGCATGCCGGACAGGCACACGGCGTTGAGCGTGACAGCAGGGACGGCGAAGGGGATGCCTGCGCCGACGGCCGCCTGCCGGGCCGGGTTCTGCCCGGCCCCGGCCTGGACGACCTGGCCGCCGAAGACGTATTGCACGGCATCCGGTGCAACACCCGCGTTCGCGAGCGCGGCGGCGATCGCATGGGCGCCGAGCGCGGTGGCCGGGACGGCGGCGAAGACGCCGTTGTACTTGACGAAGGGGGTGCGGGCGTAGCCCGCGATGAGGGCGCTCATGCCTGCTGCAGCTCCGTTTCGTCGGCGGCTGATCTCGTGCCGGGGTCGACGATGAAGGGAGCGCCGGTGCGCTCTCGCAACTCGTCGGCGGTCACGTCGGGTGCGGTGCGGCGCAGCACGAGCCCGGCATCCGTCACGTCGAAGACGGCGAGGTCGGTGATGATGCGCTGCACGACGCCTGCGCCGGTGAGCGGCAGCTCGCAGCGCTCGACGATCTTGGGGGTGCCGTCCTTCGCGTTGTGCTCGGTGAGCACGATGACGCGCGGGGTGCCGGCGACGAGGTCCATTGCCCCGCCCATGCCCTTGACGAGCTTTCCGGGGATCTGCCAGTTCGCGAGGTCGCCGTTCGCGGCGACCTGCAGCGCGCCGAGGATCGCGAGCTGCACGTGGCCGCCGCGGATCATCGCGAAGCTCGTGGCGGAGTCGAAGACGGATGCCCCCGGCAACAGCGTCACCGTCTGCTTGCCGGCGTTGATCAGGTCGGCGTCCTCTTCGCCCTCGAAGGGGAAGGGGCCGACGCCGAGCAGCCCGTTCTCGCTCTGCAGCGTCACCGACACCCCCGCCGGCACATGGTTGGCGACCAGGGTCGGAATGCCGATGCCGAGGTTCACGTAGTCCCCGTCGCGCAGCTCCTCGGCGGCGATGGCGGCCATCTCGTCACGACTCCAGGGCATCACGCCACCGCTTTCTGCTCGGCGCTCTGCGCGGCAGCGGATGCCGGTCGGGAGCGCACCGTGCGCTGCTCGATGTCCTTCGCCCGCGGGATCGACCGCACGAGGCGCTGCACGAAGACGCCCGGCGTCACGATGGCGTCCGGGTCGAGGAATCCGTCGTCTCGCACGATCTCCGCCTCAGCGACCGTCACCCGGCCTGCGGTGGCGACCACGGGGTTGAAGTTGCGCGCCGACAGCCGATAGGCGAGATTGCCCTCCGCATCGGCGGTATGCGCGTGCACGAGCGCGAGGTCGGCCACGATGCCGCGCTCGAGCACGTAGCGCCGCCCGTCGAACTCGGCGGTGGGCTTGCCCTCGGCGACGAGCGTGCCGACGCCGGTGGCGGTGTAGAAGCCGGGGATGCCTGCGCCGCCCGCCCGCAGCCGCTCGGCGAGCGTGCCCTGGGGCACGAACTCGACCTCGAGCGTGCCGTCGAGGTACTGCTCGGCGAAGAGCTTGTTCTCGCCGACATAGCTCGCGAGCACCTTGCGCACCTGCTTGCTCTCGAGCAGCAGCCCGAGGCCCTTGCCGTCGACGCCCATGTTGTTCGACACGATGGTCAGGTCACGCACCCCGGAGTCGCGCACCGCCTCGATCAGATCCGACGGATTCCCGCTCAAGCCGAAGCCCCCGACCGCGATCGTCATGCCGTCGAACAGCAGCCCGTGCAGCGCCTCCGCGGCGGTGCGGCGCGTCTTCCCGGTCATTCCAGCCCCTTCGCTGTCCACGATGTGCAGTGAGGAAACCGTAGCGATGCCCTGAGAGTGCGGCAACACTGGGCAGATGGTGAACGAGTGGGCGGCGATATGTTCATAATGTGAGCATGACGGGAGAAGTGGCCGGCACGCAGCTCCTGGGCCGCGCCGCAGCGGCGCTGCGTGCCGTGAGCGGGATGATGCCGCGCGGCCTCACGACGGCCGAGGTGGCTGAGCGCGCAGCGCTGTCACGCCCTACGGCGTACCGGATCCTCGCCGCGCTGGCCGCCAACGGCTTCCTCGACCGGGATGCGCGCACGGCGCGGTGGGTGCTCGGCCCCGAGCTCTACCTCATGGGCGCGGTCGCCGCCGAGCGCTACGACGTCACCGAGCTCGCGCGCGAGAGCGTGCGCGAGCTCGCCGCCCGGACCGGTGAGAGCGCGTTCTTCTCTGCGCGGCGCGGCAACGAGACCGTCTGCCTGCTGCGGGAGGAGGGAAGCTTCCCGATCCGCTCCTTCGTGCTGTACGAGGGCGTGCGCTTCCCGCTCGGCGTCGCCTCCGCTGGGCTCGCCATCCTCGCGTTCCTCGACGACCAGGCGATCGATGAGTATCTGGCGAATGCGGACTTGGTGGCCCGGTTCGGTGAGCAGCACGCCGCGGCGCCGCTGGCGGCGCGGCTCAGGCAGACCCGCCGCGCCGGCTATGCGGTCAACCCGGGCCTGATCGTCGAAGGCAGCTGGGGCATGGGCGCCGCGGTGTTCGACGCGGGCGGCGCGCCCGAGTGGGCCCTGAGCCTGACGGGGATCCAGCCGCGCTTCGGCGCGGATCGCCGGCCCGAGCTCGGTCGCCTGCTCATGGAGCAGGCGCACGCCCTGTCACAGCGCATCCAGCGGGCGCAGCCCGCGAGGTGAGACCGGAGCCGGCTATGCGTACTGCCGGACCACCGCGCGCAGCTCGGCGATGCGCTCCGGGTTGCCGGGGAACGCGGTGCCGAAGGTCGCGATCATGGACAGCAGCTCGCGCAGGTTCAGGATGCGCGCCTGCTCGCGCCAGCCGGGGTGAAGCGGCCGCAGCTCCTGATAGGCGGCGAAGAAGCTCTCGGGCACGACGGGACCCGCGAGCAGCATCATGGCGACGTCGATCTCGGCCCAGGCGTAGCTCACCGCGGGGTCGATGAAGACGGGTTCCCCGGCATCGCCTGCGAGCAGGTTGTTCCGCCACAGGTCACCGTGCGTGAGGACGGCACCCGTGTCGGGGATGAGCTCGGGCAGCCGCGCGCAGAGGCGCTCGAGGCCCGCGCGGTCGCCCGCGTCGAGCGCCGCCTCGGCGCCCGGCTTGTCGAGGAAGCTGAGGATGCGCTTCTCGGCGAAGAAGCGGTGGCCGTCGGCATCCCACCCGTTGCGCTGCCGGAACTGGCCGAGCCAGCCGTCGTGCGCCCAGCCGAACCGTTCGCTGCGCACCGCGTGCAGGCGGGCGACGGCGTGCCCCGCGTTGGCCCAGAACCCGGCGTCGTCGGGCGGCAGCCCACCGGTGCCGACCGCCTCGAGCACGAGCGTGCGCGGTGAGAACGCGATGACGCGCGGAGTCGCGAGGCCGCCGAGCTCGGAGAGGGCGGTGAGGCCTTCCGCCTCGAGCTCGCTGAGGTCGGGCTGATCGGCGCGCGCGAGCTTGACCACGACCTCGCTCCCGTCGTCGAGCTCGCACCAGAACACGGCGTTGGCGCTGCCGCCCGTGACGGGCCGCGCGCTGCGCACGATGAGCCCGTCGGGCAGGAACTCGGCGGTGAGGGTTGTGGTGTCGGTCACGCGGGGCGCACCATCGCGAGAACGACCGGCTCCTCTTGCCCGGGCCAGGTCCCTCGGAGGGTGCTTCGAGACACGGCATCCGTCGACCCATCGAGCACGCGCACGACCTCGATCCCGAGCTGTGCGAGCTCGGGCACCGCGGCACCCGGCTCGCCGTCGCCGCGCACCTGCGCAGTGGACGGCACGGGCACCGGCCCGTCCGGCCCGTCGCGATGCTGCTCGACCTCGGTGCCGCCCTGCAGCACGGCCTTCGCGAGCTCGCTCAGGTAGACCGGGTCGCCGAGCGCGTCGTAAACCCAGCGGGTGCCGAGCACGGAGTGCTCCATCGTGCCGATCAGCCACGCTTGGGCCCCGGCGAGCGGCGCGCCGCGGTAGGTCAGCGGCACCTGCAGCGGCGGCGCGCCCGGCACGCGCACGATCAGCGTCTCGACGCCGACCTCGCCCTCGGGGTCGTCGAAGCGGAACGCGCCGATGCGCTCGGGCTCGACCGGTTCGGCGCCGGCGGGGAACCACGGCTGGCGCGGCAGCCACGTGGTCAGCAGCTCGGTCTTCGTCGGCGTGAGCGCCGCGTTGTGGATGAGGGCCATGGCTCGACGGTACCGGGTTGGACGAAAGTGCTGCGAAGTCGCAGCTCGGGTCGTCTGTGCTGAACGGCGGGGACCCGAAGGCACCCCTCGGGTGCAGTGCGGCCGGGCCCTCCGAGACAGCCTGGGTTGCGGCATCCGTTCTCCCCATCGATTCTTGGCGTGATGCAACGGATGCCGGCCCTGGTCCGTTCTTCTTGTGGACGTGCGGGAACGGAGGACGCGTGGGCATCGGCTTCGAGTGGCCCGACGAGGAGTACACCTCGTTGCTCGCCGAGCACGGCGAGCGGCTCGCGCGGCTCGCGTTCCTGCTGACCGGGAATCGCGCGGACGCCGAGGACGCCGTGCAGGATGCCGTGATCTCGGTCGCGCGCAACTGGCAGGCCATGTCGAAGCAGTCGCCGGCGGGCTATCTGCGCACGGCGGTCACGCGCCGCGCGATCGACATCGTGCGCAGGCGGCGGCACCTGCCGCTCGACGAGGTGCTCGATCTCGGGCGGCCCGACGCGGGCTACCTGCGCCTTGAGGGCGACATCGAGTTCACCCGCATGCTGCAGGAGCTGCCCGAGAGACAGCGCGCGGTGCTGGTGCTGCGCTACCACCAGCAGCTCGATGACCGCGAGATCGCGCGGGTGCTCGGCTGCACGCAGGCGACGGTGCGCTCGCAGGCGTCCCGCGGACTCGCGAAGCTGCGCGAGAAGACCGACGCGGGCGACCGCGCAATGCAGGGAGGTGAGCTGAATGGGTCCGGAAGAACGGCTTGAAGCGCTCAGGGACGACGCGCGCTGGCAGCCCGTCAGGCTGTACCCGGAGCACGGGCGGATGCCTGTGCCGGCGCGCGCTCAGCCGTGGCGCGTGCTCGTCGGCGCCGCCGTCGTGATCGCGGCTGTGGCCGTCGTGTTCGGCGGGATCTCGGCCTTCCGGGGGTTCGGGAACGCGGCCGGACCTCTGAAGATCGACGCGGGCGCGCCGGTCGTGACGTCCGCACCGCCGGCCACGGCGTCCATCCCGAGCTCGGGGCTGCTGGCGAAGGCGAAGCTGCCGTCCGGGGCGATCGCCGGCACGCAGGCGTCGCCGGGCTTGCCGTTCGACAACGACGGCAGCGTGTGCGGCACGGTCTCGACCGACGCGCGTTTCTGGACCGTCGCGGACCTGAGCGTCGACGACGCGCTGAGTTGGCTGACGCAGAACCCGCCGAGCGGCATGCCGGTGCGCGCCGGCATCTGGCAGGTCGGTTCTGATACCGTGACGAATGGCGGCTATGTGCTCGATGCCGCCGGTGAGAACGCCGGGCAGGCGTTGTTGTTCACCGTGGCGACGATCCAGAATTTCGGCGTCGCGATCCGCGTCGATGCCCTTGATCTACGGCAGGGAACGCGATGCCTCGTCAACAATCTGAACGAGCGCGACCCAGGGCCCCAGCCGACCGCGGCCGCGGCCGCGGAGCTGCAGGCGAAGCTGAAGGCCGCGAGCGAGGCGGCCGCCGCGGCCGAGCAGGCCCAGCAGCAGGGCGCCGCCTCGCACTAGTCGAAGAAGTTGATGCCCTGCTCGCGCGCGTCGTCCATGATCGTGTGCGCGTCGGCCCCGCCGATCTGCGGGCCGAAGTTCATCGTGCCGAGCACGATGCGGGAGACGGTGAGTCCTGAGCGTCCGAGATGCGTATATTTCACGCTCTCAAGCCTTGTCCCTATGGCGCCGCAGGGGAACCCGCCGCTTTGAGATAGGCCTCGGCCTCCGCCTCGGGCATGACGGTCATTCCGCGGATGCCGTGGGCCGAACGTGCCATCGCATCGACCCAGACCTTGTTGAGCTGGGGCGGCTTCGAGCCGTTGAAGACGAACACCAACGGGACCTCTGGGGAGATCCAGAGGCTCATGCGGCCGGACCCCCTCTCCGCCGGAATCACCCAGTTCAGCAGGAACGACTCACGCACGCGGAGCTTGGATGTCATTGCGATCTTGAGATGGGCGAGCGTGCGCTCGTCGAATTCGTAGCCCTCGTCGGAGCCGTAGATGAGTCGTGCCACTTTCTCAGTGGAGCGGATGCGCGGGCATCCGGTCCAATTCGCGCGATGTGGATGTCCGGATGGCGCAGCCGCTGTCCGCTCCACGCACCCGGCGCGCGACGGCACTCAGCCCCGCAGGGTGTCGCCCGGGTTCTCCCCGAAGCGCGCGCGGTACTGCGCGGCGAAGCGCCCGACGTTGGCGAACGCCCAGTGCCGCGCGACATCGGCGACACGCGTGTCCTCGTCGGCTTCGAGCAGCTCCTCGCGCGCGGCCTCGAGGCGCACCTGCCGCAGATAGCCCATCGGCGTGGTCTCGAACTCGCGCTGGAACCCGAGCTGCAGCGCGCGCACGGACAGGCGAGCCGCCTCCGCGATATCGGCGACGGTCACCGCCCGATCGGCGCTGTCTTCGATGAACGCCTGTGCCCGGCGGATCGCCGCCGATGTGGAGAGTTCAGATGCCCGGACCGAAGCCGCCACCTCGATGGGGAACGCGGCGAGCGCGCTGGCGACCACCGCGTCGAGCGTCGCCGTGCGGATCGCGTCGTTGGCGAAGACATCCCGAACCTGGAGCACGCTGTTCCACGCGTAGTTGACCGTGCGCAGCCAGTGCGCGCGCATCGCCGGGCTGGTCGGCTCATGCCGGTCGAAGCGCAGCCTGACGCGGTCGACGCCCAGGTGCCGCGCCGCCGAGTGCGCGAGCACGTCGGTGTCGACGTTGATCATCAGCACGTCGAGCCGCTCCGAGGTCGAGCTGCCCGGGCCCGGTGTGAAGAGGAAGGGCTGCGAGGAGTCGACGCGGTGATCGTTCGACTCGACGGCGTAGCGGCCCGCGATCCGCACCCCGAAGGCGGCCACGTTGTCGAACTCGACCGCGATGTCCATCTGCGAGTTGAGTTTGAAGCGCGTGAAGTTGATGCCGTCGGCGCCGCGGGCGAGGTGCTCGTAGTGGAAGTGGCCGCCGGTGGAATCGCGCAACTCGGCGCGCGGGTACACGCGGCGCGCGATCTGCTCCGCCTCGCCGATGTCGTCGCTCTGGAATGCCTCGTCGATGATCATGACGACGATGTGTCGTCGTCGCTGTCGCCCTCGCCGCCGGCGTCGTCACCGTCATCGGCCTCGTAGACGAGGTCGCAGCTCGGGCAGTACAGCGAGTGGCCGCGCACGACCAGGGTGGTTCCGCAAATCGGGCAGACGTCTCGGGTATCGGCGTCCGATCGAGTCATGGCGGTGACCCCCTGTTCTTTTGTCTTTCCGGTCAAGCCAATCGCACTCGACCGTACGCAGCTCGCGAGACGCAAGAAATCCCTTGACCTCCACCCCCTCGGCGCTCTATAGGGCACCGCACACATCTGGGATGCCGCGCACGCAAACGGGTGATCGGCGGGGCTGACCCCGCCGATCACCCGTTGTGCCGCGAGTCAGCCCTGAACGGGGCGGATGTTCGCCGCCTGGGGGCCCTTCTGGCCGCGCTCGGTCTCGAATTCGACCTTCTGCCCCTCTTCGAGGTTGCGGAAGCCGCTGCCCGAGATGGCGGAAAAGTGAGCGAAAACGTCGGCCGAGCCGTCGTCGGGGGAGATGAAGCCGTAGCCCTTCTCCGAGTTGAACCATTTGACGGTGCCGGTGGCCATGTCGTCGTCTTTCTTTCGTGTTCCCGGACGGCTGTTGCTGTCCGGCGTTCCGCGGCGGCGGCGCCGGCGCGGACGTAGGGGGACGTGCAGCGCGGTGCTCAGCGGAGCATCGCGCGCGTCGTCAGTGAGAGCCTGGCATGCGAGCGCAAGCGTGGGGAAGACCCCGCGCGAAGTCGCGTGCGCATCGCGTAACAGAAAACCGTCGGCGACTTCGGTGACGAAGCCGGCGAAATCGCCGAAGACCGTGGCGACGTGGACGTCGTCCGCGGCCTGGCGCCAAAGTGGTTCGGCTGGGGCGAAGGTGTTCGGTGAAGCAGAGAGGTGAATCAGAATTCGTTTCGTGAGCCGCGGTCTCGGCCGACGATGGCCGCGTTCCGCGGGAAGTTCGTGGGGGCTATGCGCCCCGGTACTGTGCGATGACGGGGCAGGCGAACGGATCCCGTGCCTGCAGCCCGACCTTGTTGAGATAGGCGATGACGATGGCGTATGACTGCGCCAGTGTCGTCTCAGTGTACGGGACTCCGGCCTGGGCGCAGTGCTCGCGCACGATGAGACGTGCTTTGGCGAGTCGCGGCCGGGCCATGCTCGGGAAGAGATGGTGCTCGACCTGGTAGTTGAGGCCGCCGAAGAGAGCGGTCGCCCACCACCCGCCCGCGACGTTGCGGGAGGTGCGCACCTGCTTCGAGAAGAAGTCGAGCTTGACGGATGCCGGGATGATCGGCATGCCCTTGTGGTTGGGGGCGAACGAGGCGCCCATGTAGATGCCGAAGACGGCGAGCTGCACACCGAGGAACGCGCCGGCGATGCCGGGCGGCAGGAACCAGAACAGCAGGCCGAGGTAGATCCCGAAGCGCGCCGCGATGAGTGCGATCTCGGTCGCGCGGTGCTTCACGGGCTCCGGGCGCCCGAGCAGCTTGAACGACGTCCAGTGCAGGTTGAGGCCCTCGAGGCTGAGCAGCGGGAAGAACAGGTATCCCTGCCGGCGGGTGATCCATGCGAGCAGGCCGGTCTGGCGCGCGGCATCCTCTTCGGTGAACGAGATCGTGTCGAACGCGATGTCGGGGTCCTTGCCGAGCTGGTTCGGG
This sequence comes from Gryllotalpicola koreensis, assembly GCF_039538185.1. Classification (NCBI taxonomy): domain Bacteria; kingdom Bacillati; phylum Actinomycetota; class Actinomycetes; order Micrococcales; family Microbacteriaceae; genus Gryllotalpicola; species Gryllotalpicola koreensis. The sequence goes on from NZ_BAABBW010000008.1 coordinate 28,037, forward strand.
TTCGCATGATGCCTGCTGTGCTTGTTCTGCCACCACGCGTAGCTCATGCCGATCACGAAGGTGCCGAGGATGCGGCCGACCCAGTCGTTCGCCGAGCCGGACACGAGGATCTGCTTGTGCGCCGCCTCGTGGGCGAGGAAGGCGAACTGGGTGAGGATCAGGCCGAGCACTCCGGCGAGGATCAGCTGGAACCAGCTATGGCCCATCAGCACCATGCCGACGATGTCTGCTGCCGTCGCCGCCAGCAGACCGATCGCGAGCAGCAGGTAGAACCCCCGTGCCCGTCGCAGCAGCCCCTCGGCCTTCACGGCGCGCGAGACGGCCGTGTACGAGGCTGTGACATCGACGCTGTCGCCCTTCGGCGACGTAGACCGGATTGCGCCGAGGCGGCCTTCGAGCAGTGCGGCGGCGGAGGTGGGTGCGGCCATTCGGCCCCCGTTCGTTCGGCGGCCCAGCCGGGCCGTGGACACAAACGGCAAGGCGCCGATCGCTACGCCCAAAACTACCGAGGGACTGCCGGTCGAAACCGGCAGTCCCCTGGCAATCCGCGGCTGCGGTGCTAGCGGCTGAGCGCCAGCTCCTCGCGGATCGCGGTGTCAGCGGCCAGCCCGATCGCGGACGGGCGCCACACCATCACGGGACAGAGCGCGCGCTGCGCGACGCGCGTGCTGACGGAGCCCAGGAACAGCGCCCGGGCCATTCCCGCACCCGTGCTTCCGGTCAGCACCATGTAGGCGCGGCGGCTCGCCTCGATCAGGATGTCGGCGGCGTCGCCGTAGGCGGCCTCGGTGATGACCTCGACGCCCGCGGGCACCTCGACCTTCGCCATCGACGTCTTCAGGATCTCCAGCGCGTCGGCCTCCGGGTTCCAGTGCACCGGCGGCCCGGGGACGAAGCCCTGGCCGACCGGCCAGTTCCAGGCGGCGATCACGCGCACTCGCGCGTCGAGGGCCTCGGCGATCTGCAGGCTCTCGCGCAACGCGCCGAGGGCCTCGGGCGAGCCGTCGATGCCGACGACAAGCTCGCGCTTCACGGTGGTGTGCTCGTTCATCATTTCCTCACTGTCTGGCCTGGCTAGTTGCCATGCATCTTGTATCTGAGATGAGTCTAGCGCATCGAGGCTGTGCGAACCATACTGATTTCCATGGACCTCGATCGAACGATCCAGACCAGTGAGCCGTGGGCGTCGCCCGCCGAAGCCGTGCTCGCCGAGCTGGGTGGCTCGCATGAGGGGCTGACCGCGGCCGAGGCATCCGATCGCCTCCAACGCCACGGCCGCAATGTGCTCACGCCGCCGAAGCCGGCGCCGTGGTGGAAGCGCGTGCTGCTGCAGTTCAAGGACGTGCTGATCTACGTGCTGCTCGCCTCTGCGCTGCTGAAGGCGATCATCGGCGACTGGGTCGACTTCGCGGTGATCCTGGCCGTCGCGGTCATCAACGCCGTGATCGGCCTCGTGCAGGAGGGTCGCGCGGAGCAGGCGCTCAACGCGATCCGCGGCATGCTCTCGACGCAGGCGCACGTGATGCGCGCGGGCGTCTGGATCGAGGCGGATGCCGCGCAGCTCGTGCCCGGCGACGTGGTGCGCGTGCGCGCAGGGGACCGCGTGCCCGCCGACCTCCGGCTGCTCGACGCCGCGAACCTGCAGGTCGACGAGTCCGCGCTCACGGGCGAGGCCGAGCCGTCGACGAAGTTCGTCGATCCCGTCGCGCCCACGGCCGAGCTCGGCGACCGCACCTCGATGATGTTCTCCGGCACGCTGGTCGCCGCAGGCACGGGTCGCGGCGTGGTCGTCGCGACGGGCGGGAACACCGAGATCGGGCACATCCAGACCCTGGTGAGCGAGGTCGAGACCGTCGAGACGCCGCTTGCGATCGCGCTCGCCCGCTTCGGCCGGCTGATCGCCTGGACGATCGTCGCGATGACGGTCGTGATGACGGCGATCGGATTCTTCGTGCACGGCTTCGGCCTGCAGGAGATCGTCTCGGCGGCCATCGGCTTCGCGGTCGCCGCGATCCCGGAGGGCCTGCCGGCCCTCGTCACCATCACCCTCGCGCTCGGCGTGCAGCAGATGGCCAGGCGGAACGCGATCACGCGTCGCCTGCCCGCCGTCGAGGCGCTCGGCTCGGTGACCGTGATCTGCTCCGACAAGACGGGCACGCTGACCAAGAACGAGATGACCGCGCGGGCCGTGCGCACGGCCGCCCGCGAATACGAGGTCGACGGCACCGGGTATGCGCCGGTGGGCGCGGTCACGCGCGATGGGGCGGCGGCTCCGGCGGCCGAGAACGCGGACCTGCGGGCGCTCGCCGAGGCGGTGGCGGTGTGCAACGACGCACGCGTGGTGGGGTCGGCCGGCAGTTGGAGCATCATCGGCGCACCCACCGAGGGCGCGCTCGCAGTGCTCGGCCTCAAGGCGGGCGTCGATGCGGCGGAGTGGCGGCGCGAGGCCGAGGTTCCGTTCGACTCCGAGACCAAGTACATGGCGGTTCTCGCGCGGAACGCCTCGGGTGAGGCATCCGTCTTTCTCAAGGGCGCGCCCGACCGCGTGCTGCCGCGCGCCGCGACGCAGACGCAGCCCGACGGCTCGTCCGCGCCGATCGATCTGGAGCACTGGCAGCGTCAGATCAGCGAGCTGGGGCAGCGCGGGCTGCGCGTGCTGGCGGCGGCGCGCCGGGTGCCGGATGCCGGGCAGAGCACCCTCTCGCACGACGACCTCGCCGGCGGCTTCGAGTTCATCGGCGTCGTCGGCATCGTCGACCCGCCGCGCCCCGAGGCGATCGAGGCGATCGCGACGAGCCATCGCGCGGGAGTCGCCGTGAAGATGATCACGGGCGACCACCCCGACACGGCGCTGTCGATCGCCCGCGAGATGGGCATCACGTCTGGGGCCGCCGAACCTCGCGTGCTGACCGGCGCCGAGCTCGAGGCGATGAGTGACGACGAGCTGCGGGTCATGGCCGGATCGGTCGACGTGTACGCGCGCACGAGCCCCGAGCACAAGATCCGCATCGTCTCGGCGCTGCAGCACGAGGGCGAGGTCGTCGCGATGACGGGCGACGGGGTGAACGACGCACCGGCGCTGACGCAGGCCGACGTCGGCGTGGCAATGGGGCTGAAGGGCACCGAGGCGACCAAGGAAGCCGCCGACCTCGTGCTCACCGACGACAACTTCGCGACCATCGAGCGGGCCGTGGAAGAGGGGCGGCGGATCTACTCGAACATCCGCAAGTCGATCCTGTTCCTGCTGCCGACGAACGGCGCGCAGGCGCTCGTCATCCTCATCGCGGTGCTCGTCGGCGCGACACAGCTGCCGCTCGAGCCGGTGCAGGTCCTGTGGATCAACATGGCGACCTCGGTCACCCTGTCGCTCGCCCTCGCGGGAGCGGGCGCGGAGCCCGGGCTCATGGACCAGCTGCCGCGCGGAAAGAACGCGCCCCTGCTCGACGCCCGCATGGGCGTGCGCATCGGGGTCGTCTCGCTGCTCATCGGCGCCGCGACCCTGTTCACCTTCTACTTCGAGATCGGCTACGGCGAGAACCTGCGGCAGTCGCAGACCACGGCGGTCACGACGCTCGCGCTCAGCCAGCTCGCCTACCTGTTCAGCTGCCGCTTCCTGGACCGCTCGAGCGTCACGCCGGCGGTGTTCCGCGGCAACCGGGTCATCTACATCTCGGCCGCGGCGCTCGTCGTGCTGCAGCTCGCCTTCGTGTACCTGCCGTTCATGAACGACTGGTTCAGCTCGGATGCGATCGATTGGCACCAGTGGGTGCTGTCGGCGGCGCTCGCCGTGGTGATCTTCTTCCTCGCGGAGCTGAACAAGGCGTTGACCAGGCGGATCGGGGAGAGAAAGGTGCGCAGATGAGCGAGCGGATGCCAGGGCCGGGGGAGCCTGTCGAGCAGAGCGCTCCGCCGCCGGCCAGGAATCCGATCTCCCGCGCTCTGCGCTGGACGCTGATCGGGACCGTCGTCGCCGCGCTGGTGCTGGGGGCCGCCGGCGGCGCGGCTACGGCGCTCGCGCTGCACAAGACGGAGGCCGTGAGCGTCAACACCTCGAGCGACGTGGTCTGCGACGCGGCGCACATCGCGCGCACCGTGCTGCCCTCTGTCGTCACCGTCTCGACGGTGAGCGCCGCGGGCGCCAGCGGCGTCGGCAGCGGCGAGGTGATCCGCAAGGACGGCTACATCGTCACGAACAACCACGTCATCTCCTCCGCCGTGGACGGCGGCCAGATCACGGTCACCTTCTCGAACGGCAACACCGTGCCCGCCGAGCTGACGGGCCGCGACCCGCGTTCCGACCTCGCGGTGCTCAAGGTGAATGAGAACGGGAACCTGCCGGTGATCCCGTTCGCCGACTCCGACCGCGCCATCGTGGGGCAGCCCGTCGTGGCACTCGGCGCGCCCCTTGGGCTCTCGAGCACGGTGACCACGGGCATCGTGAGCGCCCTCGATCGCAACGTGCCCGTGCCGAGTGACGGGGGCACGACGACGGTGCTGCAGGGGGCGATCCAGACCGACGCGTCGATCAACCCGGGCAACTCGGGCGGTGCGCTCGTCGACTGCCGGGGGCGTCTGATCGGCGTGAACACGGCGATCGCGACCGTGCCGAACGCGGCCGGCCAGGCCGGCGGCGGAAGCGTCGGCATCGGCTTCGCGGTGCCGTCGAACCTGACCGCCCATGTGGCCGGGCAGATCATCAAGGGCGACCCGATCGGCTACGCGTATCTCGGGCTGCAGGCCGTGCCGGCGCGCACGCAGGCGGGGCACGCGGTCGGCCTGTTCGTGCAGTCCGTGACGGCGAGTGGGCCGGCCGAGGCCGCCGGACTGCAGCTCGGCGACCTCATCACGGACATCGACGGCACGGCTGCGACGGATCTGTCCGCGCTGAACCACGTCGTGCTCACCAAGCAGCCGGGTGACGAAGTCTCGATCGGCTATGTGCGCGACGGGGCGCGGCACACGACGACGCTCACGCTGGGGAAGCAGTAGCGGCGCGCTCTGGCCGCGCGTGCGCTGCTGCGATCCGCAGTGCGCTGCTCGGATCCGGGCAGCGCACTGCGGATCCGAGCAGCGCAACCGACGCGAAGGCAGCGGCTGAGGCATCCGTCGCGCCCGCCCCGGGTACCGGACCGGCATGTCACGCACGCCGTCCGCCTGGCCCTACGCGGCGCGCCGCGCGCTCCACGTGCTGATCGTCGAGCGCGTCGTCGACATCGCGGGCACGCTCGCGTTCTTCAGCGTGCTGTCGCTGTTCCCCGCCCTGCTGGCGGTGTTCGGCATCTTCGGGCTGGCCGGGCAGGGGCGGCACACGGCGCGCGCCCTGCTCGACGTCGCAGAGCAGGTGGCGCCGAATGACCTCGTGACCCCGTTGCGCTCGACGATCGAGCATCTTGCGGGAGTGGGCGGCGCAGGCGCGGGCATCGGAACCGTGGTGGCCCTCGTCGTCGCGCTCTGGACGGCGTCGCGCTACGTCTACGCCTTCAGCGGCGCCCTCAACCGCATCTACGGCGTGCAGGAGGGACGGCCCTACTGGAAGTACCGCCTTGTGCAGCTCGCCATCACCCTCGCCGTGGTGGTGCTCGTCGCGATCGTGCTGTTCGTGCTGCTGTTCTCCGGCCCGGTGTTCGGCCCGCACGGCATCGCCAGTCTCGGCGATGCCGCTGCCGCAGTGTGGGCGGTCGCACGCTGGGTGATCGCGGCCGCGGCGATGCTCGTGATCATCGTGCTGCTCTACTGGGGCACGCCGAACGTCCGGCAGCCGCGCCTCAGGTGGATGACCGCCGGCGGCATCACGGCACTCGTGCTGATGGCCGCGGCATCCGCCGCCTTCGCGCTCTACGTCTCCCGCTTCTCATCGTTCCACCGCGAGTACGGCGCGCTCGCCGGCCTCATCGTGTTCCTCGTCTGGCTGTGGCTGATGAACCTCATGCTGCTGTTCGGCGCGGGGCTCGACGTCGAGCTCGAGCGGGTGCGCGAGCTGCGCGGCGGCGAAGATGCCACGCGGGACCTGCGCCTGCCGCTGCGCGACGACCGCCGCATCGCGCGCCTGCGCCGCCGCGACAACGAGCTGGCGGCGCAGGCGGTGCGGTTCCTACCGACGCGGTACGGAGCTGCGGACGGCGGGCAGCACCCCGTCGAGGGCGCGCGAGACGCGCACGGTCGAGGTGATCACGCGGGTGCGGCCGCCGACCTGGTCGACGATCGTCGTCACCCGTAGCGTGCGGCAGTCCGTGGGCGCCGGAAGCAGGAAGCGCCGCACGCCGCGCCCGTCGACCGCCCCGAGCAACTCGGCGCCCGAGAGCCGGCTGCGGTGCGACATCGCCGTGCGGCGCACGTGCGGCTCGATGAGCAGCCGGGTGAGAACGGATGCCTGCCGCACGCGTGCCGTCACCATGACCGGGCTGTCGTTCTGGTTGTCGACCTCGATCTCTGCGTAGAGCGTCGTCGCGCCCTCTGCGGCGAGGCGCATGGTGCGCACGCGCACGAGCGCGTCGCCGAAGACGTCGCCGTCGCGCAGGCCGACCCGGAACAGTGCGGCGATCGTGCCGAGGGAGAGAACGGTGCAGATGATGAAGCCAATAAGGTTGCTCATGGTGGTGCCTTGGGTTGAGTGGACTGAACATCTAGAGCCAATCGTGCAATTGGCTCGCGCTCAAGATGCCGCATGCGATAAATTGGCCACATGACACGAGGCCGAATCGGTGCGCGGGCGCTGCGCGATCAACTGGGCGACTGGCGCGGCGACGCGCCCGCCTACGAGTCCCTCTCGGATCGGGTGCGGCTGCTGCTGCTCGACGGGCGCATCTCCTCCGGCATCCGTCTGCCTGCCGAGCGCGAGCTCGCCGAAGCGCTCGGCCTGAGCCGCACGACGGTCGCCGCCGCGTACCGCTCGCTGCGCGAGGCCGGCTTTGCCTCGAGTCTGCAGGGCTCGGGAACGACGACGCAGCTGCCGCACTCCCGCCCCGGCGCCCCGGCTGTCGGCGGCACCCTGATCGGATTCACGCACGCGTCGCTGCCCGCCACGAAGCTGCTGTCGACCGTGCTCGACGACGAGCTGCTCGACGACTACCGCGGGCACTTCGACACGATCGGCTACGACGGCGTCGGCCAGCCCGGGCTGCGCCAGGCGATCGCCGACTGGTATGGCCGCCGCGGCGTGCCGACCGACCCCGAGCAGATCGTCGTGACGACAGGCTCGCAGAACGCGATCGCCCTCGCAGCGAAGGCACTCGTGAGCCGCGGCGACCGGGTGTGGGCAGAGAGCCCGTCGTACCCGAACGCCTACGACGCGCTGCGCGACGCGGGCGCGCGGCTGATCACGACCCCGGTCACCGTCGAAGACGGCTGGGACATGGCGGCCCTCGAAGCCGCGTTCCAGCGCTCGGCGCCGACCGCCGCCTACGTGATCCCCGACTTCCAGAACCCGACGGGGCGCTCGATGTCGGTGCGCGACCGTGAGCGCTTCCTCGAAGCCGCCGCGGGCGCGGGCACGGTCGTCATCGCCGACGAGGTGACGAGCGAGATGGACATCGACCGGCACGCGGTGCTGCCCTCCCTCGGCGCGCTCGCCGACGCCCACGGCGCCGAGGTGGTGCTGATCGGCTCGGCCAGCAAGCAGATCTGGGGCGGGCTGCGCATCGGCTGGCTGCGCGCCACGCCCCAGCTCGCGCGCCGCATCGCGGCAGAGCGCGGCTCGACCGACCTCGCCGTGCCCGTCTTCGAGCAGCTCGTCGTCGAGCGCCTGCTGCCCCGCTCCGCGGAGATCGTCGAGGAGCGCCGCGAGCAGCTGCGCGCCGGGCGCGAGGCAGCGCGCGCCGCGATCGCCGAGCTGCTGCCCGACTGGGCCTTCCCGGCCCGGCTCGAGGGCGGCCTCGCCGCCTGGGTGAACCTGGGCGCGCCGGTCAGCTCGCAGCTCGCCCTCGCCGCGCACGCACGCGGCCTGCTCGTCGCCGCCGGCCCGCGCTTCGGGGTGGACGGTGCCTTCGAGCGCAACCTGCGCATCCCGATCGCCGCGGACCCCGAGGACCTGCGCAGAGGCCTCGAGGTGATCGCCGAGCTGTGGCCGGCTGTGAACCGCTTCGCGCGCCCCGACTTCGAGAGCTACGCGGGCACGGTCGCGTAGCGCCTGCCCGGTCGTCACGTTTGCGCGCTTCGTGGCGGCGATCCCGTACCTGTGTGACGACCGGCTGGGGCAGGCGGGTCAGTGGCCGCCGTGGCCGCCACCGCCGTGGCCCGGCTGGGGCGGGGCGGGCGGGGCCGGTGCTGGGGGCGCAGGCGGGGCGGGCGCGGCCGGGGCGGGTGCCTTGGGCTTCGGCGCAGCCCGCTTCACGGCGCCGACGAGCGCCGGGTCGGGCGCCGGCAGCGGATTGCCGCCGAAGGCCGCATCGAGCACCGGCAGCAGCTCGTGCCCGATCGAGAACTTGGCCGTGTACCCGGTCGTGCCCTGCAGCAGGGGGAAGTGCTCGAGTCCGACCTGGCCGATCGAGTTGCCCACCCAGATCGCCGTCGTGTAGTTCGTCGACGAGGTGATCAGCCAGTTCTGCTGGTCGCCGTCGGTCGTGCCGGTCTTCGCGAACAGAGGCACGCCGTCGTTCGGGTTGGCGGTCGCCGCCGTCCCGCCCGGCTTCAACACGGACTGCAGGGCGTACTGCACCGTGTTGGCGATGTTCGAGGGGATGCTGCCGTGGCACGTCGACCCGGTGAACGGGACATCCTTGCCCGTGGCATCCGTGATCTTCGTCACTGCGACGGGCGTGCAGACGGTGCCGCCGTTCGAGAAGCCGGCGTATGCCTCCGCCATCGTGAGCGGCGAGATCTCGTTCGTCCCGAGGATCTCCGATGGGTACTCCAGGAAGGTGCCGCCGCTGCCGAGGTGGATTCCCATCGCCTTGGCGTTGTTGGCGATGCCGCACAGATCCACCTGCATGCCCATGTGGGCGTAGGCGGTGTTGATCGACTCCGCCGTCGCCTGCAGCACCGACATCGAGCCGGGCACCTTCTCGTTGTCGTTGTTCTGCACGGACCACTGCTGAGTCGGGGCGCCGATGTTGAAGCAGCTGTTGTGGAAGTCCCCGAAGGGAAAGACGCGGCCCGCCGTCGAGACGGACTGGTTCAGCGTGTGGCCCTCTTCCAGCCATTCGGCGAGGGTGAACGCCTTGAAGGTCGACCCGGTCTGGAATCCGATCGACCCTCCATAGCCCTGATCGGCGTTGTAGTTCACGCTCGTGATGCCGGGCTGGTCGCTGTTGCCGAAGTCGGTGTTCTGCACCATCGTGACGATCTGGCCCGTGCCCGGCTGGATGGTGACGTCCGCGCCGCCCAGGGAGACACCGGCCGCCGACTTCGGCACGTAGTCGCTGAGGGACTTCTGCGCCGCCTGCTGCAGGTCCAGGCGCAGCGGCGTGTGGATCTTGAGGCCCGCCGTGTTGAGCTCGGCGGCCCGGTCGGCCGGCGTCTTCCCGAGCTTCGGGTCGGCCAGCAGCTCGTCGCGCACGTAGGAGCAGTAGTAGGCGGCGTCGTACTGCGTGGCGGCGGAGCAGCCGGATGCCTGCGGCGTGATCTTGGGTGCGATGGGGGTCTTCACCGCCGCCTCGTACTGGGCCTGCGAGATCGAGTCGTGCGAGCGCATCTTGTCGAGCACGTAGTTGCGCCGCTCGAGGGTGAGGGCGTAGCCGTTCGCCTTGCCGTTCTTCGGGTTGCCCGGCTGGTCGATGCGCAGGTTCGACGGGTTGTTGAGGATCGCCACGAGAGTGGCCGCCTGCGGGATCGAGAGGTGCGCGGCATCCGTGTCGAAGTAGTACTTGGCGCCCGCCTGCACGCCGTACACCGTGCCGCCCAAACCGACGATGTTCAGGTAGCCGGTGAGCACCTGCTCCTTCGGGTACTGCCGATCGATGGCGGAGGCGTAGCGCATCTCCTGCAGCTTGCGCTGCGGGGTGATCTCGATTGCCTTGTTGTAGCAGGCGTCGACCGCCTTCTTTGTCGACAGCTGTTCGCACTCCTGCACGAGCACGTTCTTGACGTACTGCTGCGTGATCGTCGACCCGCCCTGGATGTTGTCGCCGTGGCCGAGCGCCGTCGCGAGCGTCGCGCGCACAGTGCCGATGATGTCGACGCCGCCCTCGGTGTAGAAGCGCGGGTCTTCCGTGTCGATCGCCGCGTCTTTCACGGTCTGCGCGATCTGGTCGGGGTTCACGTCGACCCGGTCCTCGGAGTAGAAGGTCGCGATCGGCACGTCGTGGCCCGTGCCGTCCTGCGCGTACATCGTGCTGATCTGCTGCGGGGTGTCGATCTTGAGGTAATCCGGCATCGCGAAGTAGGTGCCGAGCGTGCCCCGCACGCCGTCGGAGCCGATGACCGCAAACGGCGCCAGGGTGGCCGCGGCCAGCACCCCCGCCACCGCCGCCGCGACGACGAAGCCGATCAGTGCACCGAATCGACCGAGTATCCGCATCACTTCGACCCTATGCATGTCCCTCGAGCGAGGGGTACCCCTTTCAGCGCCTTCATCACCGCGACAGGATGAAGGGATGACGTTCCCTGAGGTTGCGAAAGCCGTTCTGATCACCCGCGCGGGCGGGCCCGAGGTGCTGGAGGTGCGCGATGTGCCCGTCGTGCCGCCGGGGCCGGGCGAGGTGCTGGTCCGTGTGCGCGCGGCCGGCGTGAACCCCGTCGACGCGAAGATCCGCAAGGGCACGCGCGGCGAGATCGCCGAGCCCAAGCGGATCGGGGCGGACGCCGCAGGCGAGGTCGTCGCGGTGGGCGAGGGCGCCCCCTTTGCGGTCGGGGACGCGGTGATCGGCTGGGGGCAGCCGGGCACCTACTCCGAATACGTCACGGGCCCCGCCGCCACGTGGACCGCCCTGCCCGCCGGGGTGAGCTTCGCGCAGGGTGCCGCGCTCGGCGTGCCCGCGTCGACCGCCTATCAGTGCCTGAAGTCGGCCGGCCTCGCCGCGGGCGAGACCCTGCTCGTGCACGCGGGCGCGGGTGCGGTCGGGCAGGCCGCGATCCAGTTCGCCAGGCTGTGGGGCGCGAGCGTCGTCGCCACGGCGAGCTCGCGCAACCATGACAGGCTGCGCGCGCTCGGCGCGGTGCCGGTCGCCTACGGCGACGGGCTGCTCGATCGGGTGCGCGCCGCCGCGTCGCAGGGCATCGACGTGGTGCTCGAGGCGGCGGGGACCCAGGAGGCGCTCGACGTGTCGCTCGCGCTGGTGGATGACCGCACGCGCATCGTCGAGATCGTCGTGCCCGGGTGGGCCGCCGAATACGGCGTGACCGTGTTCAGCGGCGGGCTGCCCGGGTCGATCACGCCCGAGGTGAGCGCGCTCCGCGACGAGGCGATCCCGTACACGGCCGCGCTGATCGCCGAGGGGCGTTTCGAGGTCGAGCTGGCCCAGAGCTTCCCGCTCGCCGAGGCCGCCCGCGCCCACGAGCTGATCGAGACGGGCCACCCGGGCGGCAAGATCGTGCTGAACCCCTGAGCATCCGTTCTCGTGTGCTCTCTCGGGAGGAGGATGCCGTCATGGCCGATGCCCGCATCGTCGCGATCGGCACCGCCGTGCCGCCCCACGTGGTGCCGCAGCGGGCCGCCCGCGAGATCCTGCTCGCGCAGCCCGGCCTCGGCCGGGTCGCGCAGCGGCTGATCGGCGCGGCGATCGACGGCTCGGCCATCGACGCGCGGCGCACGGTGATCGCGGAGTTCGCCGGGGTCGGGGGAGAGGCGGATGCCTGCGCGGAGGTCGCGCGCGAGGCATCCCCGGTGTCTCCTGCGTCACCCGTGTTCTTCGATGCCGCGACGTCGCGACTGCTGCGGCCGACGACGGGGCAGCGCAACGAGGAGTATGTGCGGCAGAGCCCGCCGCTGGCGCTCGCCGCGGCACGCTCGGCGCTGGCTTCCGCACCCGTCGCCGCCCGCGACGTGACGCATGTGATCACCGTGTCGTGCACCGGGTTCTTCGCGCCAGGGCCCGACGTCGCGCTCGTGCGCGGGCTGGGGCTGCGGACCGACGTGCGGCGGCTGCACGTGGGCTTCATGGGCTGCCACGGCGCGTTCCCGGCGCTGCGTGCGGCGGTCGACGCGTGCCGCGCCGACCCGGCGGCCGTGGTGCTCGTCGTCTGCGTCGAGCTGTGCACGCTGCACCTGCGCTCGTCGGAAGACCCCGATCAGATCGTGTCCGCCTCGGTGTTCGGCGATGGTGCGGCCGCTGCGATCGTGACCTCGCATCCGCGAGCGGGGCTGCGCATCGACGCGCTGCACTCTGAGCTCGCGGGGAAGGCGACCGAGGCCGAGCTCGCGTGGTCGATCGGCGACCAGGGCTTCGATCTCGCGCTCAGCTCGTATGTGCCGAAGCTGCTCGAGCATGAGATCGGGCCGGCGCTCGCGCCGCTCGACCCGGGCGAGAGCTGGTCGCGCATCGCGCACTGGGCGATCCACCCCGGCGGTCGCGCGATCCTCGACCGTGCGCAGCACGCGCTCGGCCTCTCGGACGCGCAGCTCGCGCCCTCGCGCGCCGTGCTGCGCGAGTTCGGCAACATGTCGTCGCCGACGGTGCTGTTCGTGCTCGAACGGGTGCTGCGCACCGCGCGAGCGGGGGAGCGCGTGGTCGCGACGGCGTTCGGACCGGGCGTGACGATCGAGAGCGCGCTGTTGACCGTCGATGGCGGTGAGAGTTGACGCTCGCAGCACGCGAACCGGGGCTCGCCGAGGTCATGGACGGGCCCTGCGACGAGGCGCGCCTGTTCGCCACCTACCGCCACTTCGCGCTCGCGAACCGCGTCGTGAGCGGGTGGCGGCGGGTCTACGTCGGGCGGGTGCGGCCGCTGCTCGCCGCGCGCTCGGCTGCGGTGCCCGCGCGGCTGCTCGACATCGGCTTCGGCGGCGGGGACATCCCGCGCGCGCTCGCAGCATGGGCGGATGCCGACGGCCTGCGTCTCGACGTCACCGCGGTCGACCCCGACGAGCGCGCCCTGCGGTTCGCCCGCGGCGTCGACCGCGGCGGGCGGGTGCGGTACCGCGCCGCGAGCGCGCGCGAGCTGCTCGCGGCGGGCGAGCGCTTCGACGTCGTCGTCTCGAATCATGTGCTGCACCACCTCGGGGAGGCCGAGCGCGGAGCGCTGCTCGCCGACAGCGCGGGCTTCGGGGCGCGGCTCATCGTGCACGACGACATCGAGCGCAGCCGGCTCGCCTACGCCGCGTGGGCCGTCGGCGCGCTGCCGTTCGCCGCGGACTCGTTCGCGCACGTCGACGGGCTGCGGTCGATCCGGCGCAGCTACGCGGCGCGCGAGCTCGCGGCGCTCGCGCCCGGCTGGCGCGTGGAGCGCATGTTCCCCTGGCGGCTGCTGCTGGTGCGCGCGACACACAGCGGCGACGACCCAGTGGGTCGTCGCGTGTCGCGCGCCGAGCGAGCTGTGCTCGCGAGGGACCTGTGATCGTCGGGGCGGCGCTGGCCGTGGCATCCGTCAGCTATCTCGCCAGCATCGCGCTGGGCATGCTGGTCGCGACGCGCCGCGTGGACTCTTCTCGGTTCCACTGGCTGCACCACGCGCTCTACACCTCCACCTTCGTGCTGGCCGCCGCGGCGGTGGCCGCCGGGCTCTGGCGCGAGCCGCGCGTCGGGTGGGTGCTGCTTCCCGCGCTCGTGCCGTTCGCGCTGATCCCGTTCGTGGGAACGCATGGCGTGCGGCATCCGATCACGGGCCTCGTGCCCGCGCCGTTCTATCTCGCCGCAGCGGTCGCGCTGCTCGCCTAGGAGGAAGACGTGGAGTTCCTTGACGTCGTGCGCCGCCGGAAGACGACGAACGGGCCGTTCCTGCCTGACCCGGTCTCCGAAGAGCATCAGCGGCTGCTGATCGAGGCCGCCAGCCGCGCCCCGAGCCAGCTGAACAGCCAGCCGTGGCGCTTCGTGCTCGTGGAAGACAAGAACACGATCGAGCAGATCGCCGAGATCAGCGGCACGAGCATGACGACGGCGATGTCGAACGGCACCTTCTTCGAGCGGTACAAGCCGTACTTCCGCTTCTCGCAGGCCGAGATGGAGGAGAAGCGCAGCGGCATGCTGTTCGACAAGCTGCCCGCGCCGCTGCGCCCCTTCACCTCGCAGGCGTTCACCCCGCGCGGGCAGAAGCTGATGAACCTGCTGCGCGTGCCGCAGACCCTCGGCGACGAGAACCGGAAGCTCGTCGCCGGCTCGCCGCTGCTGATCGGGGTGATGCTCGACCGCAGCGAGAACCGGCCGGGCGAGCTGTCGTCGTTCTACTCGGTGTTCAGCATGGGCGCCGCGATGGAGAACATCTGGCTGACGACGGTCGAGCTCGGCATGGGCATCCAGTTCATCTCGTTCCCGATGGAGGCGCCGGGGCAGTGGGAGCGCATCGTGTCGCTGCTGCGGGTGCCGGATTCACTGGAGCTCATGGCGGTGTATCGGCTCGGCTACGTGCCCGAGCACGCGCGGCGGCCGGCGATCGACTGGACCTCGCACGAGCGCAAGCTGCCGTCGCAGTTCGTGTTCCGCGAGTCGTGCGAGACGCCGCAGCAGGGCTGGGACGGGTAGTCTGCCCTGCAACGAGCTGAGGCCTCACGCAATGGAGCGACGGATGACGACGGCAGCGCAGGTGGCGCGCGGAACCGCGCCGCGCGGCCGGTCCATGACCGACCGGCGGACCGATGTGGAGTTCTTCAGCACGGCCGGCCTCGCCGACCGGGAACGCGTCGAGCGGTGGGAGGAGCACAACGAGCGCGCCCTCATCGGGCTCAGCTGCCGGGCGCTCGACGAGCGTCCGCTCGAGGCACGCGAGCTGAACGTCAGCCTGCCCGAACTGCGCCTCGCCGAGGTCGCCGCGGGCGCGCACCTCGTCGAGCGCACCCGGCGTGAGATCGAGCGGGCCGCCATGGAGGGCGTCGCGCTCTACTTCAGCCTGCACGGCGAGGCGTTCTTCTACCACGAGAACGGCGTGCTGCTGCAGCAGCCGGGCACCCTGCTGGTCGCGGATGTCTCGATGCCCTTCATGCGCGGCTTCGCGCGCGGTCTCGAGGAATACGTGCTCACGGTGCCCCGCGCCGTGTTCGAGGCGGTCACGGAGCGAGCGATGCCCGCCTCTCCGATCACGATGAGCTTCGGCGACGCCCCCGGCGGCGATGCGGCGGCGGCCGAGCTGGCGCGGCTCGTGCAGCGCACGCTCGTCGACCCGGACCCGCAGGCGTACGCGGCGACGGAGGAATCCGCGCTGGAGCTGCTGCGCGCCATGTTCTCGAGCGACGGCGCCCATTCCGCGGCGTCCTACCGCAGGGCCGCGATCGCCGTCATCGAACGGCAGCTGCGCGACCCCGGTCTGTCCGTGGCCCGCGTCGCGGCGGCGGTCGGCGTGTCGGAGCGGCACCTCGCGCGGGCGTTCAGCGAGGCCGGCACGGGCGTTGCGCGCACGATCCTCGAGCGGCGCCTCGACCTCGCGCACCGGCTGCTGACGAGCCGGGGCACCGCGCCGGTCGCGGAGATCGCGGCATACTGCGGCTTCGCCTCGCCTGCCCACTTCGCCCGCGTCTTCCGCGAGCGCTTCGAGCTGAGCCCCGCCGAGGTGCGCTCGCGCGGGTGACGGCCGCACCCGTGCGGTCGCTTGCCCGAACGGGACATGGGCTTGCCCGTTTCGGACATCCGGGCGCGCTCGCCGCACCGCGGCCTCATGCTGGAGGCAGCCACGCCGGTGTGGCCGGGTCTGGGAGGACTGCAGATGGCGGTATTCAACGACGGGATCTCGGAGACCTCGCTGCCCCAGGGCGACCTCGTCGAGACGGACGTCCTGATCGTGGGCTCGGGTCCCAGCGGCGCCTCCGCCGCGCTCGCGCTGTCGACCTACGGCATCCCGAACATCATGATCACCAAGTACCGGTGGACCGCGAACACGCCACGGGCGCACATCACCAATCAGCGCGCCATGGAGTTCTTCCGCGACATGGGCATCGAGGAGCAGGTCAAGAGGGACTCCACCCCGCACGCTCTGATCGGCGACACCGTCTTCTGCACCTCGATCGCCGGGGAGGAGCTCGGGCGCATCCTCACCTGGGGCACGAGTCCCGCGCGCGAGGCCGATTACGTCGCCGCGTCGCCGACGCTCAACTGCGACATCCCGCAGACCTACCTCGAGCCGATCCTCGTCGCCAACGCGACCAAGCGCGGCACCCAGACGCGCTTCTCGAGCGAGTACGTGTCGCACGTGCAGGACGAGGACGGCGTGACGACGACCGTGCTCGACCGGGCGACCGGCCTGCGGTACCGCATCCGATCCCGGTACCTGATCGGCGCCGACGGAGCGCGCAGCAAAGTCGCCGCCGACCTCGGCCTGCCGAGCGAGGGCGCGATGGACATCGCCGGCTCGATGAACATCACCTTCAAAGCAGACCTCGAGGAGCTCGTCGGCCATCGCCCCTCTGTGCTCTACTGGGTCGTCCAGCCGGGCGCGAACGTCGGCGGCATCGGCGCCGGGCTCGTGCGCATGGTGCGGCCGTGGAACGAGTGGCTGATCGTGTGGGGCTATGACATCACGCAGCCGCCGCCCGTCGTCGATCACGACGCCGCCGTGCAGATCGTGCGCAATCTGCTCGGGATGCCCGAGCTCGAGCCGGAAATCACAGGGACGAGCCTGTGGGGGAACAACGAGTGGTACGCCACGAGGCTGCAGCGCGGCCGGGTGTTCTGCGTCGGCGACGCGATTCATCGGCATCCGCCGTCGAATGGCCTCGGCTCGAACACCTCGGTGCAGGACTCCTACAACCTGGCGTGGAAGCTCGCCGCGGTGCTGCGCGGACAGGCGGGTTCCGCGCTGCTTGACACGTACACGGCCGAGCGGGCGCCCGTCGCGAAGCAGATCGTGACCCGTGCGAACAAATCGGCGCGCGAGTTCGGCGATTTCTTCGAGGCGCTCGGCATCACGCGCGTCGCGACGATGGAGGAGATGCTCGCCGAGATCGAGGAGCGCAAGGCGGACACGCCTGCCGGTCTCGCCAAGCGCGAGGCGCTGCACAGGGCGATGGAGACCAAGCACTACGAGTTCAACGCCCACGGCGTCGAGCTCGGTCAGTTCTACACGTCATCGGCCGTGGTCTCGGACGGTTCCGTGAAACCCGCGCCGAGCCGCGACCCCGAGCTGTATTACGAGCCGTCGACGGTGCCGGGCTCACCCCTGCCGCACGCGTGGCTCGGCATCGGCACGCGCAAGCACTCGACCCTCGACCTCGCGCCCTCGACGCAGTTCACGGTGTTCACCGGCATCAGCGGTCAGGCATGGGCGGATGCCGCGGCGAAGGTCGGTGCGAGGCTCGGCCTGCCGATCGGGGCGGTCGTGATCGGGCCGGGTCAGGGCGTGACCGACCTCTACCACGACTGGGCGAAGCTGCGCGGCATCGATGAGGACGGCGTGCTGCTGGTGCGCCCGGACAAGATCATCGCCTGGCGCTCGAAGAGCCTCGTCGCCGACCCCGAGCGCACGCTCGAGGACGTGCTGAGCACGCTCCTGAGCCGCGTTCCGGCCGTGGCGTGACGGAGGGTTCCGGAATGGGCATCGCCTTCGACCACACGACACTCGGCCAGCGCGTCGTCTTCGGCACAGGGCAGGGCGTGGAGAACACGGTCGCGCAGCTCGCCGAGCTCGGCAGCGAGCGCGTGATGCTGATCGCGGGCGTCTCTGCCGCAGAGACCGCGGATGCGATCGCCGCACGGATTCCGGTCGCGGTGCGCATCGGCGAGGTCGTGCAGCACGTGCCGGTCGAGAACGCGAACAGGGCGACGGATGCCGCCCTCGCGCACGGCGTCGACGCGATCCTCGCCGTCGGCGGCGGCTCGTCGACCGGTCTGGCGAAGGCGGTCGCACTCCGCACCGCTCTGCCGATCGTGGCGCTGCCGACGACGTTCGCCGGCAGCGAGGCCACGAGCGTGTGGGGCCTGACCGAGAACGAGCGGAAGACCACGGGCACCGACCCGCGCGTGCTGCCGAAGGTCGTCGTCTACGACGCCGGGCTGCTCACCACCCTGCCGTCCCGATTGGCGAAGGCCTCGGGCCTCAACGCGATCGCGCACGCGATCGACGGATTCTGGGCGCCGCGCGCCGACCCGATCAACCGCGCCATGGGCACGGAGGGGCTGGGCGCGCTGGTCGGCGGCCTGCGGGCGCTGCCCTCCGGCGAGATCGACGCCGTCGAGCAGACGCTCTACGGCGCGTACCTCGCCGCCGTCGCGTTCGCCTCGGCCGGCAGCGGGATGCACCACAAGATCTGCCACGTGCTCGGCGGCCGTTTCGGCCTGAATCACGCCGAGCTGCACGCGGTCGTGCTCGGCTACGTGACGGCGTTCAACGCGCCGGCCGCCCCCGACGCCGCACGGCGCGTCTCGCAGGCGTTCGACGGCGTGCCCGCCGGGGAGGCGCTGTTCCGGTTCCGAGCCGAGATCGGCGCGCCGACGTCGCTCGCCGAGCTCGGACTCGCCGAGCGCGACCTTCCCGAAGCGGCGGCCCTCGCGCTGGAGGCGATCCCGCCGTCGAACCCCCGGCCCGTCACCCAGGCCGAGCTGGAGAAGCTCCTGCGGCTCGCGTGGGCGGGCGAGCCCGTCTCGAAAGGACAGCTATGACCGACGCGATGATCCCTGGTGCGAGCGAGCACCACGGCGGCCCCGGCGCGCCGATCTCCGCCGAGCAGGCGCGCCGCGAGCAGGAGCTGACCGACCGCGTCGTCGCCTCGTTCGCGAACACGCCGGGCAACCCGCGGCTCAAGTACCTGATGGAGACGTTCGTGAAGCACGCCCACGCCTTCGTGCGCGAGGTGCGGCTCACCGAGCAGGAGTGGAACCTCTGGATCGACTTCCTGACCAAGGCGGGCCACATCACGGACGACCGCCGTCAGGAGTTCGTGCTGCTCTCCGACGTCCTCGGCATCTCGATGCAGACCATCGCCGTGAACAACGAGGCGTACCGCGACGCGACCGAGGCCACGGTGTTCGGGCCGTTCTTCGTCGACGACGCCCCGCTGATCGAGAACGGCGGCGACATCGCCGGCGGCGCGCCCGGCGAGCCGAGCTGGGTCGAGGGGACCGTCACCGACACCGACGGCACGCCGATCCCCGGCGCCCGCATCGAGGTGTGGGAGGCCGACGACGAGGGGCTCTACGACGTGCAGCACACGGAGGAGCAGCAGGTGTACGGCCGCGCGCACCTGTTCAGCGACGAGCACGGCGGCTACCGCTTCTGGGGCCTCACGCCGACGCCGTACCCGATCCCGAACGACGGCCCCGTCGGCAAGCTGCTCGACGCCGTCGGGCGCTCGCCCTATCGCGCCGCGCACCTGCACTTCATGGTGGTCGCGGAGGGGTATCGCACGCTCGTCACGCACATCTTCGTCGAGGGCGACCCGCAGCTGGAGCGCGGCGATTCGGTCTTCGGCGTGAAGGACTCGCTCATCAAGACCTTCAGCCGCCACGAGGCCGGCGAGCCGACGCCCGACGGGCGGCAGCTGCCGCCGGACCGGAGCTGGAGCAGCGTGCGCTTCGACATCGTCCTCGCCCCGCAGGGGGCCTGAAAGCGGCATGCGGCCCCGGCCGGCCGGTTGCGGCGCGTCAGCCGCCCGCGAGCTCGAGGTCGCGGCTGATCGCGGCGGCGGTTGCCTGCAGGGCGGGCACGAACTCGTCCCTGATGCGCTCGAGCGTCGACGCGCTCGCCGTGGTCGAGACGTTGACCGCGCCGACGACCGCGCCACGGCGGGTCAGCGGCGCGGCGACGGACCTGAGCCCCGGCTCGAGCTCCTGGTCGACGATCGCCCAGCCGCGCTCCCGGGTCGCGTCGAGCTCTTTCCGCAGCGCCGCCGGGTCGGTGAGGGTGGTGCTCGTGAGGGCCTCGGGGCGCAGTGCGGCGAGGTACCCATCGCGTGCGGCATCCGTCAGCCCGGCGATCAGCACGCGGCCCATGCTCGTCGCGTACGCCGGGAAGCGGGTGCCGATCGTGATCGCCGTGCGCATGATGCGGTGCGTGGGCACGCGCGCGACGTACACGATGTCAGGGCCGTCGAGAACGGATGCCGACGTCGATTCCCCGAGCGCGCGCGAGAGCTCCTCGAGATGCGGCTGGGCGAGTTCGGGCAGCTCCTGGCTGCTGAGGTAGGAGAAGCCGAGCTCGAGCACCCGCGGGGTGAGCGCGAACAGGCGCCCGTCGGTGCGCACGTAGCCGAGCGCGAGCAGCGTGTGCAGGAAGCGTCGCGTGGCCGCACGGCTGAAGCCCGTGGCAGTGGCGAGCTCGCTGAGGCTGAGCTCGGGCCGCTCGGCGCCGAACGCCCGGATGACCGCGAGGCCGCGGGCGAGCGACTGGACGAACTCGCGCTCGGGGGCGGCCTCGTCGGTCATGTCGCCTATCGTTCCAGAACGACGGCGAGGCCCTGACCCACTCCGATGCAGATCGCGGCGACCGCGACGCCGCCGCCGCGGCGCTTCAGCTCGTGGGCCGCGTGCCCGATGATGCGGCCGCCCGAGGCGCCGAGCGGATGCCCGATCGCGAGTGCCCCGCCGTGCATGTTGACCTTCTCGGAGTCGAGGTCTGGCCAGCCCTTGATGTCGGCGAGCACCTGCGAGGCGAAGGCCTCGTTGAGCTCGACGAGGTCGACGTCGGCCCAGGTGCGGCCGGCCTTGGCGAGCGCCGTGTTGGCGGCCTCGATGGGGGCGAGGGGGAACACGTCGGGGTCGACGCCGTGGGCGGCGCGGGCGGCGATGCGCGCGAGCGGCTCGGTCTCGAGGGCGCCCTCGACGCCCACCAAGATGGCCGAGGCGCCGTCGTTGATGGGGCTCGAGTTGCCGGCGGTGACGGTGCCCTGGCCCGCCGGTGCGAACAGCGGGCGCAGGCCGGCGAGCTTCTCGAGGCTCGTGTCGTCGCGGATGCCCTCGTCACGGGCGAGCTCGGCGCCCGGCACCTGCACGATCTCGGCGTCGTAGCGGCCCTCGGCCCAGGCCGCGGCGGCGAGCTGGTGCGAGCGCAGCGCCCAGGCGTCCTGCGCCTCGCGGGTGAGGCCGGTGAGCTGGGCGACCTTCTCGGCGGATTCGCCGTTGGAGATGGTCCATTCCTTCGGCAGCTTCGGGTTGACCATGCGCCAGCCGATGCTCGTGTTCCACAGCGTCTGGTTGCCGGTCGCGGGCCAGCCCTTCGGGGACTTCTCGACGATGAAGGGGGCGCGGCTCATGGACTCGACGCCGCCGGCGAGCACGATGCCGGCATCCCCGGTCTCGACCGCGCGCGCGGCCTGGATGACCGCCTCCATGCTGGAGGAGCACAGCCGGTTGACCGTCACGCCCGTCACGCTCGTCGGGAAGCCTGCGAGGAGGGCGCCGAAGCGGGCGACGTTCCGGTTGTCCTCGCCGGCCTGGTTGGCATCGCCGAAGATCACATCGTCGACGGATGCCGGATCGAGGCCGTTGCGCTCGACGACCGCCTTCATGACCACGGCGGCGAGGTCGTCGGGGCGGATGCCCGACAGCGCTCCGCCCGCACGGCCGAACGGGGTGCGGACGGCGTCGTAGACGAAGGACGCGGTCATGATGCCTCCTGGGTGTTGGCGCGGGTGCGGGTGTTGTCGGCGGCTGTGCCATCCACCAGTGTGAGCCCGGTGAGCTCGCGCAGCTCATCGATGGTCGTGTCGAAGGCCTCGGTCACGGTGAAGCCGCCAGGGGTCACGTCGAAGACCGCGCGGTCGGTGTAGACGCGGGTCACGCAGCCGACGCCCGTGAGCGGGTAGCTGCAGGCGGCGACGAGCTTGCTCTCGCCGTTCTTCGTGAGCAGGTCGGTCATGACGAAGACCTGCTTGGCGCCGATCGCGAGGTCCATCGCGCCGCCGACGGCGGGGATCGCGCCCGGTGCGCCCGTCGACCAGTTGGCGAGGTCGCCGTTCTCGGCCACCTGGAAGGCGCCGAGCACGCACACGTCGATGTGGCCGCCGCGCATCATGCCGAAGCTGTCGGCGTGGTGGAAGTACGCGGCGCCGGGAAGCTCTGTGACGGGGATCTTGCCCGCGTTGATGAGGTCGGGATCGATGCGCCCTGCCTCGGGCTGCGGGCCCATGCCGAGCATGCCGTTCTCGGTATGCAGGATGATCTCGGCATCGCTCGGCAGATAGTCGCTGATGAGCGTCGGGGCGCCGATGCCGAGGTTGACGTATGCCCCCTCGGGAATGTCCTGCGCGATGCGCGCGGCGAGCTGCTTGCGGTCGAGGCTCATGCTGCGCCCTCCTTCCGGTCGCCGCGGTGGCCCTCGGCGTCGTCCGCGCCGACGAAGACGCCGTCTTCGAGCCAGGCGCGCTCGCCGACGGCGACGACGCGGTCGACGAAGATGCCCGGCGTGACGACGGCCTCGGGGTCGAGTTCGCCGACGGGGACGACGGCGTCGACCTGCACGATGCTGGTCGCCGCGGCGGCGGCCATGATCGGCCCGAAGTTGCGGCTCGTCTTGCGGTAGATGACGTTGCCGAGCCGGTCGGCGAGGTAGCCGCCGATGAGCGCGTAGTCGGCGCGGATCGGGTACTCGAGCACGTAGTCCCTGCCGTCGATCTTCCGGGTCTCCTTGCCCTCGGCAAGCGGCGTGCCGAAGCCCGTCGGGGTGAAGAAGGCGCCGATGCCGGCGCCCGCGGCGCGGATGCGCTCGGCGAGGTTGCCCTGCGGCACCAGCTCGAGCTCGATCTTGCCGTCGCGATACAGCCCGTCGAACACCCAGGAGTCGACCTGGCGGGGGAACGAGCAGATGATCTTCCGCACGCGGCCCTTTGCCAGCAGCCGTGCGAGCCCGACGTCGCCGTTGCCCGCGTTGTTGTTCACGATCGTGAGCCCGCTCGCGCCCTGCTCGATGAGCGCGTCGATGAGTTCGACCGGCTGGCCGGCGCGCCCGAAGCCGCTGATCATGACGGTCGCGCCGTCTTCTATGCCGGAAACCGCGGCCGCGGCATCCGCCCGCTCCTTGTCGATCACTCGCCACCTCGTCGTGTCATGTCGCTGCACGTGTTCGCTATGCGAACAGACGTTCTTTCTGCGAACAGCCTAGCGCGAGAGTGCCTGACACGGAAGACGACAAGGCCCCTCGGCGCAGGAGGTCGCCGAGGGGTCTGGGTTGTCGTTGGGCGCGTCAGCCGCCCTGCCGGGGCTGGAAGTTCCCGCCCCCGAAACCACCGCCGCCGAAGCCGCCGCCGGTGCCCGGCACGCGAGTGCCGCCGCCGAGGCCGCCCAGGCCACCGCCGGTGCTGCTGGTGCTCGAGCTGTCGCTCGAGACCGTTGACGAGAGGTCGGCGAGGACCACCTGGTCGCCGGCCGAGAGCCCGCTCGTGATCTGCACACGATCGGAGCCGACCGCGCCCACCTTGACCGTGCGGCTCGTCTCCTTGCCGTCGGCCAGCACGTCGACCGTGTAGCTGTTCCCGGTGCCGAGATGCACCGCAGAGCTCGGCACGGTGAGCACATCGCGCGCCGTGTCGACGTCGACCGTCGTGCGGGCGGAGGCGCCGTTGAGCAGCCCGCTCGCCGGGTCGGTGATCGACAGCGTCACGTCGTACGACGGCGTGGAGGAGTCGGTCGCGGTGTTGAGGAATCCGATGGACGAGACCTTCGCGTGCTGGGTGCCGGAAACGCCCGAAACGGTGACGTCCGCGGTCTGTCCGACCTTCAGCGGCCCGATGGCGCTCGCGGTGGCCGAGGTGTCGATGACCCACCCGTCGTCGCCGATCACGCTGATCACCTCACTGGTCGAGCCGGCACTCACCGACGAGCCCGCCGAGATGCCCACCGCCGCGACGGTGCCCGCGATCGGCGTGGTGAGAGTGGCGAGGCCGACGTTTTGCTGAGCGACGGCCAGGTTCGCCTGGGCGGAGGCGAGGGATGCCTGATCGGAGACGATGTCCTCGGCGGTCGCCACCTGGGTGGTCTTGGTCCCTGTGCTGCCTCCGCTGCTTGAGCCGCTTCCGTTTCCGCTTCTGCTGCCGGTGCCGGTGCCGGTTCCATTTCCGGAGCCGCTGCCTGTGCTGCCCTCGCTCGGTGCGCTGCCCGAGCGGCTCGGTGCGCCCGAGGTGCCGGAGCCACCCGACGACGAACCCGAGCCGCCGGCGCTCGGCTTCGTGGGCGTGCTCGGCGAGCTGGGGGAGGACCCGCTGCTCTGCCCGGCCGCGTCGGCGTCGTTCTGCAGCTTGGTCACGGCGTTGTCGAGGGCCGACTCCGCCGCGGTGATCTTGGTCTGCAACTCGTTCAGCGCGCTCAGCTCGGTGCCGAGCTGGGTCAGCGCCTCGGCGACGCTGGTGCTCGTGTCGCCGGCGTCCGTGGAGGACAGCGCCGCGGTCACGGCGTCCTGGCATGCCGTGAGATCGGTGTCCGCCGTCGCCTGGTCGGTGCCCGCGGGCAGCGCGGTGAACACGGCGCAGGCGCCGTTGCTGTCCCCGAGGCCGGTGAGTGTCGCCTGCACCGCGGTCAGCTGGGCCTTGACGTCGTTGGTGACGGCATCGACGCCGCTCGTGCCCGTGTACAGGTCGATCAGAGCGGCTTGCGCGGCCTGCACGGCCTTCACGTCGGCGGCGATGGTCGAGTTCGCGCTCGATTTCGTCGGTGTGGCCGCGGCGACGAAGGTCGCGGTGGCGAGGGCGTCATCCGGGGCATCCGTCGCCGCGGCCGCGTCCGCTGTGCTCGACGTGCTCGTGCTCGCGCTCGACGTCTGCGAGGCGAGGTCGTCGTTCAGCTTCTGCTGGGCGGTGGTGACCGCCTGCTGCGACTGGGTGACCTCATCGTTCAGCGTGCTCGCGTCGAGCGTCGCGAGAGTCTGGCCGGCCGTGACCTTGTCGCCCACCTTGACGTCGACACCCGAGACCGTGCCCGAGACCTGGAACGCCCGATCGGAGCGCGTCGCCGAGGCGACCGTGCCGGCGAGGGATGCGGTCTGTGTGACATCCGCCTTCTCCGCCGAGGCCAGCCGGTAGCTGGGGGTGTCGGGGCGCAGAGCCGCCCAGGCGGCGGTGCCGCCGGCGAGGCAGATCACCACGCCGACCGACACCCCGGCGATGATTCGACCCCGCCGACGGACGCGAGCGCGCTTC
Organism: Gryllotalpicola koreensis; assembly: GCF_039538185.1. Lineage (NCBI taxonomy): Bacteria > Bacillati > Actinomycetota > Actinomycetes > Micrococcales > Microbacteriaceae > Gryllotalpicola > Gryllotalpicola koreensis. The sequence continues at coordinate 53,112 of NZ_BAABBW010000008.1, forward strand.
GGGTCAGCCATTGCTGCTGCCCGAGCTGCTGCCGTTGCTGCCGTTGCCGCCGTTGCCGCCGTTGCCGCCGTTTCCGCCACGGCCTCCGCCGAAGCCGCGTCCGCCGAAGCCGGTCTCGCAGCTGCCGTTCACGGGCGCCGACACGGTGATCGCGGTCGCAGCGACGGTGCCCGTGTCGTCCGCCTTGCCGCGGGCGACCACGCACTGCCCGACCACGAGGTCGGAGCTCGCGCCGCTCTGCTGCTCGGTATACGTCGTCGAGCTGTCGACCGTGACGGTCTTCGAGCTCGTCTTCTGGGTCTGGAAGTCGAGCGCGTCGACGGTGATGGACGAACCGGTGACCGCGGTCACCTTGCCGTTGGTCGGCAGCACGAAGTTGCCGCCGCGGCCGCCGCTCGGCGCACCGGAGGGGAAGTTCGACGGCCGGCTGCTCGGACGGTTGGTGGGTTGTCCGCTCGGGCGCTGGCCGCCCTGCCCACCGAAGCCGGCGTCGCAGCTGCCGTTCGTCGGCTGTGAGATCGCGACGGTGCTCACGGCGCTGCTGGCCGAGCTAGATGAGCTGGATGAGCTCGACGAGCCCTGTGACGGCCTCGTGCTGGCCGTGACGCACTCCCCGACCTTCACGGCAGAGAGTGCGACGTCGACGGTCTTCGTGATCGTCGTGGACGAGCTGACGTCGACCGCGGTCTGTGACGAGCTGGACTGCACCTGCAGCGTGCTGCCGTTGACCGCGGCGATCTCACCCGTCGTGCCACCGCCGCCGAAGCCGCCCTGACCACCCGCGCCGCCCTGGCCTTGACCCTGCGTCGGGCTGCTGCTCTTCGACGTGCTCGAAGCGCCGGTCGACGAGTTCGACGAGCAGCCGGTCAGCACCAGTGCGGCGCCGACCACCAGTGCCGAAGCAGTGGCGACGATGGAGAATTTGCTGTTCATTGTTGAATTCCTCATGGTTCTGTGCGCTACTCGGTGCGCAATGCGTCGATGGGCGCGAGCCGCGCCGCGCGGGTGGCCGGATAGACCCCGAAGATGATCCCGATGCCGATCGAGACGATGAGCGAGAGCCCGATCGCCAGCCCGGAGACCTCGATCGACGAGCCGATCACGCCGGGCAGCACGAGCGCCGCGACGATACCCAAAGCGGCGCCGATGATGCCGCCGGTGAGGCCGAGCGTGCCTGCCTCGACCAGGAACTGGTTGCGGATCGCCCCAGGCGGTGCGCCGAGCGCCTTGCGCAGGCCGATCTCGCGGGTCCGCTCCGAGACCGACACGAGCATGATGTTCATCACGCCGATGCCGCCCACCAGCAGCGACAGCGCGGCGATGCCCGTGAGCAGGATCGTCAGCGTCTTGTACACGCTGGTCGCCGCCCCGACGAGCGCGTCCTGGCTCGAGATCGTGAAGTCCGCATCATCGGCCGAGGCGATGTTGTGCCGGTTCAGCAGCAGCGCCTTGGCCTCCTGGTAGGCGGCCGGCAGGGCATCCGCCGATTTCGCCTGCAGGTAGACCGTCGAGACCGAGTTCGCCTGCGAGCCGCCGACGAGATTCGAGGCCATCGTCGACAGCGGCACGAGGGCCGTGTCATCGAGGTTGCTCGTCGAGTTGGAGCCGGAAGACGCGAGCACGCCGATCACCTGGAAGGTCTGCGAGTCGATCGTCACACTCTGGCCGACGACGCGGGTCGAGCCGAACAGCTCGGTCGCGGTCTCGGAGCCGAGGACGACGACGGATGCCTCGTCGGCCTGGTCCTTCGCGGTGATGAAGGTGCCCTCCGACAGCGTGCGGTTGCGCACGCTCGTGTAGGACGGCGTCACGCCGACCACCGTGGTCGTCCAGTTGGTCGATCCTGCCGTGAGCTCCTGCGACGACGACTTCTCGGCGTCGACCCCGGCGATATCGGGCGCGTTCACCTTCGACGACAGCGCGGTCGCGTCGGCCTCGGTCAGCGTCGAGCCCGTGCCGAAGCCGCCGCGCACGCCCGTCGACGAGGTCGACGAGCCGGGCGAGACGATCAGCAGATTCGAGCCGAGCGAGGAGATCTGGCTCGACACATCCTTCTGGGTGCCGAGGCCGAGGCCGACCGTCAGGATGACGGCGGCAATGCCGATGAGGATGCCGAGCACCGTGAGCGCCGAGCGCATCTTGTGGCTGCCGATCGCGGACCACGAGGTCCGCGCAGTCTCCATCCAGTTCATGCTGCGTGACCCCCCATCAGATGCGTGGGCGTATTGGGCTCGTCGCTCGTGACCTGGCCGTCGCGCACGTGCACGATGCGGCGGCTGCGCTGGGCGACGTCGGTCTCGTGCGTGATCAGCACGATCGTGCGACCGCTCTCATGCAGTTCATCGAGCAACGCGAGCACGTCCTCGGTGGACTGCGAGTCGAGGTTCCCCGTCGGCTCGTCGGCGAGGATCATGGTCGGTTCGGTCACGAGTGCCCGCGCGACGGCGACGCGCTGCTGCTGGCCCCCCGAGAGCTGGCCGGGCTTGTTGTCGATCCGGTCGCCGAGGCCGACGCGCTCGAGGGCTGCGACGGCGCGCCGGCGGCGCTCGTCGCGATGCACCCCGGCATAGACCATCGGCAGTTCGACATTCCGCCAGGCCGACAGACTCGGCAGCAGGTGGAACTGCTGGAACACGAAGCCGATGCGCTTGTTGCGCACGTCGGCGAGGTCGATCTCGTCGAGATCCTCGACGTTCTCGCCGGCGAGCAGGTACGAGCCGCTGGTGAGCGTGTCGAGGCAGCCGAGGATGTTCATGACCGTCGACTTGCCGCTGCCCGACGGACCCACCACGGCGACGTACTCGCCCGCGTTGATGTCGAGGTCGATGCCGCGCAGGGCCTCGAACTCGATCGAGCCGGTCTTGTAGGTCTTGCGTGCGGCAGTGAGCTGGATGACGGGTTCGCTGCTTCCGGGCGCGCGGAAGACGGGCATGACGGATGCCTCAGCCATCAGTTGCCCGCACCGGAGGGGCGCTGGAAGTTGCCGGTCGTGCCGGTACCGCTGCCGCCGAATCCGCCGCCGAATCCGGTGCCGCCGCCGGGGAATCCGCCCGTGCCGCCGCCGAATCCGCCCCGCCCGGTCTGACCGGTCCTGCCGTTCTGGCCGCTCTGACCGGTGCCACCCGTCGTGCCCGTCGGGCGCGTGAACTTCAGCACGATCTTGTCGCCGGACTTCAGGCCGTCGGTGATCTGCGTGTACTGGCCGCTCTGAATACCGGTCTTGACCGTGGTCTGCACCTGCTTGCCGCCCACCAGCTGGGTGACGGTCGAGGCGCCGTTCGACTGGCTGATCGCGAGGCTCGGCACGACGAGGGCGTCCGCGATCTGCTTGTAGATGACCTTGGCCGTCACCGAGACGCCGTCGTAGAGGTTGTCCGGCTTCCCGGTCACCTGCACATCGACGGGGTAGGTGGCGGCTCCCGAGCTGGTCGACGGAAGCAGCCCGATCGAGCTCACAGTGCCGAAGAAGGAGGGGTTCTCGCTGGTCGAGAGGGTGACCTGGTTGCCGACCTTGATGTTCTTCACCTGGGTGGCCGAGACGCTGATCTCGGTCGTCCACGAGTCGGTGCCGGTGATCTCGAAGGCGCTGCTCGAGCTGGAGGACGACGACGAAGAGGACGAGCCGGTGCTCGGGCTGCTGGACGGCGACGAGCCCGAGCCCGAGCGGGACGAGCTCGAGCTCGACGCCCCGGTGCTGCTGCTCGACGATGAGCCCGACGAACCGGAGACGGAATCGTCGACCGCGACGTTGACGGCTGTGACCACGCCGGCGACGGGCGCCTTGAGGGTGGTGCCGTCGACCTCTTTCTGGGCGGAGTCGACGGATGCCTGTGCGACATCCACCGCCGCCTGATCGGCGGCGATCTGGGCCGTGGCTGTGGCGGAGCCGTCGCTCGCGGCCTGGTCAGACGCGAGCTTCGCCTGGTCGCTCGCGAGCGTCGCCTTCGCCTGCGCGAGGTCGGCGTCGGCCTGCGTCGTCGTGACGGTGCCGAGCGTGTCGCCGGCCTTCACGGTCTGCCCGGCCTTGACGTCGACGGCGGTGACCGTGCCGGAGGGCACGAAGTCCACCTGCTGGTCGACGGTGGGGGAGAGGGTGCCGGTGCCGGAGACGGACTGCTGGAGAGTCTGCGTCGACACGGTCAGAGTCGTCGAGGTGGCGGGCGCCGCGTTGGCGTCGGTCTTGTGTGCGAATCCGAACCACCAGACGGCGGCGCCCGCGACGACGACAACGACGACGGCCGTAATGATCCACGTTCGTGGACGTGTGAGGAGGGCCATCATGTCGCTCACTGTGCTGGCCCGATCTGAGACGAGAGAATCGCTCGCCTATGGCCCGGATAAGAAGTCGATGGACGCACGGATGCCGCACCGCACCTAGGCTTCAGACCATGCTGATCGTCCGCGTCGCCGAGCTGATCGCCGTACTGGCGTTGGCCGCCGCGGCATGGGCAGTTGTTCGAACGGCGCTCGAGTCACTGCGCCGTCGGCGTCGCTGAGAGGTCCTCCGGGCAACGCACCGCATCCCCCACCCGTCGTGCCCCCTTACGCTGCCGTTTCGCGCTCCCGCCCGACCGCCTCGGCCAGCGCCGCGATGAACTGCTCGCGGTAGCGCCCGCGCGGGAACGGCACCGGCGCATCGTGCAGCACCGTGAGCCCTGCCTTCTCGAGCCCCGGCCCCAACGCGCGGAACCCCGAGTTGAAAGCGATCACCACACCCTCAGGCTGAAGGGCCACGGCCCGCTCGATCGCGGACTTCGCGAACCGCGCCGTCAGATGCGGCCGCTCGCCGCGGCTGTACGCGCCGACGGGGAACGGGATGGTCTCGATCACGTAGACGCCTTCGTCGCGCAAGCGTGCGAGATAGGGCGCCTTGTCGGCGCCCGCCGGGGGGAACTCCCCGTCGAAGTACACATCGACCACCGCCCGGAACAGCGGATCCCAGCTGACGACGTTCGGCGAGTAGAAGAACTCGTGCTTCGAGTCGGCCGCGAGCTCGGGTGCGGCCTCATCGATGATCAGCACCTTCACGCGCTCGGGCAGCCACTGCTGGCGCAGCTGCTCGTACCAGGGTTCCTCAGCCATCGGTGCTCACCTTTCCATTCAACCGCGCGTGCTCGCTGCGCATCGGGCCGCCGAGCCGCGTCATCACCCCGGATTTGGAACTCAATGGCACGGGTGCCCGCCCCGGCCAGCGCAGGAAGTAGACAGACCCCTGCCGTGAGATGCGCGCCCCGTGATTGTGGACGGTCAGATGATGGAACTTGCAAAGCAGGATTCCATCTCTTGTCTCCGTCTTCCGATTCAGCAGACTCTCGCCCCACGGATTGTCGTGGTGCGCCTCGCACTCGCCCGGTGGCCTCGTGCAACCCGGCCACCGGCATCCGCCGTCGCGCACGGTCATTGCCCGGCGCTGCTTCGCGGTGAATAGCCGCTGGTCCTTCCCGACGTCGATCGCCGCGCCGCTCTCATCGAAGAGCACAGGCGTGAAGGTGCCGGTGCAGATCGACCGCAGCGCGGCCATCGCCGACACCGGCTGGCCGCCGCCGACCCACGCCACGCCGGCCGCGCCGCCGGGGGCCGCTTCCTTCGCCTTCCGAAGCTCGTCGGTCGTGACGACGATCGAGACGTGGGGCGCTGCCTTCCCGAACGCACCCGTCGCCGACTCCGCGGCGACGCCGGCGACGAAGATGCCCGCGAACTCGTCGACGAGCAACTGCTCATTGGTCCGCGGGTCCTGCTCGAGCTCTGCCGCTCGTGCGATCTCCTCCTCGGTGCGGAACCGCGGACCGCCGAGTCGCGGCGAAAGCCGCCTGCTCAGCGGGCCCCACAGCGCGGCATCGGTCTCGGGGTCGAGCTCGAGGTCCCACTTCCAGTTCCCGCTGCGCAACTGCCGCCGCTTCAGCGAACGCGCTTCGAACCGCGCCCGCGCATCGGCGTCTGCGGCGGCCGCGTCGAGGTTCGCGCGCAGGCGTCCCGCCGCGCGCGCCAGGTCTTCCGCCGTCCATTCGGAAGCCCACGCCTCGCCGATCAGAGCGAGGGCGGCGTGCCGCCAGGCGTCGGCGAGTGCCGCCGATCGTGGCGACCCCAGCCCCGAGCGCAGCGCCTCGCCCTGATCGGCCGAGAGCCACTCGTTGCGCACGGCGACCGCGATCGGCGCTTCCCACTCGCCGGCCAGCGCTGCAAGCGCGGCGAGATCGCGCGGTCCCGGCCCCGCATCGACGGCGGGCGCCAGGGACTCCGCCGTCTCGAGCAACCCGCCGGTACGCACCAGCCTCTTCGCCTCCGCGATCGACGACCCTGTGAGCTTCTGCACGAACTCCGGCCCGTTCCGCAGCCCGTTCGACTGCGCGAGCCCGGCCGCCCCCAGCTCACGAGCTGAGCGGCGGTCGATGTCGGTGGCTGCGAGTGAACTGGTCGCAGCGACCTTGCGTGAGAGCGCGCCCAGCTCGGCCATCAGCGCCGTCACCTCCGGGTCGGACAGCTGCGCGATCTGCTCGGCGCACGGCAGGGCGGAGACGACCACCGTGGTCGCCTCTCGCACCGCATCAAGCACCGAACTCATGCAACAGAGATTACCGGCGAGTCCTGACATTAGGAAGCGAAATATCGAATGTGTGTACAACTCGCGAGAAGTCGACCCTGTGAGCGGAAAGAGCTCACCGCTGCGAGAGCGGCGACTAGTCCGCGACCCCGCCAAGCATCTCGGCGAGGTGTCCATGCCAGTCCGACGGACGAGCGGGCCGATTTGTGACATGGGCCCAGACGTGCCCGGACAGAGAAGAACCCCGCTGGTCCGACCACCAGCGGGGCACTTCTCATAGCCTCCCACTTCGGGGGACGTGTGAACGGCAGATGACCGGGTCTTTACCGAACTGTAAGGCAATGCCCGGCAAGCATCTGAGCGGCGTCCGCCTAGGTGTAGTTCCTCGTGAGGTTGTGAACGCGGTCTGATGGGGTTTGGCCGTCGATACCGGTGTGGGGTCGGTGGTGATTGTAGTGATGGACCCATCGTTGGTAGTCGGCGGCTCTGGTCTCGTCTGAGTC
>NZ_BAABBW010000009.1:0-26203 GCF_039538185.1 Gryllotalpicola koreensis
TTTCGGCGGCCATAGCGGGAGGGAAACGCCCGGACACATTCCGAACCCGGAAGCTAAGACTCCCAGCGCCGATGGTACTGCAGGGGCGACCCTGTGGGAGAGTAGGACACCGCCGAACACCCATTAGGAAAGGGCCATCCGATATTCGGATGGCCCTTTCGCTTTAATACCTATAAATCCACAGCAGCGTGAGGAGTAGACCGTGAGCGACAGCTCAGGCGAAGACGACAAGGAACGCGGTCCGCGCCGCGGGCCCGGCGGTCCCCGCGGTCGCGATGGCAGGTCTGCTCCGCGCTACAACTCGGACCGCGGCGGCGCGGATCGCGATCGCCGGGACGGTGAGCGTCGCCCCTACGGTGATCGGGACAGTCGACCGCGTCGCGACGGAGGGTCCGGGTCCTCGGGTGATCGCGCGTCTCGCAGTGGTGGCGGCCACGGCGGCTACGCTGCGCGTGACGGGGAACGTCGCCCGTACGGCGACCGCGGCGACCGGCCGCGCCGTGACGGCGAGGGTCGCGGGTATGCGCCACGCCAGGGCGACCGTCGCTCCTCCTCTGATCGCGACAGCCGGCCGCGAAGTGACGGCGACCGCTACGCGTCGCGCGACGGTGGGCCGCGCCCTCGTCGTGACGGCGAGGGCCGTGGGCATGCTGCACGTGACGGCGAACGGCGGCAGTACGGAGAGCAGCATCCTCGCCGTGACGGCGAGGGTCGCGGATACGTGCCTCGCGACGGCCGGGCGCGATCGTTCGGCGACCGGGACGCTCGGCCGCGGCGCGATGACGCACGGGGTCCGCGTGACGGGGCGCGGCGGTCCTCTGGGAGCCGGGATGACCGTCCGCACCGCGAGGGAGACTTCAAGCCGCGGCGCGAGGGCGAGTTCCGCGGACCGCGCCGGGAGGGTGGTCAGGGCGACCGTCGCGAAGGCGGTTACCGCCCGCGTCGCGATGACGAGCAGCGGCTCTGGACGCGCGACGGCAGGCCGGCGCGCGGGGATCGCGAGGCCTCGCGGCCGGAGTGGCGCGACGACCCAGAGCGCAGGCGGCGGGACGAGCTCAAATCGGTCCGCCCTCGGCACGACGACCCTGAGCTGCCGGAATCCGTCACCTCCAAGGATCTGGACTACGCCGCGCGCCTTGAGCTGCGCACGCTCTCCAAAGACAACGCGGAGGACGTCGCGCGGCACCTCGTGATGGCGGCCCGCCTGATCGAGGACGACCCGGCGCTCGCCCACCGGCACGCGCTGTCGGCGGCGCGGCGCGCAGGGCGCGTGGGCGTCGTGCGCGAGACGCTCGCGATCACGGCCTACGCCACAGGCGATTTCGCGCTCGCGCTGCGCGAGCTGCGCACCTACCGCCGGATCTCCGGCAAGGACGACCAGCTGCCCCTGATGGTCGACAGCGAGCGCGGCGTCGGGCGGCCGGAGCGCGCGCTCGAGCTCGGGCGCACGGTGGACCGTGCGGCGCTGAGCAACGAGGTGCAGGCATCCCTCGCCATCGCCATGTCGGGCGCGCGGCTCGATCTCGGGCAGCCGGAGCTGGCGCTGGGAGAGCTCGAGATCCCGCAGCTGGACCCCGACGTCGCGTACTCGTGGAGCCCTGCGCTCTTCCAGGCTTACGGAGATGTACTCGAGGAGCTCGGTCGCAGCGGCGAGGCGCAGCAGTGGTGGGACCGCGCGGATCGCGCGGCCGAGGCTCTCGATGAGGCGTCGGCCGCAGCGGAGCACGAGACCATCGATGTGATCGTCGAGGGCGGCGACTTCGAGGAGGGCGTCGAGCTCGAAGCTGTCGCCGGCGCGCAGGAGGAGGTCGCCGGAGACGTGGACGACGCCGCTCGAGACGCGGACGACGCCGCTCGAGACGCGGACGAGCAGTTCACCGTCGAGGACGAGGTGGCCGAGCTGCTGGGGGAGGACGAGGACGGCCATGGCACTGTTCCGGACGAGGAATAGCGACCAGGTGGCGCCGCTCGACGGCGTTGACGTCATCCTCGCGGACCTCGACGGGGTCGTCTACAAGGGGCACGAGGCGATTCCGCACGCCGTCGCCAGCCTGAACCAGGCGGCGAGGAGCGCGCGGGTCGGGTACATCACGAACAACGCATCGCGCACGGATGCCGCAGTGGCGGAGCAGCTGCGCGGCTTCGGCCTCGATGTGAAGCCGAGCGACGTCGTGACCTCGCCACAGGCCGCCGTGCGACTGCTCGCCGGGCTCGTGCCGGCACGGTCGCGGATCCTCGTGATCGGCGGGGACGGGCTGTCGTCCGTGGTCTCAGCAGCGGGTTTCACCGTCGTGGCCTCGGCGGACGACGATCCTGCGGCGGTCATCCAGGGCTTCTCGCCGGAGCTCGGCTGGAAAGACCTCGCCGAGGCGTCCTTCGCGCTCGCGGGCGGCGAGAACGGCATCCCGTGGGTGGCGACGAACATGGACTGGAGCATCCCGGTGGCGCGTGGCATCGCCCCCGGCAACGGGACTCTGGTCGCCGCGGTGCACAACGCCGTCGGGCGCCTGCCCGTCGTCGCTGGGAAGCCCGAGGTCGCGATCTTCGAGGAGGCGCGCTCGCGCTTCGACGCGAAGCATCCGATCTTCATCGGGGATCGCCTCGACACGGACATCCTCGGTGCGAACCGCGCCGGCATCGACTCGGTGCTCGTGCTCACCGGCATCGACGGCGGGAAGCAGCTGCTCGCCGCGGGGCCGGACTCGCGACCGACGTACATCCTCGACGATCTGCGCGGGCTCCACGAGCCCTACCCGGCTGCCGAGAAGGGGCGCGGCGGAGCGGTGGTCGTCGGCGACGCCGCGGTGCGGATCGACGGCACTGCGGTCGAGGTCGTGCGTGAAGGGGACAGCCGCCTTGATCTGCTGCGCGCTGCGTGCCGCGCGATCTGGGACTCGGGCACGGCGATCTACGCACTCGACGTGCCGGAGCGCCTGTACCGTTAGCTCGCGGTAGCGTGGAAGCCATGGCGGATGAGCGGGACGACGCATGCGGCGACGCGCTGCTGCCGCGTTTGAAGCTCATCGAGGACCAGCCGCTCGAGACGCGGGCAGAGGCATACGCGCACCTGCACGACGAACTGCGGGAAGCTCTCGACGCGGCCGACCGCCAGGGCGGGCGCTGAGCCGGTGGCATCCACCCGGCTCGATGCGGCAGTTGTCGCGCGCCGACTCGCGCGGTCGCGCACCGCGGCCGCCAAGCTCATCGCCGACGGGCGCGTCAGCGTCGACGGGAAGGCCGTCGTGAAGGCATCCGCTCAGGTCGACGACGCGAGCGACATCGCCGTCGCACTGCCCGACCACTACGTCAGCCGCGGCGCGCACAAGCTCATCGCGGCGCTCGACGCCTTCGACGTCGACCCGCGCGGCCGGCTCGCCCTCGACCTCGGCGCCTCGACCGGCGGATTCACGCAGGTCTTGCTTGAGCGGGGCGTGCGGCATGTGCTCGCGGTCGACGTCGGGCATGGCCAGCTCTCCGTGCCGGTGAAGGGTGACCCGCGGGTCAGCGACATCGAGGGCGTGAACGCGCGCTATCTGACCGCGGCGACACTGGCTGAGGCATCCGGTATCTCGGAATCGCCCGAGCTCGTCGTCGGCGACCTGTCCTTCATCTCGCTCACGCACGTGCTGCCGGCGACACGCGCGTCGGTCGCCCCCGATGCGGACTTCGTGCTGCTGATCAAGCCGCAGTTCGAGGTCGGGCGCACCGGCGTGAAGGAGGGGATCGTGCGCGACCCGGTGCTGCGCGCCGATGCGGTGACCGGCGTGCTCTGGGCCGCATGGGATCTCGGGCTCGGCACGGCGGGGCTCGTGCCGTCGCCGATCGCGGGGACGCACGGCAATCAGGAGTACCTGTGTTGGATGTCGGCGGAGCGCGGCGGGAATCCGACAGAATGGGTGGACAGGGTTTCGACGATGACGGGAGCGTGACGTTCGATGGGCGGTCGCCGCATCCTGGTCGTCTCGCACACGGGGCGCGAGGAGTCTCTCGAGGCGGCCCTGCAGGTGTGCAGGCAGTTGATCGAGGAATCCGGGGTCGTGCCCGTGCTCAGCTCGGACGAGCTGCACGACCTGCGCGCGTACGCGCCCGAGCTGATGGGGCTCGAGGTGCTCGGCGCCGAATGCCGGCCCGGCGATCTCGAGCTGGTCATCGTGCTCGGCGGCGACGGGACGATCCTGCGCGCGGCCGAGATGGTGCGCGGCGAGGACGTGCCGATCCTCGGCGTGAACCTCGGGCACGTCGGATTCCTCGCGGAGAGCGAACGGGACGATCTGTCGCGCTCGGTGTCGCGGGCGCTCGCCGGCGACTACGAGGTCGAGGAGCGCATGACGCTCGCCGTGCGGGTGAAGTACGACGGCGAGGTCGTGCACGAGGACTGGGCGCTGAACGACGCGAGCATCGAGAAGGCGAGCCGCGAGCGCATGATCGAGGTCATGGTCGAGGTGGACCGGCGGCCGCTCTCCAGCTTCGGCTGCGACGGCGTGGTGATGTCGACGCCCACGGGATCGACCGCGTATTCGTTCTCGGCCGGCGGGCCCATCGTGTGGCCCACGCTCGACGCGCTGCTGTTCACACCCATCTCGGCGCACGCGCTGTTCGCGAAGCCGCTCGTCGTGACGCCGGACTCGGCGATCGCGGTCGAGCTGCTCGACCGCGTGCAGACCGGCGGGATCCTGTGGTGCGACGGGCGGCGCTCGATCGATCTGCGCCCGGGCGCGCGGATCGTCGTGACGCGATCGCCGATCCCGGTGAAGATGGCGCGCATGCACCGCGCCGCGTTCACCGACCGGCTGGTGCGGAAGTTCAACCTGCCGGTGCTGGGGTGGCGAGGGCCGGCGTGACGGGCGTGAGCTCATCGCGGCGGAGCCGCGATTCAGGGAATACAGCGTGATCGAGGAGATCTCGATCCGCGATCTCGGCGTGATCGCCGAGGCGGCGCTGCCGCTCGGGCCCGGGTTCACCGCGATCACGGGCGAGACCGGCGCGGGCAAGACGATGGTCGTGACGGCGCTGGGTCTGCTGCTCGGCGCGCGCTCCGACAGCGGCACGGTGCGCATCGGCGCGTCGCAGAGCTGGGTCGAGGGGCGCTGGCGGGTTCCCGCCGGCGGCGAGATCACCGAGCGGGTGCGGGATTCCGGGGGAGACGTCGACCCGATCGGCGAGAGTGGGGACGCGGAGCTCGTGCTGAGCCGCTCGGTGTCGCCGGAGGGGCGCAGCCGCGCCTACGCCGGCGGCCGCAGCGCCCCCGTCGCCGTGCTGTCGGAGCTGGGCGAGCGGCTCGTGGTGGTGCACGGGCAGTCCGAGCAGATCAGGCTGAAGAGCGCGACGGCGCAGCGTGAGGCGCTCGACCGCTTCGCCGGGGCGGAGTTCCAGGCATCCGTCGCCGAATACCAGGCGGTGTGGCGGCGCTGGAAGGACGGAGCGGCCGAGCTCGAGACGCTCACCGGCGATCGCGATCGGCGTGTGCGGGAGGCGGAGGAGCTGCGCGCGGCGCTCGACGAGATCGAGGCGGCCGCGCCGCAGCCCGGCGAGGACGTCGAGCTCGACGAGCGCATCGAGCGGCTCGAGAACGTCGAGACTCTGCGTGTCGCCGCGGCGGAGGCCCGCGAGCAGCTGTCCGCCGAGGAATCCGATGGCCCCGATGCCCTGTCGTTGCTCGACGGTGCGCGGCGTGCGCTCGAAGGCGCCGGGCGGCACGACGCCGAGCTCGGCGCGCTCGCGGGGGCGCTGCAGGCGGCGCAGTACCAGGTGACGGATGCCGCGGCGCAGCTCTCCTCGTATCTGGCGGGGCTCGACGTGGAGGGCTCGCACGATCTCGAGCTGCTGCAGGAGCGCAAGGCGCTGCTCGCGTCCCTCGTGCGCAAGCACGGCACGTCACTTGACGACGTCATCGAGCGGTTGCAGACCGGCAGCGCTCGGCTGTTCGAGCTGGACGGGGACGCCGAGCGCATCGAGGCGCTGAGCGCGCAGGTCGCGGCCGATGCGGAGGCCGCCGAGGCGCTGGCGGCCGCACTGACGAAGGCGCGTGTCGCGGCGGGGGAGAAGCTGGCGGCATCCGTCACCCAGGAATTGGCCGCGCTCGCCATGCCGGACGCGCGGATCGTCGTCGAGGTGAGCGACCGAGGTGAGCTCGGGGCATCGGGGCGCGACCAGGTCGCGATCCTGCTGCAGCCGCACCCGGGCAGCGAGCCGCGCCCGCTCGGCCGCGGCGCGTCGGGCGGCGAGCTGTCACGCGTGATGCTTGCGATCGAGGTGGTGCTCGCGGGAACGGACCCCGTGCCGACCTTCGTGTTCGACGAGGTGGACGCCGGGGTCGGCGGGGCCGCCGCGATCGAGATCGGGCGCCGGCTCGCGCAGCTGGCCGAGCGCTCGCAGGTGCTCGTCGTCACGCACCTGGCGCAGGTCGCCGCGTTCGCGAACAACCACCTCACCGTCGTCAAGGACACCGGCGGCGCGGTCACCGAGAGCAGCGTGCGGCAGCTTGAGGGAGCTGAGCGCGAGGCCGAGATGGCGCGGCTGCTGTCGGGGCTCGCGGATTCCGAGAGCGGAGTCGCGCACGCGCGGGAGCTGCTGGAGTTGGCTCAGGGATAGAGGGGTCTCGATACGCCGCGCCTTGGGGGCGCGGCTGCTCGTCCGGCAGCTGGGGTGCGATAGCATGGAGGCCCGTGGTGGATTCTTCTGACGCGGGCCTTTCAAACGACACAACCAAGCACATCTTCGTGACGGGTGGTGTCGTTTCTTCGTTGGGCAAGGGCCTCACCGCCGCAAGCCTCGGCAATCTACTGACGTCGCGCGGCCTGCACGTCGTGATGCAGAAGCTCGACCCGTACCTCAACGTCGACCCGGGAACGATGAACCCGTTCCAGCACGGCGAGGTCTTCGTCACGGATGACGGTGCAGAGACCGACCTCGACATCGGCCACTACGAGCGCTTCCTCGATGTGAACCTCTCGCAGGCCGCGAACGTCACCACCGGTCAGATCTACTCCCAGGTGATCGCGAAGGAGCGTCGCGGCGAGTACCTCGGCGACACCGTTCAGGTCATCCCGCACATCTCGGACGAGATCAAGCGCCGCATGCGTCTGCAGGCCCACGCCGACCCGCAGCCCGACGTCATCATCACCGAGGTCGGCGGCACCGTCGGCGACATCGAATCGCAGCCGTTCATCGAGGCGGCGCGGCAGATCCGCCACGAGCTCGGCCGCAAGAACGTGTTCTTCGTACACGTCTCGCTCGTGCCGTTCATGAACGCCTCGGGCGAGCAGAAGACCAAGCCGACGCAGCACTCCGTCGCGATGCTGCGCTCGATGGGCATCCAGCCCGACGCTCTGGTGTTGCGCAGCGATCGGCCTGTCTCTGACTCGAACAAGAAGAAGATCGCGCTGATGTGCGACGTCGACGAGGACGCGGTCATCAACACGGTCGACCTGCCGAGCATCTACGACATCCCGGTGACGCTGCACGAGCAGGGCCTCGACAGCTACGTCATCGAGCAGCTCGGCCTCGGCGCCAAGGCCGGCGAGCCCGACCGCACCAGCTGGAACGAGCTGCTCAAGGTCGTGCACGAGCCTCGCAAGGAGATCACGATCGCGCTGGTCGGCAAGTACATCGACCTGCCGGATGCCTACCTGTCGGTCTCCGAGGCGCTGAAGGCCGGCGGCTTCGCGCACCACACGAAGGTGCACCTGCGCTGGGTCGCCTCCGACACCTGCGAGACCCCGGAGGGTGCGGCCAAGGCGCTCGCCGACGTCGACGGCATGTGCGTGCCGGGCGGCTTCGGCATCCGCGGCATCGAGGGCAAGCTGGGCGCGCTGCGATTCGCGCGCGAGAACGGCATTCCGACCCTGGGCCTCTGCCTCGGCCTGCAGTGCATGGTCATCGAGTACGCGCGCCATGTCGCCGACCTGCCCGGTGCGTCGTCGAGCGAGTTCGACCCCGACACCGAGTTCCCCGTGATCGCGACCATGGCCGAGCAGGTCGACATCATCGCGGGCGGAGACCTCGGCGGCACCATGCGCCTCGGGCTGTACCCGGCGAAGCTCGCCGAGGGCTCGATCGTGGCCGAGCTGTATGACGCGCCCGAGGCATCCGAGCGCCACCGCCACCGCTACGAGGTCAACAACACGTATCGCCAGCAGATCGCGGACGCCGGGCTCTGGTTCTCGGGCGTCTCGCCCGACGGCCACCTCGTCGAGTACGTCGAGCTGCCGCGCGACGTGCACCCCTTCTACGTCGCGACGCAGGCGCATCCCGAGCTGCGCAGCCGCCCGAACCGCGCCAACCCGCTGTTCCGCGGCCTGATCGGCGCGGCGCTCGAGCGCCAGGAGTCGACCCGCCTGTTCCCCGTCGAGGAGCAGGAGACCGAGAACGTTGCCTGAGTCGTCGGAGCAGGACGGTCTGATCGCCGACGAGCCCGCTCAGGTCGAGGTCCTCGACTCGAAGCTCGTCTTCGAGGGGCGCGTCTGGGACGTGCGCTCCGACGTGTTCGACTACAACGGGCACGAGCTGCGGCGCGACTACATCGATCACACGGGTGCCGTCGCTGTCGTCGCGCTGGACGAGGACGACCGGATGCTGGTGATCCAGCAGTACCGGCATCCGATCCGCTACCGTGACTGGGAGCTGCCGGCCGGCCTGCTCGACATCGAGGGCGAGGACCCGTTGCTCGCCGCTCAGCGCGAGCTCGCGGAGGAGGCAGACCTCGTCGCGACGGACTGGAGCGTGCTCAGCGAGTTCTGGACGACGCCCGGCGGCAGCAACGAAGCGATCCGCCTCTACCTCGCGCGCGGCCTCTCGGCGACGCCGGAGGCTTTCGCCCGCAGCGAGGAGGAGGCCGACATCGTGAAGCGCTGGGTGCCGCTCGACGAGGTGGTCGACGGGGTGCTTGCCCGCCGGCTGCAGAACCCGCCGCTCACGATCGGGGCGCTGGCCGCGCACGCGTCGCGGGCACGGGGCTGGGCGAACCTCGGCGCGCCGGAGGAGCCGTGGTCGAGGCACCCGCGGCTGCGCTAGAGGAGCACCGGCCGCCGACGCGGATCGAGCGGGACGTCACCGCCTACCTGCGGTATGCGGGGCTCGAGCGGCGGCTCGCGCAGAACACGGTCGCGTCGTATCGCCGCGATCTGGCGACGTACACCGATTGGCTGGGTGACCAGGGGATCGTGTCGCTCGATGACGTCGTTCCCGCGACACTGAGCGCCTACGCGAAGCATCTGGGCGAGCAGGGGCTGGCTGCGGCATCCGTCTCTCGCATGCTCGGGACCGTGCGGCAGCTGCATCGCTTCCTGCAGGTCGAGGGCAGAACGCAGACGGATGCCGCGCGCGAGCTGCGCACGCCGAAGAAGCCGCTGCGGCTGCCCAAGGCGATTCCGCAGGCGGATGTCACCGCGCTCATCGAGACGGCCTCGGGCGACGACATCGTCGCGCTGCGCGACCGCGCGCTGCTCGAGCTGCTCTACGCGACCGGCGCCCGCGTCTCAGAGGCGGTCGACCTCGACGTGGACGACGTCGTCGATCAGGAGATCGTGCGGCTGACGGGCAAGGGCGACAAGCAGCGCATCGTGCCGCTCGGCAGCTACGCGCGCACCGCGCTCGACGCGTACCTGGTGCGCGCCCGGCCCGCGCTCGCGAACCGTGGGAAGGGCCGGGATGCGGCCGCGTTGTTCCTCGGCGTGCGCGGGCAGCGGGTGTCGCGGCAGAACGCGTGGCTGATCATCAAGAAGGCCGCGGAGCGGGCCGAGCTCACGGCCCCCGTGTCACCGCACACGCTGCGGCACTCCTTCGCCACTCACCTGCTCGAGGGCGGCGCGGACGTGCGCGTGGTGCAGGAGCTGTTGGGTCATGCATCCGTCGCGACGACCCAGCTGTACACGCTCGTGACGGCCGACACCCTGCGCGACGTGTACACGCAGGCGCATCCGAGGGCGCGGTAGGGTTGTGCCGATGGAGCGCACGCAGACCGATTTCCCGGTGCCAGCACCGCTGAAGCAGCACGGGCCCGCGCGGATCATCACGCTGTGCAACCAGAAGGGCGGCGTCGGCAAGACGACGACCAGCATCAGCCTCGGCGCGGCTCTCGCCGAGTACGGCCGCCGCGTGCTCGCGATCGACTTCGACCCCCAGGGTGCCCTCTCGGCCGGTCTCGCGGTGAACACGCACGATGCGACCACGATCTACGACCTGCTGCTGAACAGCAAGCTCGAGCCGCACGATGCGATTCAGCAGACCGGTGTGCCCGGCCTCGACGTGATCCCGGCGAACATCGACCTGTCGGCCGCCGAGGTGCACCTCGTCAACGAGGTCGCGCGCGAGCAGGCGCTCGCCCGGGTGCTGCGGCGGGTGAGCGACGACTACGACGTCATCCTGATCGACTGCCAGCCCTCGCTCGGCATCCTCACCGTCAACGCGCTCACCGCCGCGCACGGCGTGCTGATCCCGCTCGAGAGTGAGTACTTCGCGCTACGCGGCGTCGCGCTGCTGATCGAGACGGTTGACAAGGTGCGCGAGCGGCTGAACCCGGCGCTCGAGCTCGACGGCATCCTCGTGACGATGTTCGACTCGCGCACGCTGCACTCGCGCGAGGTCTACGAGCGCGTCATCGAGGCGTTCAAGGACAAGGTGCTCGACACCGTCATCTCGCGCACCGTGAAGTTCCCCGACGCGTCGGTGGCCGGCTCGCCGATCACGCAGTTTGCGCCGGATCACCCGGCCGCGGAGGCCTACCGCCGTCTTGCACGGGAGCTCGTCTCGCGTGGCGCCGTCGCCTGATTCGCTTTCCGGCGAGCTCGAGGTCGCCGCCTCAGGCGGGGGCGACGAGCAGAGCCCGTCGTTCCGGGTCGCGCTGGAGAACTTCGAGGGGCCGTTCGACCTGCTGCTGTCGCTCATCGGCAAGCACGAGCTCGACATCACCGAGATCGCGCTCTCACGCGTGACGGACGAGTTCATCTCCTATCTGCGCGGGATCGACCTCGCGGAGGAACTCGACCAGGCCAGCGAGTTCCTGGTCGTCGCGGCGACGCTGCTCGACCTCAAGGTCGCGGGGCTCTTGCCGCAGGGCGAGCTCGTCGACGCCGAGGATGTCGCGCTGCTCGAGGCGCGCGACCTGCTGTTCGCGCGGCTCCTGCAGTACCGCGCCTTCAAGGAGGCGTCGGCCTGGTTCGACGAGCGGCTGGTGCGGGAATCCGGTCGCCATCCCCGTACCGTGCGGCTCGACGAGAAATACCGGGCGCGCACGCCCGAGCTCGTCTGGACGCTCTCGGCCGACGACTTCGCGGCGCTCGCGCTGCTCGCGTTCACGCCGAAGGAGATCCCCGTGGTCGGGCTCGACCACCTGCACGCGCCGCTCATCAGCATCCGCGAGCAGGCGGCCACCGTGGTGGCTCTGCTGCGCGACGGGGCGCCCCGGTCGTTCCGCGAGCTGATCGCCGGCGTCGAGGTGAAGGGTGTGATCATCGCGCGCTTCCTCGCGATCCTCGAGCTGTACCGGCACGCCGCGATCCACTTCGAGCAGCTCGAGCCGCTCGGCGAGCTGACCGTGCAATGGTCGGCCGCGAACTGGACAGAGGACAACCTCGCGAACCTGGGGGCTGACTATGACGGATGACGCGAAAGCGGACGAGGGCTTCGAGACGCGCGCTTCGCGTGATCCTCAGCCGGCGGGGGCGGCGGTGAGCGGGGCGCTCGACGTGCGACGCGCGCTCGAGGCGATTCTGATGATCGCCGACGAGCCGCAGAGCCTCGTGAGCCTCGCCACCGCGGTGGGCGCGCCCGTCGCCGCCGTGCGGCAGGCGGTCGAGGCGCTCGCCGCGGACTACGACGGCGAGGACCCGGCCACCGGGGGAGTGCGGCGCGGCTTCGAGCTGCGCGAGGTCGGCGGCGGCTGGCGGCTGTATGTGCGCGAGGAGTACGACGGCGTCGTGAACGACTTCGTCGTGACGCAGAACCCGACGAAGCTCTCGCAGGCGGCGCTCGAGACGCTCGCCGTGATCGCCTACAAGCAGCCGATCACACGTGGGCAGGTGGCCAGCATCCGCGCCGTCAACGTCGACTCGGTCGTGCGCACACTGCTGAGCCGTGGGCTCATCACCGAGCTGTTCGCGGACTCCGAGACCGGGGCGATCAACTACGGCACGACCGAGCTGCTGCTCACGCAGCTCGGCATCAACTCCCTCGACGAGCTGCCGCTGATCTCGCCGCTGCTCACCGACGGGACGGAAGGGTTCGACGCAGATGTCCGCTGACGACACGGGAGCGCGGCGCACCGACGGCGAGCGGCTGCAGAAAGTCATGGCCGCCGCGGGCGTCGCCAGCCGCCGCGCCTCCGAGGAGATGATCGTGCGCGGCCGGGTGACCGTGAACGGGAAGAAGGTCACCGAGCTCGGCGCCCGCATCGACCCCATGACCGACCTGCTCGCCGTCGACGGGGTCGCCGTGCAGCTCGACCAGAGCAAGCGCTACGTCATGCTCAACAAGCCGACCAAGGTGATCAGCTCGATGAGCGACGAGCGCGGCCGCACCGACCTCTCGGGCTTCGTCACGCAGTACGAGGAGCGGCTCTTCAACGTGGGCCGCCTCGACTACGACACGAGCGGACTGCTCGTGCTGACCAACGACGGCCCGCTCGCGCAGGTGCTCGCGCACCCGTCGTTCGGCGTCGAGAAGACCTACATCGCCAAGGTCAAGGGCACCGTCACCGCCCAGACCCTGCAGCTGCTCAAGAGCGGCATCGAGCTCGAGGACGGGCCGATCCGCATCGACCGGGGGAAGCTCGTCACACGCGGGGCCAGCGACGGGGCATCCATGGTCGAGCTCACGCTGCATTCCGGACGCAACCGCATCGTGCGCCGCATGATGGAAGCCGCGGGCCACCCCGTCATCGAGCTGGTGCGGCGCAGCTTCGGCCCCCTGCACCTCGGCAGCCTCAAGCTGGGGCGCACCCGCGAGCTGACTAAAATCGAACTCGGCCAGCTGCTCACCCTCGCACGCGAGGCCGAGGAGCAGAAAGGCCGGATGTGACGGAAGCGCGAGTGCGCGGGACGACCCGCATCGTCGGGTCGGGCCTGCTCGGGGCATCCGTCGGCCTCGGACTGCGCCAGTACGGCCTCGATGTGGTGGTGACGGATGCCTCGCGCACGGCCGCCCGCCTTGCCGTCGAGTACGGCGCGGGGCGCGAGCCGCGCGCTGACGACGCCCCGTCGCTCATCGTGGTGGCCGTGCCCCCCGACGCCACCGCCGAGGTCGTCGCCGCCGAGTTGGCCGCGTTCCCCGAGGCGATCGTGACCGACGTCGCGAGCGTCAAGGCCGCGCCGCTCGCCGAGCTCACGGCGGCGGGCGCAGACCTCGCGCGCTACGTCGGCTCGCACCCGCTCGCCGGCCGGGAGCGCGGCGGACCGATCTCGGCGCGCGCCGACCTCTTCCTCGGACGGCCGTGGGTCGTCTGCCCGCGGCCCGGGCTGGCGCGCGAGAGCGTCTCGGCCGTCGAGGCGCTCGCGCTCGACCTCGGCGCGACGCCGGTCGAGATGGACGCGAGCGCCCACGACGAATCCGTCGCCCTCGTCTCGCACACCCCGCAGCTCGTCTCGACGCTGATGGCGCGCCGTCTCGCCGGCTCGACGGACGCCGCACTCGGCCTCGCCGGCGGGGGAGTGCGCGACGTGACCCGCATCGCCTCGAGCGACCCTGCTCTGTGGGTGCAGATCCTGTCGGCGAACGCTGCGACGGTGGCCTCGATCCTGCGCGCCTACCGCAACGACCTCGACGAGGTGATCGGGGCGCTCGAGAACATCGACGAGCCGGGAAGCCGCCGGGCGCTGGCCGAGACGCTCGCGGGCGGGAACGCCGGCGTCGCCCGGCTGCCGGGCAAGCACGGGCAGGATCGCCGCTTCGCGAGCGTCGTCGTGCTCATCGACGACCGACCCGGCCAGCTCGGCCGGCTGTTCGCCGAACTCGGCGAGCTCGGCATCAACATCGAGGACTTCCGGATGGAGCACTCGCCCGGCGCGCAGATCGGCATCGCCGAGATCGCCGTCGTGCCCGAGGCGCTCGCGCGCACCGTCGAAGACCTGACCGAGCGCGGTTGGAGGATCGCCGGATGAGCCCCGCCCCTTTCGAGGACACCGTCGTCGTCGCCGTGGACGGCCCGGCTGGCAGCGGCAAGTCGAGTGTGTCGAAGGCCGTCGCGCGCAAGCTCGGCTACGCCTACCTCGACACGGGGGCGGCCTACCGCGCCTTCGCCTGGCACGCGCAGCGTGCCGGGGTGGAGCTCGAGGAGCAGGCATCCGTCGTCTCCGCCCTGCCGTCCTTCGAGCTCGACGAGGCGACGGACCCCGATCACTTCTTCGTGCGCGTCGGCGGGACGGATGTGACGGATGCCATCCGCGAGCCCGCCGTCACCGGGGTGGTGAGCCTCGTGGCACGGGTTCCCGACGTGCGCGCCGCGCTGACGGCGATCTTCCGGCGCATCGCCTCCGAGACTGCAGCGCCCGGCATCGTGATCGAGGGGCGGGACATCACGACGGTCGTCGCGCCGGACGCCCGCGTGCGCGTTCTGCTGACGGCCAGCGAAGAAGTTAGAATGGGGCGTCGCTCTGCCGAGTTGACCGGGTATTCGCCCGAGGCCGTCGGCGAGCAGCTGAAGGCGCGGGACCGCGCCGATTCGCGCGTCGTGGACTTCATGACCGCCGCAGACGGCGTGACGACCGTCGATTCAACCGAGCTGAACTTCGATGAGACCGTGGACGCGGTCATCGCAGTGATTCAATCCCGCAGTTAGAAACGAGAAACCTTATGGCCGACACCGACGACTTCGACGACGCCGCTGTCGGCGGCGACGACCTGGCCGACAAGCTCGCCGCGCTCGACGACGCGGCGGCCGAGCGGCGCACCGCCGCACTGCGCGGCGGCCTCAACGACTATGAGCTCGACGACGAGGACCTCGCGGTGCTGGATGCCGCAGCGGAGGACATCGACGAGATCACCTACCTGCCGGCGCTGCCCGTCGTCGCCATCGTCGGGCGGCCGAACGTCGGGAAGTCGGCCCTCGTGAACCGCATCCTCGGCCGCCGCGAGGCCGTCGTCGAGGACACCCCCGGCGTCACCCGCGACCGTGTGTCGTATCAGGCCGAGTGGATGAACCGCCGCTTCACCATCGTCGACACGGGCGGTTGGGAGCCGGACGCCCGTGGCATCGACGCCTCGGTGGCCGCGCAGGCAGAGATCGCGATCGACCTCGCCGACGCCGTCATGTTCGTGGTCGACTCGAACGTCGGCGCCACCGCCACCGATGAACACGTCGTGCGGCTGCTGCGGAAGACGAAGAAGCCCGTGTATCTGGTCGCCAACAAGGTCGACGACGCGCGGCTCGAGCCGCAGTCCGCCGACCTGTGGTCGCTGGGCCTCGGCGAGCCGCACCCTGTCTCGGCCCTGCACGGCCGCGGCGTCGCGGACCTGCTCGACCTGGTGGTCGGCAAGCTGCCCGCCGTGTCGGCCGTCGCGAAGCGCGAGGTCGGCGGCCCGCGCCGTGTCGCGATCGTCGGCCGGCCCAACGTCGGCAAGTCGTCGCTGCTGAACAAGGCAGCAGGGGAGGAGCGCGTGGTCGTCAACGACCTCGCCGGCACCACCCGCGACCCCGTCGACGAGCAGATCGAGCTGGGCGGGAAGGTGTGGCGGTTCGTCGACACCGCCGGCATCCGTCGTCGCGTTCATCTGCAGCAGGGCGCCGACTTCTACGCATCGCTGCGCACCTCGGCCGCTCTGGAGAAGGCCGAGGTCGCCGTCGTGGTGCTCGACGTCACCCAGCCGATCAGCGAGCAAGACGTGCGCATCGTCGATCTCGTGCTCGAATCCGGCCGCGCGCTCGTGATCGCCTACAACAAGTGGGATCTGCTCGACGACGACCGGCGTCGCTACCTCGAGCGGGAGATCGAGCAGAACCTCGCGCACGTCGACTGGGCCCCGCGTGTGAACATCTCGGCGAAGACGGGACGTCACCTGGAGAAACTGGTTCCGGCTCTGGAACTCGCCCTCGAGTCCTGGGACACCCGCATCGGAACCGGCAAGTTCAACGCCTTCCTCGCTGAGCTCGTCGCCGCGCACCCGCACCCGCTGCGCGGCGGGAAGCAGCCGCGCATCCTGTTCGGCACGCAGGCCTCGAGTCGGCCCCCGACATTTGTCTTGTTCACGACCGGATTCCTCGACCCGGGCTACCGGCGCTACATCCAGCGCCGCCTGCGCGAGCTCTACGGCTTCGAGGGAACGCCGATCGTCTTGAACATGCGCGTTCGGGAACGGCGCAGCCGCTGAGCCTCGCTATTCGGCGAACTCGAGTCGCATCACGGCCCGGCGTGCGCTCGGTCTGCTCACCTCGCTGAAGCCAGCCGCCTCGAAAGAGCTGCGCGCACCGACGAAGAGCTCGCCCCAGCCGAGCTTCTCGCCCGCCTCAGCGACGAGCGGGTAACCCTCGACGGCGCGTGCCCCGCGGCTCTTCGCGTAATCGGCGGCAGCGATGGTGAGCTCGCTCATCAGACCGCGGCCGCGGTAGCCCACCCGGGTGACGAAGCAGGTGATGGCCCAGACATCCGGATCGTCCCTGTCTTCATCGCGCCCCTGCCAGGGAATGCGCTGCCGCTGCATGCGCGGGTAGTTGATGCGCGGCTCGACGGCGACCCACGCCGCCGGATCATCGTCGAGGAACGCGACCAGGCCGGTCGTCGTCGTGGCGTGAGGATCGCCGCAGTTCGTGATCTCGCGCTCGCGCTGCTCGAGTTCCTGCCAAGAGAGCTCGCGGTAGTCGCGCGCACTCGCCTTGAACCATTGGCACTGGCACCCGTGCGCATCGCCGCGCTCACCGAAGATCATCTGAACGTCCGACCAGCTCGCCTCGTTCGCGGGGACGATGCGGAGTTGTGCGTCGCTCAGCGTCTTTGCCATGGTCTCTGCCATGACGACACGGTAGACCGAACCGCCGACATCGGCGCTTCAGCTACGGTCCGCCGATTCGTGTGCGGCCTTCGCGGCACGTTATGATGGTCAGGTTGCCTGCGCCTCGGCGTGGTCGGCAACGGGCTGTGGCGCAGCTTGGTAGCGCACCTGACTGGGGGTCAGGGGGTCGCAAGTTCAAATCTTGTCAGCCCGACCATTGAAAAATACCTGATCAGAAGCGGATTTTGTTTCACCCTTTTCTGATCGTTTCGGGTTTTTGGACCCAAACGGGACCCGAAAGTCCCTTGACCGCACATGGTCAAGGGGTTTTGGCCGTTTTCAGTGCCTTACGGATGTCTTGCTGAAGTGTCGATCGAAGCTGATCGCGGCCCTCGCGAGCTCCGTACCGTCCGTATGGAGGTACGTCCGCATCGTCTCGATCGAGGCGTGCCCGAGGATGTCGACGAAAATGTGGCAATGAGGCGCCGGAGCTGGCAAACCATGTTGGACTGACGTGGCGTAGATCATGCCGTCGCGGGCTCTGTAACCCCATTTTCCGCAACGAGCGGACCTCCATGTGCCGCGGGGCGCAACGAGGCGGTTGTGATCCCACCGCCGCGGGCCCGCGAAGCAACGACGCCACTACATCACTTTGTAGTCAGCCTTCGCAGTGTTGGGAGCAGACGCGTTCCCAACCGTCAATTGCCTATCGATGGTGCCCGCGGTGATCTCCCGTACCGGCAGATGCCCGAGCGCGGGAGGTACTTGCAGCGTGATGTCACAGGATGGGCTGGCCGGGCTATGCCACGGTCATCGCGTTGAGCAGTTCGTCGATGCCGAGCGAGAAGACACCCACACGGCTGTCATCTATGCCGAATGGGATCCACAAGGTGCCGTCATGGACGAGCCCGCCGCAGGAGTAAACCACGTTGGGCACATAGCCCGCATCGCGATCGCGCGCAGGATTCAGGATCGGCTCGGTCGTGCGGGCCACCACGCGTCTGGGGTCGTCGAGGTCGAGCAGCAGCGCCCCCATGGAGTAGCTGCGCATCGGCCCCACGCCGTGGGTGAGCACGATCCAGCCCCGCGGGGTCTCGATGGGGGAGCCACAGTTCCCTGTCTGTACCAGTTCCCAAGGCTCAGTCGGGCGGTGGACGACGGCGACGTCGGTCCAGTTCATCCCGTCCGGTGAGCGCGCAAGCGAGATGCTCTCGCCGTCGGTGCGGCTGAGCGCGAGGTGCGCGTCGCCTACGATCCTGGGAAACAGGGCGATGCCTTTGGTGTGCGTCGCGTCGCCGGAGAGGCGCTGGATGACGAAGTGGGCCAGGTCGGGCGATGTGATGAGCCGCGTTGAGACGTCGCGGCCGTCGTATGCCGTGTAGCTCGCGCGATAGCTGCGGACGCCGTTGGCGTCGGTGAAGCGCACGAAGCGGGCGTCCTCCATGCCGTGATCCTCGTCGGCCGCCACCGGCAGCAGCACGCGCTGGCTGAGAGAGGTGGCGGGGCCGAAGTTCGCTTCATATGTGGACATCGCCACCCTGTGCAGAACCTCGGCGTCAAGCCGACTGTCCTGGTGGGCGGTGAGCTCGGCGGGTAACGCGGAGACGGCGGCCGCGACGGCGACTGCGGGAAAACGCTGGGGAAGTCGACTGAGCGCCGCGCTGGAGAGCTCGGTGAGGCGACCATCCTGCTCGAGCGCCCGACGCAGCTGATCGCGATCCCATGTGCCCTCGTTGATGCTCGCCTGAGCGAGCGGATGCTGACGCTCCGCGAAGGTCCAGCTGCGATCGGCGCCGATCACCGCCTCCGCGAAGGTGATCGATGACCGATGCCCCTCCCCGATCGAACGCGTGGAAACCGCGACGCGCAACTGGCCCGGCAATAGGCCGCTCTGATCGGGATGGGCAACTGCACTCGGATTGCACAGCGCGGCGCCCTCTACCGCATACTCGGTAGTGAAGCTCGCACCGAGCACCGTTCTCTGCGCCGGAGTGAGGGTGTCGGCATTCGTGATCCGCGACTCGACCACGCGGGCATTGCGTTCGAAGACGGATACCACGTCGAGGTGCCGGGCGGAGAAAGCGGCCACGAGTTCTGCAGCCAGAGTTTCGGTACGCTTCGCCGAGATCGCCAGCACACGCGCTGCGATCTCGACAGTGCGGGAGTGGGCAGAGGTGAGGCCTTCACCGGGGAGGAAGAGCCGCGTGGTGAGACGGGTCGCATCGGCGGTCAATCCTGCCGCGTGCTCGCGGCCGATCATGAAGTCGGCACGGCCGAACTGAGCACGATAGCGTGGCGGCGCGCCTGCTGCAGCGTGCTCAGTCCGGCCAGTGTCGACTCCGCGCCCTGGTTCTCGTTTCGCCCATCGGGCTCCAGTCCGTCGAAGCCGGCGCCGCGATCGATGTCGAACATCGCCGTGCCCGAGTCGTTCTCGCCCGTGAACCATGCCCAGGCCAGGCGGATGCCGTCGAGCCAGTAGGTGTCCGCCGTCGCCTCATACGCCCGTGCGGCAGCGTCCGCGATCGCAGTGATCTCGATCGGCTGCTGATCGAACTGCGGCATGGTCTCTCCGGGGCCGCGGCCTGCTGGGCCGGTGACCGATAGTCGCCCGGGAGCTGATTCGACAGAGAGCAGGAACCGCAGCAGCGCCAGGCCGCGTTGCTCGAGCAAGCGGTCGCCGAGCACGCCGCCTGCAGCGATGAGCGCCTCGGCGATCGATGCGTTGCTGTAGGCGAGCCGTGGTTCCGGCCAAGGCCACGCTGGGTCTTCTGGCGGTGGAATTGCGGCAACGCCTGCCAAGGCGAGTTCGCGTGCGAGACGATCCGCGGGATGGGCCCGGAGCACCTCCGCGGCGCCGAGAGTCGCGAAGGCCATCGATCGCAGCGAGTCCGATCGTGCCGCAGCCGCGCGGTGGAACGCCACGAGACAGCGCTCGCGGATCCGATGGCTCGGTGCCGTCGCAGCGGCGTGACCGAGGGACCAGACAAGGCGCCCCCACCAATCTCCGACACCGGGCTCGTCCGTCCAGCCGCCGAAGGCCGACATCCGATTGTGCGCGCTTCCGTCTTCAGCGATCGCGCCCTCGAGGAAGCGCAGGTAGATCTCGGTGAACGCCAGCAGCGGCGGTGACTGGATCTCGTCGCGGGTCACCACGATAAGGGCACGCGCGACGTCGTCGACGCAGTAGCCGCCTTCCCGCCGCGGCTCGGCGCCGAGGGCGTGCTCGAACACGCCATGCCTGCCGGTGAGAACTGCGAGATGGGTGTAGGAGAGGGCGGGGAGCTCTCCGAAACCTGTCATGCGGCAGCCCGCGCGATGAGCCGCTCGGACAGCAGACGGTATTTTGAGGCGACCACGGGCCAGGATGTGTTGGCCGAGTCGCGACGAGCAGCACTTCGCATCGCATTCGCCGTGCCGCTTCCCATGAGGACCCTGCGCAGGGCAGCCGCGATCGCCGCCGGGTCTTCGTGAGCGACGATCAGCCCTGCGCCCCCCGACAGCAGTTCGACGGCGTGCGGAAACTCAGTGGCCACAACGGGGATGCCCGCGGCAACCGCCTCAGCGAGCACGCCGGACGTCGCCTGGTCGCGGGACTCGTAGGGCAGAAGGACGACGTCGGCCGAACGCACCAGCTCGGCGAGTTCTGCCCGATCGCGATAACGCCCGTCGATCGTTACGACGCTCTCCACGTCGAGCTCCGCGGCAAGGTCCAGCAGCATCTCGCGATAGCTCTCACCGGAATGTGCAAGCACCTTCGGATGGGTCTGGCCTGCGGCGACGTACTCGATTGACCTGCCCAGATCACCGAGCTGCGCCATGGCACGGATGCCCCACTCGATGCCTTTCCCCGGCGAGATCAGACCCCATGTCAACACGCGCCTGGTGGTGTGCGGCCGTGACGCGGTCGTTTCGGCCCACTCGGGCACACCGTGCGGGATGATGTTGACCTTGATCGCCTCGACGTCATATTCGGCGATCAGCAGGTCTCGCGCGATCTCCGTCATCACGACCACTTCGCTCGCCAACTGACAGACATCGCGGAGGATCTCCCGTTGATGGGCCGTCGGATCAACGAGCACCGTATGCAGCACAACGATGGAGGCGACCGTCAGTCCCTGCAGCACCTCTACGACCTCGTCGCCGTCCGGACCACCGTAGATGCCGTACTCGTGCTGGATGATTGCGATCTCGCAGCTGTTGAGAGCCCCGATGGTCGCAGCCATGCTCACGCGATCGCCGCCGATGAGATCGGCGGCGATCGCGGCATGCGCTCCCAGCATCGTCATCGGCTGCAGAGGCGACGCATCGAAGACGCGGACGATCCGTGCATCCGCGCCACCCGCGCTCACCAGAGCGGAGATCAGCGACTCAGTGAACGTCGCGAGTCCGCACCTCGTCGGCGGATAGCTGGACAGGAAGCCGAAGTGGACCATCAGCGCTCGCTCTCTTCGGCCCGTGCGCCTGGCACGAGCAACCTCGAGACGTCTGCCGAAGGCACCCCTCGCGGGATCGCGCCCTCGTCGCCGCGATCCGGTCCACCCGGCAGTGTCCTCAAGAGTCTGCCGATGCTCTGACCCTCACAGTACGCCTGTTGCGTCATTTCGGCCTCGTGCGAGACCAGTTGAGGGCAGCCGAAGCCGTCGCGATCAGCGACGTGCCCCGGCGTAAATCTGGGCGGTCTCAGGTATCTGCGGTAGCCAGGCGGCGGGACGGTCCGTCCAACGTTCGTTGTCGCGCACGGCGCCGCGGCCCAGGGGCGCCCCTCAGGCTCTTGTGCGAGGGTGCGATATGGATGAGAAGCTCGCTCGGATCGCTGAGCTGTGCGAGGCTACGCGGATGAACGCGGGCCGCGATGCGGTTGGGCTCGCGGTGTACGTGCTGTCCGTGGTGTATGAGTTCGATCCCGAGCTCGGCCGCAAAGCCGTCTGGCCGAGCAGGTCTGGATCGCTCGGTGACGCACTCCGAACGGCCGGCGTAATCAGCTGACGGCAGCGCTGCCGCCCTCGTCTTCCCACTCGCCGAGTTCCGACGCCTCCGCCGAGATCTCGTCATCCTGGCCGGGCACGGAGCGCCCAGGCTCGGGAGGCGCGGCGAAGCTGATCGCCGCCGCCGCGGTCCTGATGTATTCGGCGCGCTGCTCCTCTTGCTGGGCGAGTCGCGTGGCTTCTGCTGCGGTTTCGGTGTCGCGCGCGGTAGCGGCCTGGGTGGTCTCGGCAAGATGCGCGGCGATGATCGCGGCGAGTCCGTCGGTGAGTTCGGCGAGGTTCGTGTCGTGGATCTCGAGCCTGCGGTCTCGCGGTTTCAGGGTCACAGCTGTGTAGCCGGCTTCGTCGAGCAGGGCTCGTGCGGTCGGGCCGTCGATCATGGTGAGCTCGGTTCGGGTTGGTGGGCGGGTGAACTCGGCGGTGACGGTGTAGCGGCGGGAGGCGAACTCGGTTCCGAGCGTGGAGGGCAGAAGCGCTGTGACCAGGCGCGCCAGTCCCAGTTCCTCAGAGTGTTGGACGAAACCGATTGGGCTGAGCGGGATGGCATCGACGAGTTCGCGTATCGACGCTGCGCGCTGCGCTTCGCGTTGGTTGTGGTCGGCGACTTCGTCGGCAGCCACGTGGGAGCGGGCTTCGTCGGTGGCGCTGATGCGGGCGAGCAGACCAGAGATGACCGCGGCCAGCCCGCCAGCGAGTTCCTCGAGGCTGGTGTTCCCGATCTCAAGCCGCCGGTCGCTGACCTTGAGCGTGGCCCGGGGGTAGTGGGCGCTTTCCAGCGACGCCCGTGCCTCAGCGCCGTTGATCGCCTCGATCTCGCCTGCGGTCGGGCGGCGTGTGAAGACGGCGGAGACGGTGTAGCGCTCCGGTCCGTCGGGGGTGTGCACTGTGCGGGGCAGAAGATCGGTGAGGATGCTGCGTAGCCCCAGGGCCTGGGGGTCGCCTGGCCGGGACGTTGTCACAGGCCGTGTTGTCTGACTCATGACCGGAAGCTACGCGCCGCAGATGTGCGTGCTCACAGCGTGGAGCTGTGGCGCTGTTGTGGATACGCAGGGATTCGTTCGGCCGATGCCGGATCGGGGTTACTGTGAGCGCAGGCGCCCGGCCCCATGCCGACGTCGGAGGTCCGAACTGCACCAGTTCCCGCCTTTCCTGGAGGAACTGATGAGCGTAGTCGCGATCGTGGACTCCCGCGTGCAGCCGTTCCGTCGGGGTTTCATCGAACGAGAGACTTCCCATGGCAACAGTGACCTTTGATGACGCCACCCGCATCTACCCCGGCTCGACCGCTCCCGCCGTTGACGCTTTGAGTATCGATGTGGCCGATGGCGAGTTCCTCGTCCTCGTCGGCCCCTCCGGCTCCGGGAAGTCCACGTCGCTGCGCATGCTGG
Source organism: Gryllotalpicola koreensis (assembly GCF_039538185.1). Lineage (NCBI taxonomy): Bacteria > Bacillati > Actinomycetota > Actinomycetes > Micrococcales > Microbacteriaceae > Gryllotalpicola > Gryllotalpicola koreensis. The sequence continues at coordinate 23,291 of NZ_BAABBW010000009.1, forward strand.
CCGGTCTCGAAGAGGTCAACAGCGGCAACATCTTCATCGGCGAGCGCAATGTCACCGACGTCCCGCCGAAGGACCGTGACATCGCCATGGTGTTCCAGAACTACGCGCTCTACCCGCACATGACCGTCGCCGAGAACATGGGCTTCGCGCTCCGCATCGCCGGCGTCGCGAAGGAGGAGCGCAACCAGCGCGTCCGCGAGGCCGCCAAGATGCTCGACCTCGAGCCCTACCTCGACCGCAAGCCGAAGGCCCTCTCGGGTGGTCAGCGTCAGCGCGTCGCGATGGGCCGCGCGATCGTCCGCAGTCCCCAGGTCTTCCTCATGGACGAGCCGCTGTCGAACCTCGACGCCAAGCTGCGCGTTCAGACGCGCACCCAGATCGCGTCGCTGACCCGCCGCCTCGGCGTCACCACGGTCTACGTCACGCACGACCAGACCGAGGCGCTGACCATGGGCGACCGCATCGCGGTCCTCAAGGACGGCGTCCTGCAGCAGGTCGGCACCCCGCGCGAGCTGTACGCGGACCCGAAGAACGTCTTCGTCGCGGGCTTCATCGGCAGCCCCGCGATGAACCTGTTCAGCGCGGATGTCACCGAGGGTGGCGTGAAGTTCGGCACCGCGGTCGTCCCCGTTCCTCGCCACGTGTTGGCAGGTGCTGGAACGCGCGTCACGATCGGTGTGCGCCCCGAGGACGTCATCGTTTCGGCGACGGAGAGCGTCGGGCTGCCGGTCATCGTCGACCTCGTCGAGGAGCTCGGCGCCGACGGCTACCTCTACGGCCATGCCGCAGACAATGCCGGCGCAGAGGTCAGCACCCTGACCGACATCGTCGTCAGGGTCGACGGTCGCGTGCACCCGAATGCCGGCGACACTGTGTACTTCCTGCCCAAGGTCGAGCACGTGCACGTCTTCGACCCGGAGACCGGGGAACGACTCAGCGACGCGATCGCCGGATAGAACGGTTCCGAGGCTCAACGAGCGCAACGCTCGGAGCCGTTCTGCTTGAGGCGCCAGGGTGCGGTCGTCGAGTTCATAGTCCGTGCCCGTGTGGGTGAGAACGCTCATGGCAGGCTCCGATCGTTGGCGACTGGCGCGACGCGAAACGCCGCGCACGTCCGCCACCTCGGAATGGGGCGCGGGCTCGCTTGTGTGGAAGGTGCCTTCCGGTCGGCTGTTCGCGCGTAGGCGATGCGCCGAACACCGTGCCACCCAGTCGATCAGGGACATTCGACCGTCGAGGGTCCATAGGGGCCGCTTGGCGAGGTGTCTCGGGTTGACAGTGTGCCGGTTCGGTGGCGGATGCTGCCGCCACGGTCACCTTCACCGTTCCTGCCGCTGCGCATCCGGCCGGACGGACTGACCTCGAGGGCCGGGGGGACGAGGGCGGGGGCTTCGACGCCCACTGCTGGGTTCTCCTCGCGCCCGGCGAGCTTTGGTTGCGTCCCCACGGTCACGTGGGGGCGCATTTCTGTTGCCGTCGCGCCGACGGGGGAGTCTCCGGCGCTCATGTCCAGGTATAGCGGTCAGTTGGTGTCGTGGCCCGCGGTGATGGTGTGCCGTGCATGCGGGATGCCGCGCCAGGTGCCGGTGGCGATGTAGCTGAACATGACGTGGATGACGGCGACGGCGGGAACGGCGAACAGGGCGCCGGGGATGCCCGCCAGGAAGGAGCCGCCCGCGACGGAGAGCACGACGGCCAGCGGGTGGACGCGGACTGCGGAGCCCATCACGAGGGGCTGGAGGACGTGCGCTTCTATCAGGTGGACGAGGAGGACCCCGGCGAGCATGATGAGCGCCGGCAGCGGGCCGACGAAGGCGAGGGCGATGAGCACGGCGAGGGCGCCGGTGATGATCGCGCCGATGACGGGCACGAAGGAGGCGAGGAAGACGAGCACGGCGAGCGGCACGGCCATGGGGAGGCCGAGGATGAACGCGACGAGGCCCACGCCGACGCCATCGGCGGCGGCGACGAGGATCTGGACGCGCACGAAGGCGGTGAGCGTGCGCCAGCCTGCCAGTCCAGCACCGTCGAGCGCCGGGCGTGCGCGGCGGGGGAACAGCCGCACGATCCAGGCCCACACCCCGCGGCCGTCGATGAGCATGAAGATCGTGGCGAACAGGGCGATGAGCGCGCCGGCGCCGATGCGCCCGGCGGTGGCGCCGGCGGACAAGGCGCCGCTGAAGATCGTGCTGCTGTACTTGTGCGCGGTCGCGGCGAGATTCGCGACGTCCGCGTCCAGGGCGGTATCGCTCAAATGGAACGGTCCGGTGCGCAGAAAGCTGCGGAAGTCGCTGTAGCGGGTCACAGACCGAGACTCGAGCGCGGGGAGCCCGGAGCGGACCTGGACGGTGACCAGCAGGGCCAGGCCGCCGACGATCATCAGGAACCCGATGAGGGAGACCGCAATCGCCAGCCATTTCGGCCACCGGCGGCCTTGCAGGAAATGGACCGGCGGGGAGATCAGCGCGCACACGAGGAGCGCCACGAGGACCGGGATCACGATCTCGCTGAGCGTTGCGATCACGTACCCGCACACGGCGACAGCTGCCGCGACGACGAGGAACCGCCACGCCCAGGCTCCCGCGAGCTCCACCCCGGGCGGCAGGCCACCGCCGGCCCGCACCTCTCGGCGATGCGTGGTCAGCCGGACGTGCTGGTGAGCGCTCATCTGTGAGCCGTGACCGGCTCGGTCGCACGGCGCCGCGCTCCGCCGTAGAGCCGGGGACAGCAGCCACGCCCGGTTACGAGCTCTGTTTGGATCATGTCGCGCAGCTGACGGGTGTCGTGGTTTGTCGTGCGGTGATCATGGGGCATTCGAAGGGGTCTTGGTGTCCGAGGCCGACGTTGTCGATGTAGTCGGTGACGCTGCGGAACGCGTCGCGCACACCGGTCTCGGTATACGCGACGTCGCGT
>NZ_BAABBW010000010.1:0-5434 GCF_039538185.1 Gryllotalpicola koreensis
GGGTGCGTACGGTCTTTGAGAACTCAACAGCGTGCACATTGTCAATGCCAATTCCCGGCGCCTGATCGTTTTTGGTTGGGTGTTGGATTCCTTTGGTTTATTTGATTGATTGAATGTCAGTTTTGATGTTCTTTTGTCATGGTCGATCTCGGCCGCAATTTTTTTGTGGAGAGTTTGATCCTGGCTCAGGACGAACGCTGGCGGCGTGCTTAACACATGCAAGTCGAACGATGAAGGGGGTGCTTGCACCCTTGGATTAGTGGCGAACGGGTGAGTAACACGTGAGTAACCTGCCCTTGGCTCTGGGATAAGCGCTGGAAACGGTGTCTAATACTGGATATAACCTTCTGCCGCATGGTGGGGGGTGGAAAGATTTTTTCGGCCTTGGATGGGCTCGCGGCCTATCAGCTTGTCGGTGGGGTAGTGGCCTACCGAGGCGACGACGGGTAGCCGGCCTGAGAGGGTGACCGGCCACACTGGGACTGAGACACGGCCCAGACTCCTACGGGAGGCAGCAGTGGGGAATATTGCACAATGGGCGCAAGCCTGATGCAGCAACGCCGCGTGGGGGATGACGGCCTTCGGGTTGTAAACCTCTTTTGGCAGGGAAGAAGCTTTTCGGAGTGACGGTACCTGCAGAAGAAGGACCGGCTAACTACGTGCCAGCAGCCGCGGTAATACGTAGGGTCCGAGCGTTGTCCGGAATTATTGGGCGTAAAGAGCTCGTAGGCGGTTCGTCGCGTCTGCCGTGAAATCCTCAGGCTCAACCTGAGGCGTGCGGTGGGTACGGGCGGGCTAGAGTGCGGTAGGGGAGAATGGAACTCCTGGTGTAGCGGTGGAATGCGCAGATATCAGGAAGAACACCGATGGCGAAGGCAGTTCTCTGGGCCGTAACTGACGCTGAGGAGCGAAAGCGTGGGGAGCGAACAGGATTAGATACCCTGGTAGTCCACGCCGTAAACGTTGGGCGCTAGATGTGGGGACCATTCCACGGTTTCCGTGTCGTAGCTAACGCATTAAGCGCCCCGCCTGGGGAGTACGGCCGCAAGGCTAAAACTCAAAGGAATTGACGGGGGCCCGCACAAGCGGCGGAGCATGCGGATTAATTCGATGCAACGCGAAGAACCTTACCAAGGCTTGACATATACCGGAAACGGCCGGAGACGGTCGCCCCCTTGTGGTCGGTATACAGGTGGTGCATGGTTGTCGTCAGCTCGTGTCGTGAGATGTTGGGTTAAGTCCCGCAACGAGCGCAACCCTCGTTCTATGTTGCCAGCGGTTCGGCCGGGGACTCATAGGAGACTGCCGGGGTCAACTCGGAGGAAGGTGGGGATGACGTCAAATCATCATGCCCCTTATGTCTTGGGCTTCACGCATGCTACAATGGCCGGTACAAAGGGCTGCGATGCCGTAAGGCGGAGCGAATCCCAAAAAGCCGGTCTCAGTTCGGATTGAGGTCTGCAACTCGACCTCATGAAGTCGGAGTCGCTAGTAATCGCAGATCAGCAACGCTGCGGTGAATACGTTCCCGGGCCTTGTACACACCGCCCGTCAAGTCATGAAAGTCGGTAACACCCGAAGCCAGTGGCCTAACCCTTGTGGAGGGAGCTGTCGAAGGTGGGATCGGTGATTAGGACTAAGTCGTAACAAGGTAGCCGTACCGGAAGGTGCGGCTGGATCACCTCCTTTCTAAGGAGCATCTGACCAGTTCGCTGGTCCAGAACCCATGCCCATGGCGGATGTCTGTGGGGTGGGGCTCGTGGGTGGAACGTTGACAATGCCTCCGATCGATCTGATCGGTTCTCAGTACGGCCTCTTCGGGGGTTGGGAACGGGGCCGGCCGGGGTGGTCGGGGGGTGCGCGCTGTTGGGTCCTGAGGGACCGTGCGGGTTTCTTCCCTGGTTGGGGAGGGGCTGGCGGTTTTTCTCAGGCCTGTGGGTTCGGGTTCGTCCTGGCCTGTGGGTGCTGTCCGTATTTTGAGAACTACACAGTGGACGCGAGCATCTTAGATCCGCAGCTTTTTTTGGTTGCGGGTCACCAAATGGTCTGTTCCAGAGTCTTGTGGGCTCTGAACGATTTTTTTGACTCATGTTGTGGTGGCAAGTTTCTAAGAGCGAACGGTGGATGCCTTGGCATCTGGAGCCGATGAAGGACGTAGCAATCTGCGATAAGCCTCGGGGAGTTGATAAGCGAACTGTGATCCGAGGGTGTCCGAATGGGGAAACCTGGCCAGGCCCTTTGGGTGACCTGGTTACTCCCGCCTGAATGTATAGGGCGGGTAGAGGGAACGTGGGGAAGTGAAACATCTCAGTACCCACAGGAAGAGAAAGCAAAAGCGATTCCGTTAGTAGTGGCGAGCGAACGCGGATGTGGCTAAACCTGTCACGTGTGATACCCGGCAGGGGTTGCGTGGTGGGGGTTGTGGGACCCTTCGGGGAGGACTGCCGTTCTCCCGCGGTGACGTGTGCGTGGTGTAGGCGAACAGCTTGGAAAGGCTGACCGTAGCGGGTGAGAGTCCTGTAGCCGAAATGCTGCGCCGGCCGGAGGGTGTTCCCGAGTAGCACGGGGCCCGAGAAATCCCGTGTGAATCTGCCAGGACCACCTGGTAAGCCTGAATACTCCCAGATGACCGATAGCGGACAAGTACCGTGAGGGAAAGGTGAAAAGTACCCCGGGAGGGGAGTGAAATAGTTCCTGAAACCGTTCGCTTACAAACCGTCGGAGCCGGCTTGTTCCGGTGACGGCGTGCCTTTTGAAGAATGAGCCTGCGAGTTAGTGATACGTGGCGAGGTTAACCCGTGTGGGGGAGCCGTAGCGAAAGCGAGTCCGAATAGGGCGTTTCAGTCGCGTGTTCTAGACCCGAAGCGAAGTGATCTACCCATGGCCAGGTTGAAGCGACGGTAAGACGTCGTGGAGGACCGAACCCACCAGGGTTGAAAACCTGGGGGATGAGCTGTGGGTAGGGGTGAAAGGCCAATCAAACTTCGTGATAGCTGGTTCTCTCCGAAATGCATTTAGGTGCAGCGTTGCGTGTTTCTTGCCGGAGGTAGAGCTACTGGATAGCCGATGGGGCCCAAAAGCTTACTGACGTTAGCCAAACTCCGAATGCCGGTAAGTGAGAGCGCAGCAGTGAGACGGTGGGGGATAAGCTTCATCGTCGAGAGGGAAACAACCCAGACCACCGACTAAGGTCCCTAAGCGCGTGCTAAGTGGGAAAGGATGTGGAGTTGCACAGACAACCAGGAGGTTGGCTTAGAAGCAGCCACCCTTGAAAGAGTGCGTAATAGCTCACTGGTCAAGTGATTCCGCGCCGACAATGTAACGGGGCTCAAGCACGCCACCGAAGTCGTGGCATTGCCGCAGCAGACAGGCCTTCGTGGTCCAGTCGCGGTGATGGGTAGGAGAGCGTCGTGTGGGCGGTGAAGCAGCGGGGTGACCCAGTTGTGGAGGCCACACGAGTGAGAATGCAGGCATGAGTAGCGAAAGACGGGTGAGAAACCCGTCCTCCGGAAGACCAAGGGTTCCAGGGCCAGGTTAATCCGCCCTGGGTAAGTCGGGACCTAAGGCGAGGCCGACAGGCGTAGTCGATGGACAACGGGTTGATATTCCCGTACCGGCGAAGAACCGCCCATGCTGATCTGGTAATGCTAAGCATCCGATGCCGGCACTGCTGCCCTTGTGGTGGCGCCGCCGGCGGAGCGTGCGACCCAGTCCGGGGAGGCAAGCGTAGTAACAGGTGTGACGCAGGAAGGTAGCCGTACCGGGCGATGGTTGTCCCGGGGCAAGGATGTAGGGCTGGAGATAGGCAAATCCGTCTCCTGTATGCCTGAGATCTGACGCATACCCGTCAAGGGGAATTCGGTGATCCTATGCTGCCGAGAAAAGCATCGACGCGAGGTTCCAGCCGCCCGTACCCCAAACCGACTCAGGTGGTCAGGTAGAGAATACCGAGGAGATCGAGAGAATCGTGGTTAAGGAACTCGGCAAAATGCCCCCGTAACTTCGGGAGAAGGGGGGCCCGAAACGTGAACCCACTTGCTGGGGGAGCGTGGAGTGGCCGCAGAGACCAGTGGGAAGCGACTGTTTACTAAAAACACAGGTCCGTGCCAAGTCGCAAGACGATGTATACGGACTGACGCCTGCCCGGTGCTGGAAGGTTAAGAGGACCGGTCAGCTCTTTAGAGCGAAGCTGAGAATTTAAGCCCCAGTAAACGGCGGTGGTAACTATAACCATCCTAAGGTAGCGAAATTCCTTGTCGGGTAAGTTCCGACCTGCACGAATGGCGTAACGACTTCCCAGCTGTCTCAACCGCGAACTCGGCGAAATTGCACTACGAGTAAAGATGCTCGTTACGCGCAGCAGGACGGAAAGACCCCGTGACCTTTACTATAGCTTGGTATTGGTGTTCGGTGCGGCTTGTGTAGGATAGGTGGGAGACTGTGAAGCGGGCACGCCAGTGTTCGTGGAGTCATTGTTGAAATACCACTCTGGTCGCTCTGGATATCTAACTTCTGACCGTGATCCGGTCAAGGGACAGTGCCTGGTGGGTAGTTTAACTGGGGCGGTTGCCTCCTAAAGAGTAACGGAGGCGCCCAAAGGTTCCCTCAACCTGGTTGGCAATCAGGTGGCGAGTGTAAGTGCACAAGGGAGCTTGACTGTGAGACTGACAGGTCGAGCAGGGACGAAAGTCGGGACTAGTGATCCGGCGGTACGTTGTGGAACGGCCGTCGCTCAACGGATAAAAGGTACCTCGGGGATAACAGGCTGATCTTGCCCAAGAGTCCATATCGACGGCATGGTTTGGCACCTCGATGTCGGCTCGTCGCATCCTGGGGCTGGAGTAGGTCCCAAGGGTTGGGCTGTTCGCCCATTAAAGCGGTACGCGAGCTGGGTTTAGAACGTCGTGAGACAGTTCGGTCCCTATCCGCTGCGCGCGCAGGAGATTTGAGAGGATCTGACCCTAGTACGAGAGGACCGGGTTGGACGAACCTCTGGTGTGTCAGTTGTTCCGCCAGGAGCACCGCTGATTAGCTACGTTCGGGATGGATAACCGCTGAAAGCATCTAAGCGGGAAGCCGGCCTCGAGATGAGATCTCCATCCCTTCGGGGGAGAGGCTCCCAGCCAGACGACTGGGTTGATAGGCCAGATGTGGAAGCACGGCAACGTGTGCAGCTGACTGGTACTAATAAGCCGACAACTTGACAACACACAAAAACATGAGACTTGACTCGCGTCCACTGAGTGGTTCCCGACATACGGGCACCAGCACACCAGCTGAAAAACGACCAGTGCCTGGTCGAAGATGTTTCGGCGGCCATAGCGGGAGGGAAACGCCCGGACACATTCCGAACCCGGAAGCTAAGACTCCCAGCGCCGATGGTACTGCAGGGGCGACCCTGTGGGAGAGTAGGACACCGCCGAACACCCATTAG
>NZ_BAABBW010000011.1:0-1106 GCF_039538185.1 Gryllotalpicola koreensis
TGTGATGTCCGGGGAGGTTGTCCCGCCGTGCGGCGGTGAGTCGATGTGACAGGGGAAGGCCTCCGGTTGTGGAGTGGAGCTGTCTAGTTCACCGCTTCACCTACCGGAGGCCTTCGTGTCCCACGCTAACGCGACCCTGACCCCGAAAACCCGGCTGCGGCTGGCCCTGCTGATCGTCGAGCGGGGGTGGACCTATGCGGCGGCCGCGCACATGTTCATGGTCGCGCCCAAGACCGCCAGGAAGTGGGCCGACCGGTACCGCTCAGAAGGCGCCGCCGGCATGGCCGACCGCAGCTCCAGGCCGCACTCCAGCCCGAACAAGACGAGCCCCGAGGACGTGCGCCGCATCGTCGCGCTGCGATGGCGGCACAGGCTCGGCCCGGTCCAGATCGGCGGACGGCTGGGCATGGCCGCCTCGACCGTACACGCCGTGCTGGTGCGCTGCCGCGTCAACCGGCTCTCCCGCATCGACCGGGTCACGGGCGAGCCGCTGCGCCGCTACGAGCACGACGAGCCCGGCTCGCTGATCCACGTGGATGTCACCAAGTTCGGCAACATCCCCGACGGCGGCGGCTGGCGGTTCGTCGGCAAGCAGCAGGGCGAGCGGAACAAGGCCGAGACGGCCCAGCGCACCGGGCGCACGCGGACCGGCCACCCGAAGATCGGCACTGCGTTCGTACACACCGTCATCGACGACCACTCCCGCGTCGCATACGCCGAGATCCACACCGATGAGAAAGCCGCCACCGCCGTGGGCGTGCTGCGTCGCGCGGTCTCCTGGTTCGCCGATCACGGAGTGAGCGTGCAACGAGTGCTGTCCGACAACGGGCCGGCCTACCGATCATTCGCGTGGAGGGACGCGTGCGCCGAGCTGACGATCAAGCACAAGCGCACCCGCCCCTACCGGCCCCAGACGAACGGGAAGATCGAACGCTTCCACCGCACCCTCGGCGACGGGTGGGCCTACGCGAAGTTCTACGACTCGACCACGCAACGCGACGAGGCGCTACCGGCCTGGCTGCACTTCTACAATCACCACAGAGCCCACTCCGCCCTCGGAGGCAAGCCACCAGTCACCAGACTGACCAACCTCCCCGGACACCACA
>NZ_BAABBW010000012.1:0-1100 GCF_039538185.1 Gryllotalpicola koreensis
TCGCATCGACCGGGCCCGGCACCATCCAGCGCACGACCCGCCCGGTCTCGGGCGAGGAGCATTCGGCCCGGCGGAGCACGGATTTCGCTGACTTGTCCGAGCAGATCCGCGCCGCCGGGCTGCTGCGGCGGCGGCGCGTCTACTACTGGGCCAAGTTCTGGCTGATCACGATCGCGCTGGCCGCACTGGTCGTGCTGTTCATTCGTGTCGGCGACACCTGGTGGCAGATGCCGCTCGCCGTGGTCTTCGCCGTCGCGTTCACCCAGGCCGCGTTCCTCGGCCATGACGCCGCACACCGCCAGGTGTTCCAGTCCGGGCAGTGGAACAACTGGGCCAGCCTCGTCATCGGCAACCTGTTCGTCGGCATGAGCGTCGGCTGGTGGAACAACAAGCACAACCGCCACCACGCCAACCCCAACCGGATCGGCTACGACCCCGACCTCGACATCCCCGTCGTCGTTCCGAGCTCTCTCACGCAGCTGCGCGAGCGCAGCCGGCTCGCCCGGTGGACACTCGACCATCAGAGCGTCGGATTCTTCCCCTTCCTGTTCTTCCAGGGCCTCATCCTGCACATCCAAAGCTTCCAGCGGGTCTTCGGACGCGGCACCGTCCCGCACCGCCCTGTGGAGATCGGGCTCATCCTGCTGCGACTTGGCGGCTTCATCGGCCTGACCTTCCTTGTGCTCTCCCCGGGCCGCGCCGGCACGTTCCTCGGCATCCAGCTCGCCGTCTTCGGCTTCTACCTCGGCGCCGTGTTCGCCATCAACCACATGGGCATGCCCCTCGTGCCCAAGAGTCAGAAGCTGGACTTCTTCCGCCGCCAAGTCCTCACCGGCCGCAACATCCGCGGAGGGCAGTTCACCTCCTTCACCATGGGCGGCCTCAACTACCAGATCGAACACCACCTCTTCCCCTCCATGGCCCGCCCCCAGCTGCGCCACGCCGCCCCACTCGTCCAGGCCTTCTGTACGGAACGCGACGTCGCGTATACCGAGACCGGTGTGCGCGACGCGTTCCGCAGCGTCACCGACTACATCGACAACGTCGGCCTCGGACACCAAGACCCCTTCGAATGCCCCATGATCACCGCACGACAAACC
>NZ_BAABBW010000013.1:0-1068 GCF_039538185.1 Gryllotalpicola koreensis
CTAGGTGTAGTTCCTCGGCACGTTGTGAACGTGGGCTGAGGTAGCGAAGACCTCCGGAACGATGTGGGTTACCACACTCTCATCGCTTCACGGAGGTCTTCGTGACTCACGCTAATGCCCATCTGACGCCGCGAGGGCGGCTGCGTCTTGCCCGCTCGATCGTCGAGGAAGGCTGGTCGTATCGGCGGGCGGGCGAGCGGTTCCAATGCTCGCCGGCTACGGCGAAGAAGTGGGCTGACCGGTTGCGGGCGGGGCTACCGATGACGGATCGCAGCTCCCGGCCGCATCGCAGCCCGAACCAGACGAGACGGCGCACCGAGCGGCGGATCCTCGCGCTGCGGTTCACCCGCCGCTGGGGTCCGCACCGCATCGCCTACCACCTGCACCTGGCCCGGGCCACGGTCGAGCGGGTGCTGAGACGGTATCGGGCGCCGCTACTGGCGCATGTGGATCAGAGCACCGGCTTGCCGGTGAGGAAGCCAACGCCCGTGCGATACGAGCGGGCCAAGCCGGGCGAGCTGGTGCACATGGACATCAAGAAGCTCGGCCGCATCCCCGACGGCGGCGGCCACAAACGACTCGGGCGCCGGGAAGGCAAGAAGAACAACGACGGGCATGGTCGCGGCGGCCGCGGCTACGCGTTCCTGCACCACGCGATCGACGACCATTCGAGACTGGCCTACTCCGAAATCCACACCGATGAGCGCAAAGAGACCGTGATCGCGTTCTGGCGCAACGCCGTGGCGTTCTTCGCCGAGGCCGGTATCACCGTCGAGCGCCTCATGACCGACAACGGCCCGGCCTACCGCTCCCGCGAGCTCGCCGCCGAACTCGGTGCCATCAAGCACACATTTACACGGCCCTACCGACCCCAGACGAACGGAAAAGTCGAGCGCTTCAACCGAACCCTGGCAGCCGAGTGGGCCTACGCGAAAACCTACGACTCAGACGAGACCAGAGCCGCCGACTACCAACGATGGGTCCATCACTACAATCACCACCGACCCCACACCGGTATCGACGGCCAAACCCCATCAGACCGCGTTCACAACCTCACGAGGAACTACA